>JADKKI010000020.1 GCA_016720595.1 Myxococcales bacterium
GTGGCCCAGAGGTTGCTGTCAGGGCGGCGTGCTTCCGCCGATCTCTGCTGTGTGTCCTCGCGTTGGGTTGTCATCACGCCGAACCGTCGACAGAAGTCGACGGGGCGGTTCCGGGGACGCAGGCGCCGAAGACGCGCCAGCGCTGATCGACGCAGCCTCCTCGAGGGCAAGGTCTGCAGCGGCCAGCCCGCCGACCTCCACGAACCCACTGACCGGCTGCGCGAACGTCACCTGCGATGCGTGTCCGCTCCGCGTCGGCGCGCTGGCTGCGACCTGCAGCGCGACGCACGCGTGCGACTTCATTTGCCCGGCGAACACCGTCAAGACTGCGACCGCGTGCGCCACCCCTGTCCCCGTACGCACGGTGGGCATCGACGCTGGCTTCGACCACGTGCGCGATCACCCAGAGCGGTGGCGTCAAGTGCTGGGGCTATAATGGTGGCGGCCGGCTCGGCAATGACTCGACCGCAGACGCGCATGCGCCGGTGGCCGTCGTCGGCAGGGGATGACCAAGGTCGTCTCGGTCTCCGCGGGGAACATTCACACGTGCGCGGTCACCACCGCCGGTGCCGTGACGTGCTGGGGCTACAACGTGCACGGCGAGCTCGGCAACAACTCGACGACGCAGTTCTTCAACGCACCCGTCGACGTCGTCGGCCTCGATCACGGTGCGGTCGCGGTCGCAGCGGGTGCGATGCACACCTGTGCCGTGATGGCGACCGGCGCCGTCAAGTGCTGGGGCGACAACCGCCATGGCCAGCTCGGCAACAACTCGACCGTGTCGTCGCTCGTCCCCGTCGACGTCGCGAACCTCACGACCGCGATCGACATCGCGGTCGGCGGTGACACGTCGTTCAGCCGCAGCCACAGCTGCGTGCTGACGTCGGGGCACGGCGTGAAGTGCTGGGGCAATCACGGCTGGCCAGCTCGGCACCGGCGGCTTCGAGGATCCACCGTCCCGGTCGATTCGCTGCAGACCTCGGGCGTCGTCGCGATCTCTGCCGGCCCGCTCGGCATGCTCGCGGTCCGCTCCACCGGCCTCAGGGCTGGGGCGATGGCTCGAACGGCGAGCTCGGGTCCGCGAGCTCGACCGGAGGCGCTCGCGCCCGTCGACGTGCCGGGCTTCAGCGCGGGCCTCGCCGCGGCCGCGGCCGGTCGTGGTCACGCGTGCGCGCTGGCGGCGGCTGGAGGAGTGCGCTGCGTCGGGTACAACGCGAACGGCCAGCTCGGGAACAACTCCACGACCACAACGCAGACCGCCGTCGACGTCGTCGGGCTGTAGATTCGCGGGGCCGCTCGCCGCCGCGGTGGCCGGGCCGTGCTCCCGATCGCCAACACGCATGGTCCGTGTCCGAGATCTGTCCGAGTCATTCCGCCAGAGGCCGGCGAACGAGGGGCTGTCCGAGATTTGTCCGAACCGCGCGTCGCAGAACTGCCAAGATCGCCGTTCCTGCAACCCCGGTGCGGGATCCGAAAGACCTCGCACGCGGGATGGAGGCAAATCCAGTCGGTGATCGATTCGCCGAGAAATTCGCGCTCGCGCGCCTTCGTTGCCGAGAACACTTTCAAGCCGATGTGCTCACTCCATCCTCCACTCCACCACGTGCTCTCGCGCACGCCACCACTTGCGCTCCCTCAGCGAGCTCGGGGGCGCTTGCGTTGCACCAACCCGACCGACTTGTCCGCCGGCGTGAGGGATCGGGGCGAGCGAACGGCATTGCTCTGTGCGGGCTCGAGCGCAGTCTGGGCTGCCGCACCCAGCGCGAGCCGCACGAGCTGGAGGCGCGATTCGAGATCGAGCTTCTTCAGTACGTTTGCCGTGTGGAACTTGATGGTGCGCGGCGTGATCGCAAGCCCGAGCGCGATCTCGTCGATGGATGCCCCACCGGCCAGGCCATAGAGCACGTCACGTTCGCGGTGGCTCAACTTGTACCGTTCAGAGAGTGCGTCGAGCCGTGCGCGGACGAGGCTGGCGAACAGCTCGCCGCCGACCTCCTGGTGGTAGACCTTCGCGGTGTGTCTCGATAGCCGGTTCGCGCGCACGACCATCAGGTTCAAGTCACGATCGAAGATCACCGTCGATTGAACGCCGTGGCCAGCATTGCGGGCAGGGCAGCTCGTGCAGGGCGCAGCCCGATGGGCGATCGCTTCGAAGCAGCGACGGCCGACGAGCTCGGGCCCGACGTCGGCCACCCGCAGGATCTGGCCGAACCGATCATTCGCGGTCTCGATCTCGACACACGAGTATGCAGGTCTCGGATCGGACGGGGCGAACATGACTTGTTCGATCCAGCACATCACGCCGGTGACCGCATCGGTCGGCGCCACCGGCCAGGCCGTGACTACGAGCCGCAAATGCTCACCGCGCGGCGTTCGCAGCTCAAGCTCTCCCATTCGCAAGCCCCGCTGGGATCGGTCGAGGAGCCACTCCTGCCCATTCAGCTGACCGATGACCTCGTGCCATGGCTTGTTGACGACGTCGGCTGCGCTCCAGCCGACGAGCCGCTCCATGGCAGCGTTCCAGACCTGCACGCGACCGTTGGCATCAACTGCGAAGAGCGGCCGGTCGACCTTCTCGGCGCGTGTATAGTCCTTCCAAGTCATTGTAATTCGGCCGCTAACGATGCCCCGGGTAGAAAGATGCAGCAACTGGCCTCACGGACAGGGTCGCAAAGCAGAGCACCTTGGACAGGGTTGACCACCTGTCCGTAAGGCCAGTTGTCGAGAAGACCGGCCGTGGGCAATCGTCCAGATCTCGAGAATGGACGTGGGTGGGAGGACAGGGCTGGCATTGCTTGAGGCGGTGCCGGACGCGATCGTGATCGCGGATCCACGAGGTGGTGGGGAATGAAACGAGAAGTGGAAGGCGCGTGACACCGGATTTTCGCACCCTCTTCGAGTCGGCGCCCGGACTCTACCTCGTGCTCGCGCCCGACCTGTCGATCGTAGCTGCGAGCGATGCGTACCCGAAAGCGACGATGACAAGACGGGAAGACATCCTCGGACGAGGACTCTTCGACGTCTTCCCGGACAACCCCGATGATCCGACCGCATCGGGCACACGCAACCTACGCGCCTCGCTCGACCGTGTTCGTGTGGCGCGTGTCGCCGACACGATGGCGATCCAGAAATACGACATTCCCCGGCCGGAGTCCGAGGGCGGTGGCTTCGAGGAACGGTATTGGAGCCCCGCCAACTCCCCGGTCTTCAACGAAGCCAGCGAGCTCGTCTACATCATCCATCGGGTCGAGGATGTCACCGACAAGGTTCGGATGCAGCGGCGCGACGCCGAGAGGCAGGCAGAGCTCGACGATCAGCGAAAGGTCTTCGAGCAGTTCTTCTCGCTCTCGCTCGACATGCTCTGCATCGCCGGGGTGGATGGATACTTCAAGCGCCTGAATCCCGCGTTCGGGGCGCTCGGGTACACCCAGGCAGAGTTGCTGGAGCGGCCGCTCATCGAGTTCCTGCACCCCGACGATCGAGCGTCGACGCTCGCGGAGATGGAGAAGCTGGCGGCCGGCCTCCCGACCGTCTCGTTCGAGAACCGCCATCGGTGCAAGGACGGCTCGTATCGCTGGCTGGTCTGGACGGTGGCGCCCGATCCCTCGGGGATGCTGTACGCGGTCGCGCACGACGTCACCGAACGCAAGCGCGTCGACGAAGCGACCAAAGGGACCAACCAGTTTCTCGAAGCCGTCCTCGAGAACATCCCGCACATGGTGTTCGTGAAGGAGGCCGAACAACTCCGATTCGTACGATTCAATCGCGCTGGCGAGGAGTTGCTCGGCGTGACACGCGCCGAGATGCTCGGCAAGAACGACTACGACTTCTTCCCGAACAACGAGGCCGCGTTCTTTCAGGCCAAGGACCGCGAGACGCTGCACGGCAGCGCGGTCGTCGACATTCCGGAGGAGCCGATCCGGACCAAGCACGGGCAGCGCCTCTTGCACACGAAGAAGGTCGTGATCCGGGACGCCAGCGGAAGGCCGTCCCACCTGCTCGGGATCTCGGAGGACATCACCGATCGCAAAGCCGCCGAAGCGGCGGTGCTTCGACTGATCGCGATCGTCAACGGTTCCGACGACGCGATCATCAGCAAGACCGTGGATGGCATCGTCACCAGCTGGAACCCGGGAGCGGAGAAGATTTTCGGGTACACGGCGGCGGAGATGATCGGCAAGCCGATGGCCTTGCTGTTTCCGCCCGACCGGCGCGACGAGGAGGCCCGGAACCTGGCGCTTCTGCGCGGCAACGCGCGGATCGAGCACTACGAGACCGTGCGGCGGCACAAGGACGGCCGGGCGATCGACGTCTCGGTGAGTCTGTCGCTGCTCCGGAACGCCGCCGGGGAGATCCTAGGCATCTCCAAGATCGCACGTGACATCACCGCGGCCAAGCGCGCAGCGGCGGAGCGGGCGATCTCCGACACACGCGCGACGACCGTGCTCGACGCCGTGCTCGACGGCATCCTGGTGATCGACGAGGGTGGGATCGTGTCCACGTTCAGTCGGGGCGCGGAGAAGATCTTCGGCTATGCGGCGGCCGACGTGATCGGCAAGAACATCAAGATGCTGATGCCGGAGCCGGACCGGGGCCGGCACGACGGTTACCTCCGCCACTACGCGGACACCGGCCACGCCAAGACTATCGGCATCGGCCGCGAGGTCGTCGGCGCGCGCAAGGATGGCAGCCGTGTCCCCCTCGAGCTGTCGGTGAGCGAGATGTGGCTCGGCGGCAAGCGGTTCTACACCGGGCTGTTGCACGACATCAGCGAGCGGAAGGCCGCCGAGGCGGCGCTCGCGCAGAAGAACCAGGAGCTCGCGATCGCCGCGCGGATCGATCGGATCGGCGCGCGGGTGATGCGTGTCCTGAACCAGCAAGAGGAGGGCAAGCGACCGGCCGCGGAGGTGCTGCACGTGCTGGCCGACGAGGCGGGCTACCGTCCGCTCGCGTTCTACGACTATGACGAGTGGCGTGGCGGGCTGGTGTTCGGCGCGGGACTCAGCTTGACCGCCGGGTACGACCAGAAACTCTTGAAGACCAACGAGGGCCTGGTCGGGGAGGCCGCGGCCCGCGGTGAGGCGATCTTCGTCGACGGATCCGTCGATGCGCCGTTCTCGCTCGACACGGGCGTCGGCGTGGTGCCGGCAGCGACGCTGTTCGCGCTGCCCCTGACCCACCGGGAGAAGCTGCTTGGTGTCATCGCCGGCGCATCGCAGACCCGGTTGTCCGCTCGCGAGCGAACCTGGCTCGGCCAGGTCGCGGGCCAGGTCTCGATCGGCCTTCACGCGATTCGTCAGTTCCAGGAGCTCAAGAACCTGTCCGGGGAACTCAACGAACGGTCGCGCAAGATCGAGGCGCAGAACCGAGAGCTTGCCCAGGCGAGCCGGCTCAAGTCGGAGTTCCTCGCAAGCATGTCGCACGAGCTGCGCACGCCCCTCAACGCGATCATCGGCTTCTCTGAAGTCCTCAAGGACGGGATCCTGGGGGCGCTGCTTCCGGAACAGCTCGACTACGTCACCGAGGTGTACCAGAGCGGACGCCATCTGCTGTCGCTGATCAACGCCATCCTGGACCTGTCGAAGATCGAAGCCGGCAAGATGGAGCTGGACGTCGAAACGATCGTGGTCGAGCCCCTCATCGCCAATGCGGTCACGATCATGAAGGAGCGAGCGGCCAAGGGCGGGGTGACCGTGACGCGATCCATCGATCCCGAGATCCAGACGATCGAGGGCGATGGGCGCAAGGTTCGTCAGGTCGTCTACAACCTGCTGTCGAATGCGGTCAAGTTCACGCCGCACGGCGGGACCGTGCACCTCGCAATTGCGAATCACGGCCCCGAGCTGGAGATCGCCGTGGCTGACTCCGGGATCGGTATCGCGGCAGAGGATCTCGACCGGTTGTTCCGGTTGTTCGAGCAGTTCGACAGCGGCATCGACCGCAAGTTCGAGGGTACGGGCCTTGGGCTCGTCATGGTCAAGAACCTGGTCGAACTGCACGGGGGCACGGTTGGAGTCGAGAGCGAGACGGGCAAGGGCAGTCGGTTCTGGGTTCGACTGCCGCGCACGCAGGCCGGTGTCCAGGAGGGGCGCGCGGTGAGGCAGGCCATCGCGGGGTCAGCTCGGCGCCAACACAGCGAGACACCTCACGTCCTCGTCGTGGATGACGACCCGGCGGCGATCTCGCTGGCGCGGCGGTGGCTCGAGAAGGATGGCTTCGTCGTCGCGGGGGCGCAGACGTGTGATGCGGCCTGGCTCGAGATCCAGCGCCACCCGCCCGATGCGATCCTGCTCGACATTCTGTTCGAGAACGGCCCCGCCGGCTGGGAGTTTCTCGAACGCCTCAAGCGTAGCCCGGAGCTGTCGGACATTCCGGTGGTGATCGTCTCGATCGTCGCCGATCTCGAGCGCGGCCTGGCACTGGGCGCTCTGGAGGTGCTGCAGAAGCCGGTCGCTGGTGCCGACCTGCTCCGTGCCGTCGAGACTCTCGGCCTCGCCCCGGCCAAGCTCGGAGAGTCACCGCACGTGCTCGTCGTCGACGACGACCCACGCGCGGTCGAGCACGTCGCGAAGCGCTTGGAGCAAGCCGGGATGATCGTCACGCGTGCGTACGGTGGGCGCGAAGCCCTTGCCGCCGTGGCGACCGATCGATTGTCGGCGATGGTGCTCGACCTCATGATGCCCGAGGTCTCCGGCTTCGACGTGGTCCGTCAGCTCCGCGCCGATCCGGCCACGGCTGAGCTTCCGATCATCGTCCTCACCGCCAAGGTACTCGAGACCGCCGAGCGGGCGTCGCTCGAAAGGTCGGTCCACGTGGTCCTCTCCAAGGAAGACTGGAGCGCGACCCAGTTCCTCAAGGTGATCCGAGGCGCGATCCACGGGGGAAAGCGCGGCACATCGGAGCGAGTCGCCGAGCGGGCGCCGCTCTCCACGATCCCGCCGAAGCCTCTCTCCACCGGGCCCGTGAAGCAGGCGCGGGTCCTCGTCATCGACGACGAACCGGCTGCCGGCGATCTGTTACGGCTGTACCTCGAAGACGCAGACTTCGCAGTCACCACGGCCACCAGCGCCGAGGACGCGTTCGCGAAGCTGCGCGGGATGCGGCCCGACCTCATCACGCTCGACCTCAGCATGCTGGGCATGGACGGGCTTTCGTTCCTCACGTCGCAGGGCAAGAGCGAGCATCTCCGCGGCATTCCGGTCCTCGTCGTCTCCGGCCCGGAAGGTCCGGAGAGAGCGCTCGCCGTGGGCGCCGATGCGGTGCTCGCCAAGCCGATCCGACGTCACGAGCTCGTCGAGGTGGTCGGACGCATGCTCGGTGACATCGCGGGGCGCCGGCCGTACATCGTGGTCGTCGACGACGATCCGAAGGCCGTCAAGATCGTCACGTCGTACTTCTCGGAGGAGCAGATCGACGTGCAAGGTGTGTTTGGCGGTCAAGCGGCGCTCGACGCCGTGGCGGCCCGGCGCCCGGACCTGTTGATCCTCGATCTGATGATGCCCGACGTGAGCGGGTTCGATGTCCTGGCACAGCTCCGCAGCCACCCGGAGACCCTCGATCTCCCGGTCGTGATTCTCACCGCGAAGGAGCTCACCGCCACCGATCGGACCACGCTCGCGCGCAGCGTCCAGGCAGTGATCGGCAAGGCGAGCGCGAGTCGGGGTGACCTGCTCGATCAGGTGCGAAGGCTCCTCGGCAACGCCGCGACATCACCTTCGAAGAGGCGTGACCGATGAAGCGGGTCCTCCTCGTCGAAGACAACGCCGCGAATCGCAAGCTCCTCGGCGACCACCTGCGCCGTGCCGGTCACGAGGTGCGGGAGGTCGACACCGCGGACAAAGGCATCGCGGTCGCGCTGGCGGAGCCGTTCGATCTCGTCGTCATGGACATTCAGTTGCCCGGGACCGATGGGCTCGCGGCCACCCGAATTCTCCGCGCCAGCCCCGTGACCCGTGGAATTCCGATCCTGGCCGTGACCGCGCACGCGATGCGCGGCGACGAGAAGCGGATCCTCGCCGCCGGCTGCGATGCCTACGTGGCCAAGCCGATCGCCTACAAGGAGTTCCTCGCGGCCGTCAGCCACTTGCTGGCTACGCCCGCGGTGGGTGGGACGGATCGCTAGGCCATGTCGCTCGAGCCGAATGTCCTCGTCGTCGATGACGAGCCCGCCAACCGGAAGCTGCTCGCTGACCTCGTCACGCGTGAGGGCTGCATGGCCGTGATGGCCTCCGGAGGAGCGCAGGCGCTCGCGATCCTCGCGCGCGAACCAATGGATCTCGTGCTGCTCGACATCATGATGCCGGAAGTCGACGGGATGGCGGTGCTCGCCGAGCTTCAGAAGCAGGGCGCGCTTCCAGCCCTGCCGGTCGTGGTCGTGACCGCACACGACGATCGGAAGCTCCGGATCGACGCGCTGACAGCAGGTGCGGTCGACTTCATCACGAAGCCGTTCGATCGGCTCGAGGTGGTCTGCAAGGTCCGAACGCTGATCGAGCTCGGGCGGCTGCGCGATCGTGTACGCGATCAGGCGGCACAGCAAGCGACCGTGGAGCTCTCCGAGCGGGTGCACCAGACCGTTCAGAACCTTCCTCTCTACCTCTATCGCGGCACCGCCGGGGAAGACGGGCAGTTCAGAACCGAGTGGGTGATGGGAGATGTCGAAGGGGTCACCGGCGTGCCTCTCGACGAATACCTACACAGTGCGAACTGGTTCGAGCGGATCCATCCCGACGATCGTGATGTGGTGATACGAAGCGCGAACGAGCTCCGAGCTGGCACCGCGGAGTCCTGGCGCGTGCGATACCGCATCCAGCACCCGAAGCGGGGCGACGTCTGGGTGCTCAACGTCGGCAACTTCGATCGCTCGCAGCGGCTGGTGATGGGCGCGACGCTCGATGTCAGCGCCGAGAATCTCCTCGAAGAGAGGCTCGTTCAGGCGATGAAGATGGAGGCGGTCGGCCAGCTCGCCGGCGGCGTGGCCCACGACTTCAACAACATCCTGGCCGTGATCGTGTCGTATGCGAGCTTCGTTCGCGAGGAGCTCCCCGAAGACGACCACCGGTGGGCCGACCTCAGCGAGGTGCTGAAGGCCGCCGAGCGCGCGGTCGGCCTCACCCGGCAGCTGCTGACGTTCACTCGCCAACAACCCACGGCGAAAGTGCCGACGGACCTCAACGACGGCCTCGTCCAGATCCACAAGCTCCTCGCGACGTCGATCGGGGAGAGCATCGAGCTCAGCGTCAGTCCGGCCGCGCGTCCTGCGGTCGTCCGGATCGATCCGGTCCAGTTCGACCAGATCCTGTTGAACCTCGCGGTGAACGCGCGCGACGCCATGCCCGACGGCGGCAGGCTCACCATCGCGATCGATCATCCTCCCGAAACAGTCGCCGGACGCCGCGTGCGGCTTACGGTCGCCGACACGGGTATCGGCATGGACGAGCAGACACAGCAGCGCATCTTCGAGCCGTTCTTCACGACGAAGGACAAGGGCAAGGGCACCGGCCTTGGCCTCGCGACGGCGTACGGGATCATCGAAGACGCGGAGGACCGTGCGCGTCGAGAGCGCCCCCAGCCGCGGTGCGACGTTCACCATCGAGCTGCCTTGGTGTGCCGAATCGGTCGATTCGGCTCAGCCCGAGATGACCGTTCCACGGCTCGGCCGCGGCGAGACCGTGCTGGTCGCGGAGGACGAGCCTGCGCTGCGGCGCGTGCTTGCACGTGTTCTGGAGAGCGCCGGCTATCAAGTCTCCGTCGCCTCGGATGGCAAGGAGGCGATCAGGAAGATCGATGCGCTAGGTTCACGGCTCGACGTGATCGTGAGTGACGTCGTCATGCCGGGGTGCAGTGGGTACGAGGTGGCCGACCACGCCGCACGTGTCGCTCCTCACGCCGCGGTGATCCTGAGCTCGGGATATGTCGATGACATGGCGCGGAAGAATCAACGAGACGATCTTCCGATCCTGTGGAAGCCAGTGCCCGGTCAGGACCTCGTGCGCGCGGTCGCAACGGCCATCGCGGCTCGCCGCCCGACGGAATCGGCGACGTCTGGTGGGGCCGTAACGAGCGATCTCGTTCTCGTCATAGAGGACGATGCGGCGGTACGAAGAGGGCTTGTTCGCATCCTCACGACGGCCGGCTACACCACGACGACGGCCTCGATGGTGGCCGAGGCGCGGCAGGTCCTGGAAGTCGGACCCGAGCCGCAGCTGGTGCTATGCGATCTATCGCTTCCGGATGGCTCAGGGGCCGAGGTCGTAGATTTCATCCAGCGTACTCGGCCGGCACTCTGCTCGCGCGTGCTGATCCTGAGCGGTGCGACCGATGAGGCAGTCGAAAGGCTGGTCGAGAGCGGAGCGGCACGGCGGCTTCTGACCAAGCCGATCGAGTCCAACGTACTCCTCGAGGTCCTGGCCGGGATTCGCCAGACCTCGAGGCCACCGCTTCCGGTGGTCCCGAACCGGTCTCGCGCCCCGAGCGCCTCGCCGGTCTCCAACCCGAGCAGTGGACCGGCACCGCGCAAGGAACGCGTGCTCGTCGTCGACGATGACGAATCGCTCGCCGCGGCGACGACACGCATTCTCGGCAACGCCGGTTTCGATGTCGTCGTCGCGGGTACGCTCGCCGCCGCCCGCAAGGCGCTCGACGCCGGCGATCTCGACGCCCTCGTCGCGGACGTCAGGCTTCCGGACGGCGATGGCTTCGAGCTGATCCGGGACCTGCGGGGCGAGAACTCCGAGTTGCCGGTCGTGATGATCACCGGAGCACCGTCCATCGAGTCCGCGACCCTGGCTGTCCGGAGTCGCGTGCACGAGTACCTATCGAAACCGTTCTCACCGGAGGAGCTCGTGCACGTGGTGCGTGTCGCGGTGAACGCCGGGCGAGTCGCGCGGCTTCGCACGAAGCTGCTGGCCGCGCGGTTCGGGGGTGACGAATTCGTAGGAGATGTGGCGACCACGGAGAAGCGGTTCGCCGTCGCCCTACCGAAGATCCGGATGGCATTCCAGCCGATCGTGCGTAGTGGGGATGGTTCGGTGTACGGATACGAAGCGCTGCTGCGCTGCGATGAGCCTTCCCTGAGCTCGCCGCTACGGTTGCTCGCTGCCGCCGAGGTACTCGGGCGCGTGAACGACGTGGGGCGCGCCGTCCGGGCGTCGGTCGCGGCAACCGTCCTCGCACATCCTGATCGTCTGGAAGCGATTCGTCAACCTTCATCCAGCGGAGCTCGAGCAGATCTGCGCGGCGAGCTTACCGACCCCCTCGTGCCCCTGGCGCGTCGAGTCGTGCTCGAGGTGACCGAGCGCGCCGCGCTCGAGAGCGGACCCAAGCTCGATGACGATCTCGCGCGCATACGTCACCTTGGCTACCGGCTCGCGGTCGATGATCTGGGAGAGGGCTATGCGGGGCTCTCGAGCCTGGTCAACCTCCGTCCCGATATCGCGAAAATCGACATGTCACTCGTTCGAGATATTCATCGCGCTCCGCTCAAACGCGACATCGTCGCGGCGCTCGTCGATCTTGCGCGCCGATCGGGCATCATCGTCGTCGCCGAGGGGATCGAGACCGTGGACGAGCGCGATACGCTCGTCGATCTTGGATGCGAGCTCCTGCAAGGCTACCTGTTCGCCAAGCCGGGGCCGCCATTTCCGGTGCCTCGTGGTGTACACGACTTCCGACGAGAACTCGAGACGACCTGAGCGGTCCGAGCGACCTCGCGCGCGAGTTAGGACTACCGTCGGAACGTCGTGGCGAGCTGTCGGACCGCTTCGCGAGCTTCTCGCGCTCGTGAGCGAACCCAGCCCATGTTCAGTTCGGCATCATCGTTGGTCACGTCCTCGAACGGCACGAGTCGTACATTGCGCAGCGTCGGTGCCCGGAGCTCGCGCGACCGCTCGCCGCCGTGGTGGCCGGGCCGTACTCGCGATCGCCAATGCGCATGGTCCGTGTCCGAGATCTGTCCGAATGAGCCCCCAGAGGCCGGCGAACGAGGGGGTGTCCGAGATCTGTCCGAATCGCGAGTCGCCAGAACTGCCAAGATCGCCGTTCCTGCAACCCCGGTGCGGGATCCGAGGTCGCTCGTCCCCGTCGACGTCGCGAACGGCGTGAAGTGCTGGGGCAATCACGGCTTCGGCCAGCTCGGCACCGGCGGCTTCGAGTCAGGATCCACCGTCCCGGTCGATTCGCTGCAGACCTCGGGCGTCGTCGCGATCTCGCCGGCCCGCTCGGCATGCTCGCGGCCCGCTCCACGGGCCCTCAAGGGCTGGGGCGATGGCTCGAACGGCGAGCTCGGGTCCGCGAGCTCGACCGAGGCGCTCGCGCCCGTCGACGTGCCGGGCTTCGGCGCGGGTCTCGCCGCGCCGCGGCCGGTCGTGGTCACGCGTGCGCGCTCGCAGCGGCTGGAGGAGTGCGCTGCGTCGGGTACAACGCGAACGGCCAGCTCGGGAACAACTCCACGACCACAACGCAGACCGCCGTCGACGTCGTCGGGCTGTAGATTCGGATCCTGGAGAAGCGCGAGAACGAACGAGAGGCTGCGATCGCAAGCGGTCGGACGCCCCCGTCGTACGGACCGATCGAGGTGCGGGTGCGGCAGACCTTATCGTGGAGGCCTACATCGTTCACCACGCGAGTTGGACCCCGCTCGACACTGCGTAGCGGGCTTCGTCTTCCTCGAGCGCACTGTTCACGAAGCCGAGCACGAACAGTTGCACGTGCCGCAGATCCATCTTCACTCCAGTCCAGCACTCGAGCGTCACCTCTTGCTTCGCTTCGGGTGGTTTTGGTGCTCCGCCGTTGGAACACAGCCCCGAGGTGCTGCAATCGATGTTTTCGTACTCGCGGTCCGCCACACGAGGTTGCGTCTCGACGCCAGCGCCGATGAACATCTGGACGATGTTGCCGCGCCACTTCGTCGATGGAAGAAACCACGAGAGGCCAGCGATCCAGCCGATGCCTTGGGCCTCGCCGTCCATCACTGCACTCTTCGACAACCAGAGGCTGCACTCTGGGTTTCGGCAATTCCCGTAGTCCCACGTGTACGGCACGCGACGAGCTCGCCACCCTAGATGGACGGCGATTCCGTTGCCATCTCGTTCGACGGTGGCAGCACGAAGCTCGATGCCGTAAACGCGAGTCGGTGTGATGGGCGTTGCGAGGACGAGGGCCGAGTTGTACTGAATGTCGCCGGCGGGATCCGCGATCGTCAGGACGGCGGTCAACCAGCGCTGGCGCCAGCCGAGCCAGAGCTGGCCCGTTCCGATCGTTTGACCACGCGCGCCATAATCCAGGCGGGTCGTCGACACGTGGTCCCTGTTCGTCATCGCTTGGATCGACGCACCTGCGATCGGTCCCGAGTCTTGCGAGTCCATCCACGAGGGCAACGTCCCGTCTGCGAGGGTTGCCGACGGGGAGCCAGAGGTGACGTTGGAGTTGACCCGCGAGATGACTCCGGCGTCGGCTGCACTCTCAACGATCGCGATCACGACGAGCGCGTTGACGACCTTCACTGGCACTCCTTGATCGAGAGATCGCAGACGGAGCTCGCGCAGTCTGCGCGGTCTCCGCAGTAGCCACCCGCAGGCTGCGGCGGATGACACTCGGGCGGCACGAAGCCGCGGTTACACGTGTGGCCCAGCGAGCAGTCCTCGACGGACCGGCACAACTCGCCCTCGATCGGAGCGCGGCACACCGCCGGGTCGAGAGCCAAGTTGCAGCGGAACCCCGGCGCGCAGTTCGCCTGCTGATTGCAGGGCTCGCCTTCGCCACGAACACGAGGTGCCTCGCAATTCTGCTCGTTGCAAAGTAGCCCGAGCTGGCATTCGTTCTCGACCGCACATGCAGCACCGGCCGCTTGTTGATGAGGCTGCGTGCACGTGAAGTCCGATCCGCACAGCAACCCTTCACGACAAAGTTCGCAGTCGTCGTTGACGCAGTCGTCGTTCTCGCGCAGCACGTTGCGATAGCCGCTGCAGACACAGACCCCACTCGCGCCTGCCCCTGCAGAACACCGGAGGCCAAACCCGCATGGGTCTCCGCCGTGCGTGCCGACGGTGCACGACTCGTTCTTGTCGGCACACGCGCCGATCAGGATCAGGAGCCACGTCCATCGCATGCCCCGGGTCGCTGCAAGCCGAAGGCCTGCCGCAATGGCTCGAACGTGCGAGACCTCGCTGTTCGCACTTCAACAAACCGTGCGAGATCCGCCGCATTCATGACGAACGAAGGCTGTGAACACTGCTCGGAAGCTCGAACCGATGCTCTGCCGCTGCCCGTCGACGTCGTTCGAGTCATCTCCACCGCACCACGCTCGCTTGTGCTCGGGCTCGCGCGGATCGGAGATCGTCATGAAGGCATGCAACTGCAAACCACCGGCGGTTCGCCGCACGTTCCTGGGCTTCGTCGTGCCCACGGTCGTGCTCGTGCTGCTCCCGAAGTGCCCGCTGTGTCTCGCGCGTACGCGGCCTCGCTCGGCATCGGACTCCGGATCGCCAACGCGCATGGTCCGTGTCCGAGATCTGTCCGAGTCATTCCGCCAGAGGCCGGCGAACGAGGGACTGTCCGAGATTTGTCCGAATCGCGGGTCGCAGAAATGCCAAGATCGCCGTTCCAGCAACCCCGGTGCGGGGGGAGCCGGGGGGGACCCCGGTACGGGATCCGGATCCGCAGCTCCGACGTTAGTGAGCCGGAGGTGGGACGCAGACCCAGACCACGGCCCCCCCGTCGCAGGTCTCGCAGGCCGCGTGGATTCGCTGCTCGCAGACGGTCCCATCCGCACAATCAGCATTCGTCTTGCACGCTGGCCCCGGCGCGGGAACCGGGGTCGGGTTCGATGACGATGGCGCCGGTGCGGCGGGGGGCGCCCCACCGCAGGCGGAAGCAGCCGTCGCGGCGACGGCGAGCAAGGTCCAGGTCAACATGGATGGCGCACCGCGATTCGTCATCAAGGCTCCTTCGATCTTCACACGGACGTCGCGGTTGGACGTCGTCCGCCAGCGAATATTCGACGTCGCGACGAAGCTCGGCATCGATGATGTCGTCCATGCGTCGGGTGTGGTCGGTCGTTCACGACGGTCGGCGCCCTTCGTCGAAGGGTTCACGCCGGTTGGTGCGCGGAATGGCGCGTGCAACGGCCCGCGATGATGCGCACACACACCTGGATCTCCTTGTTCGCGATCGGTTGCACCACGGCGGCCACCCTGCCGACGAGCTGGGCCCAACCCGCACCCGCGGTGACCATGCCGCCAACCTCCGGGGTCGTCCGGATCGAAGGCGCGTCGACAAGCTGCGGGCAGCTTCTCGACGTGCGCGAGGACGGCAGCGCGTCGCTGCTATGCACGATCCGCGACCAGGGCTGCGCGCTCCGGGAGATCGGACCTGATGGCGAGGAGCGCTCGCGCAGCGATGTCGTCCCAGGCACCTGTGCGCACTGGGTGCCGCGCGCCGGCGGGGGTGGCTTCCTGCTCACCCAAGCCGAGGACTTCCGGCGCCTGACGATCACGTCGCTGGACGCTGGCGGGCGTGCAGGCCGCAGGCTCTCGCTCGGCTCTGAGGCGTGGGTGTACGGCGTGGGCGGTGCGTCCGCTGGTGACGGCGGGCTGTACCTCGCGGTCGTGTTCAAGAAAGATCTGGCGCTGGGAGGTCGTCGACTGACCTACGCGAACTACCTACTGGGCGCGGTGCTCCGTCTGCCGGCGACGCTCGGCGAGGTCACGTGGACGCGCGTGTTCAGGGCGAAGGAGACCGACGTCGTCGCGCTGCTGCCGGGCACCCACGGCGGCATCGACGTGATGGTCAACTTCCGAGGGACGCTCCGCGAAGCGGGCACCGCTCTCACCGGATCGGGCACCTCTGGATGGGGCACCGCTCGGGTGGCGCTCGACCCGGCGGGGAGGCCGCGCGCACAGACCGGCTTCTCCGTCGAGCCCGGGTCGACGGTGTCGGCGGCGGCGGCGGTCGGGGACCGGCTGGCCCTGCTCACCCCGGATCCCGTGACGCCGGCGTACACGAACCTGTCGCTGGTCGGGCCGAACGGCAAGCGCGAGGTGACGACCCGGGTCGGCATGCTCGATGGATTCCTCGAGAGCGGCGGCGAGCGCACGTGGGTGATTGCGTGCGACTGCAGCTACGTCGATGGGAAGCGCGTCGGTCCCTGGGTGGCCCGTGAGGTGGGCGGGCGCGGTGCCGAGATCGCGCTCAGCGGCGCGCTCGGCGCCGACCCGACGACCTGGAGCGCCTTCGGCGTCCGTGGCGACCACATGGTCGCGGTCGGACGTGCCACCGATCCTGTCACCGGGACGCCGGTGACGTTCGTCGCCTTGACCCGGCTATCCGCTGGCTCGGGAACGCTGGATCTCGCGGCACTGCAGATCGTCGATCGCCTCGTGCTCGCAAATGGCTGTCACGGCCCGTCGCGGGCACTGCTCGACGAGATGATCGCCCTGCGCGATCGCAGCGGCGTCGCGCTGGCCCGCTGCGGCGTGACGCCGGGCTCGTACGCCGAGGTCTCGACGTGGCCCGACGGCGGCCTCCGCGCGCTCCGGTACAACGAGACCGTGGTCGCGCCGGATGGCAGGATCTACCCGGCGAGCCGGCCCGCGGCGCCCGAGGTCGTCGCGTGTCTGCGCACACTCGTCGAGCCGACACTCGCGTGCCCGACGCGTGGCGGCAACCTGGGCTTTGGGCTCGTCCCGACGAGCGTCCAGCGGTGACCCAGCGGACAACAAGTACATCCTCACGCCGCTACCACCTGCCACGCGTCGACGGAGGCGCGCGCCGTTCCAGCAACCCCGGTGCGGGGATCGAGGATCGATAGGTTAGCCTTCTCGAGATCCGATCTACTTCTTTCGCCGCAGCGTCGTCGGGGGCGCCGCCAGGTAGAGTTCGTTGTCCGAGTTCTTGATCAGGGTGGTGAAGGCCGTCTCGCTACCGGTCATTCTGTCCGGGCATGGCCATGACGATGTCGACCGTGCCGTTCCTGTCTGTCCCGACCGTGGGAGTCCACCTCGCTGCCGTACATGGAGTTGACGATCGAGTAGGTGTAGCCGTTGCTGCCCGCCGAGATGACGAGGGTCGCCTGGACGTTCGACAGCTGGACGTCGCCGACCCAGGTGCCGACGATGTCGACCCGGCCGTGGGCTGAGGGCTACCACCTGCTGGGCGGCGTCGCTGGGCGGGCCGTAGATCGGCTTCTCCCCGACGGTCATCTCCTGGATGCTGACAGCGATCTCGCCCGAGGCTGCGCTGTGCGGCCGCGCTGGCCAGCACCTCCGCCGCCCGGTTCAGCGTCCCGAGATCGAGGTTCATCGTCTCCAGCCCCTTGCTGATCTTGGCCACCGCGGTCGCACCATACTTGGCCTCGAGGGCCGCCTTCTCTTCGGGGTGCGTGGCGAAGTACTTGGTCACCGCCATCGCGGCCATCTTCTTGATCGCGGGATCGTCGAGATCGGTGAGCCCGCCCGACGGGCCCACCTTCAGTTCGATCGTTCGCTGGTCGGTCACGAGCATCAGCAACGCATTCTTGCTGTCCTTCACGGTCACCATGAACCGGGTCGACGAGCCCTATGTCGCGAGCGGGCTCAGCGGGGCAGCGCGACGACCAGCTTGCCGTCCTTGAGCGACACCGTCGGTGCGTCGGGCTGCACTTCAAGAACGCCGTGTAGGGGCTTCTTAAAGTCGTTGAGCCAACCGTCGAGAAAGGTGGATCTCTGGATCCACCGGAAGCTGTCGAGCCCGACATCCGGGAAGGCCTGGATCCGTGGCTCGGTGAATGCCCGGAAGGGAAGTCGGCGCCCACCTGCAGCGCCAGATCCTGGTTATCTGCGGCAGGGGTCATCACGCGGACCACCACCAGCGTCGCGTCCGCCTTCTTGTCGTACTTACTCCGATCGATCCGGAACGACAGCGGGCGGATCGACGAGGCCACGGGTTCTTGATCGGCGAAACACGACTGGGTTGGCGGCGTTCGGCACGTGATCCTGCCTCGGTGGTCCAGGGATGGAAGACACCCGCCGGATCCTTGGCGGACATGCTGGAACCGGCTGGCGATCGTGCCGGCGTTCGCCCGGAAGTAGCGCTCGAGCTCGGCTCCATCATCTCGGCGCTGTTCGTCGTCTGCTCGATGATCGTGTAGGATCGGATGCTGCAAGCTGCCCCTTGAACGCGTCCAGCAGCCGCTTCAGGTAGGCGGGCCCTGTCCCCGTCACGGCGGCGCAGGTGCGGGTCCCGTAGGTAGAGCAGAAGTAGCCATGCCCAGCAGCCCTGGTTCTGCCGGGCGGTCGAGCTGTTCTTCAAGTCCCCCAGTAGGACGTGAGCCCCAGCGATCGCACGTACGACCCGTCGTAGGCGTGGCGAGCCGTCGCGTAGGTCTTCGCGATCGAGCCGGCCTGCTTTATGGGCCTCGGCCGCCTCGTTCTCCAGCACCGTGGCCGTCGCCTCCCAGAACCAGTTGTCGAGGCCCAGTCGACGCCCCAGAGGTAGCGAGAGCTCTGCGTGACGTGGAACAGCTCGTGGGTGAACGTGACCAGATAGTCGTCGACGATCGCCTTGCCGGGCGGGCTGATCGGGCGCGGCGACCACGTCCCGGCAGCACCCCGACCCCGCATGTACGGGTTCTTGAGCGCCGGTTGGTGGAGCTCCGAGATCGCTCTCCTTCCGCGAGAGAGATCTCCACCGACGAGGGCGGCAGGAAGCCGCGGGTCGTGTAGAGGTACGTGTCCGCGAGCCGGGCCACCTTGCGGGTCACCGGGGTCACCTGCCTGGGCAGGACGTTGCTCTCCATCCACCTCGCTGGTGTGCCGGCGATCGAGCGCCGAGTACGCCGGCGACTGCCACACTTGTCCATCGCGGCCTCCGCATTCACGCCGGTGCTCCGGAGGGTGATTTGGGATGGCGACCGCGGTCGGCGTGAAGATGGTCACGGTCTTGATCGCGTCGTCGATCCCGGTCGTCGGGATCGTACGTCGTCGGGATCGCGTCGTGGGCCGGGTAGTGGCGACCTCCTGAGTCCACAGCTTTCGCAGCGTCGGGGTCGCCGAAGCCGAGATCTTTCGGCCAGCAGATCGTGTAGCGGGTCAGGGTCTTGGCTCCGCCGAGCACAGGTACTTATCGGTGCCGAAGGCCTCCTCGATCGCCTGGCTGTCCTGGTGGTGCAACGCGTAGAGGTAGACGCCCCAGCACGATGCCGAGCCCGATGGCGCTGTTGCGGTTGGACTGCGCGACGAGCTTCGAGCCGTCCACGCGGCTGGCCAGAGCTGGCGATCGTCGGGGTCGTCGCCGAACGGAAGATCCGCACGTCGCTACTGGCTCGGTGGGATCCGGGTCCGGGCGAGGTCGTACTCGATCTCGAACGCACCGGGATGACCTCGCCGGGTCGCAACCCCGCGTCGAAGGCGTAGCCGTCGAAGACGAACATGTTGTCGTAGGAGCGGCGCGTCCTGGATCGCCCGCCGGGTCCAGCCGCGTCAGCACGAGGTCCCGATCCCGATCGAGCGCGTCCTCCGGCGCGTGGATGGTCAGCGCGTCGCCCGCGGTCACGGTCTGCGCCTTGCTGCGGGACCGTGCTGGTTGCTGCGGCTTGCCGACCTGGGCCGGATCCGATCGCCGCCGAGGGACCTGGTCTTCTCGGCGACCCGGGCGCTTCCTCCGTCGAGGATCTGCACGGTCCGGGCGTCGGGCGGGTCTGCCGGGCACGACCTCGTGGCCCAGACCACCCACGCCCCCGCCACCGCCGCGATCGTCACCAACCCGACGATCCAGACCAGCGGTCTCGACGGGCACGCGCTGCGGTCCAGGGCTTGACGTTTGTGGCGCTCCACATCGCCCGCAGAACCGACTCCATCCTCGACGGTCACTCCGCAGCGCTGTGCACGTCATCGCGTCGTGCCTTTCGTCGAGCGACCGGTTCGGGTGCTTGCGGGTCTCGATCACGACCTGTGCCCAGCGTTGGAGTTGATCCACCAGCGTCGGGATCGGACACGTTGAATTCGACGGAGACGCGGGTGAGAGCACGGTCGATCTCTCGGACCAACATGCCCTCCAGGTTGTGCAGCTGCAGTGCCAGCAGATCGAACACCTGCGGGTGCAAACCTGCACTCGTTTCCGACGGCCCCAAATCCACGCAGGCTTTGCGGCCGGGACAGGCCGAGGGCTACGGTTTCGCGCGGTGGCGATGAAGGTCCGCTGTCTAGCCGGCCGACTGGCGCGCACGCTCAAGAGCCTCGCCTATTGAACCGTTACGGTGATCGTCACCGAGGCCGGATCTGTCGCTGCCGGACTTGCCGTGGGAGTCACCTGGACGCTGTACGTCTTCGCGTTGTTCGATGAGATGTTGTCCGTCCCGCTGCACGCCAGGAGCGAAAACGGCAGACACGCCCAGGACCAGGAGCACCCGGCCGATCCTGCGCCTCCGCTGGAACGCCAGCGGCAACATCAGCAGACTGAAGAGCCCCGCCACGCGAATCTTCCATGGCATCCGCGGGCGATCATTGGCCGCGTTGGCATCGGTTGTAATCGTCACGGTGGAGGTTCCCGAGCCTCCCGCGACCAGGCTGACCGAGCTGGCGCTGGCTGTCACGTCTGCCGCCGTGCCATCCGCGGACGTGACGCTGGTGGTGAAGGAAACCGTTCCGGCGTAATTGCTCGAGCTCAGCATCAGAGTTGCCGTGCTCGTGTTTCCCGGGCGCACGGAGACAGTCGTCGTGTCCGTCGCCAGCGTGTAACCGCCGGCCGCTGCGGCGACGTTTGTCAGCGCAATGCTCTGCGTTGCCGTCGTCGAGTTGTCGCTGATCACGACGTTCCCCGTGATCGGGCCCGCGCTTTGCGGCGTGAATACGATGCCCAGGACGCAGCTCGCGCCTGGGGCCAGCGTCTCTCCGCTCGCCATGCATGTGGTATCGGCCCCTCCCAGCGAGTAGCCCGCCGGCGTCGTGATCTGGCTGATCACGAGCGGCGCGTTTCCCAGATTCATCACCTTGACGTTCTGCGCCGCGCTCGTGGCTCCGACCGCCGTCGTTGGAAACGTGAGCGATGGCGCATCGAAGACGTCCACCTTTCGGATGACGCCGTTCCGCGTGTCGGCGATGTAGAGGTCGCCCGTCGCATTATCCAGCCAGATGTTGGATGGTCCGTTCAATTCCGCGCGGGCCGCGGGTCCCCCGTCGCCGCTATAGCCAGCGGTTCCGGTCCCCACGATCGTGGAGATGTTCCCCGTGGCTGCATTCACCACTCGCACCGCATGGTCCTTGTTATCGGAGATGTAGATGTTGCCGGCGGGATCCACGCGCACCCCAAACGGAGAGGTCAATTGCGCGCTGATGGCGGGGCCGCCGTCGCCGCTATTGCTCGAAACGCCTGGCGTGCCCACGACCGTCGCGATCGGATTCGGCGTGTATCCAGTGAGCAACGTCTTGCGAATGATGTCGTTGCCGGTGTCCGCTACGTAGATGAAGTTTGCGCCATCCATCTCCAGCCCGATCGGGCCGTTCAGGTCCGCGCTCGTGTTGTCTTCGCCGTCGCCGTTGTAGCCCGCCGTGCCGTCTCCCACCTGCGTGATCGTGGGGAACTGGTCCGGAACACGGTCCGCTGTCGATGATTCAGCTGGTCCGCGATGTGGATGTTCTGCGCGTGACAGAACACCAGCGCCACCGGCCTGTTCAGGATGATCTGAGTCCGTAGGCATCCGTCTCCCACCGAATTGGTCGCCGTCTGGCATACGCCTGGAGGGGTGCTACCGCTCAGGTAGTATTGCCCTGCATACGTGGAGATGATCCCGGCGGTATCGACCACACGGACGACGTTGTTGATCGTGTCCGCGATGTACACGAATCCAGCCCCATCTACGACGACGTCCATCGGACCGTTCAGCTCCGCGCTCGTCGCCGAGCCGTTATCTCCTGAGTATCCTGGGCTCCCGGTCCCCGCGAACGTCGAGATGGCTCCGCTCGGCGACACTTCGAAGACCTTGTTCGCTTTCGGGTCCGCGACGTAATAGTTCCCGAAGCCATCCGCCGCGATGCCCGTGGGACCCATCAGCGGCCCGCCGCTGCCGCCAGCAAACGTGGAAATGGCGCTGGGCGCGAAACCGGCCATCGCCCGCGCGCCGTTCCCGTTGAGCGAAACGGTCACCAGTACATTCCCGGCGATATCGGAGATCACCACGGCCCCTTGCCGCCGCCCGGCGACCTTGGGCTGGAACTGCACTTCCACCGTGCACCCTCCGCCGCTCACGGAAGGACAGGTCGTGCCGCCCGCAACTGCCGTGAAGTCAAGATTGGGCGCGCCCAGCGTCAGCACCGCGGCGCTTCCGAGCGTCGTTCCCGCCGGAACGTTGATGGAGAAAGCCTTTGTACCCGGCCCATTGAACCTGTATCCCGACGGCGTTGAGGTCACCTCCGCCCATGCTGGCGATGCCATGCCCACGAGACAGATCGCCGCGACTGCGGAACTCAGGAAGTGAACCCTCGAATCAGCGCGCGAAGACCTCCGTCCCATGCTGTTCGATCGCGGTCGCTCTACTGCAAGAGCCTCGCGAGCCGTGCGCCGGCGACCCACAATCGAGATCTGTGGTGGGTTTGGCGAGGTCTGGCTTGTTGTGCGCACTGGCCTGTTCTCCGTTCGACGGTTGGTGATTGGTATCCCCCCGGTGCAAGGAGCACTCCGACAGCGGATCTGCCGAGTGCTCGCTCCCGGAGGGCCGTTCGGTCGTCGAGAGCAACTCGTCGTCGGCGCACGCCCTGCGCGATTCGGAGACCAACGACGGCGATGTTCGCGATCTCACGTACCGGCGGCGTCGCAGACGTCACGCACAGATTGCGCCGCACCTCCGCGAGCTACAGCTTTCTCGCAGCCACGCGCGAGCGAAGATCGCCCACCGTGCGAATTCCGCTCGCACGCGAGGTGAGCTCGCGCGACCCAGCCGCCGCGGTGGCCGGGCCGTGCTCGCGAGCGCCAACGCGCATGGTCCGTGTCCGAGATCCGTCCGAGTCATTCCGCCGGAGGCCGGCGAACGAGGGGCTGTCCGGAGATCTGTCCGAATCGCGGGTCGCAGAACTGCCGAGATCGCCGATCCAGCAACCCCGGTGCGGGATCCGATTCCTTAGAGTGAGGAATCTGGATCGATGGGCTTGATCAGCTTGCTCGCGAGCTGCGCCGCGAAGATCCCCAACACACACGCGACGGCGAACACGTAGAACCCGGGTCCCGCTCCGACGCCGGATGGCCCACCGGGCTTCGTCTTGACGAAGACGGTGGCGGCGATCACGGCGATCATGAGCGCGATGAGCGCCAGGTGCTGCGGTCCGTTGGGGCCGGAGGTTCGCTTGTTGACGACAAGGTACCCGGCGCAGAGGAGCAGCATGAGGGCCGAGAGGAGCGACATCCCGAGGGTCGCCTGACCAGCGGTGGCGAACGCCATCGAAGCGTCCTGTTTCTCGTGCATCGTGAGCTCTGTCATCAGCTCGCTGTTGGACTTCGACTCGCACGTGGTGCTTGCCGACTCGCCGACACAACGCTTCGATGACAGCAACGAGAACGCGACCTGACGCGAAGGCGCCTTGTTCTCGAGCCAGCGCTCAGCAAACGCTGCGTAGCCGAGGCCACCCGCGGCCGCGATGCAGATGACGGCGATCAAGACCCGGTACATCGCCCACTGATCTTAGCTCGATCGTCGCCTACGTGCTTGCTCGGCTTCTCTCGAGGAATCGTCTAGCATCCGGCCATGCGCGTACTCGCTGGTCTGCTCGTGTGGCTCGTGGTGGGGACTGCAGCCGCGACGCCGAAGAAGAAGCCGAGCGGGCCGTCGCTGAGCGACCAGATGGAGACCTGGCGCAAAGACGAGGGCGCGACCTACGACCAGTTCCAGGAAGCCGTTGCACAGGCGAGGAAGCGGCTCGACAAGAGCCCCGGAGATGCCGGCGCGGTGGCAGGGGCTCTCGGACAGTTCATCGATGGGATGTCGCTGCAGCTCAACGTCGCGCTCCGGGCGGGGATGTTGCGCGAGACCGACAAGATCCCGACGAAGTCGGGCGCGCTGACGGGGCCGCAGATGCTGAAGGCGCTGGCGCGAACCAAGCGTCAGATCTCGGACCTCGCGGTCAAGGCCGGCGACAAGGCCGCGATGCTCGAGAGGATCGCGGTGCTGGAGCGGTCGTTCGACTGGCAGCAGCGCCTGCCCGCGGCGCTCGCGGGGTTCGAGAAGGTCGGGCGCATTCGATCGGCGCTGGCCACGGCCACGAGCGGCGTCTCCGAGGCGACTCGGTTTGCCAAGCTCGCCGCCGAGACGCGAAAGATCGGCGGCGTGACGAACGCGACGCAGCTGAAGGTGCAGAAGCGCGCGGTCCCCCTCAGCACCGCGTTGACCGAGGTCGAGAAGCTCGGACGTCAGGCGGCGAAGGAGCGAGCGCGCCTGGCACCGCTGGCCGCGGCCGAGCAGAAGCGCGCCGACGACGCACATCGGGCCGCGCGCACCACCGCGGCGCCGCAAGCTGGTACGCGCCCCGGCAAGAAGCCAGGCGCTGCGCCGGCAGCGGTGTCACCGGCGTGGAATGAATCGCCGGTGTCGTCCCCGATCCAGACCGAAGAAGGCGATCCGCCCGTCGAGGCCTCACCCGAGCCCGCCGCCGAGGAAGCGCCCGCCGAGAGCGCCGCCCCGGCGCCGGAGCAGCCGCGCTGCAACCCGACGGGAGCAACCTGCGGGAACGCCAACCCGCCCGACGATCCGTGCTGCGCCGGCTCGAGCTGTGTCGATCGCTTTCAGTACAGCGATGGTGACCAGGGCATCGGCCACTGCTCCTGAGGCCGTTCCCGACTAGCGATCGCGCGAGCCGCGCGGGTTCTCTTGCTCCTCGCGCGTGCGGCCGGTCCAGAACCCGCCGGTCCCCCAGCTCGACCCCGAGCGCTCGGCGCGTTCCTCATCGTCCCGCGTGCGGCCGGTCCAGAACCCGCCGGTCGCCCAGTCAGAGCCAGCACCACCGAACACCGTCGAGAGATCGATTGTTGGAAGCATGCTGGGCTTCACTGCACGCACAGGACCACGACATCGGTGCGTGATTTCAGGGACGTACGTATCCGGTGGCAAGTGGGGCTTTGCCCCTCGACCCTGTCACGCTGGGTCGGCAGGTTGATCCTTCGGGATCTCGCATCCCGGTGGGGGATCCCAGCACGGGTCGAATCGCCCGTGAAGAACGTGTGAAGCTGAAACCGGCCCGTCCCGGCCTTCATACAATGCAGTGATGAGGCAGGCGTTGATTGCGTTTGCATGGGGGCTGCTCGGGACGACGTCGCGTGCCTCCGCGCAGCCCGCAGATCCGACGCCGACCGAACCGCCGGCCTCGACGGAGCCCACCCTGGTGCCAGCAGTGGAACCTGCCGCCGCCCCCACCGTCGCCCCGATGGTTCATGGCACCGCAGCGCCGACAAGGGGGCAATCGACTGCGAAGGCGCCTCTGACTTCGGCGCACCTCGGGTCGCCAAGGTCTCCGCTCGTGGCCGGTGCACTTTCACTCGGCCTCACGACCGCCGGCATCACGCTGCTCGTGACAGGTACGGACATCGCGCCGCACTACGACGAGAGGGGAGCGAGTGACACGTGGCGGATCGGTGTCGTCACTGCGGGCGTGTTGACGCTCGTCGGTCCAACGAGCGGCCACATCTACGCAGGCCACGGCTGGAACCCGGGGCTCAAGTGGCGCCTCATCAGCGGTGGCATCGCCGCGGTCACCTTGCCTCCCGCGTTCTCGCTCGCGCTCTCCGACAGCGGAGGCGGAGGCGGAGGCGGCGGCGCCGCGGCGCTCGGCATTCGGCTCGGCCGCCGTCGTCCTCTACAGCGGCTCGATGCTCCGAGAGATCTGGACCGCACCGGGCGCTGCTCGCCGGCACAACGAGCGCCTCGAGGAGGCTGCGTCGTTCTCGATCGCGCCCGTCCTGGGACGCGCGCCGGGCCTCGCGATCGCTGGCCGCTTCTAGCTCCGCGCCCGCCGCGGCGAGCGCCTGCGGTCCGGCAAGCGGAGTTCGCGCGGCCGTCAGCCGCTGCGGTGGCCGGGCAGGGATCCGGGATCCGGGGATCGGTTAGTGTTTTCGAAACCGCTATGACGGGAAACGGCTTCGGCTGGTGCGATGAACAGCCGACAGTCCAAGTCAGCCGCGGCTCATCCAGCGGCGCGCAGCCGTGGCACACGCGTTGCTGCATAGGTCCGCATGATGAAACGACTCCCCGGCCTCCTGACCTTTGGTGCGGACCGGAGCGACGATCGGAGTGAGAATCGAACGGCCCAGGGCTCCGAGTGGTTGGCGGCGTGTCAGCGGAGCTGACGGGACCCAGATTGTTGGTCGGCCTTCCGGGCGCTTGGCTCACCCAGACGGGCCTCGCGGCGTGGCCTGCCGATTGCGTTGAATCGCGAACCGATGTCCTCGGTCTTCGCCCTGCACCCTTCCCACAGAGCTCTCGCATGGAGCCTCGCCTTCGCCTTCGCCCTCGCCCTCGCAACCGCGACAGGTTGTGGGAGCATGATGGTGAACGGCATGGCCAAGGGGCGAGCGCCGCGGGCTCAGGCCGCCGTGATCCTCCTCTCGGTCGCGCTCCAGGCTGGAGTCGCGTACGCCTCGGCGAAGCAAGGCAAACACCGGATGACGGTGTGCCACCGCAGGGCGGACGCAGATGAGCTTCGTCTCGGTGAAGAGCGACTGCTGACGCCCACCGAGTACGCAGCCGGCGCTGTGATCGGCCTCGCCGCGGCTGCCGATCTCCGGGATCGCGACTGCACCAGGTCGCCTCCAACAAGCAGGTGTTCGATCGTCCGAGACCGCCCTACAGCGCCGAGCGCGTGATGCTGCGGTGTGAGCAGCGTCCCGAGCGCTGGATCGCCAGAACGCCAGTCCAGCGGAGGAACACGCCGGTTGCCTCCGGGCGCGCGTGGAGCAACAACGGTGTGCGCTGCGGATCGAGGACCTCGCCGACCGCGTGGAGGTGCTGTCGAGGTTGCCCAACTGCCGGTAGGCCGAGCGGACGGGTTCTCCGATCAGCGGCGCTTGACCGCCGGGATCATGACGACGGCGAGCGGTTGATCCGGCGACACCACGACACAGCCGGCATCGCCGTCTCCGAGCAAACGGACGGCGTCGTCGGGAGACGTGATGGTGGCGAGCAGCTTCTCGAGCTCGACCGCGCGGATCGTGACATCCTCGTCGGGTCGAGCGGTCAGCTCGCCGGTCAGATCGTCGGCCTCGAGGTGGCCCGTGAACGCGGGTGCGAGCCGCGCTGGCATCCCGCTGGCCGAGCCGCGAGCGTCGTGGCGTTACCGAGACGCAGGAGCTCGCGGACGGTTCCTTGGTGTTCGGATGGGCTCCCGCAACATGAACGCCATCGCCGCGTCCGGCGGGTTCATGGTTTCGGGCGACCGATGATGAGCACGCGGTTCGAGGACTGCTTCGTGGCGAGCCGACCTGAACCCGGTGATCACGGGCGAGGTCACGTCGAAGTACTGGGGGGCGTCAGTATCATCGGGGAGCAGGGCGGTGATCTCGTGCTTGCCCCGGGGGATGCGCGAGAGCTTGAAGTGCCCATCTCGATCGACCGGCCCGGCATGGAGCTGCGAGGCCTTGTCTCCATAGATGTAGATCGCCACGCGTACCCGACTGAAGGGTTCGCCGCCGAGCACGACGTTCCCCTCGACGGTCGAGGTCGGCCCGAGCCTGAGCGTCATCGAGGGTGAGCGCCGCCGGCAGTGAGACCCTGATCGCCGTTGCTCGCCATCGCCATCTTTCAGCCCCACCAGCTCGAAGGTGCCATCGGCCTTGGTCGTGGTCTCGACGGTCGTCGCGATCGCCAGGACCGGCGAGGACAGCTCGGCGTCGTCGCCCCACAGCCGGGCCCCCGCGACGACCTTCGCGTTGGCCACGGGCTTGCCGCGCTCGTCGACGACGGTGCCCTTGACGTTCTGCGGCTCGAACTCCGAGTCCATCAGCGCCGCTCCGCTGTACGCCGATCCGGCGTCACGGGCCTCGAGGTTCGCCGCGTCGATGTCCCCGAGCCTCCACCGGGCGCGTGCTGCGAGCGCGGCGACCCCTGCGCCGCGCCCGACTTCGCGTGCGCGGGCACGGTAGCGATCGGCGAGCGCCATCACGGCAACGAGGTCTTCCGGGTTCGACCGATCGAGATGGATCTTCATCAGCTCGAAGGCGATGTCGAGCTCGGCTTGCCTGCGACCCGCGGCGGCGTGGCGGGACAGCACGGTCTCGTAGCCGGCGATCGCATCGCCGGGCCGCCCCGCCTCGAGGGCCACGTCGGCCTGGATCGCAGCGAGCGCGGTGAGGTTCGCGTCGCTCGGGAACTGCTTGGCGGCTTCCTCGACACGGCGGAGGGTGGCCAGCTCTCCGGTGTAGGTCGCGAAGGCGGCCTGGACCTTGATCGCGTCGTCATCGCACGCCGCCGCGGCCGCCTGGATCTTCGCGAACAGCGCCAGGGCCTTGCCGAACAGCGCCGGGGCGTACGCGGGGTCGAGACCGACGCGCCCAGCGAGCAGCGCGACGGTTCGCACGCACGGTGGCTGGTGTCCGCCGCGAGCTCGCTGTCGATCGCGTTGCCGCTGTCCTTCGCCTTCGCGAGCACCGCGAACGCACTCGAGAGCAGACCGTCGATCGTCGTTTTCATCAGGGCGGTGCGGCGGCTGATCGGTCTCGCATGCGCTGGGATCCACCAGCTCGTCGGTGAGTGCATCCGGGCCCGGGCTCGATCATGAAACGCGTCGGCGATCCGTGCGAACACACCATCGAGGCACGCAAGCCGCGCACCGCGCACCTCTCGCTTGGCCTCGCACGCGGAGGCGCGCGCGGCTCGCCATCGTTCGACGTGGGGCTTCGCGCCGGCCGTCAGCGTCACGCTGTCGGGATCGATGGCCGGCTGCGCGCGAGCCCGCTTCTGGGTCGTGGCGGAGCGGGAGATCACGTAGATGACGATGCCGGCGGCTGCGAGGCCGACGCCCCGAGCACCGCGATCGATCGGCGAGAGAGCTGGTGCGCTCGATCGCGTGGAGGGGCTCGTTCATCGATGGCCAGCGGTGCTTGGGATCGATCGCGGCCCGCGGCGCAGCACCGGCCGCAACGTACGGGGGCAGCGCTGCGTCGTCGAGATCCGCCGGCCCGTCGAGGACGTCCTCGCGGAGATCCTCGAGCGTGGCGCCGACTAACGGCCGCTTGCCGCTCAGCGCCTCCCACAGCGCCACGCAGAAGGCGAACTGATCGGTCGCCGGGTCACCGCCTCGAAGCGCCACTGCTCCGGTGCCATGTACGCGGGCGTTCCGAGCAGGCTGCCGGTCCTTGGTCAGGGCCGGCGCCGCGGCCGGCTGCCGCAGATCGGCGTCGGCCGTGACGAGCGACCGTCGGCTCCTTCGGAGGGCGCGCGAGCCCGAAATCGGTGACCACGATCCGGCCGCTCCGGCTCCGCAGCACGTTGCTCGGCGAAGTCACGGTGGACCAAGCCCTCGGCGTGCGCCGCAGCGAGGCCGCGGCCCGCCGCCACGAACGCCGCGATCACGTCGCGCGGCCGCGGCCTTCGTGCTCTCGAGCCACTCGCCGAGCGTCCCGCCCTCGATCGGCTCCATCGCGACGAAATCCTCGGCCGTCCGCGGTGCCGACCTCGAACACCGTGATCACGTTCGCGTGCGACAGCTTCGCCATCGCGCGGGGCTCGCGCAGGAGCCGTGCGCTCGCATCGGCATTCTTGCCATGCAACACCTTCACCGCCACGCGCCGCTCGAGCTCGGGATCGTACGCGGCGTGCACCACGCCCATGCCGCCCTTGCCGAGCACGGACTCGAGCTCGAACCGCCCTAGCTTGGTCTGCGTGAGCGCCTGTGACGAGCCCGGGCCACTCGCGAGGGTCTCGGCACCCGCGGCCGGGGCTCCCGGCGCCGTCGCGGTCTGCGCGAACTCGTCGTCACGCGGCACCCGCTCAGGATACCCGGAACCCGCGCCGGTTCAGGCGCTGGGCCGACCTTAGACGACGCGGGCGCTCGGGAAGTTCGGATCGGGCAGCGGCTTCAGCGACCGCACGACCGCGTACGCCAGGGCCACGCCGATCCCGCCGCACAGGAGCGCCATGACGTACACGCTCCCCTTGTCACCGTGACCTCTCGACGCGACCAGGGCGCCGATGATCTCGCCGCCGATCCAGCCGAGCGCGCCGAGCGCGCCCCACGAGCCGGGGCGATGCTTCTCGCGAGCGATCTCTGCAAGCCGCTTGCAGAACTTCACGAGCACGAAGATCTCGATCATTCGCAATCCTACCTGATCCTGGAGGCGGACTCGAAGGCGAGTCGACTAACGCGCTGCACTCAGGGCACGTCGAACGAGGCGGTCTGCGACAGGCCGAGGGCGGACGCTGTCACCTCGTAGTGGCCCCTGGTCTCGGGAAGGACGCGCGTGCAGTTGCGAAGGCTCTGGTACGCCACGCCGCCGGGAGGCGTGATCGCGTACGGCACGTAGACCTCGCGCGTGCCGCGGTACGCGAAGAAGCACACGGTCATCGAGCCGTTCACGACAGGCGTCCCCTCGACGAGTGACTCGATGCGATCGAGCGCGTCGACGACCTCGATGTCGAACGTACGGGAGCCGAACGAGGCGGCGGTGGCCGTGACGTGGTGCGTCGCCGCGCCTGCCGGCAGCTGGAAGTGATCCCATGCGAGGGCGGTGAGGGCGATGTTGTCGATCGCGAGCGTGCCGTCGACGAGCAGATCGGTCCACTTCGCGGCGTCCGGTCCGTTGAGCGCGAAGCGAAACGTGCGCGCGGACTCCGTGAACGCGAGCGTGCTTGCGCTCGCGCGGCGATAGGTGACGTCGGGCAGCACCTCGACGCTCGTCACCGGCTTGGTCTCGAGCGCCCAGTCGCTCGGCTCGAGCTCGTTCGTGAGGATCGTGATCGTGGTCGTCCCGGGTGTCGGTGTCGTCGTGACGCGGAACGCGCGGTCGCCGCCCGAATCGTTGTCGAGCGTGAGCGTCGCGGGCCCGCCATCGGTGATGACGTCGAGGCCGGAGACGTCGTTGTACCGGATCGACAGAGCGCTCGAACCGCCCGCGGCGATCGGGTTGAGGCCATAGCGCGCATCGAGGGTGGGGATCAGCGAGGCGCCGACGAACGCCCGCCGCACGGGCTGGGTGGGATCGCCGACCTGGGTGCCGTTGCCGTTCGCCTCGGCGTCGACGAACGTCTGGCAACCGGCAGCACAGAGGACCAGCGACGAGAGGACAAGTGAGCGCATCTGCACCCAGCAAGACGCAATCGCCACGCCACCTCTAACGCCGCGATCCTGCACGGGAACCGTCGGGATTCCATCACTGAAGGCGCCTCGCCGTCAGCTCCTCGCGACTCCCAACCGGGGCTCCGGCGTACCGTAGCTCGGGGCAGTAGGATCGCAGAGATGTCGGCGTATCGCCTCGCGGGTGTCTTGCGCTACGCGGCGATCCAGTTCGTCGTGCTGACGCCGATCGCGATGGTGCTCTACGCCGGTGGCACGTGGTTCGATCGATCCACGCCGCACTACCAGTTCACCGGGAACTTCCTCTCGGACCTCGGGATGACCCACGCGTTCTCGGGCCATGCGAACTACGCCTCGTGCGCCCTGTTCGCGATCTCGCTCGCGACCGTGGGCACGTCGATCGTCGCGTTCGGCTGGACCTGGCGCGGATTCGCCTTCGAGCGCGGGCGCGCGCGGATCGCGGGCCAGGCCAGCGCCGTGTTCGCCACCCTCTCGGGGCTCGCCTTCCTCGGCGTCGCGGCCACGCCGTTCGACCGCGCGCTGGACGCGCACAACACGTTCGTGCTGGCAGGATTCGGTCTCCTCCCGTGCTACGTCGCGACGATCACGTACGCGATGTGGAGGAACGGTGTCGGCGGGGCACGGATCGCCGCGAACCTCGCCTACCTCGCGCTCGTGATGGGTTACGTGGGGCTCGTCGTCGCCGGCCCGCGCCTCGATACGCCGAGCGGCCACATGATCCAGGTGGTGGGCCAGAAGACCGTTGCATACGGCTCGATGCTTCACGTGGTCTTCCTGGCCACCACGACCCGCCGCGCGCTGCGAGACGGATCGCTCACCGGCGAGCGGCGATGAGAACAAAGCCATGAACCAGACCCTCTACAGGCGACCACTTCCTACCGACGCGACCGAGTTCTCCTCGCCGGCGGGTCGCCAGCTGTTTGCCGAGGCGCTCGCCGCAGGTGGCCTCGACGGCTACTTCAGGCTGGCCGAGCAGTTTCACACGCAGGCGGAACCCGAGTTCTGCGGGCTCGGCTCGCTGGTGGTCGCGCTCAACGCTCTCGCGATCGATCCGGGACGGCTCTGGAAGGGCCCTTGGCGCTGGTTCTCCGAGGAGCTCCTGGACTGCTGTGTCTCGCTCGACGAGATCCGGCGACGCGGGCTCGACCTCGATGAGGTCGCGTGCCTCGCGAGGTGCAATGGGGCCGCGGTCGACCTGTTTCGCGCGGAGACCAGCGACCTCGCGACGTGGCGGTCATCGCTGATCACCGCAGCGCGAGGGCAGGGCGTGGTGATCGCCTCGTATGATCGCGCGGGCCTCGATCAGACGGGCAGTGGGCACTTCTCGCCGATCGGCGGATACCACGCCGAGCGAGACCTGGTCCTCGTGATGGACGTGGCGCGGTTCAAGTATCCGCCACACTGGATCTCCGCCGAGCGGCTGTGGCGGGCGATGCACGCGATCGATCCCGCGACGGGTCGATCACGCGGGTGGATCGCGCTGCAGCGTCGAACCCAAGGCGTGTCGCTCGGGTTCACCCTCAGCTGCGAGGGCGAGGACCTGAAGGGGCTCGCGCGTCGGCTGTGTGCTGTGGTCGAGGAGCTCGGTCCCACGGCGGGGATCGAGGAGCTGGCCGCCGCGCTGGTTCCCGTCGCGGCACACCTCACCGTGCGCGTGCCGGAGAGCCCCGCACACCTGGCCGCGATCGGAGCGGCTCGCGATGCCGTCCGCAACCTGACCGTGTTCTCACGGGTCGAGAAGGCCGTCGGTGCCGAGCGCGCCGAGGCGGTGACGCTGCTGCTGATCGCGATCGCAGAGCGCCTGTCACCGGCACGGCGCGACGAGCTCACCAGCGTTCTCGCCGAGGCCGAGCACGATGCGTCGCTCGCTGCAGAGCTCGCCAGCGTGCGCACCCAGCTCGACGCGCTGTGGGCGATCACCTCTGACGGACGGGGAAGCTGTCGTCATGGCAGCTGAAACGGCAGATACACATCGACGATCGCGCCGTCGCGCACGGTGCCGTCCGGTGAGCGTCCAGACGGGCGACGTGGTGCGCGTCCGGTTCCGGTACGACGCGGGCGATAGCCTGCTCGCGCTCGCCGAATCGATCGATGGCGAGAGCTAGGCCACAGCACGCGGGCGGATGCGCTCGCCGACGCTGGTGGCTCGATGACGCCTGTGCGATGCAGGGGCATGAAGCGTTCGCTGCTCGCCCTCGCGGTCGCCGCCTGTAGCTCGCCCGCGACCAACGTCGCGACCACGCCCGCCGTGGCACCTGCTCCGGCCGCGGTGCCCGGCCTCCAGGCGGCGCCGACGTCGCCAGCCTCATCAGCGCCGGTACTCCACGGCGTCTATCTCGATGACCTCGATCGGAGCGTCGCTCCGTGCACCGACTTCTTCGAGTACGGCAACGGGTCCTGGCGCAAGGCCAACCCGATCCCGGCGTCGATGGCGCGCTGGAGCCGACGCTGGAAGTCGGGTGAGGACGCCAAGGGCCAGCTGCGCGAGATCCTCGATCAAGTCGCGGCGAAGCGCGATTGGAAGGCCGGCAGTGTCGAGCAGCTGATCGGCGACTTCTACGTTGCCTGTATGGACGAGGCGAAGGCCGACCAGCTGGGCGCTGGGCCGATCGTGCCGATGCTCGGCAAGATCGCGGCCATCAAGGACCGCGCAGGTGTCGTGGCGATGATCGGCGACCTCGATCGCCAGGGGATCCCCGTGCCGCTCGCGGTGAACGTGCAGTCGGATCTCCACACACCGACCGAGGTGGTGGCGACGGTGGCGGCGGCCGGGCTCGGATTGCCGGATCGCGACTACTACGAGAAGCCCGAGAAGCGGTTCGCCGACGCACGGGCGAAGTACGTCGTCCACGTCGCCAAGCTGCTTCAGCTCGCCGGTGTTGCCGAGGCCGCGGCGAAGCAGCAGGCCAAGGCGACCTTCGACCTCGAGACCAAGCTCGCGAAGGCCTCTCTCGACAATGTGGCGCTGCGCGATCCGCGGGCGACCGATCACAAGATGTCGGTCGGCGAGCTCCAGAAGCTGTCGCCCGCGTTCGATTGGACGAAGTTCCTCGGCGGTGGTCACCTGCCGGTGGTCCCGCTCAACGTCGAGCAGCCGACCTTCGTCAAGGAGGTCCAGCGCCAGCTGACGCGGACCTCGATCGCCGACTGGAAGAGCTACCTGGCGTTCCACTACCTCGATGCGATGGCGCTCCTGTTGTCGAAGCCGTTCGTCGACGAGCAGTTCGAGTTCAACGACCGGTTCCTCCAGGGCGTGCAGGAGCAGAAGCCGCGCTGGAAGCGGTGCGCCGAGCTCACCGACGGCTTGCTCGGCGAGGCGCTCGGTCAGAAGTACGTCGAGAAGTACTTCCCGCCGCCGGCCAAGGCGCGGATGAAGACGCTGGTCGATAACGTGCTGCTCGGGATGAAGGAGACGATCGAGCACCTCGACTGGATGACCGACGCGACTCGCAAGAAGGCGCTCGAGAAGCTCGCGACCGTCAACACCAAGATCGGCTACCCCGACAAGTGGAAGGACTACAGCGCGATCCCGATCCGGGCCGACGCCATGTTCGACAACGTGATCGCCGCGAGGACCTGGAACCTCGACGACGATCGCAAGACGGTCGGCAAGCCGGTGGACCGCGGGCGCTGGGGGATGACGCCGCCGACCTCGAACGCCTACTACAACCCCTCGCTCAACGAGATCGTGTTCCCGGCCGGCATCCTGCAGCCGCCGATCTTCACGATGGACGCGGTCGATGCGATCAACTACGGCGCGATCGGCGTGATCATCGGCCACGAGATCAGCCACGGCTTCGACGACCAGGGCGCCCAGTTCGACGCGCAGGGCCGGCTCGAGAACTGGTGGTCGCCTGACGACCTCAAGGCGTTCCAGGCCAAGGGCAAGTGCATCGTCGATCAGTTCGAGAGCTACTTCATCGAGCCCGGCATCCACCACAACGGCAAGCTCGTGCTCGGCGAATCGATCGGCGACTCCGGTGGCGCCAACGTCGCGTACCGCGCGTTCCAGATCGCGCAGCGGACCACACCAGCGGCGACGGTCGACGGCTTCACGCCGGATCAGCAGTTCTTCATCGCGTGGGCGCAGGCCCGCGGTGATGCGATCAGGATCGAGGAGCAGCGCCGGATGGTGCAGGGCGACCCCCACCCGATCGGCAAGTTCCGGGTGATGGGTCCGCTCTCGAACATGCCCGAGTTCGCCACGGCGTTCTCGTGCAAGCCGGGCACGGCGATGGTGCGCGCCCAGCCGTGCCGCGTCTGGTGACGAACGTTCCTACGACGTCGCGTGCAGTCCGGTGACGGGACGCTGTGGGATGCGCATGACGAACGTCGTCGTTCCGTCGGCGGAGCTGCCCTCGAGGGTGCCGCCGTGCGAGAGCACGATCTGACGAGCGATATACAGGCCGAGCCCGAGGTTCCCCGCTGCTGACTTCTCTCGCTGACGTGCGCGGCGAAAGGGTTCGAAGATGAAGGGAAGCATGTCCGCCGGGATCGGATCGCCCTGATTGCACACCTCGACGATCACCTGCGTCCTGTCAGCGCGCGCGCTGACGATCACCGCCGTTCCCCGGGTCGCGTACTGGATGGCGTTGCCGACCAGGTTGGAGATCACCTCCGACAAGCGGCCCTCGTCCCACATGCCGGTCAGGTCGCCGTCGATCTTCATCTGGACGGCCGCGTCGAATTCGTCGACGACGCGTCGGATCAACGCATCCAGATCCATCGGAGCGCGTTCGAGCGGTAGACCGCCGCCGAGACGAGCGCGGGTCAGATCGAGCAACTGAGTGATCATCGCCGTCATCCTCTGGTCGCTGTTGATGATGCGGTTGACCGTCTTGGTGTCGAGCTCGTCCAGCCGGCCGCGCTTGAGCAGCATCGCGGCCGCCAGGTTGATCGACGCCAGGGGCGTGCGGAGATCGTGTCCGAGCATGCCGATGAACATCTCGCGAAACTCCGAGACCTCGCGCTCCGTCGCCAGCGCGTCGGCGAGTTGATTCTCGGCGTGCTTGCGTGCGGTGATGTCGTAGAAGCAGTTGATCGCCGATGTGACCTCTCCGCGCTGGTCGCTCACCTGCGGATGTTCACCACGACCGTGACCCGAGAGCCGTCAGGCCTCTCGATGATTGCCTCGGCGTCGCGCACGTGGCGGAGCTTGCCGCTCAGCACCTCGGCCATCAGACACAGATCATGGGGCATGAACGTGCCGTCCATGCGGAACATCTTGAACGATCCGCAGAACCGCTCGTCGGTCTCTCGGAGCGCTGGCGCTCGGCCCCAGAGGTCGGCCGCGTGCTGGTTGAACTTGAGGATCTCCCCCGTCACGTCGCAGGAGTAGACCGCCACAGGGCACAGGTCGAACAGCGTGCGATAGCGCTCCTCGCTCTCGCGTAGCTCGTCCGTCATCTCGTCCGCCCGGATCGTCGCGATCACCATTCGCTCGTTGGCTTCGCGCAGGTCGACGATCAACGTGTCGGTGTTCGCTCGCTCGCCGGTGAGATCGAGATCGGTGGCTTCACGTTCGGCCGCGACAAGGTCACTTCGAGATCTTCGACGCGCGGCGCGGACGTTGTGGAGCTCGGCGTTCTCCGCGGAACGCTCGGTCTCGCGAGCCGCCTGTGCCACCGCCTGGCTCTCGATGGCCTCGCTGTCCAGCGTCTCCCGGGCATCCGTGCTGGCGCGTTCGATGCGCAGGCTCACGTCGGTCTGATCGCGTTGCGGGTGCCGGTTGCGAACACCATCCGCTGCGGAATGTGCCAGACGAGCGAGCACCTCGTCCGGCTTGCCCACCGCGGCGAGACAGCGGATCGTCTCGTCGTTGAGCTCGACGGTGATGCGGTGGTTGGCCATGGCTCGTCGGCCCCAACCTAAACATTTGTGGCGTTACGAATGCCACTGCAAACGGTGCATGTCGAGCGCGGGTACCGAGCGCCACGCGAGCGCCGGCGATTCGGAGTTCGCGCCGTCGAGTTGGCGAGGCGAGCGATAGGACGTCTGCTCATGTCATCCCGAGTCGCCCCTGCGCTGGGAGCGCGAGTGCCGGTGCAGGTCGATCGGCACCCCCCATCGCCAGATCAGGCCGAGCTCGAACGTGGTGTCGCTCTCCCAGCCCTGGACGTGGTCAGGGCGCGGCGGTATCCGCCACCGCAGCCCGCGAGGGTCATCGCGGTCGCGAGCGGCGCGAGCGTGATCCGCGACAGCACCAGACGATGCTAGCTCACGACGCTCGCGGTCGCTTACCTGCGGGCCGCCTGCCAGCGCTTTTCGAGAATGGCCCAGTTGAGGTTCGCGAAGAACGCGTCGATGTACTTCGCATGTGCCGCGCCGAAGTCGAGCGCGTACGCGTGCTCGAACATGTCGAGGACGAAGATCGGTGTGCCCGCCGCGAGCGCCGACGCGTGACCGTTGGTGGCGACGATCCGTAGATCGTTGGTGAGTTGGGGACACGGCGATCACCACCCAGCCCGAGCCGCCACCGAGCGACATCGCCGTCGCTCGAAGCAGCTCTTCCCAACGGGCCGCCGATCCGAATCATCGGGCGGATCAGTCCATGATCGAGGAGACCGCGGCGGCCACCCCGAGGCTGAACCCAATCGCCGGAGACAGTGCCGCGAGGCCAGCCCCGACGACCCAGCGCTCGGCGTTGCTCCAGTCGTCCCAGCCGCCACCGTCGACAGCCTCCATCTGGGCATCCGTGAGGGTGACGGTCATCGACAGATCATTCGTGTTGGTGTTGTTCATGGTGCAGCCTCACCGAGCACACGCCGGGCCAGGATCGCGCCGCCTCCGCTCGGTCAGTTAGCCGGCGGGAGGTCCGTGGGTTGCGCTCCGAGCGCAGGGTAGCTGCGCTCCGAGCGCAGAGCTCAGCGCTGCCCGGGCTTCTTGAGCGTGAGGTCGAGCCCGCGCGCGAGCTCCTGGAGCTCCTCGTCTGTCAGATCCGCCTCGGGATGGGCGAGGCGGTAGCTGGTCGGTGGCATGCCCCGGGTCCGGACGGACAGGCTCGAGTAGCTCGCGAGAGCGAAGGGGATGTTCCACTCCGAGAAGTTGACCACGCTGCGCGCGGCCTCGACATCGCGCTGCACGACCCACGAGAACGGCGCGAGGTTCGCGTACCACGGCCACCGGGTCTCGTTGCTGTGACAGTCGTAGCAGGCCCGCACGGTCAGCTCGCGCGTACGCGGCGAGTCCCAGACAGGCTCCTGGTTGATCGGCGGGTTCGAGTGCGTGCGTCCGTAGGGGACGAGCTGCATGAGCCCGAACAGGACGACCAGCACGGCCAGGGTCACGAGGAATCCTTTGAGAAAGCGCCGCACGGTTGGTTGATACGCTCTTGATGCCGCCGCGAGCACACCAGGATGGTGTCAAGTTGACGCAGGTGCACGCGGTTGGCCGCCGAGGCCCCCGGGCAGCTGTGGTGTCAGCTGCGTCACAGGAGGGTGCATTGACACATCCGACCGAGGCCCACTACAACTGAACTGTGTCGGTCGGCCGTCTCGCGCTCTGGGTCACGACCGCGTTCGTCGCGCTCATCGTCGCGCTGGCGGTGCCGGTCTCCCAGCTGCGGCTGGTCTCCGAGACCAAGGCCTGCTGTTGCCCGGACCCGCGGAAGTGTCACTGCCCGGATCACAAGGGTGGCGATCCCGCGCAGGACACGATGCGCGCGTGTCACACCGAAGCGCGGCTGATCGTGAGCCCGGAGGCTCCAGCCGTGGCGGTGCCGTCGATCCTGATCGTGCCGGCGACGGTCGTCTCGTTCGCCCCCGCGACGTTCTTACTGTCGTCGCCGCATGCACCTCCGCCGCCGGCTCGGCCGGACGCGCCCTCGTAACGCCCACCCGCGACGAGGTCGAAGTTCCGTTCACGGCGAGCGCACGCCTTCGTGCGTGTGTTCGCGTTCCCATGTTCTCGGAGGTCTTGATCATGCGCGTTCTCACTCTCTGTCTTGCTTCATTGCTTGGGCTCTCGTTCGGCTGCGACGACCACAACCACGATGCCGAACCCTTCGGCACGCTCCAGGCCTGTGTGGATGACCACGTCAACGGTGCCGAGGGCTTCGCGCCCGACAAGGCCGTCACGATCTGCTGCCTCGACCATCCGATCGGGGGCGCCGCGGTCAACACGGTCTGCACGGATACGCAGGCAGGGTGCGAGGCGTACGTCGATGCGCAGCTCGACACGATCGCGAGTGCCGCGCAGATCACCGCGGGGTGCGCGGACTATCTCGTCCAGCGCCAGAACTGAGGCGATCGGGTCCGCGCCCCCGCGCCTGTGGACGCCCTCAGAGCGACTCGGCGGATGCCTGCGCGCACGGGGTACCCTCGCAGTCCTCGAGCTGGATCGTGATGTGGTGGATCGAGAACCGGTCCTCGAGCTCGTGCTGGAGCCTGGCCAGGAACGCGGGCGGAGCCGCCGGCCAGGGCAGGACGAGGTGCACCGTGAGCGCGACCTCGGTGGTGCTCATCGACCACACGTGCAGATCGTGCACCGCGCGCACCTCGGGCAGCGCGCCGAGATACGCCTCGACGGCCTCGGCATCGACGTGAGCGGGGACGGCATCGAGGAGCAGATCGAGGGCCTCACGCAGGAGGCGCCAGGTGCCGACCAGGATCACGACCGAGACCAGGAGGCTGGTGGCCGGGTCGATCCAGGACCAGCCGGTCTGCCACACCACGATGCCGGCGATCACCACGCCTGCCGAGACCGCCGCGTCGGCGACGAGGTGGAGGAATGCGCCGCGCACGTTGATGTCTTTCTCGCGACCCTTCGCGAACATCATCGCCGCGAGGCCGTTGAGAGCGACGCCGATCGCAGCCACGATCGCGACGAGCCCGCCATCCACTGGGTGCGGATCGCCGAGGCGATGGATCGCCTCCCACACCACGCCTCCGACGGCGAACAGGACGAGGCCGCCGTTGGCGAGCGCGGCGAAGATCGTGGTGCGGCGCAGGCCATAGGTGCGACGTGCCGTGCGAGCGCGCTTCGCGAGCACGGTCGCGCCCCACGCCATCGCGAGACCGAGAACGTCGCCCAGGTTGTGCGCCGCATCGGCGAGCAGCGCCGTCGAGTGCGCGGCGATGCCCGCGATGATCCCGATGACGACGAAGATGATGTTGAGCCCGATGCCGACGGCGAACGCGCGAGTCAGGCGATCCGGTGGTGCGTGATGGCCGTGAGCGTGACCACCGCCATGCTGGGCATGGGCGTGGTCCTCCCGAGCGTCATGATCGCGCTCGTCGTGGTGGTCATGTGCCATCGGTCGCCTCCAGGATGGTCGGGGTCGTGGCGCGCTTGCGATGGGCGAGCGAGTACACCGCCGGGAACAGCAGCAGCGTCAGCAGTGTAGCGCTCACCAGCCCCCCGATGACCACGGTCGCGAGCGGCCGCTGGACCTCGCTCCCCGGCGCCGTCGACAGGGCCATCGGGACAAAGCCCAGGGCCGCCACGAGGGCGGTCATCAGCACCGGCCGCAGGCGGACGCGCGCGGACTCCTGGATCGCATCGTGGGCTGATCGTCCGCTCGCCTCGAGCTGTCGCGCGAATGCGACCAGGACCAGGCCGTTCAACACCGCGACGCCGAACAGCGCGATGAACCCGACGCCTGCGGAGATGCTGAACGGCATCCCCCGCAACGCGAGGGCGAACACGCCCCCGATGATCGCGAACGGGATGTTCAGGAAGATCAGGAGCGCCGGCTTGCCGCGTTCGAAGGCACGCCAGAGCAGGAACAGGATCCCGAGGAGGGCGAGCGGAACCACGAGCTGGAGCCGCCTCTTCGCGCTGAGGAAGTTCTCGAACGTACCGCCCCACTCGATGCGATAGCCCGCGGGGAGGGCGACATCGCGCTGCACCGCGGCACGTGCGTCTTCGACGACGGAGACGAGATCTCGGCCGCGGACGTTGGCCTCGACCGTGATCCGACGCGACAGCTTGTTGCGGTTGACCACGAGGGGGCCGGTCACCGTCTCGACGCTCGCGACATCGCCGAGCGGCACCGCCGCGCCACGGGCCGAGCGCAGCGGGAGCCGACGGACGCGATCCAGGTCGCCGTCCACCTTGTCGAGCTTGACGGCGATCTCGAACCGTCGATCTCCCTCGCGCACGATCCCCGCGCGATGGCCGACCGCCATCGCCTCCGTGAGGACATTGACGTCCTTGACCGTGAGGCCGTGCTGCGCGAGCGCACCGCGATCGGGCGTGATCCGCAGGTACGAGAGGCCGTGGCCTTGCTCGGCGCGGACATCCACGGCACCGGGGACGCGGCGCACGACCGTCGCGACGCGCTGGGCCACCTGCTGGAGCTCGACGAGATCGCCGCCGTAGATCTCGATGGCGATGTCGGACTTGACCCCGGCCACGAGCTCGTTGGTGCGCATCTCGATCGGCTGGGAGAGGCCGATCGAGAGCTCGGGGACGTTGTCCTCGAGCGCCTTCGCCACGGCCTGGGCCACATCCTCCTTGACCCAACCGGCCCGCCAGGTGCTGGGTGGGTGGAGCTGGATGTAGACGTCGGTCTGCTCGATCCCCATCGGATCGTTCGCGAGGTCCGGCGCTCCGGTCTTGGAGACCACATGCGCCACCTCGGGCACCTCGAGCAGCGCCTTCTGGAGCCGGCGATCTGTCGCGATCGATTCGGAGAGGGCGACGCCGGGCAATCGCCTCGCCTCGACGAGCACATCGCCCTCGTCGAGCTTGGGCACGAACTCCGCGCCGATCTGGCGGCCGACCACCACCGCGAGCGCGAGGACGAGCACGCCGCAGCCGAGCGCCACGGCGCGCCGCCTCATCGCCGCCGCGAGCGCGGGGTGATACACGCGATGCATCACGCGCATCAGCAGCGTCTCGCGCTCGGCGCCGCCGCGTAGCACGAGGCTCGCCAGCACCGGGACGAGCGTGATCGTGGCCAGGAACGCGCCGCCGAGCGCGAACAGCACCGTGGTCGCCATCGGATGGAACAGCTTCCCCTCGATCCCGCCGAGCCCCAGGATCGGGATGTAGACGATCGCGATGATCAGCTGGCCAAACAGGCTCGCCGAGAGCATCTCCGAGGAGGCGGCCTCGACGATCGTCGTTCGCTCCTCGGCGGTCAGTGCGCGACCGTGCTGGTGTCTCGCTTCGGCGAGCCGGCGCACGGCGTTCTCGACGACGATCACCGCGCCGTCGACGATCAGGCCAAAGTCGATCGCGCCGAGGCTCATCAGATTGCCAGATGAGCCCATCGCGTTCATGAGCAGCAATGCGAACAGCATGGCGAGTGGGATCACCAGCGCGACGATCGCTCCGGCCCGCAGATTGCCGAGCAGGAACACCAGCACGAGCACCACGAGCACCGCGCCCTCCGCCAGGTTCTTGGCGACCGTCCAGATCGTCCGGTCGACCAGCGCGGCGCGGTCGTAGAACGGCTCGATCCGGATCCCGCGCGGCAGGGAAGGTGAGATCTCGGCGATCTTCGCCTTCACGGCCTCGGTCACGGTGCGCGAGTTGGCGCCCATCAGCATCATCACCACGCCGACCGTGACCTCGCCCTGGCCATCGATCGAGGCGGCGCCGCGCCGGAGTGCGGAGCCGAGCTCCACGCGACTGGCGACGCGGCCGATCGTGATCGGGACACCGTCGCCGCTGGTCCCGACGACCACGGTGCGGAGATCCTCGACGGAGCGGATGAGGCCGATCGAGCCGACGACCAGCTGCTCGCGGCCGTGTTCCAGATATCCACCACCGGCGTTGCCGTTGGCCTGCTCGATGGCGGTGACGACATCGGACACGCTGATGCCGGAGGCCTGGAGGCGGCGTGCATCGAGCGCGACCTCGTACTGCTTGGTCTCGCCGCCGAAGCTGTTGACCTCGACCACGCCGGGCACCATGCGGAGCTGGGGCGCGATGTACCAGTCCAGGGTCTCCTTGAGCTCCCTCGGCGAGGCGGTCTTGCCGCGGACCACGAACTGATAGATCTCGCCGAGGCCGGTGGAGATCGGGCCCATCTCCGGGGTGCCGTACTCGCGCGGCACCGCATCCTCGGCCTCGCGCATGCGCTCGGCGACCAGCTGGCGCGCGAAGTAGATGTCGGTGCCGTCCTCGAAGGCGATCGTGACCACCGAGATGCCGTACTTCGACATCGATCGGATCTCGGTGGTCCTCGGGAGCCCGGCCATCGCACGCTCGACGGGGACCGAGACGTACTGCTCGACCTCGACGGGGGACAGGGCAGGCGCCGTGGTGATGATCTGGATCTGGATGTTGGTGACGTCCGGCACGGCGTCGATCGGCAGCCGCACGGCGGCGCGCACGCCAAGGCCGACGAGGATCGCGAAGCCCACGATCACGAGCATGCGGTTCCGGAGCGACCACGACAGGATGGCCCTGATCAGCGCCATCTCAGTCCTCCTCGCCGAACGTGGACTTGAGGGCGAGGCTCTTCAACGTGAACAGGCCCGCGGTGGCGATCCGGTCGCCGGGCTTCAGGCCCTTCGCGATCTCGACCTTGCCTTCGTACGCATGGCCAAGCTCGACGGAGCGGACCTCGAACTCGCGCTTGCCGACCTCGACGAACACCACCGGGCGCTCCTCGATCGACGTCACCGCGCCGGTGGGGACCACGGGCAGCGGCGCCATCGTCACGGGGTCCGGGATGATCACGGTCACCGTTCCGAACAGCCCGATCTTGAGGCGCGCGTCTTGATCGTCGATCGTGATGCGGGCGAGCACGGCACGCGCGATCGGTTCGACCTGGCGGCCGATCGTGATCACCTTGCCGGGGAACTCGAGGTCGGGGTACGCGTCGAGCCGAACCGCGGCCCCGGCCCCTTCGTGCACGCGGATCAGATCGTGCTCGAACAGCCGCGCCAGGAAGATCGCGTGGTCGAGATCGACGATCTCGGCGACCACGTGATCGGCCCCGACGGGCTGCCCGACCACGCCGTCGCGTTTGATCACGACACCCGCGAACGGTGCGCGGATCTGGAGCCTCGCCGTCGCGCCACCACCGCCACCGATGCTCGCCAGCGTCTGGCGCGCCGCGGAGACGTCGGCGTCGAGCACGCTCGCCTCGGCGCGAGCGGTCTCGAGATCCTGCACGGATGCGGTGCCCGCTTCGACCAGCTTGGCCAGGCGATCGACCCGCTTGTGGGCCGCCTCGGCGCGCGTGCTGGTGGAGGTCAGCTCGGCGCGGATGCGCGCGACCTCGCTCGATTCGATCGACGCGAGCACATCCCCGGCGGCGACCCGCTGCCCCTCCTGGAACCTCAGCTCGACGAGACGGCCCGCGACGCGAACGGGGACCTTGGCCATCCGATCCGGGTCGGCCGCGACCTCGCCGATCAGCTCGACCGTCGCCGGGAGGGTGGTCATCTCGACCGCCGCCACCTGGACGCCGGAGTCCGCGATCACGCGCTCGGAGAGCGAGATCTTCTGGGGCGCCTCGGGCTGCTCGATTGCCTCGGGTAGGGCCTCGGGCTTCGCCTCGGGGGTGGGAGCGGAGCCGTTGCCGCAGGCAACGAGGCACGCGAGCCAGAGCATCGCCTTCATGGCTTCACCTCCATGGTGGTGGCCAGGGCCAGATCTGCCCACGCCTCCACGAGTGCGAGGCGCGCATCGAGGAACGAGATCCGCGAGGCGATCAGGTCTCGCTGTGTGGTGGTCAGCTCGACGAACTCGAGCCCACCCTTTGCGAACGCGTCCTGCGCTGCGGCGAGGTTCTCGTCGAGGCGCTCGGTGACCGCCTTGTCGAAGCCGGCCACCGCGTCGCGGGCGCGCTGATAGTTGTCGACCGCGAGGCGCACCGCGCGCTCGACCTCCACACGGACGTACGTGCGCTCGAGCTCGGCACGCCGGGCGCCGATCCGCGCGGCCTCCCGCTCGCCTTGATTGCGGGCCCGGAGCGCGAGCGGCATCGAGATCGAGCCGAGGATCGCGTGTGCACCATCGGGGTCCGGTGCGTACGCATAGGTGAGACCGATCGTGAGATCCGGGGTGCCGCGCGCATCCGCGTCGGAGATCCGCGCGTGCGCGACCTTCGAGAGGCTGTCGATCGTGACCACCTCGGGGTGCTCGCGGAGCGCACGTACCACCAGCGCATCGGCGGACTCTGCGAGCGCCGGCAGATCCGCGACCGTGCCGACGGGATCCGGTTGGTCTCGTGGTCCCGCGCCGATCGCGGTGGCCAGCGCATTCCGGGCGGCGGCGTATTCAGCAGCGGTGGCGATCCGCTCCTGCGTGGCGCGGCCGGCCTCGGCGACCACCACGTTGACCCGCAGCTTCGTGGTGCCGCCGGCCTGCGCGCTGTTCTGCATCGCTCCGGCGAGCGCGGTCGCGAGCCTCTCGACCTCGACGCGCGTCGCCAGCCGATCCCGCACCACGATCGCACGCTCGAACGCGCGCCAGGTCTCGACCCGTGCACGCAGCAGCTCGGCGCGCCTGGACAGCTCCGTACCGAGGAGCTGCGCGCGCGCGACCTCGACCCGGGCGTCGCGCTTGCCGCCGCGCTCGATCGTCTGCGAGAGCCCGATCTGCAGCTGGAGCGCCGCGCCGCCGCCTCCGAGCTGGGGGCCGGCGGCCGCGGAGAGCTCGGGGTTGTAGCGTGGCAACGCGGCCCCGCGCGCGTCGGCGTGCGCCGCGTCGAGGTCGAGTGCGGTCAGCTCGATGCTCGGCCGGTGGGCGGCGCGGTCGAGGGCTTGGTCGATCGTGATCGGTTCTGCGCGCGTGGCCGTTGCGAGACCCAAGGTCCCGACAACGGCGAGCGCCGTGGTCGTCTTGTACACGTGTGTCCTTCCGGGGCATCGCGCGATGCCCGCGTCTGAGCGGTTCCGAGGTGGAAGGTCAGCTCAGGCGATCGGAGGACGCGTCGTGGGAGCCGGGACGAGCTGGCCGTCCCCGGTGGTTGGTGCCGGCAGGTCGACGGTGCGGCTCGAGAACTCGATCGCGCGCACCTCGAACACCGGCGTCGGCGTGGTCTTCAGCGAGTGCCACGCACACGTGCAGGTCGGGCACGAGGGAGGGCACTGCTTGCCCTCGCCGTTGTCCGCGCCTTCGTCGGCGCACTCGGTGTCGTCACTCTCGGGCAGGAGCCCCGTCGTGTTGCCCACGACGAGGACCGCCAGAAAGATGAACACGACGCGCCACACGCACGCCAGGCTAGCAACTCTCGTGGTTCCTGACCAGCGCCCGCGCCGTGACGCTACACTTCGGATCGGTAGACCCATCCCGATGTCCGACCCCAAGCGCACGTCGAACCCGATCGCCACTGGCGTCGCCCTCGCTGTCGTCGCGGCGATCGCGTTCGGCGTCACCACGCCGATCGTCGCGTGGGCCGGCCGCGCGCTGGGACCGTTCTCCACCGCGGCCCTGCTGTACGCCGGTGCGGCGGCTGCGGCGTTGCTGTCGCGGGTGTTCGCCGCGGCATCGCAGGCGCCGCTTCGGCGCTCCGATCTCGGACGAGTCCTGCTCGTCGCGGTGGTCGGTGGTGCGATCGCGCCGACCCTGCTCGCGTGGGGCCTCCAGCGCTCCGGCGCCACCCTCGGCGCGTTGCTCCTGAACCTCGAGGCGGTGTTCACGGTGCTGCTCGCACGTGCGGTCTACCGCGAGCCGATCGGAGCGCGCGTGGCGGTCGCCGTGGTGGCGATGGTCCTCGGTGGAGTCGCGCTCACGCTCGAGGCGTGGCAAGGCGCGAGCTGGGGCTTGCTCGGCGTGCTCGCGGTCGCGGGTGCGACAGCGGCGTGGGCCACGGACAACACGCTCACGCGCCCGCTGGCCGAGCGCGATCCGCTCGACGTGGTGGCTGCGAAGGGCGGCATCGGTGCCGCGATCACGGGGGCGGTCGCATTGGCGATCGGCGAGCCGCTGCCGGCGCTCGTGCCGATGCTCGCGCTCCTCGCGTGCGGTGCGACCGGCTATGGCCTCAGCCTGCGGCTCTATCTCCTCGCACAACGTCGGATCGGTGCGGGCCGCACCGGCTCGGTGTTCGCGCTCGCGCCGTTCATCGGCGCGGGGCTCGCCTATGCGCTCGGCGACCGTCACCCGAGCGCGTGGACGGTGGGGGCGGTCGCGCTGTTCGGGTGGGGCGTCTATCTCCACGCGACCGAGCGCCACGCGCACGGGCACGTTCACGAGCCGGTCGAACACGATCACGTGCACCGGCACGACGATCCGCACCACTCGCACGAGCACGACCCGCCCGTGGTGGGCGAGCACGCTCATCCGCATCGCCACGATCGGATCGAGCACGATCACGAGCACGCGCCCGACGTGCATCATCACCACGTGCACTGAGAGCTGGGCGTGGGTCGCCGTGATCCAGCCCGCATGTCCCGGCGCGAATTCCTGTCACACTATCTCCGTCCGCCGCCTACACCGAAGAAGACCATGATGAAGCTGTTGACCCTGATCCTCCCGCTCGCGTGCGTCTCGTTCAGCGGCGTCGCCCTCGGCCGACGCTCCGGCCAAGCGGCCGGCCCGGATCGAGATCTCGGTCACCAAGCGCGGCTTCGAACCGGAGACCATCAACGTCCCCGCCAAGCAGCCGGTGACGCTGGTGTTCACGCGCAAGACCGAACAGACCTGCGCGAAGTCCGTGGTGGTGACCCTGGACGATGGCAAGAAGGTCGAGCGGGATCTTCCGCTCGACAAGCCCGTCGAGATCTCGATGACGTTCCCGAAGGCCGGCAAGCTCGGCTACGCCTGCAGCATGAACATGGTCAAGGGCGTCATCGTCGTACAGTAGGCCGTGCCGCTCCGCCGTCGCCCAGACCACGGGGTTCCCGAGGCTGTCCAGGCGTTTCGCCGCTGCGAAAAATTCCACTCTCGGTGCAGCTCCACAATGAGCCCTAGATCCAGGCCCGATCCGGTGGACCGTCAGCTATGGTGGTTGCTTCACGAGGAGGGCGGGCGAACGTGGCGAGAGGTGAGCTGGAACAGGGCAGCGAGATCGAGCGGCTCCGGGCGGAGCTTGCGCGGGAGATCGCCGCGCGGGGCCACGCGGAAGCACAGCTCCACACCCTCGTGCACACGGCGCACGAGTTCGCCGAGGCGGCCCATGATCTGAACCAGCTCCTCGAACTGGTGGCTCGGAGGATCGGCGAGCTGGTGGGCGACATCGTGGTGATCCGTTCCCTGACGGCGGACGGCATCGAGTTCGAGCCTGGCGGCGCGATGTATCACCGGGATCCGGAGCTGGTCGAGGCGACGCGCATGATGATGGCGCGCCCGCAGCGGGTGGGCGAGGGCATCTCGGGCCGCGTCGCGGCGAGCGGACAGGCCGAGATCCACCTGTCGATCGATCCTGCCGCATTCGCAGCCGCGAGCGAGCCGAAGTACAAGCTGCACCTCGAGCAGCAGGCCGTGATCAGCTCGCTCGCCCTCCCGTTGATCTGCCGGGGCCGGATCGTCGGCGTGGCGAACATCATGCGGAGCCAACGGGGTCAGCCTCACGCTGCGCCCTACACCGAGGATGAGCGGAAGCTCGCGGAGAGCCTCGTCGACCACGCCGCGCAGGCGATCGGCAACGCGCAGCTGTATGCCGCCGAGCGTGCGGCACGCGAGCTCGCCGAGCAGGCGATCGTCGCTCGTCAGGAAGCCGAGGCGCGGTTTCAGCGGCTATCGGACGCGGGGATCATCGGCATCCTGGTCTCGGATCTGAACGGCAATGTCAGCTCGATCAACGACGCCTTGCTCGCGCTGGTCGGCTACTCGCGCGAGGAGATCCTCTCGGGCGCCGTGCGCTGGTCCTCGCTCACGGCTCCCGGCTGGCAGGGGGTGGACGCACGCGCGCGTGCACAGCTCGAGGCGACGGGGGTCGGGGACCTTCGCGAGAAGGAGTACCTCCACAAGACCGGGCGCCGCGTCCCGATCCTGATGGGGACGGCGATGCTCGGGGAGCAGAGCCTGTGCATCTCGTTCGTGCTCGACCTCACCGAGCGAAAGGCGACCGCGGCCGCGATCCAGCAGCTGCGCGAGGAGCGCGCCGCCGAGGCGCGGTTCCGTGGGCTCCTCGAATCCGCGCCCGATGCGATGGTGATCGTGGGCGAGGCGGGCGTCATCGAGCTGGTCAACAGTCAGGTCGAGGCGACGTTCGGGTACGCGCGGAGCGAGCTCGTGGGGCAGCCGATCGAGCTCCTCGTCCCCGATGCGGCGCGTGGTGCTCACGCCGCCCATCGCGAGGACTACGCACGGAACCCGAGCGTCCGCGGCATGGGCGCAGGGATCGAGTTGCACGGCCGGCGGAAGGATGGGACGGAGTTCCCGATCGAGGTCAGCCTGAGCCCGCTACAGACCGACGGCGGCCTGTTGATCTCGAGCGCGATTCGCGACATCACGGATCGCAAGCAAGCGGAGCAACAGCGTGCCCGCCTCGCCGCGATCGTCGAGGGCTCCGATGACGCGATCATCGGCAAGACGCTCGAAGGCGTGGTCACGAGCTGGAACCGGGGCGCGACCCAGCTGTTCGGCTACGAGGCCGCCGAGATGGTGGGCCGTTCGATCACCACGCTGATCCCGGACGGCCGCGAAGGTGAGGAGGTGGAGATCCTCGAAGCGCTGGCGCGCGGTGATGTGAGGCGCTTCGATACGCTGCGACGCAGAAGGGATGGGCGTCTGATCGACGTCTCCGTGACCACCTCGCCGATCCGTGATGTTCGGGGTCGGGTGATCGGGATCTCGAAGGTCGCGCGCGACATCACGGCACGCAAGCGTGCGGAGGACGCCCTCGCCCGCGCGAAGGAGGCCGCCGAGGCCTCGAATCGCGAGCTGGAATCGTTCAGCTACTCGGTGGCGCACGATCTGCGATCGCCGCTGCGCGGATGAACGGCTTCGCGCATCTCCTGCTCGAGACCTACACGGGGAAGTTCGATGCCGAGGGCGAGGACTGGCTGAAGGAGATCATCGCCAACGCGGTGAAGATGGGTTCGCTCATCGATGCGCTCCTGTCCCTGGCGCAGCTGAACCGCACCGCGCTCCGGCGCGAATCTGTCGATCTGTCGATGCTCGCGCACGCCGCTGAGGGGCGGCTCGAGGCGAGCGATCCACGGCGCGCCGTCGAGTGGGTGATCGAGGACGGGCTGCACGCGGAGGCTGACCCCACGCTCGCGCGTGCGCTCGTGGACAACCTGGTCGGCAACGCGTGGAAGTTCACCTCGAAGGAGGCGGCTCCCCGGATCGAGGTCGGGGCGACCGAACACCACGGCACCAACACCTTCTACGTGCGCGACAACGGGGTGGGCTTCGACATGACCTACGTGAACAAGCTGTTCACGCCGTTCCAGCGGCTGCACTCCGTCCGAGAGTTCGAGGGCACGGGCATCGGTCTGGCGACCGTGCAGCGGATCGTGCGCCGGCACGGAGGACACGTGTGGGCGAATGGCGTGGTGGGTGGTGGCGCGACGATCTCGTTCACGCTGCCGGATGCCCCGCAGGAGCCAGCGGAATGAGCCAGCGCGCGACCAAGGGCATGCACCTCTTGCTGGTGGAGGATTCGCCTGCGGATGCGAAGCTCGTCCTCCACGCGCTGAAGCAGGCGGGGCACGTGGTCGAGTGCGAGCGCGTCGAGGATGCGACGGCGATGCGGGAGGCGCTCGCGAGAAAGCCGTGGGATCTCGTGATCAGCGACTGGGCGATGCCCCAGTTCAGCGCGCTCGCGGCCCTCGATGTGCTCAAGGAGAGCGGGCTCGATCTGCCATTCATCATCGTCTCCGGCACGGTGGGGGAGGAGCTGGCGGTGCAGGCGATGCGGGCGGGGGCGCACGACTACGTGCTGAAGGATCGCCTCACGCGCCTCGCTCCGGTGATCGAGCGCGAGCTCAAGGAGCAGGCGGATCGCGCGGCGCATCGGAGCGGCGAGGCCGCACGTCGTGCCAGCGAGGCTCGGTTCGCGCGGCTCGCCGAGTCTGGCGTGATCGGGATCGTGGTCAGCGACGCGGCCGGCACGATCGTCGAGGCGAACGATCCGTTCCTCCGGTTCCTCGGCTTCTCGCGGGAGGAGCTCGTGGGAGGGCACCTCCGCGAGCGCGACCTGACGCCGCCGGAGTGGCTGGCCGTGACCGATCAGGCGCTCGAGACGCTTCGCGCGTCGGGGGTGGCCGCGCCGTACGAGAAGGAGCTCGCCCGGAAGGACGGGAGTCGCGTCTGGGTGCTGGTGGGCATCGCGAAGCTCGACGAGGACCAGTCGATCTCGTTCATGGTGGACGTGACCGCGCAGAAGCGCGCCGAGGCCGCTCTCGTTCGCAGCCAGGAGCAGCTCCGTCACGCGCAGAAGATGGAGGCGGTCGGGCGGTTGGCCGGCGGGGTCGCCCACGACTTCAACAACCTGCTGTCGGTGATCCTCAGCTACAGCGAGATGATCGGCGAGTGCCTCCCCGAAGGAGATCCGTGCCGCGAGGACGCCGCGGAGATCGCGCGGGCCGGCAAGCGCGCCGCGGATCTGACGCAGCAGCTCCTGATGTTCAGCCGGCAGGAGGTCGCGCAGGCCAAGGTCCTCGACCTCAACGAGCTCCTGACCAAGCTCGACAAGATGCTGCATCGCTTGCTCGGGGAGGACGTCGAGCTGACGTGCAAGCGCTCGGCGGATCTCTATCGGGTGCGCGCGGACCCGAGCCACCTCGAGCAGGTGGTGATGAACCTCGTGGTCAACTCGCGAGATGCGATGCCACAAGGTGGCAAGCTCGCGATCGAGACCAGCAACGTGGTGCTCGACGAGGCCTACGCGCGCGAACATCACGGCGTGGTCCCGGGCCGCTACGTGATGCTGACCGTGAGCGATACCGGGCACGGCATCGATGCGGCGACCCAGGCGCGGATCTTCGAGCCGTTCTACACGACGAAGCCCAAGGGGAAAGGCACGGGCCTCGGCCTCTCGACGGTGTTCGGGATCGTCCAGCAGTGCGGCGGGTCGATCCGGGTCGAGAGCGCAGGCAAGGGCGGGACGACGTTCCGGGTGTACCTCCCCGAGGTCGATGCCTTGACCGATCCCGAGGAGGAGCCCCGGGAGCCGGCGCGGCTGTCCGGAACCGAGACGGTCTTGCTCGTCGAAGACGAGGACCAGATCCGCACCGTAGAACGGGTGATCCTGCGCGACCTCGGGTACGACGTGATCGAGGCGCGGAACGGGCCGGAGGCGCTGATGCTGTGCGAGGCGCATGTGGGGACGATCCACCTGCTCCTGACCGATGTCGTGATGCCGCAGATGTCGGGCCCCGAGCTCGCGACACGCGTGCTGCTGCTCCGCCCGGCGATCAAGATCCTGTGCATGTCGGGGTACACCGACGACGCACTCCTGCGATACGGCGCCTCCGATTCGGGGATGGCGTACCTGCAGAAGCCGATCACACCCGACAAGCTGGCGCGCAAGGTGCGAGCCGTCCTCGACGGACGATGATCAGTTCGCGGCGACGCACTTCCCTGCGCCCTGTTCATGGACGAACTTGACGTCCTCGGTGCAGAGCATCGAGATCTGGTCGATCACCTCCTGGCGGGTGTCGTGGAGATCGTGCCACGAGGTGTTCGCGGCCTCGTACTTGGTCTTGATCGACTCGCGCGTGCCCTGATCGATCTCCAGGCACTCGGTCGCCTCGACCACGGCGACGTGATATGCGGCGCAGCTGCGCGGAGCCCACGAGGGCAGGGTGGGATCGACCATCCCGGTCGGGCCAGAGGGCGACTTGGCGTCGGAGTGGTGGCTGCACGCCGAGAGGACGAGCGCGAGAGCGAGGAGAGTCTTCATGGGCCTGGGCCTACGCACGATGCATGCCGCGATGAGTGACCTCCGGAGGGCCCGCGCGCACGTGCGCCGAGCGATCTCGCACGGAGGGCGATGTCGCCCGTGACGTTCGCGGGTTCGGTGAGGTTCAGCGCGGGACAGGTGCGTTGGGAGGTGCACCGCGGGCTCCCCCGATCGGCAAGAACTCGCCACGGGCCCAGCCCTCGAGACCGCCGGCGTAGCCAGGCCCGAACCGCCGCTCCGAGGCGCCGCCGGAGAGGCAGTACCAGCCGCCGCGCTCGGACATGTCGCACAGGAAGCGGCCGGCCGCGCCGAACACGAGCTGCTGTGCTCCGAACGTCACCGCGGTGACCTGGTTCGGTGTGGTGGGGCCGCCGTGGTTGGTCACGGGCTTCGAGTCGAAGCCGAGCCAGCCGAGCTTGCCGGCGAACACGATGTTCTTGAACCGATCACGGCGAGGCAGCGCGTTGCGCGGATCTGCGGCCCGCTCGAGTGCGATCGGGAACGCTGCGGCCAGCAGGGCACGGAGTGCCACCGCGTCGAGGTGGTCCGGGCGCTGGAGCGCCAGGGCGTCGTCGAGGTGGTACTGGAACAGCATCAGGCTCGCGAGCTCGTCGAGCAGGCGGGTGGTGTGCGTGGTGCCGAGGACGCGGTTCAACAGGCCGCGCGAGACCTCGTGATGGAGCGCGACCCACAGCGTGAGCTCGGCGAAGTGATCGTCGCCATGCCCGGGTTGCGCGGCGGCCCACGCGACGAGCGTTCGCGCGCGCGGGTGCTCCGGCAGATGAGGCGCCCAGATCGCGAGCAGCCGCTTCGCACCCTCGTCGCACGCGTCGAGGACGATCCGCGCGAGATCCGCGAGCTCGAACGGCTGGGTGGGGCTCGACATCAGGGAGCGCAGACGATCGATGCGTGGGCTCGGCTCGGGCATCGGCACCCAGGTGGCCCCGGCGGGCTCGATCGGACGGGCGTTGGCGCTGACGATCCACCCCGACGGTGGATCCAGTGTCACCGGGCGGGTTCGTTCGTCGGCCCGCGCGAGCGGCCCATCGGGCGATCGCGCCACCACGCCGCCGCTGCCTTCCGGACGGCGATCGAGGCCGCCCGTGAGGACGTGGCCGATCCGCCCGCCCGAATCCACGAGGACGGCATCGAGCGAGAGCGTGGTCAGGTTACGGTGCGCGGTGGCGACCGCATCGAGATCGCGAGATCGCAGCAACGCGTACCCGGCGTCGAAGTCCCGGTAGGTCTCGCGCAGGCCGCTCCAGGCCACGCACGGGAGTGCCACCTCGGTCGTGGCCTCCACGTCGCCGACGATGGTCCCGATCTCGCTGTCCCAGAACGTCCAGGTCTCGGCGGGGCGCTTCTTGACCTTCACCGTGCAGGTCCGCTGCGTCAGCGGGAGCCACGCCGCTCCGTCGTGGACCTCCGCGTTGCGGCAGCGCGCGACGCGGACGTCGACGACCGCGGCGTGACCGTAGGTGTACGCGTAGCCGATGTGCTTGGTCCGGGCGAACGAAGGCCACCACAGGCCGGGGATGCCGAGCCCGGTGAGGTAGTCGTCGTCGGGGAGCTCCACGTGCATCGCGTACAGCACCGGGGGGATTCGCGCGATCTCCATGTGCGGATCGGCGGCGAGCAGCGCGCCTCCCGAGCGCGAGCGCGCGGCGGCGACCGCGATCGCATTCGAGCCGCCATGCGCCGAGCCCGCCACGAGATCGAGCTCCGCCGGCCAGGAGGCGACGGGCGCGGAGGCGAGCTCGGCGGCGGTGGCCGCATCTCCGACGAGCAGCGCGAGCGCCGCAGGCGAGGCGCCCTTCGCGGCGAGCTCCGCGAGGATCAGCGGTGGGGTCTCCGCGAGCTGCGTCAGGCCGAACCAGCTGATCAGCCGATACATGAGGATCATGTCCTGCGGCCGGTACCGTGCGGGCTTGATCCCAGCGGCGCGGAGGAGCAGCGGCCAGCCTCGCGCCCGGACTCCAGCCGCGAAGCCCTGGCAGTACGCATCGACCGCGGTCGCGACCTCGCGCGACAGCATCGCGACCTGCTCGTCGAGATCATCGGTGAACCGATGCAGCCGGGTCATCCGATCGATGTGCCGCGCGAGTGGGGCCTCGCCCATCAGCGCGAGCGCGTTGCCGCGGGCGATGGCGAGCGCGAGCTCGATCTGGACCAGGCGGTCGTACGCGTGGAACCAGCCGCGAGCCCAGGCGGACTCCTCGAGGCTCCGCGCCTGGATGGTTGGATAGCCGAGCGCATCGCGCTCGAACGGGATCGTTCCTAGCGGCCCCACCAAGGTCCCCATCGCGCGATGGTATCAGGCGACAGCGCCCGAGGTGCCGCCGCTACGCGGGGTGCGGAGCCTGGGGGCCGCCGCACGTACAATCGAGGCAGCCGTGCGTGGCGCAGGTCCCGCACGCCCGCACCACTTGCTTGCGCAGCGCCTCGCGGGCGCGGAACACGCGGACTCCGGCGTTCCCGGGGGAGATGCCTTGCTCGTCGGCGTAGTCCTTGACCGCCGTACCCTCGACGTCGATCCGCTGGAGGGCGTCGGCGTACTCCGGCTTGAGGGTGGTGGCCAGCTCGCTGACGCAGCGACAGACCACCTCCCCGAGCTCCTGGTCCGCAGTCGTCGTCTCGAGCTCGCTGGCGAAGGCATGGAGCCGCTGCTCCATGACCTTGGCTCGGCGCGCCCGATCGATGATCGCGTTGCGAAGCACGCTGTAGAACCACCCCGTCGCAGATTCGCGAATCTCGCCGAGCTTGCCGAGGCTCTTGACCAGCGCGTCCTGCACGATCTCCTCGGCGAGCGCCCGGTCACCGACGCGGCGCTGGACGAACGCGAGGAACTCGCGGTGGCTCGCGACGAGCTTGGCGGCGACCTCGGGGGTGGTGGGGAGGGTGCCTTCGGGATCGCGCTCGGTCATGGTGCTCTCCTCATGGCTGCTTCGCGCTACTTGGCGCTCGCGCAGCGGCAGTCGCCCGCGCAGCGGCAGGTCCGCGAGCACCCGCAGGTCTCACCGCAGGCGCAGCGCTGCGTCTTGGCGTCGGCACAGCCGCACGTGCTCTTGGAACAGCCACAGTTGGTCTCGGTCTTGGTCTCGGTCTGCATGATGGTCTCTCCAGGGTTGGAAGTGCGCTGAACTGCGCGCTTCGTGAGGGAGACGCAGCGGTCAGCCCGGCATTACACGCTGATAACGGAGCTGGACCAGGCCGCTGGGCCAGCTGCGGTGGCCCTCGAGCGCCAGGCGATGCTCTCCCTCGCCACCGGAGAACAGGCGCAGGCCGCTGCCCAGGACGATCGGGAGCACCGAGATCGTCAGGTCGTCGATCAGCTCGGCGGCCAGGAACTGCGAGATCACCTTGCCTCCATCGACGTAGACCCTCGTGGCTTCGCCCAGGCGGGCGGCGAGCTCGGTCACCGACCCGGCGTAGAGCTCGACACCCGGGTGCGCGGCGGCGGCGCGGTGGGTCAGGACGATCACGTGCTTGCCGGTATACGGCCACTCGGGGAACCCGAGAGCGGTCTCGTAGGTGGTGCGGCCGACGACCATGGTGTCGATGCTGGCCATGAACTCCTCGTAGCCGTGGCTCTCGCCGGGAGCCGCCACGAGCTCGAGCCAATCGAGGGCACCGTCGGCGCGGGCGATGTACCCGTCGAGGCTGGTCGCGATGAACACCGAGAACCGTGGCGGCATCGAGGGCAGCCTACCAGAGCGGCGTCAGGGTGCGTTCGTGGCCGCGATCGCCGCGACGCGCGACGCGGTCACGAGATCCATCACCACGACGCCGAGATGGGCTCGCGCATTCGCGGGATCTGCGAGATAGGCGTCGAGACGCGCATTGAGATCGCTCGCGACGATCGGGATGTTCGGCAAGGCGGCCATGGTCTGGTAGCCGCTGGTGTAGTCGAGGAACAAGGTGGTGGAGGTCGCTGCGCGCGCCTCGTCCAGGAGCGCGGTGACGGCGTCCCACTTCGCGGCGTTGTCGGTGACCACGTATTCGTCCTGCACGCGGAGCGTGGCGGTGTTCGTGATCGTGAACGTGGCGTTGTCGGCCCACGGCGCGGCATCGATCCCGAGGGGGAGCGCGCTCGCGGGGAACCGGCGAAGCAGCACGAGCTTGCCGCGCACCTCACCGAGACGCGGGACCGTGGGCGCGAGGTACCAGCGGTCGGAGAGATACGTCGCGAACGTGGCATCGAACGTGCGCGTGGCGCCCGTGGGCGTGGCCTCCTCCTTGACGCTCGCGAGGATGGTCTCGGTGGGGTGCTCGTCGAGAAAGGCCTCCACCGTCGCGAGCAGCTCCGCGAGCGTCTGATTCTGATCGATCGCACCGTGATAGATCAGCAGCTGATCGTCGGCGTGACGGCACCGGATGTCGAGGAACCGCACGCCGGCGGAGAGCTGCTCGGCGATCGTGAGCTCCTGCGTCTTCGCCAGGCCGGCGGCGGGCTCGAAGCGCGCCCCGGAATCGTGGGTGCCCGGGATCGAGAGCGCGGCGAGGCTGCGATCGTCGGGCTGGTCCGCCATCCAGCCCGGTGCGGGAGGATCGGAGCACGCGACGAGCATGGAGCTGACGGCACACATCAGGAGCGCGCGCATGTCACCGCCGGAGGTCGAGGCCCTGGCTGTGAGCCTCGCGCTTGATCAGCTCGCTGGCCTTGTCGAGCTTGAGCTGGAGCGCGGCCTCGGGGGACTGCTGGGTACCAGCCTGGCAGGCGACCAGCGCCTCGTCGAACTTGCCCTCGTTGAACAGCGACAGGCAGAGGTTCAGGAAGTACTTCGCCTCCGGGACGCGCGCGACCGCCTCGCGGAACTTTCGGCTCGCGGTGGCGAACTCCTTCTTGACGAACAGCGCGGACCCCTCGTCGTTGAGCTTCGCGGCGATCGCGGCCTGCCCGGGCGCGGCGGTGGGTGGGCTCGATTCCGGTACCAGCGGTGCTACGGCCGGCGGCTGCGCGGTTGGTGCGTCGGGAGGATGCGCGCTCTCGAACGCGGCCATGATCCGCTGGTGCTGGGTCACGGTCAGCGTGTCGCGCATGCACGCGTGTGCGGTGTTCAGATCTGCGGCGCTCCCCACGCAGGTGGTCGCGGCGGCGGTCCAGTGATCCTCGACGCAGCGGAGCGCGACGATGCCCTTGATCCGCTCGACCTCGTCCGCGGGCGTGTGGTGACCGTCGAGGAACCGTCCCGTCGTGGCCACCGCCGCGCCGCAGTCCGGGGCTGGCGCCACGGGGGTGGCCGGCGGAGGGGAGCCCGTACAGCTCGCGAGCACGAGTGTGACCGCGAGGGTCGAGACGAAGGAGCGCATCACCGGAGTCTACGCTACGCGCGGATCGATTCGAGCGCGCTGCGCAGCTCGGCGGGGATCGCGGTCGGCGTGCGCGTGACGCGATCGACGAACACGTGGACGAAGTGTCCGTGCGCGGCGGCCAGCGGATCCTCCTCCGAGAAGATCGCGATCCCATAGGTGACCGCCCGGTTGCCGAGGTGATCGACCCGGACGCCCGCGCGGAGCGCCTGAGGATAGGCGAGGGGGGCGTGGTACGCGCACTTCGATTCGACCACGAGCCCGATGATCGATCCGCTCGCGATGTCGAGCTTGCCGCGCTCGATCAGGAACCGATTCGCGGCCGAATCGAAGAAGCTGTAGTACGTGACGTTGTTGATGTGGCCGTAGATGTCGTTGTCCATCCACCGCGTGGTGATCGGCGTGACGTACGGATAGGCGGCGAGGGTCGGGCGTTCGGGTGGCATGGTCACCAGTAGGTCAGGGCGCCCGCGAACAGCTCGCGGACGCAGTCGGCATCGACCTCGCACGGCGCGTTGGCGAGGAGGCGCTGCTGGGGGAGGGTCCCGGCGACCAGGTCTTCGAGATCCGCCGAGGTATAGCCGACGCCAGCGATCCCGTTGGGGAGCTCGATCGCGCGTGACAGCTCGATCACGCGAGCGGCGAGCAGCCCACCACCCTCCGCGGGCCCGGCCCCTCGCGTCTCGGCGCCGAGCAAGGCGGCCGCTTCGAGGTGCTGCTCGGGGCAGAACGCGCCGAACGCGCGGAACACCGCCGGCGCATTGACCCCGACCGCCATGCCGTGCGGGACGATCGGCGCTTCGGGATACCCGGCGGGCGCAAAGTCGCGGACCCGACCAGCCACCGCGTACGCCATCGCGTGAGGTGCATGGACCCCCGCGTTCCCGAAGGCGATGCCGGCGAGGGTGGCCGCCCACATGATCTGCTCTCGCGCCTCGAGATCTCCGACGTCACGCACGGCACGCACGAGGTAGCGCGCGGCGAGCCGGATCGCCTCGCGACAGCCGAGGTCGCTCCACGGGTTCTTGCCCTGACTCATCGGACGCGCGCTCGGGGCCGAGGGGGCCACGCGTTGCGCGTACGAGCGCGCGGTGAACGATTCGAGGGCGTGGCAGAGCACGTCCATGCCGCTCGCGGCGACCACGGCCGAGGGCAGCGTGGCGGTGGTGCGCGGATCGACGATCGCCTCGGTCGGGCGCAGGCGCGGCGAGGCGATGCCGGTCTTGGCGTGGTGCGCGAGCCAATCGAAGATCGCGATCCCGGTGACCTCGCTGCCGGTGCCGCAGGTGGTGGGGCAGGCGATGTGCGGCGCGAGTGGACCCGGGATCGGGCGAGCGTCGCCGAGCGGGGCGTTGACGTAGGTGCGGAGCGACGCTGGGTGACTGGCGAGGAGATTGGCGGCCTTGCACGTATCGATCACGGAGCCCCCGCCGAGCGAGACGTAGCCATCGGGGCGGGCCTCGCGGGCGAACTGCGCCGCGGCCTCGAACGTGGCGTCGGTGGGCTCGATCGCCACGGCATCGAACACGATCGCGTCGAGGCCCGCGGCGGCGAGCGCGTGGGCGACCTCGTGAAACCACGGCGAGGCGCGGAGCCGTGGATCGGTGAACAGCGCGACCCGGCGCATGCCGAGTGCGCGGGCGCGATCGCCGACCTCCGCCAGGGCACCGCGACCGAACGTGACGCGCGAGGCATCGACGGTGAACGCGGTCTCGCAGCCGGCGGCGAGGGCGGCGAGGTGGCGGCAGGTCACCCGCCGAGCTTCGCCCGGCGGCGGCGCGGGATCCACCGCACACCGCCGATAGCTCAGCGACGGCCGAACAGCGCGGGCTCGAGCCGTGCGGCCTCGGCGCGACACCCGGCGGCCTCGGTCGTGCGCCCCATCTCTTCGAGCACACACGCCTTCGCGAAGTACGTCATCCCGAGCGGCTCGAGAGCGAGCGCATGATCCAGATCCGCGATCGCCTCCTCGTGTTCGCGGCGTGCTGCACGGATCTTCCCGCGCCCGACAAACGCCGAGACGCAACGTGGATCGAGCTCGAGGGCGCGAGCGTAGTGGTCGAGCGCGGCCTCGGACTGACCGAGATCGTCGAGCAAAAATCCTGCCTGACTCCAGGCGGCCGCATCGCTCCCGAGGTGGGGCTGGAGGAGGGAGAGCGCGCGCTCCTCATCCTCATCGAGGAGCGCCTCCTCGATCGCCGCGCGCACCGCTCTCGGGATCATCACTCTCCAGCCTACTGCAAGCGCGACTACGAGGGGCTCGCAGGCCGTTCCCTCTCGACACACCGCGCGTCGGCGCCCGGTGCAGGGCGCGCTCTTCCGCGCAGGACGATGTATGCAAGTCGCCTGTTGCCGTCGCTGCCGTTGGGCACCTCACCAGGATTTCGGGGAGGCCCGTTCTTGCACAGCTCCCGCGCAGGAGGGACCGCCATGAATGTAAGCGCACAAGATCTCCGGTGGCAGTCGGGTACCACGCGTTGCCTACGGATCCGCAGGCTGGTGATCACGGACGACGAGGCCCAGGGCCAGCAGCTCGCGGAGCGACGCGACACCGCGGTGGTGGCGACGCCGCGCGAGCTGATGTTCCTGCTCGCCGGAGACCACCGGCTGGTCGCCACCGTGGTGCTCGCCGGCCGGTTCGCCTTCGATGACGAGCTCGCCGCGCTCGTGCACGCCGAGTGCCCCGAGCTCGGGGTGGAGCGTCTCGGGGCGAACTGAGCGGTGCTGCGGTCACTCGTCGGATGCGCGCGTGCGTTCCAGAGCAGGACGCGCGGGCCGTGCTACCACCGGCCGCGTGACCTCGGAGACTCACCGCGCGATCGACGCCGTCTGGCGGATCGAGTCAGCGCGCCTGATCGCGGGGCTCGCCCGGATCGTGCGAGACGTCGGGCTCGCGGAGGAGCTCGCGCAGGACGCCCTGGTGAAGGCGCTGGAGAGCTGGCCCGCGGCCGGGATCCCCGAGAACCCGGGCGCCTGGCTGATGACGACCGCGCGCCACCGGGCGATCGATCACCTGCGGCGCGGCAAGCGGACCGAGCGCAAGCACGAGGAGCTCGGGATCGAGCTGGCGGAGCTCGAGCAACAAGTCCCTGATCTCGACGCGCGGATCGACGACGACATCGGCGACGACCTGCTGAGGCTCGTGTTCACCTCGTGCCATCCCCTGCTGTCCACCGAGGGTCGCGTCGCGCTCACGCTCCGGCTGCTCGGCGGGCTCAGCACCGAAGAGATCGCGCGGGCCTTCCTCGTCCCCGAGGCCACGGTCGCGCAGCGGATCGTGCGCGCGAAGCGGACGCTCGCGGATGCGAAGGTTCCGTTCGAGGTGCCGCGCGGCGACGAGCTCGGCCCGCGGATCGCCTCGGTCCTCGAGGTGATCTACCTGGTGTTCAACGAGGGCTACTCGGCGACGGTGGGGGAGGACTGGATGCGACCCGGGCTGTGCGAGGACGCGCTCCGGCTCGGGCGGATCCTCGCCGGGCTCGCGCCCACCCAGGCCGAGGTGCACGGCCTGGTCGCGCTGATGGAGCTCCAGGCCTCGCGGATCGGGGCACGGACCACGGCGAGCGGCACGCCGATCCTCCTGCTCGACCAGCAACGTGGCCTGTGGGACCAGCTGCTGATCCGCCGCGGCCTCGCCGCCCTCGCGCGCGGCGAGGAGCTCGCGCCGGCGGGCACGCGTGGACCCTACGTCCTCCAGGCGGCGATCGCGGCGTGTCATGCGCGAGCACGGATGGCGGCGGACACCGACTGGGTCAGGATCGCGGCCCTGTACGCGATGCTGGTGATCGCGATGCCCTCGCCGGTGATCGAGCTCAATCGCGCGGTCGCCGTGGGGATGGCGTTCGGCCCCACGCTCGCGCTCGAGCTCGTGGATGCGCTCGTCGAGGACGAGGCGCTCGATGGCTATCACCTGCTGTTCGCCGTACGTGCTGATCTGCTCGCGAAGCTCGGTCGTCTCGAGGAGGCACGGCACGATCTCGAGCGCGCGGCGGCGCTGACCCGCAACGGGCGGGAGCGCGAGCTCCTGCTCGCCCGCGCCGCCTCGTACCCGGCCCCGTGATCGGCCCCCGCGCCATCGCCTGTCGGGTGATACTGAGGCATGGCTGCTCCCGGCGCCCCGTCTCCCGTCCGCTGCGTTCGCTGCGGTGCACCCGGTGTCTGGCACGCCCAGGCGAACCAGTGGGGGTGCGATCACTGTCGCGATCTGATCGGCGGGCCACCGCAGTTCCCGGCGCCCTACGCCGTGGCGATGCCGCCGGGGCCGTTCGCGACGCAGCCGGTGCCGAAGTGCCCGCGGTGCTGGGGGGATGGCACCTGGCACGCTCAGATCGGCAAGTGGGGCTGTGATCGCTGCAAGAGCTACCTCGATCCAGCGGTGATCGCGGGTGCCCAGGCCAGCGCCGCAGCGAGTGATGCGGGCCTGAAGGTCGCGAAGTTCCTGCTCTGGTTGATCCTGTTGATCGCCCTGATCGCGGTCAAGGTCGCGCTGCGGAGCCACCGCTGACGGCCGGCGGTTCCAGACCCCAGGTCGTGCTGTTCGACATCGGGGGCGTGCTGCTGACCAACGGGTGGGATCACGTCTCGCGTGGCCGCGCTGCCGAGGCGTTCGGCCTTGACGACGGCTTCGAGGCCCGGCACGCGCTGCTCGCCCTCGATCTCGACACCGCGCAGATCACCCTCGACTCGTACCTCGATCGCGTGGTGTTCGATCGACCGCGTTCGTTCACGCGCGAGGCGTTCCTCGCCTTCATCCACGCCGAGTCGCAGCCGTTCCCGGAGACGCTCGCCGTGCTCGACGAGGTGGTGGCCACCGGACGCTACGTGGTGGTGGCGCTCAACAACGAGTCACGCGAGCTCAACGCTCACCGGATCACGACCTTCGATCTGGCCCGGCGGTTCGATGCGTTCCTGTCCTCGTGCTATCTCGGGATGAGCAAGCCGGATCCGGGGATCTACGTGCGGATGCTCGAGATCCTGCAGCGCCCCGCGGAGGCGTGCGTGTTCGTCGACGATCGCGCGCACAACGTGGCGACGGCGGTGGAGCTCGGGATCCACGGGATCCAGCACGCGAGCGCGCCCACCACGCGCGAGGCGCTCCGCGCCGCCGGCGTACAGATCTGAGCCGGCCGCGAGGTCGACCTCGGCCACCCGTCGACATTCTCCTCAGGCCGGCCAGGGGAGCGTGCAATCGGGGGCGTTGATCGGGGTGCCGCGGGAGCTGTGCAGCGGGATCACGCCGGCCCAGTACGGGAGGGCAAGGTCGCTGCCCTCGTCGGCGAGTGGCGGCCCAGAGCGCGCCTTGGCGGAGGCCTCGGTGATCGCGAGGCCGAGCACCGAGGTCGCAGCGAGCTCCTTGTCATTCGGCGGGCGGCACGCGGCGGAGCGGCCGGGGACGACGCGATCGATCAAGGCGGCGAGTGCGGCGAGCTTGGTCGGCGTGTCCTCGACGAGCGTCGCCGTGCCGAACAGCACGACCGAGCGATAGTTGACCGAGTGATGGAACGCGGTGCGGGACAGCACCAGCGCATCGAGAAGCGTCACGCAGATCGAGACCTCGATGCCCTGCGCGAGCGATCTCAGCATGTGGCTCGCGGCCGAGCCGTGGATGTAGAGGTGGTCGCCGACGCGCACGTGGGTCGTGGGGATCACGACGGGGCCGTGCTCCGATGCGAAGCCGACGTGGCAGATCAGGGCCTCGTCGAGGATCGCGTCGATCTGGGCGCGCTCGTGGGAGCCGCGGGTGGGCTTGCGGCGGACCTTCGTGCGATCGGTGATGGGGAGCGACGTGGTCATGGGTCGAGCCTGCCGCTGGAATGGATGGGGAAACAGGTCCATGATTGACAAATCATGTGGTCCATCTCGAAGCGTCGGGGAGCGGGGCCGTCCGCGATGTTCGTCCAGGTCGCACGGGCGATCACGGACGACATCCGCCGCGGGGCCCTGCAGCCGGGCGACCGGTTGCCGAGCACGCGCGCGCTGGCGACGCAGTTCGCGGTCAATCGCAACACCATCGTCGCCGCATACGACGAGCTCGTCGCACAGGGCTGGGTGGTCACGCGCGGCGCGGGCGGCACGTTCGTCTCCGCCGAGCTCCCGGAGAGGCACGTGCGCGACGTGCGTGCCGTGCCCGACGCGCGTGACGTGCGAGCAGCCCGCGCCACGAGAGCGGGACGACGAGGGCAGGGAGCAGCAGCCGTGCGCGGGGTCGCGGCTCGGCCTGGCTACGACGTGCGGGTGTTGCCGGCGACGAGCGTTCCGTTCGGCTCGGCGGAGATGCTGTACCACCTCTCGGGAGGCGTGCCCGATACGCGGCTGCTCCCGAGCGCGATGCTGTCGCGCGCGTATCGCCGGGTGCTGCGCTCGCCCGCGGGTCGTGCCGCCCTCGACTACGCAGATCCGCACGGGGCGCCCCGGCTGCGCACGGCGATCGCGGCGATGTTGAGGACCAGTCGCGGGATCCCGGCGACCGCGGACAACATCCTGATCACGCGGGGCAGCCAGATGGCGCTCGATCTCGCGACCCGGCTCCTGGTGCGCCCGGGGCAGACCGTCGCCGTCGAGGAGCTCGGCTACCGCCCCGCGTGGCGCGCCTTCGAGGAGGCGGGCGCTCGGCTCGAGCCCATCGCGCTGGATGGGAGCGGCCTGGTGGTCGACGAGCTGGCCGGAGTCACGCCGCGCTGCATCTACGTGACCCCGCACCACCAGTACCCGACCACCGTGCTGATGTCGCCAGCGCGGAGGATGGCGCTCCTCGACCGCGCCCGCCGTGAGCGCTTCGCGATCCTCGAGGACGACTACGATCACGAGTTCCACTTCGAGGGCCGGCCCGTCGCGCCCCTGGCTGCCGACGATCCGGGTGGGAACGTGATCTACCTGGGCACCTTGTCCAAGATCCTCGCCCCGGGGCTACGCCTCGGCTTCGTGGCGGCGCCGGAGCAGGTGATCGACGGGCTCGCGCGGCTGCGCACGATCGCCGACCGGCAGGGGGATCAGGTGCTCGAGCTGGCGGTCGCTGACCTGATCGAGGAGGGCGAGCTCCAGCGCCATGCCAAGAAGATGCGCCGGGTCTACGAGGCACGCCGCGACGCACTGGTCACCGCCCTCCGGCGCGAGCTCGCTGGCGCGCTGAGCTTCCAGCTGCCAGCGGGCGGGATCACGCTGTGGGCCAAGGTCGCCGCCGAGGTCCCGCTCGAGGTGTGGTGTGAACGCGCTCGTGCACGAGGCGTGGCGATCTCCGCGGCCCGTGACTTCGCGCTCGACGGCAAGGCCCGCCCGTACGTGCGGCTCGCGTATGCACGCTACCGGGAGAGCGAGCTCCTCGATGCCGTGCGGCGGCTGCGCGACGCCTTGCCTCGCGGGAAGAACTCGACGAGGCTCGCGGGATGACGGCCTGGACGTTCACGCAGCCGCCCGCTCCGCGACAGGCATCGGTGACGCTGTTCGTGTTCGGAGCGCTCACCGACGACGTGCCGATGTCGCTGTCGCGATTCGGCGTGCCCGATACCGCGGCCCTCGAGCTGTGCGACGTCCGCATGCATACGCGCGATGCCGATCCTCGATGGTTCGACGGCTGGCGCTCCGGCTCGCTGCGGAACATCGCGAAGATCGACCTCGGTGACGGCGCTGCGGTACTCGACGAGGCGACGGTGCTGCACTCGATCACGGCGGAGATCTCGAACCCGGCGGACCTACGCTACTTGCAGACCGCGTGGGCCCTCGCCCGGTACCTCGTCGCACGCGGTGGGTCGGTGGTGCTCGACGCGCACGCGATCGCGTTCACCGCCGGTGCCTCCGTCCCTGCCGCGGGGGCGCCACTCGATGTGGCCCACGAGGTCCGGATCGTCTACGAGACCGAATCCACCCGCCCCGATCAGGCGCACGCGATCCATACCCGCGGGATGCGGAAGTTCGGCGCGCCGGATCTGATCGCGCTGTGCAGCGACGCTGATGTGCCGCTGATCGGTACAGCGCTGGGCGAGCTCGCCGATTCGGTCGCGCGAGGGGCAGAGCTCGGATCGTCCCGGCACAAGATCGAGGTCCTGCCGGGCGTGAACTGGGTGGCGGTGCCCGACGAGCACGGGCTCGGGAACCTCCTCCAGCTCAACAACACCGCGCGCGTGATCGTCGATTCGGAAGGGCACGATCTGGTGGGCGTCGCCGAGCGATTGCGCCGCGCACCGAGCTGAACCCGGGTATCCTCGGGATCATGGGGAGAGTCCTCGCGAGCCTCGTGTTCGTGCTGATCGTCGGCTGCGGCGGAGGCGGCGACGACGGTAGCAATCCGCTCCCCGACCCGGCGGCGGGCCCACCCGCGGGGAACCCCAACGGGACCTGCGCGATCCCCGCCGAGGCGAGCGTCGAGGACACCTCGAGTCCGACCCACGTGGTGGGCACGGGGACACCGGCCAGCTGCACCGGCGAGGCGTACGCGGCCGCCGTGGCGCTCGGCGGGATCATCACGTTCGATTGCGGCCCGGATCCCGTGACGATCGAGGTCACGCGCACCGCCAAGGTCGTCAACGATACCGGCCCGAAGATCGTCATCGATGGTGGCGGCAAGGTGGTGCTCGACGGCAAGGGCCAGCGGATCCTCTACATGAACACCTGCGATCCCGCGCAGAAGTTCACCACGAGCCACTGCCAGAACCAGGATCATCCGCAGCTCACGATCCAGAACCTGACGTTCGTCAACGGCGACGCGACAGGTCAGGATCCCGATGGTGGCGGCGCCGTGTTCGTCCGCGGCGGCCGCGTCAAGGTCGTCAACAGCCGGTTCTTCGGCAACCGCTGCGATCCCACCGGGCCCGATGTCGGCGGCGCGTCGATGCGGACGCTCAGCCAGTACCAACCGATGGGCGCGGCGGAGCCGCTCCCCGTGTACGTCGTCAACTCGACGTTCGGTGGCGCGCCCGAGCTCGGGAACAGGTGTTCGAACGGCGGTGGGCTGAGCTCGATCGGCGTCTCGCATACGGTGATCAACAGCCTGTTCACGTTCAACAACGCGATCGGCAACGGCGCGAATCCGGCGAAGAGCGGCACGCCGGGCGGCGGCAGCGGCGCGGCGATCTACAACGATGGCAACGAGTTCACGCTGTCGCTGTGCGGCACGGAGATCACGGACAACGATGCGATCGAGGGTGGGGGCGCGATCTTCTTCGTCTCCAACAACCGCACCGGGCACCTCAAGATCGATCGGTCGGTGCTGCGGCGAAACCCGAGCCACGGGTTCGAGACCCTGCCGGGCATCTTCGTCCTCGCCGCCGAGCCGCCGCAGATCACGGACTCGACGATCGAGTGACCCGGGCGCGCAGCTCGTCGAGCGACATCGTGCCGGGCGCCCTGCGTGCACGCACGGCCTCGGCGGCGAGCTCCTGGAGCGCGGCGTTGACCGGGGTCGGCACGCCATGCAGCCGGCCGAGCATCGCGATCTCGCCGTTCAGATAGTCGGTCTCGAGCTCGGTGGCTCCGCGCGCGAGGCTCTGCCACGTCGAGCCGCCGCTGCGCGTGGCGCCGGCGATCGGCCTCGACTGATATCCAACCCGGCTCGCCTGGTCCTCGGCCTCGCTCGCGCACGACAGCCCGGCTGCGGCGAAGCAGGCGCGGCCCTCGGCACGCGCGCGGTCCGCGACATCGCAGGCTCGCGCGTCGGGCCCGGCCAGCGCCTCGGCCCCATTCGCGAGGTTCGAGAGCAGCTTGGCGCGCTTCCACTTCATGATCTGCGGGCGCACCTCGCACGCGAAGCCGGCGACGATCAGCTCGCCCGCGATCGGATCCGCGAGGTCTCCCGCGCCGTCGGGATAGCGACCGAGGTCGATGAGCCCCGGGACCGGTGCTGCCCACACCTGCACCACACCCGGCGTCAGGTAGGTGGCGGGCATCTTCACGCAGCCGCCATAGACCTCGTCGGCGTGCCGCAGGGCGATCCGCTCGGCCTCGACGCCGTTCGTGAGGCACACGATCGGCACCCGACGTGGTGCCGCCACCTGGCGCAGGGCCGCGGCGGCGTCCTGCGTCTTGACCGCGAGGGCGAGCACGTCACCGTCCTGCCAGGCGAACGGCTCGTGTACGTCGGCGAGCGCGGGGTGCACCGTGAACGTGTCGTCGGGCGTCTCGACGCGGAGCCCTCCGGCGCGGATCGCCTCGAGCTGTGCCCCGCGGGCGAGCAACACGACCTCGCGCTTCGCCCGCGCGAGCATGCCGCCGATCACGCCACCGATCGCGCCGGCGCCGAGGATCACGAGCCGCATCTACTTCTTGGGCGAGAGCGGCTGCTTCGGGTTGAGGTCGAGGTTCTGCATCGCATCCTCGAGCGCGATCTTCTTCTCCGTGCGCTTGGTGGACAGCTCCACGATCTCGCGGCCGAGCTTGTCGCCGTCCTTGGCGAACTGCTCGAGCCGATCGGAGAGCCGCTTGCGCAGCGCTCCCGCGGCCGGGTCCTTCTTGATCGCCTCGAGGTTCGCGCGGGTCTCGTTCGCGCGCTGATCGAGCTCGCCGCGCGTGCGCGTCTTGCCTTCGATCTCGGTGTCGATCCTGCCAACCTCCTGGCGCAGCTTGACGATCGGATCGAGCTTGGCGCGGATGCCCGCGTCGAGGTTGCCCTGCGCCAGGATGCCCTCGAGCAGCACGAGCGCGCGGGACTCCCAGATCGAGAGCGTCGAGCGCGAGGGCGTCTGCTCCACCACATCGAGCTTGGTCTCCGTCGCCTTCGCGGGGAGCTTGAGCTGGATCAGGTACGCGTCCGGAAGATCCTCGGTGGCCGGCGGGCGCGGGGTCAGCTCGTAGCTGCCGCCCATCTTCTGGTGGCGGACGTAGAGCGTGGTGTCCTCGGGGCGCGGGAGCTGGGACTTGACCTCCCAGGTGGTGGTGCGACGACCGAACGATTCGATCTCCATCACGCCGCGCACGATCTTGACGAGCCGGATCTCGTCGCCGTTGTACTGGGAGTGCGAGCTGACGAGGAAGCTCGATTCGACGGCGAACGGGATGGTCACGGCCACACCGGCGCTGACCGGCTCGCTGATGCCTTCGCCGACGAAGCTGCCACCCGAGTAGATCGAGATCGGGCCCGATTCGAGCGCGAACGGCGTGGAGTTCTTGAACCGGATCACGCGGTACGGGTTGGTCTCGTAGCCGGGGCCGCCGCCGCCCGGCTTGAACAGGAACGTCTCCTCCCCATCGACCTGCTGGTTGATGATCGCCACCATCGTCGACGTCCCATCGGGCACCGTGAGCGATTCGCCGAGGTCGTAGCGCGAGAGGCCGCTGACGTTCGCGGCCTTGGTGTTCGGCTGCATCGAGCGAGCGAGCTCCTCGGCATCCACTGCCGCCGATTCGTCGTTCACGCCGCCCCACACGTCCGGTGCCGGTTGGCTGGCGGGCATGTTCTTGTCGGCGATCGACTTGGTGGCAGGCATCGGCGCGGCACGTGGGGGCGCCTTCTTCGGCGACGCGACCGAGCGACCCGCGCCGCTGGACGAGATCTTCGCATCGCTGTCCTTGAACCGCTCCGCACTCGCCGTGACAGGCGCTGCAGGGGCGGCGTCGCCGGGCTGCGCATAGCCAGCCTCGCCGATCGAGGCCTGGGCGCGGCGCGTGCTGCCCACCGCCGACAGATCGGTCCGGGTGACATCGCGCGGCGTGTGCAGATCGTAGCGGAACGCGATCGGGGCACCGGAGGTCAGGGACAGCTTGACGTCGCGCCAATCCTCGCCGGTGGTGTTGTCGACGACGGCCCAGCCCTGGAGCAGCGCCTGGCCCTTGCCCTTCTCTGGCAGCACCACGCGATACGTGGGCTTCCACATCGGCGCGCCGACGACATAGCTGACGAGCAGATCGTGCGTGTGGGCGCCCGCGAGGCGGATCGTCACGTCGACCTGCTGGAACATCCCCTCGCCGGCGGTGGCGTCGAGGCTGCGCTGGAACTGCATCGAGATGTCATCGTTGTGGAGCACGATGCCCGCGACCTTCGACAGCTTGACGACCGACAGCCGATCCTCGTGGATCAGTGTCACCTTGTAGTCGAGCTGGTGCTCGCCGTCTTCGTTGCTGGGGCGCGAGCCATCCGGCTGGATCACCTCGACGATCAGCACGCGACCGCGCATCGAGTCACCATCGCTGGTGCGCAGCGTGACCTCGGTGCCGCGGAGCTTGTCGAGCACCTCGGCGAGGCTGCCGCTGCCGGGTCCGAGCGTGGCGATCGCGGCGTTGGCCCATGCCCGGGGATCGAGGGGCATCGAGATCGAGACGGCGCGTCCGCCCTTGCGCTCGACGACCGTGAGGCTCTTCAGCAGATCGTTGACCTGATCCTTGCGCACGCGGATCGTGAACATCTCGCCAGAGACCGTGCCGCCGCGCTCGAAGTACCCGACGCCGTTGCGGTAGAGCACGACCTTCGAGAGCTGGAGGGCGCCGCCGGTGGTGGCGTACGGCTTGCGCGCATGACCACACGCAGCGGCGGTGATCGCCAGGGCCAGGAACGGCAGGAGGTGTGTCCGCTTGAGCATCGCGGGACTGTAGACGATATTGGATGACGGATCGCGGTGCGTGCCCTCGTCTACGATCGGACCTGTGTTCGGACCGGAGGTGGACTGTCCGTAGCCTGGCGGGCCGGCTCCGGGCTCTACCGCGGGCTCGGGCGGATCGACGCCGCGCGCGGCGTGGCGAGCTGGGGCGAGGCGCTCGACTGGCTCGCCAGCTGCGACGAGCCGATCGACGAGCTCCAGTACTGGGGCCACGGCACCTGGGGCTGTGCGCGCGTCGCCGCCGAGTCTCTCGACGTTCGCTCGCTCGCGCGCGGGCACGTCCATCGTGCGGGCCTCGATGCTCTGCGAGCCAAGCTCGCGCCCGACGCGCTCGTGTGGTTCCGGACCTGCGAGACGTTCGGCGCGCAGTCGGGGATCGCGTTCGCGGAGCAACTCGCGGAGTTCCTCGGCGCGCGGGTCGCAGGGCACACCTACGTGATCGGCTTCCACCAGAGCGGTCTCCACGGCCTCGCGCCGGGGCGACGTGCGGACTGGGCGCCCGACGAGGGGCTGCTCGAGGGAACGCCGGTGGCTCCCGTGCGCGCTCGACCGTCCCGCCCGTGGGCGCCGCGGACGATCACGTGCCTCGCGGGGCGTGTGCCGCCCGCGTGGTTCTCCTGACGCCCCGGACGTGGCGGGACGTTCAGTGGATCGATCGCACGGTGGCGCGGAGCAGGGGCTGCGTCGGGCGGCGACAGCGCGCTGCACGATCGTTGGCGCGCACGCACGGGAACACGATCTCGAGCCGCGTGGTGCCGGTCGCGGAGGTCGAGACCCGCAGGGTCGCGTCGTGCCGGCCGACCACGGTCAGGATCAGCCGCAACGAATCGCCATGATCGAGGCGGGGTGGGAGCACGGGGAGCGGCGTGGCGGCCGACGTGCTGAGCACCTCGAGCCGGATCCCGGCGCCATCGTCGGTCCCTCCGACGATCAGCACGACGCCGCCGGTGGTCGCGGCCGCGGCGAGCCACAGCTCGAGGAGGCTCGACACCAGGCGCTCGAGCTCGGTCCGGACCCCGTGGATGTTCGACAGGCTCGCGGCCACATCGACGACGAGCTGGACCGCGGGCGGCAGGGTCGGGGCGCGCGCGGCGGCGACCTGCGCGACCAGCGCGGCGAGATCGAGCGGCTCCGCAGCGTCATCACCGGCGATCGTCCCGAGCTTCATGGGCCGAAGTAGACCGCGGGGCGGGGCACGGCGCCGTCCGTCAACGGCCGATCCTGGCGTCGGTGTCCGTCCTACAAATCAGAGTACAGTGAGGCGTGGGCGAGACCACCAGCGTCGTCGGAGAGCCATCGCGCGCAGCGCGGCTGGCCCGCTTGCTCGCGACGCCGACGGGGGTCCTGATCATCATCCCAACCCTGGTGATCGCGGTGGGCGTGGTGGTGCTCCTGCTCGGCCGGCGCGCCACCCGGGATAGCGCCGAGACCATGGCGCGGCATCAGCTGGTCGCGCAGGCGGTCGACGTGCGGCACGACATCGGGTTCGCGCTCGATCAGGCCAAGCCGGTGCTCGCGAGCCTGCGGCTCCTCGCCGAGCCGGCGCTCGCCACGCCCGATGCCGTCGCCCGCATGCGCGACGTGGTGGTCGGGCGCCCGGGCATCGCGTTCACGAGCATCGTGTTCCCGAGCGGTGCGATGTACTCGACGTTCATCGATCGAGCGACCGGTGAGCTGCAGGTCGCCGAGTCCCACGTCACCGACAAGGGCTCCCCGCGCACCAACTACAGCTTCACCACGGGCGAGCCCCGCGCCGTGAGCACGGAGACCACCAACTACGATCCGCGGACCCGCCCGCGGTTCAAGACGGCGGTCGAGGCCAAGCAGCGGACCTGGATGCCGCCACGTACGTTCTCGTCGTCGCACAAGACCGGCCTGACCGTGGCGGAGCCTGTGTACGCGGCCGATGGCACGCTGACCGCGGTGCTGACGATCGACTTCGACGTCAGCGAGCTGTCGGCGGTGATCGCCCGCGCCCCCGTGCCCGGAGCCCGGACCGTGATGTTCACCCTGGATGGCAGCGTGCTCGCGAACCCCTCGGCGCCGATCCCGGACGTCGCGCAGGACGAGAACCGCGTCCTGCACTACAAGGACTTCAAGGATCCCGCGCTGAACGCGCTGTTCGACGCGATCGGCACCGCGACGCCCACGGAGCAGCGGTTCCTGCACCTCTCGGCCGCCGATGGCGACTACCTGGCCTCGGTCGCGAGCGTGGGCAACAAGCGCGCGGGCACGGCGGCACCCGTCGAGTGGTTCCTCGCGACGTTGGTGCCGGAGAAGTTGTTGTTCGGGGCGACCTGGAAGTTCGGCCGCGAGACGATCATCGCCTCGGCCGCTGCGCTGGCGATCGCGCTCGGCGTCTCGCTGATGTTCGCGTGGAACCTGGTCCGGATGCGGCGCGCCGTGGGCGCGGCCCGCGCCGAGGCGAAGTCCGCGGTGGAGCGCGCGAAGCAGCTCGGGAGCTACCGGCTCGTCGAGAAGCTCGGCGGCGGTGGGATGGGCGAGGTCTGGCGCGCCGAGCACCAGCTGCTCGCGCGACAGGCCGCGATCAAGCTGGTGCGGCCCGAGGTGCTGATCGACGCGCACCACGCCCCGGTGGTCCAGGAGCGGTTCCGGCGCGAGGCCCAGACCCTCGCGTCGCTGCGGTCGCGCCACACCATCGAGCTCTATGACTACGGCGTCACCGCCGACGGCAGCTTCTTCTACGTGATGGAGCTGCTCGACGGCGTGGATCTGTCCCAGCTCGTGCTGTCCCATGGGCCGCAGCCGGCGGCGCGCGTGATCAGCATCATCGCGCAGGCGTGTCAGTCGCTCGCCGAGGCGCACGATGCGGGGCTGTTCCACCGCGACATCAAGCCCGCGAACCTGTTCCTGTGCCGCGCCGCGGACGAGGTCGACATCATCAAGCTGCTCGACTTCGGCATCGTGCACAACGTCGCCGATCCGATCGCGCTGCCGAGCGCGCCCTCGGCGCCTTCGCCGGCGGGCCTCGCGGCGCTGCCCTCGACCACCGGCGAGCGCCTGACGATGGTGGGCACGGTGATCGGCACGCCCGGGTACATCGCGCCCGAGCAGGCGGTCGGCGCACCGCTCGATGCGCGCGGCGATCTCTACGCACTCGGCTGCGTGGCGTGGTGGCTGCTCACCGGCAACGAGGTGTTCCCGCGGCCGACCGAGGACGAGGTGGTCCATGCGCACGTCGCCGATGACGTGCCGGACCTCCGGTCGAAGGTCCGAGGCTGGCTCCCGCCCGAGCTCGAGACCGTGATCCTCAAGTGCCTCGAGAAGCGGCCGAAGGCGCGGCCGGCGGATGCGCGCGCGCTGGCGGAGGCGCTGGTGGCGATCGAGATCCCACCCGAGCACGTGTGGTCGCGCACGCAGGCGATCGCGTGGTGGACGAGCCTCGGCAAGACCGCGACGGCGCCGCCCGATGCCGCCACGGCCCCCGCGGGCCTGGCGCTGCGCACGCCCTCGGCGAGCTCCGAGGCCGCCACGGTGGCCGGCGATCGCGTGCTCGTCCCGCAGCGCACCGAGACGCCGTCGGGCTCGTCCGCGGCGATGACGATCGAAGCGCGACCGACCGGCCGTACGTAGGCGGCCGCACACAAGACGGCGGCCCGCTGAAAGGCCCGTCCCGGACCATCCGTGTGCTCGGAACTCAAAGCCAGGAAGCCAGGAACCAAGGTCGGAGACGGTGGATCGGCCATTCCCGCGAGAGCTGGCGCAGAGGCATTGGGTAGCAGATCACACGTGGTGGCCTCCTGTGGCGGGCTTCGAGGAACGGATCCAGCCAGGCCAAAGTCTGCGGCCTTGGTTCCTGGCTTCCTGTGTTTGATCTCCGGGGCAGCGCAGTGCAGTGCGGTGCAGTGCAGTGCAGTGCAGTGCAGTGCAGTGGGCGGGTTCATGAACACCGGCTCGGTGACGGGCGTGCGTCAGTGCGGCGAGAGCAGGTAGTCCCACGTGGGGCCGAGGTGGCGGAGCGGCCCTCCGAGCGCGCACGGCGCCGTGGCGGTGCCGAAGCTCGCGACGCTCGGCGTGACGTGGCCATCGATGCGGCTAGCGCACGGCGCGGTGTGCACGACGAACCGGTGGCACTCGCCGGTGGGCGGGTCCTCGGTGACCTCGCACGTGGCGTCGGGAATCCCGAGCGCGGCGTAGTTGGCGGCGAGCTCGATCGGCTGCGTGAACGGATCGTCGGCGTAGTTGATCGCGAACATCCGGGCGCCGGGGGTCGCGGGCCGTGACGCGGCCCAGTCCGCGAGCCAGGTCACCGGGCCCTGTACGGCGCTGCCGGTGTGGACGCGATCGAGCACGCCGCTCATCAGCACCACCCGGCTGACCTCGTGGTCGTGCGCGAGGATCAGCGCGTGGCCGCTGCCCTGCGAGAAGCCGACGAGCACGACACGAGTGAGGTCACCGCGCGCGAGGCGATCGCGGAGCGGCCCCCACACGGCGGGGAGCGCGCCGGCCAGGTGGGCGGCGAGCGTGTCGATCCGGTGGACGATCCCGTTGGCGCGATCGACCTGCAGCTGCGGCGCAGCGTCCTCGCCATAGACGATCTCGCGGCGCACCGGGCCGTAGCAGGCGGCGTCGTCCTCGCACAGATCGCGGATCGCGCGCTCGTTGCGGTACGCCGGCGCGATCGCGGCATAGCCGCGGCCGCACGCGCGCTCGGCGAACGCATGCGCGGTGGCCGGATCCTCACGGGCGCCGACGAGATAGATCACGAGCTGGCCGTTCCACTGCGCCGGGACCACGGGCGTGCAGTAGTAGTGGCGGGCGTCCGCGCCGCTGGCCGTGGTCACCGGCGTGACCGCGGGATCGAGCTGGGTCGGGACGACGAGGCCTTCGCGGATCGTGGCGCTGTTCGATGGTGTGTCGATGGGAGCCGCGCGACACGCGACCAGCGCGAGCCACAGCACCTGACGCGCCGGCCTGGTCACCTCTCGAGTGTAGGCCGACTCAGAAGTCGATGCCGAGGCCGCCCTGGATGATCAGGGGATTGACCCACACGCTCATCTTCGCGGTGCCGACCTCGACGGTGTCGAACAGCGGCAGCTCGGGCGTGCGGACCTGGACGTGATGCACCTCGGCGCGGGCGAGCATGAACGCGATGAACTTGACGTCGAGCCGCGCGTACAGCCCCTTGTACAGCTTCGCTTCGAGGCCGGCCTGGAACACCATCCCCGGCGCGGGTGCGATCGACATCTCGGGCTGGCTGACCTCGGTCAGCATCGGATTCGTGACCTTGGCGTTGAAGGCGAACAGCACTGCCGCGCCCACGCCGAAGAACGGCTGGACCTGCGCGTGCGGCCGCACGTTGTAGACGAGCGTGAGCATCGGAGGGGCGGCCTTCGCCTCGCCGAGCTCTGGACCGAGGGGGCCGACGCCGGTGGGGATCCCGAGCGCCATCGGTGCGATCGATTCGTTCGCGAGCGTGCCGGTCGCGCGGAACTTCACCGTGAACGGAACGCCGAGCACGGTCTCGAGCGAGAGGTGGTCTCCGCCAAACGGCAGCTTGTAGCCGAGCGTGATCGCGGGGATGGTCGCGGAGCTGACCTCGGAGCCCGAGCCCGCGATCGGACCGTTCTGAACGGCGAGGCTCGCGGCGCCATCGACGTCGGCGAGCTCCATCGGCCGCGAGGAGGAGAGCGGTGAGACGTGTGCGATGCCGCCGCGGACGTAGAACCGCTTCGTGGACCGCTTGTGTGCGAGCGGGGCGGGCTCGGGCGCGGTCTCGTGGACCGTGTCGTCGGCCTGCGGCACGGGCGCGGGCGCAGGGGCAGGATCCGGCGTGGGCTCGGGCGCCATCTCGATCTCGGGCTCGCTGACCTTCGCCGGTGCCGGCGTGGGGGCCTTCTTGCCCTTCTTCTTCTTCGGCGCACCGTGCGCGACCAGTGGGATCAGGGCGAGCGCGGTGATCAGCGCGGCCTTCATCGGGCCACCCCGCGCAGCGGCGGCGAGATCAGCTGGAGCTTCATCTCACCGGCGGGGACGGCCATCTTCACGCTCCCCGAGACCCCGAGGGGAGCGTCGATCTTCACCTCGACCGGCAGCGCTGCGGTGTTGGCGACCGCGATCGAGATCCGACCGTCGGGCAGGAACGTCACCGGCCCCTCGAGCGTGACCGAGAGCGGCTTGGAGTGCAGATCGTGGCTCGACAACGGGATGCTCATGTCGGGCGCATCCATGTAGAGGTCGAGCTTGACCGTGAGCGTCGGGGTGCCGCCGCGATCGATGATGTAGCCCGTGACGCCGGTCTGGCCGGCGGGTTCACGCACGCGCATCACCGACGTCCCGGTGTCCGTGTTGATGCCGATGATCGCCGTGGCGTTCATCGACACCGAGGTCGCGAGCATCGCCTGCGCGGAGATCTTCACGGGGACGCAGTTCGCCGCGCTCGAGCCATCGGGGAGCGGACAGGTGGTGGTCAGCTCGCCCATCTCGACGGGCATCGAGCCGAGCAGGTACATGCACGCCTGCGTGCCCGGCATGTTCGGGAGGCAATCGGCGGAGGTGAAGTGGGCCTGGCTGACATCGCCCGTGGTGCCGGTGATGTTGAGCGCCGCGCGGTTCTCGTCCGAGAGGGGTTCGCCGCTCTCGAGGAAGCCGGAGCCGTTGAGATCGGAGAACGGCCCGACATCGGCGAACATGAACGTGGACTTCTCGGCGGCCGCGCCGAGGAACGGGATCGAGAGGTCCGGGCCGCCGGCATCTCCATTGGTGGTGCCGCCGAGCGGATCGAAGCTCGCCGCGGCGCCGAACACGCCGCACAGCTCGCCCGCGTTGCAGCCGCCGTTGTTGCCCGAGACCAGGCGGAGCCGGTAGCGCTTGTCCACGACCCACGGCTGGTCGGGCACGAAGGCGACGGTGCGGTTGTGGGTGATGAATGTGCCGGCGACGGCTGCGGTGCAGGTCCCGGCGCCATCGATCTCCTCGATCCGGATGCTGCCCTGGTTGCACGCGGTGCCGTGGACGATCGAGGCCGGCTGCGGCGGCTGGCTGAACGCGATCTGGACGGCCTCGTTCGAGGCGAGCGTGAAGTTCGCGTACAGATCGTCGCCGCCGCCGCCGCCCTGGCAGCGCCCCGGGCTGGCGCCGTTCGCACCGGTCAGCGCGCACGGAACGCCGGGGTGGATCGCCGTCACGGTCAGCGGCGCATCGGTGTTGACGAGGCGCGGGGTGGTGAACGTGATCGGGGTGGTCGCGGGGAGCTTGTTGCCCGCGACATCGGCCACATCGGAGAGCACGACGCGGTACGAGGTGGAGTACGTCAGCGGCGCGACCGAGCGGACCACGACCGCCGCGCCGTGACTCTCGATCACGCTCGGCACGACGGTGCCCGCGGCGGTCTCGAGCCGGAGCCCCCCGGCGCGCAGCCGATCGAGATCCACGGGCTCGTTGAAGATCACCTCGACGCCTTGATCGACCGGGTGCTCGTTCGCGCCGACGCCGGGCATCGAGGCGACCAGCGTGGGCGGCGCGGTGTCGCTGTCGGCCTTCGCGTTGGCATCTGTGATCAGCTCGAGCACGAGGTTGGTGGGCGCCGCGGTGACGCCGAGCAGCCCGAGCTCCATCGACGCGACGGTCTCGATCGCGAGCACGCCATCGGAGCCGACCGCCGTGCCCGAGGCCTGCACGCCGAGCACGGTCTGGGTCAGCACCGCGTTGCCCTTCGGATCTACCGCGTAGACGGCGACGTCCATGCTGAGATCGACATAGAGCGGCGCCCGCTCGTTCTCGGGCCGCTGGTCGGCCGCCTGGTGCGGGTTGCGATACAGACGCCCACCCGCATCGGTGAGCATCTCGATCTCGATGTCGCCCGTGACGAGGCCAACGGAGATCTCACCACCAAGCTTGACGTCGAGCCCGCTGGCCTTCATCCGCTGGCCCTTGCGGATCGTGAACGCGATCGGCCCGCCGAGCGCCTTGGGATCGCCGAGCTCGGCGGCGAGCGCGGCGGGCAGCAGCGCGGAGCTCTCCTTGCCGATCAGCGGCTTGTCGATCGCGATGACATTGGGCTCGGCACCGGAGCGCGAGTGCGCCGGGCCCGGATCGGTCTTCTGCCGCGTGCGCAGGACCTGTGGGATCTGGACGCTGCCACGGCTGTTCGCCGGGACGAGCGGGATGGTGATCGGCGCGAGCACCTGGCCGCCGAGATCCGCGAGCCGGTTGCCGAGCCGGAGCTCGTAGGTGGTCCCTGCCGTCAGATCGGTCTTGGGATCGATCGCGACGTGGATGCCGCTGCCGATCACGGTCGCCGGCACCGCCATCCGCGTCGACATGTCGACCAGCTCGATCGCGCCGGTCACGTTCGTCACGGTGCGCGGATCGAGCGGCTCCGAGAACACGAGGCGGATCGTCGACGTCTCGAACATCGGCCGGAATCCGTTCGGGCTCGCCGGATCACTGCCGTTGACCGCGATCAGGGCGGGCGCCGCGGCGCGCGGGCGCATGGTCCGCGTGGTGAACGTGACCAGCGCGTCTTGCGCGGGGAGGTTCTTGGCAGAGGGCGCGAGCGGCGGGCGCACGTAGAGCGCATAGGTGGTGCCTTCGTCGAGCTGCGCGCTGCTGAACTGGACGCTCTTGCCCTCGCCGACGACCTCGGCCGTGGCATCGACCGGCCCGTTCGGACCGACCAGGCAGAACGAGCCTTGCACGCTCGCACCGGAACCCGTGCATGGCCCGAGGGCGCTCTTGGTGACGTCGTCGGAGAACGTCACCACGATCCGCGAACCGAGGGGGACGTCTCGCTGCCCATCGATCGGGAACGTGAAGATCACGCCCGGCTCCGCCGTCGCCAGCGGGGCCACGGACGAATCGCAGGCCCAGGTACCGACCAGGCCCGCGATCACCACCACACAACCTGCTAGGCGAAGCACCACCAACGAGACTATCAAGTTGGGCCCGCGGATCGACGGAGATTCGCTAACTGCGCATATCCGCAACCAGTGTCGGCAGGGTTACGGATCCTGCAACCAGCTCTGGTAGGGGTGGGCGATCAGGTTCGAGTTGTAGTAGCGGGGATCGTCCGACACCTCGCGCACGGCCCAGGCGGGGATCGTGACGTGCTGCGTCTCGGAGGTCAGCTCGACCTCGGCGATCACCAGGCCCTGGTTGGCCCCGTGGAACACGTCGATCTCCCACACCATCCCGTGGTGGTCCTCGGTGTGGCGGGTCTTCTCGATCAGGGGCTGCTCGCACAGGGCGAGGAGCTCCATCGCATCGGCGTGCGGCAGGTCGTACTCGAACTCGGCGCGGGTCACCCCCTGGGTCGGCCCCTTGATGGTCAGCTTGGCGGTGGCGCCGTGGACGCGCACGCGGACCGCCCGGTCCTTGTGGGAGTTGAGGTAGCCCTGTCGGTACAGCGTCCCGGCGTTCTGCGGGGTCCACCGGGTCAAATCGACCAGGTACTTGCGCTCGATCTCGTGGGCCATCAGCGGTGCGCCTCGAACAGCTGATAGGTGCCGCTCCGGTTGCTGGCGAAGTAGATCGTCTTGCCGTCCGGCGACACCCATGGATCCATGTCGTCGGCCAGCGAGCCAAGCTCGGAGAGCCAGATCGGGGGCCCGAACGTCGCCGAGGTCGAGCTGCGTTTGGCGAGGAACAGCTCCTGCCCATGTCCCGTCCGGCGGTTCGACGAGAAGTAGATCGTCAGGCCATCTTCGGAGACGAACGGGTTGCGGTCATCGAGGCCCGGCTGGGGGGCCAGCTCCGAGAACGCGATCGGGGTGGTCCACAAGCTGTTCTGGAAGCTCGAGTGGAACAGCTTGTGAGGTCCCGCCTCGGCGCCGCGGCTGAACGCCATGAACGCCCCTCCCAGATAGGTGGCGCCGCCTTCCTCGTCGTTGCCGATCGTGTTGGTCCCCTGGAGCACGACCGGGATGCCCCAGCCGGTCGCCGCGGTAAACGTGGATTCGTACAGGTTCTGGTCGGCGGCGCCGAGCCGGTTGCTCGAGAAGTGCATCTTCTGCCCGTCCGGAGACACGTGAGGCGTGGTGGTCAAGGCGACGGCATCGCCGAGGTTCTCGTTCCTGAGGTTCATCCACGGGCCCGTGGGCGACGAGCGCTCCATGTGCCAGATCTCGACCTCGTTGCGGTTGAACCACAGCTGCTTCATGTCCTGGGTCAACGTGGGATCGTCGGCCCCGATCGGTACGTTCATCACGGGGGTGGGAGGGCTCCAGCGGTCGAGGCAGATCGCGAGCTCGTTCTGCACATCCGACCCGTCGAAGCTGCAGCTCCCCACACCGCACGCCAGGGTGGTATCGATCTGGAGCACCACGGGGATGCCGAGACCCGACGAGTTGGGGAGCGGCAGCGCGACCATCATGCCGATCTGTTTGCCGCTCGTGACGGTCGTCCCGGTGACGCGGAGCTCGACCCCACACCCGGCGGAGGCTCGCTTTGCCTCGATCGTGGTATCGGGCAGCACGAGCCGGCCGGCGAACGGGTGCTGGCTGTCACCGACCTTCGGTGCGCCACATCCAGTCACCATCGGCGCCGGGTTGAAGGTGAGGGTGTCCTGGCAGATCTTGCCGGCAGGGTCCACGCCCACCTTGCATTGTACCGTCGCGGGGAGCCCACCCGCAGCGGTCGTCACGTCGCGCGCGCACGCGAGGTCCGTGCCGCAGGAGTCGCACGTCGACTGCGGGACGCAGTAGTGGGTGGAGGCACACGTGGATGGGTTGGCGGTACCGTCGTCCCTGCACGGCGCCCCACCGATCTCGCAGCTCGCGTTGTTGACCGGCGTCAGACAGCTCGCCGTCTCGATCGTCGGTGGTGACGCGCCGAACCACACGTTCGGCGTGCAGTCGTCACCGTCGGGGATCCCATCACAGTCGAGATCATCTGGCGTGACGATGAACGCGGCGCTGGGCGTCTTGTTGGGGCGAAGCACGCCGACGCAGCTCGCCTCGTGGGGCGCGATCTGGAGGTCCGCGCTCCAGGTCCCGAGCCCGACGACACCGGGTGGGGTCTCGAAGTCGCCATCGGGCTCGACGAGGTCCAGGGTGTACTTCGCGTAGTGCGAGCCCGGGATCGCCACATCGAACAGCGTGGCCGTACCGGACACACTCTCACCGGCGAACCCGACCGCGACCAGCGCCGCGATGTCGTGGGTGGTGGTCCCGCGCACCAGGATGAACCTGGCCACCCCGTCGACGACGCTCTCGTCGAGATCGAGCTCGTTCCCCGGATCGCGCGACCAGTACGTGACCTCGTCGATCTGGGCGCGGGTCGAGTTCGCGACCGTGGTCTGCGTGACGGGCAGGCCAAGCGCCACCGGCGTGGCGTTCTTGTCGCCGACGCCGAGATAGAGCCGGACGCGATCGACGGCCGGATCCGCGGTGTGGACCTCGATCACGAGGCCACCGCCGTCGGAACAGCCCACGAGCACGCACATCAACGCCAGCGCGAAGCGTCCCACTCCGCGATCATACGCGGGTCCCGTCCTCCACGGTGCGTAGATCGGGTAGTCCGCTGGGGCCTGGCCTCGTGCAGGCTTAGCCCTCGCGGAGGGTCAGCTCGGCCGCGACCTGCTTGGCCGTCACGAGAGCGAGCTCGGCCGTGTCCCCGGTCGCGAGCACCACGCCGAGGCGGCGCCGGGGACCCGCGCTGGGCTTGCCGAAGAACCGGACGTCGACGTTCGGCGTCTGGTACGCGGTGGCCAGGCCATCGAGGACGGGAGATCGGAGCTCGGCCTCCGCGCGAAGCGCCACGCTGGCTCCGGCGCTGTGCCGGCGGATCGTGGGGATCGGGAGCCCGAGGATCGCGCGGGCGTGGAGCGCGAACTGGCTCCACACCTGCGTCCCCATCGTCACCATGCCGGTGTCGTGGGGGCGGGGGCTGACCTCGCTGAACATCACGCGGTCACCCGACAGGAGGAACAGCTCGACGCCGAAGATCCCGCGACCACCGAGGCGCTCGGTGATCCGCTGTGCGATCGCCTGCGAGCGCTGGATCTGCAGCTCGCTCATCGCGTGCGGCTGCCAGCTCTCGACGTAGTCGCCGCCGACCTGCCGGTGCCCCACCGGATCGCAGAACCAGGTGCCGTTGACCGCGCGCACGGTCAGCATCGTGATCTCGCTCTCGAACTGGATGAACTCTTCGACGATCACCCGGCCCGCGCCCGTGCGGCCGCCGGTCTGCGCGTAGTGCCAGCACTGCTCGAGATCGGCAGGCGTGCGGGCGACCGACTGGCCCTTGCCGGAGCTGCTCATGATGGGCTTCACCACCACGGGCCAGCCGAGCGCGGCCGCCGCGGCCTTCAGCTCGTCGAACGTATCGGCGAACTGATAACGCGCCGTGGGGAGATCGAGCTCCTCGGCCGCGACCCGGCGGATCGCCTCGCGATCCATCGTCAGCCGCGCGGCCTGCGCCGTGGGGATCACGGTGAAGCCCTCGGCCTCGAGTGCGAGCAGCTCGGCCGTCGCGATCGCCTCGATCTCGGGGACGATCAGGTGGGGCTTCTCGGCCTCGATCACCTTGCGGAGCGCGGCGCGGTCGAGCATGTCGATCACGTGGCTGCGGTGCGCCACCTGCATCGCGGGCGCATGCGCGTACCGATCACAGGCGATCACCTCGACACCGAACCGCTGCAGCTCGATCACGACCTCCTTGCCGAGCTCGCCGGAGCCGAGCAAGAGGACCCGGGTGGCGTGTGCAGACAGCGGCGTGCCGATCGAGATGGGCTGCATGCCCGCGTCCTACCACGCCGCCGGGTGGTTATGGTCGTGGGCGCAGCGGGCCGGGGGCGTCGCACAGCGGGCACTTCTGGGTGACCACCGCGTTGTCGCAGGACTCGCACGCATACGCGACCATGTGGTGGCCGGGCTCGCCGTACTCCGCGAGCGCCTTGGGCTTGGGCGAGGCACCGCCGCCATAGCGCGCCGTCGCCGGGACCAGCGCCAGGGCGAGCAGCTCGAGCTCGTTGCAGGACGGGCACTTCTTCGGGATCGGCAGCCGCGATTCGTCCCCGAGGGCCTTCGCCAGCCCGCCCGGTGCGTTACAGCGCGGGCAGATATCGCTCGCGAACACCACGTGCGCGCAGCTCGGGCAGGTGATCGAGTACGTGCCGTCGACGAACTTCTCGCCATCGTGGACCCAGCGGCCCGCATCGTTCGGATCCGCGAGCATGAGCAAGACCCGCCGGTCGATGAAGCTCTTGATCTCGAGGGTGGCCGCCTTGCAGCTCGGGCACCCTGCACCGACGGTGGCTTCGAAGCTGCGCTCGTCGAGCTGACCCATGGGTGGGAGGCCTACCTCGCTCCGGGGTGAAAGGAAACCGGGACCGGCGCGTTATCCAGCATGCGGATGATCCTGGCGATGGTCCTGGTCTCGGGGTGTGCGGCGGGGAACCGGGCGACCCGGGTGCTGGGGGAGCAGGAGTACGTGGCGTTCGCGGACCGGCCGTCGGCGGGATATGCACCGATGGCCCCGCCGGACTGCGCCGAGGGGGCACCCGAGTGCGCCGGGCAGTGGCTCGCCGACATCCACATCGGCGACCGCGGTGGCTCGATCGAGCGCGTCCTGCAGACGCCGAGCGGGTTCCACGTCTACGTACGGGCGAGCTGCGATGCCGAGCCTGCACCGAACTGGACGCTGTTGCTCCGCAAGCCGGTGGTGCCCGTCAACATCGTGCAGATCAAGACGGCGGGTTGCGATCCGTTAGCCGCGCAATAGCCGCGTGCCGCCGCTGGCGCTCCCGCTCGACTCGACGGGACGATGGAGCACCACGGTGCGCCCGGCCTCGCGGCCCGCGGCGTGCGCACCATCGAACCGCACGCGACGGCGGCGGTGCTCGATGCGCGGATGACGCGCGTGATAGTACGCGTCGAGCCCGCCATCGCCGCGCCAGACCAGGCCGGTGCCGCGCAGCTCGGTGCGCTCGGCCGCGAGCTTCTCGCGGAAGCCCCCGACGACGCCGGCCTGGTACGAGAGCCGGTCGCGCCCACTGCGCACGCGTGCATCACCGCGGTTGGCGCGCCACAGCCGCTCGGCGGTGGCGAGGAGGAACGCATAGACGTGACACGCCATCTCGAGGTTCGCGTGCGTGCCCGCGAGCTCGTAGACCTGGCCGCGCTTGCCGGTGAGCGGCAGGTACACCGGCACGCGGATCACCTTCACGAAGAAGTACTCGGCGAGGAGCCCCGCGATCTCTGCCTCGACCCGGTTGCCGCGCTTGTGGGGATCACCGACGTGGCGGACCTCGTACGCATCGGCGGCCGTCCGCGCGCGGGCCTCCTCGATGTTGTGGCGGAGCATCAGCTCGTGCGCCTTGCGCATCGCGATCTCGGCCTCGTGCTGGTTCGGGCTGCCCGCGAGCGCGAGGAGCTTGCGGATCCGATCGAGCGCGCGCTCGGCGGCCGGGGCGGCGGAGGCACGCGACACCTCGGGACGGCCTGCTGCGCGCCCATCGATCCCGCGCTCGGCGCACACGCTCTGAAACGTGGGGCCGTGGGCTGCCTCGTCGTGGATCTTCAACACCTCGTCGACGTACTGGTGCGCGAGCTCGTGCTCCAGCACCGAGATCACCTCGGCCCACGGCCGCGCGAGCACGAGCGCTCGCGACAGCTCGAGCGTGCGCGTGGTGCGGTTCCACTGCCCGAGGCGACGCGTGGTGTCTGACAGCACGAGTACGGCATCCACGAGCTTGCCGCGGAACCGCACGTGGTTCTGCCACGCGACCTGCGTGCGCAGCTCGCGGAGCAGGGCGGCCTCGAGCGCGGCCGACAGCGCGTGGGGATCCGGACTCGTCACCGCGGCAGTCTACGGCACGAGTCTGAGATGCGGCCGCGTGGTGGCCACCGGGGGATCGGCCTCGTCGTCGGTCTCGGCTTCGGTCTCGGCTTCGGTCTGGCGTTGCCCGGGCGGGTCGCCGCCGGCGAGCAGCGCCAGGAGATCGCGGGTGGTCAGGCGGGCGGCGACATCGGTGCCCTCGAGTACGCCGGCGACCAGGGCCCGCTTGTCGGCGTGCATCAGGAGGATCTTCTCCTCGAGCGTGCCGCGGGTGATCAGGCGATACACGGTGACCGGCTTGGTCTGGCCGATCCGGTGCGCGCGATCGGTGGCCTGATCCTCGACGGCAGGGTTCCACCACGGATCGAGGTGGATCACGTAGTCGGCCCCGGTGAGGTTCAGGCCGGTGCCGCCGGCCTTGAGCGAGATCAGGAACGCATCGCCTTCGCCCGCCTGGAACGCGCCGACGATCGCCTTGCGCTGCGCGGCTGGCGTGGAGCCATCCAGGTACTGCGTGGCGAAGCCTTGACGATCGAGCTCCTCGCGCACGAGAGCGAGGTGCGAGGTGAACTGGCTGAACACCAGGGCGCGATGGCCCTCGGCGCGCAGCTCGAGGAGCAGCTCCACGGCGCGGCGCAGCTTCGACGAGGCGACCGGTGAGCTCGGATCGTAGAGCTTCGGGTGCGAGGCCAGGAGGCGCATCCGGGTCAGCGCGGCGAGCACGTGGAACCGGCGCTGCTCGTCGCGCACCCCCTTCATCTTCGAGAGCTCGGCGACCGCGGCGAGGCGTGCATCCTCGTACAGCGCGTGCTCGTCGGCCGACAGCGAGATCGGGACCTGGATCTCGGTGCGCGCGGGCAGCTCGCGTGCGACCTCGCCCTTGGTGCGGCGGAGCAGGAACGGGCGGATCACGCGAGCGAGCGCGCCGCGCGCATCGGGATCGATCCCGCGCTCGATCGGCGAGGCGAACCGATCGCGGAACTGATCCCAGCTCCCGAGCAGGCCCGGGAACACCACCGAGAACAGGCTCCACAGCTCACCGAGGTGGTTCTCGAGCGGCGTGCCCGAGAGAGCCACGCGAAAGCTCGCCGACAGTGCGCGCGCGGCCTTGGCCCGGCGGGTCGACGGATTCTTCAACGCCTGCGCCTCGTCGACGACGAGCGTGCCGAACGGCACCGCGGCGAGCAGGGCCGCATCGCGCACGAGCAGCCCGTAGCTCGCGATCAGGACATCCTTCTTGCCGAGAGCGGCGAGGCACGCGGCGCGATCTCCCTCGGCGCTGTACAGCACGGGGCGCAGCGTGGGCGCGAACTTCGCCAGCTCGTCCACCCAGTTGAAGCACACCGAGGTCGGGGCGAGCACGAGAGCCGGTCCGGTCTTCGCGCGATCGAGGAGCAGCGCGATCGCCTGCACGGTCTTGCCGAGGCCCATGTCATCCGCGAGGCACGCACCGCCGCCCCACGCCGCCACCCGCGATAACCACGCGTGCCCCTCGACCTGGTAGTCGCGCAACGTGGTGCGCAAGGTCGCGGGCGGGCGCGGGCGCAGCCGGGTCGAGGACGCGAGCTTGTCGGTCAGCTCCTGCCACGCGGTCGCCTGATCGACCTTCGCGCCGGCCTCGCGCAACGCGACCATCGCCGGGACCGCGCCGGGTGATAGCTCCATGCGCTTCTTGCCGACGAAGGTCTGATCGGCCACCGCGCGCAGCCGCTCGCGCAGTTGCTCGGTCAGCTCGATCCAGCGGCGATCGTCGACGCGGACGAACCGCTGCTGCCGGCGCGCCGCATCGAGCAGCACCGCGAGCTCGATCCTCCCTGCCTCGATCTTGAGATCTCCGGAGATCCCGAACCAGTCGCGATCTCGGTCGACCGTCACCCGCAGCGCCTTGGCGCCGTAGGTCCCGACGACGACGGGCGTCTCGCTGACCCACTCGGTGTCGAGCTCGGGCGCCCAGCGCTCGAGCCGGGTGATCAGGGCGAGGGCCTCGTCGGAATCGGCGATCCGGAAGCAGCCGGGCGGCCCTTCCTCGGCGATCTCGGGATCGCCGATCAGGCGGGCGAGCAGGCCTTGTGCGCGGGGCGCCTCGGCGCCGAGCTCGCGGCGGAGATAGGCGCGCTTGCCGTCGCGGACGAACATCACGTCGCGCGGGCCCACGCCGGGCGGGTAGAGCGGGGCGCCCGGTGCGGGCCGCACGAACAGCTCGAGCTCGAGCGTGGCATCGGGCAGGAGGCGCAGGCGCACCACGGTCCGCGGCGTGGCGTCGATCGCCTCGCCCTTGAGCGCCTCCGGGATCGAGATCGGGACCTTGGCATCGAGGCGCGCGAGGTGATCGAGCAGCTCGGTGTGGCTCTCGCGCGGGAACACGGCGCCGTGCTTGACCAGCACGCTCCACAGCCGACGCGCATCCTCGCCGAGCTCGAGCAGGAGGAACCGCCCGCGGGTGTACTCCTCGATCAGCACCGGCTCCCCGGTGCCGAGGTTCGCGAGCGCCGTCTGGGCCAGCGCACGATCGAGCGGCTCGCCGTCGATCGCGGGCTCGATCCGAAGCCCGTCGCCATCGGGGACGGCGGTGAAGCCGAGCACCGCGCGCACCAGGGCGACGGGCTCGTCGCGCTCGTTGACCAGCCGCGGATGATCGACCGCCGCGGCGAACGCGCGGGCGGGGTAGCTCGCGGCGTGGCGCTGCTCGGGGTGCCAGGCGGCGAGCACCTCGGCGATCGCGCGATCCTGCGCGCCCAGACGCTCGCCGTGCTGCTCGATCAGCCGGACCGCACCGATCCGCGCGCCGCCGCTCATGCCGCGCTTGGTCTGCTTGCGGACGATCGGGGTCAAGGTCGGCGTGCGCAGCTCGTACTCGATCTGCCACCACACCTCGATCGCGGGGGCCGGCTTCTCGGCGGCGGCGGTCTGCACCGCCAGCTCCGCGAGTGCGCGAGACCACCGCGGCCGCAGCAGCTCCTGCGTGACCATCGTGGCCTCGGCGACGCGGTCCGGATCGGCGAGCAGCTCGAGCGTGGTGTCGACGAGCGCGAGGGCATGAGCGCAACGCGCAGGCTTGCTGGTACACGCGCAGGAGACGACGAGGTCGTCGTCCTCACTCGCGAGCTGTGCCTGCGCTGCCAGGCGCCCGAGCGCCGGGATCGTGAGCTCCTCGCGCTCCTTCCAGCGCACGGCGCGCTCGCGGGGATCGAACGACCACTTCTGCTCGCGGCGCCAGCCCACCGGGCGCGGCGAGGCGTGCTCGCCGAGGACCTCGCGCTCACCGCGCAGGAACTGCCACAGCGGGAGGAGCACCGCAGCGGAAGGGGCGTCCGGACGCAGCTCGGCGCGGGCCTCTGCGACCCGCGCGGCCTCCTCCTCGAGCCTCGCCATCGTCGCCGCGGCCAGCGCGTTCGCGGCGTGTGGCAGGTAGCGGCGGACCACGGCCCAGGCGCCGGTGTCGCGCAGCGCGAGGCCGTACAGCGTGTGCGGGTTGACGTAGGTGCCGGTCACGCGCGGCAGGAGCAGATCCGCCGACAGCTGGAGCGCGTGCGTCACGCCTCGCTCCTTGGCCCACGCCGCGAGGTCCTCACGGGTCTCGAGGAGCCCGGCGGGAGCCTGCGGCGTCGCGCGAGGGGCGCGGTCCAGATAGGCGAGGGCGAGGGCGACCACGTGCTTGCAGGCCGAGCCGATCGGGCACGTGCACTGCGTGAGGATCCGGCCGTGCGCGAGCTCGATCCGCACGTTGTAGCGGGCCGAGCCGAGGACCAGGCCGTCGATCGTGTCCCCGGCCACGGTGCATGCGGTGACGTTGCCCGCGCGGAAGTACGCCTCGCCGCGGGGGTACGCGTAGCCCGTCAGTGCCCGCAGGCTCGCGACGGTGAGGTGGGTGGCGAGCGACACGGCCCGCGGAGGATAGCGATCACCAGCCGAAAGTCGATACGGCCGCGGCGACGCGATATCGTGGCCAGATGCAGGTGTCAGCGTGGATCCGTAAGGTCCTCTGGCGATCAGATCGGTGGTGTGCGGAGCTCGATCAGCTCCGCCGCTCGGTCGCGGCCGATCCCCAGACCACGAAGACGATCCAGCGCACGGTCGACCTGGCCCAGGCCACCGAGTACCTCGATCCCGATCGCTCCCACGCCCTCGCGCTGTACCTCTCCGCCTGGCGCGCGGGGCACACCCTGTCCCGCGAGCGCGTGTGGGCGCTCGCGCGCGAGCTGCGCGCGTACGTGACGCTCGCCGAGCTCGCACTCGCCGAACATGCCGAGGCCGGCGATCCGGCGAGCCTCGTCGCGGCCGGGCGGGCGTTCTTCGATGGCGGGCTGATCGAGCGCGCCACGGCGATCTTCGTCCGCGCCACCGAGCAACACGCGTCGCTCGCGAGCGCCGTCGCGGAGTCGACAGATCTCGCCGACGTGCGCACGGTGCTCGCGCTGTCGCGGTTCGCCCAGATCGAACCGGAGCGCGAGATCGCGGCGTGCCTGGAGCGGGCACGCAAGGCGACGGACGGTGCGGGAGCGATCTACATGCACGCGGCGCGGATCGCGCGCGCGGCCAAGCTCGAGAGCAGCTCCGCCCAGATCATCCACGCTGCCGCGCGGCGCTGCCCGGCGGACGAGGACGTCATGCGGCTGGTCGAGGACTGGTTCCTCGAGCGGGGCAGGCACGACGAGATCCTCGACTACTACGGGCTGCGGTTCGCCGCCGCACAGGGGCAGCCGGCATGGGTGGAGTCCGTGCGGGCGGCAGCGTGCGAGCTGGTGGTGCGCAATGTCCAGCCCGGGCTCGGGCTGCGACTGCTCCGCAGCAGCCTCGAGCACGCGTATGCGGCGCAGCTGCCGACCATCGTGAGGCACCTCGCCTCGTGGGAGCTGCTCGTGGTGCACGCACGGAGCTCGCAAGCCACGATCGATCTCACGGGCCTGATCGCGGACGGGCTCCGCGCGCCGCTCCTCGACGATGACGCGCTGTACCTGTCCAGGCTCGGGCTCGAGATCACGTGGCGTGATGCCGGCGATCCGGTCGCGGCGCAACCGTATGCGGCTGCGGTACTGGAGCGCGTTCCCGAGCAGCCGCTCGCGGCGGCGTTCATCGCGGAGCGGTTCCCCGAGTGGGAGCCGCCACCGCCCGCGGTCGAGCCCGTGGTGGTGGTGGCGGAGCCCGTGCTCCCCACGGTGACGTTCAAGTCGGCCGCCCCAAGCCCGGCCGCCCCGGGCCCGTCCGCCGCCCCGAGCCCGCCCGCCGCCGAGCCCCGGCGTCACGGTGCCACCTCGATCCCACCGCAGCTCAAGCGGGATGTCTCGCCGATCCCCAAGCCGCCCGCGCCGCGAAAGGATGCGGCGCCGCGCGCGGCCCGAAAGGTGGTGCCGGTGGACGTCGTGGTCGAGCTGCCCACGGGGGCGTTCTTCTCCGCCGTGCTTCGCGACCTCAGCATCAGCGGCGCGTTCATCCCCACCAAGCGCTCGCTCGAGGTGGGGATCGTGGTCACGCTCGAGGTCCAGGTCCCAGCGGCCACCAGGCTCGCGCAATCGAGTCACCGGATCGAGGCGAGGATCGCGCGCCGCACCGGGCTGGGGCTGGGCCTGGCGTTCGTCGCTCCGCCGCCCGAGTTCGTCCGCGCCATCGCCGCGCTGATCGGCAGCTGATTGGGGGGGGGGGGGGGGGGGGGCCCCCCCCCCGCCGCCCCTGGGGCCCGAGTCGATCCCCCGGGTGGTGGTCGGGGGGCGGCGCGGCCGGGCGGCTCCCCCCACTGTGCCGTTCGACCTCACGATGGCCAGCGTGCGCCTCGGTGGAGGGACCGAGAAGAATGCCGGCGGCGTGGCGAGCGACGGCAAGATCGAGTGGACCACCGTCCAGCTCGCGACGCCCTGAGCTGGCGTTCCCGGCCCCCGAGAATGGGCCGTGTTCGCCGGGCTACTGGATCCCGGCCGGGACGGACCAGTACGGGCTGATGTTGTTCGCCTGGGCATCCTGCCCGGGCAGCCACATCGGCGGCGCGCTCGGATCGATCGCGCCGGTCAGCTTGTTCTTCGCCACCGCACCGAGCCAGATCTGCTTGCACTGCTTGACGCCGTTCGCCTTGCACGACGCGGGGCTGGTCGCGACGGTGGTGCGGTGTCCGTAGTCGCGCTCGCTCGAGAACACGATCCAGTAGTAGTCGTTGGACGCGGCCGGCGCCCAGTGTGCCCACGTGATGTCCATGTCCCCGGTGCCGCCGTTCATCGCGGTGAGATCCTGGACCCAGCCGCCGGCGCTGGCCGCGAGCATCAGCCGCTGGCCGGCGGTCTTGGCGTCGGTGCTGTTGCGCCACGCCGAGCGCGCGGCATTGAACACCACGAGCTCGCCATCGGGCGAGAAGCTCGGGAAGAAGAAGTTCTTGTACACGCCGCCGGGCAGCGTGATCGGATCCGGGACGAGGAACGTGGGCTCGCCGAACGCGTGGGCACCCGCCGAGTACGCGTAGCTCATGATCGCGATCCGGCCGTCGTCGAGATCGATCCACTGGCCCGCGTGCGGCGAGGAGGCATAGACGACCTTGGTGCCATCGGCGGACCAGTCCGCCATCAGCGCGGCGCGCGGGGCGCCCGGGCCGTGGCTCGAGACATCGAGGTTCGAGGGGATCGCGGCGCCGGTGTCGGGATCCCACAGCGCGAGCGTGCCGTTGCTCATCGTGACCATCGAGACCGCCTGCGCGTCGGTGGGGAACGGATTCCCGATCGGCGCGAACGTGGTGTACGAGCCATGGATCTGCTTGGCGTTCGCGTTGACCGGCTCGGCCCACGTCGAGGTGAGGCCGTCGTACTTCATGAACCCGGCGTACAGCTGACCGCAGTCCCCGGCGACACACCGGCTATACCCGACGCGGTTGCCGTTGCGCGACACCGAGTGGCACGACGTACAGTCATCCTTGACCAGCGCGGGTGGCGTGGTGACGCCGAACGTCTGCGTCATGATGCTGCCCTGCGAGGACGCCCACCAGTAGATCGCGGTCTTGTCGATGTTGTCCTTCGACATCGTGATCGCGGTCCCGGCGCTCGGGAACTTCGTCGCCGGAGCGGCCTGCGCGAGCCCCTCCACGAGGAACGTCAGGTTCGCGCCCGCCGCCGTGCCGGCGATCGACTCCCAGTTCGCCGCGGACAGCATCGCCTCGGGGGTGGTCGTGTAGACGTCGATCGCGAGGAAGTCCGACGCGATCTTGACGTGGAACAGGTCGTTGGCACCGGCCGTCCACTGCACCTCGATCGGCGGGATGTTGCGGGGCGAGACGGCGCGATCGATCGGGTACTCGATGCGCGGCGTGCGCGCGGGATCGGTGCCATCCGTGGCGCTGCCGAACAGGCCAGGGGCGGTGCTCGGCGTGCCCGGCGTCACCACCTCGCCCGTGAGGTTGACGATCAGATCGGCGGTGCCGGCGAGATCGCTACAGGCGGCCGACACCAGCGTCTTACCACCGTGCGGGCCGATCGTGGCGGTGGCTGCGGCGAACGTGCCGAACGTCGCATCGACCGAGAGCGTGCAGCGCGCGGTGATCTCGGTGCGGTCGTTCCCGACCACCCCGAACACCGTGTAGTCCTGCGTGGCCGAGCCGCCGAGCGGGACGGTGAGGACCACCATCGGTGGCTCGATCTCGATCCGATCGTACACCGTCGTGGTGTCATCACCGCCGCTGTGGCTTCCACAGCCGGCACCGAGGACGAGCGCGAGCGCGAGACAACCGCGGGTTCCCATCCGCGCAGTGTACGCGCAGCCCGCTACCCCGTGTACATGTAGATGATCGCCCCGACGGGGACGAGCAGGCCGGCGCCCACGAAGTACTTGCCGCGGCCGAGGAAGCCGCGGTCGCCCTTCATCATGGTGACGCCGGTGATCGCGAGGACGAGCATCGCGAGCGCGAACAGATCCGCGACGTAGGTCCACAGCCCCTTGAGGTTGTTGAGGTGTAGCGCGTTGATCTGAAAGAACACGGCACGCTCGGTGATCCGCTTGTAGGTCCCGCGGCCGGTCGCGGGATCGAGCCGGACCTCCTGGCCCTCCGGCAGGAACACGCGGAAGTCGTGATCGTTCTCGAGGAAGTGGCCACGGACCGCCTGCTTGTCGAGCCCGAGCCGGGTCACGACCCCAGCCTCTCGCTCGGCGAGCGTGGTGCCCTCGATCGGCCCGAGATCGATGGCTCGATCGTCGAACACGTAGCTCGGGTTCCAGTCATCGATGTGGTTGACCGCGATCCCCGACAGCGCATAGGCGATCGTCATCGCGACCACCACGTACCCGATGTCGCGGTGGAACGCGCGGAACCACCTTCGCCACTTCACGTGTCAGATCTTGTCGCGGAACACGGCGCCCGTGCCGTCGATGCGGACGATCGCCTGCGGCTTCGTGATGCTGGCCGGGTCGTACGGCTTGCCGTACTCCTTGGCCTGCTCCTCGGCGTACTCCTTGGTCTGCTCGAGCGTCAGCTCGTGGACCGAGACCTCGCCCTGGGCGACGGCGAGCTTCCCTTTGGCGTCCGGCGGGAACACCATGTCGCCATCGGTGACCTTGAAGCGGAGCTTGGCGCCCGGCTGGCCGCCGGCCATCTCGAACCAGCAGCCGCGCTTGGGGCACACATCGGTCACCATGCCCTCGACGCGGACCGTCTTGCCCTTGTAGGCCGTGGGCTCCGCGAGGATCGCGTCGATCGAGACCGCATCGGTCAGGGTGACGCCGGCGCCGAACGTCTGGCCCTTGGGCGCGACCGCGGTGGACGAGGCAGCCGCCGACGTGGGGGCCGAGGCCGTGACGGGCTCGGACTTCGTGGGGCCCTTGCTGCAGCCCGCGAGGAGGGGAGCGACGACCAGGACCGTGGCGAACGAGCGAGCGATGAGACCGGACATGGATACCTCTGCCAACGTGGCGGGCGCAGCCTGCCGCGCCGCTCCCGCGGTGTCAACCGCCTACTCGATGACCACGGTCTCGCCGGTGGACCGCCCAAAGGTCTCGGGCGTGTACATCTCCTCGGCCTTGGCGGGCGCCGCCACGAACACCCCGGGGGTGGTCGCCCGCGCGGTGTATGCCAGCACGTGCGTCCCCTCGCGGAGCTGCATCGAGAACACCTCGGCGCGGTTGTCGCGCATGTTCTGGTAGTCCCAGCTGCTGGTGTTCGAGCCCTCCGCTGCGCGCTCGGCGTTGGCGAGCTTGGTGTTCACGGCCTCGAAGCCCGCGGGGAGCGGATCGACGATCGCCACCGCGTGGCGCAACGTGGTGTTGCCCGCCTCGATCGTGACCAGGACGCGGGCGCCGAGCTTCACCTTCCAGCGCCCGTCGGCGAGCTTCTGGACATCCTTGGGATCATCGACCGCGGTGTACGTACGCCGCACCACGAAGCCGGCATCGAGCGCCGGGAGGTTTCGCTGCTTGGGCGCATAGGTGATCCCGACGCGGTAGTACATCCGGCCGGTACCCGCCTTCACGAGCGAGAGATCGTGCGTGGTCCCCGGGGGTCAGCGTGGTCCAATCGAGGTGCGAGGTGCCGCGCGTGAGGCTGCGCCCGAGGAACGCCTGCTCGGCATAGGCCGCCTTGCCGAACCACATCTTGCCGGTGAAGCTCGGCGTGTCCTTCTCGTAGGTATCGAAGTACCGACGCATCGCCTGGAGCACCACGAGGTTCTCCTGGGTGGAGCGCCAGCGGCCGCCGCGCCGCGCATCGAGCACGCCGCGCGCGAGCTTGGTGATCAAGGGCTGGGTCGGTGTCGTGCGGATCAGGGCATCGAGCACGAGGGCCGTCGTCTTGGTGTTCGACACCAGGAGGAGGCGCTCGGCCTCCGTGTAGGACGCGGTGACCGTCGCCGTGGAGGCGGTCTCGTGGACCACGGACAGCACGTCCGCGAGCAGCCGCGTGCGGATCGGCTTCGCGTTGTCGATCTTCGCGACCAGCGCGAGCAGCCGCGCCTTCGCATCCACGGGGTACGCCTCGAGGGCGAGCGCCGCGGCGTGCAACGCGGCGAGGCGCGGCATGACATTCACGCCGGCGGTGTCGAGGGTGGTCAGCGAGGCGGCGGCGAGCGAGACCACCCCTGGGTGCTGCGCACGATCGAGGCGCTCGGCGGCGGGCTGCTTGACGGCCTTCGCGAGCACACCGAGGTGGGCGTCCGCGCGCTGGGTGACGAAGGCGATCGCCTTCTGCACGCCGGGCCCGGTGGCCTTCTGCGCGATCAGCGCGGACAGCACCTGCATCGTGACGTACTCGTCGGACTGCATCCCGCCGAAGTAGCCCCAGCCGCCATCGGCGCGCTGGTCCTTGAGGAGCCGCGAGACATCATAGGCGAGCTGCTGTTTCACCTGCTTCGCATTGGCGTGGGCGCCGCCGGAGAACGCATCGATCACGTCGTACATCGCCGTGGTGGCGAGCATCCGGCTCGAGCGCTGCTCGGCGCACTCGTAGGGATACGCATAGAGGTACCAGTACGAATCGAGGAGGGTCTGCAGCTGCGTCGAGGCGATCTCGAGCTCCACGCCGCCGACGTCGGGGAAGATGTCGGCGGGGACCGCGAGCTGCTCGAACTGCGGCGCATCGTCGACGGTGCCGTAGGTCGCGAACGATTCGGTGGTGGCTGGCTCGTAGACGGGGAGCTGGACGGTCGTCGCATCGGCGAAGCTGCCCGAGGTGGCGATCGTCTGGATCGCGGCGGTGCCGCGCGCGGCGCTCGCGAGCTCGAAGCGGACCTCGGCGCGCTGGCCGGGGGCCACGGTGACGCGCTTGCCCGCGGGGCCGGTCTGGACGAGGTTGGCGGCGCGCACCGCGACGTCGATGGTCCGAGGTGCGGCATCGAGGTTCTGGACGACGACGGGCAGGGAGAACGCGTCCCCCTGGGTCAGAAACCGCGGGGCGACGGTGCGCGCGTTGATCTTGCGCTGCGCCACGATCACGTTCTCCGCCTTGCCGAACCAGCGGTTGTTCGCCGTGGCGAGCGCGACGATCCGGAACCGGGTCAGGCTGTCGGGCATCTTGACCGTGACCGAGACCTTGCCGGCGGCATCGGTGTGGAGGCGAGGCGAGAACACGGCGGTCGCCCGGAAGTCCTTGCGTGATTCGACGATCGAGACCGTCGGTCCCGCCGCCGAGCGTCCTTGCATGCCGCCGCGTCCGCCGCCGACGCCATACCCCGAGCCCGTGCCGGAGCCGTGGCGCGCGAGGTCCTCGAGCTTGTACCGCGTGACGCCGGGTCCGCCGGCGAGCTGCGGGCCGGAGTCGTCCACCATCCCGAACGTGGTGGCGTTCGAGGTCTGGTGGCTGACCTCGCGATAGAACGGCAACAGCGGATCGCCGTGCTTCTTGTCGGACAGCGACAGGATCGCCTCGTCGACGACGATCAGCGCGACCTCGGCGTTGGCGAGCGGCTGGTCATCGTGCTGGACCGAGACCTCGAACGTGGCGTTCGCGCCGGGCTCGACCACCGGTGTCAGCGGCCGGGTCTTCATCACGAGCCGCGCGGCGCTGACATCGACGGGGAGCTCGATCTGCACGCTCTCGTGCTCCGGGAGTGGCAGCGTGCTGCCGGGCTCGACGCGCTTGCGCTTGCCCACACGGTCGACGAGCACGTGGACGTTCTGCACGAACGCTGGCTCGATCGGGAGCTCGACGATCGTCGAGGGCTGCGTGAGCTCCACGCGCTTCTGCGAGATCAACCCCTGGCGCGCGAACGACACCACAGCGGTGGCGGGCAGCTCCTTGGACTTGATCTCGAGCTTCGCGATGTCTCCGGGCTTGTACCCGGCGCGATCCGGGACGATCGAGAGATCGCGGCGATCGTCCCACGTGAACCACGGGATGTCGTACTGGGTGACGTTGACCCGGCCGCGCGCATCCGCGACGTGCGCGGTGGCGGTGTAGGAAGTCTGGATGTCCTTGCGGTGCCACGGGCAGATCACCGCGGTGGTCGCGCTCACCAGCTCGCAGACCTGCGTGTCGATCACCTTGGCGTCATTGCGATCGCGCTCGGAGCCGAGCACGCCCTCGAGATCGACCTTGACGGGGACGCCCTGCACGGGCGCGCCGTCGAGATCGGTGACGATCACCTCGAGCTGATCGGAGGTGGACGGCCGCTGGCGGATGCCCACGTAGTAGCGGCTCGGGTGGACGAGGATCGGCCGCGAGCTCGCGCGGATGTTCATCCGATCGACGTCCGTCACCGTGGCATCGACCTCGAGCACGCTCGTGCGCCCACCGGGGAGCGCCGCGAGGCCGTAGACCATCGTGGCGTTCGAAGAGCCCGTCAGGGAGCCTTCCTGGTGCGTGACCACCGGCGGGAGGTCGTTGCCGTACCGGTAGCGCCACGAATAGTACCGATCGCTGCGCGGACGGATCGGCTCGAACGCGAACAGGTCCCAGCCCGCGGGCTGGAACCGCACCGTCGAGAGCTTGGCATCCCAGCGGATGTCCGCACCCGGGAGCCCACCACCCGCGTAGTACTTGGCGACGGCGTTCATCTCGATGCTCTCGCCGAGCACGACGGGGATCGCGCCGGAGTGGCCGACGTCGTCGTCGAGGCTCACCGCGTACGCCGGCGCGCGAAACTCCTGGACCGCGAGCGGGTGCGTGTACGCATCGCCGCGCGTGGACAGCCGCAGCATCGCCGTGCCGAGGTTCGTGGTCGGGGGCAGCTTGACCTCGAGATCGAAGCCGCCTTGATCGCTCAGCTCCGAGGTGCCGCTGGCGATCTTGTTGCCGCGTGGATCGGTCAGGGACCAGGCGACGGATTCACCGGGCTTCGGCAGCGCGAGGTCGGGGTTGACGCCGTCGTGGGTCCACCGCACCCAGCCCTTCACGTACACGGGCTCGCCCGGCTTGTAGGTGAAGCGATCGTCGGTCACGTACCACAGCGCGTTGTCCTTCCGGATCGCGCGCTCGTAGCCCCAGATCGAGGTGAACACCGAATCCTCGGTGCCCTGCATCACGAGCAGGGCATCGGGGTAGTTGCCGGCCTTGTCGAGCTTGGGCTCACCCTTGCGGGCGGGCAGGGCGACCTGCGCGTGCCCGACGGCATCGGAGGTTGCGGTGGCCACCACGCCGGGGCGGCCCTCGACGAGCAGCTGCGCCGCGACGTTGCCGACCGGCGCCAGGAAGTGATCGGGGGAGATGTCGGAGGCCCACGCGCTGAGCTGCTCGCCATCGATCCGGGCGGTCATGCCGAGCCGCGAGACCTGGATCCACGCGACGCTCTTGCGATTGAACCACTCCGACACGCGCACCGAGGGCACGGCCGTGGCGATCGCGACGACGTGACCGCTGCCAGACTTCGCGAGCGCGGGGCGCAGATCGACGCGGATGTCGGCGCCCATGCGCGCGCCCACCGGATAGGTCCGATCGAACACGCGCTTGCCGGGCGCCGCGCGTCGCGTGCCGGCTTCGAAGTCCTGGTAGGCGAAGTAGTCCGCCGGCTGCACCTGATACAGCTCCACGCGCAGCTGCGAGACCGCCTCGGTCTGGATCACCCACTGCGGGATCTCGAAGCGCGGATCGAGGATGTAGAGCCCGGTGTGGGCGTTGACCATCGGATCGAAGCGCTCGAGCGTGGTCGCGAATCCGAGGTTCCGTGGTCCGACGAGCGGCTGGCCATAGATGTCGCGGAGGCTGCCGGTGACGGTGATCGTGTGCGTCTGCCCGGGGAGTGGCGGCGTGTTGAGCGTGACGCTCTCTCCGCTCGGCACGTTGTCGTCGAACGGACGTCCCGCGATCTGGATGTTCTGCGCGCGATAGCTGCTGCGCTCGAGGTCGTTCGAGAACTGGACCGTCAGCCAGCCCTTCGCCGAGCAGATCGCCGCGGTCATGCTGGGGGTCTGGCGATCGTCGCAGGTGATGCCGCGCACGGCGAATGCGGGCACGACGTGGAACGTGCCGAACCGCTCGACGGTGGTCAGCCGAGGTCCCTCGGCGGACGGCGCGCCCTTGGTCAACATCGCCTGGGCCATGATCCCGGCGGGCCACGCGGACTGCGGGGCGAGGATCACGAAGTTCCCGCCGAGCTCGGCGAGCAGCTTGTCGGTGAGCTTGAGGGTCGGGTTCTTGTCCCACAGCGGCCGCGCCTCGGCGAGCCCGATCGGACGCGAGGGCAGCACCTTGCCGCGCGGGCCGATGATCCGGACGAACGGCAGGATCTTCGGGAGATCGATCTTCTGATCGAAGTGCACGAGGATCGGCGAGTCGGGCCGCACGTCGTACGGCCACACCTTGTCGATCGTGATCGGGGGCGTCGCGAACCCGCCCGTCACCGGTGCCTTCAGCTCCGCGCCGGAGAGCGCCTTGATCCCGGCGGCCACCGTGATCTTGACCTCGGTGGCTTTCGGGAACCGCGCCTCGGTGGACACGAACGCGGCGACGCGCGTGTCGATCCACTTCCAGGCGCCGGCGATCGCGGGCGTGATCGTGATCGGCAGCGGCCCCTGCGAGCCGACCTGGGCGACCGGCACCATCGGCTCTTCGAACCGGATCCGGATCTCGGCCTCCGCCTGGATGTCGCCGGTCGGCAGGATCATCGGCGCCGCCAGGGGCGTGGTCACCCGCGTGGGGATCACGGGCGCGTCGCCGACGGGCTTGCCGGTGGGGACGACGAATGCGATCGGCTGCACCCCACCCGTGCGCGGAGGCGGGAGCGAGGCCGGGCGCGTGGTCGGGGCGCTCGCATTCTGTGCGCTCAGATCGGGCAGCGGCTCGAGGCGTGCGAGGAGCGCGGCGGTCTCGGCCGGAGACAACGTGGACACCGCGGCCGGGGCCGCCACGACGCGCTGGTCTGCGGTCGCCATGGTGAGGCTGCCGTCGGTCGAGCTGGTGTCGATCGCGATCTCGGGGCGCGCGTTGGTGGGGGCGGGCGCAGCTGGCGGGGGCACCACGGGGGTGACGACGGACACGGGCCGGGCCGGGATCCGCTGGGTCGGCGTATGGCACGCCGGCAACAGCGTCGAGCAAGCAGCCCAGAGACAGACGTACGCAGCACCCCGGTTTCGACGCATGCGGGCATGCTGACACCGGCGGCCCCCAGCCGGTTCCCCAGGTGGCCGAGAAACACCACAGGACCTACACGCGCCTCCATCGGGCAGCACGATCCCGAAAATAGGGAGGGCTGCTCGATCGTTTCATCCCGGATGCGCCGCCCCCTGACCTTGGTCTCGATCACCCTCTCGGTCTCGCTCCTCGCTGCCGCCACCACCACCGCCTTCGCGCTGCCACCGGGTGCAGATCCTGCGCTGCGATCCGGTGCGAACCACCACGTAGGCGACGAGAGCTTCATCGACGCGTTCGGGCGCGCGCCGACCCCGCACGACAGCGAGCGCGTGCGAATGACCACCCACCTGCAGCACGTGCGTGACTGGCTCGCGTCTCGGCCGGCGACGCGCCCCGAGCTCGCCGCGAAGCGCGCCGCGATCCTCGCCGCGTTCGATGCGTACATCGCGAAGGGCACGACCCCGAAGAACTCGAACCTGCCGTGGCGCACGCCGGTGTTCATCGACGAGGAGGGCACGATCTGCGCGGTCGGCTACCTGATCGAATCGAGCGTGGGACGCGCGCTGCCCGAGAAGATCGCGCTCGCTCACCGCTACGACTTCATCGAGACGATCGCCGCCGACATGCCCGAGGTCGCCGCGTGGGTCAGAGACTCTGGCTTCACGCTCGAGGAGATCGGGTCGATCCAGCCCGCGTACTCGGAGCCCGAGGTCGATGGTTGGCGCGGCTGGGATCTCGCGAAGTTCCCGCCGAAAGACGGACCGACCACGCGCTACGGCACCGGCTCGTTCAAGCGCGGCAGCATGGACGGTGCGTGGACGATGCCCGGCAGCGGCGAGCGCGTGATCGGGCGCGGCGAGATGAAGCGCGGGCGCGGCGCGTGGACCAGCTTCTACCCCACGGGCGAGAAGCTCGCCGAAGGGCGCTACGCGAGGAACCAGCCCGAGGGCCGCTGGAAGATGTTCCACAAGAGCGGCAACCTCGCGGCAGAGGGCGAGTTCTCCTCGGGCATGCGGGTCGGCAAGTGGCGGTTCTACTACGACAGCCCGAAGCGGATGCCGATCGCGCTCGGGAGCTTCGCGAGCGATGGCTCGGTGGCCGGCCGCTGGGAGCACTTCGATGCCGAGGGCAAGCTGCTCGCGCGCTCGTGGACCGAGACGCCGTCGCAGTGGCAGGACGACAGCTACGGCATCAACGGCGGCGAGGGCTCGGTGCTCGCGATCGTCCCGGGCGCTGACGGCGTGGCGCACACGGTGCATCAGGGCACGCCGGGCAAGGACGTCTCGGCGAATGACTTCTCCCTCGAGCTGTACGCGAAGGGCAAGGAGCGCCTGTACATCCAGCACGCGCTCGGCCACGAGACCTGGTTCGGCGCCGATGGCGCGAAGCTCGAGCACGTCGATGGCACCTGGCGCGCGACGAGCTGTCACTGGTCCGAGACGCGCAAGGAGATCGCGCGCGCGGGTGACGTGGCGCGGCTCGATGGCGTGCTGTCGGCGGATGCGCTCCGGCGTGCGCGCTCGACCAAGGATCGCGACGAGTGGGAGACCGGCGAGGATCCGGGGCCGGTGTGCAGCGGCGAGATCGAGCTCGGGGCCGTGCGCGTGCGCAAGCTCGACGTGCTCCTCGCCTCGCGCGAGCAGGTGCGCTCCGCGACGCCGGAGTTCGTGCGCAAGCTCGTGCTGAACCAGGAGGACGACGCGATGCCGTCCGAGCCGGCCGCCGACGATGCCGACGCCGATCCCGCGGCGAAGCTCGCGACCGACGATCTCGCGCGGGTGCTCTCGGGCCACATGGCGATGTACATCGAGTGGCCGCACATCGACCGCCGGTTCCGGCAGGTCTACGCGACGATGCCGGGGCGCTACATGAAGGAGTGGGCGTCCCGCAGCGAGGACGACGGCGACGTCAACCTGCGCGAGACCAACTGACCGCGAGGCTGGTCGCGGCTCAGTTGCCCTGGATGCAGCCGCGCGGCGTTCCGATGTTGGCGTTGTAGGCGGCGTTCCGCCAGACACGGTGACGAACGCGTGCGTGCGCGAAGATCTGGGGGGCCGGCGCCGCGAGTGCGGGTACGGCAGCTCACGCTGACGATCAGCCGCGGCCGCGTCGGGTGCCGCCGCCGCGATGTCGCGGAGGAGGCCCGCCCTTGTGCGGGCGTGGTGCGGAGGGGCCGGGGCGACGCTGCTGCTGCTGTGGCGGGCGCTGCGGTTGCTGTTGCGATTGCTGCTGGGGTGGGCGCTGCGCTGGCTTCGCCTTCGGGAGCAGCTGCGCGAGCTCCTGCTCGGTCAAGTTGCGCCAGCGGCCCACCGGCAGCTGGCCGAGGCGGATGTGCATGATCCGGATCCGCTGCAGCGCCTCGACGGTGTAGCCGAACGCCTCGCACATCCGCCGGATCTGGCGGTTGAGGCCCTGGGTCAGGATGATCGAGAACATCTTCGGGCCGACCCGGGTGACCTGGCACTTCTTGGTCGTGGCGTCGGAGAGGCGCACGCCGCCGGCCATGCCCTCGAGAAACTCGGGCGTGATCGCGCGATCGACGGCGACCACGTACTCCTTCTCGTGATGGTGCTCGGCGCGGAGGATCTCGTTGACGATGTCGCCATCGTTGGTGAGGAGGATCAGTCCCTCGGAGTCCTTGTCGAGGCGGCCGATCGGGAACACGCGCTCCGGGTGATCGACGAAGTCGACGATGTTGCCCGCGACGTGCCGCTCGGTGGTGCAGGTGATGCCGACCGGCTTGTTGAGGGCGATGTAGACCGGCCGGGTCTTCTTGCGAGCGGCCCCGACGAGGTCGCCGTCGAGCTTGACCTCGTCGCCGTCGTTGACCTGGGTGCCGAGGGTGGCCGGGACCCCGTTGATCGTGACCCGGCCCTCCTCGATGAAGGTGTCGGCCTCGCGGCGCGAGCAGGCGCCGCTCTCGCTGAGGTACTTGTTGAGCCGCACGTTGGTGCGTGGAACGTACACGAGTGCGCTACCTTGGTGCCGCTTGCGCCTGCTCCTGATCACGCCGCCGATGACGCAGCTGAACACGCCGTACCCCGCGACGGCGTACCTGACGGGGTTCCTGCGCCAGCACGAGGCCCGGCTCGGGCTCGAGGTCAGCCAGGCCGATGCGGCGATCGAGCTGTTCCTGCGCGTGTTCAGCCGGGCCGGGCTCGAGAGGATTCATGACGAGCTGGCCCAGCGCGCGGGGGAGACCGCGGAGCCCCTGCCGCCGTCGATCGCCCAGTTCCTCGACCATGCCGAGGCGTACGTGGCGACCGTGGACGCGGTGGTGCGGTTCCTCCAGGGCCGCGATCCCGGGCTCGCGCTGCGGATCGTGGGCCGAGAGCTGTTGCCCGAGGGGCCACGGTTCGCGGCGATCGCGCAGGGGCCGGGGGAGGGCGACGACGATCCGCTGGCCTGGGCGTTCGGGGGCCTGGGGCTCGCGGATCGCGCGAAGCACCTCGCCAGCCTGTACATCGATGATCTCGCCGACGTGATCCGCGAAGGGATCGCGCCCGACTTCGAGCTCTCGCGCTACGGGGAGCGGCTCGCGGCGAGCGCACCGAGCTTCGATCCGCTGCGCGAGGCGCTCGAGGACGAGCCCACGCTGATCGACACGATGCTCGACGAGCTCGCGGCCGACCTGTACGCGAGGTTCACGCCCGACGTGATCGGCCTGACCGCGCCGTTCCCGGGGAACATCTACGGTGCGTTCCGGATCGCGCGGGCGATCAAGGCGATCGCACCGGCCACGCGGGCGATCCTCGGAGGCGGGTACGTCAACACCGAGCTGCGCGAGCTCTCGGATCCGCGGGTGTTCGACTACCTCGACTTCATCACCGTCGATGATGGCGAGGCGCCGATGCTCGCCCTCGCGGAGCACCTGACGGATCCCACGCGGCCGTTGCTGCGCACGTTCGTGCGCCGCGCGGGGCGCGTGATCCTCGCGAACGATTCGCCGCTGCACGACGTGCCGATCGCGCTCGCCGGGACCCCGACGTACGCCGGGCTGCCGCTCGATCGCTACCTCTCGCTGTTCGAGATGCTGAACCCGATGCATCGGCTGTGGTCCGATGGGCGGTGGAACAAGCTCACGATCGCGCACGGCTGCTACTGGAAGCAGTGCACGTTCTGCGACGTCACGCTCGACTACATCGCGCGCTACGATCGCGCGCCCGCCGAGCTCCTGGTCGATCGGATCGAAGCGTTGATCGCGGAGACCGGGCAGACCGGCTTCCACTTCGTGGACGAGGCCGCGCCGCCCGCGGCGTTGCGCGCACTCGCCGAGGCGTTGCTCGCGCGCAACGTGCTGATCACGTGGTGGGGCAACGTCCGCTTCGAGAAGGCGTTCACCCCGGAGCTGTGTCAGCTCCTCGCGCGCTCCGGGTGCGTGGCGATCAGTGGCGGCCTCGAGGTCGCCTCCGATCGGCTGCTCGAGCTGATGAAGAAGGGCGTGACCGTGGATCAGGTCGCGCGCGTCACCCGGGCGTTCACGGACGCCGGCGTGATGGTGCACGCGTACCTCATGTACGGGTTCCCCACGGAGACCGCCCAGGACACCATCGACGCGCTCGAGCGCGTACGGCAGCTGTTCGCCGAGGGCTGCATCCAGTCCGCGTTCTGGCACCGCTTCGCGGCGACCGTCCACAGCCCGATCGGCAAGCACCCCGAGCTGTTCGGCATCACCTTGCGCCGGGCTTCGAAGATCACCTTCGCCAACAACGACGTCGCGTTCCACGATCCCACGGGCTGTGACCACGACGTGCTCGCGGCCGGCCTGCGCAAGGCCCTCTACAACTACATGCACGGCCTCGGGCTCGATGAGGACCCGCGCAGCTGGTTCGCGGGCGCCCGGGTGCCTCGCGTCAGCGTGCCCGCGGACCTCGTGCGCCGAGCGTTGGGGACGGTTTCAACTTGAGCAACTTGCGATCTCGAACTGGTCGAGATCATTGAAACGTCCTCTGCGCGCGTCATTCGAGATGCGAAGGCGCGGTCACTCTTCGAGATCAGGCACTTGGCGATCGCACGTTGCTCAAGTTGAAACCGTCCCCGTTGCCCCACCGGAGATCAGTCACTTGGCGATCGCAAGTTGCTCAAGTTGAAACCGTCCCCATCGTGATCTCGGGGAAGTCGTCTTCGACGACGGTCTCCGAGAGGCGGTCGTCTGCGTCGAGGTCGTAGCAGCGCACGCTGCGTGCGTGGGCGAGCGACGGGATCTCGATCGCGAGCCGGCGGCGGCTCTCGCGCGCGACGGCCTGGGCGTTGTCGATCTCGAGGAGGCGGATCAGCTCGGAGGCCTCGATGCGCAGGGTGGGGCGCGCCGGCGGCTCAAGGGCCTCGAAGTGTGCGTCGAAGTGGGCCGGGTTCGAGCCCCGGGCGAACGCGTGGGCGTCGTCGGCGGCTTCGCGGAGGGAGGGGATGAGGTCGAGGCTCGACCGCTCGGCTGCCACGGGCTTCATGCCCGTTGAATCGGCCCGAGCCCGAACTCGTGAAGCCCGTGCCGGTGTGTGTGCCAACCCGCGGCGCGGCGAACTACCGGGCGCGGGTGTGGTACCGACGGGCATGCTGGTGTCGAGTGTGGTGGTCTACGGAGCGATTGCGATCGTCGCGCTCGTCGTCCTTGGGACCGTGATCCTGTTCAAGTGGGGACCGCGGCGGAGCTGGATCCACTGGGCGGCCGCCGCGGCCTCCGCGGTGCTGGGATCGGCCCTGTTCCTCGGCCTGGCGGCGGCGAGTCACGTGGTCCGCGTGACCTCCGAGCTCGAGATCGAGGAGGGCCGGGTGATCGGGAGCGCGACCGAGGTGGTGGGCGGACACGACGTCGAGCTCGTCGCGCATGGCTCCGGGGTCACGCTGATCCTCAACGGGTCCGAGCGTGAACTCGAGGTCAGGACCCTGGTCTACGGTGATCTCGCACCGAACACGATGGTGCCACCCGACGCGTTGATCGATCCGTTCAGCGTGTACACGCTGCATGCGAACCTCGACTACCTGGGCCCGGATCACCGCCCGCCGGACTCGGTGAGCACGAAGGGCGGGGGCAAGGTTCAATACTGGCTGACGTGGTGAGCCAAGGGCCTCACTGAAGCTCGTCGAGCGAGTCGCAGTGCGTGGCGAACACGTGGCCGACGATCGTCCCCGCTGCGAACGTCAACGAGGCATCGAGCGCGGCAAAACCGTCCGGATCTGCTGGCGCGGGCATGCCGACGCAGGTCGGGCAGACGTCGAGGGTCTTGCCCTGGAGGGTCACGGTGGTTGCGGCCGCGCCCAGCGGGCCGTCGAGGAGGTCACCGGTGAAGTCGAGCAGGTTTCCTGGGGAGGTCCCGCCAGCGGTGATCAGAACCTTGCCGAGGATCACCGTGTAGTCCGGGGTCGGCGAGGTCATGGTCGGGCACCCCGCGCCTCCGCCCTTGTAGGCCTCGACGTGAAGCGTGGCATCCGTCGCGGTCTTGGTGATCCCGTAGTACGCGCGATCGAGGGTGCGCACGTCGGCGCCGAACGTGGCGGTGAGGCTGGTCGTCCGGCACGCCCCGGTGCACGTCCCTCCGGCTGCCGCATCGACCGCGGCATCGACACTCGCGGGTGCATCGGTGGGGGTACCGCTGCCGCCGTCGTCACCACAGGCCGCGAGGACGAACAAGATCACGGGCCCAAGGCGCATCGGCCGATCGGGTGCAGGCGCCGTGCCCCACGGGCCGTATGTGGTTTCGCCTGGGTAGCGCCGTGGGAGGTGGCTGCCTCGCTGGCCGGCAGGAGGAGTCGAGGGCGCGTGATACGGTGATCTGGTGTGGCGCCTCGTGATCTGCGCGTCGGTCGCGCTCGGAGGCTGCGACCTCGTGTTCGGCCTGACGCCGCCAGCATCTTGCCCGGTCCCCGTCGGCTGCGACCTCGCCAGCCCCGACGAGGACGGCGATGGACTTCGGGACGCCTGCGATCCGTGCCCGCAGATCGCTGATCCGATGCCCGCCGACTCCGACGCGGACCACCTCGGTGATACGTGCGATCCAGCACCGACCAAGCCGGCTGATTGCCAGAGCCGGCGGTTCTTCGGCCTGAAGTCCTTGGCGGGCTGGGAGGCCGAGAGCGTGACGGGATGGACGTTCGATTTCGAGGCGGGAGACGCGAGCTATGGTGCAGCGAATCTCGGCTGGCTCGAGTCGGTCGAGCGAGTGCCGGCGGCACGGATCACCGCGAAGATCTTCGACGGGGGGCCGCCAGGGTTCGTCGATGCGATCGCAGGCGTCGTCGGGTTTGGGGCCGCAGGTCACGCCTACGCCTGTGCGATCAACCAGGACTCTGACGGCGCCCTGGGCAAGCTCGTGCTCCTGGAGATCGATGCCGCCCGCAACATGACGGTGCTCGCGCAGGGACCGAAAGACGCGCTCAGCGTGACCCCGGGCGTCTCCCACGAGGCCTCGCTGTGGGTCACCGCGGATGATCAGCTGGCCTGCCACGCATCGAATGAGAGCCGACCGGACGAGATGCTCCTCCTCCCGCCCCCGCAAGAGCTCCCTTCCGCCGGGACGTTCGGCCTGCTCATCCAGCACGATCTGGCCTATGTGACCTGGCTCGACGTCATCCCAGATTGACGGCCGGTCTGCTTGCCGCGTCTGGAGCGTGCGGGCGGTCGTGCGAGGATGAACGGGTGAAGGGCTCCACCACACCGCTGTCCGGCGTGCTGCTCCTCGAAGCCGAGGTGCACGCCGATCCGCGCGGCAGCGTGATGGAGCTGTATCGCAGCGAGCACGCGGCACGCTCGGGATCTCCGACGTGTTCGTGCAAGACAACCTCGCCAGCTCGGTGCGTGGTGCGCTGCGCGGCCTCCACTACCGCCTCTCGCCCCAGGCCAAGCTCGTCCTCGTGCTCCATGGCGAGATCTACGACGTGGCGGTCGATGTTCGCCGCGGCTCGCCCTCGTTCGGACAGTGGTTCGGGACCGAGCTCTCCGCAGCCAATCGCCGCCAGCTGTACATCCCGGCGGGGTTCGCGCACGGCTATCAGGCGATCTCCGAGCGCGCCGACGTGCTCTACAAGCTGACCACGCCCTTCGATCCCGCGGATGATCGCGCGCTCCGCTGGGACGATCCCACCCTCGCCATCCCGTGGCCGCTGACCACGCCGCTGGTCTCGGCGCGCGATGCCGCCGCACCGCTCCTCGCGGATGCCGAGCTCCCGGCGTTCTCGCCATGAGGATCCTGGTCACCGGCGGCCACGGGCAGTGCGGCCGCCGCCTGGTGGTCCGCGGTGCCGCGCGTGGCGTCGAGATCATCGCGCGCTCGCGCGCCGAGCTCGACATCTGCGATCCCTCCGCCCTCGCCTCCCGGCTGGTCGCCGACGCACCGGATGCCGTGGTCAATGCCGCGGCGTTCACCTACGTAGATGGCGCGGAGACCGCGCGCGAGGCGACGTTCGCGGTCAACGCGACCGGTGCGGGGAACGTCGCGCGTGCGTGCGCCGCGCAGGCGATCCCGCTCCTCCACGTCTCCACCGACTACGTGTTCGATGGCGAGCTCGGCCGGCCGTATCGCGAGGACGATCCGATCGGCCCCGTGGGCGCGTACGGCGAGAGCAAGGCCGCAGGCGAGGCGCAGGTCCTCGCGGCGGGTGGCACGGTGATCCGGACCTCGTGGCTGTTCGCCGCGGGTGGCGACGGCTTCGTCCAGCGGATCCTCGCGGGACTCGCGAGCCGGCGATCGATCCGCGTGGTCACCGATCGCCACGGCTGCCCCACGTGGGCCGACGATCTCGCGGACGCGTTGCTCGAGCTCGCGGCGTGCGGCGCGCCCGGCGGGATCCTTCACTACACCGGCGCTGGCGCCACCAGCCGCCATGGCTTCGCGTGCGCGATCGCGGAGGCCGCCGGGATCGAGGTGACGCGCGTGGTGCCCACGACGAGCGAGGACGACCCGCGCAAGGCCGCGCGGCCCGCTGCCACCGTGCTCGACACGACCAAGATCCGGGCGCTCGGGATCGTCCCGCGACCGTGGAGCATCGGGCTCGCGCAGGTCGTCGATGCCGAACGAGGGAGGCGATGCGGCCGTTCAACGTGACGCAGATCGTGCCGGACGGGTACGTCCACGCGCACGCGCTCGACGACTGCGCCGAGTACCTCGCGGCGATGCTCGTCGCCTGCGGTCAGCGCGTCGTGCGCTCGACGAACCACATCGATCTCGAGGCGTGGAACCTGATCGTCGGTGGTCACCTGCTCGCCGAGGCTCACGTCGCCGCGCTCCCCGCGGACACACTCGTGTTCAACAGCGAGCAGCTCGCGTTCGTCGGGAATCCCCTGATCACGCCGGCCTATCGTATGGCGCTGGCGCGGTTCCCGGTGTGGGACTACTCCGCGACCAACCTCCCGTTCCTCCCGCCTGGCCGCGCGACGCTGATCCCGTTCGCACACTGCCCCGCGATGGTGCGCGCAGATCGGGCCCGCGAGCCCGGCGATGCGCTCGTGTTCCACGGTGCGGTGACCGCGCGGCGTCAGCGGATCCTCGATCGCCTGCGCACGGCGGGCGTGCGGCTCGAGGTCGCGTTCGGCGAGTACGGCACCTCGCGCGACGTGCGGATGTTTCGCGCCCGCGCCGTGCTCGATCTCCGCAAGGAGGATGACACCGCCGCGTTCACGCCGATCCGCTGCTTCTATCCGCTGATCAACGGCATCCCGGTGATCGCCGAGACCTCGAGCGATCCCACCGCGGCGGCGTTCGCGGACGCGATCTGGAGCTTCGACGCTACGGACTTACCCGCGGCCGTGGCGGCGCTGTGGACGGATCTCGATGCGTTTCACGCAGAGGCGGCGCGCCGCCTCGCACGCTGGAAGCTGCGCTCGGCCATCGACGAGGTCGCCGCCGCCGTTGCCGCGCACACGCTACACGCGTGACGCGGCCGGCCACGGGGCCTCGAGGCCGCGGTGCCAGGCCTTGCCGGTGTTCTCTCCCCTGGGGCCGGCGTGTGCCGGTAGGATGGTGGGATGGCGCGCACGGTAGGCTTCGTGGTGTCGGTCGTGGTGATCCTGCCGGCCATTGCTCGCTACGCGAACGCGACGGACACCGTGGGTGCGGCCAACCTGACCATCGTCGATGGCGGCGTGACCCAGATGATCGTGGACGCGGCTGGCGATGATGTCGCCGTCAGCTGCTTCACGTTCTCGGGATGCGAGGGCACCGGATGCGTGCCTCAGCCGGCGCTCCAGCTCAGCGTCACAAGCCCGACGAGCGCCTTCACGCTCCAGGTCGTGCTCCCCGATCCGGCGCCGGTCGGCATGACGTTCCCGGCCACGGCAGGCGGCCTCGCGCCGATCCCTGACCACGCCGCGATCGCGATCTTGACCACCGGCGCGGGCTGGCAGGTGACGAGTGGCGACGTGCGGGTCGACGCGAACGAGTTCCCGACCATCGCCAACCATCTCGATGTCACCCTGATCGGCGTCACCGACGGTGCCGGCAGGACGATCGACGGGACGGTGAGCTGCGTGAACATGCCGGGCACCGGCAGCGGGTCGAACCCGCTCACCAACCCCGCCGATCCGAGCGGGGACGGATGTAGCGGCAACGGTGGTGGCGGCGGCGGCGGTGGCCATCACTGAGGTGGACGTCTCCGCGCCTCACGGCCGTCGGGCCACGAACAGATCCCAGCCATTCGTCATCGTCGACTGCGTCAGATAGAGCTCGCACAGATCCGGCGAGATCCACGACGGGATGTCATCGCCGGTCGTGTTGAGCTCGCTCACGGCGGTCGGCGCCGAGAACGCATCGCTCTTGCTCGCGCGGGTCGCTTGCCAGATATCGAGGCCGCCCTGTCCCCCGGCTCGTGACGAAGCGAACAGGATCGTGAGCTCGTCGGGCGTGACCGTGGGCTCGAACTCGGCGTCCGCCGTGTTGAGCTCGGCGAGCACCGTCGGTGCCGAGAACGTCGTCGTCGTCGTGTTCGCGCGATAGGCCACGCGGAGGTCCGTGCCCTCCACGTAATAGAGGCCCAACCCGGAGCTGGTCAGGTAGGCGCCCCAGTTCGCATTCGCGGTGTTGATCGAGGTCAGCGCGACCGGCGGCGCGAACGGTGACGTCCGCGTCGGTCGGGTCGCCAGCCACAGGTCCCAGTCGCCGGCACCTGGTCGGAGCGACCCGAACACCACGCTGAGGCCGTCGCCCGACGGGCACGGGTCGCGATCGGGCGAGACCCCGACCGAGGGCGCGGCGAACCCGGCCGGCGCGAATCCGGCCAGCGCGGGCAACGTATCGAGCGCGCCGAACGTGTCGGTCGTGCTCGCGCGGGTGGTCTCGTAGAGGGTGTCGGCACCACTTCGATCGCTCCACAGGAAGCCATCGAGCTGGTCATCGGTCAGCTCGACGCCGATCTCCGCGGAGGCCGAGCTGAGGGCCGAGAGTCGGACGGGCGCGCCGAACGGCTGGGCTCGATCGCAACGCGCGGTGACGCCATCCGGGTTGTCAGAACCGGCATCGGTCGCGTTCGCCTTGGCCGCGGCGTCAAACCCGATCCGCCCGCAACCACCGAAGACCAGCGCCAGTCCAAGCCACATCACGGACTCTCTGCGCGGGACCACGACCCCAGTATCCGGCGAACGAGCACGAAGGTCGAGCACTCGTCGTCAGTCGTCGTCAGTCGTCGTCATTCGTCCGGGGGGAACCCGATCGCGACGCCGGTGACCCGGGTGACTGCCTGGCCGGCGTCCTCCCACCCGTAGGTGTACGAGCCCACATGCCCGAGCCGGATCGTCGTATCGACGAACGTCTGATGACCCGCCTGGCGCGCGCGCTCGCAGAACGCGTAGTCCTCGCCGAGGTACCAGTAGGCCCCCGCCCGTGCTGGATCCGCGATCACCATGGGGAGGAAGTACGGGATCATCGGCGCCCCGAACCGCGTGTTGCACACGGGGAGCGAGAACGTCCGCTGGATGTCGTCGAACACCGGGCGTCGGGTCAGGAGGAACCCCGCGCCGACGTAGCGCACGGCGATCGTCCCGCCGCCCTCGCCGAGCCGGAGCTCGCGGGTGCCAGGCTCTGGCTGCAAGGCGAGCGCTCGGGCGCCCTTCTTCGCGTAGGCCCCGGCGATGATCGGATGCGGGGACGTGCGCAGCTTCTCGACGTCGTCGGGATCGAACGAGATATCCGAATCGATCCAGACGATCTCGTCGTAGCCATCGGCGAGCGCGGAGGATGCGGCCTCGCAGCGCGTACGATCGACTGCTGCGGTCGCGGCATAGCGGCGGACCGCAAGCCCGCGCCGCTCGAGCTCGCGGAGGCCACGCTCGCACGCGGGCTCGATGTGCGTGAGGAACGGCGCGAGCACGAGGCAGCGCGAGGTGCTCACGTGCACACGCAGGTCGTCGAGCCCGTGAGAGCGAAGCTCGCCGCGAGAACGAGCGGCGTGGTGGTGCACACCGAGCCGGTCACCATGAAGTGGAGCGCCTCGCTGGTCGAACACGCACTCATGGTGAACGGGCGCACGCTGATGTCCGCCGACACACCGGCCGCCAGCGAGAGCTCGCCCGAGATGAACCCGGTGTAGCGGAACGCACCGGGCGCGATCGCCGTGAGGGTCACGGCCCGGTTGCCGGAGTTGGCGATCCGCGCCGTGATCGGTGCAGGGCACGCGGGGCCGCTGAACGTCAACGTGACGGGCATCCCGCTGCTGTCCGTGACGTCCAGGTTGGCGCCCATCACGTCGGCGATCAGGTCGACGGTGTACGGCCCGGCCGTGGTGACGAGCGTCAACGCACCGGTCTTGGCGACCCCGCTCCGATCGGTGCCGATCACGGCGGTGGGCGGGCGGACGGCGAGCTTGACCGATGCACCGGGCGCGATCTCGATCGGCAGGGTGTCGTCGAGGGCGAACCCACCCGTCGCGTCGAAGTCGGTGATCTGCACGGGAACCTCACCCGGGTTCTGCACCTCGAGCGCTGCGCTCGCCGGCACCAGGCCGCACTCGATGGTGAGCTGCAGCGAGCTCGCAAGTGCGAGGGCACCACCATCGTCACCGAAGCCGACCCGCCCGCATGCGCCGAGCGAGGTCGCGCCGACGACGGACCACAGCATGCGCGAGAGGCCACTACGACGCAGCACGATCCCCAGCATATACCGGCGCGCGCCGTGGATCTGGGTAAGCTCGCACCGTGCCCGATCCGGCCCCCGTGCGCCCCGCCGTGACCCGGTTGGCCGAGCTGGCGTGGCTGTTCCTCCGCCTCGGGACCACGGCGTTTGGTGGGCCGGCCGCGCACATCGCGATGATGCAAGACGAGGTCGTCGAGCGCCGTGGCTGGATGACCCGCGACCACTTCCTCGATCTGGTCGGCGCCACGAACCTGATCCCGGGGCCCAACTCCACCGAGCTCGCGATCCACATCGGGCGCGAGCGGCGATCGGTCGCACGGCGCTCGTCGATCCGGCGACGATCGCGATCGCGCTCGTGGGGAGCGTGCTCCTCGTTCGCTACCGGGTGAACTCGACGTGGCTCGTGCTGGGCGGCGGGATCCTCGGCGCGCTGCTCGGCCTCTTCGGCTGGCGTTGATGCCCGCCGCGAACCCATGGGACGGCGTCGCAGATCACGCGACGCGCGCGTCGGTGTCGCGAGCCTCGGTGACCACCAGCTCCTTGTGCTGCTGCTCCGCGGCCGCCACCAGCGCCATCCGCAGCACGGCATCGGTGGCCTTGTCCGTGATGATCGCATCGTAGTCGGTGCCAGTCATCACGCGCTCCTCGGGCGTGACCAGGAGCTCGGTGTCGGAGGTGATCGTCTTCGACGCGATGGGCTCCCGGGCTTGCTCCAGCGCCCAGTACCGCTTCTTCGCCGCGAGCTTCGACTTGCGCTCCTCGTGGTGGAGCTTGTCGAGCTGCTTGGCGATCACCTCCGCATCCCCCCGCGCCTGCGCGAGGTTGTGCTCGCCGAACGCACCCTCGAGGAAGCGATCGAGGTGCCGCGCGATCTTGTGCCGCGCGCTCGGCCCGCGCCGCATCCACCGCCACGGCGGCACGTTCTCCCACCACGAGACCTGGCTGCGGCCGAGGAACATCAGCGAGCCGGCGAGCCGGACCAGGGCGAGGCCGCCCACCGACCCGTAGGTCGCCGAGAGGCCAGTGCGGGACAGCGCTTCGAGTCGTGGCAGCTGGGTCTCGAGCTCCTTGCCCGAGGTCTCGCCCTTCCAGCCCGGGGCCAGGACCGCGGCCAGCTCGTTCGCGAGATCGAGGAGCAGCGCATCGACCACCGGGGTGAGCACGGCCGGGGTGATCTCGTCGCGCCCGATCAACCGCTTCAGCCGCTCCAGGTTCTCGTCGAAGTCGAACATCACCAGCAGCGCGGTGGTGGCGTGATCGCTGGCCGAGTACGCGGGATCGTGGAGCTCCTGGTCGCCGACGGAGGCGTGCACGATCGCGCCGGCATCGAGATCGAGCGAGCGAACGCTCTCGATGGTGCCGACCTTCCACTTGTTCATCCACATGCTCTTGCCATCGACCTCCGGCGCGAACCGGTGGATGACGACGTGCCGTTGGTCGGGGAGCATCTCGCCGAGCTGCGCGCTGACCTTGTGGGCCTGCTTCTCGAGCCACTCCGGCGCCGGCTTTGCCCACCAGCGCAACCAGTACGTGCGGTACACGGTGGTTCTGCCCCGCGGCGCGTCCTGCATCGTCTTGACCAGGGCGGTGGTGTCCTCGGCGGCGGGGGGCAACGGTGCATCACTCGGAGGCGGCGAGGGCACGAGCAATCGGCGTAACGTGAAGCCCTTGCCGACGAAGGCGATGTCGATGCCGGCCACGGCGGCGCGCGTGGCCTGATCGTCGGCGAGGAACACGTGCGGGTACGTCGGGCCCTCCGGGCCTTCGATCTCGTTGTCGAGGATCACGAGCGCCTTCCGCGCGAACCAATCGGCGAGCGCGACCCCACCGTGCAGGGGCTTCTCGAGATCGAGGTGGCGCTCGCGCGACAGATCCCAGATCGCCGTCTTGAAGGCGAGGCGCGCACCGAGCTGATCCCACGCCTCGATCTCCTCGCGGGTGGTGCGGTGGTTGACCACGAGCAGCACGTCCGCATCCGAGACCTGGAACGGGCGTGCCACGCGCACGTCGAAGCCGCGGAGCTGCACCGGCCGCGTGCTCGCCGGGGCATCGAGCGCGCCGAGCTCGAGCGTGACGTGAGCCGCGAACCGCAGATACTCGGGCGCCGAGTCCTTGATCCTGACGGTGAGCTCGAGGGCGGTGGTGTCGCCCGCGCCGAGCGTGGCGAGGTCGTGGGTCCATCCGGCCCCGGGAGACAGCTCCGCACCGTCCGCGATCAGCGTGACGTGCTCGTCTCCGAGCTCGGAGTCGGGCGCAGTGGTGACGCGGATCCGGACCACGCGCTTGCAGTCCGATCCGGCGCCGAGCGCGAACCGCGACTGATTGGTCAGGCTGAACCGCACGCGCGTGGCCTCGCCCGCGGCGAGCGAGTGCAGATTCTCGACGGTCGAGAGCCGCACCGGATAGCGGATCACGAACCGCCCTTGCTCGACGGCGCTCCCTTCCTGGAAGTGCTCGAAGTCCCGCTTCACCGACGGCAACATCGCGCGCTGGTAGATCGACTCCTCGACCTCGAGCGGCTCGCTCGGCGCGGTGGGGGTGTGATCGGCGATCCGGAAGGTCAGCTCGCCGGGCACCTTGTAGCGGCTCCCCGGTGCGAGGCCGCGGACGCACCGCAGCTCGCCGGGCTCGGGCTTGACCCAGCCGCCGGCCGCGATCGCGAGGGCGAGCTCGTCCCGCGACGGGGTGGGCATGCCACCCACGTTCTCGACCTCGAGATCGAACACGCGCACCAGCTCGCGCGGCTCGTACACGCAGTCCTCGTTGAGAGAATCGTGCGCGAACGAGACCAGCCGCAGGTCGTAGCGCGAGGGATAGGTCGCGAGCTTGCCGTCGGCGGAGGTGACCTCGATCGCGAACTGACCGTCCTCGCCGTCGGCGCCCTTCCGGACCTGCGCATTGCCCGAGGGTCCGTTGCGTCCCGACGGGCCGTCGCTGCCACCTGCGTTGCGGTGGTAGTGCGTTCGCGTCTGCGTGTTGCCCTGCGAATCGCGATAGCTCGACGTCGTGGTCCAGCTGTACGAGCTGCCGCCGCTGCCGCCCGAACCACCGCTGCCGCCTCCGCCGTTGATCCCTGCGCCGCCGCCACCGCCGCCGCGGATGTCGTGGCGGATCAGCATGAGCAGCGGGGTGTCGTCCTCGCTGACCGAGACCACGATCTGACCGCCTTCACCGCCGGGCGATCCACTCGTGGCGTTTCCGCCACTGCCGCCGCTCCCGCCGCTCCCGCCGTCTCCACCGGTGCTCCACCGCGTGGCATCGGAGCCATCGGAGCCGCGTGCACCATCGCCACCGCGGCCACCGCTGCCGCCACGGCCACCGTCGCCGCCGATCGCACGCAGCGGGATGAACCCGGTCTCGTCGATCACGATCAGGTTGCGGATCGGCTGCTTCTGGCCGTGCGGGGTGAACAGCTCGCCGCCGAGCTTGACCGCACCTGCCGCGTCGTCGGCGACCAGCTCGAGCCGGATCTGCCCGGCGTTCTCGCCCGCCTGGGACGGCCCACCGTCCTGCCCATTCCCGCCGCTATAGCCCGTGGCCTGGCCCGAACTGCCGGGCCGGCCGTTGACGCCGTCACTGCCCTTGGCGCCGGAGACATCGAACGAGGCCAGCGGCTGCGGCTCGCCCGTGGTCTCCACCTCGCCAGCCGGTACGCCCTCGTCGCGGTACGGGGAGCTCATCCCCGGAGCATACGGTCCCGGTCGAGCCTCAGGTGACCGGGAAGCCGCGATCTCGCATCAGCGCGTTGGTGTCGACATCGCGGCCGCGGAACTTCTTGAACGCCTCCTCGGGCGACACCGAGTTGCCGACGCTCATGATCGCGTCGTGCAGCTTCTTCGCGGTCTTCTTGTCGTAGAAGCTCTTCGCCTCGACGAACGCCTCGGCGGCGTCGGCGGTGAGGGTGTCGGCCCAGATGTAGCTGTAGTACCCAGCCGAGTAGCCGTCGTCGGCGAAGATGTGGCCGAAGTGCGGCGGGCGGTGGCGCATCACGATCTCGGTGGGCGCGCCGATCTCCTTCATCGTCGCCTTCTCGAACGCCGCCGGATCGATCGGCTTGTCGGTGGGCGCGGTGTGGATCTTCAGATCGTAGATCGTCGACATCAGGTACTCGACGGTCTTGAACCCGTTGTTGAAGTTCTTCGCCTTCATGATCTTCTCGAGAAGCTCCTTCGGCATCGGCTTCTTGGTCTCGAAGTGAAGGGCGTACTTGTTGAGCACCTCGGGCGTGGGGAGCCAGTGCTCGTTGAGCTGGCTCGGGAACTCCACGAAGTCGCGCTTCGTGTTGGTGCCGGCGAGCGAGAGGTAGTGCACGTTCGAGTTGAGGCCGTGCAGCGCGTGGCCGAACTCGTGGAACATCGTGACCGCGTCGTCCCACGAGATCAGGACCGGCTCGCCGGGCTTGCCCTGCACGAAGTTCGAGTTGTTGGACACGATCGGCGTGGTCGGCGCCTTGAACGCCTCCTGGGTCCGGTACTCGTTCATCCACGCGCCGGAGCGCTTGCCATCACGGGCGTACGGATCGAAGTACCAGAGGCCCACGCGCTTGCCGCCCTTGGTGACCTCCCAGACGCGGACATCGGGGTGGTAGACGGGCACGCCGGTGATCTGCTTGAACGCGAAGCCGTAGAGCTGGCCCGCGGCCCAGAACATGCCTTCGCGGAGCTTCTCGGCCTGGAGGTACGGCTTCACCTCGTTCTGATCGAGGTCGTACTTCTCCTTGCGCACCTTCTCCGCGTAGTAGCGGTAGTCCCACGGCTCGATCTTGAGCTTGGTCTTCTCCGCATCCGCGACCTTCTGCATGTCGGCGACCTCTTCGCGCACGCGCGCGACAGCGGCCTTCCAGACCTTCATCGTCAGGGCCATCGCCGCATCGGGCGTCTTGGCCATGTTGTCGTCGATGATCCAGTGCGCGTGGCTCGGGAACCCGAGCAGCTTGGCGCGCTCGCCGCGGAGGGCGAGGATCTGCGTGATGATCGGCTTGTTGTCGTGGGCGCCGGCGTTGTCGCCGCGGCTGATCCACATCCGGAAGACCTTCTCGCGGAGCGCGCGGTTCGACGAGTAGGTCAGGAACGGCTCGGCGCTCGAGCGGGTGTTCGTGATCGCCCACTTGCCCTTCTTGCCCTTGGCCTCCGCGGCTTGCGCGGTCGCGGCCTTGATCGAATCGGGCAGGCCGGCGAGGTCGCTCTCCTTGTCGATCAGCACCATGCCGCTCTCCTCGTCGGCGAGCTGGTTCTGCGTGAACGTGGTGTAGAGCGACGCGAGCTTGGTGTTGATCTCCTTGAGCCGCGCCTTCTCCTTGGCTCCGAGCGCTGCACCGCGCCGCGCGAAGTTCTTGTAGACCACCTCGAGCAGGCGCTGCTGCTCGCTGTTCAGCTTCGGCTTGGCGTCATAGACGGCCTTGATCCGCGCGAACAGCTTCTCGTTCTGCGTGATCTCGTCGTTGTACGCGGCGAGGACCGGCGACATCTCGGTCTCCACGCCCTGCATCGCCTTGTCGTTCATCGTGGACGTGTAGACGCCCATCAGCGTGGCCGCCCGGGCCAGGGGGCGACCCGAGTCCTCGAGTGCGACGATCGTGTTCTCGAACGTGGCGGGCTTGGCGTTGTCCGCGATCGCGGCGATCTCGGCGCGCTGGAGATCCATGCCCTTCATCAGGGCGGGCTTGAAGTCCGCGACCTTGATCTTGTCGAACGGGGGGACGCCGCCGTTGGCGCCGCCGAAGGGAGCGAGGAGAGGTTCGAGTTTCACGGCGGGCTCACCTTTCGCGAACGAGAGCTGCTTACGGAAGGCCAGGAGGACCGCCGTCGAGGCGGAGGCGAACAGGAACGTGCGGCGCTTCATCGCGCGGACGATAGCCAACCAGGGGCGCTCGCGCCAGGCCGGCCTGCGGGGTCGCAGGGTGTCCCGGGGCGCGTTTTCCGGCTTTACGGTCCGTCCCAGATCGTGCAAGGTCCCGCCGTGGTGCGAAAGGCGTCGTGGTGGATGGTCGTCCCGCCGATGCTGGCGCTCGCGTATGCGATCGCGGTGGTGATCGCGGCCTGGCACGCCCCCGACAAGGGATTCCAGGCATTCACGGGGCACCGCGTGGTGCACGTCGAGGACGATGGCGTGGCCGAGCGGGCAGGGCTGTTCGAGGGCGACGTGATCGTCGCGGTCGATGGGACCCGGGTCTCGAGCACGCTCGACTATGCGTTCCGCGTCCTCGATCGGGCCCCGGGCGAGACCGTGGTGCTCGGCGTCACACGAGCCGGCGCGCCGCACGAGGTCACGCTGGTGCTCCGGCAGTCCCCGCCCCCCTGGTCGGCCCTGGTCGCGACCTTGCTCGCCACCATCCTCCTCGTGCTCGGGCTGGTCGCGCGGCTCGGCCGGCCCAAGGATCTCGACGCGCAGCGGTTCTATCGCACTTCGGTGATCTATGCGGTGGTCTACGTCGGCGCGCTGTCGTGGACGCGGTTGATCGTCCATCCGGTGCTGGGGTTGGGCTTCCTCGCGGCCCTGTTCTGCGGCCCACCGATCGCGCTCCACCTCTCGATCGACTTCCCCCACCGCGTGAGCCAGACCCGGCCGAAATGGCCGCGCGTCTCGTTCACGCTCGCGCTCGTGCTCGGCGTGGGCTGCGCGATCGCGCTCGCGGTGGCCGCCGCCGATCCGCTCACCGGCGATCGCGCGCTGCGCTGGGCGGTGGTCTGCATCGCGGTGCAGATCGCGTCGATCCCGATCCACACGTCGGCCGGGTTGGTCGCGCAGCTCCGCGCGCACCGCAGGGCGACCGGCGTGCTGCGCGCCCAGCTGCGCTGGCTCCTGTTCGGCCACGCGCTCGGCGCCATCCCGGTGCTCGCTGCGGTCCCGATCGCGATCGCTGATCTCGACAAGTTCCTGATCGTCCGCTACCAGCCGTTCGTCGTCGCGATCGCGATCCTGTGGTTCTGCGCCTACGGGCTCGCGGTGCTGCGGATCCGCCTCGCGGACGTCGACGCGCTGATCAAGAGCTCGCTGGGCTATGCGGTCACCACCGGCGCCGCCGTCATCGTGTACCTCGGCGTGGTGCTCGCGGCCGGCTGGACCACGGGCGCACTGGTCGGGGATGCCGGGCCGTGGCCGCACCTCGTGGCCGGCCTGTGCGCGGCGGCCTTGTTCGGGCCGATCCGCGGACGCGTCGGCGCCTGGGTGGATCGGCGGTTCTTCCGCGATCGCCAGCACTACATCGAGGCCCTGCGGCATGCGGGAGAGAGCCTGGCCCTGTTGCGCGAGCCGGCGGATCTCGCACGGGAGGCCGTGGTGCAGCTCGTGGAGGCCGTGCGCGCGGAGTGGGGCGCGCTGTTCCTCAAGGACGGTGAGGGCTGGCGGATCGGGCACGCGCTCGGGGAGGGCGTGCCGAGCGAGCCGATCGTGACCGACGATGGCTACGCGGTGCCGGTGCGCGTGGGCGATGACGATGCGATCGTCGCGTGGCTCGTGCTCGGTCCGCGGAAGAGTGGAGACCTCTACTCCTCGGATGATCGCGATCTGCTCGGCGCGATCGCGAGCCAGCTCGCGGTGGCCCTGGGCAACGCGCGCGCGTTCGGCACGATCACGGAGCTGTCGCGCACGCTCGAGAGCCAGAACACGGAGATCCGCGAGCTCCGCGATCGACTGGAGGACGAGAACCGGTTCCTCCGCAAGCGCGTGGAGGCGGCCACCGAGGGCGCGACGCTCGTCGGTGAGTCCAAGGCGATGCGCGAGCTACGCTCGACCGTGGAGCGGGTGGGGCGCAGCGACGCGAGCGTGCTCGTGCTCGGCGAGTCTGGCACCGGCAAGGGCCTGCTGGTGCGCACGCTCCACGGCCTCTCGACGCGCGCGGAGGGCCCGTTCATGCACGTGGACTGCGGGGCGATCGCAACCTCGGTGTTCGAGTCGGAGCTGTTCGGCCACGAGCGCGGAGCGTTCACGGGCGCCACCCGGCTCCGCCGCGGGCCGATCGAGCTCGCCGACGGCGGCACCCTGTTCCTCGACGAGATCGGCGAGCTGCCCCTCGAGCTCCAGCCCAAGCTCCTGCGCGTGCTCGAGGAGCGCGTGGTGATGCGCGTCGGCGCCACCAGCCCGGTCAGCGTCGACGTGCGGATCGTCGCCGCCACCCATCGCGACCTCGAGGCCATGGTCGCCAGGGGCGAGTTCCGCGAGGATCTCTACTTCCGGCTCCGGGTCGTGGAGATCATGGTGCCCCCGCTCCGCGCGCGCCGCGCCGATCTCGCGGCCCTGTGCGCCGCGTTGCTCCCCCGCGCCGCGCGCCGGGCCGGCCGTCCGCTCCGTGACCTCGCACCCGACGCACTCGCGCGGATGATGGGCTACGCGTGGCCAGGCAACGTGCGCGAGCTCGAGAACGTCCTCGAGCGCGCCCTCGTGCTCGGGGAGGGTGAGCAGCTCACCGCCGACGACCTCGAGCTGTCCGATCGCGCGCCCCCGATCGAGCCTCTGGTCGAGGAGATCTCTGCCGGGACCGAAGCGCGGCCCCACGACGCGGTGATGGAGGACATCGAACGGCGCCGGCTCACGGCGGCCCTGACCGCGGCGAACGGCAACCAGTCCACCGCGGCCAAGACGTTGGGGATGCCGCGCACCACGTTCATCAACAAGCTCCGCAGGCACGGGCTTCTGTAGAGGGGACGGTTTCAACTTGAGCAACTTGCGATCTCGAACCGCGCGAGATCACACGATCGACGATCGCTAGTTGGTGCAGGGATTCTCGGCGGCCGGACAGCCACCGCCGGTGCGCGGGGTCGCCGAGTCCGCCCCGATGCCGCACCACTGCGGCAGGCTGGTGGGCAGGCCGTGGTCCAGGAACGGCGATTGGCCCTGTGGCAACCAGAACGGGTGGTTGAGCGCGAACTCCCACATGCCCGCGTACTTCGATTCGCCGGGTGGCGCATCGAGGGGCGGCTCGACGTGCCCGCAGTTGTGCTTGCACTCGATGAAGAAGTGGCCGTCGGTCGTGAGCTTCTGCTCCATCGCCTTCGAGGCCACGGAGAAGTCCATCCCGACGCCGACGCAGCCGAGGATGTCCTTGTTGCCGTCCATCTGCGGCGGGCCATCGCCACCCCACAGCACCACGCCGGGGAGCTTTCGCGCCGCACCATTCCACGGCTTGATGATCGTCGCGTTGGTGCCGCCCGACAGCGAGAGGAACGAGGCGAGGGTGTGGCTGCGCGCCTGAGCGAGCTGATCGGTGAACAGCGCACCGGCGCTGACGCCGACGGTCGAGACGCACTGCTGGTTGACGGTGTACTGGTGCTCGACGCACGCGAGCATGTCGTCGAAGAAGGCGAACTCCTCGTCCATCCGCGACGCGGTCTGCGTGATGTCGAACGGCCAGCGGGTGTTGAACGAGGTGCCGATCACGGTCGCACCGCGGGCCACCGGGAGGACGGCGATGAAGCGCTGGTCATCCGCGGCCGCCTGGACCTCGCCCTTCTGCAGAAAGCCGTTCGCGCTGCCGCCGATCCAGTGCCACATGAACAGCACGGGGGGGCGCTCGTCCGGCTGGAGGTTGGCGGGCAGGACCAGGAGAAAGTCCCGGCTGTGACCGGTGGTGGTCAGGGTGTTGCTCCCGCCGTGGAGCACCGGGCAGCCCGCCGCGGGGAGGGCCGGAGCGATCGGGATTGGTGCCCCGGCCGGCGGCGGCGCCGAGCACAGGTAGCGATACACGGGACCGGCGTCCGGCACCGGGCTCGTGGCATCCGGTTGCATGGTCGGTCCAGCATCTGCCGTGGTCGCGGGTGGTGGCGGCGAAGCGCTGCTACAGGCCGCGAGGACGCCGAACACGATGGAGCTGGTAGCGCGCACGCGTGCGCGGTGTGCAAGCACCATGCGCAGCGTAAGCCGCCGACATCTCATGACTGCGCCATACGTCGACCAGATCTGGACAGTCATGAGCGGCGCTCAGGCTCGCCTCTCGAGCCCCAGATCGAGGCGATCGGAGGTCGTTTCATTTCGCGTGGGTGGGTAGTCACTCGTACAGTTTGAAGGTGAGTCGGAAGCAGGATCAGAACGACCGGACGACCGTCCAGGTCCACGATCCGCTGGTCGGCACCGAGTTCGATCGCCGGTTTCACATCGACTTCCGGATCGCGGTCGGCGGGTTCGGCGCGATCTACCACGCGACCCACAAGAACTCCGGCCATCAGTTCGCGCTCAAGATCCTGCACGCCCGGCTCGCGGCGGACCCGGGCGTGATCGCGCGGTTCCGCCGTGAGGGCGACACACTCACCCGGCTACGCAGCCCCAACACGATCATCGCGTACGAGATGGGCGAGGCCGACGACGGGACCTTGTTCATCGTGCTCGAGCTCCTGCACGGCGAGAGCCTGTTCGAGCGGTATCGCTCGCGTGGCCGGTTCGAGTGGAAGCAGATGGCCTCGATCGCGCGGGGCGTGTGCGCGTCGCTGGAGGAGGCGCACGGCCTCGGCATCATCCATCGCGATCTCAAGCCGACGAACATCAACCTCGAGATCAAGGACGGCGACGAGAACTTCGCCAAGGTCCTCGATTTCGGGATCGCGAAGATCCTGCATCAGAGCGACCTGGACTCCCAGGACCTGACGAACGCGGGCCAGATGATCGGCACGCTCGATTACATGTCCCCCGAGCAGATGGTCGGCGGCGTCTGCACCGGCCAGACCGACATCTACACGCTCGGCATCGTGATGTACGAGATGATCGCCGGGCGCCGGCCGTTCGCCGAGGCCAATAGCCCAGCCGCGGTGCTCGCCGCGATGCTCCGCACGGATCCGGATCCGCTGTCGGGCCTGGTCCCGATCCCCAAGGCGATGGACCGCATCGTCATGAAGTGCCTCGCGCGCGAGCCAGAGCAGCGCTGGGCCTCCGTGGCGGAGCTGGGCGCCTCGCTCGATCGCGTGCTGGGTGGTGTGGAGAACGCGGAGCGCGCGGACGTCACGCGTACGGTCCCGGTCTCGATCGGCGAGGAATCGACGATCTTCGAAGAGCGACCACGTCCGCTGGTGACGGCGCCGTATCCCGCGCAGATCGTCCGCCCGAGCGATTCCTCCCTCGGTGAAGCGCCCACCGAGCCGGCACAGGTACCCGCACCGGCACGGCCCCGCGGCGCCCTGCCGACCACGATCCCCGGCCGCCCCGCACCGCCTCCGACCACGCCGCCTCCGGTGCTGAGGTCGCAGGTGACCCCGACCCCGGTGACCAACCGGAAGCAGCCGACCACGCCTCCGGACGTCGGTGGCCGCCCGAGCCAGGCCGCGCTCCCCACCCACGGCGCTCGTCCGAGCCAGCCCGCGATCGCCACGCACGGCGCGCGCCCGAGCCAGGCCGCGCTCCCCACGCCGGGCGATCGTTCGAGCCAGGCCGCGCTCCCCACGGCGCCCCTGTTCGGACGCGCCGCCGCCGGGCCGACCAGCGCCGCGCCGCTGCCCGGCTCGGACCTCGCACTGTTTCCGCCTCCGCCGCCGCATCAGCGAAAGTCGCCGACGGCACCGCCACCGATGGCCGTGATCCACCCCCCCGGACCACCGCAGCCCCTGCCGCACTCGGCCCGCCCGGTGATGGACCTCGCGAGCTTCGCGCAGCCCGCACAGCTCTCACCGACTCCGCCCGCGCCCGGGATGCCCGGCTTTGACATGTCGCAGCTGGCCGCGCGCGACGCCGCGGTGCGCCGCATCGTGTGGATCGTCGTGCTCGTCGTCGCCGCGCTGATCGGCGTGGTCGTCGCCGCGCAGCTCTAAGCCACGCTCACAGTGCTCAGGGCGCGAAGTGCAGCTTGTGCTGCGTCACCGTCACGCTCCGGCAGCGCTCGAGCCGATCGTACTCGGTGGTCGCCACGAACACGTACGCGAGGTCGCCACCCTTCGGCACGTCGACGGGGATCGTCGGGCACTCGAACGAGCGATCTCGGAGCTGGAGGCGCTGCTTGCCGGGCGGGAGGTCGAAGCGGACCTCGCTCCGGCTCCGGCGATTGGCGTCGTTTGGAAGCCGCACTTCGAGGCTGCGGTTCGAGGCGTTGAACACCACGGCGCCATCGGTTCGCGGTGGAGCGCGCACCATGCACTCGTGGTTCTCGCCGGGGCCGAACTTGCAGCTCGACGAGCCGAAGCTGACCGCGGTCACCACGTCGACCACGTGCTCGCCACCGCGCAGATCGATCCCGAAGCCTTCCTTGTAGCCGTAGGGGCCGGCGTGGCTCTCCACCCCGGGCTGCTTCTTGATCTCGCCATCGACGAGGATGTACGCGGACGTCAGATCGATCGCCTGCGGATCGCTCGCCGGCGGGGTGGAGACCCACAACATCCCGGGGGTCTTCTCGAGCTTGGCGATCAGCGCCTCGACCTGCTGCTTGTCGGCAGCGGTGGGCGCGATCACGAGGTACGTCTCGTAGCTCTTGAGCGCGAGCGGCAGAAGATTCAGCCGGCGCTGCAGATCGGCGATGTTGTAGATCGTGCTCGGGTGCGGCGAGATCGCGAACGCCTTCTGATACAGGCCGAGCGCGCTCCGCAGATCGCCTTCTTTGTCCGCGGCGACCGCGGCCCGGAACGCATCGCCTGCGGCCTTCGCGAACTTGTCGGGTGTGCCCTTGCGTACCGCAGCTTCACCAGCAGGCGGATCGCCTCCCTGATCGGCGGCAGCCCCTCCCGAGACCGCGGCCACGAGTGCGAGAGCGAGGAGCATGCGGATCATGGTGGGAAGCTCACCTTCTTCACGCGGACCGTCGCCGCGAGACACCGCGGGCGAGGCTCGCCGTCGCCGGGTTCCGCGGCCTCGACGAACACGAACAGGACGCCATCGCCTTTCGGCACGTCGAACGCGATCGGGTTACAGAACATGTTCGGGCCGAACATCCGGGTCTCGTAGTGCCCGGGCGCGAGCGTGAACCGCTCCGGCGAGCGCCACGCACGCTGGTCGTCGTTCCACCCTCCAGACCGCTGCACACTCGATGACAGCACGACGTTGCCCTCGGCGGCCTTGCGCGCCGTGGACTGGAACCGCCTGCGCTCGAGCGGCTTGAACATCATCGCATCGTGCTGGAACGACCCCGGGCCGATCCGATCGATCGTGTGCCGACCCGCGGTGAGCTGGAGCGTCTGCGGCGATGGACCCGCGAGGACGCCATCGACGAACACCACCGCGCGAGGATCCTCGCCGTCGACGGTCACCACGGGCGGCGTCTGGCGCAGCCGCTCGATCAGCTGCTCGACCTCGCCGCGATCGGAGGCATCGGGCGCCGCCTCGAGGTACTTGCCGTAGATCTCGATCGCGTCCTTGTAGCGCTCCATGCGGCGCAGGACGTCGGCCTGGTTGTAGAGCGTGTTCGCCTGCTTGTCCTGCTCGAGGGATCGACGGTAGCGGGTCTCGGCCTCGCCGAGGTCCCCGGCCTTGTCGGCGCGGCTGGCCTCGGCGAACTCACCGAGCGCATCGGCGGTGTAGCTGACGCTCGCGGGTTTGCGGATCGGCGGCCCGGGGCGGGGCAGCGGTCCAAACGTCGGCCCCGCCGTCGCGACGCCCGTCGCGAGCAGCACGCCGGTGGCCAGGGAGAGGGTCCGCATCACCGCGAGTATGCCACCGCGGATCGCGATTTGTCGGACGACCTGCGGGCCGGTACCATGCGCGGATGGGGGGACTCGTCGAGACCGTGCGCCAGGCACGTCCGGAGCTGGAGGTGCCGGAGGCGTTCGCCGCCACGCTCGACGCTCGGCTCGCGAGTGCACGTGCCGCCTGGCGTGACGTCGACCTCGATCCCGAGCGGTTCGCTACCCACCTCGCGGCCCGGCTCGCGCCGCCCGTCGCGAGCCTCGAGCAGCTGCACGTCGAGGATCTCTACCTCGCGTGCGCCTGCCTCGATGCACTGCCGCAGGCGATCGCCGCGTTCGATCGCACGTGCAGCGCGGGCATCGATCTCGCTCTCGGAGCGGCGGGTGTCGGTGCCTCCGAGCTCGCGCGGGTGCGTCGCCACGTTCGGGATCGGCTGCTGGCGGCCACCGATGGCGCTCCGCCGCGGCTCGCGAGCTATGCGGGCAAGGGCAGCCTCGGCTCGTGGGTGCGGATCCACGCGATGCGCGAGGCCCAGCGCCTGTTCGCGCAGGGAGCGCCGCGGTGAGCACGAGCACGCCCTGGCTCGTGCGGATGATCGAGGAGCAGTTCCACCGCGACGACGAGGATCGCCTGATCCGCGAGGGCCGCACCCCGGCGCAGTTCATCCGGCCTGGCGAGATCGAGTACAAGACCTGCCCGTACCCGGGCACGCGTCACCAGCACGCCTGCCCGATGAACGTCTCCGCGCTGCGCCAGATGTCCGCGCACTGGGACGATGTCCTCGACGCGTGCGCGGTGATGCGCGCCGCGTACGTGGAGGGCCGCGGCGCATCGTCGTCGGCCGGCGAGCTGCCCCGAGTTTGTTGATCGATGTGTGGCGGATCGGCCAGCTCGGGTCCGCGCTGCCGTGGTTCTACCTGCTGCGCGGGGAGGGTGCGCCCACGCCCGCATACGCCGCGGGACTCGCGAAGATCACCCTCGGTGTCGGCCTCTGGGCGCAGCAGCTGCTGGTCCTTCAGCTCGCCGGCAGCTGGACGCCGGTCCCGCTCACCCCGCAGGCGATCTACGAATCCACGGAGGCGACAGGGGCGTTGATCGGCGCCACCGAGGTGTGCACCGGGCCCGAGAAGATGATGCTCCGGTTCTTCGAGGCGCTGGTCGCTGGCGTGCCGCAGGGCACGAGCCCCGCGATCGCACGGCTCGTGGCGGAGCGCGATCGCGCCGTGCTGTTCGGTGCGCACTACGCGAACGCAAAGCTCGTGCTATGGATCCACTTCCTCGCGCGCCGGTTCGTGTACGCCGATCTCGCCCTGGCTCTCGGCGAGGCGGCAGACCTCACCGAGCTCACCGAGCTCACCGAGCTCCGGGACGGCGCGTGCGAGCCGCCCGACTTCTTCGTGGTCGGTCCGCCCGATCTGGCCGCGGTGGCGCCGGCGAGCCGCGCGCTGTGGATCGGGACCCTGGCCAAGCTGGTGGCCCCGATGGCCCCCGATCACAGCGATGCGCCGCTCCAGGCCGCCGTGCTCGCGATCGGCCTCGCCCTGGGCACCACCGCCGCGCCGCCCGCGGTGACCGACGAGATCGCTCGTCGTCATCACGTGTCACCCGCGGCCGCCGAGCGTGCAGCCAGCGCGATCGCGACCTACGCCCGGCTCGATGCGATCCTCGGTGAGGTCGCCGCGACCGTCGAGGATGGGTTCCGACGTGCCGATCCCTCCGCGGGCCCGGCCACGCGGTTCGATGCCGGCCTCCGGGATCGTCTCCTGGTCCAGCCACCACGCGCCGTGCTCGCCCGGCTCGCGCCCGAGGCGATCGCGGCGCTGTGTCCGGCCTGAGCCCCACCCGATCGACTCCCCGGGGTTACGTCTCCCGGTGACGCCACCCAGGGGCCTCGGTGGCGGGTGGCTGATCGATCAGCCACTTGGGCGATCCGAGCGTCTGGCACATCGGCTGCTCTAGGACTCATCACACCAAGGAGCCCCCCGATGTCTACCCCCAAGACGACCCCCGAGACCGAAGCGTTTGTAAGCGTCGAGACCGAGCAGCTGGCCACCGTGGCCGGAGGCGCGAGCCGCGTCTCGAGCCGCTCGAGCGGCGGCGATGCCGAGCTGACGGCGATGCTCACGCAGATCGGTAGCTCGATCAAAGACCTCGCTGCGGCGAAGAACACCAACAGCGGCGGCGACACCATGCAGCTCATGATGATGATGCTGATGATGGGCGGCGGCGGTGGTGGTGGCGGCGGCATCGCGGCCCCCGCGGCGGCGCCCCCGGTGGTCAACGTCTCCACCGGCGTGTCCGGCGGCGGCGGCGGCTGCGGTCGTGGTCGCGGCAAGAAGGGCTGGTAAGCCTTTCGCGCATACCGGCGCGTGCCGGTTCGCTCGCCACGGCGCATCGCGCTCGCTATCCTGCGGGCGTGCCGGACATCTCGCAGCTCGCGTTCACGGACCACTTCGTGCGCCAGCTGCCGGCTGATCCGCGCAGCGACAACTCGCTGCGACAAGTCCTGCGAGCTTGCTACTCGCGCGTCGAGCCGACCCACGTCCAGAGGCCCGAGCTCCTGGCGCTGGTCCCCGAGGTCGCGGCCCTGTTCGGACTCGATCCCACGCCCACCCCGGCGCTGGTCGAGGTCCTCGCAGGCAACCGCGTCGTCCCCGGGATGGCGCCCTACGCCGCGTGCTACGGAGGTCATCAGTTCGGCACCTGGGCAGGCCAGCTCGGCGATGGTCGCGCGATCACGCTCGGCGAGGTCGCCGCGCGAGGCGGCACCGATCCGGACGGGATCGCGATCTGGGAGCTCCAGCTCAAGGGCGCCGGCCCCACGCCGTACTCGCGGCGTGCCGACGGGCGTGCGGTGCTGCGGTCCTCGCTGCGCGAGCTGGTGTGCAGCGAGGCGATGTTCCACCTCGGCGTGCCGACGACGCGCGCCCTCTCGCTCGCGCTGACCGGCGAGTCGGTGCAACGCGACATCCTCTACGACGGCCACCCCCGGTTCGAGCCCGGCGCCGTGGTGTGCCGGGTGGCGCCCTCGTTCCTGCGGTTCGGCAGCTACGAGATCCACAGCTCGCGCGACGACAAGGACACGCTGCAGCGGCTCGTCAGGTTCACGCTCGAGCGGTTCTACCCGCAGTACCTCGATGGCGACCGGATGGACATCGCCGGCTGGTTCGACGAGGTCGTGCAGCGTACGGCGTGGATGGTCACCGAGTGGATGCGCGTCGGGTTCGTCCACGGGGTGATGAACACGGACAACATGTCGATCCTCGGCCTGACGATCGACTACGGCCCGTACGGCTGGATCGAGTCGTTCGATCTCGACTGGACCCCGAACATCACCGATGCGTCGGGGAAGCGGTACCGGTTCGGGGCGCAGCCGCAGGTGGCGCAGTGGAACCTCGCGCAGCTCGCACGCGCGCTCGCACCGCTGGTCGATGACACGACTCCGCTCCGGCGCTCGGTGGAGCGCTATGTCCCGGACGTCTCAGCACAATACCGCCACACCATGCTCCGCAAGCTCGGCCTCTCCGGGCTGCGGACGTCGGCGACCGAGGACGATGACCTCCTGACCGAGCTCGGGTCGCTGCTCGTCGAGTCCGAGACCGACATGACGCTGTTCTTCCGCCTGCTCGCAGCACCCCAGCCCTCGTTCGAGAGCCTGCGCGGCGCGTACTACACGCCCGAGGAGGTCACGGTGGTTCAGCGCGCGCAGCTCGGGCGCTGGCTCGCCGACTATGCGCAGCGTGCACGCGCCGAGGGGCTCGACGAGGCCACCCGTCGCGCGCGGATGGACGCGGTGAACCCACTGTACGTCCCGCGCAACTACCTCGTGCAGGAGGTGATCGAGGCCACCGAGGCTGGTGATCGCACGCAGCTCGCCGTGCTGCTCGACGTGCTCCGCCGGCCGTACGTGGAGCAGCCCGGCAAGGAGCGATTCGCACAGAAGCGCCCTGACTGGGCGCGGCACAAGCCCGGGTGCTCCATGCTCTCGTGCAGCTCGTAGGAGGAACGCAGATGGCCGTCGTCGAGATCGTGCAAGTCGGAGATCCGGTGCTGCGTCGCCTGGCGCGTGCGATCACGGTGGAGGAGCTCGCGAGCCAGGCGATCCAGGAGCTGATCGTGCACATGCGCGACACGATGCGCCACGCCCCGGGCGTCGGGCTCGCGGCGCCGCAGATCGGCGTGTCGCTGCAGCTCGTGGTGATCGAGGATCCGTCGGAGTTCCACAAGGGCTTCACCCCGGAGCAGCTCGCGGCACGCGAGCGCACACCGGTGGACTACCACGTGCTCGTCAATCCGCGGCTGACGTTCGAGGGCGACGAGCTGGTGGAGCAGTTCGAGGGCTGCCTCAGCTTCGCGTCGTTCAACATGATCGTGCCGCGCCGCCGCAAGGTCCGGGTCGATGCGCTCGACGAGCACGGCCGTCCGTTCACCCGCAGCGCGGTGGGCTGGTACGCGCGGATCCTCCAGCACGAGGTCGATCACCTGCACGGGGTGGTGTGCTGCGATCGGATGGATCCCCGGACGCTCGCCACGCCGGAGAACTACACGCGGTTCTTCGGCGGCAAGACGATCGCCGAGGCCAAGGCGATCGCAGGCGAGAAGCCTCGCGACTAAAGTCCGAGCAGGCGGGAGATCCGTCCGCCGCGCGCGGCCTTCAACATCGCCTTGGCGCCTGCGTGCTCCGGCTCGACGCGCAGGACGCGCTCGAGCTCCTCGCGAGCACGCTGCGCTTCGCCGGCCGCCAGGAGCTCGCCCGCGCGAGCGAACATCAGCTGCGCCCGAAACTGCTTGTCCTGCGGGACGGCGCAGGCGAGCTGTTGCCAGAGCTCGCGAGCTCGGCCCCACGCCTGATCTGCGAGTGCGGTCTCCGCCAGCTCCACCCGAGCCTCATCGCTGAGCTCAGGATGCTCCCCCGACCCGTCCGCAAACGGCCTGCGCATCCCACCTTAGTGGGGCCACGCGGCAGCAAGGTCACAGAAAACTTCGAGGCTCAAAAGCCCGCCTGATCATGCAGTTACCCGGTCAGTCGTCCGCGAGGGGCGTGCAGGTCGGCGGAGGCGGACTGCAGCAACCCCCCGTGTACCCCGAGCACTCGACGCGGCTGGTCTCGATCCAGGTCGGACGGGTGTGGCGGGTTCCGGTCGGCGTCAGAGTGACCTCCGCCCGCAGCAGCGAGATCGCGCTTCGCCAGGTCGACCGGAAGTAGTCGAGCTGACCGGCAGGTGCCTGATAGGGCAGGGGTCTCGTGACGTACACGGTCGCGCTCAGCACCTCGGGAGCCCGCGTGCCGATCGGGGTGAACATGCCGCCGGCGTCGATCGCGTTGCCGATCACCAGCCGATACAGCTCGCGGAGCTGCGCGACCTGCGCGCGGGGCTGCCAGGCGGCGGGCGCGAACGTGAACGAGCCGATCGTCACCGCATGGCAGCTGCCCTGCACACAGTCCCAGCGCACCAGCGCACGCGGCCATCGGCTCGGCGGCGTGGAAGCAGGGAGATCGGCGAGCGCCGCGTCGAGGACGGTGATGTTGGCGCGCCGGCAGGTCAGCCTCCCGCCCCCGACGCTGCACACCGTCTCGTCTGCGCGCGCGACCAGCACCACGGGCTCGCTGGCCGAACCGTCGATCAGCCAGTCCCCTTCGAATCGCATCGCACCGGCGAACACCTCCCACCGGCCGTGGGTCCGCGGGCGATCGACGAACGCTTGCCAGGTCGCGGCGAGCGCCCGGGTCAGCTGCTCGTCGGCCGCGGTCTCGAGCTCGGCGCGAACGGCCGGGGCCGGTTCGGCGCGACGGGCCAAGGCCGGTTCGGCGCGGGCTGGGCCGGGGAGTCCGGCGCCAAGGAGGGTGAGGCAGGTGGCGGTGGGAACCAGCGCATGACGGAGGGTGGGCATGCGAGCCAACGGACGAGTCCGGCGACCGGCGCACGGATCTTGATCGGGCGTCGTGCCAATCGCAGATGGCCATCGGCTAGATCGCGCGGCTCGCCGTCGCCGCGCCCGCTCAGCCGTAGTGGTACGCGGACAGCCGCAGCCCGGCATAGGTCGCGTTGTACGCCACCGTGCCGGCGTCCTCGCCGGCCGCGCCGACGATCACCATCAACGGCAGCAGGTGCTCCTCGCGCGGGTGTGCGGCCCGCGCCTCGGGTGCCGTGGCCCATGCCGTCAGCTTCGCGGCGCGCTCGCTCGCGGGGAGGGTGGCGGCCTCGCGCAGCCACTTGTCGAACACCTCGGCCACCGGCCGCGCACGCGGATCGCGGAACCCGCGCATGTTGTGATAGCTCATGCCACTGCCGACGATGAACACGCCCTCGTCGCGCAGCGGTGCGAGCGCGCGGCCGATCGCGAGGTGCTCCGCCGGATCGAGGCCCGCCTTGAGCGAGAGCTGGAGGGTCGGGATGTGGGCGTCGGGGTAGACCAGCTTGAGCGGCACGAACGTCCCGTGATCGAAGCCGCGCTGTGCATCGGTCGCGCTGGCGATCCCCGCGGCGCGCAGGAGCTCCTGCACGCGGGTGGCGAGCTGCGGCGCGCCGGGCGCGGGCCACTGGATCTCGTACGACTCCGGCGGGAAGCCGTAGTAGTCGTAGAGCATCGGCGGCTGCGCGGCGGTCATCACCGTGGGGACCGGCTGCTCCCAGTGTGCGGAGACCACGAGCACGGCCTTGGGCGCGGTCTTCGGCAGCGCCGAGAGCGACTCGAGGTACGCACGCAGGTCCGCGTCGCCCTGCTTGTCAAAGCCGAGCTCGACCCACGGCCACGGTCCGCCGCCGTGCGGCAGGAACACCACCGGCATCCGCGTGCTCGACGCCAGCTTGGTGCGATCACCACCGGCGTCGGGCTTGCTCTGGCTCACGGCGACCGCGCCGCCGATCGCGGCCACACTCGCAGCGCCACCGAGGATCACCTGGCGCCTCGTCAGTCCATCTTCACCCTGGGTGCTCATGGTCGATCCAGTATGTGCACGTGCGACCCCAGCGGAAATCCCCCGGTGGGGAACCCACTGTTGCAGGATCACACCACGCTCGATTCCTGCCGCGGGATCAGCTCCTTGAGCTGCCACGCCTGGATCTGCAGGTTGCGCCGCACGCCCCGGCGCTCGTTGTCCTGGATCCGCGAGAGCACGGTGGCGAGGCCGATCACCACCACGACGTAGAGCACCAGCCCGAACAGGGCGGCCATCTCGTCGAGGCCACCCGCCCCGGTCCGGAAGATGAAGCTATCGCCCTGCACGAACGCCCGGGGTGACAGCACCCCGACGAGCTCGAGGACCCATGGCAAGAGTGTCGCCACCACGGTCATCGCCGCGAGCAGGAAGGTGTTGATCAACCGCTTGTGATTCGCGAGCAACATCACGATCACGGTCGCCGGCCCGGCGCCGATCAGGAACGGACTGACGATCCGGGACAGCAGCGCGATGATGAGGAGGTTCGCGCCGATCGCGAGGTATCCCGACCAGTACGGGTTCTTCGGAGCGAGGCCGACCTCGACCGCGACGATGAACAGGCACAGCGCAGGCCCGGCGATGTGGTACCAGGTCTCGCGGAACCCGATCCAGAACAGGATCGGGAAGAAGCTGAGATAGGCGAGCGCGGCGAGCGTGCCGAACCGCGCGCTCTTCTTGAGCGATTCGAGATCAGCCTGCTCGAGCTCGAGCTCGACCTCCTTGGGGACCTCCTTGGGCGGCTCGAGCATCAGGCGCCCGAGCAGATCGGCGGGCTGCGGCGAGGTGGGATCAAACGCGAGCGCTCGGGCCGCGGCACGGATCGCGATCCGGCGCTCCTTCTGACCGTTGCCCGATGCGAGCGCGCTGCGGGCGGTGGCGAGCTCGGTCCGCGCGAGCTCGCGGCGGAGCACGAAGTCGCGGTCACCGTCGAGGAACTCCTGGACCGCCTCGGACAGGGCGCGGGCCGTGGCGAACCGGTCAGCGCGCTCGACCGCGGTGGCGCGAACGCAGATCGCATCGAGCTCGGGCGGCACGACGCGATCGAGGGCGCGCCGCGAGGGTCGGGCATCGACCCCGTTGAGTGCGCTCGCGATCGCGGCCTGCCCACGTGGGTGGAGCGGGTACAGCGTGAGGATCTCGAACAGGATGGTGCCGAGCGCGTAGACGTCGGCACGGCCATCGAGATCGGACTCGCCGCGGATCTGCTCGGGGGCGATGTACCCCGGCGTCCCGAGGATCGAGCCCGCCGCGGTCTCGTTGTACGCGGGCTGCTCTGACCCCACGACGGTCCCGACGTCGGTGAAGCTCGGCCGCTCGACCTCGCTCATCACACGTGCGACGCCCCAATCGAGGACATAGACCTCGCCGAAGTCCCCGAGCACGATGTTGGCCGGCTTGAGGTCGCGGTGGACGACGCCGCGCGTGTGCGCGAACTCGATCGCGAGGCAGACGTCGGAGAACGCGCGCAGGAGGCGCTGCCGGGAGAACTGCTTCTGGGTCTCGGGCGAACCGACGGCCAGCTTGCCGAGCACGTCGCCGAGCGTCACGCCGGCGAGCTGCTTCATCACGAAGAACGGCCGCCCGAGATCGTCCTTCCACAGCTCGTGGACCGGGACGATCGCCGGGTGCTCGAGCCGGCCCTGGATCCGGGCCTCGCGGAGGAACCGGGTCAACGCGTCGGGGGAGGGGTCGTTCATCCGCAGGCGCTTGATCGCGACCGGCCGCCCGATCTGCTCGTCGAGCGCCGAGAACACCTCCCCCATGCCGCCGCGGCCGAGCAGGGGCCCGAGCGTGTAGCGGTGTGCCGAGCTGCCGAGGCCGAGATCGGTCGGGCCCGGCGCGGGCGCGAGGCCAACATCCGTCGGCCAGGTCTCCGCCATCGTCGCCGGCGCATCTGGATCTGCCTCCGCCGGTGCATGCTCGCCGGACTCGGATGGCGGCAGCGGCGCCTGGAAGCCCGCGATCGTGACGCGCTTCACCGGTGCGTCGTAGATCTGGGCGACTCCGCCATCGGCCTGAGGGACATCGTACAGACCGGTGTCGTCGTCCTCATCCTCCCGCTTCATTCCGCCATCGTAGCGTGTGGAAGGGGCGGGGTGGCGCGGGATAACCTGTGATGCGATGTGCGAGCTGCTCGGGATGGAGTGCAATGTCCTCACGGACATCGTGTTCTCGTTTGCCGGGCTGTCCGCGCGCGGCGGCCGCCACGGTCCCCACGCCGATGGCTGGGGCCTCGCGCTGTATGACGGTCCGGTCGCACGCGTGTTTCTCGAGCCCGCCGCCGCCGCCGATTCGGCCCTGGCCAGCTTCGTGCGCGAGCACCCGATCAAGACCCTGCTCGCGATCGCGCACGTGCGCCGCAAGACCCGCGGCAAGGTCACGCTCGCCAATACCCATCCGTTCACCCGCGAGCTGTGGGGGCGCCACTTCGTGTTCGCGCACAACGGCACGGTGAGAAACGCGTTCGAGCTCCCGCTCGGCAGGTTCCGCCCGATGGGGAAGACCGACAGCGAGCATGCGTTCTGTGCGCTCCTCGGCGCGCTTCATCACGAATTCAAGGACACGCCCCCACCGCGCGCCGAGCTCGCCGCTGCGATCGCCAGGCACGCGGGCAAGATCGGCAAAGGCGGCACGTTCAACATGCTGCTCGGCGATGGCGATCAGCTCTATGCGCGGTGCTCGACGAAGCTGCACTACCTGGTGCGCAAGGCGCCGTTCAAGCAGGCGACCCTGGCCGACGAGGACGTCAGCGTGGACTTCGCCGCGGTGACCTCGCCCAAGGATCGCGTGGCCGTGGTGGCGACGATGCCGCTGACGCGCGACGAGGTCTGGACCGCCGGAGAGCCGAACACGCTCTGGGTGTTCCGCGGCGGGAAGCTGGCGAACACGCTGGCGAGCTAAGCTGGCGAGCTGGGGCCAGGAGGTGGCGGATCTTCGCGCTCAGCCGACGGAGACTTGCTGCGCCGAGAACCAGTACGGCTGACCGTTCGGCATCTGGCACAGGTACTGACCCGCGTTGGCCTGGACGATGGTCGCGGGATAGCGCTGCCCGTCGCCGGGCGAGACCATCACGGCCATGCCGACCTGCAGCGGCTGACCGGCCTGCTGCTGTGGCTGCTGCATCATCATCGGCTGCTGCATCGGGGGCGCCATCGGCTGCTGCATCGGCTGACCGTGCATCGGCTGCTGCATTGGCTGACCCTGCATCGGCTGGCCCTGCATCGGCTGGCCCGGCGGGAGCTGCCCCATGCCAGCCGGCGGCAGCTGCCCGGTGGCCATCTGCTGGAGCTGGCCGGAGTTGATGAGGTTCGGGACCATGTCGTGGAACGCCGCCGTGCCCTTCACGGACTTGAACCACGGCGAGATCCGCAGCGTCTGGTCGCCGCTCGCCATGTGGAACGTCATCGACTTGTTGTTGGCGATGCCGCCGACGCTGCACTTGGTGATCGTGCGAACGTCGTACTGCTCGACGCCGAGGTTCTGGTTCTGCACGCCCGTCCACGCGCCCATCTTGGTGCGGATGAGGAGCAGCCTTCGGTTCGTGAGGACGGCGAAGTACGCCTTCGTCAGCAGGAACGCGATCAGGAAGAAGAACGCCTGGACGAGGATGCCCGGCTGGCGGCGCATGTACGCCGTATGGAGGACCTGCTCGCCCGGTTGGAGAAGCGGCCCGAGTTGTGTCTGGAGGTATTCGTCGCCCGTCACGTGGGCGACTCTACGCCAAGTCGGTCACAGAATGACGGTCGGCGCGCAGGTCGAGACACCGGCACCGACGATCGTGCGGCTCGTCGTCGGGGTCATGCCCTTGAGCGTGCCGGTCGGGCTGACCTGATAGACCGTGGTGGGCAGCGCGCCACCGACGCCGTCGGACTTGGCGAGGAAGATCCAGTAGTCGCCGCCATAGTACGCAAACGCCCACGCGGCGGGCTCGCCCTTGAGAGCCGCGGGGAGCGCCGCAGGCGTGAGGGCCGCGCCGGTGGCCTTGTTGATCCCCTGGATCTTCGGGTTCGTCGGATCGGGGAAGAACCCCCACAGCTCGGCGTTGGAGTTTCCGGTCAGCTCGGGCGAACCGAGGATCGTCCCGCCCGAGACCGGCGTGGTGGTGTACGTCGTGACGTCGAGGGTGGCGAGCGTGGCGTTCGAGGTCGTGGACGCGGTGTTGCTCCCCGCGACGTACAGCTTGTCGGTGCTGCCGCCTGCGGTGTCGGTGGAGAACCCCATGCCGAACTCCAGCATCGTGGACAGCGGGGTGAAGCTCGTGGCGGTGCACGGCAGCCCGGTCGCGGTGGTGTCGACCTTGAAGATCTTCGACGCCGTCGGGTTGCCCGAGATCGGGTTCACGCTGACGTAGAGCACGTACGCAGTGGCGTTGCGATCGACGCCCATCGAGAACGGGTTGAAGCCGCTCCCTGCAGGGCAGTTCAGCGCGCCGAGATCCTTGAATAGCTTCGTGCTCGGATCGAACTGCGACAGCTGATTGTTCGAATCGACGACGTAGACCAGCTTGGAGGCCTCGGAGCAGTTATCTCCGTTCGAGCCGGTGCCATCGCCGCCTCCGCCATCGCCGCCTGTGCCGACGTCATCGCCGCGCCCCGAAGGACCGCAGGCCACGAGAGTACCGAGGAGGACGCACAGGGTCGTGTGACGCATCGGCCGGACGCTATCACGCGGCCGCGGCGAGCCGTCGCCAAAAACGTCCAGGCTCTCCGCCCGAGCGGAGACCCCTCCACGAACCGAGAACCCGGCCAGGCCGATCTCGCCGCATTGTGTTGCGCGTCACCTTCCGGTGGCCATCTCTGTTACTAGAGAGGCGAACCATGGCCGACAACGATCCCCGTATGCTCGGTGAGCGCGCTGCACGCCAGCTCTCCAACACCACCAAGACCCCGCCGCTGTGGGTCGGCAGTACTCCGCGCTGGCTGGTCCAGCTGCTCCCGTGGACGCCCGTCGAGGCAGGCGTCTATCGCGTCAACCGCGTCGTCAACTCGGCGTTCGCCGTCGAGTGCACGCCCGATGATGCGGCGCCGCTGCCGGTGGCGCACATCGACTATGCGGAGAAGCCGCGCGAGTACACGCTGTCGTCGGTGACCACCACGGTCGAGGTCCACACCCGGATCTCCGATCTGTTCCGCAGCCCGTACGATCAGGTCAAGGAGCAGCTCACGATCGCCGTCGAGCGGGTCAAGGAGAAGCAGGAGGACGAGCTCGTCAACAACGGCGCGTACGGCCTGCTCAACAGCGTCCACGATTCGATGAAGGTGAAGCCGCGCGGCGTGGCCCCCACGCCCGACGATCTCGACGAGCTGATCTCGCGGGTCTGGAAGGAGCCGGGCTTCTTCCTCGCGCACCCGCGCGCGATCGCGGCGTTCGGCCGGGAATGCACCCGCCGTGGCGTTCCACCCCCGACGATCACGCTGTTCGGCGCGCCGGTCCTGACCTGGCGCGGCATCCCGCTGGTCCCGTGCGACAAGCTGCACGTCAGCGGCAAGAAGACCGACATCCTGCTCATGCGCACCGGCGAGAAGAAGCGCGGTGTGGTGGGCCTGTTCCAGCCGGGCATCCCCGGTGAGGTCAGCCCGAGCATGGCGGTCCGGTTCATGGGCATCAACAACGTAGGCGCGGCCCAGTACATGATCAGCCTGTACTGCTCGTCGGCCGTCCTCACCGAGGACGCGATCGGCTGCCTCGAAGGAGTCGAGGTCGACCGCTACCATGACTACGGATGATCGATCCGGCCCCGCTGGCTTCGCACCACCGCTCGAGTTCCGGATTCCACTCGGCACGGTGATCGATCCCAGCGCGGGTGCGCCGTCTGCGTTGACGCCGCTCCCGGCCCCGAACGTGATCGCTGGGGCCAGCCCCGGCCTCTCGAACAGTGCAGCCGCGCCGCCGATCGCGCCGACCCTACCGGATCCCAGCGATCCGCAGGCGATGGCGCTGCTGGTGTCCCGGATCGCGGGCGAGGTGTTCGGCGGCGCGTCGATCCTGCCGGTGCCGAGCCCAGCACAGCTGATCTCCGGGGTCGGCGTCACCCCGCCGGCGTCGCCCGGAATCTCCCCGACCTTGACCGGGACGGACCTCGGCATCGCGAGCTCGGGCGCGCCTCAGGCCGCACCGTCGATCGCACCCGACAGCGGCCAGGTCTCCGGGGTCGGCGTGTCGCCGCCTGGCCTCACGCCGCCGAGCTCGCTCGCCCAGGGCGTTGGCGTCTCGCCGCCCGGATCTCCAGGCGGTTTGACGCCGCCGATCGCGCCGCCGAGCGCACTGCCGGTCGCGGCGCCGAGCTCTCTGCCGAGCTCTCCGCCAAGCTCTCCGTTCGACGCGCCGATCGACTTCGACCGGATCAGCCACGCGCCCCAGCTCGGGCAGCTCGGCACCCCGGCGGCGATGCCGGGCATGGGCGCGCTGTTCCAGATCCCGATCGTCGATGCGACGGCGATCGATGCCGCGCCGACCTACGTCCCGACCTGGGACACCGCGCCGACGCGGATCGAGGCCGCGGAGCAGCCGCCGGAGCACGGCCCCCGACGCGACGACAAGCTGGTCCGTGACCTCGGCGGCACCGCGTTCGATCCGTACACGGTGCGCAAGGACTTCCCGATCCTCGAGGAGAAGGTCCACGGCAAGCGGCTGGTCTGGCTCGACAACGCCGCGACCACGCAGAAGCCGCGCGCGGTGATCGATCGGCTCTCGCACTTCTATGCGCACGAGAACTCGAACGTGCACCGCGCGGCGCACACGCTCGCGGCGCGCGCGACGGATGCGTACGAATCGGCGCGCGAATCGGCGCGCCGGTTCCTCAACGCTCCCTCGACCAAGGAGATCGTCTGGGTCCGCGGCGCGACCGAGGGCATCAACCTGATCGCGCAGACCTATGGCCGGCGCCACGTCGGGAAGGGTGACGAGATCGTCATCACGCATCTCGAGCACCACGCGAACATCGTGCCGTGGCAGATGCTGTGCGCCGAGAAGGGCGCGCGGCTCCGCGTCGCCCCCGTCGACGATCGCGGCGACGTGATCGTCGAACAGTTCGAGCGGCTGCTCGGGCCGCGCACCAAGCTGGTCTCGATCCCGCAGGTCTCGAATGCGCTCGGCACGATCACGCCGACCCGGCAGCTGATCGAGATCGCGCACCGCTACAACGCGCCCGTGATGGTGGATGGCGCACAGGCGGTCTCGCACATGGCGGTCGACGTCCAGGCGCTCGACTGCGAGTGGTACGTGTTCTCGGGCCACAAGGTGTTCGCGCCCACCGGCATCGGCGTGGTGTACGGGAAGCGCGAGATCCTCGCCGCGATGCCGCCGTGGCAGGGCGGCGGAAACATGATCGAGGACGTCACGTTCGAGAACACCCGCTACCAGGCACCGCCGTGGCGGTTCGAGGCGGGGACCGGGAGCATCGGCGATGCGGTCGGCCTCGGCGCCGCACTCGACTACGTGATGAAGATCGGGATGAACGTCATCGATGAGTACGAGCACTCGCTGCTCGAGTACGGCCTCTCGCGCCTGGCGACGGTTCCCGGCCTGACCATGGTCGGCACGTCGAAGACCAAGGCCGGCGTGATGTCGTTCGTGCTCGATGGCCAGCGGACCGAGGATGTCAGCGCTGCGCTCGACAAGGACGGGATCGCCGTCCGCTCCGGCCACCACTGCGCCCAGCCCATCCTGCGCCGGTTCGGCCACGAGGCCACCGTCCGGGCCTCGCTCGCTTTCTACAATGTTTGCGAGGACATCGACGCACTGGTCGAGGCTCTTCATCGGCTGCAGGCAGGGCGCGGCTAGCCGGTCCGGATTCATCCGTTACGACGGATCCGTCGCAACAGACCTCTTGCCAAACATAACGGCCGCCGTTATAACGGATACATGGTCGAGACGGTCACCTCCAGCGAGCTCGCGGAACTGATCTCCATGACGGACGTCGACCTGGTGGACGTCCGAGACGAGCGCGAATGGCTCTCCGGCCACGTGCCGGGCAGCCGTAACGTGCCGCTCGAGACGCTCCGGGCGGATCCCGACGCGTACCTCGCGCGGACCAAGCCGATCGTCTTCATCTGTGCGCGTGGCGTGCGGAGCCTGACGGCCGCGAAGCTCGCCGAGCGGCTCGGGTTCGCCAGCATCTACAACCTCGATGGTGGCAGCTCCGCATGGGCGAAGGCAGGCCGACCGCTCGTCCTCGAAGCGATCGCCTCGGCCGCCTGAGCGCTCATCGCGCGCGAAGCCGCGTGCCGAATCGCTGGCCGAGCTGACGATCGATCAGCGCGAGCTCGTTCATCACCGCGGCGCGCTTCGCGCTCGTCGCGAGCGCCTCCTGGATCCGGATCCGGCGATAGCGCTGCCACAGATCATCCGCGCTCAGATCGCGCCGATCGGCGATCGTCTTGAGATCTCTGGCGAGCGCTTGATACAGCGCCACCACCGAGCCCACGTCCGCAGGGGCGAGCTCGCGAGCTGCCACCGGCGGCGCCGGCGTGGTGACGTCCATCACCGGAGCGGGTCGTGAGCGCGGCGTGATCACCGGCGCAGGCAGCGGCGATCGCGTGCGCGCGGGGACGGTGTCCTGTGTGGTGCTGCGCTCGCGGAGCGCGGCGAGCGGGACCTCCGCGCCCAGCTCGAGTGCGATCGGCGGGCTCGGCGGGGCGTGATCGAGGAGTGCCACGCCCAGGCCACACACCACGAGCACGAGCGCAAGGGCGCTGGCCCTGGTGGTGGGCGGCAGACGCCGGGGCTTATTCGCGTGCGGTTCGACGAGGACAGCGGGCGACTCCAGGCGCGGCGACACGGTGGCAGCAGCGCCGAGCGGAAGCCGGGCGGACGCTGGCGATTCGAGCGAGGCCGCAGCGACGAGCGGACGTGGCGCGCGCGCGACTGGCGCGACCCCGAGCGCCTGGGCCGCCGCGTCGCGATCGCGCGCGATCAGATCGATCAGGTGCCGGACGTCACGTGCGGTCTGCGGGCGGCGGTCGGCCTGCTTCTCCATCAGCTTCCGGGTCAGGGCCTCGAGCAGCGGGTCGACCCTCACCCCGGGAGCGCGGAGCGCCATCGTTGGGGTGGCGTCTTGGATGTTCGCCATCGCGACCTCGACGCCCGAGCCGCTGAACGGCATCACACCGGTGAGCAGCTCGAACAGGATCACGCCCAGAGCGAACAGATCGATCCGGTGATCGAAGGCCTGGCCGGTGGCGAGCTCGGGCGCCATGTAGTGCGGCGTACCGACCACCAGCCCGCCGGTGGTCAGCCGGCCGTGCGAGGTGGAGGCGCCGTCGCGGAGGATCGCCACACCGAAGTCCACGATCCGCACGATCTCCTCGCCATGAGATCTCTCGACGATCACGTTCTCGGGCTTGAGATCGCGATGCACCACCTCGTGCGCGTGCGCGTGTGCGAGCCCATCGACGATCTGACCGAACAGCGCGATCGCGCGCGTACTCTCCATCGGCTCGCCAGCCATCACCGTGCCGAGGTCTGAACCATCGGCGAAGTCCATCACCAGGTAGTGCGTGCCGTCCGCCACGCCGACGTCGATCACGCTCGTCACGTTGCGGTGCTGGAGCCGGCCCGCGAGCTGGGCCTCGCGTTCGAACCGCGAGACGACCTTGGGATCCTTGACGAGCTCCGGGCGGAGGATCTTGACGGCGAACGCGCGCGGCACCTTCACGTGGTGCGCGCGATAGACGTCGCCCATCGCACCACGCCCGAGGTGGCGGTCGAGGACGTAGCGACCGCCAAGCACGCGCCCCACCAGCGCCCCGGGATCCGCCGACATGAGATCAGTCTGTGACACCCGCGCGCGGGGTCGCAACCGATCGATCGTTAGCGGAGCGTGAGGTGGGCCTGCCGCGCGCCGATCTCGCGGATCTAGCGGTGGCCTTCGCCGATCTGATCGACGCCGAGCACCGTCGCACCGACATTGGGACCCGCGTCCCACGACCAGCCGCCGTCGTGCGTGATCCAGGTCTGCCCGCCATCGCCGGCGGCGTAGCCCTCGAGCACCGAATCACTCCAGCCCGCCACGTGCATCGTGTGGAGATCCGCCGTGCCCACCTGCTGGTGGAGAACGCGCCCGTCGGCATCGAACATCGCGACCGCGCCGGCCTTGCCGACCGCGAGCCCGGCGCCATCGTCGTCGACGCGGACATCCTCGAACACGGTCCCCGCGTTCGCGGCGAGCCGCGTCCACGTCACACCGCCATCGGTGCTGCGCGCAAGGCCATCGCCCGCGACGAGCGCGGTGCGGCCGTCTGGTGAGATCGCCACGGCGCGCGCACCGGCGATCGTCGTACGGCGCGCGAGCTGTCCATGCTCGTACGACCACACCGCACCGTCATCGCTGATCGCGAGGACTGTGGTGCCGTGCTGGGCCGCCGCGAGCGAGCGGAACTTGGTCGTGCCATCGCCGAGCTGGGTCCATGCGACCTCCCCGGTGACGTACTCGGGGAGGCCGGTGAAGAACACGCCGTCACCTGCGACGAACACCGGGCCCGCATCCTGCGTCGCGAGGGTGTGGAGATCCGCTGTGGTCGGCAGCACCTCGGACGACCACTCCTGTCCACCATCGCTGGTGTAGAGCAGCGTGCCGTGTGCACCCACGACCCACGCCTCGCCGCGATAACGACACGCGATCGCATACAGCGTCTCGCTCGCGCCGAGATCGTAGGCCTCGCCCAGCTGACCGCCGGAGACGTTGCGCATCATGCCCTCGGTGCCGACGAACCAGCCGCCGCCGCCGCCGCCCGAGCCTGACTTCTTGCAACCCGGCATCGCCAGGGCTGCGGTGAACAACACGAGCGCGAACTTCGTACGCATACGGGGGACCTCCGCCTGATGGTTACATGACAGAGGAGGGCACCTGGCCGATGTCGCATCGGTGGGGAGAGATTCTTCGAACTCCACGGATTCACACGGGAAGCAGGGCGCCGATCAGGACGTCGGCCTTGTCGATCGCCCGCTGGGCGCGGCGAACGATCTCGGGTGGAGCGAGCCGGCGCCGAGCGGCCACCGTCACGGCACGATCGATCTCGCGCACGCACAGCCACGCTCGGTGGTGGGCCGACAGCCGGCGCTTGCTCGCCGGTGGCGCGGCGAACCCGTCCGCGAGATCGCCGCACGCGATCGCGAGCGTTCCCACCAGCTCGCCGCCGGCGGGCAAGCGGACGACGAGCTCGGCGAGCGGTGGTGCGGCCGCGACGACGGCACGGAATGACGGATGATGATCGAGAGGGTGAACGGGGCGGTGAGGGCGCATCCCCGCACTCCATCCACGTTGCGGACCAGATCACGCTCGTGTACTCGCGCCACGTTACGTCGCGTGTCCGTCCGGCGTGGCCGCCCCACGGACACCGTGTCCGCCCTCCGGCCAGGTACCCGATCGGACCCACGCCGGGCGGCGACGCCCGCGCTAGAGTCATCCGCATGGAGCGCGCAGAAGTCCCGCCGGCCGAGCTCGCGGTCGTGCCCGGGCGGCGGCGCTGGCTCCACGCGCTCGCCCTCGTGATCGGCGTCGCCGCGCTCTCGCTGCTGGTGCAGCGCACGGGATGGTCGGTGCTGAGCTCGGCGCTCGCGCGGATCGGGCCGTGGTTCGCGTTGGTCGCGCTCATCGATCTCGCCGCGGTGTTGTGCGATGCAGGCGCACTTCACAGCTATGCGCGCGTCCACGCCGAGGTCTCGTTCGGTCGCGTGTTCGCCGCCCAGGCGAGCGGGCTCGCGATCAACCGCCTGACGCCGGGCAACGCGCTGGGTGAACCGATCAAGGTCACGATGTTGCTCGGCGAGGTGCCGCGCTCGGCCGCGGTGTCCTCGGTGGTGATGTTCAACGTCGCCACCATGTGGTGTGCGGTGGCGACGATCCTCCTCGGCGTTCCGGTGACGCTCCTCTCCCTCGATCTCCCGCTGCGTGCGCAGGTGGCGGTGTGGTGCGCGAGCGCCGTGCTGCTTGCGCTCGCGGTGGCGCTGTTCGTGGTCGTTCGCAAGGGCGCGCTCGGCGTGGTGATCCGCGGGATGCATCGCTTGGGCTTGGTCTCCGCCGAGCGCGGCGCCCGGTGGCAGCTCGGCGTGGTCGCGATCGACGCCGACATCCGGCAGATCGGCCGGCGCGACGTGCGCCGCGCGTTGTTCTGCGTCGCCGCGTCGCGCCTCCTGTACGCGAGCGGCACGATCCTGCTGATGGCCGCCGCGGGCCTCCCGCTGACCGCGCCGCTCGTGCTCGCGACCGTCTCGGTCGGGATCCTGATCACCTGGATCTCGAACATCGTCCCGCTCGGGCTCGGGATCGCGGACGGCTCGAACTACGCGCTGTACGGTGCGCTCGGCGCGAGTGGTGGCGCCGGCCTCGTGTTCACGATGGTCAACCGCGCCCGGACGATCCTCCTCGCGCTGCTCGGGTTGACGATCATGGGCATCTCGACCTTCGCCCTCGACGATTCGCGCCGCGAGTAGGCGTATCATCGACGCGATGATCGAGCTCCGGCCGTGTCCTGCATGCCATCGCCACGTCGCTGACGAGGTGGCCTGTCCGTTCTGCGGTGCGGCCCGAGAGCCGGCCGCCCCTCACCGGATCCCTGCTGGTCGGCTGTCGCGCGCGGCGGTGTTCGCGAGCGCCACGCTCGCGGGCTGCTGGAGCAGCAACGCGGGTTCCAAGCAGGTCGATCAGCATGTGGTGGAGCAGCAGCCCGACCCCACCGACCACCACGACGGCACGCCCGTCGACAAGGCACCCCCGCCGGTCGCCGGGACCGGACACGTCGAGGGCGTGATCGCGGATTCCAGTGGCAACCCGGTCGTCGGGATCGCGGTGACGCTGAACGCTGCCGGTGGCGAGCAGACCACTTCCACGGATGCGCGCGGCCACTACGCGTTTCACAATGTCGCCGTCGGTGCGGCGACGATCCTGGTCCGGACGTCGAACAACCCACGCCACAGCCCGATGATGTCGGGCGTCACGGTGAGCGACGGTGGCGTCGCGGTGGGCAACATGGTGGTCACGTATCCGCGCTCGAATCCGAGCAACATCCCGATGCCGTACGGCGCGCCGCCGGCTCGCCGCCGCGTCGTCTAAACGCGCGGCCTACTGCCCCAGCTCCAGCGTCACGCCGCCGCTTCCGATCGCGATCTCCGTCGGGAAGCTCCGCGCGAGCTCGCCGCTCCGCACCGTCAAGTTGTACAGCCCGGGACGCACTGGCCCGTCCAGCTCGAACCGGCCCTCGCGATCGGTGCGCGCGGGCTGCGTGGTGACCTTCATCGCCTTCGTGCCGTAGTCGACCGGCGCCGCGCCGTGATGCGGGGGAGTGCGGCGCTCGACGATCACCTCGGCGCCTTCGACGGGTTGGCCGTCGCGCAACACGATACCGCGCAGCACCACCGCCTCGATCGGGACGAGGCGGCCGCCATCGAGGCGCCATGGGAGCGCGCGCGTCGACAGCGCTCGGAGCCTCCCCGGGTCGGGTCGGGTCGACACCGGGGTTACCACCACACCGGCCGAGACAGTCACGATGCGGTCATCGCGATTGGACCACCACACCTTGGCCTCGGCGGGATCGAACCCGAGCGGCGACACGGCCGGCGCACGGTGCTCGATCGGCGAGCGCTGGAGGACGCGGCCATCCGTCGAGAGCACGAGCATGGTCGCGCCGTTGTCGCCGATCCCGGCGATCAGGCTGCCGTCGCCATTGGCCTGTGCCTGCAGGAGCTGCTCGAACACGAACGAGGTCTGCGGCGTGCCATCGGACGCACTCCACACCGTGAGGTCTCCGTCGGGGCCGATCGTGGTGAGATGGGTCCCACTTGGATTCCAGGTCGGCTCGAAGCTGGTGTCCGCGGCGATCCGCAGCGGGGCCGCGGTGGCGGTGGCGTCCCACAGCGTCATCTGGCGCGTGGTATCCGGCGCGGTCTCGACGAGCGCGATCCGGGTGTCGTCTCCCGAGAACCCGATCGGGACGAACGAGCTCTGCGGCCCGAGCGTGGCGAGCGTGGCGAGCGGGCGCTGCGTGTCGACGTCCCACACGAACGGCGCGTGTGCTGCAGTCCAGGCGAGCACGCGCGTGCCGTGCCGGCTCGGGACGGCCTGGGTCGCGTTTGGGATCTCTGCCAGGCGCGCCCCGGTGCCGACCTCCCATAGCTCGGGCGCGGCTCCCTTGTGCATCGCGATCAGGCGCGCGCCGGCGTCGTCGATCTCGAGGGCCGAGGGCTCCGTCATCGAGATCATTCGCCGCGTGGCACCGGTCTCGAGCTCGACGACGAGCACGCCACCTGCGGTCGCGGCCGCGAGCGTCGTGGCATCGCGCGACAGCGCGACCGGTGCGTGGATCGCGGCGTGCCGGAGGGCGGCCCCACTCGCGGTGTCGTGGATGGTGATCGCGTGGTCCGGTCCCTCCACCAGCGTGCGCCCGCCACTGCGGCTCGTGGCGATCACGTTGCTCCCGGCGGGGGCGACGAACGACTCCACGGTCGCGGTGGCCTCTCTCCAGACCTGGATCCGGCCGTCGCCGCGCTGCGCGACGAGGCGCGATCCATCCGGGCTGAAGTGCGCATCCTTCCCGAACATCGAGTCGTGGCTCGCGAGGAGCGCGCCGGAGCGGAGATCCCAGACCTTGACGATGCCGTCGACGCCGGCGGTGAGGAAGCGCGAGCCATCGGGCGCGAACCGCGCCCACAGCACGATGTCGCCGTGATCGACCGCGCTGATCGATGCGCCGGTGGCGACGTCCCAGATCATCGCCCGCCCGTCATGGCCGGCGGTGAGCAGCTGCTTGCCGTCGGGGGAGAACATGCACTTCCACAGCACGTCGGTGTGGCCCCCCACCGTCAACAGGTGCGCACCCGTCGTGGCGTCCCACACCTTCGCGAGCCGATCGTTGCCACAGGTGACCGCCCGCGAGCCATCGCGCGACAGATCTGCCCCCAGGAGCAGCGCGCCGCCGCCGTGCTCGAACCCGCCGAGGAGAGCGCCGGTGTCGAGATCCCACCCGCGGCCTTCGCCCTCCATCGAGAGCGTCAGCAGGTGGGTGCCGTCCCGGCCGAGCGCTCCGTAGAGGTAGAGCACGCCAGTGGCCTTCGCGACGATCGTGCGCTGGAGGCTGGCGTCCGCGACGCTCCACACCGCCGCCTTGCCGTCGTGGCCGATGGTGACGAGGCGTCGATCGTCTGGCGTGAACAGCGCGACGTTGATCCCGGCACCGTGGGGGAACACGCCGCGTTGCTGGCCCGTGGTGGCGTCCCACACGCGCGCCTCGTGCGCGGCTCCGTAGCTGACGAGGAGGCGCCCGTCGTGGGAGAAGTCGATCCGATCGAAGCCTGACTTGATCTCGCCGAGCGACATCACGACCGTTCCGTCCGCGACGTTCCACATCCGCGCGACGTCGTGGCACGCGGCGACCATACGTTTGCCGTCCGCGGAGAACTCGACGTAGCGGACGTCTCCGCCACAGTCGAGCAGGCGCTCTGACTGGGGCACGCCATCCATCGCGCTGTTGATCAAGAACGTCAGCGCCGGGGTGTCGATCCCCTGCTTGGATGCCTCCTCGAGATAGGCGAGGGCGCGCAGCGGACTGCCATCCAGGAGCTCGACGCGGCCCTTCTCGACCAGGAGCTCGCGCACCGTGTTCCGAGCCTCGGCGCGGGAGCGCAGCACGCGCGAGATCGCCAGCGTGCTCATCGCGGCGAGCAGCACGAGCGCGAGCGTGGCGACGGCGACCGCGCCCTTGTTGCGGCGGATCACGCGGCGGATCCGCTCGAGCCCCGAGTACGCGTGGGCCGCGACCATGCGCCCGGTCTGGAATCGATGGAGCTCCTCCGTCAGCTCGCGCGCGCTCGGATACCGCTGCTCGGGGTCACGCGCCATCGCCTTGGTGACGATCGAGACCAGATCCCGCGGGGCCGCCGGTGCGAGCTCGCCGATCGGGGGCGGTGGTCCCGTGCGGACCTCGCGGAGCAGCTCGCGGGTGGACTTCGCCCGGTACGGCGCGCCGCCGGCGAGCAGGTGGTAGAGGATCGCCCCGAGCGCGTAGACGTCGGCGCGCTCGTCGACCGGGATCGCGTGCGCCTGCTCGGGCGGCATGTACGCGGCGGTGCCGATCACCATGCCGTCGGCGGTGAGGCTCTCGGTGCTGCTGTCGCCAGGATCGGCGAGGCCCGCGTCGGGCTCGCCGGCCACGCCCTCGGTGAGATCCTTCGCGAGCCCCCAGTCGATCACCACGGTCTCGCCGTACGCGCCGACCAGCACGTTCGACGGCGTGAGGTCGCGGTGGATCACGCGCTGCGCGTGCGCGAACGCGACGGCCTCGGCGGCGGCGATCACGGCGGGGACGAGAGCGAGGCGTGCGGCGAGCGTGCGGGCGGCGTCGATCGCCTCGAGCAGCGTGTGGCCCTCGACCATGCGCATCGCATAGAACGGCGTGCCATCCGGCCAGCGCCCGATCTCGTAGATCGGCACGATGCCGGGGTGCTGCAGGCGCGCGGTGACCCGGGCTTCGCGCTCGAACCGCGCGGCGAGCTCGGGCGCGCGTCCGAGGAGCTCCTTGACCGCCACGGGCCGGCCGACCCGCAGATCGCGCGCGGCGAGGATCCTGCCCATACCGCCGCGCGCGACCTCGAGGCCGAGGGCGTACGCGGACGGATCCACCTCGGGCAGGGTGGCGTGATCTCCGTCGGTGTCGGCGATCGGCGATAGCGTCTCGGCGACCTGGCGGCAGGCCGCGCAGCTCGCGAGGTGCCGATCGAGCAGGCTCTTGCCGGCGGGATTGAGGCTGCCATCGGCGCGCGCGGCGAGAAGCGCATCGAACCGCACGCAGTCGGCGAGGTCGGCCTCGCCCGCGCCCGCGAACACGTCCACGACCATGCGGCAGGCAGGGCAGTCCGCGACGTGCGCCGAGATCGGCGGCGGCAGCGGCACTTCCTCGAGCGCTCCCAGGTCGGGACACGCCGTCACGTCGTGGAGACCTCCGCCAGGCGGAACCTGCGGCGCAGGCGCTCGATCACCGCGCGCACCACGCGCTCCGCAGCGGTGGCGCTCGGCAGGCCGAGGGCGCGCGCGATGTCATCGAAGCTCTCGCTCTGGGCCCATAGCTCGAGCGCGCGGTGCTGCTCGGGTGGGATCACGCCGGCGGCGTAGGCGAGCAGCTCGCGCGCGGTCCCGAGGTCGGTCACCGGCGGTCGGCCTCCGAAGATCTGGCTCGCCGGCGGCAGCTCCTCGGCATCCACCCACCGCCCGGGGCGGCTCGCACCTGTGTCGTGGCGGCGGACGTAGTCGGGGTGCGAGCGCAGGTAATCGATCCCCACGCGCTTCGCCACCACGCGGAGCCAGCCGAGGAAGCGCAGGCGCGGATTGGCCGTCTTCGCATCGAGGTAGAGCCGCAGTCGCGCGAACCGATCCGCCTTGAGGCGCGCCATCACGGCGACCACGATGTTGCGACGATCGTCCTCTTGCCCGCCGAGCCGTCCGAGGAACCGCGGTTGCGCGATGATCCGTGACAGCGGCGGCTCGATCGCGGCCCACAGGTGCTGCCACGCCGCTTCGTCCTCTGCGGCCGCCCCTGCCACCAGCCGCTCGATCGCTTCGTCGTCCACCATCACACTCGACTTCCTTTGTAGGTGGTTTTCGGGCCGCACGGCGGCTGTCGATCCGGCAAACATCACGCCGCCCGACGCGCCAGCGTGGTCGCGAGCTCGGTCCGGTTCGAGGCCGAGAGCAGCGCGAGGAGCCGGGACACATGCTTCTTCACCGCGTTGGCCGAGATCGCGAGCATCCTCCCGATCTCGGCGTTGGTGCACCCGAAGCCGACCAGCTCCGCGACCTCGCGCTGCCGGCGGGTCAGCTCGAGGCCGCCGTCGGCCGTGCCCGAGAGCGTGGCGAGACGGTCCCGCACCAGGCCGTCAAGCCGGGTGAGGTCGGGGAGGGACAGCTGCAAGATCAGGGTGTCGAGCTGCATGGAGAGGACGGACGGCGCCCCGCCGCGATCCGTCACGCGCGCCGGTCGTTTCCCGGCGTTACCGGGATGTGCCAGAGCGGGTCGCGAGGGCTTCTCGGACCTTGCGGCGCAACAGCTCGGGGGTCAGGGGCTTCTGCAGGAACACGCCCTCGTTGTCGTGAAGGCCCTGCCGGGTGGTGTCGTCCGCGTGGCCCGACATGTGGAGGAGCGCGATCGCGGGGCGCAGCGCCCGGACTTGCGCGGCCAGCAGGAGCCGGCCTGCCTGATGCATCACGACATCGCTGATCAGGAGATCGATCGCCGCGCCGTGGTGGGCAGCGATCCGGAGCGCATCGGCCGCGTCCTCCGCGACCAGCAGCGTGTACCCCGCACGCCGGAGGATCCCCGCCACGACCAGCCGGACCTGCGGCTCGTGCTCGGCGAGCAGGATCGTCTCCGAGCCATGCGCGACTGCGCTGACGATCGGCACGACCACGGGACGGGCGTCGGCGACTCCGCGGGGCCAGTAGATCGTGAAGCGGGTCCCTTCACCGACCACACTGTCGACCCAGATCGTGCCACCCGCGTGCTGGACGATGCCGAACACGGTCGACAACCCGAGCCCGGTGCCCTTGCCCACGTCCTTCGTGGTGAAGAAGGGCTCGAAGATGCGAGCCCGGGTGGTCTCGTCGATCCCGCACCCCGTATCGGTGACGACCAGCGCGACGTGCTCGCCCGGGACGACACCGTGATGCGTGCGCGCGAACTCGGCATCGAGCTCGGCCGGGCGAGCGAGACCGTCAGCCCGCCGCCGCGGGGCATCGCATCGCGGGCGTTGATCACGAGGTTCAGGAGCACCTGCTCGAGCTGGGTCTTGTCGATCAGGATCGGAGGCAGGCTGGGAGGGACCTCGAGCCGGAGCGTCACGTCCTCGCCGAGGAGCCTGCGCAGCATCTTCTCCATGTCGAGCAGCACCGTGCGCGGATCGACGAGGGTGGTGGCGGTCTGGGACGTTCGTCCGAACAGCAAGAGTTGCTGAGTCAGGTCGCCGGCGCGCATCGCGGCCTGTTTGATCTCGCCCACATCGTCCCGCGCGGCGCCCGGCGCGAGCTCGTCGAACAACATCTCCGCATAGCTCAGGATCACGGACAGGACGTTGTTGAAGTCGTGCGCCACGCCACCGGCAAGGCGACCGATCGCCTCCATCTTCTGCGCCTGTCGCAGTTGCTGCTCGCTCGCCACCAGGGCCGCCTCGGCGCGCTTCTGTGCCGACAGATCGGCGACGAACACGATCCCGGTGTGCGCATCGACAAGGGCCGCCCCCATCAACACCGGGACGCGCGTGCCATCCTTGCGGAGCAGCTCCTTCTCGAACGGCTCGACCACGCCACGCGTCCGGAGCTGCGCGAGGACCACGACGTCTCGCTCGAGCCAGTCGGGCGTCGAGGTCTGGCCCCAGTGGAACGTCGATGCGAGGACCTCGTCGCGGCGATATCCGATCAGCTGCAGGAGGGCATCGTTGATCTCGAGGATTCGCCCATCGAGCTCGGCCACCGCGATGCCGATGATCCCGGTCTCCGCGAGCCGCGCGAACCGGTTCTCGCTCACCCGCAGCGCGGCCTCGGCCTGGCGGCGCGCGGTGACGTCCGAGATCATCGCGAGCACGCCCTCGACCTCGCCCGCCTCCGTCAGGATCGGCGTCGATTCGATCATGACCTGGCGCAACGTGCCGTCGCGATGCACGAGCGTGGCGGCGGTGAAGCCGCGGATCCCGCGGCGGCGCTCCTCGAGTTGCAGCGAGAGCTCCGGGTGGCCGGCGGGCTCGACGAGCTCGTAGATCGAGCGACCGGCGAGCGTGCTGGGTTCGCGGCCCACGATCTCCACCATCCGGCGGTTCGCGAAGGTGATCCGACCCGAGCTGTCGAGCACCACCACGCCCTCGCTCGTGGTCTCGATGATGCGCCGGTACTTGAGCTCGCTCGCCTTGACCTGCTCGTGCGCTTCGCGGCGCTCGGTGATGTCGCGGACGTTGCCGATGATCCCGGCCACGGCGCGATCGGCGAGCCGGTTGGTCTCGGTGACCTCCATCCAGCGCACCGCTCCATCGCGACGGATGACCCGGTACTGGAGGACGATCGGCTGCTCGGGTGCGCCCAGCAGGGTCTCGAGGAACTCCGCCACCCGTGGGCGATCCTCGGGGTACACCACCTCGAGGCAGGCGCGGCCGATCAGCTCGTCGGGGCGATAGCCGAGGATCGGCAGCACGGCCGGGCTGACGTAGGTGAAGCGATGATCGGCGGAGGTCAGCGTGATCACGTCGCTCGAGTGTTCGAGCAGGGCGCGGAAGCGCGCGTCCTGAAGGCCGAGCAGCTCCTCCGCGGTCCGCCGCGCTCTCCGATCGGCGTGCTCGCGCAGCTCTCGCTCGATCGCCGGCACCAGACGCCGGAGCTTGTCCTTCAGCACGTAGTCGCCGGCACCTGCACGCATCGCGGCGACCGCGACGTCCTCACCGAGGTCCCCCGACACGATGATGAACGGGACATCGGGCGCGAGCTCGCGGCGCACCTCGAGCGCCGCTGCGCCGGAGAACAGAGGGAGGGACCAGTCCGAGATCACGAGGTCAAAGGGCGTGCGCGCGAACGCCTGGCGCATCGACGCTTCGTCATCCACGCACGTGACGATGGCCCGACCCGGGAGTCGCCGGAGCTCGCGCTCGATCACGGTGGCGTCGTCAGGCGAGTCCTCGACGAGCAACACCTGCACCACACCAACCACATCACCAGCTTCGCATGGCCATCCACGCGCTGATAGCGGCGGCTCGCGGGTTCAGCCCCGATGCACTCGTACAGCCGGGCGGTAGCGGCACTCAGAGATAAGCAGGGTCGCGGTACTCGCCGAGCTCGGTCCGGAACAGATCGCAGATCTCGCCCAGCGTGACGTGTTGCTTCACCGCATCGAAGATCGGCGGCATCACGTTCTGCTTGTCATCGGCGAGCGCGGTCTTGACCGCGGCCAGCGCACGCTCCACGGCGTGGGCATCCCGTGCGCCGCGGAACGCCTTCATCTTCGCGATCTGGCCACTCTCGACGGCGTGCTCGATCTTGAGCGTGGGGATGTTGTCGCCCTCGCCCGGCGTCACGTACTTGTTGACGCCGACGATCGAGCGCCGGTGGGTATCGATCTCGCGCTGGAAATCGAACGCCGCGCGTGCGATCTCGCGCTGCGGATAACCTTCTTCGACGGCCTTCACGATGCCGCCCATCGCATCGATCTTGTTGATGTACTCCCACGCGGCCGCCTCGACCTGATCGGTGAGGGTCTCCACGAAGTAGCTGCCGGCGAGCGGATCGGCGACGTTGGCGACGCCGGTCTCCTCGAAGATCACCTGCTGGGTGCGCAGCGCGAGCTCGGCGGCCGCTTCGGTGGGCAGCGCGTACGTCTCGTCGTAGCTGTTGGTGTGCAGCGATTGCGTGCCGCCGAGCACGGCGGCGAGCGCCTGCATCGACGTGCGGATCACGTTGTTGAGCGGCTGCTGCGCCATCAGCGAGACGCCGGCGGTCTGGGCGTGCGTGCGGAGCAGCCACGACTTCGGATTCTTCGCCCCGAAGCGCTCGCGCATGATCTTGGCCCACATCCGGCGGCCCGCGCGGAACTTCGCGATCTCCTCGAAGAAATCGTTGTGGACGTCCCAGAAGTACGAGAGCCGCGGCGCGAAGTCGTCGACATCGAGACCGGCCTCGATGCCGAGCTGCACGTATCCGATACCGTCGGCGAGCGTGAACGCGAGCTCCTGGACGCCCGTCGCTCCGGCCTCGCGGATGTGATAGCCGCTGATCGAGATCGTGTTCCACTGCGGCATCGTGCGCGTGCACCAGCCGAGCATGTCCCGGATGATCCGCATGTGGCCGCGGATCGGGCTGATCCACTCCTTCTGCGCGATGAACTCCTTCAGCATGTCGTTCTGCAGCGTGCCGCGGAGCTTGTCCGGAGACACGCCCTGCTTCTCGGCGACGGCGACGTAGAGCGCGAGCAGCACGGCGGCCGGCGCGTTGATGGTCATCGACGTCGAGACCTTGTCGAGCGGGATGTCGCCGAACAGGCGCATCATGTCGTCGATCGAGGCGATCGAGACGCCCTCGCGACCGACCTCGCCGAGCGAGCGCTCGTGATCCGGGTCGTAGCCCATGAGCGTCGGCATATCGAACGCCGTCGACAGGCCGGTCTGGCCGCTGGCGAGCAGGAACTTGAACCGCTGGTTGGTGTCCTCGGGCGTGCCGAAGCCGGCGAACATGCGCATCGTCCACGGCCGGCCGCGATACATCGTGGCGTGCGGACCGCGGGTGTACGGATACTGCCCCGGATCGCCGAGCTGCTTCTCGTACGTCCAGCCGCGCGAGGACAGATCCTCGGGGCCGTAGCTGTTCTTGAGCGGAATCCCGCTCATGGTCCGAACTTCGGGGTCGGTGTCGGGTTTCTTCACCGGTGCCATGGCCGTCGGTTTACCACGCCGGCGAGCTATGGTCTGTAGCGTCTCGCGATGACGCTGCCGGGCCTCGACCTCGTCGGACATCACGTGCGCGAGGCCGCGAGGCTCGCGCCGGGGCGGCCGGCCTTGTGGTTGGGCCTCCGCACGGCCGCGGCCACGGCAGTGCCCCTGATCGCGGCGCAGTGGCTCGATCCCACGGCGGCGAGCTGGGCGCCGCTCGCCGGGTTCCTGGTCGCGCTCGCCGACAAGGGCGGCGCGTATCGCAGCCGCGCGATCACGATGGCGAGCGTGGGGATCGGGGGACTGGCCGCGGTCATCATCGGCAGCCTGATCGCCGGGCACGGGCTGGTCACCGCAGTGCTGGTCGCGATCGGCCTGACCGCATGTGCGCTCGCGCAGGCGTGGGGGCCCGCGATGGTGGGCGTCGGCAACTCGATCGCGATCCAGCTCCTGGTCGCCGCGTCGCTGCCGTGCTCTCCGCACGAGGTGGTGGAGCGCGCGCTCGGGTTCGCAGGAGGCGCGGGGTTCGCGCTCGTCCTCGGCCTGATCGTGTGGCCGGTGCGGGTGTACAAGCCCGGGCGCCGCGCCGTGGCCGCCGTGTTTCGCGCGCTGGCCGAGCACGCGCGGGCGCTCGCCGCGGCGTCCGCCGACGATCCGACCTGGCGCGAGCAGGTGGTGGCACGCCACCGCGCGATCCGCGATCAGATCGAGATCGCGCGCGTGGTGCTCGCGGCCACCCGGCGTGGGCGACGCGGCGAGACCGGCCGCGGCGAGCGGCTGCTCGCGACCGTGCAGCTGTGCGATCAGCTGTTCGGGATCCTCCTCGGGCTCGAGGAGGCGCTCGATGCGGGATGCCCGCCCGAGGCGCACGCGATCGTGACCCGTGGCCTCGTCGAGCTGGCCGCCGGTCTCGACGCCCTCGCGACCGACGTGGTGATCGAGCGCCCGCCGAAGACCTCGCGCCGGACCTGGACCGCCGAGCCGCCGGCCGCGGCCGATCCGGTCGCGCGTGCGCTCGGTGCGCACGCGCTCGCCCTGATCTCTCGCGCGCACGAGGATCGGATCACCGCCGAGGGCGTGATCGCCTCGCTCGGCGACGACTCGGAGCCGCTGCGCGCGCACGTGCCGGAGCCGGAGCCGCGCCGGCCGTTGCGCGAGGTGCTGCGCGATGCGCTCGATCCTTCCGGCTTCGTGTTGCGGCACGCGGTCCGCGTGGCCGTGGTGGTCTCGGTCGCGATGACCCTCGCGCGCGTGCTCGATCTCTCGCACCGCTACTGGGTCACGCTCACCGCCTTCCTGCTGCTGACCCCGCTCGCCGCCGCCACCCGGGTCCGCGCCCTGCAGCGGGTGGTGGGGACGATCGTGGGGGGCGTGCTCGCCGCCGCGGTCCCGTGGGCCGTCGACGATCCGCGGATCGTGCTCGTGCTGATCGTCGTGCTCGCGGGGCTCAGCGCTTCGGTGGTGCAGCTCAACTACGCGATCTATGCCTCGCTCATGACCCCGACCTTCGTGCTGCTCGCCGAGGTGCACTCGACCGAGGTCGATCTCGTGGGGATCCGGATCGCGAACACCCTGATCGGCGCGGGGCTGGTGGTGCTCGGCACCCTGCTGTGGCCGGCGCGGCCGTCCGCGCGGTTCGATGACGAGATCGCCGATGCGTATCAGCGCGCCGCGCACTACCTCGACGTCGTGATCGCGGCGATCACCGGTGCGGTGCCCCAGCCCTCGGCTGACGTGGTCGAGGGTCGCCGTGCGTTCGGCCTGGTGCTCAATCGCGCCGAGCTCGCCCTCGAGCAGCTGGTGTCGGAGCGCGCGCCGCCGGAGGTCACCGAGCCGCGGATGACCCAGCTCGTGTTCCTTCGCCGCCTCGGCTCGGCGATCAACACGCTCGGCAGCACGCGCACCGTGGCGGGCTACGCCGTGCACCACGTGGAGATCGCCGCATTCGGGGCCTCGATCACAGGCGGCCTGCACGATCTCTCGGCGCACATGCGCGAGGGCACGCCACTTGCCACGCGGCCGCGCCTCGATCGCGCGTACTCCGATCCGGTGCTCGCGGCCCGCGTGGCGAGGATCGATGCTGCGCTCGCGAACCTCACCGCCGCTGCGCTGCGCGCCGCGCCCGATGTGCGGCCGGCCCTTGCCGCGGCCCGCTGATCGGGCGCACGCTCGCCGCATGCCGTTCCACCTCCGGGACATCCTCGCGTACCTCGACACCACCCTCGAGATCGGGCGGTTCAAGGACTACGCGCCGAACGGGCTGCAGGTCGAGGGCGCGCCCGAGATCGAGACCGTGATCACCGGCGTGTCGGCGAGCGCGGATCTGATCGCGCGCGCGATCGAGGCCGATGCCGATCTGATCGTCGTGCACCACGGCCTGGTCTGGGGCTCGGGCCTCACGCAGATCGCCGGGCCGCTCGCGCGCCGCCTGAAGCTCCTGCTCGGCAACGATGTCTCGCTCGCCGCGTATCACCTGCCGCTCGACAAGCACCCGCGCCTCGGCAACAACGTGGGGCTCGGCGATGCCCTCGCGCTCGGCGCCGAGCGCGGTGCGTTCGGAGACGTGCGCGGCACGGCGCTCGGCGTCTCCGGCGCGTGGGCCACGCCGCTGTCCCGCGACGAGGCGATCGGCCGGATCGCGGGCGGCGTGCTCGGCGGCAAGGCGCCACGGTTCGTGTTCCCGTACGGCCCGCCGGTGGTCCGCAAGGTCGGGCTGTGCTCGGGCGCGGCCTCCGACATGCTCGAGGCCGCGGCCGCCGCCGGCTGCGATCTGTTCCTGACCGGCGAGCTCGCGGAGCGCGCGGGCGATCTCGCGCGCGAGCTCCAGATCACGCTGGTCGCCGCGGGCCACTACGCCACCGAGGTATTCGGCCCGATGCGGATCGCGGACGAGTTGCGGCTCAAGTTCCCCGGCCTCAACGCGCAGTTCGTGCCGTCGCCGTCGCCGCTGTAAGAGATGTCCCGTAATGATCGAGCACTCAGGAGATGGTCGAACAGGGCCTGGAGACGTGACGTGGTCGTGGAGGTTCACGTCGTCGTGGACGTTGTACTGCCCGCTCCGCGGGTGCCACGCGCGATCGACCTGACGTAGAGCGCGCAGCGCCGGGAGAAGCTCCGGACGATGGGGCCTCGCGCGCGGTGTTCCGAACGCAGGCGCACGGTGCGACTGTCGACATCCGGCGCGTACGGATGGACGAACGCAATCGAGCGTTGCCCCCGCGCACCTCGGTGCTACGCCCGATCGATCTGACGTAGAACGCGGCGCTGGCATTGGCACCGAACGAGGCCGGATCGCGCGCGATGCCAGTACGCAGGTACACGACGCAACCACCGCGGGTTGTCCGGCCGCCGGACAGTCAGATCTCGAGTGGTGTCGATTTTTGAAGATTCCACTTGACGGCTCGGCGGATCGCACGCGACGCGAGCCTGCGAGAAGGGCGGTTTCTTCGTCGAGGATTCGCTGGAACGTGCTGTGCGCGACGTGGGCCGGCGCGATCGATCTACGTCGGGTCGAGGGGCTCAGGCGCGCACCACGCGAAGCGGAGAGCCTCCGGAAACCCAGTGGTAGAACTGATCGTGCGCGTGATCACCCACGCGTGGAGGAGGCTCTCGTGTTCGACAGCGCCGCAACGGAAGCGTTTCAATCGCAGCTCTCAGACGCCTACGCGGCTACGTGCCGCGAACGGGACTGGATCGCGCTGCACGAGGAGATCACGTCCGTCGGCAAGCAGCTCGTTTGCCTCGAGGCGCGCGAGGTGGATCTGCTGCTCGAGGCCGAAGAGACCAAGCTCTACCGGCGGATGGGGTTCCCCACGATCTATGCGTACATCGAGGCAGTGCTGCATCGCACGCACCACGTGGCCACCGAGCGCATGCGCGTGGCGCACGAGCTGCTCGAGCTGCCGCAGATCGCGGCGCAGTTCCGCGCGGGCGACCTGCCGTGGACGAGCGTTCGAGAGCTGACACGCGTGGCGACGAGGAGCACCGAGAGCGCGTGGCTCGATGCGGCGGAGGGCCAGACCTCGACCGGTGTTCAGCAGCTGGTGCGGGGCAAGGCCAAGGGCGATCTGCCGGGTGACCCGGTGGACCCGAACAAGGTCAGGCACCGGATCGTGCTGGAGAACCTGTCCGAGGAGACGATGATGCTGTTCAAGCAGGCCTGCACTGTCGCGTCGGATGCGAAGGGCGCGACCTGTACGGATGACGAGCTGGTGCGGGCGCTGGCCGCCGCGATGCTCGAGCCGGCATCGCAGAGCCTCGCCGAGCAAGCCGCGGCACCAGATCGCGACGACGACGTGCCGGGTGTGCAAGCAAGCGCACCGCGTGGGCGCCGGGATGGAGATCGCCGTGTCCGCGCAGGAGCTCGAGCGGGTGCGGTGCGACGCGGAGGACATCGGCGATCTCGAGCGGGAGGAGCCTGGGCGCAAGCTGCAGAAGTCGATCCCCGAGGCGACCCGCCGCAAGGTGCTGGTCCGCGACAAGCACGCGTGCTCGGTGCCAGGGTGTCGATCGACCAGGTTCTTGGAAGTCCATCACATCAAGCCGCGGTCCGAAGGCGGCCGTCACGAGCTGTGGCAACTCATATCGTTGTGCGACGGCCACCACGTCTTGCTTCACGAAGGCGTGATCGCGATCCGCGGCACGGCGCCAGACCATCTGGTGTTCGAGCTCCCGCTCGATTCCGTGGGGGACTGAACGAGGATCAGTCCCGGCGGGGACTGAGCAACGATCGCTCTCGGCGCGATCGGGGAGCGTGGTCATTGACAGTCGAAGAGTTGAACGAAGCCAGCGTGGACCACGCTGGACCCGTGGACCGGAGTGCTCGCAGACGTCGCAGACGTCGCAGGCCTCTGGCGATGATCTCTCGCGCGAAATCGTGCGCGGTCCGAGGACCCTCCCCGACCACGACCACGTCAACCTCATCGTCAAACGCTGTCGCCTTCCTGCAGAGCCATCGTGCAGAATTGCGGGACAGCTCTTAGGGCTCGGACGCGGGCCGCGGCACCGGCGTGATCTTCTCGGGCATCGGCGCCGGGATCCGGCCCTCGAAGTCGATCCACACGCGGGCATCGTTGCGGCAGTCATAGACCCGGCACGAGGCGGGGCGCTTGTCGTAGACCGTGCACAGCCCGCCCTCGTCCATGCACACGCACTTCTTGGTGTACGGATCGCGGGGCAGGGCGTACGGGTGCTCGAAGTCGAACGGGATGTCGTCGGCGATGTCCTGCGGCGACAGCGACACCTCGAACCGGCAGCAGCGCGCCTCGCACAGGTGGAGCCGCGACGCGCAGTCGATGTCGGGGCCTTGCTTGCGGTACTTGTCGGCGACCACGGTGAGCCGCACCGTCGAGCGATCGCCGCGGATCTTGGTGGCGAGCTTGGTGTACGCGGGCGGCAGCTGGCCGCGCATCACCAGCGCATCGAGCAGCCACTCGAACTTGCGCGCGATGTCGGCGTGGTCGGGCCGCGCGAGCAAGGTCTCGGCCAGCGCGTCGATCTCCTCGACGAGATCGGGCGGGACGGGCGGCGGCTTGTCCATCGACCGACGGTACCAGAAACCGGCTCTGACCCGGTTTCGTGGCCCCCCGGGGCCGGCGCCCCCGCCCCCCGGCGGGGGCGGGGGGCCCCCACGGCGGTGGCGCGGCGGGGGGGAGGAATCACAGCTCGCGTGCTCCAGACGCTCGGCCGACGACGTTCGCATGTCCTCCGCGAACCGCACGGTGTCGTCGGTCTGCTCGAGCAGCAGCTTCATCTCGTCCACGACCTCGCCCACATCGCCCTGCGGCGCGGCGAGCTTGCCCAGGATGATCTCGAACTGATCGGGGAACACCTCGAGCTGCGCGGCGATCTCGAGATCGCTGCTGCCGCGGCGCTCGAGGTCGTGACAGCGCCGCTCCAGGCTCTCGATGATCGGCCGGTAGACCTCCTCGTGCTGCGGACGGGTGACGAGCGTGGTCTCGAAGCCGCGGATCTTGGCGCGGACCTCGGCCAGCGCGGCCTCGAGCGTGACGAACGCGGTCTCGTTCGAGACCGGGCGCGGCGGGGTGGCGAGCACCGGGCCCGCGAGTTGATCATCGCCGAGTTCGGCGAGCTGCGGATAGATCCGGGCGAGCGCGCAGTGGAACAGCAGCCGCTCGCGCACCATCGTCAGGTACGCGCGCAGCATGTCGTCCATGCGCGCCACGATGTCCTCCTCGAGCGTGCGCGAGAAGGCGTTGCGCGTGGTCACGATGTGCGCGGTCTGATCGCGGATCTCCACGAGCCGCGTGTACGTGCCGGCGTAGTCGGGGAGGTGGCGGCGCTGGGTCCAGCTGCCGCACGGCGTCTCGTTGAGCAGTGCGCGCAGCTGACATGCGAGCCACGCGAGGCCGCGGCGCCGTCGTGCCTCGACGGCGAGCAGCTCCTCGGCGCGCAGCTGCTCGTCGTAGCGACGCGACGTGGTGGCGCTGTACAGCCAGACCGGCTCGCCGAGCCCGTAGAGCACGAGGGGCAGCGGATTCCAGGTCAGCGCCGTGAGGGCGAGCGCGCCCGCGCCGGCGAGCAGGTTGCCGGGCGACGAGAGGGCACGCGCGAGGTGCCGGGTCCAGCGGTGCGCGGGGTTGCGGGTGAGTGCGGGGGTGGTCATGGCAGTGCTCCTCGTCAAAGGGTCGCGAAGCGATCCTCGAGCTCGTGGACGAGCGCGGTGAACGGCGGCGTCCGCTCGATACCCGGGCGCCACGCGAGCTCGCGTGCGATCAGGTCATAGGTGTCGATGATGCGGGCGCCGGGGAGGGTGGTCCCTGCCGCCGAGTGCTCGCGGCCCATCAGCCACAGCGTGTCGGAGACCTTGATCGCCTCGGGGATGTCGTGGGTCACGAGGACGATCGTCGTGCGCTCGTCCATGCGGGCGACCTCGGTGATGAGGTCGCAGGCGCGGGCCTTGTTACCCGGATCGAGCCCCGAGAACGGCTCGTCCATCATGAGGTAGGTGTGCCCGCACAGCAGCTGCTGGAGGATCGCCACGCGCTGGCGCTGGCCACCCGAGAGCTGTGCCGGCCACGCGGCCGCATGGGAGGTGAGGCCGAAGCGCTCGAGCAACGCGTGCGCGCGCGTGTTCGCGGCGGCGCGGGAGAGTCCGGCTGAGCGGGCCGCGACGAGCAGGTTGTCGAGGACCCGGCGGTGCTCGAACAGCGGATACGACTGGAACACCACGCCGGCCATGCCGGGCCGCACGGGGTGTTGCTGCTCGGTGATCAGCACGCGGCCGTGGGTGGGCCTGTCGAGCCCGGCGAGGATCCGCAGGAGCGTGGTCTTGCCGAGCCCCGAGGGTCCGAGGATCCCGACGACCTGGCCCTGGCCCGCGACGTCGCGCCGCACGATGTTCCGGATCTCCAGGTCGACGTCGCGCAAGATCACGACGCCGTCGCGCTCGGCGCCGACGTGCTCGGCGCGGAGCAGGGGTTCGCGTAGGTCATAGGCATAGCTGGTCATGACGCACTCCGTTCGGTAGCGAGATCGGCGGCCGGGCACACCACGCCACGCAGCCACGCGAGGACGCGATCTTGCGCGGCGCCGACCACGAGGACGACGAGGATCAGCGCGAACACCGCATCGAGCTGGAGGTGCTTCTGCGCATCGAGCATCAGGACGCCGAGGCCGCCGCTCGAGCGCACCACACCCTCCACCATCGTGAGCATCATCCAGCCCATCGCGGCGTTCTGGCGCAGCACCTCGAACGCGCGGTCGAGCGTGCCGAGGATGACCACCTCCCACACCAGGCGCCAGCCGCCGAGGTTCATGGTGCGGGCGTGATCGAACCGGACCTTCGGGATCTCGACGACGACGGCCGCCATCGAGGTCACGAAGAACGGGGTCATCCCGAACACGAGCATCCACAGCTTGAGCTGGTGGCCGTCGTGCGCCGCGAGCGTGAGGACGAAGCCCCAGCCCACGAGCCCCGAGAACCGGAGCTTCGAGAGCACGGTGACGAACGGACGCGCGGCGGGCAGGACCGTCAGGTACGCGAGCGGCAACGACAGCGCGCTCGACCATGCGATCGCCTCGGCGTTGAGCATGAAGCTCGTGGTCAGGTGATCGAACAGCCCTTGCTCGGACCACAGCGTCCCGAGCGCGCGGAGGACGTCCACCGGCTTCGGGATCGCCGTGCCGCCGAGCTGCCAGAGGAGGAGGACCGTCGTGGCGCACACCAGCGCGTAGAGCACGCGCACCGGTGCGGTGATCCGCTGCGCCGGCAGGATGCCGTCGATGATTCGTGACAGTGCTCGCATGACGTCCTCCTCCTGGCCACCGCGTTACCGGCTACGCATCACGATCTCGACGCGCCGGTTGCGCGCCTTGTTGGCGGCCGTGTCGTTCGCCGCGACCGGCGAGTCCTCGCCGAAGCCCATGATGCGGAACCGGCTCTCGGTGAAGCTCGTCGGTGCGCGCTTGATCAGGAAGTCGCGCACGGCGAGCGCACGCCGCCGGCTGAGCTCGCGATTCTGCTCGGCATCGCCGTCGGCGTCGGTGTGGCCGTTGATCTCGACGATCGTGCGGGTCACCACGGTCTGCTCGTAGAGCTCGTCCAGCACGGGCGCCGCGTCGGGCCGGAACGTGGCGCTCGCGGGCTGGAAGTTGATCTGCCAGCTCTTGCGCCCCACGACCTGCTTGGTCGCGTCCTCCGGATCCTGGGTGGTGTACGTCGGGACCTCGGCGACCACCGCGGGTGCGCCTGCGGCCGCCACCGCCTCGAGATACGAGGTGTCGACGACGGACTTCACGTCGGGATAGCTCGGCACCAGCGTCGGGTAGTAGTGGACGACGATCTTGCCGAACACGTTGTAGGTCGCCGCGAAGATGCTGCGGTCGATCCCCGAGCCGTCGGCGAGGCCGAACAGGTGCTGGTTGTCGGCGAGGTTGTTGACGCTCGAGCCGCCGAGCTCGACCAGGAGGCCGGTGGCGTCGCGCTCGCTGACGACCTGGAAGTACTTCTTCCAGTACGCCGCGTCCTTCTCGTTGTAGACGATCGCACTCAGCTCGGCCGCGCGATCGCTCGCCGCCGGGTGCTGCTTGACCTCCTCGCCGCCCTCCGTCATCGCCGACAGGAGGCCGACCACGGTCGGACGGTGCGTGTGGTTCCACCGGTGCAGGCCGATCACCACGTTCGGCATCTGATAGATGTAGTCCTTCGTCGACGCGATCGAGACCAGGCCGCCGCGGCCCTGCGCGACGTTGACGTCGCCCGGGGTCCACGTGACCACGCCGTTGACACAGACGTGCGCCGTCTTGCCGGTCCGCACACCGTGCGACACGACGGGACGATCCTCGCAGTAGCCCGCGATGTACTTCGCGCCCGCGTCGAGATAGTCCGGCGTGCCGACCCAGTTGAGGCAGCCGGGATCGTAGGTCGTCTCGTCGGCGTTGTTGCACAGGCCGTTGTCGCCCGCCCACTTCATCGCGATGTTCCAGTCGCCATCGCGCAGGTAGCCCGCGATCAGCCCGCCGGCCGCGGACGCGGGATCGTCGCGCCACGCGGGCAGGCCGAGCAGCTTGTCCTCGCCGCGCGAGTAGCCGGCCGAGCCGATGATCTCCGCCGTGCAGTCCGGGCACGCCTTCGCGAGCTGTGGGTTCAGCGCCGCGAAGAACGCGGCGGCGCCATCGCCCATGATCGCGACGTAGTGCGCTCCGGTCGCGCAGTCGTCGGCACCCTTGCCGAGCTCGGTGGCGCACTTGACCAGCTCCGCCTGCATCTGATCGACCATGTCCTGCCGGGTCAGGGTCAGGTTCACGCCGTGCTTGCACATCAGGCTGTTCGCTGCGGCGTGCACGCCGCCGTTCGCGTAGAGCAGGCCCTGCTGCGCGTTCCACGCCCAGATCAGCATCCGGGTCTCCGGCAGCGTCGGGCAGCCGGGCGCCGAGGTCGTGGCCGCGACGGCGCCACTCGAGGCACCGGGCAGCACCGCCTTCGGTGGCACCGACGGTGCGGCCGGAGCCTTGGTGCCGCCGAACAGGCCGGGGACGAAGTGCCGCGTGGCACCGACCGCGGCCACCAGCAGGAGGCTCGCGAGGAGCCCCTTGGAGAGCGAGGTCAGGCCGCTACGATGAATGGTTGCTGTGGTCATGACGTGGTCCTTTCGTGAAGATCGGTGAAACGAGCTGGAGCGCGGACGCAGGTCTCCCTGGCCGTACGTCCGCGTACGGTTCGCGCGGGTTCGCAGCGAGCTAGCGCTTGCGAGCGAGCCGGGCTGCGGGTGTGAGCACCTCGCGCAGCGCCTGGAGGCGGTTCGCCTCGGCCTGCGCGCGCTCCTCGAGAGTCACGAGCCCTGCGCGCTCGCCGGAGGTCTTGTGCTCGAGGCTCTCGGTCGCGGCCGCGAGCTGCTTGCGCAGCGCGATGATCCGCGACTCCATGGTCTTGATCTCGGCGTGCACGGCGGCCGTGGTGGCCTCGAGCTCGGCGCTCCTCGCGGCGTGCCGGTCGGCCAGCTTGCGGCGCTCGTCGCCGATGTGCACCGCGAGGGCGCGCGCGCGCGCGTCGAGGGTCGCCACGAGCGCGGCTTCGTCGGCTCCGAGCGCCACGACGGTCGCGCCGAGCGCGATCGCGAGCTGGGACGCGGGCATCGAGGCGCGGATGCTCTCGAACGCGATCAGGATCTGATCGACCTTCGCATCGCCCGGCGTGCTCGCATAGATCGCGGCGAACGAGGCCTCCGCGGTGGCGGCTCCGGTTGCGGCCGGCGCAGCACGGAACGGCAGCACGTTGCTCGCGCCCACGGTCGCGCCATCGCCCACGCTGGCATCGCTGACGGCAGCGGCATCGCTGCCATTGCCGCCATTGCTGCGATCGCCGCCATCGCTGGCACCGGGCCCACCCGGGCCGGACTTCCAGAACAGCCCTGCAAACTTCTTGGTGACGTTCATCGACGCGCTCCTGTCCCTCCCTTGCTCAAGCACCGCGCGTGCCGTGGAGTGCAGCTCGGGCAACCTGCTGGAACCCGACAGATCGCACGACGTGGGTCGAAGGCGCGCTGGTAGCCGAGTGCGTAGATCCGTACTGAAATGCGGGCAGGGACTGGTTCGCGAGTCGAACCCCTGTGATCCTGGATGGTTGGAAAAGGGGTCAGGCCCCTTTTAGAATGTCACCCGTGCCCCGATCCGCGCGTACATCGGCGCGTAGCGGGACGCGGTGTTGAGGAAGTTCGGGTTGCGGCCGATCGGCACCGGGCTCTCGTTGCCGCGGATGTCCACCGTCTTGACCCAGATCAGATCCTCGAACGTGCCGCCGACAACGGGGTTCGCGGCCTGCAGCGTGCTCGACCCGGCGCCGGTGGCGCCTTGCTTGACGAACGTCGCGTAGGTGTTGTCCACCGAGGCCACGCCCTGGTTGTTGTAGACGTTGTAGAGATCGAGGAACACCTCGCCGTGCATGCCCTTGCCGAGCTTGCGGCCATAGCCGAGGTGGATGTCGAGGCCGTGCTCGAAGTCCGCGCGCCCGATCGATCCACGCGGCAGCAAGAAGGATTGGTTCGAGCCGTACAGGTAGTGCGCCGCGAGCGCGTTCTCCGGTGCGCCGGACAGCGCGCGGAACCGGATGCCCACGGTGGCGTCGCCGGCCTGCTTCAGGTCGAACGTGTAGTAGCCGTCGATCTTGATGTAGTGCGGGCGGTCCTGGGGCAGGGGGCCGATCTTGTTCGCGAGCAGCTCGATCAGATCGTACTGGGTGGAGTTGTTCGGCAGGATGATGTTGTCGTCGTACGAGATCAGGCCGGGATAGTTCCCGGCGGTGCGCGACAGCGTGTACGAGGCCTGGATGTACAGCTGCTTGCCGAACCGCCGCGTGGTGGTGAACTGGAGCGCGTTGTAGTCGCGGCGCGGCTTGTCGAAGATCCGGATCCCCTGGAACGCACGGAGCTGCGTCTCGAGCCGCGCCTTCTTCTCGGGATCGTCGGTGCGATCGATCCGAGCCTGGAACGCCTTCTCCTCGCTCGCGGACCACTCGCCCGGGTTGGCGACGACGTAGGTGCGGGCGTTGTCGGTGGAGACGTCCTCGATCACGCGGCCGAAGTTGCGGTTCTGGTACGAGATGCCGAGCTTGAAGTCATCGAACAGCTCGTACTCGAAGCCGCCGACGATCTCGTCGATGTACTGACCCTTGAGGCCGGGCGCGGTGAGCGAGCCGTTGGTGCCGAACAGCTCCTGCCGCACGTCGGCCGCCTCGGCCGTATCGGTGCAGCCCACACCATCGGGCCCACCGATCCGTGGATCGGACATGCCGCACTTCGACGGCGAGTAGCTCTGGAGGTACTGGACCGGCTGCCCGTAGTTGTAGTTGTTGATCTCGAGCGGGATCGATTCGTAGAACCGGCCCCAGTGCGCGTACGCCTTCGAGCGGCCCTCGCGCGTCCAGTCGTAGAGGATGCCGAGGCGCGGGGCGAGCTCGCCGGTCAGCTTGACCGCGTTCTTGCCGTGGCGCTCTCCAGTGATCGGATCCACTTGCCCGCGCAGGAACTCGGCGAACCGCAGGCGCTGCTCCTCGTAGCGGAGCCCGACGTTGAGGGTCAGGTTCGGGCGGATCTGCCACGAATCGCGCAGGTAGAGCGCCCAGTTGAACGTGTTGCCGGGGATCAGGGTGCCGTCGGCGCCGGGCTTCCCGTCGAGGTAGTCGCACGCATAGACCATCGGCGCGCCCGGCATGCTCGCCGGTGGAGGCGTGGTGCACGTGTTGTCGAACCGCGTCCGCGTCTCGTCGGGGTTCGCGAGTTGCACCCAGCGCACCACATCGACCTGCGTGCCGAGCTGGTTCTGCACGAACGATCCGCCCGAGAGCGCGCGCGTGGTCTCGATCGTGTTGCTCTCGAGATCGATGCCGCCCTTGATCTCGTGGCTGCCGCCGGCCTTGAGGCGCTGCGTCACGCCGAGGCGACCGGAGACGCGCTGTTCGGTGTCCTTGTAGAGCGAGCCCGGTCCGCCCACGTAGTACGCGCGCGTGTTCATCGGGCAGTTGGTGATGAACGGGTACGGGTCGGCGCTGTTCGGGATGCTGTCGAAGCACTTCTCGTTGGTCGTCGCGGTCTCGCCGAACCCGGGGCCCCACGTCCCGAGCGAGCCGTTGATCAGCACCTGGAGCGGCACGCTGTTCTTCGTGCCATCGATCGCGGTGTTCGCGTACCCATCGCGGTGAACGCCGAGCAGCGCCTCGATCTCGGTCTTGTCGTCGGCGAGCTTGCTCGTCCACTTCGCCGACACATCCGTCGTCAGGCTCTTGCTGGTGGTCCCGATCTCGGCGGGACCGAACAGGTTCGGCGAGCGGCCGCGCTGCGGCACGAGCTGCACCGCGAGCTGGCCCTGCTGCTGTGGGGACGCGGCGAAGTTGATCTTGCCGAGCGCGTTGAGCGCCTTGCCGGTGGCGTTGCGGGTCTCGTGGTCGACGGGATCGGTGATGAAGAACCCGGTCTCCGGATCGACATCGGGCTTGCCATCGGCGAACCCGCCCTGGCTGGCCAGCTTGGGATCACACGTGGAGAGCTTGCCGTCGGCCTGCAGCATGCGGCAATCGGACTGGCGCTTGGTCTCGCGCAGATAGTCCGTCCGCGCGAACTGCGGCGCGAGGCCGACGAAGAACCACAGGCGATCCTTGACGATTGGCCCGCCGATCTCGACGCCGAAGTCCGCGCGGTAGCCGACGTCGCCCTTGACGTCGAGCGACGTGGCGTTCTGAGGCGTGCGCTCGGCCGCCGCCGTGAGCTGCCCGGGCTGGTAGTACGCGAACACCGAGCCCTTGAGCTCGTTCGAGCCGCTCTTGGTGACGACGTTGACGATGCCGCCCGTGGCGCGGCCGTACTCCGCGTTGTACCCGCCGGTGATGATCTCGATCTCCTCGATGAAGTCGTTGATCACGGGCGAACCGACGGTGCCGTAGGTCAGGCCGGTGGTGTTCACGCCATCGACGACGTACTGGTTCTCCAGCGAGGTGGAGCCCGAGAACGCCACGCCGAGCACGTCGCCCTGCGAGCCGGGTGCCGCGCCGAGCGCGGACTCGAAGCTGCGCCCCGGGACCGGGATGTTCTTCAGGTAGTTCTTGTCGATCGTGATGCCCTGCGCCGTCGACGTGGGATCGATCGTCGGCGCGGTGGCCTGGACCTTCACGACCTCGCCCTTGACGGCCGCGGTGTCGAGCTTGTGGAACACCGCGGTGACTTTTTGGACGCCGACCGAGACCGGGCGCTCGACGGTGAGATCGAGGTAGTAGAACGTGACCAGGTAGTCGCCCGGTGCGAGGTCCGTGATCTTGTATGCGCCGCGCCCATCGGTGAGCGCGCTCTGCGCACTCGAGCCCTGCGAGCTCACGACGATCGTCACCCCCGCGAGGGCCTCGCCGGTGGCGGCATCGGTGATCACGCCCTGGATCGCCCCGGTGGTCGACGACTGTGCGCGCACCTGACCCGGGGTCAGCCACAGCATCAGCCACACCACGAGCGCGCACCCACGCACAGCTTTCCCCGGGTTCCCCATCGAGGGATCCACCCGCGAAGCCCGGGTCGTGTCAAGTGGAGTAGAGTAGCGCCGCCCGTGAGTCTGCCGCCTCGTAGTCCTCCGATCCGGCTCCCCGCCGGGGTCCGCGATTTCTTGCCGCGCGCCGCGGCGCGCCGGCGCTCGCTCGCCACGCGCGTGCTCGAGGTGTTCGAGGCCTGGGGCTATGCGCGGATCATCACGCCGATGTTCGAGTGCGCCGATGTGCTCGAGCGCGGCCTCGGCAACGATGCGCGCGAGGCCGCGATCCGGTTCGTCGAGCCAGGCTCGGGCGAGGTGGTCGCGCTGCGGCCAGACATCACGCCGCAGATCGCGCGCGTGGTCGCCACCCGGCTCGCCGACGTCGAGGGGCCGATCCGGCTGTGCTACGAGGGTGCGGTCACGCGGCTCGCGGGTGATCGCGGCCAGCGCGAGATCCTCCAGGCGGGGATCGAGCTGGTCGAGGCCGGCGAGCCCGCCGGGGATGCCGAGGTCCTCGCGGTCGCCGCCGCCGCGCTCGCGGCCGCGCAGCTACCGGAGACCCGGCTCGACGTCGGGCACGTGGCGCCCGCGCGGTTCGTCCTCGATGCGGCACCCGACGAGGCAGCGCGCGCGCGGATCGCCGCGGCACTCGCACGCAAGGATCGCTCGGCACTGAAGATCGCGGCGCGCTCGCTGCCGCCCGCGCTCGCCCCGCTCGCCGAGGCACTGGTCGGGCTGTGGGGCGCGGCCGAGCCCACGCTCGCCCGGGCGCTCGCACTGCCGTGGCCGCCTCACGTGCTCGCCGCGCTCGAGCAGCTGCGCGCGGTGCTCGTGGCGTTCGCGCAGCTCGCGGATCAGCCGGCGCCCGCCGTGACGATCGATCTCGGGGACCTGCGCGGCTTCGACTACTACACGGGCGTGCGCTTCGCGGGCTACGCGGGCGGTGCGCCCGATGCGGTGCTTCGCGGTGGGCGCTACGACGCGCTGATCGGCCGCTATGGTCGCGACGCTCGCGCCACCGGGTTCGCGATCGATCTCGAGGCGCTCGCGCAGGCGCAGCGGGCCAGCGGGCTCGCCGCTCCCGTCGGTGCTGCCGGCGTGGCCGTCCATGGCGCAGGTGCCGAGGCGTTCGCGCGTGCACTGCGCGGCAGCGGGATCCGCGCCGTCACCGCGGCCAGCGCACCCACCGCGAGCTGGCTGCGTGGCGCGGGGTTCGATTCCGCAGCGCTGCTCGATCAGCGCGAGCTGGTCCGCGCGGATGACACCCGCCGCCCTCTCGACACCGCCGATGTTCGTGCTCTGGTGAAGTTGCTCCAGGAGAATCCATGTCTGTCGTGATCGTCGTCGGTGCCCAGTGGGGCGATGAAGGCAAAGGCAAGGTCGTGGACCTGTTCACCGAGCGCGCCGATACGGTGGTGCGCTACGGCGGCGGCGCGAACGCCGGGCACACGCTCGTGATCGACGGCAAGAAGCTCGTCACCCACCTCGTGCCCTCGGGCGTCTGTCACCCCGGCAAGGCGTGCGTGCTCGGGGACGGCATGGTGATCGATCCCCACACGCTGCTCGAGGAGATCAGCGAGTGCCAGGCGCGCGGTCTGCTGATGCGGAACGAGCTCCCTGATCGGGCTCGGCGCGCACGTGATCCTGCCGTACCACAAGCTGATCGATGGCCTGCGCGAGGATCGCAGCGCCAAGCGTGGCAAGGCGATCGGCACCACCCGGCGCGGCATCGGGCCGGCGTACGAGGCGAAGGCCGCGCGCAAGGGCGTGCGGATGCGCGATCTCGCGAAGCCCGAGCGCGTGCGCGAGCTGGTGGCCGCCAACCTCGACGAGCTGATGCCCCTGATCCAGCACCTCGGCGGGGTGGCGCCGTCAGATAAGGACATCACGAAGTGGATCGATGACGTCCTGGCGGCGGGGGACAAGCTGCGTCCGTACACCGGCGACGCTGGCCGTCACGTCGCGGGGGCGATCCAGGCTGGTAAGCACGTGCTGTTCGAGGGCGCCCAGGGCTGCCTGCTCGATCTCGATCACGGCACCTATCCCTATGTCACCTCGAGCTCGACGATCGCGGCGGGCGCCTGCCAGAGCGCCGGCATCGGGCCCACCCAGATCGATGCGGTGGTCGGGATCACCAAGGCCTACGCCACCCGCGTCGGCGAGGGGCCGTTCCCGACGGAGATTCCGGGCGAGGCGGGCGATCGCCTGCGGACTGCGGGCGGCGAGTTCGGGGCGACCACGGGCCGGCCGCGGCGCTGCGGATGGCTCGATCTGCCCGCCCTGCGGATGGGCGTGCGGCTGTCGGGGATGTCGTCGTTGGCCCTCACCAAGCTGGACGTCCTGGGGGCGCTCGGCGAGGTCTCGGTGTGCGTCGCGTACAAGCTCGACGGCAAGGAGCTCGACGAGCCTCCGACGGATCCCGAGGACATCGCACGCGCCGAGCCGGTCTATGCGAAGTTTCCCGGCTGGGACCGGTTGCCCAGCGAGGCCCACGACGTGACGGACCTGCCGGCGCCCGCCCGGGCCTATGTGGAGACCATCGAGCGGATGGCCGGGGTGCCGTTCTGCCTGGTGTCGGTGGGGCCCGATCGCACCGAGACGATCCGGCTGTCCGATCCGTTCGCGTAGTGCGGCCCAAGTTGGCGTCCGCACTGGGGTCGTGTGATACGATTTAAATCTCCAAGGTGTGACGGACTCGGGGGTCCATCACTCGAACCGCAATGCAGGTACGCCCATGAAGATCGTCTGTGATGCTTGCCAGGCCAAGTACTCGATCTCGGATGACAAGGTCCAAGGCAAGGTCTTCAAGATCCGCTGTAAGAAGTGCAGCAACATCATCGTCGTTCGCGGCGGTGCTGGTGCAGCTGAAGCTCCGCCCACGCAGGAGAAGGACACCCGGGTCTATGACTACGGGGCCGAGGCCGGCGGTGGTGCCGCGGGCGGCGACGACAGCGTCTGGCACGTCGTGATCAACCAGGACCAGGTCGGCCCGATGACGGCCGCCGAGGTCCAGCAGCGGTTCGCTGCGGGTGAGATCGACGGCGAGACCTACGCGTGGCGCGAGGGCTTCGCCGACTGGCTGCCGCTCTCCCAGGTCGATGCGTTCGCCGCGTACGTCGCGTCGGGCAGCACGACCGCGGCCGTCAGCAACGGCGGTGGCGGCGCGGCCGCGGTGTCCGCGATGTTCGGCGGCGGTGGCGGCGACGAGGCCGGCACGGTCCGCAGCGATCCAGGTGATCTGTTCTCCGCGGCCTCCGCGGGCGCAGGCGCCGGTGCGGGCAACGATGACGACAATGATCTGTTCGGCAGCAAGCCGAGCTCGCGCGAGGCGGCACAGAGCGCCGCCAACTCGAAGCTGCGCGGCGAGCGCAACGAGAACTCGGTGCTGTTCTCGCTGAACAACCTCGCACAGCTCGCGAGCGACAAGCCGGCGCCGAGCGCATCGGCGTCCACGGTGCCGAGTGGTCGCCTCCGGCGCGGCGGGCGGCGAGGGCTCGGGCCTCATCGACATCCGCTCGATGGCGAACGCGTACCTCGGCAACTCCGGTGGGGGCGGCGCCAAGCCGGCGGCCTCGATCGGCTCGATCGATGATCTGCCGGTGTTCGGCGGCGGTGGCTTCTCGGAGCCGGCCGTGATCGTCCCGACGGCGGGGCGGCAGAACAACAACAAGATGATGTACGTGCTGATCGGCTCGGTCGGCTTCCTCGCCGTCGCGGCCGTCATCATGGTGGTCGTCCTCCTGAAGGGCGGCGGCAACAAGAACGACGGCGGCAACGACAACAAGGTCGCCGTCAACGACAAGGGCAGCGGCGAGAAGGGTGGCGCGGAGGCGACCGGCCCGGACACCAAGTCGCCGGACACCAAGTCGCCGGACACCAAGACCCCGGACACGGATACCAAGACGCCGGACACCAAGACGCCGGACACCGACACCAAGACCCCGGACACCAAGACCCCGGACACGGATACCAAGACGCCGGACACCAAGACCCCGGACACCAAGACCCCGGACACGGTGAAGAAGCCGGACACCAAGAAGCCCGACACCAAGCGGCCGGACACCAAGAAGCCGGGCGGCACGCAGGTCGCGGTCGCCAAGACGCCCGACCCCAAGAAGCCGGCGGATCCGCCTCCCGTCAAGGAGCCGGCGGGCGGTGGTGGCTGTGACGAGGTGTCGTGCGTGCTCAACAACTACGAGGGCGCGTGCTGCGCGAAGTTCAAGAAGGGCGGCGGCGCGAAGCCGCCCGGTGGTGGCACCGTCAAGCCTCCCGGCGGCGGCGGCGGTGACCTCCCGGATGGTCTCGATCGGACGATGATCCAGGACGGCGTGAACAAGGTGAAGGCGCGCGTCATGGGCTGCGGCGACAAGTCGAGCGCCAAGGGCCAGGTCAAGGTCTCGGTCAAGGTCAGCGCGGGCGGCTCGGTCGCCAGCGTGAGCGTGAAGTCCTCGCCCGATGCAGCGCTCGGGAGCTGCGTGGCGAGTGCGATGCAGAAGGCGACGTTCGCGAAGACGCAGAACGGCGGCTCGTTCGCGTACCCCTGGAACTTCTAAGGGTCCCGAGGGTCCGGCGAGCCGGCGTCGAATCCGCCAGCTCCGATCGCGACGCCGCGTTGACGTTGAGGTTGACGTGGTCGTCGCGGGCGACAGCGGCGTGGACGTGGCGCCCCGCAGCGCGCCAGCACGGACCAGGATCTGGATCCGACGCTGGTGAGCAGAGAGGGGGGGCCCGGCGGTACCGTGCAAGCGGGAACATAGATGGCGTTTCCGAAGGTCAACGGCGGAACGCCGAGGTCCACGCCGCCGTCGCCATCAACGTCCACGACGACGACCACCTCAAACGTCAACCTCAACGTCAACGCTCGATTGTTTGCCCGCGCGGCGCTGCGCGCCCTTCGTGGGGCTTGCAATGGGGTTCCGCCGGTTGGCCACGCGCGCTCCTGCTCTGACGGTCCGCCCGCGGGTGGCATCGTCGGAGTCGTCCCGGCGGCGCGGATCGTGATCCGCTCCTTCCAGCGCTGGACGTCGGCGATCGTGTCGAAGTCCACGCCGAGCGCGCTCTGGCGCTGGCCCTCCGCGAGGAGCTCGCGCTGTGGCAGCCGCGGCACCGGTCGAGCGCGAACGGCTGCCCGAAGTTCTGGTAGTCGAGGTACCGAGGTCTCGCAGACGTCGGGCGGCGGTGGTTCTGGCGGATCGTCTCCGCCCATCATCGTGTCGTTGCCGCAACCGGCGCACAGCGCCCCGAGGACGAGCAGCCTCGCCACGGACGCATCGAACACCTCCGTCGGTCCGAGGTGGTCCACGGCGGTGACGCCGCATGCGGTGAGCACGCCCGCGACGAACTGGTTCGAGGACAGCACGCGGCCGCTGGCGCTCGGCTTGCCGGTCGCGAAGTCGACCGTGAGCGACTCCATCGCCGCCGAGGTCGCACCGTAGGCGCGGCCGCCGCAGGCGCGTGCTGGTCATCACCGTCTGCGAGATGTCCTGCTCAGCGCGTCGAAGCGCGGATCGATCTGGCTGTCGAGGGTCAGCGTGCGGCCGCGGGCTCCGGTTCCGGCGCGCACGGCCCTGCAGGCGCTTGCCGCGACCGATCGCATCGGAGAAGTCATCGACGCGCTTGCGGTTGTAGCCGGTGGCGCGCGCGTGGCGTGCAGGCGCCGCACGGAGGCCCGGAGTAGCGCGCGACAGCGCGTCCTCGGCATCGCTCGTGGCGAACGCAGGGCGGCCGTTGGTGCGTAGGCCTGGGCGGGGTCGAGCAGCGCGATGATCTGGTTGGTCGCGCCCACTCGGCCGGCGCTGACCGCGTACGGGCCAGCGAACGCGGTGTCGCCGAGGATCAGGTACGGCAGCGGGGTCGTTGCCGCGATCGTGCGCGACGATCGCCGCGAGATCGGGTTGGTCTCGTTGCGCGTGCCCGTGGTCATCCGCTTCACGCACTCGGCGTGCGAGACGCTCGACACCGAGATGCCGCGGACGATCGCGGAGAGCCGGCGTACTTCGTGAAGTACGAGCTCACGTTGGGGCGCGACGCATCGGCGAACACGTCGAGGTTGCCGAACAGCTTGCGCGCGCCGACGGGGGACGTCCGTGGTCGCGGACTGGACCTTGGGGTCGAGCGCCCCGTGGTGTCCCAGCCGCCCTGCGCGAGCACCACGATCAGGCGGCGCGGGGTGGTGGACGCGGCGGCGGCGGCGCGCCGGAGGTCCGAGGAGGAGGGGCGAGGGGCGCCAGCGGCGCCAGCGTACTGGAGGAGGTGCGGCGGTTCATGGCTGGCTCCTAGTAGAAGAGGCTGCGGAAGTCCGCGAGCATGCCGATCAGGTGAGCTTCCAGGCGCGGCGGGCGGTGCCGGCGGTGGCGAGAGCCTCGGTGTAGAGCTGGTAGGTCTCGTCGACCTCCGGGGAATCCGGGGCGACGAGCTCGCCGTAGATCCGACCGTGCAGGTACGCGAGCTGGGCGCGGATCAGCGCGGGATCCGTGGCGCCCACATCCGCGGCCACGAACAGGGTGCGGCCCGCGATCGGCGCGGTGAGATCGTGCTCGACCACGAAGTCCGCCGCGGCGGCCGCCGCCGACTTCGTGACCAGGCTCGACGTCGCGTTCATGGTGTGGACCGGCTCGGTGACGAAGTACGAATCGATGCCGCCGCCGAGCACGCGGAAGCCGATGAAGTCGCTCTGCAGCAGATCGGCGGTGCCGTACGGCATCTGGCGGACCTTGGCGGTGCTGGTCGTGGTCCATCGGAAGCCGGTGAGGTCAGAGCATGCGCGACAGCTGATCAGGGCGGACCTTCTGCGCGCCGACCAGCGCCGCTGCCTGGGCGTCATCGGTGTCATACGAGACGCGGAACTCGTCGGACAGCACGATCTGCTTGGCGAGCTGCTTTGGCGCTGAAGTTCCCGCGACGAACGCGGCCTGCAGGCGCGCGATCCAGGCGCCGGAGAGCTGATCCTTCCGGACCTCCGTGAGGTACGACGCGAACCAGGTGGCGGTGCAGGCGCGAACCGCGGATCCTCCGCGATCGCCTGGCCGAGGCCGGCGAGCTTGCCCGCGGTGCCCCGAAGAACATCGGGGCGCGCTTTGTTCGTGGTCTGCCGGCGGGTCTCCTGGCCAACCAGGTACCGCCGACAGGATACGTCGCGCGGCCGTCCTGCAGCTGGCCGAGGTTGAACTGGCCGCGGAACGGGAACAGGCGGCTCGCGACAGGATCGAGGTCTGGTGGCAGCCGGCGCACGAGGGGTTCGCGATCACCGCGTTGGCGACCACATCCGGATCGGAAGGGATCCACCGAGGTGTCGACGTCGATGTCGGAGTGCAGGAAGTCGTGGCACAGGAGGCTGCGCAGATCGTGTTCGCGCGGCCACGGTTGTAGTTGAAGCCCGTGGAGCGCCAGCGGTGGTAGAGCGCCTCGATCCCGGGGATGCCGGCGGCGCCGCGCGCATCGGACCAGGTCGACCGAGACCACTGATCGACGGGGCCGGTGTGGGGCGGGCCCCAGACCGCGGCGGTCACCGTTGGTCATCGTGTAGTCCGCAGTGACGATCTTCGTGTACGGCTGATCGGTCATCACGACATCGGCGATCGGCGGCAGTGCCTCGTCGAACACGCCTGCGTTCATCTCGACCGCGGTGGCGGTCGCGACCGACGGGGGCGCAGGGAACGTCAGCGTGGGCTGCTCCCCCGGAGCAGGAGCGTCTCGTTGTGGAGATCCTGTGATGGTCCCGCCGGACTCCGGGCGAGGCCAGGTAGCGATCGACGATCGCGGGCAGCTGCCGGGATCCGCCTCCACCGCCTTCAGGTCCTCGAGCGATAGCCGCATCCCACGCAGCGCGAGCGAGGCGCGTGACAGGTGCTGCGGCGGGGTCAGGTAGACCAGGGTCGGATCCGGATCCGGGGGGGGGGGGATCGGGCGGCGTCGGCTTCGCCCGTGGCGACGCACGCCGAGGCCAGGACCAGGGGGAGCAGGGGCAACATCCGCATGCACGGACCTACAGCAAGTCCGCGACCAAGCTGGCGGACAGCGAAATCACGACGTTATGTGCTTAACTCCAGGCGAGTTGTCGGGTCCTCCCTGCACGCTGTCGGGGACACCCCACAACACCGACGGCCCACCCCGTGAGTGACATCGAGACCCAGCTCCAGCCCCGGCGCGAAGACCAGGTCGTCACGACCCTGCGGGTCGACGTCATCGATGGCCCCGACAAGGGCAAGACGTGGAGCAGCAGCGATGCGATCTCGGTCGGCACCGCACGCGACAACGCGCTGACGCTCAGCGACTTCACGGTCTCGCGCTACCACCTCGAGGTCACGGCGCGGCCCGGCGGCATCGTGGTCTCCGATCTCGGCTCCACCACCGGACGTTCGTCGGCGCGGTCCGGATCGAGCGCGCCACGGTCCCCACCGGCACGCTGGTGCGGCTGGGAGGCTCTACGATCCGGTTCGAGGATGCCGAGCGGCGCACCGTTCCAGCGCCATCACCGACGAGCTTCGCGGGCATGGTCGCCAGCTCGGTCTCGATGCTGCGGCTGTTCGGCGACATCGAGCGGATCGCTGCGGCGCCGACCTCCGTCCTGATCGTCGGCGAGTCGGGGACGGGCAAGGAGCGCGTGGCCGAGGCGCTCCACGCGCACTCCGGTCGCGGCGCGGCGCCGCTCGTGACGATCGATTGCGGCGCGCTGCCGTCGAAAACGCTCGCGAGCGAGCTCTTCGGTCACGAGCGCGGGGCGTTCACCGGAGCGGATCGCATACATCCGGGCGCGTTCGAGCGCGCGGGCAACGGCACCGTGTTCCTCGACGAGATCGGGAGCTCCCACCGGCAGATCAGGCTTCGCTGCTCGGCGTGCTCGAGCGACGGCGGTTCGGAGGGTCGGCGGCACGGCGGATCTCGAGGTCGGTGCGCGCGTGGTGGCCGCCACCAACCGCGACCTCCGCGCCCGAGGTCAACAACGGTCGGTTCCGGCACGATCTCTACCATCGCCTCGCGGTGGTGGTGCTGCGCCTCCCCCCGCTCCGCGAGCGCCGCGACGAGTGCCGCTGCTCGTCGAGCACTTCGCGCGCAGCTCGGCGTGGTCAGGCCGATCGATCACGTTCAGCGCCGAGGTGAGTGGCGCGCTGGCAGCGGCACCCATGGCCGGGCAACGTGCGCGAGCTGCGAAATGCCGTCGAGGCGGCGCTCGTCGTCCGCCCAGGAGTCCGCGACGAGGCGCACGTCTCGTCACCCGATGCGCTGTTGCCGTACAAGGATGCGCGCGCGGCCTACGTCCGCGACTTCGAGCTCGCTACCTCACGCGCCTGATGGCCGGAGTCGGGCGGCAACGTGTCAAGGCAGCGGACGGGAAGATGGATCGATCGCACCTGATCGACCTGCTGCAGCGTCACGGCCTCAAGGCGTGGAAGCCCGTCACCGACAGCTTCACCGAGGAAGCCCGTCTGCATGCTCGTGATCGGCCTCGAATAGACCGGGGCGTAGCTGTCCTTGGCCAGCATGGTGATGAAGCCGAGGTCGGCATCGATCGCCGACGACGTCGATCAGGTGGTCACCGTCGAGGTCACGCGCGAACATCCCGATGAACCCGGGACAGCCGGGGGCACTGCTGTGGGAGCTCGACGAGGCCGAGCGTGGCCCCGGGCGGGAGGCTGACACGCCGCCGCGGTACGGCACGCGGTCGGGGAACAGCCCGACGAACAGCTCCGTGCCGGTCAGCGACGGCACCATCGTGGAGGTCAGCGCGGTGGAGGTCACCGTGCACGCCCCGGGACCGTCGGTGGATCGCAGTCGATCGACACCGGCGACTGATCGTTGATCACGGCGCGACCTGGTGCCCGGTCGTGCTGCGCGCGCGGATCGTGTTGCCGCTGACGACCAGGTCGAGCGAGGTGGTCGCGATCCAGATCTCCGGAGCTCGATGCCTGCACCGCAGAGGTCCCTGGCGTGTTGTTAGCCGCACCGTTCGGCACCGAGCTCGTGGAGATCGCGGCGAGCGATCGCGGTGCGCCGTCCGGGCCTGGATTCCGGACCAGGTAGTAGCCGCCGCCGGAGAACGGGAACAGGTCCGGGAACGCATCGTGATCGTAGTCGGCCCACACCATGCGCTGCGTCGCGGGTGTGGCCACCTCGCGGCGGGCGTCGTCATCGAGCTTGATCACCTCGAGGTGAATGGATGGGTAGCGTCACCGGAGGACAGCGTGAGCGTGTCGCGGCCGTCGCGATCGAAGTCCACCGCCGCGAGATCCTGATACGGCCGCGCGGTCACCTCGAACAGCTGATCCCCGACCACCACACCGGTGCCGCCGGCATAGAGGCTGGCGAGCCGTGGCGTCACGGTGCCCGGTGCGGTGGCACCCAGAGGAGCTGCTGTCGCATCGGCGGCGAGGCCGCGGTCCAGCCGATCGGTCCCCACTGGACATCAAACAGCTCCGTCATCCCGCCCCTCGAAGCGGTGAGCGCGAGGTGGGTCTCGCACGCGAGCTCCGAGCAACGGGCTGCGCCTCCAGCACACACGCATCGGTCCAGCCGGTGGGCGGCACGTGGCAACGCGTCGCGGACGTCCGCGAAGCATTTCCGTGGGCAACGCGGGCGGGCCGCTCGCGCAGGCGTTCAGCGGCACCACGCGGTCATCGAAACAGCGCTCCGAGACCCTCGGAGTGCGCGGTGTAGCGCCGCTCCGTGTCGCAGCTCGGGTCACAGGTCGTGCAGCGCTTATTCGCCCGCAGCGGCCCGCCGGGCCAGTGTTGCAGTCCTCGTCGGAATCGCACTCGTACGAGTCGCGCGTGCCCCAGATGCAGCCGGGCAGGCTGATCGCGACCACGAGCACCGCCAGGACGAGGATGCTCACCACCGTCCTCCGATCGCGAGCCTGCGCCGTGCTTCCCGCTCACGCTCGGCGTCACGACGACCGCCTGGGGCTGGGCTGGGTCCCACTCACGGGCGCACGCGCCAGGCGACGACCGCCGCGCCGATCACCACCCCCGCCGATCAGGCACAGGAGGCCCGTGAGCTGCTCGTTGTGGCTGCGCTCGAGCCGGCCCCTCGTAGTCGGTGAGCGATCCGTCGTCGTCGCCGAGCCGGTGGCCGTGGGACGAGCGTCCCTCCGCCGAGCGCGCGAGTGCCACGCCGCCGAGCGAGGAGGCCGGTGTACTCCGGTAGCCAGCGGTGGCGCTGGACGATCCGCGCGGGCGCTGGCGGCGGTGGCGGAGGTGGTGCGACCGGGGCGCGCGGGCCGCGCCGATCGCGCCGCTGCACGACCGTGACGCGATCGGGATCGGGGCCGGTCGCGAGGGGAACCTCGTAGTACTCGATCGCGAGCGCGAAGTGATCGAGGTTGAACTCTGCCTGGCCGAGCGCGAACAGCAGGTGGCGGCGCGGTGCGAAAGCTCTGTTAAAAAAAAAAGGCCCCTCCACGACGCAGGAGCTTGGCCTGCGCGTACTCGCCGCGCGAAAAGTGCGTAAGTGCGCGGGCGAAGAGGCTAGCGTCGGCCCCGCGAAAAAATCCGAGGCGCCTCAGGACTCTGGGCGGCACCTCGTCGCCGGCGATCACGGGCGACGTCGTCGCGACGAGGAGCGCGGCGATCGGGAAGGCGCCAAGGTGCACGGCGTGGTGCGACGCGGCTTCGGCGTGGGCAAGATCGGTGGGCAGCACGAGGTTCGGGTTCCATTGTACGGGACCCGGCATCGGCCGCAGGATGGGCGATCCCACGCGCCGTACCTAAATTTCGACACCGGCGTCGGGCGCGATCGCAGGCGTCACGCGCGACGGTGCGACGGCGCGGGCGCGGCGGATGGCGGTGGCCGCCGGATCGGCAGTTCTCCCGGCCGGCTCTGACCGGCGGCCCCGACTCTGTCGGGCAGCGGGCCCACGGTGCGGTGATCCTGACGGAGGCGGGCGATCCCGGCGCAGGGCCCGGTGGATCGACGTGGGTGGGGCGGTCGCCGGCGCGATGGCAGGTGCCGACACCGACGCGGCGGGCGTCGACTCTGCCTCGGGCCTGCCGGCCGTCGACGTGACGCTGATCGCGATCGCGACGCCGAGGCCTGCGTAGCCGAGGAGGCCGAGCGCGCCAACGCACGCCGCGGGCGTCGGGGCCGCCGCGCGAACGCGTGGTGGTGGCGAGGCTCGGGGCCGAGGCGCGTTGACGTCGGGCGCGACGAACTGTGTGGTCGCGCCGAGCACCCTCCGGCGCCTATGGCCCGTCGAGAAGATCCGCGGGATCGCCGAACGTCGTAAGGAGGGGCACCTGGTCGAGATCGAGCGTAAAGCCTGGATCACCGCGACGAGTGAGGGCTCGTTCGCCGGTTTCGTGGACGAACGGCTCCGCGCGTCGCTTGGGCTCGAGCTCGATCCAGGCGCGCTGCGGATGCCGAAAGCCCCGCCTCCATCGTGCGTGCGATCCACCGTGCGCCGATGCCCACCCCCGCGGCGGCGGCGGTACCCGAGCCGATCGGCGAGCTCGCCCGGTGGTCGTCATCCGCGCCTCGGCCGCGGGGCGACGGCTCGAGAGCATGAGCGCGACGAGCTCGGGCGCGAGGGTTGTTCACGAGGGTGCGCGGGTCGGGGATCCGTCCCGACAGCACCTTGTGGAGCGAGGCGACGTCGTTGTCGGCCCAGAACAGCCGGCGGGCGGTGACCAGCTCGAACAGGATCACGCCGAGCGAGAACATATCCAGGCAAGGATCGGAACGCGTGACCACGGCACTGCTCCAGCCATGTACGTCACCGTGCCGCGCATCGATCCCGACAGCGTCGACACCCGTGCGTCCTTCGCGATGCCGGGGTCCGAGACCTTGACGGTGCCATCCGCTCCGAGCAGGACGTTGTTCGGCGAGACATCCCGGTGGACGAGCCCGAGGTCGGTGCCATCGAGTCGGGCGAGCTGATGCGCCTCAGAAGCCCACCCCCCACGTCGATCACGATCGAGATGGCGGCGCCGAGCGGCAGCTGGCGCACCGCGCCGGTCTCGGCGTCGGCGTGGGACTGCGTCTGCATCACAGCGTGCGCAGCGACGCACCGTGGACGTACTGATCGCGAGGTAGTCGTACCCATCGTGCTGCCCCGCATCGAGCACGGCGACGAGGTTCGCGACGCAGCCGCCCACCGAGCTCGGCTTCGCGGCGCAGCGACGTGGCAACCGAGGCATCGTTGCGCAGGTGCTCGAGCGGGCCGCTTGATCACCACGGCACGCCGGAAGCCGCAGGCACGCCTGATGCGCGCGAGATCGATCCGCGCCGAGCCACCGGCGCCGATCGCCTTGGTGATCCGGTACGGGCCGACGAGCACGGCCTCGGCCGTCACGGCGCTCATGTGCGCGGCGCCCGTCCGCGTGAGGTGCGGGCGAGGTGGGCGTGCGCGGCGGGCGGGTGCCCTGTCAGGAGCCACGCACCGCTCGCTGCACCGCCCCGCCGCCCGCGTCCGCGCCTGCCTTCGACGAGGGCGCCGATCACCGAGCATGACTGCGACCAGCGCTGGGTCGCCGCGAGCGTGCCTGGTGGTGCCAGACCAGGGGCGCGCCGTGGGATAGCGCTGCTCGCGATCACGTGCGAGGGCGCGGCGTACGATCGCCGCGAGCGCGGGCGGATAGCCCGAGCGTC
>JADKKI010000021.1 GCA_016720595.1 Myxococcales bacterium
GATGACCGACAGGCGCTACTTCCGGGGCGCGGCGCGGCGCAGACACCACCATTCGCCGCCACGGTCGCCGCTGCGGGGTTCGACGTGCTGGTCGCGGACTTTCGCGCTTACGGACGCTCATGACCGCCGACCGCGGGCCCCGACGGCTGGAGCTTCGACGATCTGGTCGATCACCGATCCTCCCGGCGATCGTCGCGACCGCGCCTCACCGGTCTCGTTACCGCCAGGCCGAGCTGATCCTCCTCAGCCACTCGCTCGGCGGCCTGGTTGCCCCCGCAGCGCTCACGGCCTGCGCCGGATCGTGTCGCAGGCTCATTGGTGTTGCCGACCACCACCGTGTGGCTGCCTCGAAGCGGGCAGTGGCCTGCGCCGCCCGCGCGCTGTTGGCGGCCTATCGCCAAAGGTGACTCTCGATCGTAGAGCAAGGCCCCGATCCGCGCGTTGCGCTGGGGCTGCGGACGAGGCCAGGACCACGTGCGCCAGCTCACGGCTGGTGGCGCGCAACGGTGGACGAAGCCAGCGTGGCGTGGACTACTGCGGCGGCCGCCGAGACGATCACCACACCGGTGCTGCCGTTCGTGAGCGCCGGAGACTGGATATGCCACGCCGGCAGATGCGCGCGTTCGCGGGAGCACCTCGCCGCCACGCCGCACCAGTGCCGGATCGTCAGGCGCGCGCACGGCGATGCGATCGATCCCGATCACTTCAGGCTGTTCACCGGCCTGAGCTGCGCCCGCTGTGGGACGACCTGTGCGCCACGATGGCCTGGCGACGACGACGACGCTCAGTCGCACTCGCCGAACAACACCTGCGGCGGCCGCCGAGGCGCAGCATCCCGTCGCTCCCTCAGGAGCGTAAAACGTCTTGCTGCACGACACCGCGCCTCTGGAGGTATGGGCCTGGCACGCGACGCCCATCGCGCCCAGCGCGATCGTGCTGGAATTCACGCACGCCGCCTCGCACTCGGTGTAGCCATTTCCGGATCGAGGCCGCATCCCACGTGGACGTCGATCGGGCCGCCGTCGTCGCCACCGCATGCGAACGCCGAAACGATCAGGACCAGGACGATCGAGCGCATGGGGCACATCCTCGCCGATCTCGACAGAGGCAAGAAGCCGGGCGGTGGGCATCGCGCGGCAGGTGACTGCCAACACGCGTCGGTGAGGCTTGGGGCTCCTCCTCAGGCTGGACTGGGACACTGGAGATCGACGATCAGGACGTCGACGGTCGGCTCGTCGTACTCGATCTCGATCTCTCCACGGAACGTGGCACCGGCAGGGACGACCCAGACGTCCTGGGTCGGCACCGATCGCATGGGCACGGGCGAGCTGGGCCCGCCCCAGCAGCCCCACGAGCACGCTTCCACCGAAACACTCGTGATGATTCGCGAGTGAGGGCTTCGTTTGACCCGCCAGAGCCCCCCGTTCCCGTCGGTCACGAATTCGACGAGTGCGTGACCGCGATCGCTCAAGTAGACGTCGCTGGCGATCGCCGTCACCGTCCGCCCGTCGACGCGATCCGTGAACGGGGCCCACGCTACGAGTGGCTCGAGAGGCTGCTCGGGAGAGTCTTCGCCTGGAGGACTCCTGGTCCCGTCTCGTGCGAGGTCGATGCGGCGCAGATGCTTCACGGCGAGCGCGGCCTCATAGGCGAGATTCGCATCGTGCCCCGCGGCCTCGTAGGCCGGCTGGATCTGCTGGCAGGTCAGAGGCGGGAGCGTCACACCCATGAAAGGGCGCCGCTCGGGGGGAGTGGAGGGTTGGCTGATCAAGATGGCGATCACGCCCCGGCGACGGCGAGCCCGATCAGGCTGACGGCGACAAAGCTCGCCCGGCGCGGCGTCCGCTCGGGAGTCGGATGCTCACCGCGTGCTTCGGCGAGGAGGCGGGCCGCTGCGTCGCGCTGGCGCTGCTTGTCAGCCACCTCCTCGGAGAGCGCTGCTTCTCGCGCCGAGAGGGCGTCGACATCGTCCCGTTCAGCCACGCTCCATTGGACACCAGACGTGGGGGCGCTGTTGGCAATTTTTGGGGTGTGGGTTGGGAGTGACCGCGTCGCGCCCGGTTATGGGCGCATGGTGAACGGGTAGTTCACCTGGACACCGCCCCCGCCCTTCGGCTTCGGGAACGCCAGCGCCTTGATGACGCTCGCGACGCAGCTGGCGACGACTGGGTCGAGGCCGCTCGCAGACGCGGTCGCCACGGTGCCGTCAGGCTTGATGAAGAACTGGACCTGGACGGTGCCAGCAAGTGTCGGGTTGGTCTCGAGCGCCGTCGCATAGCACGCCGTGATCTTCGACCTGCTCGACTTCACGACGCTGCGGATGAGCGCCTTGTCGAGATCTCCTTGCGCATTCGGCATCCCGAACGCCGCGATCGGAATGCGATGACCGCGGCGAGCGAGCTCGTCGGCGGACGGCATCGAGCCCATGCCGATCACCCGCACGCCCGCGACATCGAGAGCGACGACGACGTCGATCAGGCGTTGCACGTCGAGATCGCCGTCGACCAGCGTCTGCAGGGTGGAGTCAGCCCGCGCCCGCGCACGGTGCGGGCCCTGTCGATCGCCGCGGCTAGCTGCTTCGCATTCAGGGACGTGACCTCGATCGGCCCAGATCCGGTGGCACGCTTCGATCACGATGCCCGTCGCTGTCACGCGGGCCTCGAGCCAGGGGCTGGCAGATCGGCCTCGCGCGACCCGAACTGGAGGCGCAGCGGCCGGAGCTTGACACCGTGCGAGACCGCGATCGGTAGCGTCGGCCGTGTGCGGAGCGCGCGATCCGGCTGGGTTACGCGCCTTCGCCGTCGGTGCGATGACGATCATCACGCGCATCAGATCGAGCTTGCCGTCGGGCGCGACCACCCCGCGACGACCGCGGCGCGTCGGCCTGCCGTCCTCGTGAGGCACCGGCGCCACCGGGGCCGCACGCGGCAAGGTCCCGCGTTAGGCCGCCGCGGATCCGAGGATGCCGGCGGCACGCGCTTGCTCGATCACGCTGGCGCGCGAGCTGCGGTCATCCTCGTTCATTCTCATCTTGCGGCAGGCCCTCCGCGCGATCGGACCCCGCTTCCCCGGGTCTGCTCGTCGAGCATGGGGAGGGCGGTACCGCTGCGCCAACTCTCAGCCCGCGCCGTCGGTGGGCTGGTCGTCTCTCCGGCGGCGGTGGATCGTCCGGGTTCACACCAGCGACCGCGCGCGGTCTTCTGAGCGCGGCGAGATCGATCCCGCCGGAGCCAGCTCGTCCCAGGCCTTGACGGCCTTCTCCATCGATGCCGACGCGTCCTCCACGCGTACCGAACCGACCGACTCGATCGAGTGGACCTGCCTTTGCTCGCGATACGGAACTTGTGACGTCAAGGTCGGACCAGGTGTTCGCCGCCGCGAGGTGGACCAGGCCCACGTCGTCGACTGGTAGAGCGGCGGCTTGCGCTAACGTCCCTCAGGAGGACCGTCGCGACCGCGACCTTGGGCGCGCTCGCCGCGACCTTCGCGGCGTCAGCGACTCTGGCCTGCGTCCGGCTCCTTGTCTCGCCGCTGCACGCAGCCACCGTCACGACCGCGACGAACCATGCCCGCATGGCAGCGCGTTACCACGAATCTGCGCTGCTACGATGGAGACCGCTTCATGGGGACCGAATACCGCCTGCGGTTTGACTGCAACGATCGAGGCGCGCTGCTACTCGACCTCTCGCGCCTGCCTTCAGCCGTCGCCGCCGGCTCGGAGCAACTCGATTTCCGCGAGGCCGCGCGCGGCACCGGCATGCCCGACGCGACACTTCTCCTCGAGCCGCTCGGCGCGTACTTCTGCGATCACGGCGGGAACGGCCGAGAGATCCTCGGAAGGGTGGTCGCTCGCATCGTCGCTCGCTGCCAACGGGTCACGGTCGAGGACTACGAGCCATGACGCCCGACGCCTGTGACGCCTGCGATGGTTCCCTCACGCCTGCGTGATCAACCGCGAGCTCGGAGCCGCGTCGTCGCATGCGGCGAGCGTGCGCCGAGCCTGCACCACCAGGACCCGATCGATCGGCGGCATGAGCTCCAGCGCGAGCACGGGAACGAGTGCGAGTACGGGCACGGGCTCCGGCTCCGGTTCCGGCGCAGGCGCCGACATCGGCGGTGGCGTGGTGCCGCGGGCGCGGATCGCCCGTGCCTGTCGGGAGGTCGCCAGCAGATCGCGCTTCATGCCCACATCAACCTGCACGAAGAACACCAGCCGTGCGCCGGCTGATTCCCGCTGCTTGCCGGTGACCACCGGATGCGCCGGTGCCTCCTCGAGTTGCCACTTAACAAACCTGCGAAACGGTCGATGTTGCGGCGCCGGGCGGGCGGCTCACGGGGGCGGTGACGTCGTGCCTGCAGCCGCCGCCGCGGCCTCGGCTTCCTCACGCTTCTTCTTCAGCGCCTTCTCCTGCTTGCGGATCTTCACCCGCTCGATCGCCTCCTTGTCGTAGTCGAACACGGGCGGATCGGGTTGCAGCGCGTCGTGGATCAGGACGACCACCGAGCCGGCGGCCGCGACCTCGAGCTCGTTCCATCCGGCGGGCATCGTGGGGTCGGTCCAGTCGTAGACCCACTTGGCGTCGGTCGGCGCGAGGTTCACGCAGCCGTGGCTCTTGGGGGTGCCGAACTGATCGTGCCAGTACGCCGCGTGAAAATAGAGGCCGCTGCGGAAGCGGGTGGCCCACGGGACCTCGGAGACCTCGTAGTGGTTGGTCTCGCGCTCCTCGGCCGCCATCTTGGTGATCGACGACTTGGAGCGGATCCGGTACAGCGCTGGTGGCGTGTCCTTCTTGTTCCTGCCCGAGGAGAACAACGTCGCGAACACCGGCGTGTCGCCGTCGTAGGCGACCATCACCTGCTCGTCGCGATCGAGATCGATCCACTTGGGGGCGCATCGTCGACGGTGGGCGCGGTCGCTTGCGGGCGATGCGCACGCTCGTGCGCTCGATCCACACGCCGTCGCCGACACGCACGAACCCGCCGGCCTCCTCGAGCACGGGCACGATCTCGCGATGCGCGAGCGTCCTGGCCTCGGCGCCCCTTGGTGTCGGGGTCGCGCGGCCGACCACGGTGCGTTGATTCTTGGCGACCACCCAGGCGAACGGCCATGCCGGCGGAGGCGTCTTGACCAGATCGACACCCGCGAACGTCGACGGCCAGTGCTTGTAGAGCTCCGACGCCTCGACGAGGCCGACGCTGGTCTTCGCGTAGACGACGCCGTCGATCTCGACGGTGTCCTTCTCCCGGGTCACCATGTACATCGACTGCACCTTGGGCTCGGGGCGCGCGAGACCCGCGCGCACGTCATCCTCGGTCGCGTAGCGCTTCGCGCCCTTCTTGAGGCCGTAGTAGTCGCGCGGGAGGAGCTTCCCGCCGGGGAGCTCCGGTTGAGCAGCGGCCTCGGGCGGCTTCGAGCTCGGCGCCACGTAGCGTGCGCAGATCCAGCCCCTTCGGCGTGACCGCGAGCCAGATCTTGCACTGCTTGTCGCCGACGATGCTCGCGCCCACCGGGAGCCGCGTCGAGACGACGATCTTGCCGAGCGGCTCCGAGGTCAGATCAGGCGACGCATAGACGTGCGCTGAGCTCCGCAGCACGAACGAGGCCGTGCTCGCCGGCCACGCGAGGCGCTCGAGAGTCGCTGGATCCGCGGGAGCGGGAGCCGTCACGGTCGGTGGCGGAGCCGGCGTGGAGATCACGGCGGGGGCTGGCGGCGGCGTCACGCCTGGTTGCGTCGCTCCTGCCTCCGGTTGCTCGATCGCGCTGGCATGCGGCTGGGTCGGGAACTCGAGATCGTTAGGCGGTGGCGTGCGCGCCGGGCGACCAGCCGCGCACGCCGCGAGCAGCAAGACCGGCCCGAAACGCGTCACGGGTGCAGTCTGGCACACCACGGCGAGCTTGCGCGGCTCCTGCGCCCCACGGCACCGCCCGCGGCTCCCGCCGGCCCCATGATGGTGACCGCCACGCCGTTACGGGTTCGGTATCGAAGCGTTGGGCGTCGAGACCCCGGGGCTCGACGTCGACGCATTGGGCACCGTCGACGCGTTGGGCACCGTCGACGCGTTGGGCACCGTCGACGCGTTGGGAGTCGGGGTCGACACGTTCGGCGCCGAGGACGCGTCCGGTGGGGCCTGGGTCGACGCCGGAGTCGAGGCATTGGGTACCGTCGACGCGTTGGGGCTTGGGGTCGACGTGTTCGGGGTGGACGTGTTCGGCGTGGACATGTTCGCCGGATCGTTCGGATCGTCCGGCATCTGCGCGGCCTGCTGCTGAGCGGCCTCCACCTGATGCACGACGTCGCCGAGCACCTTGTTGATCGCGTCGTAGAGCGCGTCGCCGAGTGCGTCCTGGTCCTTGATGAACGCGGCGGCGAGCTTGTCGAGAGCATCGGCGTTCGCGTTGACTCCCTCGTAGTCCGAGGTGCCGACGAACGCGCTGACCGCAGCCTTGACCTTCTCGGCCTCTGTGCGCGCGGAGCCCGCGAGCTTGCTGATCTGCGTGTCGTAGGAGCTGACGAGGCGCCCGATCGCGGCGCTCTCCGAGCCGGTCTCGAGCGTCGGGAAGCTCTGCTTGGCCTGCGCGAGCCACGCGTCCGCGCGCTGCTGGGCGACCGGGCCCGTGTCGTCGGCGGCGAGCGAGCCGATCAGCGAGTCTGCGTAGCCGGTGACCGGCGCGATGTACGCGGCGTCGATCGCCTTCCCGCCGATCTGCGTGTCGAGCTCGTGCCGGAGGATCGGCGAGACGTCCTCGATGTAGAGGTTGCCCTTCTCGATCGCCTCCCCGAGCTGCTTCTCCGCCTCCTCCAGCGCTTCGATGAACTGGAGGGTATCGGCCATGCCCTGGATCGCCGCCTGCTGGTCGGCGGTCTTGTCCTTCTGGAGCTCGTAGACCTTCTGCTGGATCGGCGCAGCCTGTGCGGCGGCCTCGTTCGCCGCCTGGGTCGACGCGTCGTCCTTGGTCGCGTCGGTCCGCATGTCGTTCTCGACACCTGCCATGTCGAGCTCTTCCTTCGACAGACCCGACGCGGAGATCGCGATCTTCGAGACGCAGTTCTTGATCCAGTTCTGCACCGAGCCGATCGCAGCGCCGATCCGGCCGATGGTCTGGTTGTACAGCCAGCCGAGCGGGCCCTCCTTGGGAGGAGGCGGCTTGAGCTGGGCGCCTTCACCCTCGAGCTTGCCCTTCTGACCGTCGAGCTGACTCACGGTCGCGTCTTGTTTGCCCTTCGCGGTGACGCCCTTGTTCGCGGTGTCTGCACCCTTCGCGGAGTTCTGCTTGCCCTCGGCGGCATCGGACTTCACCGCACCGCTGACCTTCTGTTGCTCCTTGCTGGTCTCGAGGACCTTCTTGAGCTTCGCGTCCACGTCGCCGGCTTGATCCTCGCCGAGCTGTGCCTTCGCGTTCTCGTAGTTCTCCTCCATGCGCTCCTTGGCCGCACCGAGGGGCGCCTTCGCGCTCGTGAACGCTTCGATCTGCGACGGCCACATCTGCACGGTGGTCAGCGAGCCGCTCGCCTTGGCGGGCACGTTCACCTCGCCCTCTTGCTTGCCCGGGCCACCGCCGCTCGTCGACGGCTGGCGGGTCACGACCTTGAGCTGCTCGAACGTACCGGCCACCACCGTGGCGTTGCCGCCCTTGGCCGCGATCTTCGCGACCATCTTGTTCACCTGCAGGAGCTTGGCGCCGTTCATCTGGTTGCGCGTGGTGAACTCCACGAACTCACGGGCCTTGGTGACGCGACCGTTCGACGCGCGCTTGAGCACCTGAAGCCGGACCATGCCTTCCTCGGCCTCGGCGGCGAGCACCTTGCGGCCACCGGTGGCCACGCCCTTGCCGGCTGCCTTGACCGCGAAGCCCTCGGTCAGACCCTTGAGACCATCCTTCCACACGGCCTTGAGCGGCCCCACGGTGAGCTTCTCCAGCTCGTGCCCGAACGTCTTCGCGAAGCCCTTCTCGGCGGTCTTGCCGAAGGCCGCACCGGTCCCGGCGGTCACGACGATCACCGCGGCCTGCATCGCGACACTCACGACGTTCGCCGCCAGCTCGCTCGACTCCTTCTTGAGCATCGTCGCGAACCGCGCGCGCTCGACCGGATCCTTCGAGCTCCTGATCCGGAACACGAGGATCACGATCTGCGCGAGGCCGAGGATCATGTCGACCACGTCGAGGATGATCTTGACCAGCGCTGCGATCGTGGCGACCGAGTCTGCCGCTGCAGCGAGCGCACCGAACCCGAGCCCACCGATGATCGTCTCGGACGTGATCAACGCGAGCGCACCGAACACCAGCGCTGCGATCCCGGCCCAGCCGGCGACCAGGCCTGCGAGATCGCCGAAGATGTGCAGCACGCCACGCAGGCCCTCGATCGCTGCCTGCCACTTGTCGCCGGTCGAACCGCCGCGATACGCGTTGTTCTTGTAGATCTGACCGTAGTGCTCGCCGAGCGCTTCGGTCGGGAACACGAACGCCTGAAACAGCGTGTTCCCGAACCCCGACTTGGCGAACGAGTACTGGAGCGACTGCGCCTTGAGCTGATTGACCTTGTTGACCGCGTTCGAGTAGTCGCCCTTCGCCGTCGGATCGGCGCGCTTCTCGAGCGTCTCGCGAACCTTGGCATCGAGGTCGACACGCGGCGCCGGCGTCGGAGCCGCGACGGGAGACGGGCGCGGCGCCGCGGTCGGTGCGGGCGCTGCACCGCCCGATCCCGGGCTCGAGCTGACCGCGGGTCCTGGCGTGCTCGTCGCCGCAGGTGCCGGCTGGGTCGACGCGTTCGGTGCCGGCGTGGAGGCGGCCGGCGGCGGTTGCGTCGAGGCGTTGGGCCCAGGCTCCGTCGACGCGTTCGGCGCGGGCGTCGAGCTCGCGGGCGGCGGTTGCGTCGAGGCGTTGGGCCAGGGCTCCGTCAAGGCATTCGGCGTCGCGGGCTGCGTCGATGCGTTGGGCGTGGGTCCGACCGACTGGTTCGGCGCCGGAGGTGTCGAGTTCGGGATCGGCTCGTTGCCGCCGAACATCGAGATCGAAGGCAGCGAGCCACGCGCCGCCACGGAGAACGAGCTGCCTCCCGTGAGCGCTGCCGCACCGGATTCGGCCTCGGACTCGATCGCGGATCCCGATGGGCCGACCTCCAGCCGTGCCGCGACGTCCATCCCGTTGCCGCCGGAGCGCTGGTTCTGCACGACGTGAACGAGCTCGTGCGCGAGCACGTGCTTGGTGCCTTGCGCACCGGGATCGTAGGCACCGGGCGCGAACGCGATGTTCGAGCCGAACGTGAACGCCCGCGCTCCCATGCTGGAGGCCGCGTCACTCGCCGCACCGCTGGTGTGCACGCGGACGCCGGAGAGATCAGCGCCGAGGAGCTTGCCGTAGTCGCCCGAGAGCCCGTCGGGCAACGCCTGACCCGAGCCATTCATCGATGACAGCGCACCTCGCAGCGAGCCAAGATCGTTCTGCCGGCCCTCATCGGCGGAGGCCGCGTTCGCGCCCGTGCGGCCCCGCTTGCCCGGCCATGGCCGGTGCTCGACATCCTCGTCGTGAGCCTGGCCATGCTCCGCGCCCATCGTGCGTCCGAGGACTTGCCGCATGGACCTAGTGTGCTCGGCGGAGCGGTTTTCTTCCCGCAGAGCTTCGATCTTGTCGGGACTTAGATGGCGTCCAGGCTATTTGCAGCCTTCTGTTCCGCCTCGGCGTAGCGACCCTCGCGCCAGCTGGTCTGCCACGTCGTCCGTTCGTCACGAAGGATCGTGGCGAGGTCCGACGCGACTGGCTCCAAGTTGGCGATTCCCGCGGTGATCGTGATCAGCGCATCCGCGTCACGACCGATCTGTGCGTAGCGGCGCGCACCGACGAGGATACAGACCATGTAGGCGAACGGATCACCCTGCTCTGTGGCCTCTCGGATCCCCGCAGCGAGCAGCTCCATCGCGTTCGATGCGTTCTCCGCGCCTGCCAGAAGTACCCGCGCAAACGGATCCCCTGCGGCGATCGCCGGACCGAGCGTGGTCCGCATCGAGCGAACATCCCCGGCCATCAGATCGAGCAGCGCGCAAGCCATGCGCGCTCGGCGCGCGTGTTGCGTGCGCTTCGCCGTCTCGGCGAGCACGACCGCCTTGCGGGTGGGAGCTCGCGCTGGCCCGAGCTCGAGCCGAGTCGAGGTCGCCGCGGCGAGCCTGAGCATGGCCTGGATCCGTAACGCGATCGGTGCACCTGGCTGAGCCACCGCCTCGAGCCGACGGCGAGTCGTGCCGGCATCACCGACGGCGATCGCGACCTCCGCGAGCGCGTAGTCGGCCCACGCACGGGCCGCGAGACCATGCGGATCTCCGGCGACGAGCCGACTCAACGAATGTCCGAGCGCGTCCATCGCGTCATCGAGCAGTCCGGGCTGGCGACTCAGCCGACTTTGCAACACCCGCGCCGCGGCGTGAACCACGTCGAGCGCCGTCGATCCGCCGGCGTCGGGGACCTCGACCCGGACGTTGTTCGTGAGCTCGAGGAGCGCGGCGAACAGCCGTAGGGTCGGAGTGGCGGGATCGTCGGCGAGCGGTGCCGTGGCCAGCTGTGGCATGAGCGCACGCAGCGCTGCGAGATCGTCGGGGCCCACGCCGTCTCGCCACGCGCGCTCGACAGCGACCGACACCTCACTCATCGAACAAACGCTAACACGAGGCACTGGGATATGCTGACCACGATGCGGAGCCTCGAGTTCGCTAGCGACAGCGCGCGACTCCTCGTGCTCCACGATCGCGAGCTCCACGCGATCACGCTCGCGGGAGACCAGCGGCTCGAGATCCCGGTGAGCGGCGTGCACGCGTTCGCAGGGATCGGCGATCGGATCTGGGTCGCGAGTGGCTCGCCAGTCACGCTCCAGCGATTTCGGCTCGACGGAACCCTCGATGGATCGACGCAGTTGCCGATGCCGCTCGACGCGCCGCGCCTCGTCCCCGCCAGTGGCGGCGCGATCGTTGGCTGGATCGCGGCGCCCTGCGCGCTCGTCACCGCAACAGCGTCGGGGCTGAGCTCGGTCGAGCTTCCACGCGAGGTCGAGTTCGTGCTGCCGCTGTCGGCGACACGGCTCGTCGTGGCGACCCGCACCAAGCTCGAGCTTCGCGAGCAACACGCCGTGCGCTGGTCGATCTCGCTCGGGAGCAGCGTCAAGATCCTCGATGGAGCACGCGTGCTGGACGGCAATGCCGTGGCACTCAACGTGTCGACCACCGGCGGACAGGCGGTGCTCGTGATCGGGCTACGGGAGGGAGCGCTCCTCCACCGGATCAGCATCCCCGAGCGCGCCCCGCTGCGCTTCGCCGCCAAGCGCGGTGTCGCGCTGTTGTGTGTCGAGCGCACGCGGCTGGTGGTGATCGATCTCCGGTTTGGCCGAGTGATCCTCGATCGCGACGAAGGTCGCGAGATCGACGACCTCGCCATCGACGATGCAGGCCGCCAGATCGCGCTCCGGCTCAGGGACGGAGCCCAGGTGATCCACATCCCGATGGCGGATCTGGTGGCGGCTGCGGGCAGCGCCCCGAGCTCCCCGCCGCTGGCTGCCGCCGCGCCGTCGGTCGAGGAACCGGAACCCGTCGACCATGCGAGCAATGGCGTGGGCGAGCCCAGCCTCGCGCCGGCGGCGGCCGATCAGATCGATCCGTTCGGTGCCGCTGGATGCACGCTGGGATCGCCGGCGCTGCCGCAGCGGATCAGGTTGCCTGCAGCGACCCCGGAGCAGATCACGGCGTTGCTGTCACTGCAGCGCGACGTCGCGGTCGCCCTGGTCACCCTCGCGATCGCCCGAGCGTGGGATGAGGGCCGGTTGGCCCACGTGCAATCGACGCGGCTCCCATTCCACAGCGAGGTGACCGGCATCGCCGCGGGTCACGCCGGGCTGGCGATCGATGAGGTGGTCAACGCGAACGACCGGCTCGAGAACGCACTCGCGGCTGCAGGAGCTGCGCATCGCGCGCTCCGTCCAGCGATCGGGCCGCTCGACGCGCTCGCGATCGAGCACGGTCTGTCGCCGGCCGCGCGGGATATCTTGCTCCTGGTCGCCGCACCGAGCCTGTGGGGCGAGCTCGCGCGGCTCTATGGAATCCTGGGCAACGACGAGGCGCGCGCCATCGTCGACGAGCAGCTGCTGTGCGCGATCCTGGCCGAGCGCTGCGATCCGCAGCGCATCGCGCTCGAGCTGGACGTCGATGCACCGCTGATCCGGCTCGGGATCATCCGCGAGCGGAGCGGGCATATGCGTCCGTTCTTGCCGCTCGTCCTCGATCCCGTGGTGCTCAAGCTGCTGCGCGGCGCGCCCGTCGAGGCCGAGCTCGAACCGCTGGTGCGCTCGTACTCGAGCTCGCGGACGTTCGACGAGCTCCGGATCCCCACCGCGACCAAGCAGGCGATCGCGGCGAATCTCTCGCGCGCCACCCCGCCGCTGCGGATCGCGATCCGGGGCCGGATGGGATCGGGCCGGCATACGTTGCTCGCCGCGATCGCGGCCGCCTCGGGCCGTACCCTCGCAGTGATCGATGCATCGATGATCGTCCGCGAACCGCGCACGCGCATGCCGGAGCTGGTGGTGGCACTGGAGAGGTCATTGCTGGCGGGGATGCTGCCGTGCGTCGACGGGCTCGAGCTGATCGCGAGTGATGACGTGATCGCGCGTGATCAGGTGCGCGAGGTGCTGCAACGACATCCGGGGCCGCTGGCCGTGCGCACCACCCTCGAAGCACCGATCCCGCTCGCGCCCGGCTTCGTGGCGATCGATCTCCCCGCGCTCTCGCTGACCGATCGCGCCACGTGCTGGACTCGCTCGCTGGTGGCGCATCGGCTCGAGGTCCGCGAGCTGGTGGAGCTCGCCGATCGCTATGCCGTCGGGCCGGGGGTGATCGAGCGCGTGACCACCGAGATCGCGCGCTCGCCGGTCGAGGGGGATGCGGGGGCGCTGCTCGAGACGGCGATCCGCCAGTATCTCGAGAACCGGCTCGGCGCCACCGCGAACCGCGTTGGCAGGCTCTCGAGCTGGGCCCAGGTGATCCTGCCGCCCGACATCCAGGACAGCCTCACCGAGCTGATCGCACGCATCAAGCACCGGCGGCAGGTGTTCGATCTCTGGGGCTTCAACCGGGTGATGAGCACGTCACGAGGCGTCACAGCGTTGTTCCAGGGTGGGCCAGGTACGGGCAAGACAATGGTCGCGAGCGCGATCGCCAACGAGCTGGGGATGGACCTCTACCGCGTCGATCTGTCACGCGTGATGTCCAAGTGGATCGGCGAGACCGAACAGAACCTCGCCAAGCTGTTCGACGCCGCCGAGGATGGCAACGCGATCATCCTGTTCGACGAGGCAGACTCGCTGTTCGCCAAGCGCACCGAGGTCAAGTCGTCGGTCGATCGCTACGCGAACCTCGAGGTCAACTACCTCCTGCAGCGCATCGACAGCTTCGAAGGCATCGCGATCCTCACCACCAACTTCGGCACGTCGATCGATGCCGCCTTCAAGCGCCGGCTCTCGCTCCGCCTCACGTTCCCGTTCCCCGACGACGAGATGCGGGAGAAGCTGTGGAAGGCGCACCTCCCACCAGAGGTCCCGGTGTCCGGACCTCTCGACTTCCAGGAGATCTCGCGGAAGTACCGGCTGTCGGGCGGCTACATCCGGAACTGCGTGCTGCGCGCCGCGTTCCTGGCCGTCGAGGAGCACACGCCGCTCTCGATGGACCATCTCGAGCGCGCCATCAAGGCCGAGTTCCGCGAGATCGGCAAGATCGCCGAGAGCGGAGTCCTCGAGTGATGGAGATCGTGAAGCTGATCGTCGTGGTGGTGACCATCGGCGTGGGCATCTTCCTCCGGTTCCAGCCGATGCCCGAGCGCGTCGTCGGCGGCGGCATGATCGCGATCGGAGTGCTCTTGCTCGCGGTGTGGGGCCGTGCGGCCGCGCGAGGCAAGCGGCCCTCCCCGAAGTCCCCGAACATAGGGCTCGCGAGGTAGACTCGGGCGATGGCGCCCCAGCTGACCCGACTCCGCCGCCGAAGGTCGCCGACCCTGCACAGCGCGCGCCTGGTGGGGAGTTCGCGACGCTCGTCGGCATCATGCTCACGGTGCTGGCGATCACCATCGTGATCCAGCAGCTCAAGTAACATCGCGCCCTTCTTCGCTTGGTCATCCGACCAAGAACCAGTTGACCCGCCCAGCCGGACCAGGCATCCTCTTGGTCGCTTGACCAAGACGGCGATTCGCGAACGGTCTGATGATCGCGCCCTCGAGGCGGCGGCCAGGTTGTTTCGCGATCAGGGTTACGCGGCGACCAGCCTGCGCGACATCGCGAAGGCCGCCGGGATGCTGCCGGGAAGTCTGCACTACCGATACCCGACCAAGGAAGACATCCTCGCCGCGCTGATGGAGCGCGCGATCGATCGGTTGATCGAGGGCGTGCTCGCCGCCAGCACGGCAGGCGCCACGCCATTCGAGCGGCTGCGGCTCGCGATCGTCGAATACGTCCGGATCCTGCTGTCGCGCGAGGCCTCGGTGTACGTGCTGCTCTACGACTGGCGCTCGCTGTCGCCGTCCGTCGAGCGCGCCATCACGAAGCATCGTCGCCGCTACGAGGAGTTCGCCGACGGGCTGATCGCGGAGGCCGCCGCTTCGGTGCCGCTCCAGCCCGGCGTCGATCTGTATCTGTTGCGGCAGTTCGGGTTCGGCGCGGCCAACTGGGTCGCGCAGTGGTTCGATCCGAAGGGGCCGTACACGCCCGAGCAGATCGCCGATCATTACTTCCGTTACCTGACGCTCGGAACCTTGAACCCGACACCAGGAGCCTGACGATGTCGCTCGCAACTCTCCTCGAGAACATGAAGGCCAACGGCGGCGCATTTCGCGACGCGGCCAGCCGCGGCAACCTCGCCGTGCTGAAGTCGATGCTCGGTCCGGCCTGGCGCGGCTTCGTCAAGCAGGAGGGCAAGGGCCACGCCGACAGTGCGCTGTCCGTCACCCACGACGTCCACTTCGACTGGCAGTACGACCGCGATCGCCCCGAGATGGCGAAGCTCTACGAGGCGGCCAAGGTCTCGCAGTGGAACGCGAGCCTGGACGTCGACTGGACGACCGATGTCGATCCCGACAACCTCGATCGCGCGCTGCTGCCCGACAGCTACGTACCGGTCAAGGGGATGCCGATCTGGGAGCGCCTGACCCGCAAGGAGAAGAACACGCAGGTCCACGCGATGACCAGCTGGATGCTGTCGCAGTTCCTCCACGGCGAGCAGGGTGCGCTGTTCGCCGCGTGTCAGGTCACCACGGCGGTGCCCTGGCTGGATGGCAAGCTCTATGGCTCGACGCAGGTCGTCGACGAGGGCCGCCACGTCGAGGTGTTCCACGGGTATCTGACGAACAAGCTCGAGAAGCGGTACGACATCAACGACAACCTCTACGTCATCATCGACGCACTGATGTCGGACTCGCGGTGGGACGTGAAGTTCCTCGGCATGCAGATCATGATCGAGGGCCTCGCGCTCGGCGCATTCGGGACGCTGCGCCAGATCACGCGGGAGCCGCTCCTCAAGAACATCCTCAAGTTCGTGATCACCGACGAGGCTCGCCACGTTCACTACGGCGTCCTCTCGATCCAGGAGTTCATCCAGCAGGGGATCTCGGAGCGCGAGCGGCGCGAGCGAGAGGACTGGGCGTTCGAGGTCGCGCTCCTCCTGCGCAACCGGTTCCTGGCGCACGAGTTCTACGACGAGTTCTACGCCCACGCGATGACGCGCAAGGAGTGGGACACCATGGTCATGCGCTCCGAGATGATGACGCTGTTCCGCAAGACCATGTTCAAGCGGATCATCCCGAACCTGAAGCGGATCGGCCTGCTCTCGGATCGCGTGCGCCCGCACTACGAGGAGCACGGTCTGCTGCAGTGGGAGAACGGCCGGGCCGCGCCCGAGCTGAGCGCGCAGGATCTGATCGACGATCGAGACTGATCAGCGACCGGATCCTGATCGCAATCGCTGCGGGTAACGAGAGCCGTCCCTTCCAACTGCGACAGGAAACAGCGGTCGCTCGTGCCGCGCACGTGTGTTAGTGCATCGGCCAAGCGGCGAATGAAACCTTTGAGTTGGGCTCGCCCGCTAGTGCGCGTTGAGCGTCAACGGCGCAGGATCTACGCTCCACAGCTCGCCATCGAACACCGACAGCTCAACCAGATAGTCGCCCGGCGTGTCGGGCGCGAGCGTTGCCTGTGAGCCTGTTGGGGTGGAGATCACGGCGACACTGTCGGTGGGGCGGCTCGCGAGCCGCCAGCGGTATTCCAGTGGCAACCTCTCGGGGCTCTGGCTGGGGGCGCCGTCGACTACCACAGTCTGCGCGACCGCGACGATGAGGGTGGCGGTGCGAGAGACCGCAATCGGTGGCGCACCGCGGACTTCCACCATGAACCGATGGGTGGGGTCCTCCGCACCCACGTCATCCAGCGCTCCCAGGTACGTGCCGCGCACGTCGGGTTGGAACATCCCCGGATCCCCCTCGGGTTGCGGGTGCATGCTGCGCGACGGGCGCCCGCGGCTCCGCGAAAGGTTCTTGCTTCGCCAACGCGATCCCCGGCGGCGCGAGTGCGACGATCGTGGTCGCCTGGCCTGGATCTCGACGGCGGCCGGGTCCTCGGCGCAGCCATGGGTGTCGCTGTCAGCGTGAACGCGGCGAATCGACAGAGCGCATAGCCCCTCCTGCCGTGATCGCGAGGTCATTCGATATGCAGTACGTGACGATCGCACTCAGCCACGCGATACCCCGAACACCTCCACCGACCCAATGCCATGCAGACGTCGATCAAGATCGGCGATCGACATCGTGTTCGTAGGCTCGAGTTCAAGCGCTGCGCGTGACCAAGCCCAGTCCGAGGTCGAACCGCGCGGGCGCATCGAGCGCCGACGGCTCGCCGCCGAGCAGCCAGTCGATGCCGGCGTCCGCCTGTACAACAAATCGCTTCAGGCTGCGCGTGAGATTCGTGCTCGTGCGAATACCGACCGTCGACGGAACGCTCGCGGCGGCATCTCAGGCCGTTGGAAGACGCCCGGGTGGACGCGACGAATCCTCGCGTCGTCGTGGGCGACCGGCGCGGGATACCGGGCGGGCCGTCGCAATGCCCCACCTTCGATACGGGGACGATACGTCGCGCCGACCTCGAGGTCTGTCGTCCCCGAGAGTTGGCGCCCGGCGTCTCGAGCGAACCATCGAGAACTGTCCGTACCCGCCGAGGTCTCCGCGCATGGTTACCGAACACGTCCGGCGCGCGGGCAGGCCAGGCGCCCGGCACCACGCCGAACGCGCCGGCCGGTCCAGCGAAGTGGCCCGATCGAGGCCGAGAACCACGGCTGAGGATCGACGAGGACGAAGGAGCTAGTGCCACTACCAGCGCTGCGCTGCGCTCCTTCGAGAGCCGCCGAAGGTCTGGAATGGCGGATGGATCGGTAGAACGCCAGACCTCCTCGTCGCGGAGATATAACGCTTGGTGATCGAAGCCTCGATCCTCGTCGTAGAAGACGAACTTCCCTTCGCGTTTCCCTGCCACATAGTTCCCTCGTGAGGCGAGCGCACCGTTGGGGTGCAAGATCTGCTGTTCGCCGAACCGCTGGCCATCTTGCGTCGTGTAGATCTCGTGAGTCCCGCCGTCCGGATAGTGCGTCTGATGCACCGTTCTCGAGCCACTGCATCCTGCGGCACAGATGAGTACGATGGTGAAAAAGCGCATCACGGCGTCGTCACGATGAACGCGTTCGAGGCACCGGCGCTCGCAACGATCACGACCTTGTTTGGGTAGCTGGGTGAGTAGCCAAGGAGCCGTCCCGCGCTCGCCTGCGGCACGCCGTTGACGAGGATGTCGGGTATCGGTGCTGCATCGATCAACGCATACGAGGTGTCGTCGTAGACGCGAAATTGGTCGTTGGGTGTGGTCGGTCCGCGAGGCGGCGCATGCAGAGTTTGCAAGGTGTATCCGTCCCGGTAGACCGAGCGCACTTCCGCTGGCTCCTCTCCTCCGAGGTGCCCCCTGAAGCATGTCCATCGGCCCAAACGGGTGGCGCCAAACACATTGCCGGTGCTCGTGCAGATCGAGTCGCCGCTCGTCACAACTGTTCCCTCGTGTACTCGCCGCTGTCGGGAGTCCCCAACCAAGACCACCGGAAGTCAGCGTCGTTGTAGTGCGCCAGATCGGGAGGCGTAAATGACGCGTCGATCGTAAATTGCGTACTGCCCCGACTGGGAGTAGCGGCCGCCCCGGAGCCGGCTGCGTGGTCGGCTGACTACGCCAGTGGCGGATCGATCGTCTCAATCGGACCGGCAGGTGGGAAGCAGTGCACCTTGCCGAGCGACCGGACGTTTGCGCACGGGCGAGATCGGGATCACGCATCGACCGTGCCTGCAAACACGTCGATGACGACGAGGCTGCCCATGGTCGCGACGACTACTTGGTTGTTGTATTGATCCATCGACAGATCCGTTGGCGTGGCAGGCAACGAGATCGTCAACTCGGTCCCGTCCTGCGGCCGGATCAAGCGGAACCGGGGAGGGCCGTCGGAGATCGCGAGCAGGTGATGGCGCGGCTCGAACTCGGCTGCGATGAACGCACCATCGAACGGAATCCGCAGTGCAGTCGCGACGACCGTAACCGTATCGGTACGGTGGTGCGTCGGGCTCGAGACGTCGAGCTGCACAACGTAGGTACCATCGGCATCGGCCCTGAACGAGGGGGTCAGCCCGTCGCACCTTGCAGCGCCGCCTTCGAGCGCGCCGGCCGCGAGACGAAGGTCCACGCGATGGTCGGCGTCTCGGCTTCGAGCGTATACGTCCCCACGAGCTGTACGGTATCGCGCCACTGCACGGCGACATCCACCCCGGCACTGATCACGAGGGGTGCAGGAACTGCGTAGTACATGACTGCCGACGAGCTGGCGTTCCCGTCCAGATCTGTCACCTCCAGGACGAACGTGTACGAGCCGGGGAGATCCGGCGTGAACGTCGTGACCGCCTATCGGTGGCGACGAGATTCGCTGTGCTGGCTTGCGGGCCTCGATCCGCCAGTGGTACGGTCAGGTTCCGTCGGGATCGTACGAGCCGCTGCCTCGGGGTGATCGTGGTCTCCGCCGCACCGTGGTCCCTGTTCCGGCATCGGCGTGCGGTGCAACCGGTCGACACCGGTCGGCTGAAGTCCGCGCGACAACCACCCGTCCACAGCAAGCACGCCACCCATACCTTCACCTGCCACCCCATCACTGGACCCCGATCTTATCACGGCACTTGCCGCCGCTGGACCGCAGCTTCGAACCCCGACTGCGACGGGTGACGCCCGAACCCTCTATCGCTACTGCGCCGGGCCCGGCGGTGGCGGCGGCGGGACCTCGAAGCTGACGAACGCCGCGATCTTGATCTCGGTCGCATCCTCGACGTGATCCCGACCCTGCGTGACCTTGCGGGCCTTGTCGAGGTTGGTGACCACGAGGTCGGCGCCGATCATCGTCAGGATCAAGACGTTGGTCTCGAACTTCATGACCGCGAGGATCACGTCGGTGGCGCGCAGGTTGAGCTGGGCCACCAGGCTGCCGAGCGCGATCACGATCAGGATCCCTGACGTGATCATCACCGTGACGTAGAGCTTGCGGACCTTCTTGATGTGCCGCAGCGCCTCCTCGTCATCCATCGGCTTCGCCAGGCCGAACCCGGCGCGCGCGAGCAGACCCTGCCCCACCATCACGCCGATCACGCCGAAGATGAACCAGCCGCTGCCCGTGAACTGATACGGGATGATCAAGATCACGTACGCGAGCAGCGCATAGAGCGGCGCCGCCATCACGATCAGCCAGCCCGGCGCGGACACGCCGGGGAACAGCAGCTTGATCACGAGCGATGCGCGGACCAGGCCCGGCATCAGCGAGATCGCCTTCGGCGCGAGCTGGAGCATCGCCAGCATCGCGAACATGAAGGGCATCAGGACCTGCTTGTAGACACCCTCGAAGCCGAGGGCGACCATCGCATCGCGGTTCATGTGCCCGATGCCCTCGAACACCGTGCGCAGCGGATACAGGAACACGACGAACGGCGTGATCATGAACAGCAGCCAGCCCCAGAACAGGCGGCGGCGCTGCTTCCGCCAGTTCGCCCACTGCTTGAGCTGGCTCCAGCACACGTAACAGAACACGCCTTCGGCGAAGGCCGGCGCGAACTTGACGAAGAAGATCGGCATCCATCGCGTGGAGCGCAGGGAATCGGTGATGCCGACCACCGTGAGCGGGATCAGGAAGCACGCGACGAGGAACAGCACCGAGCGCCGCCACGCGAGGAACGCCTGCAACGTGACGTCGTGGATCGGCGGTGAGGCGTTCGCGAGCTCGATGCGCTCCTCGGGCAGCACCTCGTTGGGCTCGATCCGCAGGCGGAACGCGCGGCGGGCCGAGATCTTCAGGAAGCTGACGAACTTGGTGTACGGGGTCTCGAGCGGCTCCGGCGGCGACCACGCCGGTGGGAGCTGGGTCTGCCCCGACGCCGTGTACTGGCTCGGCCCCGACGGGATCGGCCCCGACGGCATCGTCGGCATGCCGGCCATCGGACCGGACAGCGCCGGCCCCGACGGCGGCGGCGGATAGGGAAACGGCTGAGCGGGCGGCGGCGCGGCCGGCTCATGACTCGCGGGTGGCGCGGCCACTGGCGGTGCGATCTGGGGTGGAGGTGCGGCGAACGCCGGCTGCGCGGGAGGCGCGGCGAATGCGGGTTGCCCCGGAGGCGCGGCGAATGCGGGCTGTGCAGGCGGCGCTGCGGCGTCCGGCGGTGGCTGCATGCCCGGGGCCTGCGACGGACGCGGAGCCGGACGCTGACTCGCCATCGGGGGAGGTAGCGTGGAGCGTTGACGCGAGACGGGCACGCCGGCGAGCGTGCTCGGCGGAACAGGCCCGTCGGGCGGCTTGCCCGGCGGACGATCTCCACCATCCGATGACATCGGCGCATCGTAGCGAAATCGGGGCCGCAGATCGCGTCGGCGAGCCCATGACGCTCCCGCTTTCGATTTTGGTGTGTGTGCGCTAGAACGGGCGCCGTGCCGATCAAGCCGAGCAAGGGGAAAGGGGACGCGCCGAAGGGCGGCAAGGGCGACGACGCCGGCAGCCGCGGCGACCGCAGCAAGCGCCTGCTCGATCTGGTGATGATCCTGCTCGGCGCCCGCACCCCCGTGACGTACCGGGAGATCCGCGAGCAGTTCACCGCGTACCAGACCCTCAACGTCGAGGCCGGCCTCCGCGCGTTCGAGCGCGACAAGGCCGATCTCCTCGAGCTCGGCGTGCCGATCCGCTACATCACGCCCGACGAGGACGACTCGCTCGAGGACGGCGGCTACGTCATCGACCTCAAGCGGTTCCGCCTGCCGGAGGTCCGGCTCACCGCCGACGAGGTCTCGGCGCTGGTGCTGGCCGCGTCGGTCGCGCGCGCGATCCCGGGCGGCACGTACCCGAAGATCGTCGATCTCGCGCTCAAGAAGCTCGCGTTCGATCTCCCGGAGCTCCCCGACACGCCGACGGTGTTTCCGCGCCCTGCGCCGCCCACGCCCGTGCTCGTCCACTTCCCCGAGCGGCGCACGATCGGCGTCGATCGCCCCGAGCTGGGCGAGATCTACGCCACGCTCGAGTCCGCGACGCGGTTGCGCAAGCGCGTGACGCTCAAGTACCAGGCCGCGGCGACGGGCTCGACCTCGCGCCGCGACGTCGATCCCTACGGCCTCGTCTACCGCGAGAGCGCCTGGTACCTGGTCGGCTGGTGCCACCTGCGGCGCGAGATCCGCAGCTTCCGGGTCGATCGCATCGGCGAGGCGACCATGGCACCCAAGCCCAAGAGCCCCGACTTCGAGCGGCCGACCGGCTTCGACGTGCGCGCGTTCGTCAACCGCTCGCCGTGGACCTTCACCACCGAGCCGGTCGAGTCGGTGACCCTCGAGCTGTCGGCGCTGGCCGCCGACACCGCCAACGAAGATTTCGGCCCCGCGGCGGTCAAGCGCCACCGACGGGGACGTCTGCGGTCCGTTCCCCTGCGGCAACCCCGAGTTCGCCGTGTCCCGGATCCTGGCGGCCAAGGGCGCGATCGTCGTGCGCGGCGACCGGCCAGCGCGCGGCTGGCCGACGAGCTGGCGGCGATCGCGGCCACTACGGGAGGCGCTCGATGCGTGACGTCGCCCAGAAGCTGCGGCGGCTGCTGTTCGTGGTGCCGTACGTGGCCAAGCACCCGGAGGGCGTCACGGTCGACGTCCTGGCCAAGAAGCTGGGCGTCGATCGCGACGAGATGCTGGCCGACCTCGAGCTGTTGACCCAGGTCGGCCCGCCCGACGGCGATCCCGGCGAGTACCTCCTGGTCTCCGTCGACGAAGGCCGCGTGTTCGTGGATCTGGCGCACCGCCTCACGCGCCCGCTGCGCCTGACGCCCGCCGAGGGCGCCGCACTCCTGCTCGGCATCCGCGCGCTGCGCGAGAGCGGCATCGCGCCGTTCGACGATGCGATGCAGGGCGCCGAGAAGAAGCTGCTGATCGCGCTCGGCCGCGATGCCCGCGAGGCCGAGAGCCTGGCGACCAGCACCGTCGTGGCCTCGATCTCGTCGCAGGCCGACGCCGCCGTGGCCAGCCACCTCCGCACCCTGGTCACCGCCACGCGCCGCACCGAGCGCGTGGAGATCGACTATGCCGCCGCGTCCACCGCACAGGTCGAGCGGCGCCCGTTCGATCCGTACGGCATGGTCCACCACGCCGGCGAGTGGTACGTGGTCGGGTACTGCCACAAGCGCGGCGATGTCCGCACGTTCCGCATCGATCGGATCTCGGCGCTCCACACCACCGGCATCAAGTTCGAGCGCCCCGACGGGTTCGATCTCGAAGCGTACCGTCGCGATCGCCTCTACGTGCCCTCGGCGGACTCGATCAACGTCAAGATCGAGCTCGATCAGCTCGCGGTCACGCGGATCGGCGCCAACTGGCCGGTCGGCGAGATCACCACGCGCGACGATGGCTCGGCCGTGCTCGACGTCGATTGCGACGGCTTCGAGTGGGTCACGCAGTGGGTGCTCGGCCTCGGCCGCCACGCCGCGATCCTCGGTCCCGAGGAGGCTCGCGTCGCGATGCGCGAGCGGATCGCGCGCCTGCACACGCTGCTCGCGGTCTGAGCGCCGCGAGCGCGGCTACTTCTTCGCGGGCGTGACCGCGCCGCCGATCTTGAGCGCGAACTGCACCGACGCGGCGCCCTCGGACACCGTGAACTGGGTCTCGAGCGTGCCCTTCGAGCTCGGGTACAGCGCGCCATCGGCGAGCGTGACATCGGTGGTGCCACTGCCCTTGATGCCCGAGACCTTGGTGCCGTCGCCCACGTCCTGATCCGCGCCCGTGACCTTGGTCTTGCTCTTGATCGTCCAGGTGGAGCCCTGGTGCGCGACCAGCTCGTAGTCCGTGGTCTGGGTGACATCGAACTTGCCGGCGACCTTCGCCGTGCTCGTGGCCTGCCACTTCGCGCCCACGCCCACCGGCTCGGCGGGCAGCACCGGGAACTGCGGCAGCGTCATCCCGACGAGGACGAGCGCGCCCGCGGACATGTCGGTCGGCTTCTCGATCCGCATCGCCACATCACCGGCCGCGCCGTTGGTGTTGAGCGAGGACGAGATCACGAGGCCGGTGATCGAGCTGAACACCGGCTTGAACTCCTGCGCGGAGGGCTTGGAGCCGGCGACCTCGCGCACGTCCGTGGAGCTCACGGTCAGCGCGTACGTGGCGTTGCCATCCTTGTCGATCGACTTGGTCTCGGCCTCACCGGCGAGGATCATCGTCGGGACGACCTGATCGGCGGGCGGCTTGCCCGCTTCGGTCTGCTTCGCCGCGAAGTCCATCGCCACCTCGACCTGCTGCTTGTCGCCGGCCTTGGACGTGTACCGCAGCGGTGCGCGCTTGCCCTTGCCCGGTGCGACCAGCTTGACGGTGACCTTGCTCGCGGGGAGCGTGGCCTCCACCGGCCCGATCGGCTTCGGCGGCTCCGGCGGCGTCTCCTCCTTCGGCTTGTCGGCGACCGGGGTCGGCGTGGCCGGCTTGTCCTCCGGCAGCGGTGCGGTCTGGATCGGCTTGGCCGGAGCACCACACGCGGTCACGGCGACGAACAGGAGCAGCGAGAGGCGAGACATCCCGGGACGCTAACATCGAGGATCGCGCGAGTCGAGGACGGCTCCTAGATCAGCGGCAGGAACTCCACGCCGATGAACGGGATGATCGGCAGTCCAGGGACGTCCTCGTCGGCCTGGCGCTCGTAGCTGAACTCGCGACCTTCGACGTTGCCCCGGTTGGTCGCGTTCTGGATGTCGATGTAGAGGTTGATGTCGCCCCAGCAGCGATGCCAGCGCCGGTCCGCGCGCAGATCGAGCGAGACGAACGCCGGCAAGGTCCCTGCCCACGGATGCTGGACCAGCAGCTCGCCGTCGTACGTCGACGGGCTGTACGGATTGCCCGAGGTGACCTGGAGCCGCGCGCCGAGCCGCCACTTGCTCCACGAGCGGGACACCGCGACGTTGAGGTTGTGCCGTTGATCGAGCTCGAACGGGCGCCAGCCCAGGCCCAGCCGCGGATCGTCCACGCGCTCCGAGCTCGAGAGGGTGTACGCGAGCATCGTGAACCACGGCCCGACGTTGCGCTTGATCAGGACCTCCGCGCCGAAGCTCCGCGCCCGGCCGAGGTTGTCGCGATAGATCGCGAACCCGAGCTGCTTCTCGAGCAGCAGCTGGAACGTGGGCCCCAGGCCACCGAGGTTCGGCTCGGGCGAATCACCGCCCGGGCGCGGGTTGCGGATCTGGACGCCGACCTCGGTGCCGTAGTTGAAGAACCCGGTGACGGAGGCGAGGATCTCGTGGGGCAGCTTGGCATCCACGCCGAGGGAGAGCTGATCGATGTGCGAGCTGTCGAGGTTCGGGTTGCCGTTGTTCGGATCCACGTCGCCCGCCGTGGGCGGCTGGTGATAGCGGCCGATCGCCTGCCGCATCGTGATCGTCTCGCTCAGCTGCTGATGGATGTTGAGCCGCGGATCGACGACGACCTCGCCCGAGAGCCCATAGGCCTCGACGCGCAGACCCGGCTTCATGGCGAACCGCTCCCCGTCGAGCTTGAGCCGGGTCTCGCCCCACAGCGCGAGATCGGTCCAGCCGATCGTCGAGGAGCCGCGGACCGGCTCGTCCCCGGTGGCGCCGACGTTGACCTGGGTCTGCGCGAGGTAGCCGCCGTGGATCTCACCACCACCGCGCAGGTGCCCCCACCGTGTATCGCGCAGCAGCTCCGCGCGGACGCCGCCCGGGAACGTCGGCCGGGAGAACGTCTGATCCTCGGTCTTGTCCTCGAACGCGAGCTGGTTCCACCCGAGCCACGGCGTCACGGTCAGCGTCGTCTTGCCCCACGAGCGGTGATACGGCACGGCGACCCGGATGAACGAGGACGTGACGCTGACCTCGCTCGACGACACGCGATCGATCGAGCTGAACAGCATCGGCGTGATCCGGCCCGTGGTCCGCGCATCGCCCCAGCCCGTGCGGATCTGAAAGTCCCAGTAGCTCGGCAGCGGAACATCGTCGGCCACGAACGGATCGGCCACGGTGTCGAAGTAGCTCCGGCGGAGGCCCACGAGGATCCCGCCGTGCTTCGGCAGCGGCCCCTCCGCCTGCACCGACGAATCGAGCAGCCCGATCGAGCCGCCCATGCGCCAGCGATCGGTGCGCGGCTCGCGCGTGGTCAGCGTGACCAGCCCGCCTTGCGCCCGGCCGTGCGAGGCATCGAAGCCGCCCGAGGTCAGCGACAGATCGGCGAGCATGCCGCCCGGGTAGAACGAGGTCACGCCGCCGAAGTGAAACGCGATCGGGACCTCGATCCCGTCGAGGAACACCGAGGTATCCCGCGGCGCGGTGCCGCGCAGGACCAGGCCGCCGAACGCGTACGGGATGCGCGCCACGCCGGGCAGCACCTGGGCCGCGCGCAGGATGTCGTTGCCCGCACCCGGGATGAACCGGATCTCGTCGGCGGTGAGCTGGTAGCTCAGCGGCTTGGTCTGCTCGGGCGCCTTCGCGGACACCTCGATCACCTCCGCGCCGGAGGCCGGCTCGAGCTCCACGTGGAGCACGCCCTCCCCGGAGCCGAGCCGCACGGAGCGGGTGAGGTAGCCGGTGGCGGCGATCGTCAGCTCGCGATCGACGGCCGTCACGCGGATCGCGAAGTAGCCATCGAGATCTGAGGTCGCGATCTCCCCGCGATCGGTCAGCACCGAGGCACCGGCGATCGGCGTCGGTGACTTGGCGCGCGTCACCACCCCACGAAGGGTGCGAATGGGATCGGCGGCTGCGCTGCTGCAGATGCAGACCAGCGCGACGGCGGCGACCCTCATCGCCGCATCAGACCACAACGAAGTGGCCCGAGTTGCTTACTCCGCGATCGTGACCTTGATCATCTTGACCGGGGTCTTCGGGCGGTCCGAGCCGTCGGTCTGCGTGGTCTCGATCTTCTTCACGACGTCCATGCCGCTCGTGACCTTGCCGAACACCGGGTGCTTCGACGGGCCCGGCGAGAACCAGTCGAGGCGATCGTTGTGGACCGTGTTGATGAAGAACTGCGCGCCGCCCGAGTTCGGGCGGCCGGTGTTCGCCATCGACAGGGTGCCCGGCTCGTTGGAGATCTTGTGGGCGGGCGGGTGCTCGTCCTGCACGTTGCCGAGCGGCGAGTTACCGGTGCCGCAGCGCGGGCTGTTCGGATCCTTCGAGAACTCGCATCCGAACTGGATCATGAAGTTCGGGATGATGCGGTGAAAGTGGAGCCCATTGTAGAAGCCCTGGTTCACCAGCTTGACGAAGTTACCGGCAGTGACCGGCATCTTGTCCTGATAGATCTCGGCGGAGAACGACCCAAGCGAGGTCTCGAACGTCGCAACAGGATTCGGCATGGCCGAGTCGTATCACGACCGAGCCGGGGCGATCGAGCAGCCCGCCCTACTCCCGCGCGGCGAGCGCCGCCTCGATCGCGACCTCACCATCACGGAAGGTCGGATAGGTCAGCTCGAGCCCGAGCACCGTCTTCAGCCGGGTGTTCTTGATCTTGCGATTGCGGTGCGCCACCCGCGCCGCGCCGGGCTCGTACAGCGAGCGCGATCCGGGCATCGGGACCCCCATCCGCTCGGACAGCCACTTCGCATACTCGCCCTGGGTGGTGGGCTCGTCGTCGGCGACGAGGAACAGCGAGCGCGTGGGCGCCCGATCCTCGGCTGCGAACACCACCTTCACGACATCGTCGATGTGGATCCGCGAGATCGCGTGCTGGCCCTCGTCGATGATCTTGTAGTCACCCTTGGCGAGGCGGTTGCGCACGCCGCGCCCCGGGCCGTAGACCGGCGCGAGCCGCAGCACCACGGTCCGCAGCTTCTCGAACTGGTTCTGCGTGATCACCAGCTCGTCGGTCTGCACGCCCTGCATCGGCGGATCGTCGTGGACCACCGGAGAGTCCTCGTCGATCCAGACGTCGTCGTCGGGAGTGGAGCCGTACATCCCGCTCGAGCTGAGATAGATGAAGCAGTTCGCACCCACGCCGTACGCGGCCTGGAGCGCGGTCCGGACCGCCTGCCCCGGTGGGCCCGACGAGTGCGGCGGGATCGAGAACACCACGGTCGCGCCGTGCATCGTGGCGACCAGGCTCGACAGCTGCTTGGGGATCGCGGCGTCGAAGTACTTCACCTCGATCCCGAGCTCGGCGAGCGGCGCGAGGCGGCCCGTCGAGCGAGCGGCAACACGAACCGAGCGCCCGGCGGCCCGGGCCGCACGCGCGATCTGCGAGCCGACATAGCCGCAGCCGAGGACGATCAGCGGAGCGTCGCTCACTTAGGACATGCCGTCGATCGCGAGCGCGATCATCGCGATCAGCTTCTGGGCTTCCACGTTCTCCACGTTCGCCATGATGAACTCGTGGAGCGGCAGCTGCGCCTTCTCGAGACGGGCCAGCGGCTCGCCGCGCGCGGCGGCATCGAGATCCTCGTACGACAGCGTGCGGACCTTGCCGCCGTTGCGCTGGTAGCACTGGGCGATCAGCGCGCAGTGGAAGATGATGCCGACGATCGCCTCCGCACCGCCGAGTTCGCGCTCGTGGGCGCTGATGAACTGCGCGACCGGGGTCTGGCCCTGAACGAAGCCTCCGACCAGCACGGACGAATAGTTCGGATCGCCCATCTTCTTCGACGCCTCGGTGACGACGGCGGCGACCTGTTCCTTGGTTAACTTCATCAGAGCTCCAGCGGCGTGAGGTCCGGACGCGCGGACCCGAACCGACATAACGCCTCGGCGGTCAGGGCCGCAACGTCCGCGGCCAGGTTGGTGCAGAACGCCTTGCGGGCGGGCCCCAGGAAGTCCCCGTGGGGACGGACGAGCGTGTCGCAGACGATGTCCGGAGCGGCCTGCCCGGCGAACCGCAGCGCCTTCCAGGCCTCCTGGTACCAGGTGACCGCCTCGCGCAGCGCGGGGGTGACGGCGCCCGTCGGGCTCGGATCGCCGAGCAGCTCACCCAGCACTTGCTCGCCGGCGCGGATCGCACCGCACGCGCCCTTGCCGGTGATCCCACCGCGGCGCAGTGACTGATACGCAGGCGTCGGCAGCCCGAAGGTCTCGGCGAGTGCGATTCCGCAGCTGCGATGGGGTGTGCGCACGCCCTCGTAGAGGACGAACGCCTTGTCGCGCGCGGCTGCGACGTACGTCACCTCGTCGGGCGTGAGCGTGCGCTCGCTGGACTCGGCCATGCCGGAATGCTACTGCCGTGGAGGTCCGTCGTCGAGAATCGTGCAGGCTCCTCTGATCCCTACCGATCCGCCGGCCCTCCGCCGCTCGCTGATGGTGTCGGTGCTCGTGCACGTGGTGCTGGTCGGCGCTGCGGTGTGGCTGTTCAAGCCCGAGCCGCTGGTGAAGACCGATCTGGTCGACATCGAGGTGGCGCCGCTCCCACCGATCGCCGAGGCGCTGCCCGCCGAGGTCGCCCGGCCCCCCGAGGAGACCCCGCCGCCCGGGACCGACCAGGTCGATCCGGCGAGCACCACGCCGACCCCGCCGCCGGAGGCGTTCGCGATCGACGCAGGCATCGATGCGCCGCCCGATGCAGCGCCGGACGCCGCGGTCGATGCCGCGCCCGACGCCGCGAAGCCCGATGCGGCGAAGCCCGACGCCACGATCGACGCGCCCCCCGACGGAGCGATCGACGCGGTGGAGCCTCTGGTGGCGAGCGCCGATGGTGGCGTGCCCGACGTTGCGATCGTCGCGGAGCTCGACGCCGGGACCGGGGATGCCGCGGTCGTGGCCGAGCTCGGGGATGGTGGCGCGAGCGGCGATGCGAACGTGGTCGGCACCGCCGGATCGGGCGAAGGCGCGGGATCCGGATCGGGTGCGGGCTCCGGCTCGGGCGCGGGATCCGATGCGTCGATCGCCGTCGCGGCGGGCTCGGGCTCCGGGTCCGCGGGCCAGACCAACGAGCCCGCCGTCGACGGCGCACCGACCACCGCGGGCACGGCGGCGAACCTCCTCACCTACTTCCCGCAGGGCCACATCGTGACCGCGCTGATCCGGTTCGATCGCCTGCGCGGGACCGAGTGGGCCGCACAGACCGAGCGGCTGCTCGCGCCGATGCCCGACTATCAGTTCCTGTTCGGCGGCGCCGACGCGAACATCACCGAGAAGCTCGAGACCCTCGTGATCTCCACGCCGTCACCACGTGACGTGAGCGCGACGACGCTGGTGGGCCGCACGCTGCTCGGGCGGGCCGGGCTGCGCGATCTCCTCGCCAAGGCCGCACCCGTGACCTGGTCGAGCGCCAAGGGCGGCCTCCTCGGCAAGCGCACGCGCGCATTCCGCGGCGACAAGCGCGTGTTCCTCTCGCCCTACAAGGGCTGGTTCCTGCTCGCGCAGCCCAAGGATCTCGGCACGCTGACGGCACCTGCCGCCGGTGACCTCGATGCGATCACCGCGACCGGCAAGCTGCCCGCGTGGCTCGCCGGCATCCGCAAGATCGAGGCGGAGTCCGGCGATGACAAGCGCGGACCGGCCCTCGTCCTCACGATCTCGCTCGGTGGGAAGCGCTTCGATCTCGGCGACAACGACTTCGGTCTCGGGATCAAGACGCTGCCCACGCCGGATCGGATCTCGCTCGCGATGGAGCTGGTCAAGCAAGGCTGGCTCGTACGCGGCAACATGCGGTTCTTGAGCGAGAAGGACGCCGTCGAGTTCATCACTGCCGCCGAGGCGGTGCGCGATCGCGTGGGTGATTCGACCGCGATCCAGATGGTGATCGGCAAGCCCCTGGCGCGGGTGGTCAAGAACCTGTCGTTCGCCCGCACGGGCGGCAGGGTCTCGTACGCGACCTCGATCTCGATCGCCGATGCCCGTGCCATCCTGGCGGCCGTCGCCCAGCAGCTCGACGGCTATTTCGGACCGTGATCGGAGCCCCACGCTTCACCACCGAGCGGCCAAGCCCACGCGCCGTGGGGCTTGCGATTGAACGGATGCCGTCGACGATGCATGCTTACCGGATGCTGTCGCGCTGGGCCCTGCTGCCGCTGCTCGGAGCGGTCGCGTGTGGTGGGGCGTCTCGCCAGCAGCCGATCGCCGTCGCGGGCTCCGGGCTCGACGAGGGCCATGGCCTGCTCGCACGCGCGTCGTCGCGCCTCCTCACCAGTGAAGACGGTGACCTCGAGCCTCTGCCCACGCGAGGGGAGGTCCCGCGCCGCTACGACCCGGCCTACGGCGGCGATGCCTACGGCGGCGATGCCTATGGAAGCGCGTTCGGTGGAGGTGCGTACGGTGGCGCGACGTACGCCTCGTATGCGCCACCGCCGTGGGGCTATCCGAGCGTCAACCGGATGCCGCACTACCAGCAGCAGGCGGGCCTGACCGCGGCGGTCGAGGGCACGATCAGCTGGCGCGGCGCGATCCCGAAGGTCACGAGCGCGTGCGGCACGATCGATCCCCTGCAGATCGGGAGCGAGCGCGGCGTCGGCGGAGTGCTGGTCTACATCGAGCGCTTCACCACGGGCCGCGTGCTCCCGAACACCATGGGCGAGCAGCGGCCGTCGCTGGTCGGCGGGGTGGTGGTCAAGCGTGGCTGCATGCTGGCGCCGACCACGCAGGTCGTGAACCCGCTCCCCGCGCAGCTCGCGATCCACGGCGACAACAAGCGGACCCGCGTGCGCCTCACGCTCCCCGGCGGCGTGACGAAGCTGAGCGAGCTGCAGGAGGCCGGCCGCGTCGCCCTCCAGCTCAAGACCGGCGTCACGCGGGTGGATGCGGAGGACGGCTCGCTCGGCGCGGCGTGGGTGGTCGGCGTCGACACGCCGTACTTCGCGATCACCGATGACGCCGGGCGCTTCCGGATCGACGAGCTCGCGCCAGGGACCTACGAGCTCACGGTGTGGCAGCCGCCGATCCCGACGGTCACCAACGGGCAGCTCGTCTATGGGCCACCGATCACGCTCCGTCGCTCGGTGCGCGTCGACGCGGCCCGGACCTCGCGGCTCGACGTCTCGCTCGGGAAGTAGCGGCGTCCGGCGCTCGTCCGAACGGCGGCCACCGTGGCCGAGCACCGGACGTTTCGGACACGCGTCGCGAACGTTGTCGCGTAGTTGCATCTGGCATCGCGGTTGCTCTTGCTCCTCACCACGCGCACCAAGCGCGCAGCAAGGAGATAGCGATGCTGGAGAACGCGACGGATAAGAAGATGTACAAGGTGCTCGCGGCGGTCCCGAGACACGACGGGGCCGGCGAGTGGTGGATGAAGGTCGGGAGCGGGTTTCCGAACCGCGATGATTCGCTGACGATCTATCTCGATGCCGTCCCCACGCACGGCACCGGCAAGTCGCTCCGGCTGGTGATCCGGCCGCTCGATGCGCGTGATCTCGAGCGGCGCGAGGCGTACCGCGCCGGCACCACCGGCGGTCGCTCGCTCGATGCGTCCTCGAGCGGCAGCTCCGCCAGCGAGTCCACGCCGTTCTGAGCTTCAGCCCGAAATAGGAACCACGCCCATGACCACGCTCACCAGGATCACCTCCCGCATCCCCGTGATGCTCGCCGCCATCGCGCTCGTCGTTGCGATGGGCGGCGAGTGGACCACCTCGGCCTCCGCCGCCCCCACCGTGCTGGCGAAGTCGACATCGCCACCTTCGTCACCGTCGCCCGGCGACGATCCCGATCCGGCGCGCGGCCGCCCGGTGAAGAAGGCGCCGAGCGGCCGGATCAACCTGAACACCGCCACCGAGGAGCAACTGATGATGCTGCCGACGGTCGGCCCTGCAAAGGCCGAGCGGATCGTCAGCTGGCGCAAGAAGAACGGCGGCTTCAAGCGCGTCGCCGATCTCCGTCGGGTGAAGGGCTTCGGGTACAAGACCTTCAAGCGTCTCGAGCCGCTGCTGGACATCAAGGGCGACACCACGCTCGCCCAGAAGTAGCGGCGCTTTTATGCCGGCGCGGCGGATCTGTCCTCCCTCGGGCCGCCGCGCCGGCCCCTATTCTTTGCCTCCGGAGAACCCACATGACAGCTCCCCGTCGCGACAGCTACGATTCCCCCATGACCGATCGCGTCCGTGTGCTGCTCCAGGACGCGCTGACGCTGTCCGAGGACGAGCGACTCGACCTGGCGGAACAGCTGCTGACCAGCCTCCCGGTCGATACGGAATGGATGAACGAGATCGAGCGACGCGCCCGGCGTGCACTCGTAGATCCGAGCGGCGGTGAAGCGTGGGATGTCGTGGAACGACGCCTCGCCGCGCGTCGTCCTGCAGGCTTCGCTACGGGCGCGGCGGGAGCCGGACGTTCCAGGTGACGTCGCGGTCGAGCGCCACCGGGATCTTGACCGGGAGACGATCGCTGCGGCGGACCTTCAACCAGGAACGCCCCGTGCGGATCGTGACCTGCCCCGTGTACGGCGACGTGCCGAGGCGAACACCATCGAGCACCACCGTGGCGCCCGGCGGATCGGTGACCACGCGCACGGTGACCTGACCGGCGGCGCTCGCAGGTGCGGTCCCGGCTGCGGGCGATGCAGCCGATCCTGACGCTGCAGTCGATCCTGACGTCGGCGGTGTGACGACCGGTCGTTGGTCCGGCGCGGGCGTCGCGCGCGCGGAGGCCGCGGGTGCGGCCGGCGCCGACGAGGTCTCCGTGGCTGAGTCGCGCATCGCGAAGAACGCGACGAGCCCGATCGCGAAGGCGATACCGATCGCGACGACGAGGAGTGCGATCCGTGCAGACGGACGGATCTGCAGATCGGGTACGGGGATCGGCGTGGGCGGTCGCAGCGCCGGCGGCGGTGGGAGCACGATCGGCGGAGGCGGAGCCCACGTCGGTGGAAGCACCTGGGCGGGCTCGAGGAGCGCGAGGCGATCCGTCACCTGCTCCTCGAAGTCCACGTCCGGAGGCGCTACGAGAGGTGCGACCAGGCGCGCTGCCGCGGGCACGGGCGGAGGTGCAGGCGGGAGCGTCGGTGTCTCGTCATCGAGGGAATCGTGCCCGCCACTGCCTCGCGCGAACGCGCGCGAATCCGCGAGCGCGCGCATGTCGAGCACCGGAGGTGGCTCGCGGACGGGCGTCAGCTCGTCGTCGAGATCATCGCGGCTCCCGCGCCCGAGGAGCCAGGGCTCCGGTCGGTACCCGTACAGCTTGTCCAGCACGCTGACCACCGCGGCCTGGCCGAGCGGGAGCTGCAGCGAGCCAGCTACCCGCTCGAGCGCGCGCCGCATCGCATCGGCATCGGGGTAGCGGTCATCCGGATCGTGCTCCAGCGCGGTGAGGATCACGTCCAAGAGCTCGGCGGGGAACCCCGGGACCACCTGCGATGGAGGGACCAGGTCACTGTGCACCGTGCGCTCGAGCGCCTCGAACTGCGATTCGGCAGCGAACGCGCGCTTCTGCGTGGTCAGCTCGTAGGCGAGCACGCCGAGCGCGAACACATCACTCCGGCGATCGACGGCATAGCCGCGGACCTGCTCCGGTGCCATGTAGCCGACCTTGCCCTTGATGAAGCCCGTGCGCGTGTGCGTCGCGCGGCCATCGGCCTTCGCGATCCCAAAATCGATCAGCTTGACCGAGCCGTCGTAGCTGACGATCACGTTCGACGGTGTGACGTCGCGGTGGACGATCCCGAGCGGGGCTCCGCTGGCGCCGCGACGCTCGTGAGCGTGGTGCAGCCCAGCCGCGGCCGCACAAACGACGGTCACGCCGAACGCGAGGGGCAGCGTGCGCTCGTGCTCGACCGCGGTCTCGAGCACCTGGCGAACGGTCTCGCCGTGCACGTACTCCATCGCGAGGAAGTAGGTCTCGTCCTCGCTGCCGACCTCATAGACCTGCGCGATGTGCTGGTGATGCAGCGTCGCCACCACCCGCGCCTCGTCGAGGAACATCGGGAGCAGCGCTGGGTCCGCGACCCCGTCGGTGCGCAGGGTCTTGAGCACCACATGACGCTCGAAGCCGCCGGGGCCCGACAGCCGCGCGAGGTACACGTTCGCCATCCCACCGGACGCGAGGTGCTGTACCAGCTGGTACTTGCCGAGCCGCTCGGCCTGCATCGCGGCGAGAGTCCGGTCCACGCGCCGGATCGTCAAGGAACGACCGCGTTAATCTACCTGCGCAACGCGTTCCGCGTTGCTGCGCGCCCCACCTTCGTGGGGCTTGCGATTCGGTGACGTCGGCGGTGGCCGGACCACAGCGCGATCGCAAACACACGTGTGCACCACTACGGCTTCTTGGGCGAGGGAGCCGGCACGGCGGGCGGGAGCGTGTGGCAGGCCGCGCAGGTCGAGAGCATCTCTCCATACGACGTGGCGCGGGTGTCGAGGGTATCGGCGAGCTTGCGCTTGCGTGCCGTCGCCGCCAGCCGCTGGAGATCGCGTGAGAGCGAGACCCGGGCTTTGGAGCGATCCCCCCAATCGAACGGCGCGGCGGCGAGTACGTCGAGCCCCGCTCTCCATGGCTCGTCTGCACCGCCGACGATCCCCTCCCACAGCCGATCGGCTGCCCAGCGATGACGCGCCATCCGCCCTTCGACGGTCTGGACATCGGGTGGTGCCGCCGGGTACGCGCGGAACTCGGGCGCGACGTTGGTCTCGACATGGCAGCCGCCGCACGCCGCGGCCAGCTTCGCCTCGAGCTGGCAGGCTTGATCGACCGTGGTCGCGCGCGCCACGGCCGCCGCCCGATCGCGCACGAGCACGGCCTGCGCCGCGTACGATCCGTGCGCCGGCGAGTCCGGGACCTCGGCGATCGCGGTGGCGAACCGCGCCGCCTCTTCGAGCTTGCCGCGGATCAACAGCCTCTCGATCGCGCGCAGCAGATCGAAGTTGTCGTGCATGTGGAGCCGTATCATCACGTCGCGCTCGAACCGCTGCGCCGGTGGCAACTCGGCCGGAGGTTCCTTGGCAACGGGCTTCGGCTTCGCCGGCCCCGGCTTTGGCGCGTCCGCGAGCCCGAGCGCTCCGAGACCCGCGAGACCAGCGAAGGCCGCAGCAACAGCGACCGATCCGAGCACGAACCGTGACCTCATGTGCGCAAGCTTTGCACGACACCGTCGTTCGCGCATCGGGCCCGAGCGGCGCTACGATGTGCGCGATGTTCGAAGCTGCAGAGATCGGACGCACGATCAGCAAGGAAGACTACGAGCGGGAGCTGCCGGTGCTCCGGGAGGAGCTGCTCGAAGCGCAACTCGAGCTCCGCAAGGCGGACTTCCCCGTGATCATCGTCGTGGGCGGGGTCGACGGCGCCGGCAAGGGCGAGACTGTCAACACGCTCCTCGAGTGGCTCGACCCGCGGTTCGTCGAGACGTTCGCCGTGGCGCCCCCGACGGACGAGGAGCGCGAACGGCCCGCCTACTGGCGGTTCTGGCGCGCCCTGCCACCGCGCGGGAAGATCGGCATCTTCTTCGGCGGGTGGCACACCGCACCGATCGTCCAGCGCGCCTATCGGCAGATCAAGGAGCCGGAGTTCGATCGTCAGCTCGCCGAGGTCGTGGCGTTCGAGAGCCTGCTTGCCGGCGACGGCGCCGTGCTGTTGAAGTTCTGGATGCACCTGTCCAAGGAGCGGCAGCGCAAGCGGCTCCGCTCTCTCGAGAAGGATCCACGCACGCGCTGGCGCGTCACCGAAGCGGACTGGGAGCACTTCGAGATCTACGATCGGTTCGCCAAGATCTCGGCGCATGCGCTCCGCCGCACGTCCACGGCGTCCGCACCATGGCAGGTGATCGAGGCGAGCGACCGCCGGTACCAGACGCTGACCGTGGGGCGCACGCTCCGCGATGCCCTGCGCCTCCAGCTCGCGCATCGCGCCTCGCGACCGCCGCCGCCGCCGGCACCTGCAGAGCCGCCTGCCGAGCGGCCGCCCACCGCGAGCGCGCCCGGGGTGACGATCCTGTCGACGCTCGATCTGACCCAGACGGTCGACGAGGAGGCGTACCGCGAGCAGCTGGAGGAGGCACAAGGCCGACTCAACCGGGCCGCGCGGCGCGCGCTCAAGAAGAAGATCCCATCGGTGATCGTCTACGAGGGCGTGGACGCCGCCGGAAAGGGCGGCAACATCCGCCGCGTCACCGGCGCACTCGACGCGCGGATGTACCGGATCGTCCCGATCGCCGCGCCGTCCGAGGACGAGCGCAAGCACCCGTACCTGTGGCGGTTCTGGCGCCACCTCCCGCGCGCCGGCCAGATGACGATCTTCGACCGCTCGTGGTACGGGCGCGTTCTCGTCGAGCGGGTCGAGGGGTTCTGCTCGCCCACCGACTGGCAGCGCGCGTACGGTGAGATCAACGAGTTCGAGGAGCAGCTCACGCGTGGTGGTGTGGCCGTGGTGAAGCTCTGGCTCCACATCGATCAAGACGAGCAGCTCCGCCGGTTCGAGGAGCGCGCGGTCGTGGGCTTCAAGAAGTTCAAGATCACCGAAGAGGACTGGCGCAACCGCAAGCGCTGGCCGCTGTACGATCAGGCCGTCAACGAGATGGTCGAGCGCACCTCGACGGAGTTCGCGCCGTGGACGCTCGTCGAAGGGAACTGCAAGAAGTTCGCGCGGCTCAAGACGCTCGAGACGATCGCGGCCGCGCTCGAGAACGGATAGGCTCCGCGCGATGTCATTGCCGGAGCTCGCCGAGGATACGCGGCGCTTGTGCCAGGCGCTGTTGCGCATGGACACCACGAACCCGCCGGGCAACGAGCGGATCTGCGCACAGTTCCTCGAGCGCGAGCTGCGCGAGGTGGGGCTCGAGCCGGTGCTGCTCGAGGCCGCACCCGCACGCACGAACCTGGTCGTGCGGCACCGCGGCACCGGCAAGCTACCGCCGCTCCTGCTGACTGCCCACCTCGATGTGGTGGAGGCCGATCCTTCGAAGTGGCGGAGGCCGCCATTCTCCGGCGACGAGTTCGAGGGATGTCTGTGGGGCCGCGGCGCGATCGACATGAAGAACATGGCCGCGATGTGCACCGCGATCATGCGGAGGCTCGCGGCCACTGGCACGCGCCTCGATCGCGACGTGATCTTCGCCGCGGTCGCCGACGAGGAGGCGGGGTGCGACCTCGGCTCGCGCTTCCTCGTGGAGCAGCACGAAACGCTGGTCAAGGCCGAGTACGCGATCGGCGAATCCGGCGGATTCTCCCTCCACCTCGGAGACACCACGTTCTATCCGATCCAGGTCGCAGAGAAGGGCTTCTGCTGGGTGCGCGCCCGCGTCACCGGCGAGCCGGGCCACGGCTCGATGCCGCGGCACGACAGTGTGATCACGCGGCTCGGCGAGGCGCTCGCCAAGCTCGGCAAGACGCAGCTCCCACTGCACGCGACCACGCACGTCACCGAGTTCCTCGATGCGCTGCGCGCGCGCCAGCCCGCGCTGATCCAGCCGCTGATGAAGCTCCTCGCGCGGCCGCAGCTGCTCGCGCGTGTGGCGCGGCTGGTCCCCGGTGCGTCGCTGTCGCGGAGCTTCTCGGCCTTGCTCGCGAACACGGCGGCGGCCACGGTCGTCCGGGCCGGCGCGAAGACCAACGTGATCCCCGGGATCGCCGAGTTCGAGATCGATGGCCGCACCCTGCCCGGCCAGACCGATGAAGATCTGCTCCGCGAGCTCCGCGCCGTGCTCGGTCCCGACGTCGAGCTCGAGGTGATCAAGTCCGCGCCGCCGGTGGTCACCGAGCCCGTGGCGTCGCCGGTCTACGACAGCATCAAGCGGCAGATCGAGGCGCGGGAGCCCGGCGCCGTGGTGCTGCCGTACCTGATCCCCGGGTTCACGGATGCGAAGTACTTCTCTCGCATGGGCGCGCGCTGGTACGGGTTCTCGCCGGTGAAGATCGAGAAGGGCGCCGGCATCCGGTTCGCCGACATGTTCCACGGGCACGACGAGCGCGTGCCGATCGCCGGCCTCGGGTGGGGCGCCGAGGTGCTCGACGCGGTGGTCCGCGAGATCTCGACCGCGAAGTGATCGCCGGACTGGTGCGGGATGGCGAGGCGGCGAGCGGCGTCGATGCCGAACCCGAGTTCGGGCGAACGCGAACGATCCGGTGGCCAGCGTCGAGCGTCCGCTCGTGGGTGTCGCCGACTTCGCAGGCACGCGAGATCACGAAAGCGGCTCGACGCCCCGGTGTGCTCGACATCGTCGGTGTCGGGAACGCGGTGATCACCGCGACGACGCCCCGCGAGCCGCGCACGCGCCTGGCCTCCGGACCTGAGCGCGCGCGCTCGCGGAAACTCCGGAGGGCAGTCTTGTCAGCCGAGAGCACCCACTGGCGGAGTCCAGTTGAAGCCACAGAGATGTTCAAGCCCCGCGGGGACTGGGCCCGGAGACCGGGCGAACGACGTCGCGGAAGAACGCGAACGAGCAGCGGCTCGACGCCCCAGGGCGCTCGACGTTGTGAGTCGGATGGAACGCAGTCATCACCGCAACGACACCACGCGAGCCGCGCACGCACCTGGCCTCCGGACCTGAGCGCGCGGCGCTCCCGGAAGCTCCGGAGGGCAGTCTTGTCAGCCCGAGAGCACCCAGTAGCGGAGTCCAGTTGAAGCCACGGATGTGTACACGCCCCGCGGGAACTGCGCCCGGAGATCGGGCGAACGACGTTGCAGAAGAGCGCGAACGAGCTGTGGGTTTGTGACCGGCCGCGCTCGTGAAGGCGCGCCCGCTCACAAGCCCCACAGCACGATCCGGTGGCGATCCTCGAGAGTTTGGTCGTGCTCGCGGCATCACTTCGCACGGTGGCCTTGCAGCGTGATCGCACCGTCGCAGTGAGCGAGCGAAGTGCCTGCTGGTCCTGCTGGTCCTGGTGCTCGCATACGAGTGAGCGGCGAACGATGTCGGTGGCGCTCTGGTCGAGGACACGGCTGACCCGACCTCAGTCCCCGCGGGGACTGGGTCCGCGTCTCGCCCGCGGAGGCCGACGAGAGCCCGCGCGCTCCACCATGAAGCTCACTTGCTCTTCTTCGATAACTTGCCTGACGTGCACACATTCTGTCCGGCAGCCGGACAAGGTGATCTCGCTGACACTTTCTTGATCGAATTTGCTTGACGAGTCCCGCGGCCGCACGCGCCCGCCTCCGACGAGGAACCCGTTCGCGTGATCCAGGACGCGCCGTGTGGCTCGCTCCGCGACGATGGCGCTGCCGATCGATCGCCGTCGGGTCGAGGGCGTTCGGCGCGCGCACAGCGCAGCACGGAGCCTCCGAAGACCCAGTGATAGAAGTGATCGTGCGCGTGACAACCCACGCGTGTAGGAGGTCGTCGTGTTCGAGAGCCCTGCCACACAGGAGTTTCAATCGCAGCTCGCGGATGCCTACGCGGTCACGTGCCGCGAGCGGGACTGGATCAAGCTGCACGAGGAGATCACCTCAATTGGCAAACAGATCGTCTGCCTCGAAGCGCGCGAGGTCGAGCTGCTGCTCGAGGCCGAGGAGACCAAGCTCTACCGGCGGATGGGGTTCCCGACGATCTATGCGTACATCGAGGGCGTGCTCCAGCACTCGCACCACGTCGCGACGGAGCGGATGCGGGTGGCACACGAGCTGCTCGAGCTACCGGGCATCGCCGAACAGTTCCGCGCGGGCGAGCTGGCGTGGACGAGCGTGCGTGAGCTGACGCGCGTGGCGACGGGCAAGACCGAGGATGCGTGGCTCGAGGCGGCCGAAGGCAAGCTCTCGACCGAGGTCCAGCAGCTGGTCCGCGGCAAGTCCAAGGGAGACTTGCCCACGGATCCCGTGGATCCGAAGAAGATCCGGCATCGCATCGTGCTCGACGGCATCTCCCAGGAGGGGATGATGCTGTTCAAGCAGGCGAGGAACGCGGCAGCGGACGCGAACGGCGCCAGCTGCACCGACGACGAGCTGGTGCGTGCGCTGGCGGCGGCGATGCTCGAGCCCGCGGCTGGGGATCCCGGCAAGCCGCGGCACCAGATCGCGACGACCACGTGCCGCGCGTGCAAGCAGTCGCATCGCGTGGGGGCGGGGATGGAGATCGCGGTGTCGCCGGCGGAGCTCGAGCGCGTGCGGTGCGACTCGGAGGACATCGGCGATCCTCGAGCGGGAGGAACCCGGGCGGAGGTTGCAGAGGTCGATCCCGACGGCCACGCGCCGCAAGGTGTTCGTGCGCGACAAGTGTCGATGCATCGTGCCGGGGTGTCGCTCCACGCGGTTCCTGGAGGCGCACCACATCAGGCCCCGATCCGAGGGTGGAGGTCGCCGCGCACCGAGGGGACTGAAGGGCGATCAGTCCCTGCGGGGCTCGCAGCGTTCTCTGACAACCGAACAGATCAGCAAACAGCTACGGAGGGCCGACGATGACCAGCGGTCGGATCCGATCGACGGTGCCTTCGCCGATGCCATCGATCTTCAGGAGATCCTCGAGCCGCACGAAGTGACCGCCGCGGGCGTTGCGCGAGGCGATGATGCTGCGCGCGCGCTTGTCACCGATGCCGGGGAGCTTCTCGAGCTCGGCGACCGTGGCCCGGTTCAGATCGAGTCGCGCCACTGGCGCGGGCGTCTCGTCCTGACAGCCCGCGAGCTGCAGCACGAGCGCGATGACGAGGACCACGAGCCGCATGGCGCCCATCATACGTGACCAGCGGCCGGGACCAGGGGCCCGAGAAACGTCATCGCCGGAGCGCGCAGGCAAGGAGGGAGGTCACCCCTGCGCGCTCCGGCGGTTGGACGGGCGTGGGCTCAGGAATCGAGGAGCTGCCACACCAGAGGTCTTGCAGGGCCGCGGCTCAGCCGTTGACGAGCTTCCAGGCCAGCTCCTGGTTCTTCATCAGGCGATCCACCGCGAGCTCGAGGCTCTTCTTCTGGTTCTTGATGATCATCGCGGTGACCTGCTTGTACTTCTTCACGAGCCGCGCGTTCTCCGCAGCTCGCAGCTTCTGCTCCACCACCGGCTTCTCCCGGTACACGGGCATGAACGGCTCCTGGATCGCCGCGATCTCGTCCTGGGTCAGCCCCGAGGTCAGGATCCAGTCCATCAGCGGGCCCTGGCGCACGTCGGCGAGGCGGATGAAGTTGCTCTGGTTGGCGACCCGGGTCACGAGGTCGCTCTGGCCCGAGGCGTTGATGATCGTCGCGGCGGCACACAGGTGACCGTCGGCGTCCATCCACACGTTGAGCTTGCGCGTGTCGAACGTGTTGCTCGGGAACACACCGGCCTGCTGGTACGCGCGGAACCGCGAGAGGTTCGCGGCGCGCTGCTCGGCGAGCTTCGCCCGCACCGTGGCGCGGTCGAGGATCATGCGGCGCTCGAAGGACTCCACCGGCAGGTCGGCGCGTGCGCCCATGGTGGCGACGTCGGGTGGCGGCGCGGCGAAGCGCTGCTCGGAGGCGAACACGGAGGTGGCGAGAGCGGCGACGAGCGAGGTGGCGATAAGCAAACGAGACATGACGAGTCCTTGGCCTCCGCGGGATGTACGGTGAGCGCTGCGTTCGAGGCAGCGTTCGGGTCGCGGTGGATGCTGGTATCAACGCGCGCTGGTTTCGGGCGGTCTACGCGGCGCGTAAGGCCGATGTAAGGCGCGCTAACCCGGTGGATTCAGGTCGACATCCGAGGACGAGGCCTCGAGCGGGAGCGCCCGCAGGCCCCACAGCGGCAGCAGCAGGAGTGGCGGCAGGAAGCCGATCGAGATCCCCACCCACATCGCGGCGCGGATCCCGATCGCCTCGGCGAGGAATCCGGCGATCAGCGCGGAGATCGGCAACAGGCTCGACGTGCAGACGTGGATCGCCGCATTCGCGCGCCCGAGCAGATCCTTCGGCAGCACCGTCTGCCGCAGCGTGACGGCCTGGATCACGAACGCGACGGCGAAGCCATCGCTGAGCAGCTGGTGCGCCATCAGGAACGCGACGATCACCGCCAGCGGCCCGGCGGCGAGCGGGATGAACACCGCGCACGTGAGGCTCAGCGCCGACGCGATCACCAGGGTGCGGCCGAGCCCGAGCGTCGAGACCATCCACCGCGAGAGCAGCGCGCCTGCCAGCGAGCCCACGCCGCCGACCGCGATGATCACGCCGAACATCGCCTTCGAGAGTGCGAGCTCGCGCAGGCAGAACAGCGAGTACAGCGACATGAAGAAGCCGCCGCAGATCGACCACACCATGTGGCTGATCACGATCCAGCGCACGTACGGATGGCCGAACACCGTGCGGAGGCCCACGCGTAGGTCCTCGCCGCGCAGCCGCTTCCGGGGCACCACGGGCGCGGCCGGTGCGGCGCGCGTCTCGATCTTGCCGAGCCACAGCGCGGACCACAGATAGCTCAGCGCATCCACCACCACGGCGAGAGGCGCGCCGATCGTTGCCACCAGCAGGCCCGCTGTGGCTGGGCCGGTGATCTCCGCGACCGCCTCGGTCGATTCGAGCTTCGCGTTGCCCTCGGCGAGCTGGCCCTTGTCGATCAGCTGAGGCAGGTAGGCCGTGTCGGTGATCTGGAACAGTGCGCTCGCGGCGCCCACGATCGCGCCCACGACGATCACGTGCGCCATCGAGAGGATCCCGAGCGCCCAGGTCAGCGTCAGCGACGCGACCACGGCCGCGCGCAGCAGATCCGCCCCGATCAAGATCCGGCGCTTGTCACCGCGATCGACGAGGCCACCGGCGAACATCGCGAGCACCACGCCGGGCGCGAGCTGCATCGCGGTGAGTACGCCGATGATGCTCTCCGGCTGGTCGAGCGTGGTGATCGCGATGATCGGGAGGGCGGTCCGCGTGATCCGCGAGCCGAACGCGCTGACCACCTGTGCGGCCCACAGGCGCTTGAAGTCGGCGTGCCGCCACAGACCGGTGCGCTCCGACACGCGGTGACTCTACCGCGACCGCGCTACATTCCCGGCATGGGTGTCACCCTCTGCCACGTCCACGGTCGCGCCGGCGTCACCCACGTGTGCGCGCACATCCGCGCCGCGCTCGATGCGCACAGCACGCTGCCCGCGTGGAGCTCGTACACGCTGCCCCATCCCCCGGACTACGTCGTGGTCCGGATGTGCGAGGCGTGCGTCGTTCAGCGCAAGCTTCCGGTGCCGGGTCGCAGGCTGATCGATGAGGAGCTGGTCCTCGATCAGCTGGACACCACGCCGACGTGCGACGCGTGCTTCGTGGAGCTCACCTCCGAGCCGTAGTATGTAAGGCCATGAGCAGGATCTGGATCGCGTCGCTGTCCCTCGTGATCGCGGCGAGTGCGTGCGGGAAGAAGTCCGGCAAGACCGACGAACCGGCTCCGGGAGGTGCTCCCGCACCCGGCGGATCCGCGGCCGCCACGCCAACCCCACCGGCACCGGCACCGGACGCGGCCGCCCCGGCCGCACCACCGGCGATCGAGGACAAGGCGATCGACGTGCCGTTCATGGTCGAGACCAAGAAGGTCAAGGTCAAGGCGCGCGTCCCGGTGGCGTGGGTGCGCCGCGACCCGCTTCCGACCTGGGATCCGCCGGATGCCCGCTCCCTGCCGATGTGGCATCGCAGCTACGAGATCACCGCGACCTGCGATGGCGGCTGCACGCCCGCCGAGCTCGCGAACAAGCCGGCGAGCTACCTCGAGGCGATCAAGGCGCACCACATCAAGCCGAAGATGAGTGGTGACCCCGCCAAGGACGAGATCACGGTCGCGCCCGTCACGGAGCTCGAGCACGGTGACCTCCCGCAGGGCGGAAAGTTTGCGCTCCTCCGCGTCGAGAAGCCGGTCGGTAGCAAGGACGACTACCCCGATCTGTTCGTGGGTAACTGCATCACGCGCCGCCCCGATGATGGCTTCATGGTGGTCACGCGCGTGACCGCCGCGCCGGCCGACGAGAAGACCTGGTGGCCGGTGCTCGTCGAGGCATGCAAGGCGACGACGATCGACGCCGCGACTCCCGCCTCGCCCTGAGCGATCAGAACGGGATGTCGTCGTCGGGGCCACCGCCGCCGCCGCCACCACCACCGCCGCCGTAGCCGCCGAAGTCCGCATCCGAAGGAGGCGGCGGGCCATCGCCGCCCGCGCCCTTGCCACCACCGCCGCCGCCCTCACCCTTGCCACCGCCGAGGAACTGAACGTCCGCGGCGATGATCTCGGTGATGTACTTCTTGTTGCCTTCCTTGTCGTCGTACGTGCGGGTCTGGATCCGACCCTCGACGAACACCTGGCGGCCCTTCGAGAGGTACTTCGAGCACACCTCGGCGCGCTTGCCCCACACGACCACGCGGTGCCACTCGGTGCGCTCCTGGCGCTGACCGTTCTTGTCGTTCCAGCTCTCGCTGGTGGCGATCCGCAGCTCGCAGACGCCCTGTCCGCTCGGGGTGTAGCGCATGTCAGGATCCGCGCCCAGGTTGCCGACCAGGATGACCTTGTTGACTCCACCAGCCATGACTGTTGTCTCCGCGTTCAGTTCGGGAGGACTGCCCCCCGTGTCATTGGATCCGAGAACACCTCGTTCTCGTCGATGAGGAGGCTGTACCACGCACCTGTGACAGGTTAAAACCCTCGTCGATGTACCGTTCGCTGCGCGTCGCCGTCGTGATTCCGGCCTTCAACGAGCGCCAGAAGATCGTCGCGACGGTCGAGACGGTCCCCGAGCTCGTCGACGACATCCTCGTGATCGACGATGCGTCGACGGACGATACCTCGGCGCAGGCCGAGCTCGCCGCGCAGGGCCGAGCCCGCCCCGCCGGCGTCGAGGTCATCCGGCACGCGGCGAACCGCGGCGTCGGGGCCGCGATCACCACGGGATATCGGCGCGCGCTCGCGCTCGGCGCGGATGTCGCCGTCGTGATGGCGGGTGACGGTCAGATGGATCCGGCGGATCTGCCGGCGCTGCTCGAGCCGATCGCCACCGGCATCGCGGGGTACGTGAAGGGCAACCGGTTCCTGCACCCCTCGATCTGGTCCACGATGCCGGCGTCGCGGATCGTCGGCAACGTGCTGCTGTCGGCCGCCACCAAGCTGACGTCGGGCTATCACCACGTGTTCGATTCGCAGTGCGGGTACACCGCGATCTCGCGCGCCGCGCTCGAGGCCGTGCCACTCGACGAGCTGTTCCCGCGCTATGGCTATCCCAACGATCTGCTGAGCCGGCTGCACGTGGCCGGCATCTCGGTCGCCGATGTCCCCGTGCGCCCGATCTACGGCGAGCACTGGCGCAGCGGCATCCATCTCGGGACGGTGGTGCATCCGATCCCGTGGGTCCTGTTGCGGTCGTGGGGCAGCCGCCTCGCGGCGCAGGCGCGCAAGCGAGCTCGAGGAGCGGAGCGCGACAGTTGAGGATCGGCGTCGTCACGACGTCGTATCCCCGCACGCCCACCGATCCTGCCGGCAGCTTCGTCGCCGCCCATGTCCACGCGCTGCGCACGCTCGGCCACGATGTCGACGTGATCGCCGCCGGAACGCGCGCCGGTCATGACGTGGTCCGGATCCCGAGCACGCTGTTCGAGCGCGGGGGCGCGCCTGATGCACTCGAGCGCACGCCGTTCGCTCTCCTCGGTGCCGCCGCGTCGTTCTCGACCCGGCTCGCCGCCGCCGTCGCGCTCCGCGCCCATCGCTGGGACTCGATCGTCGCGCACTGGCTCGTCCCTTCGGCGATCGCGGCCCTGCCCTCACGCGTGCCGCTCCTCGCGATCGCGCATGGCGGCGACGTCCACACGCTGCGCCGCATGCGGCTGCTCGGCCCGGTGCTTCACCTCCTCGCGCGCCGCGGCGCCGAGCTGGTGTTCGTCAGCGAGGAGCTGCGTACGCTCGCACGCACCGAGGTCCCGCGGCTCGAGGGCTGGCTCGCGCGAGCGACCGTGCAGCCGATGGGCCTCGATCTCGGGCGGTTCTCCGCGATCGCGCACGAGCCCACCGATCCACCGACTGTCGTGGTGGCGGCGCGGCTCGTGCCGGTGAAGGGCGTGGATGTGATGATCGATGCCGCTGCGCAGCTCCGCTCCACGGTGCGCGTGGTGATCGCCGGTGATGGGCCCGCGCGCGCCGAGCTCGAACACCGCGCACGCCGATCGTCGATCACGTTCCTGGGTCAGATCGACACGACCGCGCGCGATCGCCTGCTCGGCACCGCGAGCATCGTGGTCGTGCCCTCACGCGTGACCGCCACCGGGCGCTCCGAGGGCACGCCGATGATCGCGCTCGAGGCGCTCGCGGCCGGGGTGCCGCTGATCGCCAGCGAGGTCGGTGGCCTGCGCGCCCTCGCACCTGCCGCGCACCTGGTGCGTCCAGAAGATCCCGCAGCCCTGGCACGCGCGATCGACCACCTCCTCGCCGCTCCACCTCGGCCAGCCGACCTCCAGGCGGCGGTCGATCACCTGGGCTGGGACCGCATCGCGCACCGCCTGGTGAGAAGCGCATGACTCGGCCTCGCGCCGCGATGCGTAAAGACGTTCGCACCGCGGTCCGACCACTGCCACCGTGAAATCTCCCAACTGGTTGCAATCACGTGACGATCCCGAGGCAATCGGGGGATGACAGGACAGTCTAGCGGCGGCACAGCGCGTGCTTATTTCTGCGGCGATGTCCGAGGGTCCCCGGTTCGACGTCTCCGTCATTCTGCCGTTCGGTGACGACGAGGAGTTCGTGGGGATCGCGGTGCGCCGTACGGCGGAGCACCTGCGTGGGCTGGGGCTGTCGTTCGAGATCCTCGCGATCGATGAGGACTCCGGCGACAACTCGCACGCCGTCCTCGCCCTCCTCCGCGGCGAGCTCCCCGAGCTGCGCGTGACCCACGCTTCCGCGCGCGGCCGTGGCATCGATGTCGGCGCCGGTCGTGCGCAGGGCACGCTGCTGGTGGTCGCCACGCCCGATGTCGCGAGCGCCTCGCTCGATGGCGTCGGCGATGCGTGCCGCCGCCTGCTCGCGAATGAAGGTGATGCCGAGGTCGCGCTGACCCGGTACACCGTCGCCCATCGCGTTCGCGCCCTCGCGGCGTTCCGCGGCGCGCGCCTGCTCGGCCCCGCGATGCATCGTCGCCTCGCCAAGCGCCTCCAGGTGCAGAACCTCTCGATCAAGATCACTGGCCCCACGGGCGTCGCCGCCAAGTCGGCGGTCAGCCGGTTCCGCGCGTTCGCTCGCTTCGGCTGAGCCCCGCGCAGTTCCGCGGTCTCCGCGTCGACATCGCCCGAGATGTTGGCTGATACTCCGCGGCGATGGCCGTGGACGAGCTCGTGACGCTCCTGGTCCGCCTCGTCCGCAATCCTGCCGACGACGAGGCGCGACGCCGCGTGGCCGAGGCGCTCGATCGCCAGGGCTTGACCGACGACGCGATCGGCGTGCTCGCACCGTTCGTCAACCTCACGGGTCACGAGGACACGCCCACGCTGCCGTGCCTGTGCAAGACGTGTGTGGCGCGCGCGGGCTCCACCGCCGAGACCGCCGGCGTGAAGTTCCATCGCTCGTTTGCTGTCGCGAAGAACCGCGTGCTCCAGTTCTGGCTCGCCGACGAGCTCGCCACCCAGCGCGGCGAGGTGCGACGCGCCGTGGGCGAGGCGCTGCGGCTGCGCGTCGCTCGCAAGCGCAAGCGGAAGCAGTCGACATGATCGCGTTCCTCGCGAACGACGCGCGCGATCGTCGCCACGCGATCGAGGCCCTCGCCTCCTCGCAGCTCGCGGATCCCGCGATCGCCTACGCTCTGCGCAGGCTGCTCGCCGCCGATCCCGATGTCGCCGTGCGATCGGCCGCGGCGACCGCCGCCGGGCGCACCACCCACCCCGACGCATCCGCGTGGTTACGCGCCGCGCTCCGCGACGTCTCCCCCGTCGTACGCGACGCCGCGATCCGCGGCCTCGCACACCGGCGCGAACACGGCGCAGCCCCGGCGCTGCGCGATCTCGCACGCACCGACACCACGTGGTGGGTACGCCGCAGTGCCATCTACGCGCTCGGGGCACTCGGGGGCTCGGGGCACTCGGGGCGAACAGCGCAGTCGGGGCGCCCGACGGCACCGACGCGATCGCGCCCGCGCGCGAGGCCCTCGCCGACCCGTTCTGGCGCGTGCGGCACGCGGCCGTCCAGGTGCTCGCCGTGTGCGGCGATCGCGCGCCCGAGCGCCGCGCCGAGATCCTCGCGGACGTCGGCGGCGGCACCGCGGACTACCTGCGCGTGCTGTGGGGGCCCACGCTCGTCGAGCCCGCCGAAGGAGCCGCGCCGGTCTCGCAGCTCCCCGAGCTGCTGCGTGATCGAGATCCCGCTGTCGTCACGGCGCGCCTCGCCGAGCTCCCCGATCCGCCCGCGCTCGCGCTGGTCGAGCTGCTGTGCGATCCGCACGTCCCGCTGCGCGAGCTCGCGGCCGCGCGCATCATCGATGCGAACGATGCTGCCGCCTTCGCGCGCGCGCTCGATTGGCTGGACGAGCCACGCATCCCACACGTCGCTGCCACCGTGGTCGCCCTGCTCGATGGCCTCGGCGATCCGGCACGACAGCTCGTGGGGCAGGTGCTCGCCGGCCCCGCGCGGCCCGGGGCGATCGCGTGGGCGATCGGCTGGGTGGTCGCCACCCGCGATGTCGAGCTCGCACCTCGCGCGTGGGCATGCGCGGTGACGCACGATCTCCGCGAGCTCGCGCTCTCGCTCGCCCCGCCCGCCGTGCTCCGCGAGCTCCTCGGTGACGCAGCGCTCGTCGATCACCCGCTCGCCGTCGCAGCGGCACAGGAGCTGGTCCTGCGGCCGGCCATGATCCGCCGCGAGGTGCTCGCCGCGATCCGCGAGGTCAACGCGCCCGCGGTGCGCGCGGCGCTGATCGCCGCCGCCGACGATCCCGACAGCCCGCACGTCCACGCCGGCCTCACCGACCACGACCCGCTGGCCCGCGCGCTCGCGCTGTCCACGCTCGCCGCCGCCGGTCGCCTCTCGCCCGTACAGCAAGCGAGCGCGCTCGCCGATCGGGATCCCGCGGTGCGCGAGGCCGTGCTCGGCTCGTCGCCTCCCGCGGCGGTCATCGCACTCCTCGAGACCGAGCGCGATCCGTGGGTGCGGCGCACGGCGGCGCGCGTGCTCGCGCGGCGCACCGCGGTCGCGCAACCCCAGATCGCGCTCGCGCTCACGGGCGATCCAGATCCGTGGATCCGCGCCTACGGAGCGGGCCTGCTCGCGCCCGCGGATCCGGCGCAGCGCGCGCGACTCGTCGAGCTCGTCGGCGATCGATCTCCCGCGGTCCAGGCCGCGATCGTCGAGCAGCTCGCTTCGCTGTCCGACGCGGAGCTTCGCGCGGCGCTCCCCACCGCCTCGTCGGAAGGCAGCCGTGGCGTGCAGGCCTGGCTCGACACGACCGATCTCGAGTCCATGCTCGCGGCGGGCGAGCGCGCAGCGGCACACGTGGTCACGGCAGCGGCTCCCGGCGTGATCTCCGCAGCGCCTGCCGACGAGATCGCGGTGCGCGTGACCAGCGCCGAGCGTGCCGCGCCTCCAGCGTCGAGGATCCGCCGCACGTTCGGCCGGTCCGGGGTCGAGGTCACGCCGCTGGCCGTCTCCGGTGCGTTCGATCTGAGCCCCGGCTCGCTGCACGTCGCGTCCGAGGCCGGCGTGGAGCTGATGTTCTGGGAGCCCACGTACGCTGCGATGACGCGGTTCCTGCGTGTCCGCGCGCGCCGCGATCGCACCTGCGTGGTGACCGGCAGCTATCACGCCGATGCGGCGTCGATCCACGCAGACGTCGACCGCGCGCTGCGCCGGCTCCGTCGCGACACGCTCGACGTGTTCCTCCTGTTCTGGGCTCGCTCCCCGGCGCGGCTCGACGAGGCGGCCTTCGACGCGCTCGATCAGCTGAAGCGGGCCGGCAAGCTCCGCGCGATCGGGTTCTCCACCCACGATCGCGGCCTCGCGATCGATGCGCTCGCGCGCTCGCCGTGGGACGTGGTGATGACCCGCCACAGCGCCGCGCACCCGGGGATCGAGGATGCGCTGCTCGCCCGCGCGCAGGCCGCCGGCGCCGGCGTGCTGACGTTCAGCGCGCTGTGCTACGGCCGCATGGTCTCGGGCCCCGGCGCTCCAGAGCCGGCCGATTGCTACCGGTATTCGCTCAGCCAGCCCGGCGTCACCGCTTGCATCACGGCGCCCCGCCGGCATCGCGAGCTGGTGGAGAACCTCGCCGTCCTCGAGCGGACGCAGCTCGACGAGACCGAGCTCGCGCGGCTCCGCGCGCACGGCGCGGGCGTGCGGATCGAGAACCAGCGCTTCAACACGCTGATCCGCCAGCCCACCCGCGATGCGGCCGCCGCGGCGATGGCGATGCTCGAGGCCGAGCTCGCGCCCGACGACATCGACGGTGCCGTGTCGGCGCGCAGCCCGCGCCGCCCGATCGCGGGCCGCGGCAAAGCCTCGCCCTCGGCACTCCGCCGCGGCCGCCTCTGACGATCGCGTGGCGCGCTTGCACCGCGGCGCAGGCTCTGGGACTCTCGCAGCGACTCTCGAGGGTGTGACCGAGCTAGCCTTCCGTCCACGATGCAACGTCGTGGCTGACTGTGACCGGACATGAAGAACGTACGAGCGCGAGGTCCGCTTACCGGCTTCTTTGACCTCGCATCTCACTGCCGAGCAAGTAGCCCGCACACCCCCGAGAGTCGTTCTACATGAATCCCGTCGAGCTGATCCTCGAGCTCCGCGGCCTGCTCGCCGATGCGCAGGCGAACGGCGCCAAGATCCGCGAGCTGATCGAGAGCCATCAGGACATGGCCGAGTACCAGATCGCGCGGTTCTACGCGGCGCGACACCTGGTGCCCCAGGTCGAGGCGTTGATCAGCGAGATCGATCCGAAGCAGCGGCTCGCCGGCGTCGAGCTGATCCGGTTCGGGTTCCCGCGCACGCTCGCCGGCAAGCTCCTCCGCCGCGTGGTCAAGGATCCCGACATCGAGGTCCGCAAGCGTGCGCGCTCCACGGTCAAGCACCTCGGGCTCGAGGAGATCGCGCTCCCCGACACCCGCTACGACGGCGCCCGCTCGATCCGCGGCAAGTTCAACACCACGGGCTGGGCGTTCGGCCTGTTCGCCGAGCATGCACGCCGCGCCTGGAACCGCGTCCCAAAGAAGGCCACCCAGATCGCCGCGCTCGGCGCGCAAGGTCTGCCCGTGCTCGCCAGCATCGCGGACGTCCAGGCGCTACTCGGTGTGGATGCAGCCGGGCTCGCGCGCTTGATGCGCCCGGGCACCGAGTCCGGATCGGCGTACGTGGAGTTCGAGATCCCGAAGGCGAAGGGCGGCACGCGCCGGATCGCCGCGCCGCGAGGCCCGTTGCGGCGCGCGCAGCGTGCGCTGCTCGATCAGATCCTCGCGAAGGTCCCGCAGCATCCCGCCGCACACGGCTTCGTCGCCGGCCGCTCCACCGTCACCAACGCGCGCCCGCACGTCGGCGCCGCGCTCGTGGTGAAGACCGATCTCAAGGACTTCTTCCCGACCGTCCACTATCGCCGCGTGATCGGCCTGTTCGAGCTGCTCGGGTACAACGAGGCCGTGGCCGGCGTGCTCGCCGCGCTGACCACGTATCGCCCCAAGCTGCCCGATGGCCGCGTGGTGTGGCCCGGCGTGCTGCCCCAGGGCGCGCCGACCTCGCCTGCGCTCGCGAACCTCGCGTGTCGTCGGCTCGATGCTCGCCTCACCAAGCTCGCCGCGAAGTACGGCGCGGTGTACACGCGCTACGCCGACGACCTCACGTTCTCGTTCTCCGAGTCGCCCAAGATCGCGATCGGGCGGTTCCTGTGGTGGGTCGATGGGATCTGCCAGCAGGAGGGCTTCGTCGAGCACCCGGGCAAGCGGAAGCTCCTGCGCGCGAAGACCCAGCAGCGGATCACGGGCCTCGTGATCAACCGCGCTGTCCACGTGCCGCGCGCGGATCGACGGAGGTTCCGCGCCCTCCTGCACAACTGCGCGAAGCACGGCGTGGCGAGCCAGGCCAAGGGCCGCGAGAACTTCGCCGCGTACCTCGCGGGCTACGCGGCCTATGTCCAGATGGTGCAGCCGGAGCTCGGCAAGGCGTGGGCGGCGCAGGTCGCGAAGCTCCTCGGTGAGGCGCCATGAGCGACGTGATGGCGATCGTCAGCAAGGCGGTGTTCGAGAAGGCCGCCGGCAAGGCTCCCGCGCTCGGCACCCGGCTCGGCCTCGATCGGTACGTGTCCGCGAACAAGGGCCTCGCGCCGCTCACCGGCGGCGGCCGGCTGTTCCTCGTCACCGTGCGCCCGCCCGACGAGGCGCTGTGGCTGGTCGCCGTACTCGACAGCCCCGCGTTCACCGGCGGCGAGTGGGTGGCCACCGCATGCACCACGCCGCTGACCGAGATCTCCGGTCTCAAGGCCCAGCTGGTGTTCGAATCGGGCAAGGGCCTGCCGACCACGGCGGGCACGCTCGGCATGTCGCTGCAGACCCCGCGCGTGCTGACCGCCGCGGACACCGCGCTCCTCGATGGCGTGCTCGCCGGCGCGCCGGCAGGCTCGGCAGCCCCGGCCCCCACGCGCCCCGCGAAGCCCGCCGCGGATCCAGCGGCGCCGCTGCTCGCGGCGGTGCTCGCGGCGCCGCGCGAGGATGCACCCAAGCTCGCGCTCGGCGCGCACTGGCGCTCCGTCGGCGAGCCGCGCGGCGAGCTGGTCGAGATCGATCTCGAGCTGCGCGGGCGGCTCTCGATCCCGCGGCGCAAGCTGCTGCGCGCACGCAAGGCCGAGCTGCTCGCCGCGAACGAGGCGCGCTGGTGGCCGTGGACCGTGACCTCGCGCCGCCAGCGGGCGGGGTTCATCGTCGCGATCATGGCCGAGGCCGCCGAGCTCCTCCCACTCGCCCCCACGCTGTTTGGCACCGAGCCGATCACCGAGCTCGAGCTGATTGGCCTCGACGAGGAGGTGATCGCGGAGGTCGCGAAGGCGCCGTGGCTCGGCAAGCTGTCCGCGCTCGCGCTCCGCGGCCCGATCGGTGACGAGGGCTTCACCACACTGGTCCGCTCGAAGCACCTCGCGAACCTCGAGGCGCTCAACGTCTCGGTCAACGAGCTGTCCTCCGAGGCCCTCGCGGGGCTCGGCAAGGCCCTGCCGTCGCTGCGCCGCCTCGTCCTCACCGGCAACGGTGTGGGTGACGAAGGTGCCGCCGCCCTCGCCGCGTGGCCGCACCTGCCCCAGCTGCGCACGCTCTACCTCACGGCTTGCGACCTGACCTCGACAGGCGTCGCGGCGCTCGTCGGCAGCGGCAAGGTCGCGGGTCTCGAGAAGCTGACGCTCGCGCAGAACGAGCTCGGCGACGCCGGCGGCGAGGTGATCGCCGCCCATGCGGCGGCGCTGCCCGCGTTGCGTTATCTCGAGCTCGCGTACACCCAGCTCAGCGATCCCGGCGCGAAGGCCCTCGCCGCCGCGGTGTTTCCACACATGCGCCACCTCGACGTGTCGGGGAACTGGTGCTCGCGCAACGAGCTGCGGGCCACGTATCGCGATGCGCTGATCGACTCCTGATCAGCCCCCATCCTCGGTGGCCCGGTGGGACACCCTCGGCTATAGTCGAGGCGTGTACATCGCGCTCGCGATCCTCTCGCTGGGCTTTCTGATCATCGTCCACGAGGGCGGTCACTACTTCGTCGCGCGGTGGTGCGGGATGCGGGTCGAGCGGTTCAGCCTCGGCTTCGGCCCGGCGATCCCGGGCCTCAAGTGGCGCTCGAAGAAGACCGGCACGCAGTTCCAGGTCGCCCCGATCCCGTTCGGTGGCTTCGTCGAGATCCGCGGCATGAACATCGCCGAGGAGGTCGATCCGGACGATCAGTTCGCGTATCCGAACCGCCCCGCATGGCAGCGGTTCCTGACGATCTTCGCCGGCCCGGCCACCAACTACCTCTCGGCGATCCTGCTCGCGTTCCTGCTCTACAACTGCCACGGCGTCGAAGGCACCACCGCGTACATCGGCGTCGACGAGGTGATGCCCGGGTACGATGCGCTCGGCAAGCTCGAGTCCGGCGATCGGATCCTCCAGGTCGATCACGAGGCGATCTTCGCGAGCGACGCCAACGAGCGCTCGCTGACCGGCCGGATCACCGCCAAGAAGGGCGCGCCGGTGCTCCTCACCGTGGAGCGCGACGGCAAGACGCTCGATGTCTCGATCACCCCGCGCTCCGACAAGGACGACAAGGGCAACCCGATCTACCTGATCGGCATCCACAAGACCGTCCAGACCGACACGGTCTCGGTCGGCGTGTTCGACGCTGCCGGGCGGGCGCTGGTCTATCCGATCGAGCAGACCAAGGTGATCGCGGGCGGCCTGTACGACATCATCACCGGTGCGCAGAAGGCGGACCCCGGCGGCCCCAAGCGGATCGTCGAAGAGTTCAGCAAGCACTTCCGCGCCGGGTTCGTGACCGGCATCAAGCTGCTGATGATGCTGAGTGTCTATCTCGGCCTGTTCAACCTGTTCCCGCTGCCCGCGCTCGACGGCGGCCGGCTGGTGTTCCTCACCTACGAGCTGGTCACGCGCCGGCGCGCGAACCCGAAGATCGAGGCGATGGTCCACATGGGCGGGATCATGGTGCTCGGCGTCCTGATGATCCTCGTGACGCTCCACGACTTCCACGTGTTCTGAAACCGAGCAGCTCCCGGCTCCGTGTTCTGAAACGGAGCAGCGCGGCGAGGAGGGAGGTGTGGGCCAAGTCCCCCCTTGCAGACTTCGTCCGTCCGGCTATACTTAGTGTCATGGGAACACCATTCGGGATCGTGGCCGGGTGCGAGCTGAAGACGGTCGAGCCCGGGCGCTCGACGCTGTGGGCCTCGATCAAGGTGGAGCCGCGCGGCCGAGCGCTCGAGAGCGAGCGTTCGCCGCTCGCCGTGGTGCTGGTGATCGATGTCTCCGGCTCGATGCAGGGCGATCCGCTCACGCACGTGCTCAAGAGCTGCGAGCTGGTCGCCGATCTGCTGACCGAGCGGGATCAGCTCTCCGTGGTCACGTTCGGCACCCACGCCGGCGTGCGCTGCGGCCTGACCTCGGTCGATGACCCCGGCCGCGCGCAGGTCAAGGCCTCGCTCGCCGGCGTGCGCGCCGATGGCAGCACGAACATGCACGGTGGCCTCGAGGTCGCGGCCGGCGTGCTGATGGCGGCGCCGGTGGGGCTGCGTCGCACCGTCGTGCTGCTGTCGGATGGGCAACCGAACATCGGGCTGCAATCGGCGACGGATCTCGCCGGCTACGTGAAGAGCCTCAAGCTCGCGGTCTCCACGCTCGGCTTCGGGCTTCACCACGACGAGAACGTGCTCGAGGCGATCGCAACAGCGGGCTCGGGCCGGTACGCGTACATCCCAGATCCGGTGGTCGCGCGCGTGGATCTCGCCCGCGCGGCGCTGGCGCACGGCGGCATCGTCGCCGATCAGCTCGAGCTGCAGCTCGCCCCTGCCGACGGTGTCGAGCTCGTGCAGCTGCTCCCCGCGGGGCAGCTCCGGCACGGCAAGCACGGGATCGCGACGTCGATCGGCGATGTGTTCGTGGACGAGCCACGTGCGGTGGCGCTCGAGCTCCAGCTCGATCTCAAGCCCGGCGCGAGCGGCCGCCTCGTCGAGATCGCCGTCGTGGGCCGCGCGCCCGATGGCACCACGCACCGCATGACGGCGACGCTCGACGTCGACATCCGCACCGGCCCGAAGGTCATCGACAAGGATGCGCAGCGCGAGATCATCCTGGTCCAGGCGGATGCCGCACGGGCCCAGGCGCGCGCGCAGGCCGATCGCGGTGCGATGCCCGCCGCAGCGGCGATCCTCAAGCAGCTCGCCGCGCGGATCGATGCGCTCGAGGGCTTCGATCGCACGGACGGCTCGGCGATCGCGGATGTCCGCGAGACGCTCCAGGACGAGATCGAGCAGTACGAGCGCCAGTCCAGCGATGTCGAGCGCATGCACCAGCGCAAGCAATCGATGGCGTACAAGTCCGCCACGCCGATGATGGCGCCTGCAGTCGCGATGCCCGCCCCGGTCGCCGCGGCGCTCGTGGGGATCGGCGGCCCGGTCGCCGGCCAACATCACCCGCTGCTCACCGAGACCACGATCGGACGGATCCTCGGGAACGCGATCCCCGTCTCCAGCGGCGCGCTCAGCAAGCGGCACGCGCGCGTGATGTTCACGAACGGGGACTTCGTGCTGATCGACCTCGGCTCCACCAACGGCTCGAGCGTCAATGGCAAGCGGGTCCACTCGCAGATCCTGCGGGACGGTGACCTGATCGAGATCGGCGACGCCGTGTTCCGGTTCCAGGTGGGATCCCGGAAGCCGTGACGTGATGCGCACCGCCGGTTGACCAGCTAAGGTCACGCCGTGCTGGCAGCGGAGGTCCTCGACCGCATCTCGATCGAGCCCGGCGTCTATCTGTTCAAGGACGCGAAGGGGGTCGTGATCTACGTCGGCAAGGCGAAGAGCCTCCGCACGCGCGTCCGCCAGTACTTCCGGGAGGGCGGCGACGAGCGGTTCTTCGTGGCCGCGGGGTTCCTCGGGCGAGCGGTCACCGATGTCGAGACCATCGTGGTGTCGTCGTCGAAGGAGGCCCTGCTCCTCGAGAACCACCTGATCAAGAAGCATCAGCCGAAGTTCAACGTGAAGCTCCGGGACGACAAGCAGTACCTCGTGCTGCGCCTCGTCGATCCACAGGCCGACGGCACCAAGCGCCAGCAGTTCCCACGCGTCGAGGTGGTGCGCAACATCCGCGATGACGCCGCGAACTATTACGGCCCGTATCACTCGGCCACCGGCGCGCGCGAGACGCTGCGGACGCTGAACCGCCACTTCCAGCTCCGCACCTGCACCGATCACGTGCTCGAGTCGCGCGGCCGCCCGTGCCTGCAGTACCAGATCAAGCGCTGCTCCGGCCCGTGCGCCATCGACGTCACCCCCGCGTCGTACGGCGAGCAGGTCGAGGACGTGAAGATGTTCCTCTCCGGCAAGAACGCCGAGCTGTTGACGCGGCTCCGCGGCCGCATGACGGCGCGCGCCGAGCGGGAGGACTTCGAGGTCGCCGCCGTGCTCCGCGATTCGATCGATGCCGTGGAGCGCACGCTCGCGAAGCAGCACATCGTGCAGGACGACTTCGTGGATCAGGACGTGTGGGGCCTGTATCGCGAGGCCGATGCCGTCGAGGTCGTGGTGCTGTTCGTCCGCGCCGGGAAGCTGGTGGGCCGCCGTGCGTTCTCGCAGAAGGATCAGGAGCTGCCCGATGCCGCGGTGATCGGCGAGCACCTCCAGCAGTATTACGCGACGGGCACGTACATCCCCGACGAGATCGTGGTGGGTGCTGACCTCGAGGACTCCGAGGTGCTGGCCGATTGGCTCGGCTCCGTCCGCGGCAAGAGGGTGAAGCTTCTCGAGCCCCGCCGTGGCGTGCGCGCGAAGCTCGTGGAGCTCGCCGATCGCAACGCGGCCGCCTCCGCGGTCTCGCGCCGGGGCACGGATGCGGATGCCGAGGCGCTGCTGGCCAAGGTCGCGAAGCGGCTCGAGCTCGCGCGCCCTCCCCGCCGCATCGAGTGCTTCGACATCGCGCACATCCAGGGCACCGACACGGTGGCCTCGATGGTGACGTTCGTCGATGGCGTCCCGGCGCGTGCGCTCTACCGCAAGTTCAAGATCCGGACCGTCGAGAACAACGACTTCGCCGCGATGTACGAGGTGCTGACGCGGCGGTTCAAGCGCGCGCGCCCGCGCACGGGAGGCGAGAACGATGGAGTCGAGGAGGATCCGGCGTGGGCGGCGCCCGATCTCCTCGTGATCGATGGCGGCAAGGGTCAGCTCGGCATGGCGGTGGCCGCGCTCAAGGATCTCGGGATCCCGGTCGGCGGTGACAAGGGCCTCGAGGTGATCGGCCTCGCCAAGGAGCGCGAGCTCGAGGCCGGTGGGGCGCCCGATCGGATCTACCGGCGCAACGTGAAGGATTCGATCGCACTGCGCGCGAACTCACCGGAGCTCTACGTGCTGGCGCGGATCCGCGACGAGGCGCACCGGTTCGCGAACTCGTTCCACCGCGATCGGCGCAGCAAGGGCACGCTGAAGAGCGAGCTCGACTCGATCCCCGGCATTGGCGCAACGCGTCGTCAGCGCCTGCTCAAGCATTTCGGCAGTGTGCGCGCGGTGCGGCTCGCGGGGATCGAGGAGCTCGCGAAGGCGCCCGGGATGAACAAGGCGGCCGCGCAGCAGGTCAGCGCGTACTTCCGCGCACGCGAGCAGGAGGAGGCCGGTGGCCCAGCGCTGACCGGCACCAGCGCGGAGATCGACGGTGACTTCGACGCCAACGTCGAGGGGCACGATGCCGACACCGACGGCAACGAGCTGATCGAGACCGTTCCGCAGGATTGAGCCGAGCGCCGCGGGAGTGCCCGCGAGAGATCTCGGATTGCTTGCACGTTGAGGCGTCGGGACATCTGCGACAGATCTGCGACGCCGAAAAACACGCGATGGCTCCAATGTCGGACACGAGAAATCCAGATGTCCCACATGGCGAAGTCCGTGGTGATGTCCTTAAGATGGGAAGTCGTACTCGTTTGCAGCGTTGTGCAATCGCCGCTCGCTAACGGGTTCTCACTAGCCAGGAGCAAGGAATCAAACATGCGCACCTCGATGATGCTCGCGACCCTGATGGCCCTCTCGCTCGCTGCCTGTGCGGATCAGGACACGACGTTCGAAGGCGACACGCTGCCCGGCCCGACGGTGCAGAAGGTTGTCTGCCCCAATGGTTGTTCGCCCAGCATCCAGAACACGCTGGATAATGGCGAGTGGATCCCCGTCGGTGCGGGCTCGTTCGTCAACGCGCTGACCACGGTGCAGGGCGTGAGCGCGTGCTCGTCGCTGCCGGCCACTGGCCAGTGCGCGTTCGCGTGTGACCCCACCGCGTTCCGCGAGACCCTGCCGGTCGGCACCTGCGCCGCGATCCGCTGCGAGTTCCCGGACGGCGGCGAAGTGGTCGTCGGCGGCTGTCACTGACCCGCTGACGTGGCGGGAACGATTCCGCGGTAGCCACCCGAGCGTCAGCGCCGGATCGTCGTGACCCGACGATGATGCGCCATCAGCTCGGTGCGCATCGTCAGCGGAAGCCCCGCCACCACCTGCCGGGCACACGGCTTCGACATCAAGCGCGCGTAGCGACGGAAGAACGCCTCGACGCACACCGGCTCGGCACGTGCGAGCTCGCGCAACACGCTCCCGACTGCGCTCTGATCGAGCGGCTGGTGGGACCACACCACCGTCGAGCACACGAGGAGGATCGCGTCAGTGATCCCCGGGATCCCATCACCTTGGGGTGCGAGCCGCGCGAGCGCGATGCACACGGCGCGGCGCTGCCAGACCGTCTCGGCGGTGCGCCACTGCGTCAGGCTCCGGATCGCGTCGGCACGCCCGGGCTCCCGCTCGACGAGTGCGCCGAGGACCGTCGTGGCGAAGGCATCGACCACGACCTCGTCCTCGAGGTGACGGCGTGCGAACGCGCGCGCGAAGCCGGTCAGGTCCGCGGTCCGCAGCTGATCGCCGAGCAGCTCTCCGAGCACGATGATCGCGGCGACCTTGTCCTCGATCGCCTTGCGCTCGAGCAGCGCGAGCGCGAGCCGCTTGCCCACGCTCGCCGGGTGATCTGCGAACCCGTGATCGCTCCACCACGCCCGCACGATCGCCCGCAGCTTGGCCTTGGGGCGGGTCCCACGACCGAGCCGGCGGTGGAGGTCAGCGATCGGATCGCGATTGACCATCCCCCACAATCTCACGCCCTGGCTCTGACGCGGTGTGTCACCCGTGGAGTGAAAACTTGGGAGCTGATATCGGTGGATGTAGGATAAGGTACTCCTGGGATTCTCTGGAGTACTTATGTCCAAAAACCGAAAGATTCGAGAGCCTTCGGAGAGCACCCCTCGCACCGGCGCTGACCGGCGCAATGAGGTGATCGGCGTGATCGGCCTTGGGGCCGCGCTGTTTCTCCTGGTCGCGATGGTCTCGTTGCAGGCCGGACGGCTCGTGATGGGGCCGTTCGGGCGCGCCAGCGCGGGCATGTTCTATGGCCTCGCCGGGGTCTGCGGCTACCTGCTGATCGCCCTCTCGGTCGTCGCGGCGGTCCGCATGCTGATCGAGCGCGAGCCAGTGATGCCGGTGACGGTCGCGGCCGGCACGCTGATCGGCGTGGTCTCGCTCGCGATGCTCGCGCACCTCGCGGCCTCCGGTTATCGGGTGATGGGCCACGGTCCTGGTGGCGCGATCGGCGAGCACCTGGCGGAGATCTTGCGCGCCGTGATCAGCACGGCCGGCACCGCGATGCTCGCGTGCGTGGGCCTCGTGATCGCGGTCGTGGTCGCCACGCCGCTGCGGATGCGCGATGTCCTCCACATCATCGGCGCCGGTGCGCGCGCCGTGGGCCGGGCGATCAAGGCCGCCGCGTTCGCCGTCGCCCGGTTCTGGGGCGATGTGTTCCGCGCGATGCTGCCCGAGCGCGGCGGTGACGACGAGGACGAGGAGGACGAGGAGGTCGAAGAAGAGGATGTGCTCGAGGTCGGCGCCGATGAAGGTCGTGCCGAGCCGGCGATCATCGAGCGTGGCGCCTCCGCCGCCGAGGACGAGAAGCCGAAGCGCAAGAAGCGGCAGATCCAGGTCACCGAGATCGATCCGGTCGTCCCCGGCCCTGCCGCGACCGACACCGTGGCGGCCTCGCCCGACGACGTTCCGGGCGCCAAGCCCAAGCGCTCGCGGTTCCCGCAGGGCACCAAGGCACCCGAGGCCGCGAACGATCAGAAGCCCCAGGCCATGATCGTCGACGACGACTCGGGCCCCGTGGTGGCGGCGGCACAGGAGGTCACGCCGCCCGCCGGTGGTGGGCCGATGATCGTCGAGCCGCGGTTCAAGCACGCCGACAAGGCGGAGATGGCCGCCAAGGAGAAGGCCGCGGATGCCGATCGCGCCTCGTTCATCAAGCTCGGCGATGGCGACTACAAGCTCCCCTCGATCCAGCTCCTCAACTACGACGAGAACAACCAGAACGCGATCGACAAGACCGCGATGCTCGAGCTCTCGGCGAAGCTGACCCAGACCCTCGAGAACTACGGCGTGAAGGGCGATGTCGTGGCGATCCGCCCCGGCCCCGTCGTCACGATGTACGAGTTCGCGCCGGCCCCCGGCACGCGCGTCAACAAGATCGTCAACCTGACCGATGACCTCGCGCTCGCGCTCGAGGCCCTCCGCGTCCGCATCGTCGCGCCGATCCCCGGCAAGGCCGCCGTCGGCATCGAGGTGCCGAACAAGGCCCGCGAGAAGGTGTTCATCAAGGAGATCCTCGCGGACGACATGTTCCGCAAGGGCCGCATGCGGCTCCCGATGGCGCTCGGCAAGGACATCGAGGGCGGCCCGGCCGTCGTCGACCTCGCTCGCATGCCCCACCTGCTGGTCGCCGGCACCACCGGCTCCGGCAAGTCCGTGGCCGTCAACGCGATGATCTCGAGCCTGCTCTATCACTGCAGCCCCGAGGACGTCCGGATGATCATGATCGATCCGAAGATGCTCGAGCTCTCGATCTACGAGGGCATCCCGCACCTCCTGCTCCCCGTGGTCACCGATCCGAAGAAGGCGAACCTCGCGCTGCGCTGGGCCGTCGAGGAGATGGAGCGCCGCTACGACATGCTCGCCACGATGGGCGTGCGCGACATCTCGACCTACAACGAGAAGCTCGGCAAGCAGATGGCCAAGGTCGAGGCCGACAAGCTGCGCGCCGTGGCCGATGCCGCCGCGGCCGCGCTCGAGGACGACGTCAACAAGGCCGTGGACTCCGATTCTCCCGAGGAGGCCGATCACCGCGAGAAGATCGTCACCTCGCCGCAGCACCGCCTGCCCTACATCGTCGTCGTGATCGACGAGTTCGCCGACCTCATGATGTGCGCGCCCAAGGAGGTGGAGACCAGCGTGGCCCGCATCGCGCAGAAGGCGCGCGCGGCCGGCATCCACCTGATCCTCGCGACCCAGCGCCCGTCGGTCGACGTGATCACCGGCCTCATCAAGGCGAACTTCCCGTCGCGCATCGCGTTCCACGTCACCTCGAAGATCGATTCGCGCACCATCCTCGATCAGAACGGTGCCGAGGCCCTGCTCGGCGCCGGCGACATGCTGTTCTCGGATCGCGGCGGCGCCCCGCAGCGCTTCCACGGCTGCTACGTCGACGAGGAGGAGATCCAGCGCGTGGTCACGTTCCTGAAGACCCAGGCGCGCCCGGTCTACAACCTGGACATCCTCAAGCCGCGCGACGAGGAAGGCGAAGGCAACACCGACATCGGTGGCTCGGGTGGCGGCAAGTCCGACGACGATATGTACGACAAGGCCGTGTACATCGTGACCACCACGCGCAACGCCTCGATCTCGTGGGTGCAGCGCCAGCTCCGCATTGGATACAATCGCGCCGCCCGCCTGGTCGAGGAGATGGAGAAGCAGGGTGTGGTCAGCTCGCCGGACCACACGAACAAGCGCGAGGTCCTGGTCGCGGCCTAAGCGCTCGGATTCGCCCGGGATCCTGCGCCCACGACAAAGTTCCGCAACCGCAGCGCGCGCTGGCCGATAGGCCGGCACATGCACAAGACAGCCTCCCTCTCCCTCTCCCTCCCACTCCTCCTCTCTCTCTCTTCCGCCTGCAGCCTGATCAAGGTCAACGGCAAGCCGCTCGGCGGTAGCTCGCCGAGCGCGACGTCGACGGAGCCCGTGTCTGACGCGGACTCGAGCGGTGGCTCGAATGGCTTCGAGACCGGCGAGCAGTACCAGGCCCGCCGGGATCAGGAGTCTGCCGCGGAGGAGCGCGCGGCTCCGAAGGCGCCGGCCGGGCGCCCCGAGTGGTGCGACGCGTACGTCGGCGACTCGGAGAACGTCGACCTCGCCGACTTCCAGAACCTCGAGGCTCCCGGCCGCGACTGGCAGCTCGTCGCGATCAAGTTCGCGGGCGTGATGTGCACGGTGCGCGGCGAGCATCGCGAGCTCCGGCCCAAGGTGATGGCGCTGCGCGGGCCTTGGATGAAGCAGCACGGCCTCGACGAGAGCGACCTCGAGGTGGTGGTCGCGGAACGCAAGGGCCGAGGCTGGGATCGGCAGAGCTATGAGGCCCTCGGCGGTCCGGTGAGCCAGATCGACGACGCGAGCCCGCTCCAGCTCGACGTGCTCGGCCCGAAGGCCTCGATGCTGATGCGGGTGGCGACGGTGGCCGGCTGCGCGAAGCAAGAGTCCCTGCTCCGCCAGATCCAGTGCGCCCAGGAGCCGATCGACGCGGCGAAGGCGTACGCGGAGATCGAGCACACGCCGAAGCTCAACATCCAGACGCGGTACCACCTGCGCCAGTTCGTGAAGAGCGCCGTCGAGGATCAGGCGCGTGCCCGGATCGAGCTCGCCGCGAAGGCCAAGGAGGAGCCGGGGATCGGCAAGCTCGTCGCGATCGCCCGCGCCCAGCACGAGGAGTGGGCAACGCCGAACGCCACGCGCGACAAGCTCGTGGGCCTGCTCGCCACCATCGAGACCGCGACCGCGGCCAACAAGCGCTCCGCATTTGCCGGCTGCCCGGCGGCGACGGCGGCGGCGACGGCGGTATGGACCGATGCGGTGCGGAGCGCTCAGGTCCCGAAGCTGGTGCCCGGCGCGACGAATGTGTTCGAGACCATGATCGAGGCGACGTTCCGGACGCCGGAGCCCTACCTCGCCTACCAGGTGCTCAAGCTGTGTGCGGCCGGCACGAACGTGGAGTTCGCGCCGAAGCAAGACTTCGTGGGCTCGGACATCCGCCGTCGCGGGCCGCGCACGTCGATGATCGCCGCCTGGGCGGCCGTCGAGCACGAGCTGACGTTCGATGATCGCGAGCTGACCATGCGCGAGCTGCTCGCCAAGGTCTCCGACGGCGGAGGGGCCCGGAGCGAGTTCATGTTCGCCGGGACCATCGAGCGCGTCGCGCCGAAGGACGGGAGGTTCGAGGTCAGCTTCAAGCCCGAGATGGCGGAGCGCGAGGAGTGCCTCAAGGACCGGGAGACGGACCGGATCGAGAGGATCTCGGACGGCAACTTCCACTACGCGAGGGAGTGCGTGGCGCGCGGGCGCGTGAAGTACGACAAGGCACCCGGGGCCTTCCTCGTCAGCCCGTTCTTCGCGCAGGGGCTGCAGCCCGGGATGTACCTGCGCGCGACCGCCGCGATGCCGATCGCGGCCACGGCCGGCGCGAAGTCCTCGACGGTGACCTGGCTGTTCGGCGTGCCGTTGACGAGGTGATCAGCGAGCCCGCGTGACCGTCACTCCTCGATCGACGGCGCCGGCCCACCCGGCGTGGCGGTCTTGCCGCGCAGCCGGAACAGGCACTCGCGGGCGCGCATCACCGACAGGCTCGCGGTCTCGTCCCCCTGGACCTCGGCCATCGGCCGGATCTCGAGCTGATCGATCACGACGGTCATCGAATCCACGCACGCGATCGTGCGGCAGGCGCACGCGCGGCCGAACAGCTCGGCCGACAGCTTCTGCCAGCTCGCGAGATCGAACCGCAGCTCGGAATCGACCTTGGGTGCCACGACGACCTCCGGATCCGGATCGTAGGACCACGTTGGATCGTCGAGCCGCGGTGGGCACGCGTGCCCCGATGACTCGCATGCCTCGAGCGACTTGATGAACCGACGGCGCACCTCGAGATCCATGCGTGCGATCCGCCAGCGATCGTTGCCCGGTCCGTCGACCGCCTTGGCCTCGAGCTCGGCCACGATGCGCTCACCGGTGGCCTCCGCGCCGCGCTCCGCGATCAGCGCCTTGCCGAGCTCGGCCTTGCCGTAGGTCGGCACGAACAGGTCCTCCCCGGCGAGCTCGCCGTGCGGCGTATCGGGGGTGGGTGTCACGGGCCCGGGACGCGCCGTGCCGCCGTTGCCACATCCGAGGAATGCCAGCAGCACCCAGACCGGTCTCATCCTGGATAGCGTATCGAACGGTCGACCGTGCTACCACCTGGGAAGTCAACGACTTCCCGGCTTGAATCCCCCGGCGGCGCACTGCGTCCAAGGGCCAAGGACTAGAAGACACCATGAACCTCATCGGCATCCTCACCCGCGCGTTCCTCGGGGTCACCTCGCCGGCGCAGCCCGCACAGCCCGCGATCGTCGTGGCGGTCAGCACGCCGGCCGGCGCCGCCACCGGCAGCGCCGCGGCGAGCACCGAGGTCACGGCGGCCACAGCGGTGGACAACGTCCAGAAGTTCTACGCCTCGATCAACCAGGTCACCGCGCTGTTCCGGCAGGCCGTCACGTACGACACGTTCGGCAGCACCAAGACCAGCGACGGCAAGATGTGGATCCAGAAGCCCGGCAAGATGCGCTGGGACTACTACGACAAGAAGAAGACCAAGGTCGAGGTCAAGAAGTCGTTCATCTCGAACGGCGCCTACCTGTACATGGTCGAGCACGACAACAAGCAGGTCGTGAAGAAGAACCTCCAGCAGGACCTGATGCCCGTCGCGGTGTCGTTCCTGTACGGCAAGGGCGACCTCAAGACCGAGTTCAACGCCGAGATCGACAAGTCTGGGAAGTACGGCAGCAAGGAGGAGCTCGTCCTCAAGCTGACGCCGAAGAAGCCCTCGGCCCAGTACAAGAACCTCTACCTCGTGGTCGCCGTCACGGACTTCCACGTCACGCAGTCGATCATCATCGACTCGTCGAACAACGTGAACCACTTCCGGTTCTACGCGCCTGACTTCAAGGCCTCGGTGGATGCCAAGTCGTTCGAGTTCGACGAGAAGAGCGTCAAGAACTACCGCATCGTCGATGCCGATCAGCAGAAGGAAGGCGCGGGCCCCGGCACGGGCGAGCCCCAGCTGATGCCGTCGCCGGCCCCGGTCGCGCCCAAGAAATGAGACCGGTCGGGGCCCCGGCCCGTCGTCGGCGCGGGCCGGCCCCCGCCCCCGCCCCCGCGCCGCCCCCCCCCCCCCCCGCCCCCGGGCCCGGCCCGGCCCCGGCCCGGGCCCCCGGCGCGGGCCCCCCCCCCGCCCCCGCCCCGGGCCCGCGCCCCCCGCCCCCCCCCCCCCCCCCCCCCCCCCCCCCCCCGGGCGCCCCCGCCCCCGCCCCCCCGCCCCCCCCGGGGCCCCCCCCCCCCCGGGGCAGGGAGCGCCCCCCCGCCCTCTTCTCCCGGGGCGCCACACGCCCTGCCCCCCCCCCCGCAAAACCCCCAGGGGGGAAACCAACCCCCCCGGGGCCCGCCCCCCCCCCCCCCCCCCCCCCCCCCCGGCGCCGGGGGGCCCCCCCCCCCGGGCCTCCCCCCCCCCCCCCCCCCCCCCCCCCCCCCCCCCGCCCCCCCCCCCCCCCCCCCCCCCCCCCCCCCCCCCCCCCCCCCCCCCCCCGCCCCGCGCCCCCCCCCCCCCCCCCCCCCCCCCCCCCCCCCCCCCCCCCGCCCCCCCCCCCCCCCCCCCCGCCGCCCCCCCCGCCCCCCCCCCCCCCGCCCCCCCCCCCCCCCCCCCCAGCCCCCCCCCCCCCCCCCCCCCCCCCCCCCCCCCCCCAGGCCACGCCCTGACTCGCTCAGCGCCGCTGCGCCCACCGGGCGTGCAGCGCGAACCGGCGATCACGCTCGTACGCATCGCGGGTCGAGACCACCGCGCCGGTGGTGATCATCCCGAACGCGAGGCCGCCGACGACGGGGTGGAAGCCGGCGAGCATCAGCGCGAGGACGCCGATCGCGCCCAGCACGAAGGCGCGGCGTTGCCAGCGCCGCTGCACGCCCGGCTGCGAGACCAGCCGCACCGGGCCGATCTTCCCTCGCTGCTCGCGCCGCCAGATCGCGACCGCACGACGGGTCTCGAGCACCTGCTGGATCGCGGCCTCGGTCTCACCATCGGCGCGCAGCTCCGCTTCGATCTCCGCGGGATCGCGATCGTGCAGCGCGGTCCACGACAGGGCGTGGCCGTCGGTGAGCAGGCACGCGTCGCGGCAACGTCCGAGCCGGCGCCGGATCCGTCCGAGCGCATCGGGACCTTCGGTCGCGCGCAGCCCGAACGCCGAGCAGCTCTCGCTGTCGGTGAAGCTGCAGCGCACCCCGGGGATCCGGCCCGACAGGAGCCGCCGGTACAACAGGATCAGCCAGCGCAGGATCACAGACACCCGACGTCACACGCCCCATCGGCGAGCGCGCCGAACAACTGAAGCCCGCAATCCGCGACGTCGACGACGGTGATGCAGTTGCCGCAATCGTCGAACACCGAGCCGGCCGCAGCGCGCTTTCGGGCAACGGGGTGCGCGCGCTCGAGAGCCGCCGCGCGATCGTCATACGTGCGCAGCACGGCGAGCTCGTGGCACAGGCGATCCACGACCTCGCGCCGCGTTGGATCTGGGATCTCGAGCGTGGCGAACAACGCGCGCGCCGCGGCCGCCGCCTCGGCGGACCGGGCGTGGACGACGAGTCCGCTGTCCTCCGCGATCACCGCGACCCCGCGGACGACCAGCGCGAGATCGGACGCACCCAACACGCCGACGTAGATCAGCCGCGCATGGTGGCGCTGGGCCTTCGCGTGGGCCTCGAGCATCTCGAGCGTGGTATGGAGGTCGCCTTGGGCCATTCCCTTCAACCTGGGTCGACCCGCCCCGGTGTCAACGGGGGCGCCGGTAGACTCTGGTGTCAGCGGGGAATCCGTCCGATCCGTACGATGCGTACAATGACGCGATGAAGTTCGTGACCGCGAACGGCTTGAAGTTCGGGTACCTCGAGCAGGGCACCGGGCCGCTCGTGCTGCTCGTCCATGGCTTCCCCGACACGCCGTACACCTGGGACGCCGCGATGCCGGCGATCGCCGCCGCCGGGTTCCGAGCGGTCGCCCCGTTCACGCGCGGTTACCACCCCACCGAGATCCCCGCCGATGGGGACTACGACGGTGACACGCTCGGCAAGGACATCCTCGCGTTGATCGAGGCCCTCGGCGAACAGCAGGCCGTGGTGATCGGACATGACTGGGGTGCCGGTGCCGCGTACTCCGCCGCGGCGATGGCGCCCGAGAAGATCCGCCTGTTGATCACGCTCGCGATCCCTCACCCCGCGTCGGTCAAACCGACGCCCTCGATGCTGTGGAAGGTGCGCCACTTCTTCACGCTCCGGCGCGGCAGCGCACCGGCGAAGATCCGCGCCAACGACTTCGCGCACGTCGACGAGCTGGTCCGCCGCTGGTCACCGGCCTGGAAGGACATTCCGCCCTCCGAGACGGCGAGGGTCAAGGCCGCGTTCGCCGAGCCCGGTGTGGTCGAGGCTGCGCTCGGCTACTACCGCGGCCTCCGCGTGCGCTTGCCGAAATCCCAGCGGCTCCCCGTGACGATCCCGACGGTCGCGTTCGCCGGCGAGAACGACGTGATCTCTCCTCGTGCGTACGAGAAGGCACGTCACCTGTTCACCGCCTCGTACGAGGTGGTGCAGGTGCCGGGCGGGCACTTCCTCCACCGCGAGCATCCCGATCACTTCGTGCCCGAGCTGGTCCGCGTGCTCGAGCGCAAGGCGCGCTGATCAGCGGTACGGCGCGTCGGGGCTGTAGTCGACGAGCTCGCTCATGTACTCGGGCCCGATCGGGATCTCCGACGGATCCTCGCAGTACCACTCGATATAGCCGCAGCTCATGCACGTGTAGGTCTCGAGCATGCCCTCGCCGAGCACCACGCGCGGTGCGTCGACCGTGTTGCCCTCGCGCATCAGCCGCTCGGTCACCACGGGCTGCTGGGTCAAGGTCATCGGCGCGACCTCGGCCAGGTTCATGTCGCGGTGGGACTTCACCGTGTACTCGCGCGGGATCACGCGCACGAACTTGAAGCCGTTGCACTTGAGGCACGGGCCGGCGCGGCGGCGGGCCGGCGGCATCTCGACGACGCCGATCTCGTCCATGCACTCGTTGCACAGGCCATTCGGGTTGGGTGGGTTTCGCTGACAGAGCTTGCACCTGACCATCCGCGCATCCTCGCACGCTCCGTGCGATGATCGAGGGATGGTGGAGAGGCCGCTCCTGATCTTCATCAGCGACATCCACCTCACCGATCGGCTGCACGGCAACGCGGTCAGCAAGGCGGATCAGTTCTCGCGGTTCTGGGAGCGGATCCAGGTCGCCCGCGGCAAGCGCCCCGCGAAGCTGTGCATCGTCGGAGATCTGTTCGATCTCGTGCGCTCGCCCTCGTGGTTCGAGGGCCGTCACCGCCCGTATCACGGCGCGTCTACCAACGGCGTGGTCAAGAATGTCGAGCAGATCGTCGAGGACACGATCAAGCGCGAGGCCGCGTTCTTCACCGCGATCCGGACCCGCGTCCAGAGCGGCGAGCTCGAGATCTACTACGTCATCGGCAACCACGATCGGCTGCTGTACACCGCACCCAAGGCGCAGCAGGCGATCGCCCGGGCCCTGACGGGCAAGGATTCGATCGAGCTCCACAAGGAGATCGAGTTCCCCGATCACGGCGTGCTCGCCTATCACGGCAACGTGGGCGATCCGATCAACGCGAGCCCGGATGGCGATGCCACGATCGGCGATGCGATCGGCTCGGAGCTGATCCTCAAGTTCCCCCGCAAGCTGCGCGCGCTCGTCGGCGAAGATCACCCCGGCATCGAGGAGGTCGACGACATCGATGACGTGCGCCCGGTCTATGCCGTCCCCGCGTGGGTTCGCCAGCAGAGCGTGATGCGCAAGGAGCTGATCCGCCCGATGAGCCAGGTGTGGAGCGAGGTCGTGGACGAGTTCCTGTCCAACGAGTTCGTGAAGGACTGGCTCGGCCGCCAGCGCAAGACGTTCTCGCTCGATCTCGGCAAGCGGCTCCGCCTGCTCCTGGAGCTCTCGCGCAACAAGGTGATGGCGCACGGCTCCGACGAGCGCCTGACTCAGCTCTACAAGTACTTCCAGCACAGCTTCGACGGGAAGATGTCCACCGTGGCCGCGGCCGAGCTCGACAAGCGCCGGGGCTTTCGCTACGTGGTCAACGGCCACTCGCACTTCCCGTCGATGCAGCCGCTCGGGCGGATCGAAGGCAAGCCGGCCGTGTACTTCAACACCGGCACCTGGCGCGCGGTGCATCAGATCGGTCACGATCTCGGCGGCCGCCCGAGCTTCCTCGCATACGACGCGATGAGCTACGTGGTGTTCTTCCCGAGCGATGACAAGCTCGGGCGCGACTACGAGTGGTGGACCGGCGCGATGGTCGCGAGCTGACTCGCCACCCTGACTCCCGGGGGGGGCCACGCCCCGATCCGCCCCACTGGCGTTGCGATCAGCAACATCCCTCCGCGCGAGGCGTGTCAACACGTTGCAACATCAGCGGGTTCGAGCGGAATGCCCGTTGCACCCGGGTCCGTCCCGGATGCGTCGCGTCGCGCTGATCTGCTGGGTGCTCCTCGCTGCCTGTGGCAACGATCGCCAGATCGATTCCCACGACGACCCGCTGTCGAGCCGCGGCGCCGCGCTCTATCAGCAGATGTGCCAGGTCTGCCACGGCGAGACCGGCGAGGGCGGCCTCGGCCCCGTCCTCCAGGACACCGCGATGACCCACGGTCAGCTCGAGACCGCGATCTCGGCACGGATGCCCGCGAACAACCCGGGCCAGTGCACCGGCGAGTGCGCCACCGAGATCGCGACGTTCATCCGCTCGGGCCTGACCTCGCGCGCGCTGCGCTGTGACGCCGTCCCGCCGGGACCGCGACGCCTGCGCCTGCTCACGCGACGCGAGTACCGCGCCACCGTGCGCGACCTGTTCGGGAGCGGCGCACCGGTGATGAGCTGCGCCCGCGCCACCGACTGTGCGTTCCGCGATACCTGCGGCGGCGGCACCTGCCAGCCGAACGCGTGCGCGAGCCAGACCTTCGCGTACGACCCGCACGGGCGCTCGCTGTCGAGCGTGCACGTCGCGGGGAGCTTCAACGCCTGGGCCGGGACGATCACCGGCGGTGGCCTGCCGCTCGTGTTCAGCGCTGCGACCGGATTGTGGGTCGGGACGTTCGCGATCGGCGAGGGCATGGCGCAGTACAAGCTCGTCCTCGACGAGCGTGAGTGGATCGCCGATCCCCGCGCGCCGACCGCCGTGCCAGATGGCTTCGGCGGAACGAACTCCGTGCTCGCGCTGAGCTGTGCCGGTGATGCAGATCCCGCGGCGAAGCTCGTCGCCGATGCGCGCCCCGCCGGATTCCCGTTCGACACCGATGCGACCTCGGCGGTGGTGACCTCGGCGCACGTCGATGCGTTCCTCTCCGCCGCAGAGCCGCTCGCGGAGTTCGCCGCCGCCCACGCGAACGCGCTCGTGCCGTGCGACTGGAGCGGCCACGCCGCCACCTGCGGACCGCAGCTGATCGACGTGCTCGGCCCGCGCGTGTTCCGCCGGCCCCTGACCGCCGACGAGGCCGCGCACTATCGCGGCCTCGCGAGCGAGGACCTCACGGGCGCACTCGAGGCCCTGCTGATCTCGCCGCACTTCTTGTATCGCTCGGAGCTCGGGGTCGCTGCCGGCGACCACTTCCGGCTGACCGCGCACGAGATCGCGACCGCGCTGTCGTACACGTTCGTCGGCACCACGCCGAGCGCGGCGCTCCTCGCCGCGGCCACCGGCGGCGAGCTCGATGGCACCGACGGGATCGAGCGCTGGGCACGCACGCTGGTCGCGGATCCCCGTGCGCGTGATCAAGTCGGCGAGCTCGTGCTTCAGTGGGTGGGCGGGCAAGACGTCCTGACCGTCGACAAGCGCGCGGACCTCTATCCTGGCTTCGACGATCTCACGCGGCGCGCCCTCGCGACCGAGACCCGCCGGTTCGCCGCCGACGTGGCCTTCGACGGCAGTGGCCGGTTCGAAGATCTGCTGCTCGCGAACTACACCGTCCTCGATGCGACGAGCGCCGCGTTCTATCGCGTCGCGGCGCCGACCAGCGCCTCGGGGCGCGTCACGTACGCGGATGGACGACGCGCGGGTGTGCTCGGCCACGCCTCGCTGCTCGCGACCACCGCCCACTCCGATCAGACCTCGCCGATCCGGCGTGGCCTGCTGATCCGCCGCAACCTCCTGTGCGAGGAGCTGCCACCGCCGCCGCCCTTCGCCGGTGGAGTCCCCGAGGTCGATCCCCACGCCACGACCCGCGAGCGGTTCGCGATGCACACGAGCAACCCCGTGTGCGCCGGATGTCATCAGTACATCGATGGGGTCGGGTTCGGACTCGAGCACTTCGATCCGGTGGGCCGCTGGCGCGACACCGAGGGCGGCGCAGCGATCGATGCCTCCGGAGACCTCGGCGACGTCGAGCGCCTTGGCACCCACACCTCGGCGCCGTACGGCACCGTGCCCGAGCTCGCGGAGATCATCGCCGGGAGTCACGCGGCCACCAGCTGCTTCACGCGGCAGTACCTGCGGTTCGCGCGCGGGCTTCGCGAGTCGCTCGCGCAGCGCTGCGATCGGCTGTGGCTCGAGGATCGGTTCGATGCTGCGGGCCACGATGTCCGCGAGCTGCTCGTGCAGTCCGTGCTGTCACCTGCCTTCGTGGAGCGCCGATGAAGCGACGTGACGTTCTCCGGGGTGGCGCCGCTGCGCTGTTCGCGCTGCCGTTCCTGCGCGGCGCCCGTGCCCACGCACCCGGCGCCTATGCGAAGCGGCTGATCATCCTCTATCACCCCGATGGCGTGCCCGGCCCGTCGAGCAACGGGGATCCGAGCGCGTGGCATCCCACGGGCAACGACACGCAGTTCACGCTGCCACCCGCCCTCGCCTCGCTCGCCCCCTATCGCGATCGCTGCGTGTTCTTCCGCGGGCTCTCGATGGGTGCCACGGACGTGGGGAGTCACCCCGGTGGTGCGAAGAAGCTCCTGACTGGCGTCGACGGTGGCAACGGGATCTCGATCGATCAGCGCCTCGCGCAGACGGTGGGTGCCGGCGATCCGTTCCGCAGCCTCTACCTCGGCGCGATGGCGAACCAGAACGGCGCCTCCGGCGACAAGCACATCTCCTACGTCGCGCCAGGCGTGACCGGCACGCCCGACGACGATCCGGTGGATGCGTTCACGCGCGTGTTCGGCGGCGGTGGGACCACCACCGGCGGCGGCAGCGATCCGAAGCGGCTGCGGCGGCTGTCCGCGCTCGATCGCGCGAAGGCCGAGCTCGATGCCCTCCGCGGCGGCCTCGGCGGCTCCGAGCGCAGCAAGCTCGATCTCCACCTCGAGGCCGTGCGCGAGGTCGAGCAGCGGATCATGGCGACCGGCGGTGGCACCGGCGGTGCGTCCTGTCAGGCGCCGGCGATCGACGCGACCGGGCTCACGAGCGCCACGCTGTATGCCCCGGAGCGGTTCCCGCAGATCCTGCGAGCGCAGATCGATCTGATGGTCCAGGCGATGGCCTGCCAGCTCACGCGCGTCGGCGTGATCCAGAGCTCGATCCACACCAGCGAGCTGATCATGAGCCGCTTTCCGGGCACACCGATGTACGACCCGGGCTTCGACATGCGGAGCCACCAGGCCTCGCACTACGGTGCGGGCCACGACACCGCGCACCGCGAGTACGCGGCGTTCGTGCAGCAATCGACGTGGTGGATGGAGCAGCTCGCGTACCTGCTCGGCCAGCTCGCCGCTCGGCCCGAGGACGGCGGCACCATGCTCGATCACTCGCTCGTCCTCAGCTGCACCGAGGTCTGCGATGGCAACACGCACGGCCATGACGACATGCCGTTCATCCTCGCCGGTGGCGGAAGCGGTCGGATCCGCACCGGTCGCCTGCTCCAGCTCGGCTACCGCCGGCACGCAGATCTGCTGCTCTCGATCGCCAACGCGATGGGCGATGGCCTGACGTCGTTCGGCGATGCGTCGAGCGGTGGCGTGCCCGGCCTGCTCGCCTGATCGCTACGGCGGCGGCGACGCCGAGAGCGCTGGCTGCTCGATCGTGACGATGTCCTCCTGAGGATCTTCGATGGCATCGAGCGCCGTCTCGAGGAGGGTGTCGAGCTGCGGCTCGATGGCGGTGTCGAGGGTCTCGACCTGGTCGTCGTCGAACATGACCTGACTCCTCAGACCCCGGCCGGCCGGCGGGGGGGAAGCGGAACCACGCTCGGGGCCGGCTGGGCGGCGTCCTGGTTCTGCGCCCGGAACCACGCATCGTCCCGGCGCTTCGCCCACTCGGGACGTCGGTCCTCGACGTTGGTGGACGGCCGGAAGTCCTGCCACTTCATCCCGCCGCTGACCGCGGTCAGCTGCTCGACAGACACGGTTTCGAGGAACGTCTTCATGCAGAGATCCATCTGCGCGAACGATGCCAGCGCTAACCGCGCGACCTCAGGTGTCCTCGCCGCTCTCGACCGTCGACTCGACCCGACACCCTTGGCAAACCACTCTCATGGCTACTGAATTCGCCAGCCGGTGTTGCACGGTCTGTGCACTCTCCTGCAGGCATCGCAAGCGCGCTTACGTAAGCGAGGGAGATGGTTACATCGTCTTCCGGCTTTACCTCGGGGGTATCGGAATGGATCATTGCCGGGACTGATGGGGGATGCTGCGACAGCGCCGGTGAAGGAGGGCGATACCGTCGAAGGACGTTATCGGATCATCCGGCAGCTCGATCAGGGCGGCATGGGGAGCGTGTTCCTGGCCGAGCACGTCCTGATCAAGCGCCGCGTCGCGATCAAGGTCCTCAAGCCCGAGCTCGCCGAGGACGCGGACGTCATCGAGCGGTTCATGAACGAGGCGCGCGCCGCAGGCACGCTCGGTCACCCGAACATCGTCGAGTCCACGGACATGGGGTTCACCCGCGAGGGCGTGCCGTACATCGTGTTCGAGTACCTCGAGGGATCGCTGCTCACCGACGAGATCTATCGGGTCGGCGGGATGCCGGTGCGGCGCGCCGTGCGGATCGCTCGCCAGATCGCCTCGGCCCTCAACGCCGCGCATCACGCGGGCGTCATCCATCGAGATCTCAAGACCGACAACGTGTTCCTCACCGACAAGGAAGAGGCGAGCGACCACGTCAAGGTCCTCGACTTCGGCATCTCGCGCTTCCTCGAGGCGGAGGACGACCGGAGCGGCGCCCGCTCGCTCGTGATGGGCACGCCGCAGTTCATGGCCCCCGAGCAGATCACCGAGCCCGACAAGGTCGATCGGCGCGCGGACATCTATGCCCTCGGCGTCATCATCTACGAGATGATCACCGCACGTCGGCCGTTCACCAACGACGACACCGACGCGCTGATCAACGACATCCTCAACACGCCTCCGCCGCCCCTCGACGTCGCCGACGTCCCGGCCGGGCTGCAGGAGATGCTATTCACCAAGATGCTGTCGAAGAACCGCGCGGATCGCTACTCGACGATGCGCGACGTCGAGGGCGCACTCGAAGCGTTCGCCGGGGTCCTCCGCGACGGTCGCGAGAGCAAGCCGATCCCGGTGATGACGCCATCGGATGTCTCCGAAGCGCACATCGCCGCGGCGAATCTGATCACGCTCCCCGCGGCGCCGCAGCGACGCTCCGGCGCGATCTGGCTGGTCGCCGCCCTGATCGCCGGCGGCGCTGGTGGCGCGCTGATGTACCTCGACGGGCAGACCCGGGCGGTCGCGGGCGACGATCTCGCGGTACGGATGGCCGCGCTGCAAGGGGGCGCCGATGCCGTGGGCGCTGCGATCGACTCCACGCTCAAGGGCCTCCAGCTCCGAGCGCAAGGGATCGCGCAGACCCCGATGCTGCGCTCGGCGGTGGAGACCGATGCCGCAACCGTCAAGGACATGGTCGGCAGCGACTTCTTGTTCACGCCCGGCAAGGGCGAGGTGTTCGAGCTGATCCAGCTCCGCGATGGCGTCCGCTCGATGTTGCTCCGGATCCCGGCGGCGGCACCCGCGCTGCCGCTGGTGGGTCTCGACGACTCCCGCATCGTGAGTGATGGTCCGTCGCTTCTGGTCACGTTCGGATCATCGATCTCGTCGCAGAAGGGTGCGATCGCCGGCGTGGTCGCTCTGCAAGCGCCGGTCGATCTCGCCGCTGCCGCGCGCACGCTGACGCCGCTGGTGATCGAGGCCAAGCTCACAGGCTTTGGGCCACCGCTGACGCTGGTCGCGGGGGCGGCATCCACAGATCCCACCTCCACGATCGTGCTTCCGCTCACCGCGAAGGGGCTCAAGGCCGATGGCGCGAAGCTCGAGCTGGTCCAGCGCGCCGTGGGCACCAAGGGTCCCACCCGGACCTATGCGCTCGCGCGCAACGCCAGCTGGAGTGTGGGCGGCCTGTTGCTCGTCGTGTACTTCCTGCTCTTGCTAAAAGGCCGCACCAGGGGATAAACCCTTGTCCCATGAGGACTTCGGGTGTGTTGGTCAGTTTGCTCCTGCTCGGATGTGGTTCGTCCAAGCCTGCTCCAAAGACGGTAGCGACGCCCGGCGACGCTACCCCCGCCCCGGCACCCGCGCCGGGTAACAACGTCCCGGCACCCGCGCCGGGCAAGCCGGTGGCGAAGTCGCTCTACGACCGCCTCGGCGGCCTCCCGGCGATCACCGCCGTCGTCGACGAGTTCGTCACACGCACGACGACGGACGCCCGGATCAAGGATCGGTTCTTCAACACCGACGCCGACAATCTGAAGAAGTTGCTCACCGAGTTCGTGTGCATGGCGACCGGCGGCCCCTGCAAGTACAGCGGCCGCGACATGACGAGCACGCACGCGGGCATGGACATGGTCGACGACGAGTTCACCGCGCTGGTCGAGGACCTCGTCGGCGCGCTCGACAAGTTCAAGGTGCCCGACAAGGAGAAGGGTGAGCTGCTCGGTGCCCTCGGGCCGCTCAAGCCGCAGATCGTGGTCGCGGCTGACAAGCTGCACCCGGTGGCGGACGCGAAGCTCGCCCCGGTGACCAAGCTCGCCGCGGGCCTCAAGGACAAGGCCGCACAGGACCTCCTGACCATGGCGGTCACCGCCGCCAAGCGCGGCCAGCTCTCGTACGCCGAGCAGCTGTTCAGCCGCGCCGAGATGGCCGCGGGCGCGAAGACCGTCGCCTCGGTGGCCTCGGTGTTCCGCGCGGGCGCTCCCACCCGCGTCACCACCGCGACCAAGAAGCTCGAGGACAAGGGTCCCCAGGCGAAGACCGCGGGCGGCTCCGATGCCGACGAGCCCGACAAGAAGCCCGCCAAGGGCTCGCTCAACGGCAGCCTGATGATCAACGGCAAGGCCCCGGAGGGTCTGGGCGTGGTGATGCTGTGGCCCAAGGCGGGCGGCAAGAAGCGCACGCCGAAGCAGCGCATCATCGAGCAGCGCGGCAAGGAGTTCGCTCCCCACGTGATGGCCGTGCCGGTGGGCTCGACCATCTCGTTCCCGAACTTCGACCCGATCTACCACAACGTGTTCTCGCTCTCGAAGAGCAAGGCGTTCGACCTCGGCCTCTACAAGAGCGGCGAGACCCGCGATGTGAAGCTCGACAAGCCGGGCATCATCCGCCTCGGCTGTAACCTCCACGCGTCGATGTCGGCGTACCTCGTCGTCGTGGACGCGCCGAACTACGTCATCCCCGACGCGGACGGCAAGTTCAGCTTCAAGAGCCTGGCCCCGGGCAAGTACAAGGTCCAGGCCTGGAACGAGCGCAGTGGTGACCCGACCACGAGCGAGATCGAGATCAAAGAGGGCGCCAACGAGACCAAGCTCGACCTCAAGGGCGGCGCGGTCACGTTGTCTCCTGACAAGTTCGGCAACGCGCGTCAGTAAGCGCTACCCCGAAACGTCCAACAGCCACGGGTGCTCCCCGTGGCTGTCGTCGTTTCGGCGCCGTTGCCTGCTTACAGCGTGCGGAGGAACGCGACCAGGTCGTTGTGCTCGCGGTTGGTGAGGTTCATCGTGAAGCGGGTGTTGTAGAAGTCCACCACCTCGTCGAGGTCATCCGCCAGGCCGTTGTGGAAGTACGGTGCACGGGCGGCGAGGCCACGGAGGATCGGACCCTTGAAGCGGCCGATGTGCTTCCACTTGCCGCTGATCATCGCGCGACCCGGGTCGGTGACCTTGACCGTCTGGCCCGCGGTGCATGCCCCGTTGGCGACGCCGACGGAGGTGCAACGGAACGTGTAGAGCGGCATGTGGGGCTCGCGGACGTTCTCGCTGACGAGGCCGATGTTGAGCGGGGCGACGACCGAGTGGTTACCGCCGTTCGGCGTGTCGTGGCAGGTGGTGCACGTACCGGGGACGTTGGCCGGGGTGCCGAACGCGGCCTCGTCGTTGAGGCCCGACACGCCAGAGATGTTGATCAGGCGGGTGTTGAACAGCGTCTGACCACGGGCGATCGCCTTGCGGTCGTTCTTGGAGCTCGTGTTCCAGGCGTCGTAGATCGTGAACACGTTGGGGGTGAACGCGGCACCACGCGTGCCACTGCCGAGCGGCGCACCCACGATCCGGCAACCCGTGTTGTCGGCGTCGATGCAGTCGCCGAAGTTGTCGTTGATGCCGATGTGGAAGTCCTGGGTGATGATCGCGTCCGGGCCACCCTTCGCTCCACCCATCCGGAGGTCGCCGGCGTCGTTGTCACGGACCTGCGCCGTGAACAGCTGGGTCTCGAACGCCACGATCGACTCGCGCTGGCCCGGCGCGAGGGCATCACCCTGCGCGTGACCGGTGGTCGCATCGCTCGACTGCTGCGAGAGATCGAAGTGGATGGTCTGGCCGGGGACGGTCTCGCGACCATCCCACATGACCGTGGAGAGGAACTTGAGGTTCGTCGTCGGCAGCGGACGACGGAACATCGAGAGGTCCGCGGCCGTCGAGTGGTGATACGGGTCATCGGCGGCCGCGAGCTCGAACTCGGCGCCAGCGGGGACGGGCATGCTGACGCGGATCAGGCCGTGGTTGAGCAGCATGCTGTAGGCCGAGCGGCGCTTGGACAGCGTCGAGACGTCGGCTTCCGGCGAGTTGGCGCCGTCGTTGGTGCGGAAGATCGCGCCGAGGCCGAGCTGATCGTCGATCTCGCCGCCGCGCGTCGCATTGAAGATGTCGCGCGTCTGCTCGGGGGTGATGCCCCAGCCGGCGGTCGGGAGGTGGCAGCTGACACAACGGCGACCGTTGGTGCCGAGGTCCTGGAAGAACTCGTTGGTCAGGTCGATCTTGCCGTTGGTCGCCACCGTCGTGGAGTAGCCATCCTCGTTGCGGACCGGGATGTTGTTCGGGATGAACGCGCCGCCGTGGCGCGCGATCGCCTCTTCCGTGGCGGAGGGCTCCGCGAGCTCCACACCACACGCGCTCGAGACCAGCGCCAGCATCCCACCCGCAACGAAGGCCTTTGTCATAGGCGCACGGGTAGTGCACGGTTAGATCCAGCTTTCGGCGCAGTGGAGGCTGCTGGAATCACTCGATGTTTCGGGAGTGAGCCCGAGAAGGGTGGATGGTTTTCAATACGCCCATCGGCCAACCCTTGGGAATGTTAAGCAGAATTCTTCTGAGAGGCGCCGATCTTCAGGTCGCTTTGCCAAGTGTATGAAACTCAAACAAAACTTCTAATCGTTCATCCGCTGCTGTATGGTTTTCGATACGGGGCTGAGGGATCACCCAACCTTATGGAAGTGCAGGAGATCACCAGTATCGCGGTGTGTGGCGTGGGATCGGGCCTCGAGCGGATCGCCGATGCGATCCGGGAGGCCGGTCGGTGGAGCCTGGTCCCGATCGAGTGGCCAGATGCGGCCGCACTGGTCGCAGCCCGACACACGGTCCGCGCCTATGTCGTCTGTGCCGATGGGCTCGCCGCACCCAGCGAGCTGGTCGACGTGCTCCGTGGACGCTCCGATCAGACCCCGCTCCTCGTGATCGGTTCCGAGCCGCTCCGGCGCGCCGAACCAGACCTCTGGCTGCCCACACTGACGAAGCCACACGTCCTGACTTCGATCTTGAGCCAGCTGCTCGTGCGCGAGGACAGTGGCCCGGTGGGTCTCGCGCCATCCTGGCGGCGCAAGACGGACATGATCATCGGCAACAGTGCGGAGACCCAGCAGCTCCTCCACTCGCTCGATCAGCTCGCGCCCGCCCAGACACCGGTGTTGGTGAGTGGCGAGAGTGGCGTCGGCAAGGAGCTGGTCGCGCGCGCCCTGCACTTCTGTGGTCCACGCGCGACCGAGCCCTTCATCGCGATCAACTGTGCCGCGATCCCCGAGACCTTGTTCGAGGCGGAGCTGTTCGGCTACCAGCGCGGCGCGTTCACCGGCGCCATCAATGCCCACGCGGGTGCGTTCGAGGCTGCGCACAAGGGCACCCTGTTCCTCGACGAGATCGGCGAGCTTCCACTCGGGATGCAGGCCAAGCTCCTGCGCGTCCTCGAGACCAGCGAGGTCCAGCGCATCGGCTCCACCGAGCATTGCAAGGTCAACTTCCGCCTGGTCACCGCCACCAACCGCATGCTCGAGACCGAGGTCAAGGCCGGGCGTTTCCGCGAGGACCTGTACTACCGGATCCTGGTCTACCCGCTGCGCATCGCACCGCTCCGCGACCGCCGCGAGGACATCCCACCGATCGTCACGCATCACCTCTCCGTGATCGCGGCCCGCGAGAATCGCGCGACGCTGCGGATGACGCCGGCGGCGCTGGAGAAGATGCTGTCGTACGCGTGGCCCGGCAACGTGCGCGAGCTCGTCAACTTGCTCGAGCGCGCCGTGCTGATGTCCGCGAATCGCGTGATCGACGCCGAGCACGTGATCTTTCCGCGCGCCTCCTCCTCAGGGGAGGAGGCCCCCTCCGGAGCGCTCCTCCCGTATCGAGAGGCCAAGCAGAAGTTCGAGCTCGAGTACTACTCGCAGCTGATCCGCACGGCAGGCGGCAACGTCTCGCTCGCCGCCAAGCTCGGCAAGAAGACCCGCAAGGAGATCTACGACGCGCTCGGCCGCCTCGGCCTGCAGGCCACCGCGTATCGCGACGGCGGAGACTGATCGCGCTAAGGTCCGCCCGTCATGTCGCTCAAGAGGCACGCGCGTCATCAGCCCAAGGGTCCTGTCGTCCTGGTGATCATGGATGGCGTGGGGCGCGGCGCGGGTGACGAGGCGGATGCCGTCTCGATCGCCTCCACGCCCACCCTCGATCGCCTGTGGGTCCCGGGCACCCGCGGCGAGTTGCGCGCGCACGGCAAGGCCGTCGGGCTGCCGAGCGACGATGACATGGGCAACAGCGAGGTCGGTCACAACGCGCTCGGCGCCGGCAAGGTGTACGCGCAAGGTGCCAAGCTGGTGAACGCCGCGATCGCCACGGGCGCGATGTTCGAAGGCGCCACGTGGCGCACGATCGTCGATCGCGGCGCACGCGGCGGCGCGATCCACTTCCTCGGCCTGCTCTCCGACGGCAACGTCCACTCCCACCTCGATCATCTCGAGGCGATGCTGGGCGCGGCCGCCAAGGCCGGCTGCAAGCGGCTCTACGTCCACGCCCTGCTCGATGGCCGTGACGTCCCGCCGTTCAGCGCCCTGGAATATGTCGACCGCGTCGAGAGGTACCTCGCCAACCTACGGCTCTCCGGTGTCGACGCGCGCATCGTGTCGGGCGGCGGCCGCATGGGCATCACCATGGACAGGTACGAGGCGGACTGGGCGATGGTGGAGCGCGGCTGGCACACGCACGTGCTGGCCGACCAGCGCACGTTCAGCTCGGCGACCCTCGCCGTCGAGACCTTGCGCGGCGAGCGCCCCGGCATCATCGACCAGGATCTCCCACCGTTCTGCGTCGCTCCGATCGCGCCGATCCAGGACGGCGACGCGGTGGTGATGTTCAACTTCCGCGGCGACCGCGCGATCGAGATCTCGCGTGCGTTCGAGGACGACGAGCTCGCGAAGTTCCCGCGCGTGCGGCGCCCCGACGTGTTCTACGCCGGGATGATGGAGTACGACGGGGATCTCCACATCCCGAAGCACTACCTGGTGACGCCGCCGGCCATCGATCGGCCGATGGGCGAGCTCCTGGCGCAGGCCCACGTCTCCCAGCTCGCGATCTCGGAGACCCAGAAGTACGGCCACGTGACCTACTTCTGGAACGGCAACCGCAGCGGCATGTTCGATGACGGCACCGAGACGTACATCGAGATCCCCTCGGACAATCTCCCGTTCGAACAGCGGCCATGGATGAAGGCCGCGGAGATCACCGATCGGCTGATCGCCGAGCTGCGGACCGGCAAGCACCGGTTCGCGCGCGTCAACTACGCAAACGGCGACATGGTCGGCCACACGGGCTCGTTCGACGCCACGGTCCTGGCCGTCGAGACCGTCGATCTGCAGCTCGCGAGGCTCCAGCGCGTGGTCCAGGAACTCCAGGGAATCCTCGTGGTTACGGCAGACCACGGAAACGCCGACGAGATGTTCCAGCGCGACAAGGCGGGCAAGATCCAGCGCGACAAGGTGACCGGACAACCCGTGGTAAAGACGAGCCACACGTTGAACGCTGTGCCATTCTTGATCGACGATCCAGGGCGCGGTGACCGCTACGAGATCGACCCTGAACGCGTGAAGTCCGCCGGTATTGCCAACGTGACCGCCACCTGTCTCGAGCTCCTCGGCTTCATCCCACCGGATGACCTGGAGCCTTCCCTGCTGAGGTTTCGATGAGCGTCACTAACAGCACGAAAGCCCTGATCGGCCTTTTGCTCGCCGGCTCGGTCGGCGTGATCATCTTCCTGTTCGTCCACCTGTCCTCGGATCCGAGCAAGCCGATCTCGATCGGCAGCAAGAAGGCGGAGGCGTGCACCAAGGGCCAGCGTGACTGCCTGCCCGACGTCAACTACGTGGACACCACCGGCAAGGCGTACACGCCGGCCGAGCTCGCGGGGAAGGTCGTGATCGTCAACTTCTGGGCCACGTGGTGCCGGCCCTGCCAGAAGGAGATCCCGGATCTGTCGAAGATGTACGAGCACTACAAGGACAGGGGCGTCGTCATGCTCGGCGTGATGACGGACCAGCCCGACAACAACCAGCTCCTGAACTTCCAGTCGGACTTCGAGATGAGCTACCCGGTGGTCCGCTCGAACTCCGACATCCTGGTCTCGTACAACTACCCCGACGCGCTCCCCACCACGTTCGTGTTCGACCGCGGCGGCAAGCAGGTCTACAGCCACGTCGGGCCGCTGCGCGAGGACAGCCTCAAGCAGATCCTCGAGCCGCTCGTCGCGCAGAACTGACCGCCCGGTTCGCTCACGGGGCGTCGATGCACCCGGTGACCTGACCGGCGATCGGCGCGCCGAGCACGGTGCTCGAGCCATCGTAGGCGTGGAGACCGGCGAGCGTGAACGTCGCGCGATAGCGTGGCGTGGCCTCGAGTACCTCGTACGTCCCCGACGCAGCGATGAAGCCGTTGCACATGCCGGGCATCTGGCAGTCGGCGTGCTCGGTGGCGGCCAGGTACTTGAGGTTCGCTGCGGCCACGTCGTGTGGCCCAACGGTCGCGAGCTCACCATGGAGAACGTCGACCAGCGTGAACGCATAGGTCGTCGGTGGGCTGCCGGTGCCGAACCCACCCACGCCGACCACGGTCCCCGCGACCTTCACGGTGGCGACCGAGGGCGTGTTCACCTCGAACGCGCCCGACATCCGGCTCTGATCGGGCGTGCATGCGGATCCGGAGACCGCGGCGTCGGTGCCGCCGGGATCGGAGGCGTCGGAGCTGCAGGCGGTGGCGACGAGGGTGGAGGCAAGGGCGGAGACAACGGCGAAGGCGGAGGTCGTGTTCATGCGGCGCCGGGAGAGCACGAACGAGACCAACGCACGGCGCGCGAGGTCGCGAGCTTGGCGATGGTGCGTTGATCGGATCGAAGCGGAACGAGACACGCCTGTCGTGATCACGCCGTTCGTGCACGCGCCGCCGATGAGGCACGAGCTGGCAGAGCGCGCCACGGCTCCCCTGGACGTGCGCCCGACGAACCAGGCTCAGTCAGCCGACGCGAGCGTTCGGCTCAGAACGACCCGCCGATGCCGAGCAGCGCGCCATTGCCCGTCGGGGACGGCGTCAGCACCGGCGCCCACTGGAAGCGGTGCTTCGCGTTGTACCCATCCATGTCGTCGCGCAGCGTCTTGAAGTCGTACGCCGCGCCGCCGATGTACACGATGCCGGCGATCCCGAGCAGCGTCACGCCCGTGTTCGAGATCCGCTTGCAGAACACTGGCGTGGCACCACCGCACTGGACCTCGTCGCGCTGCGTGGCGGCGACGAACGTGGCGAGGCCACCCGAGACCAGGCGGATCCCCATGCCGACAGTGAGCCAGCGATCGGCGTACCAGTTGCCGAGGGACGGCGTGATCACCGAGGTGGCGAGCCCGGTATAGAGCATCGGGAGGTAGATGTCGCCGCTGTGGGGAGGGAGCAGGAACGCACCGACGATCAGGCCTGCGGAGACGCCCGTGCCCACGCCGGAGAGCGCGTACGCGGTGGTCAGCTTGCGCGGCTTGGCGTGCGCGGCCGCCGGCAGCCCGACGAGGACGGCGACCAGCGCCAACGAGGACAGGCTTCGCTTCATCACAGCACCTGCGCGATGGTCTCGGGGTTGGCGAACAGGCCGAACAGCCCGCCGGTGTGGAGGAAGGCGACCGCGGAGCCGAACCGGTGGGGATCCTTGTGCAGCTCGGCGAGCATGCCGTGGAACGCCTTGCCCGTGTACACGGGATCGAGCACGAGCCCATCGGCGCGGGCGAGATCGCGGATCGTCGCGAGCTCCTCGGGTCGGCTCTTCGCATAGCCGAGCCCGACATGACCATCGGCGAGATCGATGTCCTCGGCGGTGACGTTGGCGCCGAGCTGCCAGCGCTCCTCGGCCTCCGCGCAGATCTTGCCGATCGCGTCCACGAAGTACGCGCGGTCGTCGCACACGTTGACGCCACAGACCCGGATCCCACGCTCGTGGAGCTTCCACAGCTTCGCGGCGAGGACGAGCCCTGCCCCGGTCCCGCCGGAGCCGCACGCATAGACGATCGTCACCGGGTGTTCGGGGCTCGCGATCGTGGCGAGGTCCTCGGTCAGCTCGCGCATCGCGCGGATGTAGCCCCAGCTCCCGAGCGCGTTCGAGCCACCCTCGGGCACGATGTACGGGCGTGCGCCGGTGGCCCGCAGCCGCTCGGCCTGCTCCGCGAGCAGCCGGGTCCGATCGCGCCACGCGGAGCGGGAGATCCAGTGAAGCTCGGCCCCGACCAGGCGATCGAGGAGGATGTTCCCCGTGGGCGCCGGCGGCCGTGCCGGATCGTCGGTGCGCAGGATCAACACGCTCTTCATCCCGAGCTGCGCGGCCGCGAAGGCCGTGGCGCGAGCGTGGTTCGATTGCTCGCCGCCGCAGGTGATCACGTGGGTCGCCTGCTGCGCGAGCGCCTCCGCCATCAGGTACTCGAGCTTGCGGACCTTGTTGCCCATCAGCTCGCTGCCCGTCTGATCATCGCGCTTGATCCAGATCCGCGTCCCCACCTGCGCGCCGTAGCGCAGCCAGTGGCCGCGCGTGGGCTGGTTCGCGAGGAGGACGCGCGCCGGTTCGCGCTCGTGCAGCGGTTCGCTCATGGCGGGACTGTAGCCGTGGAACCGCCGCACTTGTCGCGGCCGGCCCCAGCTTCTTTTGGGCGCGGGCGGGGGGGGCGCGCGCGGGATCGGGGGGGCGGTGACCTGGCTCGCGGGGGGGGCATGGGACCTGCGCGGCCACGTAGTCGCGCGGCTTCTCGCGGATCACCAGGAACCAGAACCCGTAGACGACCAGCAACCCGCCCCCGCCGATCAGCAGCCACCGGAGTGCGGACCGCGCGTTTGATGGGGCCGAGCGATCCGGCCGCGATGATCTCGGCGTTCTCCGCACGCTCGAGGCCCTTCCAGTCCACCTCGGGTAAGGCGTCCATCAACGCCTTCACCGCCATGTTCGCGCGGCGGTGCCCTTCGACGTTGAAGTACGCGGTCTTGACCTGCTCGTCCTGGATCCCGAGGAGACCCGTGGTCAAGGATGTCGAGTACCCGTCGACCTCGACCCGGCTGACCCCCATCGACCCGCGCGGCTCGAGCCGGCGCCACGCCCCGCCGCCGCGGGCCCCTCGGCCTCGGGGGACCCGGAGATCCTGTTCACCTTCGATGATGGGCCGAGCCCGAGCACCACACCGAAGGTCCTGGACATCCTCGCCAAGTACAAGATTCACGCGGTGTTCTTCCTCGTCGGCGAGATGGTCGACAGCCAGAACAAGAAGGTCCCGGCGCTGGTCGCCCGGATGCTCCGCGAGGGGCACGTGATCGCGAACCACACGATGCACCACAAGGATCTGTGCCGTGTGAAACAGGACGACACCGCGGTCAGCGACATCGATGACGGCCGGGACGCGATCGAGAAGCTCACCGGGATGAAGATCGGCTGGTTCCGCACCCCGTACGGCTCGCGCTGCAAGCGCGTCGAGGACCTGCTCGCCGAGCGCGGGCTGACCCACTTCCACTGGGACCTCGACCCGCAGGAGTGGAAGCACAACGATCCGAAGAAGGCATTCGACTACGTCACGGGCAGCCTCGCTCGCTCGAGCGATCGCAACGTGCTCCTGATGCACGACATCAAGACCGCGACGGTCAAGGCGCTGCCCGAGATCCTCGACTGGATCCTCGCGGAGAACCAGCGGCGCGCTGAATCGAAGAAGCGCCCGATCCGGATCGTCCAGGCGCCCCTGCTCGCACTCGAGCAGCTGCCGAAGGGGCTCGCCCCGTGGACCTTGGATGTGACCGCGCGCATCACCGGGGTGCGGACGGCGCTGGCCGCGGTTCTTCCCTGAGGCACGGTCGACGATCGGTTACGATGGTGCACGATGGCGATGCGCCGGTTGGTACTGACGGTCGCCCTCGCCGGCGGCTGCGGAGGCGATGATGGTCCAGCGCCGATGCCCGATGCCGGGCCGACCGGGACCCCCTCGATCGAGGGCACGCCGGTGTCCTCGTTCGAGACGACGTCATGCTCCACCGGGAGCGTGCTCGAGCTATCACGCCAGATCGCCGAGGAGACCGATTGCCTGATGCCCGGGCAGCTCGTGAAGTTCGACGTGGTCGCGGGTCTCCAGATCACGGGCGCCGCCGTGCTGCCCTACCTCGGGCTCGACGCGCGCACGGATCTCTACGCCGCCGCCGCGATGGCCGGCGCCTCGCCGCTGCAGATCACGAGCGCGTTCCGCACCGTGGTCCAGCAGTACCTCCTGAACCGTTGGTTCCAGCTCGGCCGCTGCGGGATCACCGCCGCCGCCGATCCGGGCCGCTCGAACCACGAGAGCGGGCGCGCCCTCGATGTCTCGAACTACAGCGCGTGGATCACGATCCTCGGCAATCACGGCTGGGCGCATGACGTGCCCGGCGATCCGGTGCACTTCGACCACCTCGCCTCCGCCGATCTGCGCGGCACGGACGTGCTGGCGTTCCAGCGGCTGTGGAACCGCAACGCCCCCGACGATCCGATCGCGGAGGACGGCAGCTACGGGCCGACCACCGAGGCCCGCGTGAAGCTGGCCCCCGCCGAGGGGTTCGGGATCGGCGCTGTGTGTGCGGCGCGCAGGCGGTTCGAGATCGCCCCCCCTGACATCGCTGTCAGGCCCGGCGCGTGGCAGGCCGACTGACGCTCGCTAACCGCGCATAGATCCAGGGATCGCACCTGGCGTGGCGGCTGCTGTTGAGGAGGGCATGCGCAACGCCATCGTGACCGCCGCCGCGACCCTCGTGCTCTTTGCGACCACGGCCTCCGCCCAGCCGGCGATGACCGCACCGATCGAGCCGACCGCGACCGAGGTTCCCGAGATCAAGAGCGGGTCGACCGCGACGTTGCTCGCGGTGGGCGCGACGCTCGGTGGTGTGGCGCTGATGGCGACCGGCGCGCAGCACGAGGAAGGCAGCGTGGTTCTCGGTGGTGCGGTGCTGATGCTGATCGGTCCCTCGGCCGGTCACTTCTACGCCAACGAGACCGGCCACGGCGCGAAGATGACGCTGCTCCGCACGGGCGCAGCCGTGGTGCTCGGGTTCGGTCTGCTCGAGCAGACGATGGCCGCGAACTGCGATGTCGCCTCGAGCGGCGGTGGCGGCTGCAGCACCAAGGACTCGCGCGATAACGGCGAGAAGCTGATGTGGCTCGGTGGCGCGACGCTGGTCGCCGCGACCGTCTACGATCTGTGGGACGCGCACAACGCTGCGGACCGCGCGAACGCGAAGGCCGCGCGGACCTGGAGCGTGGCGCCGTCGATGATGGCGGGCGCGAGCGGGACGATGGCGCCGGCGTTGACCGTCGCCGGATCATTCTGAGGGCAGTCCGGCAAGGCTGGTGCCTTTTGGCCCAACAGGTTGGTCAACGTGACAGCAGATCCCGGATATCAAAGCCAGGAAGCCAGGAACCAAGGTCGGAGACGTTCCAAGGTCGGAGACGTCGGCCCAGGTCTGGCCTGGCCCCGGGTCGGGGGGGGGGGGGGCGGGGGGGGGGGGGGGGGGGGGGGGGGGGGGGGGGCGGGGGGCGGGGGAGGGGGGCGCCCCCGGCGGCGCCCCCCCCCCCCCCCGCGGGCCCCCCGGGGCGCGCCCGGCGGCCCCGGGGGCCCCGGGGGCCGCGGGGGCCGGCGCGGGGGGGGGGGGGGGGGGGGGGGGGGCCAGGGCTCCACCGAATCGGGGCCGGGTCACTTCCCTGCTTCCGTGGTTTGAACGCTGCCTGGTCTGCTGGCTACGTGGCCGCGTCGCCAAGTGACGCGGTGCACGCACGATGCGGCAGTTCTCAGTAGCGGCGGAACGTATCGAACTGCGCCTTCATCCGCGCGGCCTGGCCGGGGGTGAACGTGTTCATGCAGCCGTCGTCGGTGGAGTCCATGTAGTTGCGGACCTGATCCTCGCCGCCGCCGCCGCAGGTGTCGCGGCCGATCGGGCAGCCGAACGCTGGCGCATCGGTCGCCGGGGTGTCGTCGACGAAGTCACCGTTCGCGGTGCGGCACTCGGCCTGGAACGTGTGGAACAGACCCATCCAGTGCCCGACCTCGTGCACGGTCTGATCGCCCAGGTCGTACGCGGGGATCGAGCCGCCGGGGAGCGTGGAGTACAGCATCACCACGCCATCGCCGATCGGATCTGCCTTCGCCGCGGACGGGAACGTCGCGAAGCCGAGGCTGCCCGCACCGAGGCCCGCGGTGTAGAGGTTGAGGTCGCGCGCGGTGCCTTTGCGGAGCGTGGCCTTGGCGTCGTGCTCGGCGTCGGTGCCGTCCTGCATCGCGAACCACACGAGGTTCGTCGTTCGATCGATCGCGGCGAGCTCGAACAGGAAGCCGGTCGGGCGATACGCGGCGTTGAGCACCGCGAGCTGGCGGTGGATCTGCTCGTCGGTGACATCGCCATTCTCGATGCCCGTGCCCTTCCGGATCACGTGGACGTAGACCTTGATCGTGGCGCCCACGGGCGCGGCCTTGCCGGGCCGGGTGCTCTGGGCACGCTGGACCGCGAGCTCGATATCCATCTTCTGGTTGGTCGGCGGCTCGGTCGTGCTGCACCACAGCTCCGGGTGCGTCTCCTCGTACGGCTCGATCGCACCGGCCTCGGCCTGACACCCCACCAGGGCAGCCGCGAGCAAGAGGAAACCGGCGGAGCGCATGGGGCCAAGGAGTGCACGTGGTGTTCCATGAGGGTGGCTCACCAAACGCGCGAAATCCTGGGGATCGGGGTGATGCGCACGAGTGTCTGCGGCTAGCTCGCTGGCCACCCAGCTGGCGACAGTGGGGTTTGTGGTACGGTGCCCGAGGGCGTGGCCATGTTTCGGATTCGTCAATCGTATCGGGAAGATGTCGACCAGGTCCTGGCCGTTGCCGAGCACCTGGACACGGTGAACCTGCCGGCTGATCGAGGCCACATCGAGAACATTCTCGAGCGGTCGGAGAAGGCGTTCGCCGCCGAGGTGCCGGTCGGGGAGCGCGAGTTCCTGTTCGTGCTCGAGGACCTCACGAAGAAGCGAATCATCGGCACGTCGATGATCTACACGCAGCACGGCACCAAGCGTGCGCCGCACATCTTCTTCCGGGTCGAGAACGACGAGCGGTACTCGGTCACGCTCGACAAGCACTTCATCCACCAGACGCTGCGGATTGGCTACAACTACAACGGCCCGACGGAGATCGGCGGCCTGATCCTGTTGCCCGAGTATCGTCGCGGCACCGAGGCGCTGGGCAAGGCGCTGTCGTACGTGCGGTTCCTGTTCATCCGCATGCACCGCCCGCTGTTCCGCTCGCAGGTGCTCTCCGAGCTGTTGCCTCCGCTCGAGGCCGATGGGACCTCGAAGCTGTGGGAGGCGCTCGGCCGGAAGTTCACCGGGCTGACCTATCAAGAAGCCGATCTGATGTCGAAGGACAACAAGGAGTTCATCCACGCGTTGTTCCCCGACGATCCGATCCATACCGAACTGCTGCCCGATGACGTGCAGCGGATCATCGGCAAGGTCGGCCCCGAGACCCAGGCCGTGGAATCGATGCTGCGGCGGATCGGCTTCGACTATGCGGGGCAGATCGATCCGTTCGATGGTGGTCCGCACTTCATCGCGAACACCGACGAGATCACCCTCGTGCACAACGGCGCGGAGTTCGAGGTCAAGACCGTGGAGATCGCCGATGGCGAGCGCCCGTGGGCGATGATCGCCGTGCAGAACGGCACCGCGCGCCCGCAGTTCCGCGCGATCGGGACCCGCGTGATCCCGCTCGGCGGCGGCGTCGTCGGGATCACCGAGGATGCCCGGCAGCGGCTCGCCGTCGAGGACGGCCAGAAGGTATGGCTCTGTTACGGCTAGCGTACCTGGGCCTCGTGGCCGCGTGCGGTCAGGCCGGTGCGCAGCCAAGTGCGACGTCGGGAATCGCGGCTCCCGCCGGGTGGACGGCGCTCCCCGAGCTCGCCTCCGCCGTCGGCGCGGCCACGCGGACGGAGAGTGTCGCGGTGGATGGGGTCGAGGCCTGGGGAGAGACCGCGCGTGGCTGCTATGCCGTGTGGTTCACGCTGCACGGCTCGGGTGCGACCGCCGACGCCGTGCTCGCGAGCCTCGCGACAGAGCAGCTCGCGACCTCGGATGTCGTCAAGCCGGAGTCCCCGGAGTCACGTGATGGCGTGGTCGCCGTGACGTTCGCGAAGCCGCCGTACAAGGGCCGGCTGCGCGTGCGCCTCGTCGAGGGCAAGCTGACCGCACTCGCGTGCTTCGCGAACCAGCGCGAACCGAAGACCTGCGAGGCCCCGTGCACGCTGTTGCTCGGAGCGATCCCGTGAAGGCCGCGTTCGCGGCGCTGCTGCTCCTCGGCGGGATCGCGCACGCCACACCCGCACCGATGATCAAGCCGCCCGCGGGTTGGTCCGCGGATCCCGAGCGCGCCTCGGAGCTCGCGACCAAGGTCGCCGCGCTCAAGCCATTCGGCGCGGCCAAGGTGATCGTGGCGACCGAGGTCTACGTCCCGCCCTCGCCGGGCGTGGCGCTGTTCGTCACGCGGATCACGTCGGAGAAGCTCCCCGGCACGCCACTCGAGGCCGCGCGCCACACGCTCGAGGAGTTCCGGACCACGTCCGGCAAGCTCTACGCGTGGCAGGACGGACCCGACGCGGAGACCTCGGCGTACATCGCGCGCGCCGAGTGGAGCGACATGACCGTGCACACGCAGACCGTCGCCCGCCTCGTGATCGTGACGACGGCTGACGGCCTGGTCACGGTGCGCGGCGAGTGCCTGTCGAGCGATGGTGGGGACGGCGCGCCGGTCAACGCGTGCACGCAGGCTCTCGCCTCGCTCGACACCGGCGTCCCGCGGGAGGTTCGCCTCGCCCAGTCGTCCACGGCGATGGCCGTCACGGCGACCACGCCCGCGCCCGAGCCCGAGCCCGAGCCCGCACCCGCGATGACGCGGAGCGAGCCCGCGCGGATCACCGATGGGCAACAGGTCCGCCTGTCTCCGATGACGATCGCGCAGAGCAAGCCCGAGGCAGATCGCCGCCCGATCTACCTCGGTGCGGGGATCGTCGTGCTCGCCGTCGCGTTCTGGTGGAATCGCCGCCAGCGCGAGCGGTTCGAGCGGGAGGACGAGGGCGGCGGCGCCGCGAAGCCACGACGCGTGCGCGAGGCTTCGCGTGGTGATGACGATGCCGATGATCTGGCCGCTGCGGCGCGCGGCGACGCGCCCAAGGACGAGACATGACCGACGAGACCGCGACCTCCAGTGCACTCCACGGCGAACCGATCCTGATCGTCGATGACGAGAAGAACATCCGTCGCACGCTGCGGATGGTCCTCGAGGGCGAGGGCCACGTGGTCCACGAGGCCGGCTCGATCGCCGAGGCCGATGGCGTGATCCTGCGCGAGCCGGTCGATCTGATCCTGCTCGACGTCAAGCTCGGCGAGGACAACGGCCTCGATCTCCTGCGCACGCTCAAGTCGCGCGGTGAGGACGGCATGTCCTCGCGGACCTCGGAGATCCCCGTGGTCATGATCTCGGGCCACGCGACGATCGAGGACGCGGTCGCGGCCACCCGGCTCGGCGCGTTCGATTTCATGGAGAAGCCGCTCGATCGCCACCGGGTGGTGGTCACGGCGCGCAACGCGCTCGAGCGCCGCAAGATGTGGAAGGAGGTCCACGATCTCCGCCGCGCCGTGGATGCCCGGTGGGAGCTGCTCGGCAACGCGGCCGTGATGCAGGACCTGCGTCGGCAGATCGCCAAGGTCGCGCCCACGCGCAGCCGTGTGCTGATCACGGGCGAGAGCGGCACCGGCAAGGAGCTGATCGCGCGCGCGATCCACCGCAACGGCTCGGTGTCTGCGGGGCCGTTCGTGAAGGTCAACTGTGCGGCGATCCCGCCGGAGCTGATCGAGAGCGAGCTGTTCGGGCACGAGCGCGGAGCGTTCACCGGCGCGATCGCGAAGAAGCGCGGGCTGTTCGAGGTGGCCGATGGCGGCACGATCTTCCTCGACGAGATCGGCGACATGGCGCACTCGGCGCAGGCCAAGGTGCTGCGCGTGTTGCAGACCGGAGAGTTCACGCGGGTGGGCGGCGAGAAGAGCCTGCGCACCGATTGCCGCGTGGTGGCCGCCACCAATCGCGATCTCGAGCAGATGGTCAAGGATGGGCAGTTCCGCGAGGACCTGTACTTCCGCCTCAACGTGGTGCCGATACGCTCGCCCGATCTGAAGGACCGCCGGGAAGATGTCCCGCTGCTGGTGGAATCGTTCGTGCGCGAGTGCTGTGACGAGAACGGTCTCGGCTACAAGCCGGTGGACGAGCCCGTGCTCGAGCGTCTGAAGCAGTACGACTGGCCCGGCAACGTCCGCGAGCTGCGCAACGTGGTCGAGCGGCTCGTGATCATGTCGGACGAGGTGATCCGCGAGAAGGACCTCCCGCCATACCTCGGCGGCCCGCGGCCCCCGAGCGCCCAGCGCACCTCGGGGCCCCAGACCGCCATCGATCTCGGACGTTACGCCGGCAAGAGCCTCCGCGAGTTCCGCGAGGAGGTGGAGTCCGAATTTATCCGTATCCGCCTGGCCGAGTTCGAGTGGAATATCTCGCGCACCGCACAGGCGCTCGGCATCGAACGCACTAACCTGCACAAGAAATTGCGTGCTCTCGGCATTCACCGCGGAGAGGGCACCGGAGGATCAGACAATGAATAAGCTCGGACTCGTAGTCATCTGTGTTGCGGCGATCGCGTGCGGCGGCAAGAAGAAGGCGGGCGGAGGCGGCGAGGCCAAGCCTCTCGATGTCGCGGCCGTCAACGCGCTGGTCCCCGCGTCCCTCAAGGACAAGGTCACGTTCGAGAAGCGCGAGATCGTCGAGAAGCGCGGCCGCAGCAAGACCACGTACACGGTCGCCGCCCCCAAGGGCTGGAAGCAGGAGATGGACAGCTTCGCGAACCTCAAGCCCGACAAGGACATGGGGTTCATGACCAAGTTCGACGTCGGCTCGAACTGCGATGGCGAGTGCGTCTCCAAGGACTGGGCCGCAACGGTCGAGAAGGTCTACGCCTCGTACCTCAAGGGCAAGGTCATCAAGGACGTCAAGGGCGCGTCGAGCCGCACGATCATCGCCGAGAGTGGAGACCTGACGATCGTCGTGGTCGCCTCGTGGGAAGATGGCGCCAAGGAGTACTCGTCGTGTGGCGCCACCCTCGAGAAAGACGTGAAGGATCTCGCCCTCGCCGTCGAGAAGGCGTGCGAGTCCGTCACCGTCAGCGAGGACTGATCGCCCTCGCCGCCGTGGTGCTCGCCACGGCGGTGGCTTCCGCGGAGCCCTCGCTGCTCGATGGGCTCGCGACCGAAGATCCGCAGGCGCTCGCCGCCGCGGTGACCGCGATCGAGCACGCCCCGACCACGCCCGATCTCGCGGATGCGCTGTTCGGCGCGGCCCGTGCGTGCGAGGACCGCTTGCTCGATCCGGCGCGCGCGCTGGTGCTCTACGAGCGGATCCTCGCCGAGCTACCCGAGACGCGGGTCGCGCAGGCCGCGTCGCGCCGCGCGGAGCAGCTGCGCGCCGAGCTCGGGCCACACCACGAGCACGCGCACGAGGCCGCGGCATTCGCGCAGCTGATCGCCGCAGCAGACACCCTGCCCACCGACGAGCTGCTGCGCCGTGCCGATGCCCTCGCCGCCGCGCCGTGGCCTGGCGCGCCCGACGTGGCCCTGTGGACGGCCGAGGTGCTGCGGCGCCAACGCCGGTTCTCGCTCGCGCTGCCGCGCTACGCAGAGATCGTGCGGCGCTGGCCGGAGCGCGCCGCGAGTGCGCGGCTCGGCGGCGCGGGCACCGCGATCGAGGCGCATGACTGGGCCCTCGCGGAGCAGCTGATCGATACGCTGCCGGCCGCCGATCCCGCCGATCGCCTGATCCGGGACAACCTCGTCGCCGACCTCGACAGTGGGCGGCGCGCCGCGCGCGGCTACCTCGTCGCGTGGATCGCACTCGGGCTCGCCGTACTCGGCCTCCTCGGTTCGCTCGTCGAGGCCAGTCTGCGCGGGGGCTGGCGGCGACCTTCGCTGCGGCCGCCGACCGAGGTGATGTTCCTCGCGCCCGTGGCCGTCGTGCTCGTGGTGATCGCGTTCGCGGCGCGAGCGGTGGTGGCGCCCGCGGTGGCGCAGATCTCGATCGCGGGGATCGTGTTCGCCTGGCTCTCGGGGACGACCCTCGATCTGCTTCGCGCCCGTGGTCGTGGCGTGCGGATCCGCTCGATCGTCCACGCGCTGGCATGCGGAGCAGGCGCGATCGCGATCGGTTACATCGCGATCGTGCATGGCGAGCTGCTCGAGCTGCTCGCGGAGACCGTGCAGGCCGGGCCGGGCTGACCGACTCCATGTTCGAATCCCGTGCGTGCAGCCGCGCTCGGAGGTAGCGTTGGCCGGTGAGGTTGATCGTGGCCCTGGCGATCGCGGCAGGGTGCGCGACCCCAGGACGTTCGGTTCACGGCGGCCTAGTTACCGAAGAGTCATGCCCTGGATGATCGGTCGCTTCCGCTCGATCCGAGGACCCGACCTTGCGGGTGCAGGCACGACCCCTGGGTCGTGGACGCCGCTCAGAAGCCACCATCTCGCCCATGTCATCAGCCGAGGCCACCCGTGGCGAGCACCTTGATGCGGATACCGACGAGGTGGCCTTGGTCGGTCCGACGATCCTTCCAGACCGAGAGTCGTCCCCCGTGGGCCGGGGCGAGGAAAGCAGTTCCTCGTGGTCGTCGGCCCCGTCCCTTCGGAAGCCGGCCATCAGGTCAGCTGAGCCGACCTCCCGGCGGGGGAGCAGCCCACCCCAGCGTGCCAGGCGCTCTCCGATGCCGATGCCGGCGCGACAGGCCCGCGGGCATGGGGCCACCGACTACGATCCCGACGAGGTCCGCAGGACGGGGTCCCCAGCCGGCAGTTGCTGCGAGATCCGCACGCCGGAGGTCCCCACCGGGGTTGCTGAAACGCACTGCAGTTGCCATAGACCCAAGCACGGTCCCCCGATTCTGCCGGCTTCATGCTTCGGACAAGTCTCGCAGTCCCCACCGGGGTTGCTGAAACGCGGTCCACTGGTCTTTGGGCTCCTGGATTCGGACAAGTCTCGGACAGTCGGACAGCCCGCCCGATCTTCTCAGCCCCGCTCGGTACGATCCGGGCGATACTGGTGCCACGTGAAGTACGCGTGGTTCGCACTCCTCGCCGCAGGTTGCTACCACCCGAGCCCATTGGCCGGCGCACCGTGCGCACAGGGCGACGTGTGTCCGGATCCGCTGATCTGCGATCGCGGGGTCTGTGTCGTGGAGCGCAGCGATGCTGGTGAGACGCCTCCCGACGTCGCGATCGACGCCGATCAATCGTGCATGTGCTCGGGTGACACGCTGACGTGCGGAGGAGCCTCGCCCGTCACGTGCATGCTCGGCTGCCAGACCCTCTCTGTCGGTGCGCGGTGCATGGAGGTCGATGCCAGCAATGACGTCGGGATCACCGCGGCCGAGACGCTGACCTCGGATGTGTCGGTCGCGAGCGGGGTCTCGACGTTCAACACCGAGAGCGGCCGGATCTCGGGTGCGCTCTCGCGCTCCTCGGGGCAAGGCGTGCTCGACGGGATCGCGTTCGAGCTGCGGATGACCGGGACGACACCGCTGGGCGTCTGGACGTTCCACCGGCTCACCGTGATGGCGCCGGCGACGCTCCAGTTCACCGGCACGCGCTCCGCCGTGTTCGTCGTGGGAACCACGGTCACGATCGCAGGCACGATCTCTGGACCGGGCGGATGCAGCAATCAAGCGAGCTGCGCCGGCCCCGGCGCAGGGACCGGCGGATCGATGATCGCGGCCACGGGCTGCGGCGCAGGTGGCCCGGGCGTCGCCGACGCTGACGTCAATGACGGCGGCGGCGGCGGTGGTGGTGGGCGGGGAATGGGTGGTGTGGGAGGGCTCGGCGGATCGACGCTGGCGCTCGGCGGAGCAAGTGGCGCCGCCTGCATCGCCCCCACGCTCGAGCCACTCGTCGGCGGCTCTGGCGGTGGCGCCGGTGGTCCCGGCGTCGTCACCCGTTGTCGCGGTGGTGGCGGCGGCGGCGCGCTGCAGATCACTGCGCTCGAGGGGATCTCCGTCTCGGGGACGATCCGGATGACCGGCGCCGGGGGCGAAGGCGGCCGTCCGGACCCCGCGGCCGTCAACGGCGGCGCCGGGTGCGGTGGTGGTGGCGGCGGCGGGATCTTGCTCGAGGCGCCCCAGGTGACGCTGACCGCCACCGCAGCGCTCTCGGTGAACGGCGGTGGTGGAGGTGGCGGCGCGTCCTACGACGTGGCCGGGTTTGCCGGCGCGGACGGCACGCTCACCACCACGCCCGCCGCGGGCGGCCTGGGTGGTGGCACGACGGCCGGAGCCGGTGGCGCGGGCGCTGCGGGCACCAGCGCCGCGAGCGCCGGCGTGTCCAACGCGAACGGCGGTGGCGGTGGTGGTGCGGCCGGCGCGATCTACGTCCGCACCGTGGCGAATGGATTCACGACGGGAGGCGTCGTGACCCCGGCCGCTGGCACGGGTGCGCTGCGCACGCGGTGACGGTTCGCTTCCGCACCGGGGTTGCTGGAACGCGATCTTTCCCGTTCTTGTGCCCCGGGTTTCGGACAAATCTCGGACAGTCCGCCCTCCAGTCACGGTGCGCGCGCGTGCGCCCATCGTTCGGACAACCTCGGACACCGCCTGCGCGTTCGCACCACCTCCCGCAACACCTCCCGTTGGAACACTCCGGTGTGGCAGTCCGGGAAGACGCCCTAAGGCATGTCAGGGTCGTGCACGCGCAGGTCATCAAGCGCTCCGTGCCGTGGCCGAGCCGCCGACACGCATCCCGTGAGAGCCGGCCTCCGAGACCCAGGAGTCCAACCCTGACCGACGCTCAGACCCGGCCCGGATCTGCGGCGCGCCGCGCGCGCACAACGCCGAGCCGGTACAGCGCCGCGCAGGCGACCGGCGCGATCACGAGGTACAGACTCGATGCGTCGCGGAGCAGGTGGCCACAATCGCCGTGCCGCGCGCCGAACCACATCGCCGGATGGATCAGCAGCACCGGCAGCATGGAGATCGCCGTGCCGATCCGGCGTCGGCGCAGCGCGAGCCCTGCCGCGAGTCCAACGATCCCTGCGGTGATCGCGAACATGATCCAGCCGCGGCGTTCGGCTGCCTCGATCGCCTCCATCGCCCCAGGCCCCGAGCACGCGAGCGCCTCCGCAGACGCGAACATGACGAGTGCGATGATCGGGAGCTGCCAGCGGGACACCTTCGGACGTTACACCCCGCGGTCGCGGGAACGTGCGCGATCAACGCCGCGGGTCTAGTCGCCCCGGCCACACTTCTGCTCTCGGATCCCCGAGGGCGCCCCAAGCGGGAGACTCGTCCGACGTACATCCACCTTTCGGTCACGCTTCCAGGTTGGCCACGATCCACGCTTCCAAGTGGCCCACGGTCTCGGCAAGGCTTCCGTTTCCGTTGGCTCGCCCAGTCGCATACGCAACCCTGGCCGGGACTCCGAATCAGTCGCGACGAAGCTCGTCGACGAGGAACGACCACACCGCAGCGACACGTGGCACCTCGCGCAGCGCACGGTGACCCACGAGCCACAGGTCATCTGCCGGCCACGCCTCGGCGGCCTTCGCGAGCCCAGGTGCGAACCGTACCGGGACGAGGTTCGCTCGCTCGAGATAAGGCACGGGCGCGAGGACCACGCCGAGCCCGCTCGCGGCGGCGTTGAGCTGCGCGGGGAAATCGCTGGTGCGTAGTGCGATCGAGCGCGGCTCCACGTGTGCGGCGACCCAGCGGGTGGCCGGGAAGCTCGCGAGATCGCGGTCCCAGGTGATCCATGGCGCCGCGCTCCACGCGGTGAGCGTGCCGAGCTTCGCGGCGACGGGCTTCGCGGCCGCGGCGACCCAGCTCGCCGTGACGAGCTTCGTGGTGACGAGCTCGGCTCCCTGCGAACGCACGGAGCGGATCGCGAGATCCGCCTCGTGGCGAGTGAGATCGCGGGCGGCCACCGCAGCGTCGAGCTCGATCGAGATGCGCGGGTAGAGCTTTCGCAGACGGACGAGCATCGGTGCGACGAACACGCTCGACAGCCCTGGCGCCGTGCTGATCCGCACGATCCCCTCGGCGGTGGTCTCGACCTCCGAGGCCTCGCGGGTCATCCGCGCGTGTGCGGCCTCCATGGCCTCGGCGGCGGCGAGCACACGCCCTGCCGCGGCGGTGGGCTGAAGGCCCGTGCGCGTGCGCTCGAACAGCGGGTGGCCGAGGTCGGCCTCGAGCGCGGCGAGGCGCCGGCTGACCGTCGAGGTGTCGATCGCGAGCTTGCCGGCGGCCGCGGCGAGGGTGTGGTGCCGATGGATCGCGAGGAAGATGCGGATGTCGTCCCAGCGGGTGTCGCTTGATTGCAAATTTGCCATGCCGCATTGCAATTCTGGTTGTTTCGTTGCTTCCCTGCAAGCCTCATCATGAGGGCATGACGAAGCAAGACCTGCACGTGGTGTTCGGCTCGGGCCAGATCGGAACTCGGATCGCCACCCAGCTGCTCGCCGCCGGCACCCGCGTGCGGATCGTGTCTCGCACCCCGTCTCCGCCGCAGGGCGCGGAGTCCGCCGCGGGCGATGCGCGCGATCAAGCCTTCGCGGCCGAGGCAGCGGCGGGCGCCAGTGTCATCTACGACACGACGAATCCGCTCTATCACCACTGGAAGCGCGATCTCCTGGCACTCGGCGCGGGGCCGCTGCATGCCGCGAAGGTCACCGGGGCGCAGCTCGTCGCGCTCGACTGCCTGTACATGTATGGCGCGCCCACAGGGCCGATGACGGAGACCACGCCGATGGTCCCGGTGGCGAAGAAGGGCGTTCTGCGCAAGGAGCTCGCGGAGCTGCGGCTCGGTGCCGTGGCTCGCGGCGAGGCGCACGTGGCGATCGCGCGGGCGAGCGACTTCTTCGGCCCGCGCCTGCCGAACTCGTGGTGGAGCGAGCGGTTCTTCCGGCGCGTGCTCGCGGGCAAGGCTGGCGAGTGCGTGGGCGATCCGGATCAGCGGCACTCGTACACGTACGCGGAGGACGTGGCGCGCGCGATGGTGGCGCTCGGCGGCGCGACCGACATCGACGGGATCTGGCACGTCCCGACCGTTGCGGCAGAGACCACGCGTCAGCTGGCCGACCGGGTGGGACGAGCGCTCGACGTGAAGATCACGCTCAAGCCGATCCCGCGTCTCGTCCTGCGCGGGCTCGGCCTGTTTGCGCCGTTCATGGGTGAGGTGCCGGAGATGATCTACCAGTTCGAGATGCCGTACGTTCTCGACGACACCAAGTTCCGCGCGCGGTTCGACCTGACACCGACGCCGATCGAGACGCAGGTGGCCGAGACCGTCGCCTGGGCGCGCGAGCAGCTGTCGGCTCGCGCCGCTGCGTGACACGACGAACTTCCTCGACCCGGACAACTCTGCGCCACGGAAGACCGGAACAGCGAGAGGGATCGAGCGGCGGGTCAGCCGACCCGGGCTCTTGTACGATGACCTCCGTGGCGAGAGAGACCGAGAAGCTCACGAAAGAAGACCTGGAGGAGGCCCTCCGGGCGATCGGGTCGACGATCAGCAAGTGCAAGAAGATCCTGCCGAAGCTCACGCGAGGAGGTTCTCAACACACGCTGCTCGCGCGCAGGATCAAGGCGCTCCAGGTCGCCTCTGTCTTGATCACGAGAGAGCTGGGTCTGTCGTCGGCCAAACCATCGGGGCGCCGCAAGGGCTCGCGCGCGTCTGCGGTGAAGAAGAGATCCCCAGGACGCCAATGATCGTGATGCGCTGCCTGGCTGTGTGGAACACGTACGCGCAACCACGCGAGTCCGCTGCGGGCTGATCCGGTCCAGGCCCACCGCAACCCAACACAGGCTCATCCACTTCTTCGCGGAGGTGACGCTGAGGTGATCAAGAACTTCGATCCGTGGGCGGGCATAGCGATCCGGGCGAGCTAGAGTGCGCGGTCAGATGTCTGCCCCGACCTCCGCGCGCACCGTGATCACCGCGCTCGTCGGAAATTCGTTCGTGATGATCATCAAGCTCGCGGCGTTCTTGATGTCTGGCTCTGGCTCGATGCTCTCGGAGGCGATCCACAGCGCCGCGGACACCGGCAATCAACTCCTGCTGTTCGTGGGTCTGCGCCGCGGCGAGAAGGCGCCCGACGATCGCTTCCACTACGGCTACGGCGGCGAGCGATTCGTGTTCGGGATTCTTTCGGCAGCAGGCATCTTCTTCATCGGCTGCGGCATCACGATCTATCACGGCATCCACTCGCTCTTCGCACCGTCGACACCGCAGCTCACGGCGTCGACGTTCGTCGTGCTCGGCGTTTCGGGGCTGATCGAAGGCAGCGTGCTCGCCCTCGCCGTCCGTGCGATCCTGGCGGAGCGGGGCAACATCGCGTTCCTTCGCTATGTGCGCGAGCGTGCCGATCCGGCGACGGTGGCGATCCTTCTCGAAGATGGTGCCGCCGTCCTCGGCCTGCTGATCGCCACGGGCGGGATCTTGATGGCGTACGTGACCGGCAATCCGATCTGGGATACCGCTGGGTCGCTGATCGTCGGCGCCATCCTCGGCGGCGTTGCGTTCTACCTCGTACACGAGAACCGCGAACTGTTGCTCGGTCGTGCCGTCCCCGCGAATATCGAAGAGATCTTCACCAACGTCGTCCTCGACCACCCCGCCGTGCGCAGCGTGCGCGACATCAAGACCCGACAGCTGGCGCACGACTCGTACATGTTCAAAGCCGAGCTGACGCTCGACACCGACTACCTCGCCGAGCAGCTCGATCGCGTGCTCCCCGGCGACCACCGCGATCTGACCAAGGGACGCGCGCTGAGGAGGACCACCATTGCGACGACTGACCTGATCGCGACCGAGATGATCTCCGTCGAGGCCGCCATCAGGCAGGCCATCCCGCACGCCAAGCACATCGATCTCGAGATCGCGCACCCCGAGCAAGCCGCCGACGACGAGATGCTCGCGTAGCTCTCGTTGTCGCCCCCCCGACGTTGATTCCTGCGGCCGAGACCAAGGTGGTTGTCGCCCTTGTCCCCCCACCCGACGTTGATTCCTGCGGCCGAGACCGAGGTGCGAGACCTGTCCGACGCACGTCCGGCACCCGGCCACGTCGGCCGGCAATCGGACAAACCGGACACGCGTCGCAAACAATCTCGAGACGTTGAGCTTGGCAAGCTTCGTGGAGTTGCGAGGCTGCCATGTCGGTCCCTCGCCAGGTTCTCCCAGGTCGGTTCATCAAGATCACGCGCCGCTGCACGCAGCGGCAGTTCCTGCTGCGCCCGGACGAGGAGACCAATAGTGCGTTCCTCTATTGTCTCGCGGAGGCCGCCGCGAGGTTCGAGATCGTGATCATCGCGACCTCGGTGCAGTCGAATCACCACCACACCGACGTGTACGACCGGTACGGGCGGATCGTCGAGTTCATGGAGCACTTTCACAAGATGCTGGCGAAGTGCATGAACTGCCTCCGCGGCCGCTGGGAGAACTTCTGGTCGTGCGAAGAGGTCTCGGTCGTCCACCTCGTCGACCGGATCGACGTCATCGACAAGGTCGTCTACACGCTCACAAACCCGGTCAAGGACGGCCTGGTCGATACGGTCGCTCACTGGCCCGGCGTCAACACAGCCAAGCAGCTCCGCACCGGAGAGCCGATCACCGCTCGCCGCCCCAAGCACTTCTTCAGTGAGGACGGCACGATGCCGGCTGAGGTCACGCTCCAGATCACGATCCCGGAGGAGCTCGGGGATCCGGACTACTTCCGCGGCGAGGTCCAGAAGGGCATCACCGCCGTCGAGGACGCGAAGCGGCAAGAGCGAGCCGAGACCGGGCGCCGCGTCGTCGGCCGGGCGCGCATCCTTCGCCAGTCGTGGCGCGACTCCCCGACCTCACACGAGCCGCGGCGCACGCTCAATCCGCGTGTGGCCGCCCGCAGCAAGTGGCATCGCATCGAAGCGCTCCAGCGCAACAAGGCGTTCGTCGCCGAGCACAAGGCCGCACGCCTCGCCTGGCTCGCGGGCATCCCCGTGGTGTTCCCCGCGGGCACGTACTGGCTGCGTCGGTTCGCCAACGTCCCCGTCGCGCCGCTACCGACCTGACCACCACCACGAACGCTCGAGCGTCGTCGCCTCGCCCAACGTCCGCGCACCTGCGCGGGCGTCGTTGCGGCGTGGTCACGCGCCTCCTCGCCCACGAGCTCTATTCGCCGACTGGCCACAGCGATTGGCCGTAGATCGCCGGGCGCGACGAAGCTTTGCTTCGATTCGCGTACGCAACCTCGGTGCGGGCGCTATCTACTAGAACGAGATCCCGAACGCGCCGACGAGCTTGGTGCGCTTCTTGTCGGAGTAGATCGCGACCGGATACGCGCTGCCGTCCGAGTTCCGCACGAACGACGAGGCGACCCCGATCTTGAGGCCCGTGGCGTACGCCTTGTCGACGGTGACCGGGGTCGGGGTGTTCGTGCGCGTCTCCATCCCCGACTTGGTGCACACCGTCCGGTAGATCAGCTTGCCTGACTGCGGGTCGATGCCGTCGATCTTGTTGGTCTCCTTCCACTGCTTGCACACCGGTTCCTTCCAGGACTCCTTCTTGAAGGTGATGGCGAAGCCGGTGTCGCTCTCCTGCATCGTCGCGATCGTTCCGCTCGACCCTGATGTGGACGCGTTGGCGTAGGTGATCACCGGGCGCGGCAGCCCGAGCGGGTCATTCCCACGGTTGGTGTCGAAGTCGATCTTCTCGGAGACCAGTGCGTGCCAGATCATGGTTCGCCGTCCCCACCGCTGCGCGAAGCCAGAAGACCAGTCGGACCAGAACTTCTGCGCCGCCTCATTGCGCACGAAGCACAGCGCCGCGGCGTTGCCGAGCTGGCTCCCGATGTCGTCCCGGAACACGTTCTTGAGATCGTTCGAGGTCGCGGGCTTCTTTGCCCCGAGGTAGGTCGCCAGGTGCGTACGCAGCTCGGCCTCGCATCCGTCCATGAGCTTCTTGTTGTTCGCGCGTGCGTCGTCGACGAGCTTGTAGGTCCACGCCAGGAGCGCTTGATGGGGGCCGCGGTCGTCCTCCCACGTCTTGGCCGCACTCGCCGGGATCGCGTCGATCACCTTGGCGACCCCACCATCCTTGGCAGCTTCCGCCGCGTACTGGTCGGCCCGCAGCTTGACCGCCTGCTGCAGCTTGACGAACCGCACCTTGTCCTCGAGCCGGTGGCGGGCGTCGATCTTGGCCGTGGCGAGCTCTCGATCGAACCGCTTGCGATCGAGCGAGAGCGCGTCGTCCTTGCAGATCGCCCAGCGCGCGATGCTGCCGTGATAGCTGTCCACGCACTGCTCCACGAACGCGGCCTTGAGGTGCTCGGAGGTGGTGGGCGTGGTGTCGAGGAGCTCGGCGTACGACATGAAGTCCATGCCGTAGGACGTGACCAGCAGGCTCTTCGCGACGAGTGCCTGGGTAAGCGCGTCGCCATCCGCCAGCCGCGCGTCCTTCGGCGCTCGGGTCTCGAGCGGCAGCGTGGCCTGGCCCGGATCCTGGACCGCGGCGAAGTCCGCGAGATCGGCAGCGCCGAACCCGTAGAACTTCACGAACCCTTGCCACAGCGGAGACAGCGCGGCCTGGAGGTCGGCGTTGCCGGGGAACTTGCAGAGCGCCGTTGCCAGCGGGAGCGCGTCACCCAGGCTGACCTCGGAGAGCTTCACGCCCTCCCACTGCTTCTTGACCTGGTTCGCCACGAAGTCAGGATCCGCCCCGCCACTCAGATCCTTGGGCTTGACCGGGCCACAGAACGCGGCCTGCCGACCGTCCATCGACGCCTTGATCCATCCCGCGCGATCCGTCTGCTTGTCCGGCGCTGCTCGGGCGGGCACCACGAACAACGTCATCAAGGCGGTAGCCGCGAGGGCCGGAGCCGCGAGCATCGGTGAGGTCTTCATCGTGCGCGGGAACGTAGCGCAGGCCGAGCCAAGCACGGTCGATCGACGTGACGATGGCACGAAGTATCGCAGGCTGGGACGTCGAGTATAGTGAGCCCATGAAGCGCGGACGCATCCTGGCGATCAAGTGGGGCATGAACCCCAACTCGTCCAGCCTCGGCGTGGACGTGACGTTCCTCCTCCTGGGCGCCACGGCGCTCGCGGTGGTCACGCCCGTGATCGGTGCCCTGCTTCGCTGGCGGCGCCCTGCCCCCCCGCCGCCGCCCGTCGAGCCGACCCCGTCGTAACTCCGCGTTGGGACGGACGAACGATCCGCTGCATCCAGTTTCCGCAGGCCGGCGAAGGGCTCTACACGGGCGCTCACTGCCCGAGGGAGCCGCAGCATGAAGATCCAGACGTCGCTTGGTCTCGTTGTCTCGATGGTCGCCGGTGCGGGTTGCACGCCGATGCAGGGGGACGAGATGCCGACCGCCCGCGTGCGCGTGGCGCACCTGTCGCCCGGCGCTCCGGCCGTGGACTTTTGTCTCGCGCCTGCGGGCTCGGGGGAGTTCGCCGGCCCCGTGCTCGGCGCCGCAGGTGCAGCCGATGGCCTGTCGTACGGCAACGTGACCAGGTACCTCGACGTCGCGGCGATGCAGTACGACGTGCGTCTCGTCGCGCCGGGATCGGCGGACTGTGCAACCTCGCTCGGCGGCCTGCCCGACATCACCGATCTGCCCGAGCTAACCGCCGGCGCGTCCGCGACCATCGCCGCCGAGGGCCACGTGGTGGGCACGGTCCCGTTCGCGGTCAAGGCGTACCTCGATGACGCCACGGTCGCGTTCGGCAAGATCAAGCTGCGCTTCATCCACGCGTCGCCTGGCACGCCGAACGTCGACGTCGGCCTCGGTGGTGGCGTGGCCTTCACGCCGGTGTTCACCAACGTCGCGTACGCCGCCTCGAACGCGTATCTCGAGACCACGCCGATCCAGCACGGCGAGCTCAGTGCGCGCCTCACCGGCACCGCCACCGATGCGATCTCCGTCAAGCCGGCGCGCATCGAGGCCGGCACGATCGCCACGGCCTTCGCGATCGGCGACGCGGTCAACCCGCACGCGCCGCTCGACGTGCTGCTGTGCATCGACAACGCGGCACCGACCGGCCTGCTCTCCGAATGCAAGGCGGTGGGCGGTGCGCCCGAGCGAGCACGGGTGCGGATCGCGCACCTCTCGCCCGATGCGCCCGCGGTGGACATCTGCCTCGCCGAGGCCGGCAGCGGCAACTATGGCCAGCCCCTGCTCCGCTCGCTCGGCGCGCCCGAGGGCCTCGCGTATCCGCAGGTCACCACCTACGTCGACCTGCCGACCCGCGCGTACGACGTGCGCGTGATCCTCGCGACCGCGACGGGCTGCGGCGCCGGCGCCGTGCCCGACACGCAGAACATCACGCTGACTCCGGGCCTGACCGCGACGGTCGCCGCGATCGGCATCATCGATCGCTCGGGCGCCGCCGCGAACGATCCCGCGTTTCGCCTCCGCGTCCTCGCCGACGAACCCACCGTCACCGCGGGCCGTACCAAGCTCCGGTTCTTCCACGCCTCCCCCGGCACGCCGGCGGTGGACGTCGGCCTCGGCTATGCGCACCTGTTCACCCGCGTGTTCGCGAACGTCTCGTTCGGCCAGACCGCCCCGTCGAACGGCACGGCACTCTCCACCAATGGCTACGTCGAGACCGCGCCTGTGACCTCGGCGGTGTCCGCGCGCCTCGCGAATGCGACCACCGATGCGCTGACGATCCCCAGCGTGAACCTCGCGGTGGATCAGATCGCCACCGCGATCGCGATCGGCGGCAAGACCGGGGCGCACGCCAATCCGCTCAAGGTGCTGCTCTGCCTCGACAGCGCGCCGCCCAAGGGCCGCCTGCTCTCGACCTGCATCGTCACCCCGTGAGCAGCCATGTGCGGCCATGCTCCGGGCGACGCCTCCGACCACGTTCGACCACGCTCCGGCCCGACCACGCCCGACCAGCTCGACCTTGCTCCGGCCATGCTCCGGCGATGCTCCGACCACGTTCCGACCACGCTCCGACCTTGCTCCGACCTTGCTCCGACCTTGCTCTGATCCTGATCTGGCCGTGATCCGCACCCGATGAACGGCTGCCGATGAACCGATGCTACCTTCTGCCCGCGACATGCAACCGGATCCGGATCGCCCGCCCCTGGCTCCGCCCCCACTTCTGGGGCGAGTCGCGGCGGGCGATGCCGTTGCCACGCGCGAGTGCATCGAGCGCTACGGCGGGCTGGTGTGGTCGATCGCCCGCCGGTTCGACATGACGGATGCCGAGGATGCCGTGCAGGAGATCTTCCTCGATCTGTGGAAGAGCTCCGCTCGGTTCGATCCCGCGATCGCCTCCGAGACCGCGTTCGTCGCCATGATCGCGCGCCGGCGCCTGATCGATCGACGGCGGATGCGCCGGCGGCGCCCCACCACGGAGCAGCTCCCCGAGGTGCCCACCCACGTCGACCCCGGCGCCTCCCCCGCGCTGTGTGCGGAGGCTTCCCAGGCGGCGCGCGCACTCGACGCACTGCGTCCCGAGCAGCGCCAGGTGCTCGTGCTGTCGACCTGCCATGGCATGTCGCATGGCGAGATCGCCGCCCAGACCGGGATGCCGCTGGGGACCGTCAAGGCCCACGCCCGGCGCGGTTTGCTGTCGATCCGGGCGGCCCTCTCGGGCGTAGATCAAGGAGACCTCCCGTGAAGCGCCCGTTGAACGAGATCGAGACGTTCCGTGCCCAGGAACTCCTGCTCCAGCGCGCCACCGAGGGCCTCGACGATCGCGAGACCGCCGAGCTCGTCGCCCTCGGCGCCGAAGACGACCTCAGCTTCGAGCTCGCCGCCTCGGCGGTGGACCTCGCCACGATCCGCGTCGACGAGCTCCCAATCGACGTCGCCGACAAGATCCTGATCGCCGCGGGCGTCGATGCTGCACGCACCACCGTGATGCCCGCGATGGTCCCGATGACTCTCGCCGGCGTGGTGATGCCACGGCCGATCTCCACGACCACGCCACCGGTCGCGCACGTGGAGCCCGCGCCTCTGCCGGCCGTACCCACGGCTTCCGCGGCGCGCGCCACGCCGGCATCGGCGAGCACGCCCACGCCCGTGATCTCCGCCGCGCCCGCACCGGTGATCGCTCCCACGCCACCCGTGGTCGCCGCCGCGCCCACACCGGTGATCGCTCCCACGCCACCCGTGGTCGCCGCCGCGCCCACACCGGTGATCGCTCCCACGCCACCCGTGGTCGCCGCCGCGCCCACACCGGTGATCGCTCCCACGCCACCCATGGTCGCTGCCGCGCCCACACCGGTGATCGCTCCCACGCCACCCGTAGTCCGCGCAGAACCGGCCCCAGCGATCGAGCCCCATGCCGCCGCCTCGAGCCACTTGCCCGTGGTCACCTTCACGCCGCCCCACGGGATTCCGCGGGTGATCCCGATCGAGGCCAAGCGGAAGTCGCGCGCGGTGACCTATGCCGTGATCGCCGCGGCCGCCTCGATCGCACTCGCGGCCGGTGCCGTGGTGTGGGCGACGCAGCGCCCGCCTACCGAGAAGATCGTCGAGGTGGCTCCACCACCACCGAAGACACCGACGATGGCCGAGGCGCGCGCCGAGCTGCTCGCCACCGCGAAGGACGTCACGACCTTGCCGTGGACCGCCACCCAGGATCCCAACGCCGCCGGTGCGAGCGGCGAGGTGGTGTGGAGTGCGAGCGCGCAGCGCGGCTACATGCGGTTCAAGGGTCTGGCGCCGAACGACAGCAAGGCGATCCAGTACCAGCTGTGGATCTTCGACAAGGATCGCGACCAGGCGTTCCCCGTCGATGGTGGCGTGTTCGATGTGTCGTCGACGGGTGAAGTCATCATCCCGATCACGGCGAAGCTGCGAGTCGACCAGCCCGTGCTGTTCGCCGTGACGGTCGAGAAGCCCGGCGGCGTGGTGGTCTCGAAGCGCGAGCGCATCGTGGTCACCGCCGCGCCCAAGACCGGCTAACCACGGTACGGTGCCGTGTGGCGGCGCCGCGGAAGGTGACCGGGAAGGGTGGCAAGCGTGCCGCGGCCCGGAGACCCGCGTTCGTGGTCGGGATCGGCGGCTCCGCCGGTGGTCTCGAGGCACTCGAGCAGTTCTTCGCGCACATTCCCCCTTCGACCGGGATGGCGTTCGTCGTGGTCACCCACCTCGATCCGGACCACAAGGCGCTGCTCCCCGAGCTGATCCAGCGCGTCACGGCGATGCCTGTGCGGGAGATCGAAGATGGCGTTCGGATCACCCCCGACACGGTGCTGGTGATGCCCCCGGCCTACGATGTCGTGATCGAGGCCGACGTGCTGCACCTCCGCCCGCGTTCACCGCGGCGAACCGTGCACCTGCCGATCGACGTGTTCTTCCGGAGCCTCGCCCGCGAACGTGGCCAGTCGGCGATTGCCGTGGTGCTCTCGGGCATGGGCACCGACGGCGCACTCGGGCTCCGCGACGTCGCCGAGGCTGGCGGGCGCACACTGGTCCAGGACCCCAAGTCCGCGGCGTTCGCTCCGATGCCGCGCGCCGCACTCGCGGCGGTGCCCTCCGCCGTGGTGGCGCGCGCCGACCAGCTGCCCGCCCAGCTCACTGTGAACATCGCGAGCATCGCGAGCATCGGAGGCGATACGCCCGCTCCAGCGGCAGCCGGCGCGGGACGCCCTCTCGCACGTGTCCTCGATGGAGTGCACCGCCACACCGGCTACGACCTCAGCCGCTACAAGCCGAGCTCGATCCAGCGCCGCGTCGAGCGCAGGCTCGTGGTCCACAAGCTCGCGACGCTCGACGCCTACGCCACGTACCTCGATGCGAGTCCCGAGGAGGCTCAGCTCCTGCTGAGCGAGCTCCTGATCGGCGTCACCCAGTTCTTCCGCGACGAGGAGGTCTTCGTCACGCTGCGTGACGTGGCGCTCCCCGCACTCCTCGCGGCCAAGGACGCACCTCGCACGCTGCGCGCGTGGGTCGCCGGCTGCTCGACGGGCGAGGAGGCGTACTCGCTCGCGATCGTGTTCCGCGAGATGCTCGCCCACGCCCACGCGCTCGACGTCGCGGTGCAGATCTACGCCACCGACATCGACAAACACGCGATCGAGACCGCCCGCACCGGTCACTATCCGCACGACATCGCGAGCCAGATGTCCGCGGAGCGGCTCGCCGACAACTTCGTGCGCGATGACGGCGGCTATCGGATCCGCAAGGAGCTCCGCGAGACGGTGGTGTTCGCCCACCACGATCTGATCACGGATCCGCCATTCACCCGCCTCGACGTCCTGTGCTGTCGCAACGTGCTGATCTATTTTCAGTCCGAGCTCCAGCAGATGCTGATGCCACGCTTCCACTACGCGTTGGCCCCGGGTGGTCTGCTTGTTCTCGGGCCGGCGGAGTCGGTAACATCAGCGGAGGAGCTGTTCACCCCGATCGATCCGAAGGGGAAAGTGTTCCAGCGGATCGCGGCGTTGCGCCCTTCCAGCAAGCACCTCGAGCTACTCAGGGGTGTACGGCCGGGCTCGACGACCGGCGCCCAGGCCCCGAGGCTGGAGCCGACTCTCGCCGAGGCGGCTCACCAGATTATCGTGGACGACCTCGCGCCGGTGACGGTCGTGATCAACGATCGGGGGGACCTCCTGTATTCGTCACGCCGTGCCACTCGCTACCTCGAGCCACCGGTCGGAAAGGTCAACGTCAACATCTACGCGATGGCGCGCGAGGGTCTCGGACGGCACCTGGGGATCGCGATCCGCAAGGCCATCGAACGCCGACGCCGTGTGATGCTGCCCGACGTCCTGGTGCGGGGCGATCGTGGGACGTATCGCGTCGACCTCACCGTGGTGCCCATGACGGAACCAGCCTCGCTGCGGGGGTTGCTCCTGGTCGCGTTCTCGGAGGTCCCCGTGCGCGCCGGCACGGCGACCAAGGGTAAACAGCCCCGCGCCACACGCACCACCAGGGCCGCCGATCGCGAGCTCGCCCAGACCAAAGCGCACCTCCAGAACGTGGTCCGCGACATGGAGATCTCGCAGGCCCAGCTCGAGGCCACGAACGAGGAGCTGCAGAGCACCAACGAAGAGCTGCAGAGCACCAACGAGGAGGTGACCACCTCGAAGGAGGAGCTGCAGTCCATGAACGAGGAGCTGGTCACCCTCAACACCGAGCTCGAGGCCACGAACGATCACCTCGCCACGGCGAACGATGATCTCCGCAACCTGCTCAACAGCACCAAGATCCCGACGCTGTTCCTCGACAACGCCCTGCGGATCAAGCGGTTCACCAACGAGGCCACGCGGATCGCGAACGTGATCGCCGGCGACGTGGGGCGGATGATCACCGACCTGACGCTCAAGATCGCCTACCACGAGCTCGCGCGCGATGTCCGCTCGGTGATCGAGACGCTGGTGTCCACGGAGATCCCGGTCACCGGTCTCGATGGCACACGCTATGCGATGCGAATCCATCCCTACCGCACGATGGACAACTTGATCGATGGCGTCGTGATCACATTCTTCGACGTGACCTCGCTGCGCCTCGCGGAGGAGGCGCTCGCGATCCGAGCCTCCGATGATGCGATTGCACGGCTGCTCGATCGCTGGCCCGGCATGGTCTACCTTCGTGATCTCGCCTTGCAGCGCGACGTCTACCTCAACGAGAGAGCGCGCGCGTGCCTCCAGGCGGTCGGGGGCGCGGGCGAGCGCTTCGAATCGCTGTTCGCTCCACCGAGCGCCGATGACACAGCGCGATGGCTCGTCCGGCTCGAAGCGCTGCGGGATGGTGAGGTGGTGACCCGGATGCTCCACCTGCGCGACTCCAGCGGTGCGTACACGCCCTACCGAGCCCGCGAGTCCGTGATCACCCGCTCGCCGACAGGTGCACCGACTCGTGTGCTCTCGGTCATCGAGGCCGAATTCACGCCCCCGGTTTCAGGCCAAACCGTGTAAGTTCCCTGGCGAGATCTCGCGGTGCCAGGACGCAGAACACAGCACCGATCGACGTGACGTAGGTGAACGTCGATCCCACCGAGCTCGCAGCGCTCGAGCGCTACCAGGCGGAGCTCGAGGTGCAGAACCACGAGCTGCGCGAGGTCAACGCGGAGCTGCAGCAGGCCAACCTCGCGCTGAGGGCGGCACGCGATCGGTACCAGGCGCTCCACGATCTCGCGCCCGTCCCGCTCGTCACGATCGATGCCACGGGCGTGCTCCGCGACGTCAACCGCGCTGCCTGCGAGCTGCTGCGGGCGCCACGCGAACATCTGATCGAGCGCCGGCTCCTGGTGTTCGTTCCGGAAGCCAGGCGCCCCGCGCTGAACGAGCTGATCAGCAGCCTGTTCGCGTCCCCCGCGGCGCAGGCGTGCGAGACGGAGCTCGAGTTCGACGAAGGCGTGCCCGCGGTCGAGATCCTCCTCGACGGTGCGGCGATCGAGGACGAAGGTCGCGCCGTGGCCGTGCTCGCGCTCGTCGACGTGACCACGAAGAAGGTCAACGAGCGCCGCAGCCACGAGGCCCTCCGGCTCGAGAGCCTGGGGACCCTCGCAGGTGGCATCGCCCACACGTTCAACAACCTGCTCACCGTGGTGCTCGGCGGCACCGATCACGTGCTCGACGAGCTCGGCCGGAGCTCCAAGCTCGCGGAGCCGCTGCTCGACGTCCACCGCGCGGCGCGCCAAGCAGGCGAGCTCGCCCACCAGATGCTCGCGTACTCGGGCCATGGCAGCGAGCCCGCGCACAACCTCCAGCTCGCGAGGATGATCGAGAATCTCGAGCCGATGCTCCGCACCTCCGCCCCCGGGGTGCCGCTCGAGCTCCACCTCGATTCGAGCGTGCCTCCGATCCTCGCCGACGAGCTCCAGCTCCGGCAGGTGGTGATCAACCTGGTGGTCAACGCCGCCGAGGCGATGCGCGATCGCGCCGGCTCGATCTCGATCACCGTCCGCGAGATCGAGCTCACCCCGACCGACCTCGAGAGGACGCCGGAGCTGCGGGAGCTGGTCACCAGGCGCAACGTCGTCCTCGAGGTCCGAGACGAGGGGACCGGCATGACCGCGGCCACCGCGGCCCGCGCGTTCGATCCCTACTTCTCGACCCGGAGGTTGGGGCGCGGCCTCGGGCTGTCCGTCGTGCGCGGAATCGTGCGTGGCCACCGCGGCGTGGTGGCGATCGAGACGCAGCTCGATCACGGCACCACGTTCCGGATCTACCTCCCGGCGGCACTGCCTGCGGAGATCGCGCCTGCGCCCTCGCTTCCACCCAGCGTGAAGCCGCTGCTGGTCGGCCGGGTGCTCGTGGTGGACGACGATCCGCAGGTCGTGCGGATCGTCGAGCGTGTGATTCGCCGCCTGGGCCTGACGGTGGTGTCAGCGCGCGGCGGAGCGGAGGCGATCGAGCTGGTCCAGCGTGAAGGCTCGGCTCTCGATCTCGTGCTCATGGATCTCTCGATGCCCGAGGTCAGCGGGCTCGCAGCCGGCACGGCGATCCGCGCTCTCTACCCCGCGCTCCCCATCGTCCTGATCACCGGCTTCGGCGAGATCCCGCCCGAGGCCGGGAGCGTGTTCACGTCGATGCTCGCGAAGCCATTCGATGCCACCGCCCTCGGCGCGGCGGTCCGGCGCTTCCTCCAGAAGGCGTAGCGCGGTCAGCCGACGTGACCGGTCTCGAGCCAGTGCTCGAGCATCGCACGCTCACCGGCATCGAGCTCGAGTGCGATCGCATCGCGGGCGTTGTTCCCGAGGAGCTCGAACCTGCGCCGATCCTCCACATAGGCGGGCCGCGCGCGCACCTCCTCCCGTGTGAACACCCGGCACCACCGCGCATGAGTGTGTGCACGCACGCGAGAGAGCACGCGCGCCAGCTCGTCCCGCGCCAGCCACGAGAGGGCGCGCGCGAGCAGCGCCCCCGAATGATCGGGCCAGCCATGCGGTGGATCCCGCTCGAAGCAGACCTCGTACGACGGCGCGGCCTCGATCACCACGAGATGATCGCCATCGACGATCGGCACGAACGCGCGGTCCTCATGGGCACCACCCGCGAAGCTGTGGCCATGAGCGCGCGCGAGGATCCCGGCATACCGCGCCGCCCTCAGTGACCGCTGGTACGGCGCACTCGCCGCGATCTGCCGCCACGATTCGATCGTGTCCGCGGTGCGGATCGCGCGCCGCTTGAGCCGCGGGCGCGCGCCGAGCGCGAGCGAGAGCTGGAGCGCCTCGAGGCCACCTGCGAGCGGCACCGTCCGCGCTCGGCCGGCGCGCGGCTCGAAGCGGAGCGCCGACGGCGTGACCACGATCCAGCCCGCGCGCAGCGGCGTGAACCGGAGCCAGAGCGGGAGCCGATCGAGCTCGGGCTCGACGTGGGCGGTCTCCTCGGGCGGTGAGCGATACGGATCCATCACGATGCAGGCGGGCCGTAGCAGGCCGAGCCGCGCACGACCTGTTGTCCCTCGTCATCGAGCTCGAGGATCTCGGTGACCAGCTTGCGCCCGACACTGCGGTAGTGGATCACCACGGTGTTGACGCCGGCGTAGACGTCGAGCAGCTCGAACCGGATCGGCGGCGAAGCCGCGAGACCCGCGGCCCAGTACGGCCGGATCGCTGCCTTGCCCTTCAGCGCGCCACTCGCCGAGAAGCCACGCTCGGCGATCAGCGGCGACCGCATCTCGAAGTCCTCCGCGTAGTGCTCGAGGATCCGCTCGAGATCATGACTGTTCCACGCGGCGACCCACTCGGCGGCGAGGCGCCGAGCAAGCTCGAGCTCGATGACCGGCATGCCCGCAGGCTACCGGAGCCGACTCACGGATGCGCGCTCCCATGTTCGAATCGAACCGTGCCGATCACGCCGGCCGTTGGGGACAGCGTCACATCGTCATGGCTTCCGAAGCACTCGACCCCGCGCTGCGCTTCACACCAGTCCACCTTCTCCACCCGCGCCCGGAGCGGCGACGCACTCCCCGTGAACTGGCCCGCGAAGCTGATCTGATCGGCGCGTACGCCGAGCTGGGTGAACTGGACATGCGCGTGGTGCTTCGCGGTCTGCAGGAGCGGCACCCGCCGTGCGCGCACGCCTTCGAGGTCCACGATCAGCATCCCGAGCGCCGCGCCCTCCGTCGCATACCGGTCGACGAACACCACCTCCGATCCCGCGAGCGCCCCAGGCATCGCGCTCGGCTCCTCGTGCGGTAGCGCGCGCGCACGAGCCACCGGTGCCGCCAGGTCTCTGGCGTCGAGCTCCACGATCCGGACCGTGGAGACGTTGGTCTGCATCGTCGATGGCTCGCCCTGAGGAGACGTCCACGGCTCGACCTTGACGCGGACATCGCCCACCTGGACCGCGATCCGGCCATCGCCGGAGAATCCGAGCTCGCCGAGCGCGTAGAAGTCGCCTTCGGCCGCGAGCTCGAACCGCCCGCGCTGCTCGCCGGTGGCGATCGCGAGCGTGCGCATCACGAGTGGTCGATGCAGAGGGGCCGCTCCGACGAAGTCGTGCGCGAAGCGCTCGGGCGTCGACACCACCACCACGCCTCCCGCGATCGGTGCGATCAGCGGGTCGTCGCTGCGCTCGCGCGGTTGTGCGACCCACGCGAGCTTGCCGGCATCGTCGACGGCGGCCTCGCCATACGCCGAGGCCGCGACCGTGATGGTGCCGACGCGCGCCAGCTTCGCGCTCGCACCGCGCACGATCGGATCCGCCTCGATGCGCCACACGAGTGCGCCAGTCCGGGTGTCGAGCGCGAACAGCGCGCGGGCGGCGCCGTTCAACGCCTTGGGGTCCGCGATCTCTCCCACGCAGATCACGCGGTCGGCGGGCCCGGCGACGGCATCCCAGACCCCGAGGCCAGTCTTCGACCAGCGCACGCTCCGACCATCGGGCGACAGCCGAACGATCGCCGCGTTGACCTTGGCGAGCCAATCGCCTCCGGGGAGCACCATGGCGAAGTCAGCTCCGGCGTCGGCGTCGACGATCGAGTCCTTGACGTTCACGAAGCCCACCAGCCGGACCGGCCCGACGGTGTGAGGCTCGACGCCAACCCTCCGGCCTCCGACCTCCCGGACCGGCCCGAAACCACCGCAACTGCACGCGAAGAGCGCGAGGAACGCGAGGACGAGCGCGCGGTACATGCCCCATAGACGCACGGGGCCAGCGATCTGGGCAGAAAACCAGCGACGACGGTGTTCGAACCAGCCGTTCCGGAGCGCACGGGCCGGCGCAGCACGGGCGGCGACGATGGGCTAGCTTTGCCCCGTGTTCGCCCGCGCTCGTCAGCTCGCCACCCGCGCCGTCGATGCGGGCTTCGCGCTCCTCGAGCGTGCCCGGGCCGAGCGCAGGCACCCCGCGCGGCGGATGCGGCTCGAGAGGTTCGGCGCGATCGTGCAGACCGTCGTGCCCCGCGCGCTCGTGTTCGTCGATCGCGCGTATGCGCGCCGCGTGCTGCGGACCGCAGCGTCACCGCTCTGGCACGGGGACGAGCCTGCCGTCGGCGAGATGATCCTCTCGGCACCTCTCGAGGCGCACCTCCAGCTGACCAACCGCTGCACTGCCGGGTGCAGTGGCTGCTACACGGGAGCTTCGGCGGAGGGTGCGCCGAACGAGTGGGGCCTCGTCGAGTGGACCCGTGCGATCGATGCGCTCGCCGATGCGGGCGTGTTTCACGTGGCGCTCGGTGGCGGCGAGAGCGCCGTGCTGCCGTGGCTCGGAGACCTGGCCGAGCATGCCCGCCGCCGTGGCATCGTCCCCAACCTCACGACCTCGGGCCTCGACGGTCTCGAGCGCTTGCTCCCGCTCGCGGCGCTGTTCGGCCAGATCAACGTCTCGATCGATGGGCTCGGCCTTGCCTACGCGGCGGTGCGCGGCTTCGATGGGTTCGCGCGCGCGGACGCCGCGGTCAAGGCGCTGCGGGAGGTGAAACGCGAGATCGGGATCAACGTGGTGGTCACGCGCCACAACTTCGCCGAGCTCGATGCGTTGTTCGCCTATGCGGCGGAGCGGCGGCTGTCGGAGGTGGAGCTGCTCCGGTTCAAGCCCTCGGGCCGGGGCGCACGCACGTACGAGGCGCAGCGCTGCACCGACGCCCAGCACCGCGCCTTCCTCCCGACAGTGCTCGCCGCGACCAGGCGCCACGCGCTCCGGATCAAGGTCGATTGTTCGTACACGCCGATGCTCGTCCACCACCGGCCCGATCGCGCGCTGCTCGCCGAGCTCGCGGTCTATGGCTGCACGGGCGGCGATTTCCTCGTCGGTGCGAAGGCCGGCGGCCAGCTGACCGCGTGCAGCTTCGCCTCGCCACCGCCGGCCGTGGAGGGCGAGCGCCCGAAGATCGATGGGCTCGCCGCGTACTGGCAGGCGCCCGAGGCGTTCGGCGCATTCCGGACCTGGCAGCAGGCGGCGGAGCCGTGCGCGAGCTGCGAGTACCACGCGCTGTGTCGCGGCGGCTGTAAAGTCGTCTCGGCCCACGTCACCGGCGCACTGTCGTCGCCCGATCCCGAATGCCCGCGCGTGATCGACCACGCGGCCGATCGGGCGAAGCCCCGTCATCATCTGCCCGTGTTATAGACGGCCCAGTTATGAAGACGGTCATGATCATCAGCGACGCGACCGGCGAGACCGCAGAGCGCATGGTTCGCGCCGCGACGCTGCAGTTCAGCGAGCCGGTCCAGATCCGGCTGTTCTCGCGGGTCCGCCTCGAGAGCGAGCTGGAGCAGATCCTCGAGAAGGCCGCGGAGCAGCGCGCCCTCGTCGTGTTCACGGTGGTCAACACCGAGGAGCGCGCGCTGATCAGCCAGCTGGTCGAGCGCTACAACATCGAGACCGTCGATCTGATCGGCGCTCTGATCAGCAAGCTCGCCGTGTTCCTGGGCGCGGCCCCGGCCGGCGTGCCTGGCCTCCTGTACGCGATCAACGATGACTACTTCCGTCGCATCGAGGCGGTGGAGTTCGCGGTCAAGAACGACGATGGCGCCGAGCCGCGCAACCTCCCGAAGGCGGATCTCGTCCTCGTCGGGATCTCGCGTACCTCCAAGACGCCGCTGTCCACGTACCTCGCACAGCGCGGGCTCAAGGTCGCCAACGTGCCGCTCGTCCTCGGCGTGGATCCTCCCGAGGAGCTGAGCCAGGTCGATGACCGGAAGGTGTTCGGCGTGATCGTGCAGCCCGACATGCTGATGCGGATCCGCCAGGCGCGCCTCTCGCACCTCGGCATGCCGAACGATTCGAGCTACGGCCAGCGCGCTCACATCGAGACCGAGATCGCGTACTCGCGGGAGATCTTCCGCAAGCACCCGAACTGGCCGGTCATCGACGTCACCAATCGCGCGATCGAGGAGACGGCGGCCGACATCCTGCGGATCTACCAGGAACGCAACCACCCCCCGACGTGATCAGCGCGGTGCGCGCGCCCAGCTCGTGAGCGCGAGCCGCGTCGGCGTGGCGCTGACGTCGACCTGCTCGAAGCCCGCGGCCCGCAGCCCTCGCCCGAGCGAGCCCTTCGAGAACCGCGTGGGGTGGATGTGCTTGCGCGAGAACCCCGAGCGGCGCGCGATCAGCTCGAGCACCGTGGATTCGATCGCCGGGAGCCACGGCTCGCCGTAGTTCGGGGTCGAGAGCCAGAGCCGCCCGCTCGGCACCAGCGCGCGCCGCAGCCCCGCGAGCCACGCGGGCCACGCGAGCACGTGCTCCACGACCTCCTTGGCGTAGATCGCGGCGAACCGGTGCCGCGCGCCGAGGCTCTGGTCGACGGGGACCTCGGGAGGAACCACGGTGCCTCCCGTGATCCGGACATCGTTGCGGTCGAGCACGGCCGCGACGGCACGATCATCGATGTCGGCGACGTGGAAGGTCAGGCCGCTCGGCGCAGCATCGATCTCCTGCAGCAACCCGCATCCGACCACCAGCACCTCGCCGGTGGGATGCTCGGCCGCGACCTGCCGCAGGAACTTCGCGAGATCCTTCTCGAGCGGCTGGTGATAGAGCGTCCACGGGAACTGCCGCGCGCGGACGTGGTTCGCGAAGTAGTCGGTGGTGTCGGTCGTCATCGCGAGCTCACCGGGCGGGCGGTTCGATGGCTTCGGCGATGATCATGTACTCGTACGCCGTCGGAGAATCGGCGGCGACGAGCGGATCCGAGACCGCCCAGCGCACGAGCTTCGCGAACGGCGCGAGCATCGCGTTCGGAACATAGCGCGCGAGCCGCGACGGATAGAACCCGGTGACCTTCTTGATCAAGAACTCGCCGAACGAGGGCGGCAGGAACAGCCGGTACAGGAACTCGGAGCGCGACGAGCCCATGCCGTAGATCGAGCGCACCTTCCAGCCATGCTGCGCGAGGAGGCTGGTCCACACCTTGGAGTCATAGAGGTGCCAGTGCTGGAAGAACCCGTTGAGCGCACCCGACATGCTCATCGCCACGCGCGGTGCGTGCTCGAGCAGCCAGGACTGCAGGCGCCCCTGATACGCCCAGCGCGGCGTGGGCACGAACATCACGAGGCGCGCGCCGGTGGCGGCCGCCTTGCGCAGGTTCGCGAGCGCACCGTCGATATCCGGCACGTGCTCGAGCGAGCAGTTGCCGATGATCTGCTCGAACTTGGTGCCCGGGAACGGCGTCTCCTTGGAGACATCGGTGACCGAGGCCTTGATCCGCAGGCGCGCCTGCTCGATCTCGCGCGCCGAGATATCGATCCCGTAGATCTCGCGATGATCGTGATCGCGGAGCGTCCACCAGAAGCCGTCACCACAGCCGACATCGAGCACTGGCCCGGAGCTGCCGGAGACCGCCTCCACCGCGACCAGCCGGTGGATCTCGCGCAGCGTGAGCGACAGCGGCGCGTGCCGCAGGTACTCGTACGCCCACCGCTCGATCTGCTCGTCAGACGGAGCGCGCACGTCGTCGGGGGGTGAGGTCTCGGGTTCCATGTCGCGTACCAGGCTGGGCACGACCCAGACATACCACGCGCGCCCCCGGCCCACCGAACCGAGCTAGATTCCACGTCGCGCATGTCGGACCCTGCCCGCGCCACGGATACCCGCCTGGCCCGGGCGATCTTCGTGACGACCCTCGCCGTGTACCTCCTGTCGAGCGGCCGCGAGCCCCCGTGGGGCGACGCCAACGTCCAGTACATGGCCGCCGAGAGCATGGTCCGCCACGGCACCATCGATATCCCCAAGCCGTGGCCCGACGACCAGTCCAAGGACGCCGACGGCAAGTGGTACTCGACCTACCCACTGATCACGTCGCTGGTCCAGATCCCGGGCCTCGTCCTCCTCGGCGCCGCCAAGGGGCTCTCGCCGAGCTCGATCGGGCTCGCCAAGCCCGTCACCACCCACCTCGCATGCTCGCTGTTCGGTGCGTGGGCGTGCGTCCTGTTCTTCCGGCTGTGCCGCCAGCGCAAGCTGTCCCCGCGCGCGTCGAGCCTGGCCACCGCGATCGTCGCGTTCGCCACGATCACCTGGGTCTATGCGCATTACTCGTACTCCGAGATCGCGCAGACCGCGGCCTTCACCGGCTTCGTCCTGCACCTCCTCGTGTTCGACGAAGCACCGACCCGCAAGCACGCCCGCGCGCTCGGCCTGTTCGCCGGTCTCCTGTTCGCGACCAAGTACATCTACGCGCCCGGCATCCTCGGTGGCCTCCTGGTCGCGATCTGGCGCAAGCGGGCGCTCAAGCGCGAGCTCGTTCCGCTCGCACTGCACGCGGCCGCGATCGGCCTGCCGTTCGTGGTCGCGTCGATGATCTACAACGCCATGTGCTTCGGGTCGCCGTTCACCACGGGCTACTCGGAGTACTTCGCACGCCACTGGGGCGAGAACTCGATGTCGCGGCTGTGGGCGATGTTCCTGTCGCCCGGCAAGAGCATCTTCCTGTACTCGCCACCGTTGATCCTCGGGATCGCCGCGCTGCCACGGCTGTGGCGCGAGCACCGCGATGCCTGCATCACCGCGCTCGCGAGCATCGTGCCCGTGCTCCTCGTGTACAGCCGCTACAAGCTCAACGGCGACTGGTCGTGGGGCTATCGGTTCTGCGTGTTCATGACCCCGACCCTCGCGCTGTCGATCGGCGTGCTGATCGATGCGTGGCAGCGCGAGCCCGCGCGTCGTGTGCGGCGCGCCGTGCTCGCCGTGGTCGTCGCCGCTGGGATCTCCGTCCAGCTCCTAGGTCAGGCGTTCTACTGGGATCACTTCGTACGGATCAGCCAGGACGTCCGGATCGCGTGGCTCGGCTCACCCGATCGCAGCGGCGCGATCATCCCGACCCGCGCGAACGGTCGCTGCGACGGCTGCTTCGAGGATGTGCACCAGCTCGAGTGGCTCCCCCCGTTCCAGCCGATCGTGGGGCACTGGTGGCTGCTCCGCTCGCTCGTCGCCGATGCCGACGCCGCGACTGCCGAGGCCGACGCGCCGTGGCACCGCTACACGTCAACGCCGTTCAACATCAAGGACGGCTACGACCGCGCCCGCCTCGATTGGTGGGGTCTGTTGTGGATCAAGGACTATCCCCGCACGCGCACCGCCGGGCTCGTGTTGCTGCTGCTCATGCTCGCCGGCACCGGCGCCGGGATCCGGCTGTGGCTCCGCGCGCACCGCGCTAGTACGTAGATCGTGCGCCTGAATCGCGACGCCTGAGCAGTCACACCTGAACTGCGCACGTGATCAGAGATCAAACCCAGGAACCAGGGAAGCAAGGCAGCGGACTTTGGGGGGGGACTGACCTGGCGCCGATCCGGTGGACTGACCGGGTGGAGATTGGAAAAGTCCTCCGACCTTGGTTCCTAGCTTCCTTGGTTTGATCTCCGCTGGCCGCGGGCTGCGGGCTGGGCTGTCGTCGGACGCCGACCCGGCGCGAGACGCCGCGCCGAACGACTCTTAGTCGTACGGATCCGGACGCGGCTTCGCGACCGCCGCCGTCAACAGATCCTTCGCCGGCAGGATGACCACGTAGCTCGCGGGCCCGCGCTCCCACACGATCACGCGATCCGGTGCGGCGCGGCCGAGCAGCGGGAACCAGTCATCGAGCCGCACCATCTGCATCGGCGCCACCACCTCGGGCACCACGAGATCGAGCTCGACCACACCGCCGCCGAGATCTTTCTGCAGGCCCTGGGCGTACGACAGGTCGGCGAGCGGCCACCGCGGATAGAGATCGTTGTGCAGCGCACCTCCATACACGATCACCGCGCGGTCATCGCTGACCAGCGAGCGCGCCGTGGCCCCGAGCTTCTCGGTGACCAGCTCGAGCAACCTCAGGAAGTCGACCCGCCCGGTGGGATCGAGCAGCGAGCCGTGCTCGATGCAGGTCATCGGCAGGCCGTGGGTCTCGAGCTTGTTCTTCCGGCTGCGCATGACCAGCGCCTCGATCTCGGTCCCGGTGCTCGGCGGGCGGCCGGTGGCATCCTGGACCTCCTTGCGGATCTGCCGCCCGGCGGCGGCGCAGTCCTCGTCGAGCCAGGTCTCGACCACGAGGTGGCGCGAGCGCGGGACCAGGAGGTCCATGATGTCGCCGGTGAACCGGGACAGCGGCGAGCGCTGGCCACTGGTCGCGCGTGTCGGATGATACTCGCCGACAGCGTAGACCTTGGCAGGGCCGACCTCGTCGAGGATCGCGGTGATTGCCGCGGAGGTATCGGGGAACTCGCGGAAGGCGAGCTCGTCGCAGGGGTCGAACTCGGTGTGGCAGGCCGTGAGGCTGACGACGACGGCGAACACGGCCACGGAGAGCGGAGGTCCCAGGCCGCGCATTCCCCATGGACAACGCCCGCGGCGTTTGGTTTCACATCGCTCGTGTCGCCCGCGTCAGGCGCCGCCCGGATCCACCATGCCGTTGGGCAAGGTCTCGTGATCCACGAGCGGGAAGAACGAGTACGGAGCGTTGAACATCTCGAACAGCCCGTGGGTGATCTTGCGCGCCGGGCGGGACCGGTTCTCGAACAGCCAGTCGAACAAGCCCTGCGCGTTCAAGCTGATGCCGATGTAGCTGTGCTTGCTCTCCCGGTACTTCGGGAACCCGAGCGGCTGCTCCGGCTTGTACCCGTCGCTGCCGTAGCCCACGGCCAGATCGACGAACCGGGTCCAGGTGCCGTACCTGGTGTCGCGCAAGGTGTGGATCCCGCCCAGGTGGAGGGCGAGCATGTAGGTCTCGCCGGTGTAGTCCTCGGCGATGTTGACGTTGCCGCCCTCGAGCTGATCCACGTACGCCTGGCTCGGAAAGTACTGCACGCGATAGTCGATCAGCTCGTCGAGCCGCGGAGACAGCGACATCACAACCGACAGCGCCGCCCCGAGCGTGTTGAACGTGAAGTCGCCGTACGAGAACTCGTAATAGAAGCCGTCCTTGATCTCGACGCCGAAGAACAGCGCCTCCGACAGCGCTGCGCCGACGATCGTCGACGGTACACGTGCGAACCCGCCCCACTGCGCGAGGATCTCGGTCCCACCGCGCGCGAGCCCGTAGGTCGCCCACGCGTGACCCATCTTGTCCGCGCCGGCGGCGTACCGCTTGGACCCGAACCAGCCCTCGGCATCGCTCCAGATCTTCCAGTTGCCGTCGCCGCCCCACTTGAACTCGGCGAGCGGCTTGTGCTGCCGGTACCACGCGAAGTAGGTCCAGGTTCCGAACGCGGCATAGATGCCCGCGAGGGTCAGGCTGGCGGCCAGCTTGTGGTTCGGGTGGAGGTCGGAGGGCGGCGCGAGCAGCTTGGAGGGTCCGAGGTCGAGCCATGGGGTAGCTACCCCGTTGTCCGAAGCTCGGGCGTTCGGATCATGGCTGGTGATGTCGCCACCCCTCAGATCGAGTGGTCCGGCCACCGCCGAACGCTGCAACCATGCGATCAGCAAGAGGGCTGTCGCGAGCCGCTGCACCTTGCCGCTCATCTCATGGGGGATGGGTGAAAACAAGCTGGAGACCCTCAACTTCCTGAGGTTCGGTGATGGGGGTACGCCCAATGTGGCAACCTGCGTCAACCAACTTGAGTTACTGACCGAATCATCATAGTTTGCCTTCACTACTCAGGGCTCCTAACCCCCCTGGGTCTCGTTAGCTTCCTGCCGTGAAACCTCGACTGTCTTTCACACCGTCGCCGCGGAGCCACGCGTGACCACCCACACGCTCTGGGTGATCTGTCACTGCCTGGCCGTGGTGGTATTCGTCAACCGCTACGTCGCCGGCATCCTGCTGAGGCTGGCTCGTCACAAGACGTGGGACGAGACCCGGGATGACTACGAGCCGACCGTGACGGCGATCATCCCGATGTTCAACGAGGGCAAGGCCATCCTCGAGACCCTCCAGAGCATCCTCGACTCGGACTACCCGGCCGCCAAGCTCAACATCATCTGCGTGGATGACTGCTCCACCGACGACAGCTACGAGCTCGCCCGCCAGATCGCGAAGACCTCGGGTGGCCGGCTCAAGGTCATGCGCAACCCGAAGAACCTCGGCAAGCGCCGCTCGATCATCCGGGCGACCCGTGAGGCCGATAGCGAGATCATCGTCTCGGTGGACTCCGACGTCGTCGTCGACGCCAACGCGATCCACCAGCTGATCCGCCGGTTCACCGACGACAAGATCGCCGCGGTCGGCGGCTGGGTCGACGTCCGCAACAAGCAGGAGAACTGGCTCACCCGCATGCAGGTGGTGAAGTACTGGTACTCCTACTACTTCATGAAGAACCTCGAGTGGGGGTTCCGCCGCGTGATGTGCCTGTCCGGCTGCCTCACCGCGTACCGCCGCAGCGTGCTGATCGAGCTCGAGCCGGTGCTCGAGACCCGCGAGGTCCTGGGCGTGCCGATCAAGTACGGCGAGGATCGGTTCCTCACCCGCCAGATCGTCAAGGCCGGCTACCTCACCACGATGACGCTCGAGGCCCGCTGCTGCACGTTCGTGCCGTCGACGGTGTCCGGATACTTCTCCCAGCAGCTGCGCTGGCGCCGCTCGAACATCGTCGACTACGCGGGTGGCATGACCCACGTGTGGCGCCTGAACCCGGTGCTGGCGATCCACTTCTTCTCGTTGTTCGCACTCCTGCTGGTCTATCCGGTCGCGGTGGTCCGGATGCTCGGCTCGTTCAAGTTCTTCCCCGCCCTCGTCCTGCACATCGAGGCCGTCGTGTTCTTCGGCCTGATCTACCGGATCCGCACCCGCAAGCAGCCCAAGGAGGAGCGCGTGGGCGCCCTCTCGTTCATCCCGCTGTCCCTGCTGATGCCGGTGACGTACGCCCTGCTCACGCCGCTCGCCCTGTTCACGCTCGACACGTCGAACTGGGAGACCCGCAACCACGAGGAAGCGGCCCAGGAGCCGGTCGCCAACCCGATCCCGGAGGCCGTCATCGACGTCGTGTCTGCCCCGATGGTGATCCCCGATGCGATCACCGCCACGGGCCGGCTGGCACGCCAGAATTCTCATGCGGAAATGCCTGCGGCTTAGTGGTAAGGACGGCCCATGGACCCTCGACCCACCGCCCGGCCACGGTTCTGGATGGCGCTCCAGCCCTCGATCGTTCGGGTCTACAAGGTCGCCGGCCTCGTCGCGCTGACCGCGATCCTCGTCGGGCTGATCGGGTTCCTCGTCGTCAACGTCTTCTACTTCTTCGACCACACCTGGGTTCGCCCGGTGGTGCTGTCGCCGACGCACCAGAAGGTCGTCGAGTCGTCCACGCTGCTCGCTGACGCGAAGCTGCGCGCCAGCCAGCTCGACACCGAGAAGGTCGAGATCGATGCGTCGCTGATGGAGATCGATCGCCAGGTCGCCTCCGATGATCGGTTCATCAGCGAGGTCGGCGCGATCGTCGACAAGCCGGCTGCGACCGATCAGTGGCTGCTCCGCCGCGAGGTCGAGAAGGCCAAGCTCGATCGCGACAACGCGCTCGGCAAGAAGATCCCCCTCGGTCAGCGCCTCGAGAGCTTGAAGCTCCGCAAGGCGGATCAGGATGCGGTGGTGAAGCGCCTCGAGGCCTCGCCGTACCTGAAGGCGATCAACCAGAAGATCGTCCTCGCGTTCGTGCCCTACCAGAACCTGCGCAACGTGAAGATCGGCACCAAGCTCTATGGCTGCGCCTGGGGCCTGGTCGCGTGCTCGAACGTCGGCAAGGTCACCGCGGTCCTCGAGGGCGAGGTGGACAACGTCCATCCGCACGACGAGAGCATCCAGCGTGGCGTGATGGTCGAGATCGATGTGTCGTCGTCTGCGGCCGGTGACAGCGTGCTGTTCGCCGGCGGCAAGCCGCTGTTCCTGTTCTGAGCCACCGCTACCCCGGCTGTGAGCCGTCGCACTTCATGAAGTGCCGATGGCTCGCCGATGGGCTCCGGGCCGTGTGATCTCCAACGGTTGAGGAGCGCTGCTCGCTCGGGAAAACCGGTCGTCCATGGATGCCCGTGTAGGCATCCTAAACTTCGCTTGGAGTGGCGGATCTGGCGCGCCCGGTCAGGTACGATGAACGCGGTGTGGGGCAGGCATCCTTATGGGTGCAGGTTGGCGGTTTCGTTGGAGGACAGCGAACGATGAGTGAAGACAAGACCCGGCTTGGACAGACCCCGAACGATGCGAGCGGAGCACATCCGCGACCGTCACCTGACGCCAAGGCCACGGCCGTGCGCCCGGCCGAAGGGAGTGGTTCGATCCGTCCGCCCAACGACGCGACGATCGTGCTCGGCAACGGCGGTGGATCGGAGCAGTCCGCGCCGATGCGCACCAAGACGCTGTCCGGGGTTCCGCCCGTCGCCCATCCCAAGGGTCCGACGGATGCGACGATGGTCCTCGGCAACGCGGGACCTGTGCCCACCGCGCCGAACACGATGCCCAACGGTACGCCGGCGGGTCAGCCGATGACGGTGGCGCCGCCGCAGGCGCAGACCCAGCGCAAGGGCAACACCGAAGAGTCCGGGCTCCTGCCGCGCACGGGCAAGAGCGCGTGGGACACCTTCGATGGCGTCTCGACGGCGGTCCACGCAACGGCGGCCGCGCCGCATCCGGGCGTCCGGATCAATCAGTACGAGATGATCAAGATGATCGGCGAGGGCGGGATGGGGACCGTGTTCCTCGCCCGTGATCTCCGGCTCGGTCGTCGCGTCGCGATCAAGTTCCTGCAGTCCAACCAGGAAGAGCTGACGCAGCGGTTCCTCGTCGAGGCGCGCACCACCGCACGCTGCCAGCACGACAACATCGTCGTGATCTACGAGGTCGGCGAGCACAACGGCGCGCCGTACATCGTCCTCGAGTTCCTGAACGGCAAGCCGCTCACGGAGTCCACGCAGAACGGGCAGAAGCTGCCGTACGCGCGTGCCGTCGAGCTGATGTGCTCGATCCTCCGCGCGCTCCAGTGCGCGCACGAGCACGGCATCGTCCACCGCGATCTCAAGCCCGACAACATCTTCATCACCGAGTCGGGCACGCTGAAGGTCCTCGATTTCGGCATCGCGAAGGTCCTCCAGCAGGCGCAGCAGGGCGATGGCCCCAAGGCCTCCGGCGCGATCCGCATGCCGAGCCCGCTCGAGCTCGCGACCGGCACGAACACCAGCTTGACCCGGGTCGGCACGATCATGGGGACGCTGAAGTACATGTCCCCCGAGCAGTGGGGCATCGGTATCGAGATCGATCACCTGACGGACATCTGGGCGTGCGGCGTGCTGCTGCACCGGATGATCTGCGGTCGTCACCCGCTGCACCCGCTCGATGGCAACCAGCTGGTCGTCACCGCGATGCTCGAGCTGCCGATGCCGTCGATGCAGGAGGCCGCGCCGCCGGACGTGCCGCGCGAGCTGATCCAGATCGTCGATCGCTGCCTGCTGAAGCTCAAGGAGCAGCGCTGGCAGTCCGCCGAGGAGCTGCTGCACGCGCTCGAGCCGTTCCTCCCGGGCCGCCGGATGAAGGAGCTCCAGATCGACGAGAGCCCGTACGCCGGGTTGTCGTCGTTCCAGGAGAACGATGCCGGCAAGTTCTTCGGCCGCAACCGCGAGATCGCGGCGATGGTCACGCGGATCCGCGATCGGCCGCTGATGGCGGTGGTCGGCAGCTCGGGCGTTGGCAAGTCGTCGTTCGTTCGCGCTGGCCTCGTCCCCGCGCTCAAGCGCTCGGGCGAGACCTGGGAGACGCTGGTGATCCGCCCCGGCCGCAAGCCGCTCGAGGCGCTCGCCAGCGTGATCCAGCCGATGGTGCAGACCGCGGCGAACCTCGCGGACGAGATGGACGAGCACAAGAAGCTCGTCGAGACGCTGCGCAAGGAGCCGGGTCATCTCGGTCACGTGCTGCGTGGCCGGGCCCGCCGCGATAACCGGCGCCTGCTGCTGTTCGTGGATCAGTTCGAGGAGCTGTTCACCCAGGTCGCCGATCAGGAGGAGCGCGCCGCGTTCATGGCGTGCCTGTCCGCGGTGGCCGACGATGCGACCAGCCCGCTGCGCGTGGTGCTCTCGATCCGGTCGGACTTCCTCGATCGCGTGGCCGAGGCGCCGCAGTTCCTCACGGAGCTGACCCAGGGCCTGTTCTTCCTCGGGCCACCGAGCCGCGAAGGGCTCGCCGAGGCGATCACCAATCCGGCCGAGATGGCGGGCTTCAGCTTCGAGCTGTCGGCCACCGTCGACGACATGCTCGATCACCTCGAGACCACGCCTGGCGCGCTGCCCCTCTTGCAGTTCGCGGCGAGCCGCCTGTGGGACTCGCGCGACAAGGCGCGCAAGCTGCTCACGCACAACGCGTACACCGCGATGGGCGGCGTGGGCGGTGCGCTCGCGAGTCACGCCGATCGCGTGATCACCGATCTCGGCGCGGGCAAGCTGCCACTGATCCGCGCGATCATGCTGCGGCTGGTCTCCCCGGAGCGCACCCGGTCGATCGTCCCGATGGCCGAGCTGCGCGAGCTCTCGCGCGAGGTCGGCGAGGTCCAGCGGCTGGTCGATCAGATGGTCGATGCCCGCCTCCTCGTCGTGCAGACGCTCGAGGGTGGCAAGGGATCCACGGTCGAGATCGTCCACGAATCGCTGGTCCAGAACTGGCCGGCCCTCCGGCGCTGGCTCGACGAGAACCAGGATGACGCCGAGCTGATCGATCAGCTGCGGAACGCGGCGCGCCAGTGGCACGCGAAGAACCGCGACGTCGGCCTGCTGTGGCGCGGGGACATGGCCGAGGAGGCCAAGAAGTTCCGCAAGCGCTACAAGGGCCCGCTCTCCGATGTGGAGCGCGGCTTCCTCGAGGAGGTCGTCAACTACGAGCTCGCGGCGCAGCGCAAGCGGCGGAGCATGGTGATCGCGGCGTTCATCGGCCTCGGTGCCATCGTGGTGGCGGCGATGGTCGCCCTCGTGATCATCCAGAAGTCGCGCGGCGAGGCCACGCGCAACGCCAAGAAGGCGGAGATCGCGAAGGTCGAGGCCGAGACGGCGAAGACCCAGGCCGAGCAATCCCTCGCCGATCTCCAGCGCAAGGAGACGGAGCGCCTCGCGGCCGAGGACGCGAAGAAGAAGGCCGAGGTCAAGCTCGGCACCACGAGCCAGGCTCTCGACACGGCGACCGAGGATCTCGCGAAGACCAACGCCGAGCTGAAGATCGCGCTCGATGCGAGCCTCGCGAACGAAGAGAAGGCGAAGTCCGCGGCGGCTCTCGCCGAGGCCAACGCAAGGAAGGCGCAGGTCGCGGCCACCGAGGCCGCGGCGCAGCGTGACGAAGCAGCCAAGCAGCGCGACCGTGCCGACGACCTCTACAAGGCCGCCAACGCACGTGCGGAGCGTCTGCAGGGCCAGCTCGGTAGCAAGAGCATCGACGACCTCAAGTAACTGCCCGGGGATCCACCACCATGATCAAGGTCATTGCCGTGGGGCTCAGCATCGCGCTGAGCTCCGGAATCGCGTCTGCACAGGCTCCCACTCCTGCTCCTGCGCCGCCGACGCCCACCCCGGCGCCGCCGAAGACACCGAAGACCGACGAGAAGGCGGGCACCGATGAGGGCCTGCAGTCCGGCGGCGACACGCGGCCGTGGGCCGTGGGTGTCTCGCAGGATGATCAGAAGATCGCCTTCAAGAAGTTCCAGGAGGGCAACGTCCAGCTCAACGACGGCCTGTTCCCCGCCGCCGTGAAGCTGTACCGCGAGGCGCTGTCACACTGGCAGCACCCCGCGATCCACTACAACCTCGCCCTCGCACTCCTCAACCTCGATCAGCCGGTCGAGGTCTACGAGAGCCTGCAGGCGGCGGTCAAGTTCGGCGCCGCGCCGCTCGAGAAGGACAAGTTCGAGCACGCCAAGGAGTACATGCTCCTCGTCGAGAAGCAGATCGCGACGATCGACGTGAGCTGCTCCAAGCCCGGCGCGGTGATCTCCGTCGACGGCAAGGTCGTGTTCACGGTCGGCAACGACGGCAAGGCCGGCCACTACGTCTCGAAGGTCAAGGTCGGTAAGCACACGTTCGTGGCCGAGAAGCCCGGATACAACGCCCAGGTCGATGCACCGTACATCGGCCCCGGCGAGCCGTTCCGGATCGAGCTCACGCTGTACACGGCCGACGAGCTGACCCGCTACAAGCGCCGGTGGAACGCGAAGTGGATGCCGTACGCCGTGATCGGCGGCGGTGCCCTCCTCGGCGTGGCCGGTGTGTTTCTCGAGCTCTCGGCGAACAGCTCGTACAAGGACTACGACACCGCGGTCGCGAAGTGCAACACGGACGCGATGAACGCCGGCTGCATGAACGCCGGCGACGTCGCGAGCATGCGCGACAGCGGCGACACCAAGAAGACCCTCGGCTACGTCGGCTATGGCGTCGCAGGTGCGGCGGTGGCGACCGGCGTGCTGCTCCTCTATCTCAACCGCTCGAACTCGTACCAGATCACCGCCGACGAATATCGGAAGGAGCTGCGCGAGAAAGAATCGGGCGTCTCCGTTACCCCCGTGATTGCCCCCGGCGTCGCCGGCGCGATGCTGACCGGTTCGTTCTAGGAGCCTATCCAGATGACCTCCCTTCGCTTCGCCATTGCTCACCTCGGGCTCCTCGGGACCCTCGGGCTGTTCGTCCTCACCGGATGTCCCGAGACGCCGAACAGCGTGATCTGCCCCGGCACCGGCATCCTGTGCCCCGAGGGCACCTACTGCGGCGCGGTCCAGCCGATCTGCCTCACCACCGCGTGCGGCAACGGCCTCCGCGATCCAGGCGAGGAGTGCGATGACGGCAACGTGATCGAGGGCGACAAGTGCTCGCCGATCTGCCGCAATGAAGCCTGTGGCAACAACGTGCTCGACCCGGGCGAGATCTGCGACGACGGCAACACGACCGCCGGCGATGGCTGCAGCCCGAACTGCATGTCGAAGGAGGTCTGCGGCAACAGCATCGTCGATCAGGGCGAGGCCTGTGACGATGGCAACGCGACCAACGCCGACGGCTGCTCCGGCACGCCGATCATGGTGGCGAACGTGTCGTCTCCCGATGCCTGCAAGTCCACCGAGGTGTGCGGCAACGGCATCAAGGACATCCAGACCGGCGAGGTCTGCGACGACGGCAACACCATCCTCTTCTGGCGACGGCTGCAGCGCCGATTGCCGCTCCGGGCTTGGCTGCGGCAACGGCATCGTCGATCCCGGCGAGCAGTGCGACGACGGCAACGCGAACAACCTCGATGCCTGCCTCAACACCTGCAAGACCGCGAAGTGCGGCGACGGCGTCGTCGATGCCGCACGGCGAGCAGTGCGACGGCGGGACCACGGGCATCCCAGTCGAGACCGCGACCTGCAACATCGATTGCACGACCCGCGTGTGCGGCGACGGCAAGGTCAACCAGACCGCCGGCGAGCAGTGCGACAACGGCGTCGGCAACAACGGCGACACCAAGAACTGCACCGGCGGCTGCCTCCTCAACATCTGCGGCGACGGCAAGGTCGATGGTCAGGTCCCGGGCGTCGAGCAGTGCGACGACGGCAACCAGAACAACACCGACGGCTGCTCCAACGCGTGCGCGCTCGCGAGCTGCGGCAACTCCACCGTGGATAGCGGCGAGGAGTGCGACGATGGCAACACCGTGGGGACCGATGCGTGCGTGATGTGCCGCAACGCGATCTGCGGTGACAATCAGGTCCGCGCCGGGGTCGAGCTGTGCGACGACGGCAACGTCGTGAACGGCGATGGCTGCTCCAGCACCTGCCGGCCGGAGGGCTGTGGCAACAGCATCCTCGACCCGGGCGAGCAGTGCGACGACGGCAACGCCGTGAACACCGACTCCTGCGTCACGGGCTGCGCGATCGCGATCTGCGGCGACACGTTCATCCGCATGGGTGTCGAGCAGTGCGATGACGGTAACCTGATCAACGGCGACGGCTGCTCCAGCACGTGCCGCTCCGAGGGTTGCGGCAACGGCTCGCTCGATCCGGGCGAGGCCTGCGACGACGGCAACATGATGAGCGGTGATGGCTGCTCGAGCACCTGCACCTTCGAGGCCTGCGGCGACGGCATCGTCAACAACGGCGAGCAGTGCGATGGGCACGGCGAGACCGCGGCGTGCAACGCGGACTGCACGCTGCGCGTCTGCGGCGATGCCAAGGTCAACGCCACCGCCGGCGAGCAGTGCGACTCGGGCACGATCGCGGGCGTCAACCAGAACCGGAACAACGCCGACTGCCGCGCCGACTGCAAGATCAACGTCTGCACCGACGGCTTCAAGAACACGCTCGGCCCGAACCGGGTCGAGGCCTGCGACGACGGCAACCAGAACAACAACGACGGCTGCTCGAACAGCTGCACGCTGGCGAGCTGCGGCAACGGCCTCCTCGATCCTCTCGAGGAGTGCGACGACAACAACATCATCAACACCGACGCGTGCCAGAGCTGCCTGAACGCGGCGTGCGGCGACGGCTTCGTCGAAGCCAACGTCGAGGAGTGCGACGGTCAGCCGGTGATGATCATGGGCACGCCGTACAACTGCGCACCCAACTGCAAGATCCGCCGGTGCGGCAACGGCATCATCGATCCGGGCGAGCAGTGCGACAACGACGTCAGCGCCGTGGGCTCGCAGCCCCAGGCCGGCGATGGTTGCAACGCGGCCTGCGTGATCGAGTTCTGTGGTGACAGCGTGGAGAACAACTTCCCGTCGGGCGGCCCGGATCACGAGGCGTGCGACAGCGGCGGCGATTCGCTCAGCTGCGATAGCGACTGCACGGTTCCGAGCTGCGGCGACGGTCACGTCAATCACAACTTCGTGCCGATCGCGGTCGGTGGCACGCAGACCGAGCAGTGCGATCCGCCGAGCGCGAACGGCGGCTGCAACTCGAAGTGCCGGTTCGAGAAGTGTGGCGATGGCTTCCTGCAGTCCAGCGAGGAGTGCGATGTGGTCGGCGGGGTGCCGACCAACTCCGGCGGAGCGCTTCCCATGGGTCACACCTGCAACCAGTGCCTCGAGGTGTTCTGCGGCAACGGCGAGATCGAGCCGGGGAACCCGAGCGGCGCGGAGACCTGCGAGCCGCCGAACACCACGCGCTGCAACGCGACCTGCCAGATCATCCCGCTGTGTGGCGATCACGTGGTCAACGGCTCGGAGACCTGCGAGCCGTTCCTCTCCACGCCCGCCACCTGCGACGGCGACTGCACCGCGGTGCTGTGCGGTGACGGCTTCGTCAACCCGTTCGCTCTCGAGCAGTGCGACCCGGGCATGGGCCCGATGACCGACGGCACGACCTGCGACAAGGACTGCACGCCGCGCCTGTGTGGCGATGGCTACAAGAACGCGAACGAGATGTGCGACGACGGCGCGGCGCAGAACACGCCGTGTCCGTACGGCACCACCACGTGCTCGAAGTGCAACAGCACCTGCAGCGGCATGGTGACGTTGACCGGCCCGTACTGCGGTGACGGCATCACGACCGGCACCGAGGTCTGTGACCAGGGCGTGCTGCTCAACGGCACGGCCTGCCCGTACGGCTCGATGACGTGCACGCGGTGCAAGGCCGATTGCACGGGCAACGAGACGATGCCCACCGTCTCGTACTGTGGTGACCTCGCCGTGCAGGGCGCGTTCGGCGAGCAGTGCGATGGCTCGACCGCGGCGACCTGCAATGTGCTGGCGCCCGGTACCACGGGCACCGTGACGTGCGATGCGGCCTGTCACTTCAACACCACGGGCTGTACGCCGCCGGCGGCGAGCTGCGGCAACAGCGTGATCGAGAGCGGCGAGCAGTGCGACGGCGCGATGCTCGCAGGGTTCATGTGCACGAACTTCGGGTTCACCGGCGGCACGCTGGCCTGCAAGCCGGCAGGCGTTGGCGGCTGCACGTTCAACTTCGCGGCGTGTACGTCTCCGCCGCCCGCGGCGACCTGCGTCGACTCGATCCAGAATCAGGGCGAGTCGGCGGTCGATTGCGGTGGCAACGTCGCGACCAACGGCTGTCAGCGCTGCGCCGCAGGGTTGACGTGTGGCGCCGGAACTGACTGCGTCTCGGGTTCGTGTGGTGTCGGCGCTGCTGGCATCTGCGACTGAGCGGTCCGAGCCTGCGGCGCAGCAATCGCTGCGTCGCAGCGCTGTGGTATAGCGGCGGCCATGCAGCTCTCCGCTCTCAAGATCATCGTCACCGGCGCAGCCCAGGGTATGGGCGCGCACTTCGCTCGCCGCCTCGCCGAGGCCGGTGCTCAGGTCGCCGCCGGCGACGTCATGGAGGAGGGCCTCGCGACCCTCGCCGAGACGACGAAGGGGCTGCCCGGTCGTGTCCACACCCGGAAGCTCGACGTCGCGAACGAGGCCGAGGTCGGCGCGTTCGTCGAGTGGGCGCACGGCGCGATGGGGGGCCTCAACGGCCTCATCAACAACGCCGGCATCCTCCGCGATGGCCTGCTGGTCAAGAAGGACAAGACCACCGGCGAGATCACCAAGCTCACGAAGGACAAGTGGGACGCGGTGCTCGCGGTCAACCTGACGGGCGCCACGTTCATGGTCCGCGACACCGTCGCCAAGATGGTGGCGAGTGAGCAGAAGCCGGGCGTGATCGTCAACATGTCGTCGATCGCGCGCCACGGTAACCGCGGCCAGTCGAACTACACCTCGGCCAAGGCCGCGCTCGCCGCGAACACGGTGACCTGGTCGCGCGAGTTCGGTGCGTTCGGCATCCGCGTCGGCGCCGTGGCGCCCGGGATGATCGAGACCCCGATGACGCAGGGCATGAACCAGAAGGCGCGCGATGCGCTGGTCGCCAACATCCCGGTCGGCCGCATCGGCATGCCGGAGGACATCTGGCTCGCGGTGAAGTTCGTGCTCGAGTGCGAGTACTTCAACGGCCGGACGATCGACGTCGACGGCGGACTCTCGATGTGAGGCTGCGCGGGCCCCGAATCACGCTGTTCACGCTGCTCACGCTGTTCACGCTGCTGAGTGCGTGTGGCAAGCCGCCACCGCGACCGACGGATATCACCACGATCCCCACCAACGCACCCGATGCGGCGGTCGCGCCGGTCGAGGTGGGCCCCAAGGTGGCGGCCGGGAGCTGGAAGGTCGGGCCCGGCGAGTTCCCGGTGCCGAGCGATGCCGACGAGGGCACGCAGATGATGCACGACGACATCACGTTCTCGATCCCGCGCACGCGGGACGAGATCTACGAGCAGCTCCTCGCGAAGCTCAAGACGGATGGCTTCATCGTCGATGACGAGAAGTTCATCATGGGCGGGCACCGGATGAACATCCACCACGGCCCGCAGAGCTACTACGTCAGCGTCACCGAGAACGGCGAGACCACGCTGATGACGATCACCGTCAAGTAGCGCGCGAACCGGCTACTGGATCGTGAACGCGACGGTGCCGATCGGCGCGCCGTCGGCGGTCTGCACCTCGACCTCCCACGCGCCCGCCTTGGGGATCGTGCGCCGGGACTGCGTGGACCACCGCTTCGATCCGACGTTGAGCGTGGCGGTCCACGCCACCTGACCATCGCGCTTCCACACGTGCTTCACCGAGCCCTCGGCGCCGAGCACGCGAGACCACACCCAGACCGTGGTGCCGGCCGGGAACGTCGCCGCCTCGCCCACCACCTCGCGCTTCTCGACGCCCGTGCCCGCCTTGACCTCCGCCGACACGCCTTCGGCTGGCTTCGGTGCGTCCTTGGGCGGCGCCTTGGGCGTGACCGGCTTGGGGGCATCGGGGTTGGGCTGGCTCGGCGCGGGCGGCGCCGGCTTGGCCTCCTCGGCCACGGCCACGCTCGACATCGCCAGACACAGGCCCGAGATCATCAACCAACGAGTGGATCGCATAGGAGCTCCTCCGAGGGGGTGTTGCGCGGCCGACGTCGCCGCCGTCCCATCAACGCCGGAAACGTACACGGCTATTCGCGTGCGATCAGGCGCGCAAGCGTGCGGATTCCATCCGCCACGCGGTCCGACCATGGCGTGCCCGCCGAGATCCGGATGAAGTTGGCGAATCTCTGCCGCGCCGAGAATAACGGGCCCGGAGCGATCACGATGCGCCGCCGCAGCGCCTGCTCGTGCAGCGCGAGCGCATCCACCCCTGGTGGCAACTCGACCCACAGGACGAAGCCGCCCCGTGGCGAGGACACGCGCGTGCCTTCGGGGAACTGCGTCGCGATCGCCTCGCGATAGCGCTCGACGTTGCCGGCCACTGCGGAGCGCAGCCGGCGCAGGTGGCGATCGTAGCCACCCGAGGCGAGGAACTCTGCCACCGCCATCCCGAGGAGCGTGGGGCACGCGAGGGACTGGCTGTACTTGATCCGGACGATCTGATCGTGCCAGCGACCACCCGCGATCCAACCCACGCGATACCCCGGCGCGAGCGTCTTGGAGACGGAGCTGACGAGGACGACGTGGCTGTCCTCGCTCGGGCCGGCGAACGCTCGAAGCGGGCGCGGGTGCGAGCCATCGAACACGAGCTCGCCGTAGACGTCGTCCTCGATCACCGGGATGTCGTGCCGGCGCGTCAGCTTGACGAGTCGCTCGCGTTCGTCGTCGGGCATGATCGACCCGGTGGGATTCGAGATCGTCGGCGCCAGCATCACGGCCTGCACGCGCTGGCTGCGCAGCAGCTCCTCGAACGCGGAGACATCGAAGCCGGTGCGCGGGTGCGCCGGGATCTCGAGCGCGCGCATGCCCAGCCCCTCGATCGCCTGGAGCACGCCGAAGTACGCCGGGGATTCGACGGCGATCACATCGCCGGGCCTGGCCACGGCGCGCAAGGCGAGCGAGAGCCCCTCGGTGGCGCCGATCGTCGTGCACAGATCGTGCTCCGTCAGCGCCACGCCGATCGCCACGGCGCGCCGCGCGATCTGTCGCCGGAGCGTGAGCAGGCCTGGCGCGCCCTCATAGCGCGCACCTACGGTGGTCATCTCGCGCGTGACCTGCGTGATGATCCGGTTCAAGGCGGCGATCGGGAGGTACGAGGGATCGATCGTCGCGCACCCGAACGCCAGCAGCTCGGGATCGCGCATCGCCGAGAGGATCTTGGTGTACGCATCGGAGACCGTGACCCGTGAAGGCGTTGCGCACGCGCGCGGCGTTCGTGGCTCGGCGGTGAGGATCCCGCGACGGCGGACGAAGTGACCGGACTTCGGCCGGACCTCGATCAACCCGGCGTTCTCGAGCCGCAGATAGGCCTCCAGCACCGTGGCCACGCTGACGCTGCGCTCCTCGGCGAGCCGGCGCACCGACGGCAGCCGATCTCCCGCGCGCAGCGAGCCTCGATCGATCGCCTGACCTAGCTCATCGGCGAGGTGCTCGTACAGGAACCCACCCGTGGCGACCATGAGGAGAGTGTACTGTTCGGCTTCTTGCCGGACCAGTACAGTTCCAGGTCGCTCGACCGGCACAGCAGATCTGTACGGGTCTGGGCTGCAAAACCGTGTATCTGTACTGTTCGCGAGATGGCGTCACCATGAAGGGCATGATCGCCGAGACCTCCGCGCCACCTGTCGAGACCCCGCGCATCGACCCTCGCTTGATCGCGAGCCTCGCCGCGGTCTACCTCGTGTGGTCGTCGACGTACCTGGCGATGCGGATCGCCGTGACGGATCTGCCGCCGTTGCTGATGGCGAGCCTGCGGTTCGTGGCCGCGGGGCTCGTGATGCTCATGATCGCGCGGCGCCGGGGTGTGAGCTGGCCCACGACTCGCGAGTGGCTGCGGGTCGCGCCGATCGGTGTCCTGCTGTTTCTCGGCGGCAATGGCTTCGTCGCGATCTCGGAGCTCAGCGTGTCCTCGGGCGGGGCCGCCGTCGTCTGCGCGATGATGCCGCTGTGGGTGGGCGTGCTGGGCCTGGTCACGGGCGAGCGCCCTTCGCGCCGCGAGTGGTTCGCGCTCGTGCTCGGATTCATCGGCGTGGTCGTGCTGATGGGCGGCCCCACGCTCGCCGGCGAGCCGCTGCACATCGTGCTGCTGCTGCTCGCGCCGATCTCGTGGGCCATGGGATCGCTGCTCGCGCGGAAGCTCCCGGGCACCGCGGCGAAGGACACCTTCATGCTGCCGGCGATGGAGATGCTGACCGGCGGCGTGGCGCTGTTCGTGGTGGCCGCGCTACGCGGCGAACGGATCCCCACCGATGCGAGCACGTCGTCGTGGCTCGCTCTCGGCTACCTCTGGGTGTTCGGCTCGCTGGTGGCGTTCACGGCGTACAGCTGGCTCCTGCGCAATGCGCGCCCCGTCGTCGCGACCAGCTACGCCTACGTCAATCCGATCCTCGCCGTGATCATGGGCGCGGCGATCTCCGGAGAGCCGCTCGGGGTCACCACGGTCGTCGCGAACGTCCTGATCATCGGTGCGATCTGGCTCGCGCTGCGTCGCCCTCGCGTGGCTGCGCGACCCTGACGCGGCTTCGCCGGCACGGCTATGTCCCTGCGTGGCCCCAGGATCCATGCAAAGTGGCGCCTGGGGGTGGCATTGGCTATTCTTTACCGGATGTTCCGCCGCATCCTCGGGATCGCACTCGCCGGCGCACTGCTGGCGACCGTGCCCGCGTGCGGCGGAGGTCAGAAGCCGGCCAAGACCACGAAGGTCAAGAAGAAGGGCGCAACGAAGCGCTCGCTCCTTGCCGAGGCGCGCGACGATGCCAAGGCCGGCGAGATCGACGAGGCCGATCGAAAGTACGCGGCAGCCTTCGAGGTCGACAAGGAGTTCGACATCCTCGAGGAGCGAGTGGACTTCTTGCTCCACGCGGGCCGCGCCTCCCGTGCGCAGGAGGCCGCGAAGGCCTACTACGACGCGAACGCGACCGATCCCGCGGGCTACCGGATGTATGCGGAGACCCTGATCGTCGGCGGTAAGGGTGTCGAGGCTCTCGAGGTCGCGGACCAGATCCTGTCGATGAACGCGGAGGACGCTGCCGGCCACGAGAAGCGCGGGCGCGCCATGCTCCTCCTGGACAAGAACCAGGAGGGCGTCGACGAGCTCCGCCGCGCCGTGCAGCTCGAACCAAAGAGCGGGCAGTTCCACATGTCGCTCGGGATCGCCTTGCACAAGCTCCGCGAGATCAACGAGGCCGCGCTCGAGTTCCGGGCCGCGCTCAAGAGCAACAGCGAGGATCCCACCGCCCACGTCCTCCTCGGGATGGCGCTGCGCGATCAGAACGAGCTCGACGAATCCAAGCACTACCTCGACAAGGCGCTCGAGCTCGATCCCGACAACGGTCAGGCGTACTTCGAGCTCGGCGTGCTCTACAACATGCAGGGCAAGCAGGCCGATGCGGAGGTCGCGTTCGCCAAGGCCGTGCAGAAGTCGCCGAACGAATCGCGGTTCTGGTACGCGTACGGCGAGATCTACCGGGTCCAGGAGCGGTTCGACGACGCGATCAACGCGTACCGCAAGGCCGTGGAGCTCGACCCGCCCTATCCCAAGGCGATCGCGAAGCTCGGGCTCATGCTCGTGGAGCGCAAGGACTGGGACGCCGCCGAGGCGTTCCTGACCAAGGCGATCCGCAAGGACACCAAGAACCCGGTCAACTACCTCCACCTCGGCGCGGTCTACGCCGCCCAGAAGAAGTACAAGGTCGCGATCGACAACTTCCAGACGTTCCTCGACCTCGCGCCGAAGAACGACCCGGATCGCGCCCGCGCCAAGGAAGCGATCCAGGAGCTCAAGCGCCGCTGAGAACGCTAAAGGGGTCTGACCCCTTTGGTTTCGGGAACAGGGCCCTGACCCCGTTTCGCCTTCGCATCCGCTATCGTTGACAGGTCATCCGTTGGGAGTGTAGACATGTATCCGTTATGACGGATGCGCTGCCTCGCCGCCCCGAGATCGAGATCGGTCCTGCCGCGGCCGCCCTCGAGGGGCAGCCGGCGCTGGAGATCCTCCGGTGGGCGAACCGCGAGCTGGGCCCGAAGCTGACCTTCGCGACGGGGTTCGGCGCCGAGGGCTGCGTGCTGATCGATCTGATCGCGCGCGCCGAGCTGCCGATCGACCTGTTCACCCTCGATACCGGGGTGCTGTTCCCCGAGACCTATGCGCTGTGGCGCGCGCTCGAGACCAGGTATGGAGTGACGATCCGCGCGGTGCGTCCCGCGCAGACCATCGACGCACAGGCCCTGACGCACGGGCCGACGCTGTGGGAGCGCGATGCGGATCGCTGCTGCGAGCTGCGCAAGGTCGCTCCGCTGCGCGCTGCGCTCACCGGCTACGATGGCTGGATCACCGCGATCCGCCGTCAGCAGACGCCGGAGCGCGCTACCGCACGCGTGGTCGAGGCGGATCCCAGATTCGGACTCGTCAAGGTCAACCCGCTCGTCGGGTGGACGCACGACGAGGTGTGGGCCCACGTCTACGCGAACGACGTCCCGTACAACGAGCTCCACGATCGCGGGTTCCCGTCGATCGGCTGCCAGCCCTGCACCTCCGCGGTGGCCGTCGGCGAGGACGCGCGCGCGGGCCGCTGGCGTGGCGCAGGCAAGAACGAGTGCGGCCTGCACGTGAAGGACGCCCCGCGATGAGCGAACCCACCTCGTCCTCACGATCGGCATCGGCGTCGGATTCGGCGTCGGCATCGGCATCGGCATCGGCATCGGCATCGGCATCGGCATCGGCCCCGGCTTCATCCTGTGGTTCACCGGGCCCTCGGGTGCCGGCAAGAGCACGCTCGCGAACGCGGTCGCGCGCCGGCTTGCCTCGCAGCTTCCTCTCGAGATCCTCGACGGTGACGAGGTCCGCACGCACCTCTCGAAGGGCCTCGGCTTCTCGCGCGAGGATCGCGACACCAACGTCCACCGCATCGCGTACGTCGCGCGCCTCCTGGCGAGCCACGGCGTGAGCGTGATCACCGCGACGATCTCCCCGTATGCCGAGACGCGCCGCCAGCTCCGCGAGCTCGCCGAGCAGCGCGGGATCCCGTTCATCGAGGTGTACGCCCGTGCCCCGCTCGAGGCGCTGATCGCGCGCGATGTGAAGGGCCTGTACAAGAAGGCGCTCGCGGGCGAGGTCCCGCAGTTCACCGGCGTCTCGGACCCGTACGAAGCGCCCGAGGCGCCCGAGATCCGCGTCGAGACCGATCGCGAGGCCGTGGAGCACAGCACCGAGACCATCGTCGAGGGGCTGCGTGCGCGCGGCCTCCTGCCCGCTTCGTCCAACGCCGCGCCCACCGCGACCGCACGCCCTCACGCAGGAGCCTGAGATGCCCAAAGCCGCCGCTCTCTACCCCGTGTTCCTCAAGCTCGATGGTCTGCGCGTGGTGCTCGTCGGGGGCGGACCGATCGCGGCCGGCAAGCTCGATGGCCTGCTCGCGGCCGGAGCACGCGTCACCGTGGTCGCGCCGGCGATCACCAACGCGATCCGCGCACTCGCAGATCCGCGGGTGACGCTCGTCTCGCGTGCGTTCACCCCCGCTGACCTCGATGGCGCCCGCTGGGTCGTCGCGGCCGCCCCGCCCGAGGTCAACCAGCAGGTCAGCGCTGCGGCAACAGCGCGCGGCCTGTTCGTCAACGCCGTCGACGATACCTCGGCCGCGACGGCGTACCTCGGCGGCGTGATCCGGCGCGGCGAGGTGGAGATCGCGATCTCGACCGGGGGCACCGCACCCGCGCTCGCGGGCCTGCTGCGTGAGGCGCTCGATGCGGTGCTGCCCGCGGAGCTCGAGCGCTGGGTCGAGGTGGCGAAGCGCGCGCGCCTGGACTGGAAGCGGTCGGGCGTGCCGATCACGAAGCGCCGCTCGCTGCTGTTGCGCGCGCTGATCCAGCTCTACCGCGCGGATGTCCAGCCGCTGCTCGCGAACGACCGAGGTGTGGCGTGAGCGGGTTCGTGTCGCTGGTGGGCGCGGGCCCCGGAGATCCGGAGCTCCTCACCCTGCGCGCCCTGCGCCGCCTCCGCGATGCCGATCTCGTGCTCAACGATGCGCTGGTGCAGACCGATCTGCTCGAGCTCGCGCCCAAGGCGCAGCGGTTCTATGTGGGCAAGCGCGCGGGCCGCCACTCGATCGATCAGGACGGCATCCATCGCCTGATGGTCCGTGCGGCGCGGCGCGGGCAGCGCGTGGTTCGCCTCAAGTGCGGAGATCCGTTCGTCCTCGGCCGCGGCGGCGAAGAGGCCCTCGCGCTCGAAGAGGCGGGCGTCGCGTACGAGGTGGTCCCCGGCCTCAGCTCCGCGATCGCCGCACCCGCGCTCGCCGGGATCCCGGTCACCCACCGCGGCCTGGCCTCCGGGTTCGCCGTGGTCTCGGGTCACGCGGAGTCCGCCTATGGCCCGATCGTCGACGGCATCGCCCCCGGCACGCTCACACTCGTGGTGCTGATGGGCGTGCGCACACGCGGCGAGATCGCGGCGCGACTGATCGCGCGGGGCTGGCCTGCCTCCACGCCGGCGGCGATCGTGCACGGCGCCTCGCACCCCGGCAGCTTCACCTGGCTCGGCGATCTATCCACGATCGGCCTCGCCGAGTTCTCCACCGAGCTCCCCGGCGTGCTCGTGATCGGCGAGGTGGTCTCGCTCGCGAGCCAGCTCGCGGTCACCGTCGCGCAGCCGACAGCCTTCGAGAGGTACCTATGACCGTCGACTTCACGACTCCCCCCGCTCCTCCGGCACCTCCTCCCGGCCGCCTCGGCTTCGCGCGCCACGAGGACGTCGATCTGTTCGTGCAGAAGCTCGAGGCCTTCGAAGCCGGCGCGCTGTCCGCCGATGACTGGCGCGGCTTCCGCCTGCTCAACGGCGTGTACGGCCAGCGCCAGGACGGCGTGATGATGATCCGGGCCAAGCTCCCCGGCGGCATCGTCACCCCCGCGCAGCTCGAAGCGCTGGCCAAGGTCGCCGAGACCTACGGCGGCGGCAAGGGTCACGTCACCACGCGGCAGAACGTGCAGTACCACTTCGTGCCCACGGCCGATGTCGAGGGCGCGCTGCGGATCCTCGCCGATGCGGGCATCACCACGAAGGAGGCGTGCGGTCACTCGGTGCGCAACTGGACGTGCTGCCCGTTCGCGGGCGTCGCCAGCGCCGAGCCCTTCGATCCCACGCCGTATGTCGAGGCGCTGGCGCGTCACCTCCTCCGCGGCCCGTACTCCTCCACCCTGCCGCGCAAGCTCAAGCCCTCGCTCGGTGGCTGCTGCGGCACGGATTGCTCGCAGGCGTTCATCAACGACCTCGGGTTCCTCGCGCGCAAGCGCGGCGACGAGCTCGGGTTCCAGGTGCTCGCCGGCGGTGGGCTGTCCACGCTGCGACGCAGCGCGATCGTCGTCGAGGACTTCGTCCCGCTGGGCGAGCTGCTCGAGGCGGCCGATGCGGTGATCCGCGTGTTCCACCGGATCGGCAACCGCAACAACCGCGCGAAGGCGCGCCTCAAGTGGGCGATCGACAAGATCGGCGTGCCCGCGTTCCTCGCCGAGTATCAGGCCGAGCGCGCCACCATCCGCGCCGAGGGTGGCGTGCCCCTCGTGCTCCCTCCGCAGCCCGAGCTCCCCGCGCGCCGCCCCCTGCTCGCCCAGGTCGCCGCCCCCGATCCCGGCTACGCCGAGTGGGCCGCACACAACGTGCGCCCGCAGAAGCAGGCGGGCTTCTCCGCCGTGGTGATCCGACTCGTGCTCGGGGACATCTCTGCTGCGCAGCTCCGCGCCCTGTCGACGATCGTCGTCGCCTACGGCGAGGGCGAGCTACGCACCACCAACGAGCAGAACCTCGTGCTGCGCTGGGTGCCCGACGCCCGGCTCGCCACGCTGCATCGCGAGCTCGCCCGCGTGGGTCTCGCGCTGGGTGGCGCGAACACCCTCGCGGATGTCACCAGCTGCCCGGGCGCCTCGAGCTGCAAGCTCGCGGTCACCGCCTCGCGAGGCCTCGGTGCCCAGCTCACCGATCTCCTCGATCGGCGCCCGGATCTCGTGGGCGCCGCGCGCGGCCTCGACATCAAGGTCTCGGGCTGCCCACACGGCTGCGGCCAGCACTACATCGCGGGGATCGGCTTTCAGGGTGGCATGCGCAAGCTCGCCGGCCGCCCGGCGCCGCAGTACCTGGTCTACGTGGGCGGTGGCATCGCCGCGGACAAGGCCGAGTTCGGCCGGCTGATCGGCAAGGTCCCGGCGCGCCGCGCCGCAGCCACGCTCGAGCGCCTGCTCGACTTCTACATCGCCGAGGGCGCCACCGGCCACGCGTTCTGGGCGTCGGTGCCCGCGGATCGGCTCAAGACCCTGATCTCCGATCTCGGCGAGCTCAGCGAGGCCGACGCTGTCGAGGCGGACTTCATCGATCTCGGCGAGAGCCGCGCGTTCGAGGTGCAGACCGCCGAGGGCGAGTGCGCGAGCTGAGCGCTCAGCGCGAGGTCTTGACGTTGTCGCGCGTGGCGTTGAACACGTAGCCGAACAGGCCGGCGGCGACCAGCACCGCGCCCACGACGATCGCCCCCGAGAACGGCGGCTGGTACTCGCACTTGGTGGTGCCGGTGTCCATGCAGGCCTTGTCCTTGGTCGCGAGGTCCCCGGCGATCACGCCGCCGCCCCCCAGGACCAGGATCGTGTCGCCGACGTAGGCCCACCGCTTGGCGGACTTGTTGTAGCCAAAACAGCCCGTGACGAGGGCGCAAGCCATAAGCGCGGCGATCGCACGTGAGGAGGTCCCCATCCACCTCCAGGGTAACGCAGTCGGGCGACGAAGTGTGGCGCCGGGGATTTCGGTTTGTGCCGGATTTCGCGATCCTGCTGGCTCATGAGGCAGCGGTCTCCGCTCCTGCCGATCTTCCTGATCGTGCTGGTCGACGTCCTCGGGTTCACGATCGTGATCCCGCTCCTGGCGCTGTACGCCGAAAGGTTCGGCGCCTCGCCGCTGACCGCGACGCTGATCGTCTCCTGCTATGCGGTGAGCTCGCTGATCTCCACGCCGATCATCGGCAAGCTCTCGGACACCTACGGGCGCAAGCCGCTGCTGATGATCAGTCAGGCGGGAACGTGCATCGGCTTCATCGTGCTCGGCTTCTCGTCCGCGCTGTGGATGGTGTTCCTCGGCCGGATCCTCGATGGCATCACGGCCGGCAACCTGTCGCTCGCGCAGGCCTACATCTCGGATCACACCACGCCGGAGAACCGCGCCAAGTCGTTCGGCGTGATCGGCATCGCGTTCGGCATCGGCTTCATGTTCGGTCCGGCGCTCGGCGGCTGGCTCGGGCAGTACGGGATGCACGTGCCGTTCATCGTCGCGGCGAGCCTCTCGGCGTGCTCGATCCTCGCGACGTACACGATGCTCCCCAAGGAGCCGCCTCCCGAGCCCACCGCGGTGACAGGCCCGGCGGGCCCCGGCGGTAAGCGGCCGAGTGCGTTCGACGTGGCGACCTACGCGCAGTACCTGAAGCGCCCCGAGCTCCGCGGCCTGTACCTCCAGTTCTTCCTGTACACGTTCTCGTTCTCGATCTTCATCAGCGGGTTCGCGCTGTATGCGGAGCGCCGGTTCGTGCTCGACGGCCTGCCGTGGACCGCGCGCGAGGTCGGCTTCCTGTTCGCGTTCTCGGGGTTCCTCGGGATCTTGTGGCAAGGCGGGCTGATCGGCCGCCTCGTGAAGATGTACGGCGAGTACAAGCTCTGCATCATCGGGTTCGTCACGCTGGTCGCCGGGTACGCCTTGATCAGCCAGATCCCCGGCGATGCGATCGCTCCCCTGCTGGTGGTCACCGCGGTGACCTCGTTCGGCAACGGCGTGCTGCGCCCGGCGATCACGAGCAGGATCACCCAGGCCGTGGGGCGCCACGAGCAGGGCGTGGCGATCGGCATCTCGGGCTCGCTGAGCTCGCTCGCGATGATGCTCGCGCCTCCCACGGGCGGGTTCCTCCTCGACCAGCACTGGCTCATGGCGTGGCCCCTGGTGGCCGCCGCCGTGGCAGGCCTCGCGCTGTTCGCCACGCTGGGCTCCGGAGCGTCCGCAGGCGTGCCCCCCGCGACAACCACGGGCACCTTGCCGAAGGCCGAGCTACATTCCGAGCCATGAAGGCCAAGGGTTGGTTCGTCTCGGCGCTGATCGCCGGCGGTGCGTTGTTCTCGGTGAAGACGATGGGTGGCTGCCTCAACAAGGCCGCACCGGATCAGGAGCTCGCCGGGAGGCTCGATGACCTGTGCGAGATCGCCCGCGATGGCGCGGCGAAGCCCGAGGCCGGCGTCCGCGCGCTCGGCCGCTACATGGTCAAGCACACGGGCGATCTGCTCGGCAGCTTCGGAGACACCATCGCGCTGATCGAGCGCGTGCCCGACGACGAGGCGCATGACGAGCGTGCCCGGCTCGCCCGCGAGCGGATCCAGAAGCCGCTGGTCGCCTGCGAGGCGGACTGGCAGCGGTTCGGCGAGGCGATCGAGGCCGACCCGAAGGCCAGCGCTCTCGTGGACAAGGCGATGATCCGCCTCAATCGCACGATCGAGATCCTCGTCGGCAACCAGCGCCTGACGTTGCGCGGCCTACCGCAGGAGCTCGAGCGCCTGCTCGACGCGGCCGCTCGCTAGGGCTTGATCTCGAACTTCCACTTCGCGCCCTCGGCGCCGAGGCCGGCCGCGTTGTTCGGATCCTCGTAGCCGAAGTTGAGCTCGCCCCGTGCCTCGTACTGGCCCTTGGGCGCCGTGCAGGTGACGGTGGCGGTGAGGATGTTGTTCTCGATCTTCAGCTGATCACCCTTGAGCTCCTTGGCGTCGCACTTGAAGTCGGGCGGCGCCGTGACCTTGAACGACATCGGCGTCTTCTTCGAGTAGGTCAGCCAGGACGCGAGCTTCACGGACATCGACAGCGAGAACTTGTCCTGCGGCTTGATGTCCTTGGGGGCGTCGCTGTTGGTGAGGACGTACTCCTTGATCGCCGCGATCAACTCGCCGACCTTCTTGTCGCGTGCATCGAGATCCGCGGGCGCTGCGGTGGTGGAGACCAGCACGACCTTGCCGTCGAGATCGACGACGATCGAGGTCGGTCCCGTGATCTTCATCTGCTTCATCAGCGGGGTCACGCCGCGGCCGAACGCGACCGAGCCCTGGCCCACGCCCTCGCTCTCGCGGATCGGATCGAGCTTCTTCGCCTGCGCCTTGTTCCCATCGATATGCGCGACGATGTACGCGTGCCCGTTCTCCTTCAGCGTGACGATGCGCGCGAGGTCATCGACGCAGGTCTTGACCTTGGCCGGGCAGAACCAGTGGATGACGACCTTGCCCGCGGCGTCCTTCGCGGACGGAACGTCGTAGAGCCAGTCACGCTTGCCCCAGGTGGGCGCGCCCATCACGGTGAGCGTGTCACCCACCACGGGCAACGTCGCCGGTGGCAGCGGAGCGGGCTTCTTCGCGGGCTGCGCGGTGGCCGTCGCGACCAGCGCCCCGAGGAGGACGGTGGAGAGGACCGCGGAGTGGAAGGCTTGCGTCATGGGGGAAAGATAGCGCGAGGGAAACCGGGCGGTTCGGAGCGGGCGCCAAATGTTGTCAGGCAACCGGGTCTCGTGCGTTCCTGTGGGACGGTGCGATCCGCCCTCCTATTCACCGTCCTCCTGGGCTGCTCGGGCGGTGCCCCCGCGCCCGCCCCCCACACCCCGGCACCGGTGGTGACGGTTCCGGCGGCGCCGCGCGATGCGGCGATCGACGCTGCCCCCCCGCCGGCCCTCCGCGGTGAGGCCTGCGGGAGCGGACGAACATGCGCCGCCGAGCTCGCGTGCGCGGATGCACCGGGTGGCTATTGCACCTCGTCGTGCGGCACGGCCGGCGCGCCGTGCGCCGACGGTGTCTGTGTCGCCACCGCACGGTCGGGCCCGCAGTGCCTCCGGGGCTGCACCACCGACGCAGAGTGTCGCAGCGCGGAGGGGTACCTCTGCGATCCGCAGTGGCACGCATGCGCGATCCCGAACACCGCCGTGATCGTGCCGCGCCAGTGTCCTGCGCCGCGCGGCATCGTCCGAGATCCCGCGTTCGGACCGAGCGTGGCGCTGTCGAGCGCGGCGAGCCCGGGGCTGTATCAGCTCGAGCCGAGTGCCGTGCTCACCGATGCCGGCGAGCTGCTCGCTCTGTTCGGCGCGCGGCGTGGCGTGGCGGATCCCGGGCAGCTCGGCTCGGCCCTGGTCACCGCACGCGGCGTGATCGCGACCGGGTTCCCGGCCGCGCAAGGCGATCGCGCGGAGGTGCGCCTGGGCCGCGATGCGAAGGGCATCCTCTATGCGGTGTGGCTCGAGACCGAGGGCCGACATCGCCAGATCTCGCTCGCGCGCTCGCGGGATGGCGGCAAGACCTGGACGTCGCCCGATCGCGTCGACGCCGCGGACTGCACCGATCAGGACCCTGCATGCCTCGATCGCCCGATGCTCGCGATCGGCGGGGACCTCGTCCACGTGCTGTACGCGGCGGGTGGCGGGATCCGTGTCGCCACTTCACATGACGAGGGCAACTCGTTCCGCACGGCGCTGACCGCACTCAGCGGGCACCACGGCAACGCCACGGTCGGAGCCGATGGCCGGCTGCACGTGGTGGCTCTCGACCCGGGCACCAGCCTCCCCGGCTTCGGCTCGGCGGATCACCGGATCGTCTATGCCGCATCCGCGCCCGGGGGTGCTGCGTTCGGCAAGGCGCAGAAGCTGAGCGGACGCGACGAGATGCTGCCGTTCTACGCCTCCAACCCCAGCGTCGCCGTCGATCGCAAGCGCGGGTACGTCTACGCGGCCTACGTCCGCGGTGGACGCGATGCGATCTGGGACCTCGTGATCCTCGCGACCAAGGATCAGGGCAAGACCTGGAAGCGCACCCGGATCGGCGATGACCCGCCGAGCTGCGCGATCCACATGGTGCCGAACCTCGCCCTCGATCCCACGACGGGGACCTTGCACGTGGCCTGGTACGACAACCGCGGGACGGGACGGTTCGCACATGCCACGTGCAAGCCCGGCGCGGTGAGCTGCACCCAGCAGGGCACGATCAATGGCGCTCCGTTCGCGGCGCTATCGATGGAGCGCGAGGCGCCGCGCTGGCTCGGAGAATCTGCGGCGCTGGTCGTGGATGACAAGCGCCGCGTGCTCCACGCCGTCTGGGCAGAGCCGGTGGACGAGCAAGGCACGGTGGTCGCGCGGATCTTCCACGCCGCGGCGACCCTCCCGAAGAAGTGACTCAGCCCTTCGCGGCGAAGTAGATCGCCACCACCACGGCGACCAGCGCCTCGCCCGCGATGAAGCCCGACCCGAGCGGGACCATGAAGATGTCCGCGCTCTTCTTGTCCTTCTTCTCCCAGAACCAGCCCACGAGACCACCGATGAACATGGTGGCCACGACCGAGAACGGGACGAGGATGCCGATGCCGATGCCGGTGGGCGACGGCACCCACTTCTTGTACTTCTTGTTGGTCTCGAGAACCGTGAACACCACGCCGAGCACCGAGAAGATCACGAGGGCGTAGAGCGCCGAGACCGGCAGCGCGCTGACGCCATCCTCGAGGATCTGCGCGAACCCGGACCACTTGTTCGAGATCGGTGAGGTCAGCTTCGCATCGTCGCCGGTGATCCCCCAGGCGGCGACGAGCTTGGGGTAGATCCATGACACGCACCCGGCGCCGATCGGCACCGCGATCAGCTGCATGATCGTCAGGTTGCGCGGCTTGGTGCCGATCACCTCGCCGCACTTGTAGTCCTGCATGATCGCCTCGGACGAGGTGGCGATCGTGCCGGTGGTACCACTGGCGACCATGTTCGCGACGACGTTGCCCGGCGCGACGGCCGCGAACAGGCCCTGCATCATGTTCGAGAGCGCGCTGATCGGCCCCCAGTTGGTCTCGCCGAGCACGCGGAGCCCGACGAGCATCAGCGGCAGCGACAGCACCATCGCGGCCACGGTCATCCACACCGGCATGTGCAGGAACTCGTACTGGACGATCACGAGCGCGGTCGCCGAGATCCCGATGCCCGTCAGGACGAACGACAGCGGGAACTCGCTGGAGCCGATCTTCGCGCCGCGGAGGCTCTTGAATGTGGAGATCAGGAGGCGCCAGCGCAGCCCGAGCGCGGTGAGCCCGCCTGCGACCAGCATGCCCGTCGCCGGCCACATCACCCAGAACAGCACCTCGGTGCGCTTCGGCGTGGCCGTGAACACGGCCTTGTGATCGACCGTGCGACCGAGCTCGACGCCGTACTTGACGAGGAGGTACGGGGCGACCACCCATGCGAGGACGCCGCCGAGCATCATGCTGACGTTGATCCGGAGGCCGACGAGCATGCCCGAGCCGATGCTGAGCAGGCTGTACTGCGCGCCGACCGCGAGGTTCGCCAGGATGATGCCGGTGGCGACGGTCTCACCGTTCACGATCTTCGAACCCTCGAGGAGGATCGTCTTCGGGCTCCAGCCCTCGGGGATGGTGTGGAACAGCTGGGCGTCCTCGCGGAACAACATCACCAGGCCCGAGAGCACCACGCCGATCATCACCGCCTTGAACGCCATCAGAGCGTTGCGCTTGACCTCGGCGGTCGCATCACGCGGCGGATCCATCACGGTGATGGTCTCGGCGGTCGACAGCCCGTCCACGTACGGGAGCTTCTCGTCGACCACGAAGTGACGCCGCAGCGGCACCGCGAGCAGGACGCCGAGGGTGCATGCACAGGTCAGCCACAGGAACGACGTGAACGGCGTCAGCTCCATCGAGAACTTGCCGCCGGTGTTGTAGCGAAGGATGTCGAACGCACCGAGCAGCACGCACATGAAGGCGGTCTGGGCGGCGCTGGTGCCCGCGGCCTCGGCGAGGTTGTTCTGCCAGCGATCGTAGTGGCGCTGGCGGAACACGATGTCGAGGAGCCTCAGGAACAGGAACCCGAAGAACGCGGCGACCACCGAGACGTTGGGACCAAAGCCGAGCTTCAGCACCATGTACGGGTACGAGAGCCCCATCATCAGGGCGACGAGGACACCCGCGAGGATCACCTGCCAGGTGATGTCGCCCTTGGTCGGCGGGGGCTCGAGCGGCAAGATCGCTCCCGGGGGGGGCGGTCCATCACCCCCGATTGCCTCGAGCCCGTCCTTGAGGAGCTTGGCATCCGGGACCTCGACATCCTGGTCTTCGTGACTCACGGCCGGAGACATAACACGCCGGTTCGCGTGTTACCGTCGAAGTCATGTCCGTCCAACTGCAGCTGGGCGCTGCGACCGTGAAGCTCGAGGGTGTGTCGGCACGTGTGTTCGCGGGGCGAGACCCAGCGGCGTGTCAGCTCGCCCATATGGATCAGACCCTGTCGCGCCGCCATGCCGAGATCTGGGTCGAGAACGGCAAGGCGTTCCTCCGGGACCTCGGGTCCGCCAACGGCACCTGGGTCAACGGCCAGCACCTGGGCCAGGAGGCCGTCCCGCTCCAGCCGGGGCAGCAGATCTACCTCGGCCACGTTCCCCTGAGCGTGATGTGGCCCGTCGACGGCTCGAAGACCGCGATGGCCACCGAGATGCCCGCGGACCTCAAGGCCCTGATCGCCGCCCGCCAGCAGCAACAGGCCGTGGCCGCCGCCGCGCCGCTCGCCGTGACCTCCCCGGCCAGCAGCTCCACCCCGCTGCCCTCCGACTTCGCCTACCGCAAGCAGGGCGCCAACTCGAACGGCGTGATGCTGCTCGCCCTCCGGCAGGACACGTTCTTCAACGGCACGATGATCGAGGGCTACGTCGAGTTCACCTCGACGGACAACCAGACCGTCGCCTCGATCACCGTCGAGCTCGTGGAGCTCAAGCGCGGCGGCGTGGCAACCGGCCACACCTGGGACAGGTTCCTCGTCCGCCAGGGCCCGTGGCGCGCGGCCAACGGCGACGTGCTGCCACTCCCGTTCCAGCTCCGGGTCCCGCCCGGCACGTCGATGACCGGCCCGGATATCTACTGGGAGATCCGCGGCATGGTCGACATCAACTGGGCGAGCGACATCGACGCGAAGATCGGCATCCACATGCGCAACCAGGACATGGAGCGCATCCGCGACGCCCTCGGCGCTCTCGACTACCGCCTCGGGGACATCAGGAGCGTCGCCCTCGGCCAGCGGTTCGAGGCGAACTTCGCCCCGCCCGCGAACCTCGCGAAGCAGTGGGGCGTCAACGAGATCGAGCTCGGCATCGAGTACCTCGGGGCGAACCTCAAGGTCCAGATGAAGCTCGACCGCAAGGGCCTGCACCACGACCCGCAGCTCGACCAGGTGTTCGAGCTGGGCCGGCTGCGGGCCGCGTCTCAGCCGGAGATCAACGCCACGTTCAAGGCGATGATCGATCAGCTGATGCCCAAGAAGTAGCGGCTACTTCTTCTCGTTGCGCTTGCGGTCGTCGTCCTCGCGGCGCTTGCGATCGTCGTCATCGCGACGCTTGCGATCGTCGTCCTGCCGCTTCTTGTCCTCGTCCTGTCGCCGCTTGTCCTCGTCGGCGCGCTTCCTCTGCTCGTCCTGACGCTTGCGGTCCTCTTCCGCGCGCTTCTTCTGCTCCTCCTCGCCGCGGCGCTTGTCCTCCTCCTGCCGCTTGCGCTGCTCGTCGGCCTGCTTGCGCTGCTGCTCGTCCAGCCGCTTGCGGTCCTCTTCCGCGCGCTTCCTCTGCTCCTCCTCGCCCCGGCGCTTGTCCTCCTCGGCGCGCTTCTTCTGCTCCTCCTCGCCCCGGCGCTTGTCGGCCTCCGCGCGCTTGCGCTCCTCGTCCTGGCGGCGCTTGTCGTCGTCGTCCTTGCGGCGCTTGTCTTCCTCCTGCCGCTTGCGCTGCTCCTCGGCCTGCTTGCGCTGATCCTCGTCGAGACGCTTGCGGTCTTCCTCTTTGCGACGCTTCTCGTCCTCTTCGCGACCGCGCTTGTCGTTCTCGTCCTTGCGGCGCTTGTCCTCTTCGGCGCGCTTCTTCTGCTCGTCGTCGGCGCGGCGCTTCTCCTCGTCGGCGCGCTTCTTGTCCTCCTGCAGGCGCTTGTTCTGCGCCTCCTCGGCGCGCTTGCGCTCCTCGTCCTGCCGCTTGCGCTGCTCCTCGGCCTGCTTGCGCTGATCCTCGTCGAGGCGCTTGCGATCCTCCTCGCGGCGGCGCTTGTCGTCCTCGTCGCGACGGCGCTTCTCCTCCTCGGTGCGCTTCTTGCCGTCGTCCTCGGCGCGGCGCTTGTCCTCCTCCGCGCGCTTCTTGTCCTCTTCCTGGCGCTTGCGCTGCTCTTCGGCCTGCTTGCGCTGATCCTCGTCGAGGCGCTTGCGATCCTCCTCGCGGCGGCGCTTGTCCTCCTCCTCGCGGCGCTTCTTGCCCTCCTCGTCCCCGCGGCGCTTGTCCTCCTCCGCACGCTTGCGGTCCTCGTCGTCGCGGCGGCGCCGATCCTCGTCGAGCTTCTTCCGATCCTCCTCGAGCTTCCGGCGATCGTCCTCGACCTTCTTGCGCGCCTCCTCTTCCTGCCGCTTGCGATCCTCCGCGCGGCGCTTCTCGAGCAGCTCCTGCTGCTTCTTGAACTCCTCCTGACGCAGGCGCTCGTCGTCCGCGCGGCGCCGCTGCTCCTCCTCGCGGGCCTTGCGCTCGCGCTCCTCGAGCTTCTTGCGATCCTCCTCGAACCTGCGGCGATCCTCCTCGAGCTTGCGCCGCTGGTTCTCGTCGGCCGCCTTGCGCTGCTCCTCTTCCATCCGGCGGTTCCGCTCGTCGAGGCGCTTCTGCTCCTCCTCGCGGCGGCGCTTCTCCTCGTCCCACTGGCGCTGCCGATCCGCGTCCCGGCGGCGCTCCTCTTCTTCACGCTTCATCTGCGCGGCGCGCTCACGCTGCACCTGCTCGTCGCGACGGCGACGCTCCTCGAACTCGCGCTTGCGATCCGCCATGCGGCGATTGAGGTCACGCAGCTGATCGCGATCGTAGCGCCCGACCTCGCGCAGCTGGAGACGGTCCCGACGGACCTGCACCCGCTGCCGGCGCATCCAGTCCTCGTCGGGGCCGGCCACCCACAGGTCCTTCTTGAACCGGTGGTAGCGCTGGAGGCGCGAGGTGCCCTGGATGTACGCGGCGAAGTTCGCCGTCACGTAGAACCGTCGGGGATCGGGGCTGGTCAGCTGGTTGGCCGGGACGAACCGCCACTGCTCGTCGGGGACATAGCTGTCCTCGGCGTAACCCATCGGCGCCCAGCCAGCCCAGCCCTCGCCCACACGCCACTGCACCCACGCCGGACCCCACTTGGTATCGGGGACCCAGACCCAGCGATTGACCCACACCCAGCGGCCGTAGTGATCCGTGGCCCAGCCCCACTGATCGCTCGAGACCCAGGTCCATCCGTACTCGGTGAACGTCCAGTGCCCGTTCGAGTACGGCTGATAGTTCGGCGTCGAAGGCGCGAACACCCAGCCGTAGGTGCGGTCGTCGTACCAGGAGCCAAACGCATCGAGCTCGTCGTAGAACACGTCGACCGAGGGCACCGACTGGCCCTCGAGGCTGATGTTGACGTCGTCGTAGACCGGGCCGAGGGGCGGCTGATAGGACAGCTCCACCGTCGGAGGCTGCGTGGGCGGCTGATTCTGCGGCGGATACGGATTCGGGTTGGGATCTGCCGGTTGCGGCTGATACGGCTGCGGCTGCTGCGGATAGGGCTGCCCGTACTGAGGCGCCGGGGCCGGCTGCACGGTGCAACCAGAGATCAGGAGGAGTCCGAGCAGTCTTCGCAGGCGCATGCCAGTACCCTTTCGACGGTCCGGGTGTGACGGCGGCGTCCGGTCCGAATTCAAAGGATACCGTGGCGGGGTAGAGTCCGCGGGATGGTCCAGCCAGATCCGTCACCGCTCGCCGAGGCGGCCACCGAGTTTGACGAGGCGCTCGAGATCTACCGCCGGCTGGGCGAGCAGCTCCTCGTGACGCCCCTGGCGAGCGTGAAGCAGCTCGAGCGCGCGAACGGGGTGCTCTCCGAGCTCGCGGGCGGCGAGGAGCGCCTGCAGGCCGCCGGGCAGAAGCTGGTGGCGGCGCTCGGTGCGTGTCGGGACCACCAAGAGGCCCTCGCCAAGCGCGTGATCGCCCACGTCCCCGCGATCCAGGCGCGCAACGAGCAGCTCCACGAGCTGATGGGTGAGCTCACCGCGATCGCGGGTGAGGTCAGCGCGGTCAACACGGTGATCCAGGGCAACGGCGGCACCGCGCTGTCACCGACGAACGCTCCCGAGATCTCGGCGCAGGTGCTCCAGCTGTCCGCACGCGCCGAGGTGCTCGCGACGACGGCGCGCGCCGCCGAGTACGAGGAGCTCGCCGTGCAGGCGCACGGGCTTCACGAGCGCCTGTCTCTGATCGGCACCCGGCTGCAGAAGGTCAGCGGCGACTGAGGCCGTCTGCTCTACTCGTCGGGCGACGACAGCCCGCCGGATGCGAGGCGCGGACCATAGAACCGCATGCTCGCCAGGATCAGCGTCTCGTTCCCGCCCTTGACCTCGCGACGTGCGGCGACATCGATGCCCCACTTGATGTTCGCGATGCCGATGCCGCCGGTCACGTAGCTCGCGCCGAGCCCGTTGTCATGGATGCCGCCGACGCGGATCGGATAGCCCATGTCGCCGCCGCGCACGAACAGCTCGGCGCCGCCGCCGAACCGCGCACCGCCGCCATCGGTCTTCCAGCGTGAATCGAAGCTGAGCGCCAAGGTCGGGATCGGGCGCGCGTGGAGCCCGCCGCCGATCGCGCGCGGATACCAGGCCGAGTCCTCGGTCGCGAGCACGTTCTGTGCGGAGATGCCGAGGTTGATCATCTCGGTGAGGCGCACGGTGGCGCCCGCGTCGAACACGAAGCCGCTCTTCTTGGAGTCCGGCATCGCCTCGTCGTTGTACCGGAAGTACTTGGTGGTCATCCCGACCATCACGCGCGGCACGAGCAGCTTGGACAGCGACGCGCCGGCGAGGTGCGTGGTGCGCTTCATGTCCATGCCGCCGAGATCCGTCGTCGATCCCGCGTAGTCGTAGAAGAAGCAGCCCGGGACGATGTTGGTGGAGTCGCACGCCGAGACGCCGACCAGCGACGCGCTGTCAGACGCGCGATAGCCGTACCCGCCCTCGAACACGAGCTCGCGGTTGAGCGGGAGCCCGGCCGGGTTCAGGTTGATCGACGTGGAGCCCGTAGCGCCGCCACGCATCGCCTCGCCCACCGCGATCTCGCGCGGCCCGAGCATGTCATCGAGCGAGTCTGGCTCGGCGTGTGCGCTGCCCAGGAGAGCCGTCACCACGAACACGGAGGGGGCCACCAAGCGCATGCGGCAAGTGTTGGCGCGGATTCACCCCGGAGGCAAGAAACCCGACGATGTTGCCGTTCTGGCACCCGGCCTGCAGCGGGGTTGACCAACTGGCGACGCCGAGGTGCTCAGTCCTCCTCGTCGTCCCCGAACAGCACGCCCACCCGCAGCTCGATTTCATCAAAGGGCTCGGCACGTACCGTCTCCCCGGCCGCCGCGCGCTGGACCACCACGTAGCCGGCGGCGGACCACCGGTGCACGAGGAGGACGCGCTCCTCGGGATCGAGGAGCCAGTAGTGCGGGACCTCGAACGCGTGAAGCGTGCGCGGCTTGGTCACGAGATCGTGCTTCTCGTGCCTGGGCGACATGATCTCGCCGACCCAGTCCGGGCGGATCCGCACGGGCCACTCCGTGGGCCGCTCCACCACGCGATCGCGTCGCCACCCTGCGGCGTCGTGGCAATACAGCTCACCGCCTCCGTACTCGACGTGGATCTCGGTGAACAGCCACCATCCGCCTGGCCCACCCTTGCCACCAGGCCGCCGGTTGTACGGATCGAAGGCCACCGCGAGCTTGGCGCCTGCCAGGCTGTGCCCCGGAGACGGCAGCGCTCGTTCGACGATCTCGCCGCCGATGATCTCGAGCCGATCTGGATCGCCGTGCGCGATCAGGTCCTCGAGCGCGGCTGGCTTGCGCGATGGCGTGGCCACCGAGCGAGTCTAGCGCGACCGATGGCGATGTGTGCAGCCGGATCATTGCGGGCCAGTAGCTGGACTCTGATATCGTGGGGATGTGGGTCGTCTCCGCTCGGCTGTGATCGTCGGGATGACGACGCTGTGGGCCCTGCCCGCGGCCGCCGCTCCTGAAGCGGGGACCACGCTCGCCGTCGCCGACCTCGGGTGGCCCGCGACGACGGCCGCCGCGACGGTGCGCACCCGCGTGCCGGTGCTCGACACTGCGGAGCGTGGCAAGCAGATCGCGGTGGTCGCCCCAGGCACGCGCGTCACGTGGCGGCGGATCGTAGCGAGCAGCGATGCGTGCAAGGCGTGGATCGAGCTCGAGCCACGCGGCTGGGCGTGCGCCAAGGATCTCGCTCCCACCGACAAGCCCGCCGCCATCCCCGCGCCGCCGCCGCCCGTGCGCTGGGCGGACGTCCGGAAGGATGGCGCGGACGCGTTCGAGACCGCCGAGGACATCCGTGCCGCAGCGCCCGCGAAGCACGTCGATGACAAGACCTATGTCGCGATCAAGGGCAAGACCAAGCCGCTGCGGATCGACGGCGTGACCTACGTGCGCACCGATCAGGGCTGGATCGCCACCGGTGATCTGTCCTGGTACGCGCCCTCGGACTTCGCGGGGATCGAGCTCACCCCCACCACCTCTCTCGAGGTCGGCTGGGCCGTGGCGAAGAAGCCGGGCGCGAAGATCGCCGTGCACGCCGCCGCGGATCCCGCAGCGCGCAAGGTCCGCGAGCTGAAGCCGCGCGACCTGGTCTCGATCCTCGAGACCTCGGGCGAGATGGCGCGGATCGGAGACCAGGAGTGGGTCGAGCTCGTGGAGCTGCGCAAGCCCGCGCGCACGCCGCGCCCCGATGGCATCGGCGCCGCCGAGCACTGGATCGATGTCGATCTCGATCAGCAGATCCTCATCACGTACGAGGGCGACACCGCCGTGTTCGCCACCGTGATCTCCTCGGGCCGCAAGCTGTGGGAGACGCCCACCGGCATCTACCGGATCACCGGCAAGGAGCCGAAGTCACGAATGCAGTACCAGGGCCGCCCCGATGCGGACCCCGATGACGAGCGCGCGAAGGAAGCGTGGAACGTTGCCGACGTGCCGTACTCGATGCGGTTCCGCAAGAACTTCGCGCTGCACGGCACCTACTGGCACGACGGCTTCGGTCGCGCGCGCAGCCACGGCTGCGTGAACCTGTCCACCGCGGACGCCAAGCGCGTCTACGACTGGGTCTCGCCGACTGCGCCCGCCGGCTGGACCGCCGTCGAGGCCACCGACGACGGCACGCCCGTGCGCGTCCACTCGCGGCGCGATCCGGCGCCGGTGTGGCGCGACTACGACGGCAAGCTCCTGGCGCCATAAGCTCCTGCCCTCGCCTCTCGTGCGTACGCAGTAGTTGCAGCGCTCCCCTTGCCCCGTGCACGCGTTGCGTGGCTGGAGTCAACACGGTCCCAACTCCCGCCACCGGCGCGCGAGGCGAGCCGGCTCGGCGGAGTCGGCATCGCCGTTGCACGACGAGCCCTCATGCTTGGCAGGACCGTCGTCACTGTGTTCGCGCTCGCCGCGTGTGGGTCGAGCACCAACGCACCGCCACCGCGCGTTGCCCGCGACATGCGCGCGAACGAGCACCAGGATGCAGCGCGGCTCCACGCAGCCCGCGCCGCCGAGCTCGCGCGTGTATCCGATGCGCTGCGCGAGCAGCCCAAGAAGTGGAAGGATGATCCCAAGACCGGCCTGTGGTTTCGCTCGCTGGATGAGGAGCAGCAGGCCGATGCGCACCTCGAGGCCGCGGCCCGGCTCCAGGCCGACTACCAGGAGCGTTGCGCTGGGCTGTCACGAGACGAGATCACGATCTCGCCGCTCCAGCAGTTCAGCACCGGCGGCATGGCGAAGCCCGACGGCGTCATCGTGTTCCTGGCGCCCGCCGCGGGCCCAGCGGATCGGTTGCTCCGGGCGCTGCGGTGCCATCAGGCGTGGATGAGGCTCGGCGAGGCGCAGCGTGACGAGTGCCCACTCGAGCTCGCCGGGATCGATCTCGTCACCTATGGCGACCGCACCGGGATCTCGGTCGAGATCGCGATCCAGGATCCGGCGCAGGTCGGCGAGCTACAGCGTCGGGCTCAGCACGTCATCGAGACCGGTCATCATTCCCTGACACGAGGAGATCGCTAGATGGCGACGCGCACGATGTTCTCCGTGATCCTGGTGTCCACGATCCTCGCAGCGTGCGGCGGCAGCAAGGCCCCCCCGCAGTCACCGGCACGAGAGCGGGAGCACGAGCACCCCACGCTGCCGCCGACGCTGGGCGCCTTCCACGACGTGCTGTCACCGATCTGGCATGCCGACCCCGGCCCCGCCCGGATCGCCGCGGCGTGCGACAAGGCAACCGTCCTCCAGCAATCCGCCGCGGCCCTGGTCTCCGAGCCCACGCCGACCGAGGTCTCGACCAAGGTCGAGGTCTGGAAGGTGGCGACCTCGGAGCTGGTCAGCGCGGTGCAAGCTCTGGCCAACTCGTGCGGCCCCGGTGCCCGTGCTGACGTCGAGGCCAGGCTGACCGACGTCCACGAGGCGTTCCACAAGGTCGGGACCACGGTGACCGAGATGGGCGATCATGGCGACTACCGCCCACCGAGCGGGACCGGGCGACACGGCGGCTCGGGCGAGCACTGATCACTGCTCGCTCGCTCCCTCGACTGCCGACGCGTCCCATGACGCGCCAGCCCGGCGCTATGGGGTCACGCTGTCCCACGGCATGCTCGGATCGAGTAGCTCGGTGAGCCAGTCCGAGAGGTGCTTGCCGCTGCCGTCCTTGCGCGGCGAGATCTTGTCGGGCTCGAACAGCAGCCACACGTGCTCACCGCTGTCCTTCGCGTAGACGCGAAAGTTGGGATGATCGGCGAGCGCGCGATCGCGGAGGTCGGCGATCCCAGCCGAGAAGGCGGCCTCGGGCATCGGGTTGCCCGCCGCGCCTGCGACACAGTCGGGGTAGCCGTAGCCGTAGAAGCTGCGGATCACGCCATCGCGGGTGCTGGTGATGAGGCCGAGCCGGCGATCTGGATGGGCGTCGGCGAGCCAGCCGAGGGCGTTCGACAGCCCACCACCGTTGGCCTGCGTACACGTCGTGCAACCCGCGGGCAGTGCAGCCTCCAGGTTCCAGCTGGTCCGGAACATCTGCTGCAGACACGGCGTCAGGTAGGCGTCGTCGAGGGGAGGTCCGGAGTCATCGACCAGGAACACCGGGGTCGTGCCGAACGCGATCTGCGTTCGATCGTAGTTCATCAGCGCACCGAACCCGCCGGCCGACGAGCCTGCGAGCACGACGCGCTTGACCTGCTTCGACTGCGGCACGATCAGATCGAGATCGTGGCCGATGTTGGTGTAGCCGACGAACGCGCGATCTCCCATCCCGGTGGGGTTCGAGCCTGCATGAACGTCGCCCGTGCAGTACGGCACGAACACGAAGGTCGCGTCGTGCAGTGGGTTCGCATCGTCGATCCGATCGAACAGGCCGATGTTGTAGGGCGCGATCTCGGTCTCGAAGTTGGCGGGGCCCCAGCCGCTCGGGTGCGCGACGTGGGAGCACGTCGAGCTGTTGAAGCACGCGCCTCCACCCTCGAGGTAGATCACCAGATCACCGCTGGTGCCGAGGTTCACGCCGATGCCGGTCGGTGACCCGTCCATGCACCTCGAGCCCTCGACCGGCACGTAGACCCACTGACTCGGTGTGGTGCCGAGGGTGGGCGGCCCGCCGTCTTGCTGTCCGGCGCAGCCTACGGCGGAGACGACCAGAAGTCCGACGAGTCGCTTCATGCACGGACTGTATCGCCGGTCCCACAACGAAAAACAGCGCGACTCGCGTCGCGCTGTCATCATCGAGTCGAGCTACGAACTACCAGCGATCGCCGCCGCCGCCGCCGCGACCACCGCCGCCGCGACCGCCACGACCGCCACGGCCACCACGGCCGCCGTCGCCGCCACCGCCGCCGTAGTCACCGCCGCCGCCGCCGCCGCCGTAGCCGCCGCCACCACCACCGTAGCCGCCGCCACCGCCGCGGTCACCACCGCCGCCGTAGCCGCCGCCACCGCCACCGCCGCGGAAGCCACCGCCGCCGCCGCCGCCGCCGCCGCGCTGCTGGCGCTGCTCGGCCTCATTGACGCGGAGCGGGCGCCCGTCGAGCGTGCGGCCATCCATACCCTCGATGGCCTTGGCGGCCTCCTCGGGGGTACCCATGGTCACGAACGCGAAGCCGCGCGAGCGGCCGGTCTCGCGGTCGGAGACGAGGTGGACGTCGCTGACCGTTCCGAACTCCTGGAACGCAGTACGGACGCCATCAGCATTGGTGTTGAACGAAAGATTTCCAACGTACAGACGAGTGTTCATCGCTTGCTCGATCTGGCCCTGTGAAACGCTACAAACCCGCCCTAGAGGGGCCCTTGTGCTCGGAAGCGGGTTTCGAACCTGTGTCAAAGCCCACTGAGCACCGGGAACTAGTAGCGCGCAAACGCTCGCAGCAAGACCGACGAACTAGGGCAAGGCCGAAACTACTCCCCTGCCTGGCCGATTGCCATATGGAATCAGGCACTCGGTGGCAAGGCCTCGGATCCACACGGGGATCAGGCCGTTCAGATCTTAGAAACTCCCGGCCTTCCGCGCTGTCTCAAGGTCTGGACGAGTATGCTGCCGGTCGATGTCTGAGCTGGAACGAACGCTGCTCCGTCGCCTTCGCGACCGGGACGAGCGCGCGTTTCGCGAGCTGATCGAGAACCACCGCGACCGGGTGTTCAACATCACGTATCGGATGCTCGGCAACCGCGCCGAGGCCGAGGACGTGGCGCAGGAGGTCTTCATCACGGTGTTCAAGACCATCGAGAGCTTCCGCGAGGAATCGAAGTTCTCGACCTGGCTCTACCGGGTGACGGTCAATCACTGCAAGAACCGGATCAAGTACCTCGCGCGCCGCCACGATCGCGATCGCGACGAGCTCGACGAGACCAACCAGGCCACCAACGGCGCCGTCAACGGTGCGCCGGTGCGCGCCGCCCAGCCCGACAAGGCGCTGGCGAGCGCACAGATGGAGAAGCTGCTGCAGGAGGCGATCGCCGCGCTCGATGACGATCAGCGCGCCGTGGTGATCCTCCGCGATGTCGAGGACCTCTCGATCGAGGAGATCTGCGAGATCACGGGGCTGCCCGACGGCACCGTCAAGTCGCGCCTGCACCGGGCGCGCCTGGTGCTACGCAAGAAGATGCAACGCCATGTGGAGTGACCCATGACCGATGCCGTGACCACCGAGACCGAGCCCGAAGTCGACGACGAGATCATCGTCGCGCTCTCGGACTATCTCGACGGCGCCCTGACCGGCGACGCCAAGAAGGACGTCGAGCAGAAGATCGCCACGGACGCCACGTGGAAGGCCGCGCACGCGGAGATGGTCGAGACGCGCGAGGCGCTCTCGGGCCTGCAGAAGGCGCGCGCCCCCGTGACGTTCGCCGAGGACGTGACCGCCACGATCCACAAGCGGTCCGCCGGACGGTTCTTCGGGCGCAGGACGTTCGGCGATCGCGTGCCGTTCACGGCGATCCTCGTGGTCGCGGTGCTCGGGCTCGCCGCGATCGGCTACGTCATGTACTCGTCGCAGACTGGCTCTCTCAAGGTGGACAAGAGCCACCCTGCCCCGCCGACGCCGCCGCCCGTCGTCGATCAGCCGTAGGTCATTCTTCGTCGTCTTCGTCGCCGAAGATCACGGCGACCCGAAGTTCGCTCTCGCCGAACGGCGCCGCATGGATGACGGCCTCGGCGCCGACCGAGCGCATCACGAAGCCCTCCGGCCCGTGCTGGTAGAGGAACAAGATCCTCTCCTCGTGATCGATCACCCAATAGTCCGGCACGCCTGCCGCGTACATCACGTGCAACTTGTCGACGAGGTCGCGCCGCTCGTGACCGGGTGACAACACTTCGCAGACCCAGTCGGGGCGGGTCGTGATCTGACGAGGCGGCATCGCAGGGAGCCGGTCCCGACGCCAGCCCACGAGGTCGTGACAGAACACCTCGGAGGCCCCGTAGACGACGTGTGCCTCGACGCCGATCCACCATCCACCTGGCCAGCGCCCCCCCGGCCGACGACCGAACCGACGCATCGCCCAGCCGTGCAGCGCACCCTGCACGCTCCAGTGCGGCGCGTACGCCATCGCCTTCGGAACGATCTCGCCGTGGATCAGCTCGTCACGGATGTCATCGCCATGGGCGAACAGATCCTCGACGGTGAGCTTGGGCGCTGCGGTCACTGTGGAAAGCATACACCGCGCCTATCCAAGCGCCGTGCCGATCCCAAGTGTGCGGAGTCCCGAGGATCCGCTGTCCGGTCCGGCCAGCCGGCGGACACGCCGTCCGACCGCCGGTCAGCTGGTCGCGATCGGCACGATCGGGTGCGGCCCCGACGGGCGCGCCATCGTGAGCTGCGCGCAGAACTTCCGCAGCGGCTCGCGACGCTCGGGCGGCACGTACTCGAGGTTCAGCTGCCGATCGGTGACCTCGAAGAACGAGCGCTCCGCGGCGAGCAGCGCAGCCTCGGCGCGCTCGATCTCGCTGGTCGACACGTCTCCGAGGTTGCGCCGCACGAGCTCGGCCTCGGCCTCCCGCTTGTTCTCGACGAAGAAGCCACCGAGGATCAGCTTCGCCTTCACCGCCATCGAGTGAACGTCATCGTTGGTGCGGTGCGGCAACGACAGCACCTCCTGGAGCAGCTCACCGGCGGCGGGCGACGCGCGCTCGTAGGCGCGACGGGTGACGTAGCCGAGATCGAAGATCGCGAGCTGCGGCGCGAACACCATGCCGTACGTGCGCGCCATGCCGGCGTAGTAGCTGAAGTGCTTGCCGATCTCGCGGAGCAGCTCCGGGCGATCCACGAGCTCGCGGCCGAGCCGACGGTACTGGTGGAACACGTCGTACACCGCGCGCAGGTTCTTGGCCTTGATCGCCTCGCGCAGGTAGTTGTTGAAGAATCGGATCGCCAGGCGGAGCGCCTGCTCGTCGTGGTGCGCCTCGGCGCGGCACGCGATCACGCGCAGCGCATCGGAGAACGTCGAGACGGTGTCGTTCGCATTGTGGAGCGCACGGAGGAAGCCGTGCTCGAGCTGGAGCAGGCACTTCATCTCGTACCAGGTCTTGGTCTCGGTCAGCATCTCGAGCGCCTCGTCGGACAGACCGACGAAGTCTGCGCGATCGACCACGAACCACTCCTTCGGCATCCGTGACTTGTACTGATCGTACTGATCGAGCAGCACCTTGATCGACCAGGCGCCCTCGGCGGCGACGTCGCGATCGTTGCGATCGAGCGACTTGATGACGATCGTGCCGATCTGCCCCACGCGCATCGACAGCACCATCTGCGCCTCGAGCGGATCGAGCTTGCGCTGCGCGACCTTCTGCACGATCTCGATCGCATCCTCGCGGAGGCGGACCAGCAGGCGCGAAGGATCGACGAATCGCACGACGTAGAAGAAGTACGGGATCAGCAGCGCCCAGCCGGCGAGCGCGAGATAGATCGCGAGGACCACGGCCCAGGTGGGCGCGAACTCGGGGCCGATCATGTAGTCGACCCACAGCACGTGCGCGGCGCCGAACGCCATGAACGTCAGCACGTAGCGGTTGATCTTGTCCCGGAGGAACATCTCGATCAGCTTCGGCGTGTGCATGTTCGCCGTGAGCGGGATCGCGAGGCCGATGGTCGCGATCAGCATCGCGAGCACGTTGTTGTACGCGCGCGCCATCGGTGACAGCACGTCGATGATCTTGCCGGTGTTCACGCCCTCCCAGCTCGGCGAGCCCCAGCGCGGGAAGCCGGCTCGGCTCCACTCGATGAAGAACTCGGCACCGAACAGAAGCGCGAAAGCCACGAATGCGATCGCGAGCGATCGCACGAAGAGCTTGCGCATGGGCTAGTCCGCCTCGTCCTCGAGGAACGCGAAGTAGCGCTCGGGGAGATCGTCGAACTCGAGCGCCCCGCCACAGCTGGGGCACTTGAACACCGGCGGCTCGAGTGCGGAGGCGAGAATCGCGGCGGACTGCAGGAGGCGCTCCTCCTGGTGGTCGCAGCCGATGCAGTGGAACGGCGCGAAGAACGAGGTCACCGTGCCGCGGCCGATCACGTCGCGGACCATCGACGCCTGCAGGATGAACGGGACGGAGCAGGCGTGGAACTCGTAGCCCTGGATCCGCGCCTGGCGCAGGAACTCGCACCAGGCACGGACGCCGAGCGAGTTCATGTACGTGACCTGGGCCATGTCGAACACGATGCGCCCCACCATCTGCGGGAGCAGCTCGTCGAACCGGGTGGCCTCGGTGAAGTCACCGCGCAGCACCACGCGCGTGCGCTCGCCATCCTTGCGGACCTGCCACTGCGTCAGCTTCGCGAGCATCGAGCGCGCGGATTGCTCGAGCTTGTCGAACGCCACGCCGACCACGGTCTTGCCGTCCCGCGGCTGGGCCCACACGCAGGTGCCCTTGATCGTCACCGCGGCCTCGCCCTCGGGGCTGACCGTGATCGCCGCCCCCTGCCCCTCGGTGACGGGCTCGGAGACCATCAGGCGCACCCCATCGACGGACAGGTTCGACACCGTGGCATCGACCTTCTTGCCACTGATCTCCACCGTGATCGCGAACGCCTCGGCGCCGGGACGCGGCTCGCCGAGCTGGATCGCCACCACATCGTGCAGCTCGTCGGCGGTCATCGGGGCGATCAGCAGCTCGTCGCAGCCACACGCGGACACCTGCCGCATCTGATCGCCCGACAGGCGCTTGCCCGCCACCAGGATCACGCGGGTCGCCGGGCTCTTCTGCTTGATCTCCTTGGCCACCACGAAGCCATCCGGATCATCGGCATCGAGCACCACGAGCGCGGGCTCCTCCTTCGCGAACAGCGCCCGGGCTTCGGTGCCCGTGGTCGCGACGAGCAGCTGCAACTCCAGGCGCTTGAACGGGGGCGCCGTGAAGTGCCGCAACAGCTCGCTGTTGTTCGAGACCAGGACCTTGGGCACGACCCGTCGAGTCTACCACCCGAGGGAGCTACAGAATCGCCCGGAGGATCACGATCAGCGCGATCAACGCCACCACCGCGCCACCCATGACGACGATGCCCTTGACCAGCGAGGGCCGATCGTAGGCCTCGCGCTCCGCGGTGAGCTTCTCGATCTCCGTGGTGCGCGCCGTGATCGCACCGCGCAGCCGATCGATCCGCTGGTACAGCTCGCCGAACGCGGGATCATCGATCCGGTTGAGGTTGACCAGCGTCCCGAGCGTGACCAGGCGCCGGTTGACCTCGGACTCGGCCTGGGTGATCTCCCGGGACTTCCGCTTCTGCTCGGCATCGAGCTCGGCGAGCCGATGGGTATGACCCTCGCGCGCGTCGCTGAGGCTGCGCTTGGCGGCATCGAGCTCGGCCTTCGCGGCATCGAGCCGCGCGGTGGCCTCCCCGATCGGCCGCTCGAGCGCGGCGAGCCGGCGGTCCACGTCCTGCCGATCGGGCTCGAGGCCTGCGGCGTCCTTCCGGTGCTGCTCCGCGGCACGGCGGAGCTCGGCGCGGGCATCGCCCATCTGCGCGCTGCCGGCCTGCTTGTCGTTGTCCTCGGCGGAGCGCAGGTACGCCTTCTGGCGGCGCTCGAGCTCCTTACGCTTGTCCCGCAGGCCCCGGCGTTGCCCTTCGAGGTGCGAGAGCTCCTTGCTCACCTCGTCGACCATCCGCTCCGCCTCGCTCAGCTTGCTGTTGCGCTCGCGCTCGACATCGACGAACCGCGAGTTCTCCTCGGCCTTGCGCCCATCGACCTCGCCGTGCTCCACACCGAGGACTTTGATCCTCTCCTCGGCGGCATTGATCGCGACGTTCTCCGCCGAGAACACCCGGCTATCGACCTTCGCCGTGCGCGCGACCTTGCCGAGCGCACCGAGCACCTGATCGAGCGCCTCGGTGTCCTGCTTGATCTCGGCGCCGAGCGTCTTGATCGCGCCCCGCCGCTGCCAGCGCGCCTTGGTGAACCGCACCGTGTAGCGCGCCGCCGGGTACAGACCCGGCTCGGGGAGCTCGGGGATCGCATCGACCTTCGGCGGCGTGAACGGACGATCGACGTGTGCCTCGACGCGGTTGATCCTCGTCGGCGGCGGCGTATCTCCGGCCTGGCGTGGCCGTGCCGGCTCGACACTCAGCGGCTGGGCATCCGCGACGGTGTTGAAGTCGTCGCTGAACGCGCTGCGCGGGATCACCGGATAGGGCGACGATGCGGGCGGTGGCGCAGGCGGTGCCGGCGGCGTCGGCGGTGGTGCCATCGGTGGCGGTGATGTGGGCGATGGCGCGCGCGGCGGCGGCGACAGGGCCGAGGCCGCGATCGGCGGCGGCGTCGATGGCGATCCGGGGCGCGACGGTGGCAGCGGTCGAGGCCCCGACGGCGGCACGACGTGCTGCCCCGATGATGGCACCGCTGGGGGCACCGCGTGCTGACCCGATGGCGGCACCGCCGGCGGGCGCGACGGCAGCGACGGCGGCAGCGTGGTGGGCTTGGTGCGCTGCGGCTCCGAGGGATCGCTGCGCCTGCGGCCCGCCCCTCCGTCGCCCGGATCGCGCGGATCGCGCAGCTCGGGCGGCGGCGGCTCGCGGCGCTCCGCGGCCGGGCCCGGTGTGATCGCGTTCAGGATCGAGCGTTTCGTGGTGGGATCCTCGACGAGCGGCGGCGGTGGCAGGGCCGGCGCACTGTCGCGGCTTGGGCCTGGGCCCGGTGCCGGAGCGAGCTCGGCGTGGCTACCTGCTCGCGCGGTCTGCGCGCCCGGAGACACCATGGTCCCCGCGACCGGCGGCACGATCCCGATCCCCGACGCATTGGGATTGAACGGCGCGGGCGGCGCGATCCCCGACGCAGTGGGGTTGCTTGGAGGTGGCGCGGCGGGAACGACGATCCCGGGGCTCGACGATTGTGGCGAGTAGGCGGGAGGTGGGGGTGGCGGGATCGTGGTGCCCGTACGCCGTGGCGGCAGCGGCGCGGCCGGCGGAGGGCGCTGCGGGAGCTGCACTCCCGTCGGCGGCGCGTTGCGGTTACGCCGCGGCGGTAGCGGCGGGAGCCTGCGGCCGCACTGCGCGCACACCGTCTGCTCGTCGTTGTTCTCCGCGCTGCAGAACGGGCAGAACCTCATCGGGAAACGGCCCGGCGATCGAACACCACGTCGCCCTCGACGATCGTGAAGTCCACGTGGGTGTCGAGCAGCGTGCGATCAGCGGCGAGCGCGCGATCGTAGATCGTCAGATCCGCGGGCCGCCCGACCCGGAGCATGCCGCGCGTGGCCTCGGCGCCCTCGGCGAATGCGGCGCCGGTGGTGAACGCGGCGATCGCCTCGTCGAGCGTCAGCTTCTGCGCGGGATACCAGCCACCGGCCGGGTTGCCCTTCGCATCCTGCCGCGTGACCGCCGCATAGATCCCGAGCAGCGGTGCCACGTCCTCGACGGGGAAGTCCGAGCCCGCAGCGAGCGGGATGCCCTGATCGAGCATCGTGCGCCAGGCATACGCGCCGAGGATCCGCCGCGCACCGATCCGCTGCTCCGCCCACGGCATGTCACTCGTCGCGTGGGTGGGCTGCATCGAGGCGATCGCATGCGCCGCCACCATCCGCGCGATGTCCGGAGGCGCGATCACCTGCGTGTGCTCGACGCGCAGCCGGTGATCGCCCGGGTGCGCACGCTCGGCAGCGAGATACGCATCGAGCACGGAGCCCACACCCGCATCGCCGATCGCGTGGATCGCCACCTGCCAGCCGTGCGCCACCGCGGCCTCGACGGCCGCCGACAGCTGGGCGGGCTCGGTGACCCACAGGCCTCGGTTGTTCGGATCATCGACGTACGGCTCGAATAACCGTGCACCGCGCGAGCCCAGCGCGCCATCGGCGAAGAACTTCACGCCGCGCATCACGAACCTGTCGACGGCGGGCTTTGGAGCCGTCCCGAGCCGCTCGAGGTGCGCGGGATCTCCGGCGAGGAACGCATACACGCGCAATGGCAGCTGGTGCGCGGTGGCGAGCTTCACGTAGACGTCCGCGGTCGCATCCTCGATGCCCATCTCGTGGACACCGGTGATGCCGGCGGCGATCGCCTGCTGCGCGGCCGCGCGGATCCGGCGCTCGCGAACCGCCGCTGTCGCGGGCGGCATCACCGCCTCCACCAGCTCGGTCGCGTTGTCGATCAGGACGCCGGTGGGCTCGCCCGCGGCATCGCGGACGATCTTGCCGCCCGCGGGGTCCGGGGTCGCCTTGGTGATGTGCGCCGCCGCCAGCGCCGGACCGTTGAGCCAGCTCGCGTGGCCATCCACCCGACGGAGCACGACGGGACGATCGCTGATGCGCGCATCGAGGCTCGCCCGCGTCGGGAACTGCTGCCCGGGCCACCGGTTCTGATCCCAGCCGCGACCGAGCAGCCACTCGCCAGCGGGCCGGTTCGCCGCCGCCGCAGCCACCACGCCCACGGTCTCGGCCTCCGACGCGAGCGCCCGCACGGACACCGAGTCTCCGTCCACGCCCAGGCCATAGAGGTGACAGTGGGCATCGATCAGCCCTGGGGTGACCGTGGCCCCGTGCAGGTCGATCACGCGGGTGGACGGCCCGGCCATCGCGCGGATCGTCGCCGTATCTCCGATCGCGGCGATCTTCTTGCCGATCACGGCCAGCGCCTCCGCGCGCGGGTGCGCGGGATCCATCGTCCGGATCTCGCCGCCCAGCACGATCAGATCCATCCCGCCGGGCGGAGGTTCCGGTGCCCGGACGGTGGACGAGCCGCCGCAACTGATCGCGCTCGCGCCGAGGCTAATCAGTGAGGCCAATCGCCAGATAGATCTGGAAGTCACGAGCTTCGAGACCATACCCAAAATCGAGTCCCAGCAGGGGCAACACGATCTGCCTTAGATAGAACCGCGTCCCCGCGCCGACCGAGTTCCGGAAGCCATCGAGGCCGCGCACCTGTGAGTTCGGGAGATAGTTGCGCTCGGGGTTGGAGGTCTTGAGGAAGGTCGTGTACGCCGAATCGAGGAACACCAGGCCGCGGACGGAGAGCCCGAACACGGTGAGCATCGGCACCGAGTACTCGAGGTTCATGTTGGTCTTGAAGTCGCCGCGGAACTGATCGTTCAGGTACCCGCGCATCGACGTGCCACCCGTCTTGAACTCCTGCTGGAACGGCAGCTTGTTGCCATAGTTGACGCCGAGCTTCGCGACGAAGTTGTGCCGCTTCAGCACCTGCCACGCCTTGAAGATCGAGAGCGTGGCGAGCTGGTAGTGGAAGTCCGAACCGAGGGACGGCAGCGATTGCTCGAAGATCGCGGTGTACTTGTACCCGCTCTGCACGCCGTACCAGTTGGCGCGGCGATCGATCGAGAGCGTCCACTCGTTCGAGACGTCCCAGCCCTCCTTGCCGGGCAACGGGATCGGATCGGTGTCGGCGATCCCGAGATCCTCCACCTTGTCTGCACCGTCGCTGAGCGAGGTCTTGCTCTTCACGTAGCTGACCTTGGCGCCGCGCAGACGACCCTCGATCCGGATGCCGCGGAACAGCCCGATCCCGAGCTTCAGGCCGCCGTTCAGGTAGTGGATCCGCGATTCGCGCACGGGATCCGGGCCCGACTGGATGAACTTGGTGGGCGCCGCGTACTCGATGTTGCGCGAGGACTTGAGGAAGGTATCGAACTGCGCCGAGAACCGCGTGCCACCGATCGAAGGGATCAGCCACGCGCCGATGAAGAACGAGTCACCGGTGGCGATCTGCCCGTAGAGCAGCAGCTTCTGGTTCAGGCCGAACAGGTTGTTCTCGCCGAACCCGATGCCGCCGCCCTTGTTGGTGGGCTGGTTGTAGAGCGCCGGCGCGATCACCCAGGAGTGCTTGTCCTTGGCGAGGATATGGACCTTGACGCCCCCCTTCACCGGCTCGGTGAACACCTCGACGTCCTTGAACAGGCCGCTCGAGACCAGGTTGCGCTTGATCTCCTCCGCCATGTCAGGCGTCCAGTCATCGCCGACCTCGATCTTGGCGATCAGCTCGACGGTGTCCGCCGTGGTCTTCTTGTTCTCTTCGACGGAGATCTCCGCGATCTGATCCGCGGACGCGACGCGCGCCGCGAACGTGACCGCGAACATCACCGCCAGCCCGGCGAGTGAAAACCTCACCCCTGAAGTATCGCACGGCCCTCCACCCCTTCGCCCGTCGTGCGCGGTCGATCACACTGGCCGGCACGTGATACCAACAGCTTCATGAACCCCGCCGAGGTCGCGACGGCGCTCCTGATCGAGCGCACCCTGATGAACAGCCCCGCCTACCGCAAGGTCGATGACACGCTGTACGTCATCAAGCAGGGGTCGGCGTACGTCATGATCAACGTCGTCCCCTGGGGCGACAACCGCGCCATGGTCCGCTGCACCGCGCAGCTGGTGAAGGGCGTGGACGTCGATGGGCCGCTCGCGAAGCAGCTGCTCGAGCTCAACGGTCACCTCCGGTTCGGCGCGTTCGCCTGGGATCCGGCCGAGCACACCGTGCTGTTCACCCACACCATCCTCGGCGGCACCACGCTCGATCCCGAGGAGCTCACCGCCACGCTCCGCGACGTCGCCCTGGTCGCCGACGAGTACGACGATAAGCTCATGAAGAAGTACGGCGGCCAGCGCATGATCGACCTCCTCGAGGAGGCCGCGATGGAGCGGATCATGGACAAGGACCCCTCGAGCTTCAAGTTCGACGAGTAAGCCCATGGCGAAGGCCAAGAAGCCCGCGGCCAAGAAGCCCGCGGCCAAGAAGCCCGCGGCCAAGAAGCCCGCGGCCAAGAAGCCTGCGGCCAAGAAGTCCGTCCCGACCAAGCCAGCCAACAAGCGTGCCGCCAAGGCCGCGCCGCAGATGATGCTCGGGCACGCGGCCCTGCTCCCCGTGCTGCGTTCGATCCGCTCGGTGATCTACAAGGTCACCGACCTCGAGAAGGCCAAGCAGTTCTACGCCGCCGCGCTCGGCCGCCAGCCGTACTTCGACCAGCCGTTCTATGCGGGCTTCGACGTCGACGGCCAGGAGCTCGGCCTCCATCCTGACGTGTCCACGCGCGGTCCGGGACCCGGCGGTAGCGTCGCCTACTGGAAGGTCAGCGACATCTTCGCCGTGTGGACCCGCCTGACCACCGAGCTCGGCGGCACGCCGGACGAGGCACCGCACGGCGTCGGCGGCGATATCGTGATGGCGACGGTCGGCGATCCGTTCGGCAACCTCGTCGGGCTGATCCAGATCGATTCCTGAGCGGTCGCCGCGTGAGCCAGCCGGCTACGCCTTGGCGGCGCCGGAGGCGTTCGCGTACGCCGGGCGATCGGTCACGCCGGCGAGCCACTTCGTGACGTTCGGGTAGCTCGAGAGATCGAGCTTCGCGAACGTGGCGTAGGCGAGCACGGTCGCGACGTTGATGTCACCGACGGTGAAGCTGTCACCGGCCATGTAGCGCTGCGTGCCGAGGTGCGCGTTGAGCACGGGCAGGTACTTCGCGGCGCCGGCCTTGGCCGCGGTCTCGACGTCCGACGCGAGCGGCTGCTGCGTCCACGCCGGCGACGCCAGGGTGGCGAGGTGCTGGTACAGGTTGAGCGCCGCCCACAGCGACCACTGCCACGCCTTGGCGCGCTGCTGCGCGGTCTTGCCGCCGAGGTCCGAGCCGGCCTTCTCGATCATGTACGAGCAGATCGCCATCGACTCGGCGAGGTTGAAGTCGCCGTCGACGAGCGCCGGGACCTGACCCATCGGGTTGATCTGGAGGAACGCTTCGCCCTTGTGCTCGCCCTTGCTGAAGTCGACCGGCACGGTCTCGTAAGGGGTGCCCAGCTCGGCGGCGACCCAGTGCGTGCGGAGAGAGGAGCCCATGCGCGGTCCATACAGCTTGATCGAATTGGTCATGCGGCACGACGTACTGCAATTCCTGACCAAAGTCGATGGAATCGATCTCGCCGAGGCTGCCCCTCGGTGGCGCCCTCCGGCTGCTTCGCGCCCCGGGCGTTCGTCTCAGACGAAGCGTCGGCGCGCCGGCGGTGCACCATATGGCTTGCAGCACGGGCCGCGATCGACAGGCTCCGTATAGAGCACCACGGTGAGATCGAGCCGGGCGTTTGCACCGTCGGCGACCTCGACCTTCCCCCGGGTGGGCGGAGGCGGCGACTGCCGCGGGTTGTTCGGCCGGAGTGACTCGATGGTGACCAGGTACGTCCCGGCCGGCAGGCCATGAAACGCGTACCTGCCCTGCGCGTCGGTCTGCGTGGTCTGGGGCTGCTCTCCGGCACGCTGCGCATGGACCTGCATTCCGGACATCGGCCGGCCCGTCGTACTTCCCACCACGACGCCGCTGATCCCACCGCTCGTGACGGGAGGCTTTGCGAACCCTCCATCGGGTGGCTTCGCGAAGCCTCCATCGGGTGGCGGCGGTGGTGGCGGCACTTCGACCACGTGATCCACCGGGGTGTGCTGCTGGGTATCGTCCGGCGGTGGTGGCGGCGGCGGTGGTTGCTGTGTCGCCGGCGTGACCACGCAGCCCGCGAGCGTTGCGCCGGCGAAGATCGCAGCGCGGCTGAGCCGTGCGACGACCAGCGGTGTCCGCGCGACCGGCATCGGGACGCTGGCGCCACAGAACGGGCACGCCTCGTCCCGTACGTGGCGACGACAGCTCGGGCACGGGCGTAACGTCATGCGCTGATCATACCGGAAGCCGCCGGCGTGCAAGCAGAAGAGCTGGGCGCGACGCCCTGCCCGGATGATTCCCGGAACGGCGCCTACCGCCTCGGTCTGTTAGGCTCTCGTCGTGGTGCAAGCGGGCTGGCCCGGGCGGATCATCGATGGCCGATACGCGGTCGAGTCCGTGATCGGAGCCGGTGGCATGGGCCTCGTCCTCAAGGCGCACCACAAGTTCACCGGCGCCGAGGTCGCGCTCAAGGTCCTGAAGCCCGAGCTCGAGCTCGATCCCGAGATCCAGATGCGGTTCCTCGATGAGGCCCGCGCACCGAATGCGATCGGCCACCCGGGCATCGTCAGCGTGCTCGATGCGGGCAAGGCACCCGATGGCCTGCTGTACCTCGTGATGGAGCTCCTGGTCGGCAGGCAGCTCCGGATCCCGATGGCGCGCGGCGAGCTCCGGCCCGGCGACGTGCGCCGGATCATGATCGAGCTGTTCGACGTGCTCGGCGCCGCGCATTCCCGCGGCTTCGTCCACCGCGATCTCAAGCCCGAGAACGTGTTCCTCGCCGGACCGAGCGCCAGCGTGAAGCTGCTCGATTTCGGGATCGCCAAGGTCCTGGATGGAGGGCTCTCTCGCGCGCGCACGGCGGCGGGCGCCACCCTCGGCACGCCGGCGTACATGGCGCCCGAGCAGTTCCACGATCCGAGTGGCGTCGATGCGCGTGCCGATCTGTGGGCCGCAGGCGTGATGACGTTCGAGATGCTGGCCGGCCGGCTGCCGTTCCGCGCGGACACCACCGAGGCGATGCTGATCGCGATCGCCACGCGCGAGCCGGATCCGATCCGGGTCCACGTCCCCAACGCGCCACCCGCACTCGAGGCGTTCTTCGCGCGCGCGCTGTGCCGCGATCGTGCCGGTCGATTCGCGACGGCGATCGAGATGGCGCAGGCGTTCGCGGCACTGCCACTCGGGACGGCAGTCAGTCCTACGCCCCCGCCCGAGCTACACCGCTGCCGCTCGCCGTGCACGCGCGCGCGGCCACCCCGCTGCCGTTCGCCACGCCCGCGCCCGTGCCCGCGGGGAGCCTGACGATGGCCACCGCGGCGCCCACCGGGCCGGGGACCATGGCCACCGCGGCGCCCACCGGGCCCGGAACGATGGCGGCGATGGCCACCGGGCCGACGGGTTGGGCCACGCCCCATCCGGGTGCATCGGCATCGGCATCGGCACCCGCAGCGTCGGCTTTCATACCGGCAGCGTCGGCATCGGCCCCCGCGATGGTCGGTGCGGTCCGCCCACCGACGGCGCCGCCTGTCGAAGCCGCGGGGACCAGCAAGCGTGCATGGGTGCTCGGGCTCGGTCTCGCCTCGGTGGTCTCGATCGTGGTGATCGTGATCGCGGTGAAGGCCACGCGGAAGCAAGCGCCGAGCGGGGCCCAAAGTGGCTCTGCGACTGGCTCGGCGATCGTCGCGCTCGGCAGCGGCTCGGCGAGCTCACCAGGAACGGCTCTCGCGCCGCCGTCCGATGCCGCGGTCGCCGAGAGCTCTCCGGACGCCGCGGCGTTCGATGCCATCACGGCCGCGCGGCTTGCCGGGCTGCTTCACGATGCGGGCTCGGGATCCGGCAAACACCCGCCCCCGGGGACGCATCCCAACCCGAACACCAAGCCGGTCACACCGCCGGGGACCAACCCAAACGTCAAGACCGTCACGCCGCCGGGGACCAACCCGAACACCAAGCCGGTCACGCCCGTGGGCACCGCGCCTCCACCAGTGGTGGAGACCGAGGCCTCGATCGCGGCCGAGTGCAAGACGTCCTGTCAGAGCGCGAAGAGCTCTTGCTACAACGTCTCGGCGCGGTGCGAGGCCGATTGCAGGGCGAACCGCGAGCTGCGGGGGTGCCTCAAGCCGCCATACAAGAGCTGCAACCAGATGGCGATGTGCGGGATGCGCGCGGTGTGCGGCTCCGAGGTGCTGCGCGGTGCGGGCACCTGCCGCGCCGCGGCGACCTGTCAGAAGGACACGTGCAACGGCAACAACGCCATCAAGTGCGGCTGCAGCTGCGCGATGAAGATGTCCCCGATCAACGCGCATGCGCTGTCTGCGCTCGATGCGTGCGCCATGAACTGCGGCCTCGACGAGACCTGCATCCAGAACAAGTGCATGGTGCAGATCACCACCTGCGCTGCGCAGTAGCTCCACACGCGAAGCGAGCACGTCGCGAGGGTCGAGCGGTAGCCGACGGCCGCGTGCTCAGGGCGCCAGCTTCAGCTGCCTGGCCGCCGCGTCCCAGCGCCACACCGCGCCTTCGCTGGTCTTGATCGTGGCGCCTTCGATCGTGAAGCCGGGCTGCTTCGTGGTGGGGATCGTCCCGAGCTGCACCGGCTCGCCGGCGCGCAGGGTGAACACGAAGACACCGAACACGGCATCGTGGCCGCTGTTCAGCTGGAACGGGATCACCGCCTCCTCGTGGCCATCGCCATCGAGGTCGACGAGAGCGGGTGGATCCAGCGCGAGGAAGCTCGCTCCCTCGGCGGTGGCCGACGGGTCCTGGCTGGCGTGGAGCCCGCCGCCTTCGTCCTCGATCACGTGGAACTCGGCGCGCCCGTGCGTGGCCTTGACCGCGCCGAGCGAGCCGAGATCGTAGCGGAGGCTCTGCCAGTCGAGGCTCAACGGATCGGGCAGCTCGGGCGTGGTGGCGGAGCCCACGGGCGGTGTGGCCTGGGCCGGCTCGCGTCGCTTGTCGCAACCAACGACGATCACGCTCGCGAGCAGCAGCGTCCGGATCATCGCGCGAGCTGATCGACGAGCTTCGTCCCGAGATCCGCCGGGGGATCCGGTTCGGGGAGGTTGCCGTAGATCGCCGCGATGTCGCGCATCGGCACGTCGTCGTTGCCCGGGCCGGTGCCGTAGCGGCCGTAGGGCTCCACCGGCTTGCGCAGCGAGACCACGCCGCCCGACGGCCCCATCCCGCGGATGAAGCCCTTGTGCAGGGCGGTGCCCACGCGCGCGGGGCAGCGGCACGGGTTCATCGGGTTGACGTGCTCGCAGCGCGGCGCCAGGTAGTCCCCGATCTTCTTGCGCGCGCGGGACAGCCGGACCTTGTAGGCGCTCTCGGTGATCGCGAGGCTCTTGGCCGCCGCATCGTCGGCGAGCTTGAGCACGTGGCACACGACGAACGCGGCGCGCTCGCCGGGCGGCAGGCAGTTGATCACCGACGTCATGCAGCCTTGCTTCAGCTCCCACAGGAGGAAGTCGCGCTGGGGGTCGCTCAGCGAGCGGACCACGTCGGTGCGCGTGGCCTCGTTGCGAAGCGTGTCATCGAGGATGTCGAAGTTGACCTCGGGCTGACGCGGGAGCCGCTCCTCGAGGAGCTTGTTCGCGAGCCCGAGCAGCCAGATCTCGAGCCCCTCGGTAGGCATCGGATCGACGGCGATGGCGAGCGTGAACACGTCGGCGAGGTACCGCTCGGCGCGGTCTCGATCGAGCGTGAGCCGGAACACGAAGTTGTACAGCTGGCGCCAGTGAGGCTCGACGAGCTTGTTCAGCTGGTCTCGATCGAGCTTGGTCGCCATCTCAAGTCCGATGGTACACCGGGCCGGGCCAGGCGTTCAGCTGGACGGTCGTGGTACGGTTTTCGAGATGCTCGGCCGGATCGCATACGTCGGGATGGCGCTAGGTCTGTGCCTCGCTCTGGTCGCAGGGCTGTCGCTGGCGCAGGGTTGCTACTCGGTCCCCCAGCCGGTGTGTGGCTTCTTCTGTGGCGCGAGCGGCGCCTGCCCCGATGACTACACGTGCATGGCGGACAACCGCTGCCACTTGAACGGCGCCGCTGCGACGATGTGCTTCTCGATCGATGCGGGTTCGATCGATGCGGATGCGCCCAACCCACCGTCGGACGTACCGATCGATGGCAACGTCGCACCCGCCGTCGTCCAGACCACGCCGAGCAACGGCGGCACCGGCGTGGGCGTCGGCTCCACGGTCACCGCGACGTTCTCCGAGAACGTCCTCAACGTCAGCGGCGCCACGTTCACGCTGGTCCAGGGCGCCACGCCGGTGACCGCCACCGTCAGCTACAACGCGGGCAGCTTCCTCGCGACGTTGACCCCGAGTGCGCAGCTCGCCGCGAACACCACGTACACCGCGAGCGTGTCGAGCACGATCGTCGATGCGGATGGCCTCCCGATCACGACCACGTCGTGGAGCTTCACCACCGGTGCCGACCTCGTCGCGCCCAGCGTGGTGATGACCACGCCCGCGGCCGGCGGCACCGGGGTCGCGGTCACCGCCACGGTCACCGCGCGGTTCGACGAGGCCGTGATCGGCGTCTCGGGCACCACGTTCACGCTGCTGAACGGCGGCACCCCGATCCCCGGCACGGTGACCTACACCGCCGGCACCAAGACCGCGACGTTCACGCCCACGGGTCAGCTGCCGGCCAACACGCTCTTGACCGCCACGCTGACCGCGGGGATCACCGACGTGGCCACCAACGCGCTCTCGGGTGCACCGGTGACGTGGACGTTCACCACCGGTGCGGACAACGTGGCGCCCACCGTCCTCAGCACCACGCCGAGCAACGGCGCGACCGCGGTCTCGGTGAACGCGGCGATCACGGTGCTGTTCGACGAGCCCGTGCTGAACGTCAGCCTCACCAGCTTCACGGTCAACGATGGCTCCGCGGTCTCCGGCGTGCTCACCGCTGGCATGGGCGGGCGCTCGTGGACGATCACCCCGGCGTTCTCGCTCGCCGCCGCGGCGACGGTCACCGTCACGCTGACCACCGCGATCACCGACAACGCGACCAATCCTCTGGCCGCGCCGGTGACCTTCACGTTCATGACGCAGTGAGCTTGGGCTTGGTCGGCGCAGGTGCCGGCCCCGTGGTCGGCGTATCAGACTCCACGAGCCCGACCCGGCCGGTGACCTCACCGCGCGGATCGACGAACGTGGACAGCTCGCGGCTGATCTCGGCGAGCAGGTCCGCCTTCTCGCGATAGGGCATGAACGCGCTCTTGAACCCCGCGATGATGATCTCCTTGATCGTCCGCAGCGACCAGCCGTAGTGCCGGTGGCAGAGGTGGAGCTCCTTGGTCACGGTGGTGTCCGACATCAAGCGGTTGTCGGTGTTGATCGTCACGCGCAGGCCATAGTCCACGTAGAAGTCCACCGGGTGGGTCTCCCAGCTCGTGGCCGCGCGCGTCTGCACGTTCGAGGACGGACACACCTCGAGGGCGATCCGGTGATCGTTGACGTAGTTGAGCAGGTCCCCGCTCTCGACGAGCCGTGTGCCATGGCCGATCCGGTGCGCGCCGCACTTGTGGATCGCCTGGTGCACCGAGTCCGGACCGAACGATTCGCCGGCGTGCGCGGTGCAGTTGATGTTGTTGTCGATCACCAGCTGGAACGCCTGGCGGTGCAGCTTGGCGGGGTTATTGACCTCGGAGCCGGCGAGATCGAAGCCGACGACGCCGCGGTTCTTGAACGCCACGCACAGCTCGGCGATCCGCAGGCTCGATTCCGGACCGAGCGATCGGATCGCGCACAGGATCAGCCCATAGCGGATCCCGAACTCGCGCTTCGCGGTGCGCAGGCCTCGCAGCACGGCCTCCACCACCTGCGCCGGCCGCAGCCCCTCGCGGATGTGGAGGAGCGGCGAGTAGCGGACCTCGATGTACCGCACGTTCTCGGCGTGGGCGTCCTCCGCGAGCTCGTACGCCGAGCGCTCGAGGCCCTCCTCGGTCTGCATCACGCTGAGGGTGATGTCGAACGCGCGCAGGTAGTCATCGAGGGAGGCGACGTGCTCACCGGCCGCGAGCATGTCGCCGAGGCCGGTGCGGTCGAACGTGGGCAGCTGGACGCCCTGCTTCTTCGCGAGCGCGATCACCGTGTCGAGGCGAAGCGAGCCATCGAGGTGACAGTGCAGATCGGTCTTCGGCAGCTTGTGGATCAGCTCGACGGGAATCTCGGCCTGCGGGATCATCGCTCGGCCACTATCCCGCCGGGAGTGCCCAGCCGCAACAGCTAGTTGGGCGCCAGCTCGATCTTCGTCAGACCGGAGTCGGAGGCCAGCGCTGCGCGGATCGACTCGGAGGCCAGATCCTCGCCGAGAAACCACTTGCCGGCCTTGTAGGGAAACCGCGGCACCACCACGCTCGCCTTCCACGGGCTGCCCTTGATCAGATCGCGATCCGCTCGGCGCTGACGGCACTCACGGTTCGATAGGTGATCACGAGGCGCGCCTCCACATAGAGCAGCACCGCGATCGAGAGCCCTGCGCACGCCTTGCGAGCCCACGGGGCGCCGAGCTGGGATACGACCGCGCCAGCGAGTGCGATCGAGATCAGCCCCACCGAGTGTACGTAGAGGCGCGGGCCGAGCTTGGGCGAGCCGAGCAGCGCGAGCGTGGCGAGCAGGCCCGCGGCTGCGAGCGCCCACAGCGCGCGACGGACGATCGGGGACATCGGCGCGGGCCGCGTGCGGCGGCGGGCGACGATCGCGAGGGCGATCCAGGGGACCGACCACAACAGATACAGGGGGAGCAGCACCACGATGCGGAGGTTCTCGCCCACGCCGCGCTCGACGATCCTGCCGAGGATGCCCGCCTCCTTCGCGAGCCCGCCATAGCGCGCGCCATGACCGGGCGCGAGGATCAGCAGCACGTACCCGACCGCGAGCCCGACGAGGCCCGCGATCATCCACGGCTTGATCCCGTGACCCTGCCGAACCGACCACACGACCACCGCGGCGCCGAGCCCGAGGAACGCGGGGCCCGTATGCTCGTTGCACATCCCGGCGGCCACGCCAAGCACGAGCAACAGCGGCGCCCACCACAGCCGCCAGCTCCGCGGCTCGGTGACGTGGAGCCGATAGGGCACGAGCCACAGCAGGTTGAGCAGGAGGCCGAACGTGTAGTTCCCCATGAACGGCCGGTAGAACAGCATCGGGCCGAACTGCGGCGTGCACGCGGCGAAGATCGCGGTGGTGGTCGCGAACACGAGTGCATCGTCGGTGCGGCACAGCGAGGGCCAGCGGCCGAGCGCCACGGCGGCCATCACGTAGAGCAGGCCGAGCTCGAGGAGGGGCGTGATGATCACGTGGTACGGCCCGGGGGCGTAGAGCAGCGTGGTCAGGGTCTGACCGAGGCGCGGGTTCGAGCCGAGCCAGCCGTCCCGGATGAAGCCCCAGGCCACCCCGAGATCGAGCGAATGCCAGCGGTACCAGAACAGGTTGCTCCAGCCATCGCGAACCACGGGCTCCCAGTGCGTGCCGAGGATCATCACGATCCACAGCGATGCGAGCATCGCCGCCCACGCCAGCGGTGCCTTGCGGTTCACGACGCGACGTCGCGGCTGGCTTCGGGAGCCTGCACGCCCGGGCCCACGTGCACGCTGGCCTCGTCGAAGCCCCACTTCTTGCCGACGACGAACAGCGGGCGGCCTTTCACCTCGTCGAAGATCCGCGCGATGTACTCGCCCTGGATGCCGTTCGAGAGGAGCAGCAGGCCATTGAACCCGAGCATCACGATCAACAGCGAAGCATAGCCCTCGAGGGCGATGCCGAAGAACACCTTCTGGATCAGCGTGATCAGCAGGTACACGAACGCGCCGAACGCCGCCGCACCGCCGATGTACGTCCAGATCTTGAGCGGGACGGTGGAGAACGAGAACAGCCCATCCAGCGCGAACCGCCACAGCTTGAACGGCGACCACGTGGTGGTGCCGCCGGCGCGCTGATTGGCCTGGAACTCGATCGCCTCGGTCTTGAACCCGGGCCACGCGAAGATGCCCTTCATGAAGCGCGTGCGCTCGGGCATCGAGTTGATCACGTCGACGATCTTGCGATCGAGCAGGCGGAAGTCACCGGCGTTCGGCGGGATCGCGACGTTCGTCATCCGCCGCATCAGGCCGTAGTACCAGCGCGAGGCGGTGCGCCGGAGGAAGCCCTCCTCGGTGCGCTTGCTGCGGACGCCGATCACCATGTCCGCGCCGGCGCGCCACTTCGCGATCATCTCGGGGATCAGCTCCGGCGGATGCTGCAGATCGCAATCGATCGGGATCACGGCGCGGCCGCGGGCGTGGTGAAGGCCGGCGGTCAGCGCGACGTCCTTGCCGAAGTTGCGCGCGAGGCTGACGACCTTGATCCGCGGATCGCTGGCACGCGCCGCGAGCAGCATGCCGAGCGTGTCGTCCTTGCTGCCGTCATCGACGAACACGATCTCCCACGGCTCGCCGATGCCCTCGAGCACCTTGGTCACCGCCGCGACGAACGCCACGAGGTTCTTCGCCTCGTTGTAGGCGGGCGCGACCAGGGAGATCACGGGCGAGTCCACGGCTCGCCACTCTTAGCACGGGCCCGATCGGGGCGCGCCTTTCAAAGCAGGCGCGTGGCCGCGATCACGAAGCACTCCGAGGGGTTGCAGGCCAGCGCCCAGTAGGCGCCCCGCTTCCACGGCTGGTAGTCGAGGGCCTCGTCGCGGCCGGTCCCGAGGCGACGGGCCTCGTCGCCCACGCGGTAGATGAAGATCTCGAGGTCGCTGCCGCGGAGCTCCTTGGGCAGCGTCACCGTGCGGGTCTTGCCAGCGCCCTTGCGCTCGATCACACCCGCCCAGCCTTCGAACTGGGTCGGCGTCCAGCGGCCGAGCAGGAGCCTGGGCCGGGGCAGCGGTGGCGGCTCGCCGAGGAAGTCGACGGCGAGCTCGAGCTGATCGAGCCGGCCCTTGGAGCCGAGCCGGTCCTCGAGCCTCGCGATGCCCGCCTTCATCGCCTTGTGGAGCGAGGCCACATCGAGGCTGCGGAAGGCACCGAGCTCGAGGCCGCCGTGCTCGTCGAGGCAGCTCGGAGGCGAGAGCACGTAGCGCGGCGCGAGGCGGACGTCCGAGACCCCGAGCGGGGCATCGAGATCGACGGCGCGGAACACCACGTCCTTGAACGCGAAGTACTGGGTGATCAGCTCGCGCTTCTTGATGTCGCGGAAGTCATCGCCGAGGAACCACCACGAGTCCTCGACCTGATCGAACGAGTCCGCGGTGAACACCGTGCCCGGCTTCGCGGCCGTGAGGGCGGCGAGGCGCTCGTCGCTGGCCTCGTGGAGGCGGAGGAACAGCGGGATGGTGCGGACGCCCGCATAGACGCTCGCGGCGAGCGCGAGGAGCACGAACGGCACGAGCCGGCGCGTGGTGGTGAGGATGCCGTCGGCGAGCGCGATGAAGCACGCGAGGATCAGCGCGCACGAGTGCAGGTAGAACCGCGGCCCGAGCTTGGGCGAGACGAACACGGTGGCGGTGACGAGCGACCCGGCGAGGAGCGTCCAGCCGAGCAGACGCAACGGCGTGCGCTGGACCTCGCGATCCTCGTCGCGCGCGCCGACCACGAGGACGATCACGGTCAGCGCGAGCACGGGTGCGGCGCCGAGCACGAAGTTCTGGAAGATGTCGAGGTTCGCCGTCACGCCGCGCTGGAGCAGCCGGCCGACGAGACTGACCTTGGTCGCCAGCCCCTCGTAGCGCTCGCCCTGCCCGGGTGCGAAGAAGATCATCGCGAAGCCGATCACCACGCCGAACGCGCCGGCGAGGGCGAGCTTGGGGCGCTCCGTGCTGTGGCTGTGGCGGTGGAGCCATGCCGCATAGCCGAGGGCGCCGAGCACGAGCGTGGGCCCGGTGTGCTCGTTGCACATGCCGGCGATCACGCCGAGGAAGAAGTACGGCACGCACGCGGCGAACGAACCCGTGCCGTCCGGGCGCAGGCGCATCGGCACCAGGAACGCGAGCTGGATCACCGCGCCGTAGAGATAGTTCGCGCCGTACGCGCGGCAGAACATGATCATCCCGATCCGCGGCAGCGCGAACCACAGGAAGCCGAGCGAGATCGCATACAGCGCGAGGTCCTTGCCGCGCTTCCAGCCGGGGAACCGGCCGAGGCCCAGCGTCGTGACCACGTACGCGAGGCCGAGGAAGGCCAGCGGGGTGGCGATCACCGCGAAGTACTCGAGCTTGTACGCGAGGTAGGTGAACCACTGCCCGATCCGCGGGTTCGAGTGCGTGTACTGGCCGATGCCGTAGTCGAAGAACCGCGACAGCGAGAACGGCTCGGCGTGGGTGTCCTGCGCGAGGTTCCACGCGTCGAACGCGAACGGCTCGTTCAGCATCACGAGCCCGATATGCACCGCGGTCGCGACGACGTACGCGACGAACAAGAGGCGCAGGGCCCGGCCCACGAGGTTCGTTAACACGCCCCCACCGGCCCCGATAGTTTCCCGGGGGTGATCCGTGCCCGCCGGGCCCTGACGGGCCTTAGCGACCTCGGAATCCGGCCGAGACACCCTGTATGAGAGGTCTCGTCGTGACCGTCGCCCTGGCCGTGCTCCCGTTGACCACCGTGGTGGCCGCGGCCGACACCACCGAGGACGCCGACGGATCCTGGATCACCCTGGGACGCGGGATCTCCGCGGAGCAGCGCCGCCAACGGGTGCCCGTGGAGGAGACCAAGGGTCAGCTCCGTGCCCTGCGGATCGCGTGCGACCGCGGAGCGCCGAAGATCGAGCGCGTGCTGGTGGAGTACTCCGACCATCAGACCGAGCAGCTCACGGTGGATGCGCGCCTCGCGCCCGACCAGCCGCGCACGTTCGCTCTCGACGGGCGACGGCGCGTGCTCGTGATCACCGTGGTCAGCGATCCGGAACAGCCGGGCGCGTACTCGCTGTTCGGCGCGTGACCGAGCGCTAGATCCGGAGGCCCACGCGCGAGCGCACGAGGAACCGCAGCAAGATCGCGGAGCTCACGAGGCCGATCGCCGTCCCGGCCGCGGCGCCGGGCAGCCCGTAGAGCGGCGTCAGGATCACGAGTGCGCTGGCGGCGATCGCCACCATGAGGAGCGTGTAGACGGTGTGCCAGCCGGGCCGCGAGGCCATGAGCAGCGTCTGGTTGAACGGCAGGTACGGCGAGGACAGCGCGATGCCCGCCATCAGGATCGCGAACGGCAGCGCGCCCGCGCGGAACTCGGGCTTGGTCAGCCACGGGATCACGTACGGGTAGGCCACCGCGCCCAGTGCGCAGGCGCCCACCATCGCGGGCACGAACCAGCGACGCGAGCGGTGGACGAGCGCCTCCACCTCGAGCAGCTGGCCCGCCGCCACGTGGCGGGCGATCACCGGATTGAGGTTGTTCTGCACGGCCACGGGGAGCTGCAGCGCACCCTCGAACACCACCGACGCGAGGCTGTAGATGCCGACCTCGGTCTCCGGCATCGCCACGGCCACCACCCAGATGTCGAGCTTGGAGTTGATCTCCGAGACCAGCGTGGCGAGGACGGAGCGCACCCCGTAGTCGAGGTGGCGGCGCGCCCACGCCGTCCAGCCGCCGCTGCGCCGGAGCGCCACGGTCCGCACGAGCTCGACGACGAGGATCAGGAGCAGCACTCCCTCGGTCAGCGACCAGATCACGGGCAGGTGATCGGCCGGGAGATCCAGCCCCCAGGCGAGCGCGATCCCGATGCCGATCAGGAGGTAGCGCAGCGACGTGTAGACGGCGAACGCGCGCATGCGACGCAGGCCGTTGACCACGCCGAGCAGCGTCTTGTTGATCGCGAAGCAGAACAGCCCGGGCGTGGCCCACAGGATCCCCTCGGGCACGAGGGTCGAGTGCACGAGGTCGCCGATCGGTCCGCGCAGCAGCACGAACGCGGCGGTCGCCACCGCAGCCAGCACGAGGTTCGGGATCAGCGCACCGACCACCACCTGCGCGACGTGGTAGCGGTCATCGGGGTTCTCGGCCACCGCGCGCAGCACTGCGAACTGGAGCCCACCGGCACCGAACACGGCGACCGCGAACATCGCCGTCGTGACGATGTTGAACGCGCCGAGCGCCCGGGCGCCCCAGTGCCCGGCGATCGAGAAGTTGAGCGCCAGGCCCACCACGGCCAGGAGGACCACGGGAACCAGGTTCCAGCTGACGTCGCGCCGCATCCGGCGCTGCTGCTGCTCGGCCTGGTCAGCGGTCACAGGGCTCGTCCACGGGGCCGAAGATGCAGTAGTTGGTCACGAAATGCGATACAAGGCTGGTCCGCGATGAGCTCGTCTGGTCTGGAGATCGCCGTCCTCGTGCCCTGCTTCAACGAAGAGGCCGCGATCAAGAAGGTCGTCGAGGACTTCCGAGCGGCGCTGCCGACCGCCACGGTCTACGTCTACGACAACAACTCCACCGATCGAACCTCCGAGGTGGCCGCGGCCGCCGGCGCCGAGGTCCGCAAGGAGAGCCGCCGCGGCAAGGGCAACGTCGTGCGCCGGATGTTCAACGACATCGAGGCCGACATCTACGTGATGGTCGATGGCGATGACACCTACGACGCCGCTCGCGCGCCGGAGCTCGTCGATCGCCTGGTCGCCGAGAACCTCGACATGGTGGTGGGCCGCCGGATCGAGACCCACCAGGCCGCGTACCGCGCGGGCCACCGCCTCGGCAACGCCGTGCTCACCGGCCTCGTGCGCTGGCTGTTCGCCGCGAACATCGTCGACATGCTCTCCGGCTACCGCGTGTTCTCGCGCCGGTTCGTGAAGAGCTTCCCGTCGTTCTCGCGCGAGTTCGAGATCGAGACCGAGCTGACCGTCCACGCGATGCAGATGAAGATGCCCGTGGACGAGGTGGACACCAACTACAAGGAGCGTCCGCCCGGCTCGACGAGCAAGCTGCGCACGTTCCGCGATGGCTGGCGGATCCTCCTCACGATCACGAACCTCATGCGCAACGAGCGCCCGCTCCTGTTCTTCTCGCTGATCGGCCTCGCGCTGACCGCGACGGCAGTGATCCTCGGCGTGCCCGTGATCTCGACCTACGCGAACACCGGCCTCGTGCCGCGGTTCCCCACGGCGATCCTGTGCACGGGCCTGATCCTGATGGCGTTCATCTCCGTCGCCACCGGCCTCATCCTCGATCTGGTCTCGCACGTACGGCGCGAGGCCAAGCGGCTCGCGTACCTCGAGTACCCGTCGCCCCGCGCGACCAAGCGCGCGCGCCCCGCTCAGTAGAGCTTGGGCGCGGCGTTGATGATCTGCAGCGCCTCTTCGGCCGAGAAGCCGACGAGCTGCGCGTACTCACGGATCGACGGCCACCGCGGCTTCGAGTACTCGATGCCGCGGCGCAGCGCCTCGTCGCGATCGATGTACTTCTCGCGCACCATGTTCGAGAGCATCGCCTCGTCCTCGGTGAAGCCGGCCATCGTGCCGTAGATGTAGTTGTAGAACGCGGCGGTGCCGTCGCCGATCCGCCAGGTGGTCTGCGTGTCGGTGGCGATCTCCCAATCGTACTCGCGGCGGATCGTGCCGACGATCGTGTCCTCGGACCACGGCAGGTAGTGGAACAGGTAGAGGAAGTCGTCCTTGACCACGAACGTCTGCCAGAACGCGTTCGCGGTGTCGAGCAGCGACTCGTTGATGTACGCCGGGTTCTTCAGGTAGTTCTTCGCGTAGTACCAGAGCATCGCCGCCTTGTTGCGCGTCGACATCTTGGTCAGGACCATGTTGTCGTCGTCCTGGCGGAACCCCATGAGGCCGGTCTTGTACGGCGCCTCTTCGATCAGGTTGCCGGTGCAGAAGATCACGAGCTTGATGCCCGTCTCTTTGCGGAGCTGACGCGCGTGCGCGTAGAACTCCTTGTCGCCGGCCATCAGCAGCGTGACCATGCCGAGCTCGGGCTTCTTGAGCCACGCCTCGACGTTCTTGCGCACGTACCGCCGCTTCGCCGCGATGTCCGCCGAGCGGATGATGTGCTCGACGCCGAGCGCGCCGCACAGCCGCGCCTGATTGCGGCGAGCCAGATCGGTGACCATGCCCCAGTCGTACGTGAACGCGACCGGGTTCATCCCGAGCACCTTCTTCACGTAGTGCAGGCCGTACGAGGAGTCGCGCCCGCCGGAGAACGCCACGATCACGTCGGGGCTGCCGTCCTTGCTGCGATACGGCTCGACGGCGTCGAACAGCGCCTGCTCGCCCTTGGGACGGATCGTCTTCCAGGTGCGGCAGTACCGGCACACGCCGTGCTCGTCGAAATCGACGAACGGATAGGTCTCGGGGAGGATGCACTTGGTGCAGCGCTTGAGCCGATCCGCGCGCGAGCTGTGATCGACGATCTCGAGCGTGTGGCCGTTCGGGCCGAGCAGGCCGTGATCGCCAGGGGTGCTCTCGGTCAGCGAGAACGCCTGGCGCTCGAGCCCCTCGAGCGTGACGGCCACCGCGTGCCCCGGGCGGATCTGATCGATCCGCACGTCGCCGAGCCGGCTCGACACCGACTTCTCCTCGATCACGTGCTGGAGGATGAAGCGCTCGGACGCGAACATCATCACGGCGCCATCGCGGGCGGCATCCGTGGTGACCTGGAACAGCGAGCCGGTGTTGGTCGCGAGCAGCATGACGTCGAGATCGTCGAACATCATCGCGATCGAGGCGGAGCCCTCGAGCTCGGCGAACGTCTCGCGCGTGGCGGACACGAGGTCCTTGGAGGCATCGAGCTTGGTGCGGAGCACGGCCGCGAGCACCTCGCTGTCCAGCTCGCCCTGCGGGACGATCGTGGGGTAGCGCGCCGCGAGCTTGCGATCGTTGACGATGATCCCGTTGTGCAGCGCCACCGCGCCCTGGGTGATCACCGGCTGGTTGTTATCGCCGTTGGACTGCGCGCCATTGGTGGCGAGGCGCGAGTGCCCGGTGATCGCGATCGGCCGGCCCGGCGCGGCCTCGGCGAGCACGCGATCGAGCAGCGCGTGGAACTTCGGGTTGGCGAGGAAATCGGTGACCGAGCCCGCCTGCTTGAGCACGTGGATCTGGTGGCCGTCGTGGATCGCCACGCCCACGGCCTCGCGCCCGCGCGTCTCCGAGTGGTGGAGGAGGGAGATCGCGAGGTCGCGAACGAGCTGACGATCAGCTGGCTGGCTGCTCGAACAGATGACACCGAAGATGCCGCACATGGTGCTGAGCGCACCATACACGGCGTCCGGCGGCGGTGGTATAGGTCGCGGAGGTGCGGCTCCTTCTGATCATCCCCGCGTTCAACGAGCAGGCGTCGCTCGGGGGGCTCCTGGCGGAGATCAAAGCGTTGCCCACCCAGGCCGGCGTGCAGATCGAGGCCGTGGTGGTGGATGACGGTTCGTCAGATCGGACACAGGAGGTGGCACGCGCACATGGTGCGCGGGTCTTGCGCCTGTGCCGCAACCTGGGCATCGGCGGCGCCGTGCAGGCCGGGATCCAGCTCGCGCATCGCGAGGGCTTCGATGCCGCCGTCCAGATGGACGGGGACGGCCAGCACCCGCCCGCCGAGCTGCAGAAGCTCCTCGCGCCGGTGACCGGTGGCGACGCCCCCGATCTCGTGGTCGGCACGCGCTATCGCGACGGCGCCTCCCAGTTCCGCTCCACGATGCTGCGCCGGCTCGGCAGTGCGTGGCTGCGCGGGATCCTGCGCCTGGTCACGCGGCTGCGGATCAGCGATCCCACGTCGGGGTTCCGGCTGTATGGCGCACGCGCGCTGCGCCTGTTCAGCGACACCTACCCGTACGACTTCCCGGAGCCCGAGTCGCTCGCGATGGCGCGCGCCGCCGGGCTCGCGGTGATCGAGGTGCCGATCGCGATGCGCGAGCGCCAGGGCGGGCAGTCGAGCATCTCCGGGTACACGTCGATCTATTACATGTTCAAGGTCACCGTCGCCGTGGTGCTCGCGTACCTGCGCACCAACCGGCGTGCGCGCCCGGACGAGGCACCCGATGCAGTCGCCTGAGGCCGAGGAGTACTGGCGGCTGTCAGATGGCGTCGGCAACTGGGTGTTCGCCGCCGTCTGCCTGCTGATCGCACTGGTGCTGATGCGCCTCGTGCTGCGCGAGCGGATCACGCTCCAGGGCAGCATGTCGTACCTGCTGTTCCTCGTGGTGCTCGGCAGCATGGCCGTGTTCCCGGATGCCACCGGCTGGGTCGCGCACGCGCTCGGGTTCTCCACGCTCGCCAACTTCTTCTTCTGCACGGCGATCGCGGCGCTCTCGATCCTGCACCTGCGGGCGCTGATCACGCTCTCGCGCGTGCAGCTGCGCACGATCGCCCTCACGCAGGAGCTCGCGATCCTGGCCGAGAAGGTGGAGCGCGCGAGCTCTCCGGCTCCCCCGCCCGCGGAGAACGCGCCTGAGCGCCCGTAGCCGGATCCGCAGCGCCCTCGCGGCGACCCCACCGTGGGTGATCCTCGGCGCGGGCTGGGTGTTCCTGATGGTCTATGCCTTCCCGGGGCAGATGACCCAGGACTCGCTCGATCACATGCGCGAGGCGCGCAGCGGGATCTACAGCGACGCCCACCCGCCGATCATCAACGTGCTGTGGAAGATCACGGACACGATCGTGTCCGGGCCGATCGGGATCCTCGTGCTGCAGACCACGATCCTGCTCGGCGGCCTCTACGTGCTGCTGCGCCGCACGTTCGCGCCCCGCCCCGCCGCGTGGTGGACCACGGCGATCTTCGTGTTCCCACCCGTGATGACGGTGATGAGCGTGATCTGGAAGGACTGCATGATGGCGGCGCTGCTCGTCGCCGCGATCGCCGGCCTGCTCTCGGAGCGGCGCTCGCGCAAGATCGCCGCGCTGGTCGCGCTCGTCGGTGCCACCGCGTTCCGCTACAACGCGTTCGGCGCGACCTTCCCGCTGGTCGTGCTGCTGTTCGAGTGGCGGCCCGGGATGCCCTGGCTCAAGCGGTACGCGCTGGCCACGGTCGCCTGGCTCGCCACCACGTTCGCGGCGTTCGGCATCAACGGCGCGCTGACCGACAAGCCGATGCACTACTGGAACTCGTCGCTCGCGATCTACGACATCGTGGGGACCCTCGCGTTCGTCGACGAGGATCTCCCGGATGCGCAGCTCCTCGAGGACCTGGCCGGGACCGATCTGCTGATCACCCACGACATCCACAACACGATCCGCAACGTGTACACGCCGCGCACGTTCTATCCGATCCTGAACGATCCGAAGCGCACGATGTGGAACCTGCCAATCAACGGCTACGTGCCGGCGCCCGAGGCGCAGCGCGATGCGATCGCGCGCGCGTGGTGGCACATCATCACGACCTATCCCCTCGCGTACACCAAGCACCGGCTCACGGTGATGGGCGAGGCCATCGACATCCGCTCGACCCGCAGCCTCGGCTCTCCGGTCAAGCGCGAGTTCCGGTTCCCCGCCTTCGCGCAGGAGAACGGCCTCGCGACCGCCTCCTCACCGCTGCAGCACAAGCTGACGCGTGCCATGCAGTGGTTCGGGCGTCACACCCCGTTCTACGTGCCGTGGCTGTACCTGCTGCTCTCGCTGGCGCTGCTCCCGCTCGTGTTCCGCCAGCGCGATGTGATGGCGATCCTGCTCTCGGGCATCCTGATGGAGCTCTCCCTCCTGCCCCTGGTGCACAGCAGTGACTATCGCTACTCGCACTGGCTCGTGATCACCACCCTGGTGGGGACGATCACGTTCGTGGCGCGCAGATATCGCGCGGCCAGAACGCCCAGCGTCCCCGCATAGGGCGTTGCAGAGTCGCGGACTCGGTGGCACCTTCCGGGTGCATTGCGCGGCAAGGTCATCATCCTCGGAGGCATCGTGCTCCTCGGCCTGGCCTTCGCGCTGTGGCGGATGACCCGGGACATCGATTCCGTCGAGGCCGCCGATCCGCACCCGCGTGCGACGGTGGAGGCGCCCCGGGGCGATGCGCAGGAGGAGGCCGCGCCCGTGGCTGCCCGGGACGCGAAGATCGCGCCGGCGACCGTGGCCCGCCCCGCTCCGCGCCACCCCTCCACGCCCGGCGGACCGGCGGTCGAGCTGCCCCCGCCGCCGGAGCAGAAGCCCGTCGATGGGCTGCCGCCGGTGAAGCGGGACATCAAGAACCAGCTGAAGAAGCAGGTCGATGCGATCGATGGCTTTGTCAGCGATTGCGTGGCGCGCTCGGCGAAGGCCGGCGTCAAGCCCACCGGCGCCGCGGCGTTGACGCTGCGGTTCGAGCACGTGAAGCAGAAGGTGATGGTCGTCGATGTGGCGATCGAGCCGATCGACACCACGGTCAAGGACCAGCCCCTCCTCGAGTGCCTGCGAGACACCGGCAAGAAGATGCAGCTCGATCTGGTGGACGAGGTCACCGCGGTGACCGCCACGCACCAGGTCGATCTCGACGGCGGCGGGATCGTGGATCACCGGCTGACCGCGTTCGATGTGAAGCAGGTCGGCGATCCGCCGCCGGCGCCGTAACGCCGAAACCACGACGCGCGTGGCATAGCGACGACGGGAAACTTCTCGTCGAGTTTCGTAGGTTTGCCATCACCGGCGACCCCCATCACCCGCGCCGGGCCGGGCCCCGCTCATTGGTTGACCCTGCCAGGCGCGCCGTGGCATTCAGGCCGTATGGATGTCGAGCTGATGCGCCGCCTCGACCGGGTGCTGGGGAATGCTGCGTGCAGCATGCTCGCCACGGCACACCGGCTGCGCAAGCCGTTCGCCACCAAGCGCCCGATCAAGAACATCGCGGTGATGAAGTTCTTCGGCATGGGCTCGATCATCGTCGCGAGCCGCAGCCTGGCCGCGCTGCGCGACTGCTACCCGGATGCGGAGCTGCACTTCGTCACCTTCCAGTCGAACAAGGCGATCCTCGACATCCTCGGGATGACCGACCACGACCACTTCGTGGATCCCTCGACACCGCAGGCGTTCGTGCGCACCACGCTCGCCACGGCGCGCGCGCTGCACAAGGCGAAGTGCGATCTGGTGCTCGACCTCGAGTTCTTCGCGAAGTTCCCGCTGGTGCTCGGCAGCCTCGCCGACATCCCGCAGAAGGCCGGCTTCTATCTGACCTCCGAGCGCTGGCGCAAGGAGCTGCTCGACATCACCGGGTTCTACAACTCGTACTTCCACACGAGCGATATCTTCCTGTCCCTCGTCTACCTGTGCGCGACCGGGGACCACTACTACACGGGCTTCGGCGAGTTCTCCGCGAAGTACACGTACCCGCGGATCGAGATCAGCGAGATCGAGCGGGCGGCGCTCCGCGCCAAGCTCGCGCAGCACGGGATCCGCCCCGGCGATCCGCTGTTCGTGATCAACGCGAACACCTCGCCCGATCTCGCTCCCGAGGCGCGCAAGTGGCCCAAGGATCGGTACGCGCAGGTCGCCGACGAGCTGGTGGCCACCACACCGAACGCGCGCGTGTGCTTCATCGGCGCGCCCAACGAGCGCCCGTACGTGCAGAGCGTGGCCGACCAGGTGAAGAGCCCGCGCAAGCACGTGCTCGCCGGAGATCTCTCGCTGCGCGAGCTGCTCGTGCTGTTCGCCGAGTGCAAGCTCGTGATCTCGAATGACTCGGGTCCGATGCACCTCGCCTGCCTCGTCGACGCCCCGGTGATCGGCCTGTTCTTCGCCGACACGCCGACGTTGTTCGCGCCGATCGGTACGCGCGTGCGCTCAGTCGCCCCCGCGCTGTACTCGATCCCGCTGTTCAGCGTGTACAACGGCAAGGATGTCGCCGTGGGCAAGCCGAGCAGCGAGATCGGCAACAACGCGGCGTGCACCGTCCCCGTCGAGGATGTGATGCGGCACGCCCACGAGCTGCTCGCGATGCGGCCCACGCAGGCCGAACTGCGAGTGCGCCCGTGACCGCCGAGCAGATCGTGCGCCAGGCGCTGCTCGACAGCACGCGCGTCAAGCTCGCGCTCGATCCGATCGCGATCGCCACCGCCGCCGAGCTGCTGCGCGATGCCATGCTCGCCGGCAAGAAGGTCCTGCTGTGCGGCAACGGTGGGAGCGCGGCCGACGCGCAGCACATCGCCGCCGAGCTCGTGGGGCGGTTCGTCGCCGAGCGGCGCGCCCTCGCCGCGATCGCGCTGACCACCGATACCTCGGCCCTCACCGCGATCTCGAACGACTATGGCTTCGAGCAGGTGTTTGCGCGGCAGGTGGATGGCCTGGGCGCCGAGGGCGACGTACTGGTGGCGATCACCACCAGCGGCGCCTCGAAGAACGTGCTGGCCGCCGTGAAGGTCGCCCGCGAGCGCGGCATGAAGGTGATCGGCCTCACCGGCTCGAAGGGCGCCGCGTTCGTCGCCGCCTGCGATGCCGGCGTGGCGGTGCCGTCCACGGTGACAGCGCGGATCCAGGAGTGCCACATCGTGATCGGCCACGTGCTGTGCGAGGTGCTCGACGAGGCGTTCGTGCCCACCCCGGCGATCGTCATCGGGAACGGACAGGCGCCGGCCAAGGAGCTGACGCTGGTGCAGCTCGTGGCGTGGCGCGAGGCCCAGCGCGCCCGCAAGCGCACCGTGGTGTGGACCAACGGCGTGTTCGACGTGCTCCACATCGGCCACCTCGAGTCGCTGCGCGCGGCCCGCGGGTTCGGGGATGTGCTGATCGTGGGCGTCAACGACGATGCCTCGGTGCGCGCCAGCAAGGGCCCGGATCGCCCGATCTTCCCCGTGGCCGATCGCGTGGCCCTGCTCGCGGCGCTCGAGATCGTGGATGCCCTGGTGGTGTTCGGTGAGGCCACGCCGGAGCGCGTGCTCGCCGAGGTGAAGCCCGACGTGCACGTCAAGGGCGCCGACTATGCCGGCAAGCCGATCCCCGAGCGGGCGATCGTCGAGGCCTACGGTGGCCGGGTGGAGCTGGTGCCGCTGGTGCCCGGCCGCTCCACGACCGACACGCTGGCCAAGCTGCGCTCGTGACGCGGGCGCTGTTCCTCGATCGCGACGGCACGCTGATCGTCGACGTCGGCTATCCGCGCGACCCCGCCCTCGTGGAGCCGCTCCCCGGCGCCATCGACGCCCTGCGCGCGCTGCAGCGCACGTGGCAGCTCGTGATCGTCTCGAACCAATCCGGCCTCGGGCGCGGCACGATCACGCAGGCCGAGGCGGACGCGGTGCAGGCACGGGTGATCGCCGTGTTCGCCGCGGGCGGCGTCACGTTCGCCGGGGCCTACGCCTGCCCCCACGTCCCCGAGGCGGGCTGCCGCTGTCGCAAGCCCGCGCCCGGCATGCTGCTCGATGCGGCGCGCGACCTCGGCCTCGATCTCGGGGCCTCGGCGATCGTTGGCGACAAGCCCTCCGATCTCGACGCGGGCCGCGCCGCCGGCGTGTCCGTGCAGATCCAGATCGGGCCCGAGGGCTGGGCCTCGATCGCCACCCGCCTCGGCTGAGAACGCCTGGGCTCAGCGCCCGAGGAAGTGCGCTTCGCGCTTCGCGAGCTCGAGATCGCTGTCCACCATCATCGCCACCAGCTGCTCGAAGCTGACCTGCGGCTGCCAGCCCAGCTCGCGCTTCGCCTTCGACGCATCGCCGAGGAGCATGTCGACCTCGGCCGGCCGGATCTGGCGCGGATCGAGATCGACGAAGTCCGTCCAGTCGAGGCCGACGCGGCCGAACGCGAGCGCGAGGAATTCTTTGACGCTGTGGGTCTCGCCCGTGGCCACCACGTAGTCCTCGGGCTTGTCCTGCTGGAGCATCTGCCACATCGCGAGCACGTAATCGCCGGCGAAGCCCCAGTCGCGCTTCGCATCGAGGTTGCCGAGGGCGAGCCGCTTCTCGAGGCCGGCGACGATCCGGCCGACCGAGCGCGTGATCTTGCGCGTCACGAAGTTCTCGCCGCGGCGCGGGCTCTCGTGGTTGAACAGCAGGCCATTGCACGCGTACATCCCGTACGCCTCGCGATAGTTCTGCGTCAGGTAGAACGCATAGGCCTTCGCCGCCGCGTACGGGCTGCGCGGATGGAACGGCGTGGCCTCGGTCTGCGGGACCTCCACCACCTTGCCGAACAGCTCCGACGACGACGCCTGATAGAACTTCGTGGGCCGCCCGGTCAGCCGGATCGCCTCGAGCAGCCGGCCCACGCCGGCGCCGGTGACGTCACACGTGTACTCGGGCATCTCGAAGCTGACGCGCACGTGGCTCTGGGCGGCGAGGTTGTAGACCTCGTCGGGCTGCACGAGCCGGATCGTGGTGTGCAGCGAGGTGGAATCGACGAGATCGCCGTAGTGCAGCTTGAGCCGATCGCGGACGTGATCGATGCGGCCGGTGTTGAACGTGCTCGAGCGGCGGACCAGGCCGTGGACCTCGTAGCCCTTCTCGAGCAAGAGCTCCGCGAGGTACGAGCCGTCCTGTCCCGAGATCCCGGTGATCAATGCGCGCTTCATCGTTCAGGTCTCCTCGCGTCGAGCTTCGGCCAGATCGTGCTCCGTGATCGTGCGGACGAGATCGCGGAAGCTCAGCGACGGCGCCCAGCCGAGCGCACGCAGCCGGGATGCATCGCCCACCAGGCGCGCGATATCGGCGCGGCGGAACAGCGCGGCATCCGTGCGCAGCACCTGCGCGGGATCGAGCCCCAGCACCTCGCAGCACGTGTGCGCGACCTCGGCGATCGTGTGGCCCTCGCCGGAGGCCACCACGTAGTCGCCCGGCGTGGCGCCGAGGGCGAACATCTCCGCCGCCCGGGCGAGATCGTCCGCGTAGCAGAAGTCCCGGATCACGGCGGTGTTGCCGAGCGTCACGTGCTCCGCGCGCCCGAGCTTCACGCGGGCCAGGCCGCGGGTGATCTTGCGGACCACGAAGGTCTCGGCGCGCCGCACGGACTCGCCGAGATAGAACATGAGGTTGGTGGCGCGGGCGCCCATCTCCTCGCGCGTCAGCCGCACCACCGCGTGCGCCGCGGCCTTGGCCACGCCATACGGCGAGACCGGCGCGATCGGCGTGGCCTCGCTCTGCACGGCGCTCGAGGCGTGCCCGAAGATCTCTGCACTGCTCGCGTGGACGAACGTGACCCCGCGCGCGTGCGCGGCGAACGCGAGCGCGGCGGTCGTCCGCGCGTTGACGTCGAAGGTCTCCATCGGCGCGGTCCACGATGCGCCCACGCTGGACCTGCCGGCGAGGTGCACGATCGCATCGAGCGGGCCGCAGGCATCCAGGAGCCCACCCACCGTGCCGGCGGACACCGGGCCCGGCAGCAGCTCCACCCGGGGGGCGATGGCTGGTGTGGCCCCGTGTCCACGCCGATCACCGTGTGATCGCCGGCCACCAGACGCTCGGCCAGGAACGACCCGATCTGTCCCGCGATACCGGTGACGAGCACGCGCGCCATGAGGGTCCGAGGCTAAGAGCTGTGCCGGACTTCGTCACGAAGATTGGGCAGGAATGCGACCGCGCGGACGGTTGCCTGCAGGACGCGGCCCCCGCGACGGTGGTCTTGTCCCTCGCTCGGCCTCGCGATATAGCCCGCAGCGCGTGAACCCCGCGAGCTCCACCCCGGCGCGCCTCGTCGTCTCGCTCGCGATGTACAACGAGGCAGAGAACGTCCGTCCGCTGGTGCTGGCGATCCGCGAGCACGCGCCGCACGCCTCGATCCTGTTGATCGACGACAATTCCCCGGATGGCACCGGCGCGATCTGCGATCAGCTCGCCACCGAGCTCGCGGACGTCACCGTGGTCCACCGCGCGGGCAAGCAGGGCCTCGGCAGCGCGATCGTCCACGCGATGAAGTACGCGATCGAGCACGGCTACGACTACTACCTGAACCTCGACGCCGACTTCAGCCACCCGCCGCGGTTCATCCCGGCGCTGCTCGCCGGCATGCAGGATCACGACGTGATGATCGGCTCGCGGTACATCCCCGGCGGCGGCGTGGAGGGCGAGTTCGGCCTGCGCCGCAAGGCGATGTCGTTCGGGATCAACGGCCTCGCGCGCGTGTGCCTCGGCCTGCGCACGCGGGACAACAGCGGCAGCTTCCGCTGCTATCGCGTGTCCAAGCTCGCGCAGATCGATCTCGATCACGTGCGCTCGCGCGGCTACTCGTTCATGGAGGAGATCCTGTTCCTGTGCCGGCAGGTGGGCTGCACCTTCGGCGAGACCCCGATCCTGTTCGAGGATCGCCGCGCCGGGCGCTCGAAGCTGAACAAGGCCGAGGCGCTGCGCTCCGTGGGGATCATCGTGCAGCTCGGGCTCGAGCGCGTCGCCGCGGCGATCCGCTCCTGACGCGACGCCACGCTGCGTTGCCAGTACACTCGCGTCGTGGTCGCAGGCCTCGGGCGTGTCGGTGCATGGTCGCGTTCGCCTGCGCGCCCGCTGCACGTCTACTTGTTTGCTGCCGTGCTTGGCTTGACGACCTACCTCCTTGTCTATAGGGGGGGTAACAGGACACCTCCTCGGCACGAACGCCTACTGGCAGCTACCGCAGGTGGACGAGCGGATGGCCTTGATGGGCTATCGCTACTTCCTCCATGACAGCTGGCACTGGCCGCTGTTCCTGAATCACGCGATCCACGCGCCGGGTGTGAAGAGCGTCGCGTTCCTCGACTGCATCCCGATCTGGGCGCTCGCCAACAAGGCGCTCGCTACGCTCGTACCTCCGTGGCGAGAGGTCAGCGCGCACGCATACCTCGGGCTGTGGCACGGCCTCGCCTATGCGCTGCAGCCGTGCCTCGGTGTGGCGTGCCTGAGGGTGCTCGGGCATCGCAGCTGGCGCGAAGCGATCGCGACGGCCGTGATCTTCATCGCGATCCCGACATGGATCGCCCGCTACGGGCACCCCGCCCTGTCCGCGCACTGGATCCTCCTCTGGGCGTTGTACCTCTACCTGCGCACACCGCCGGGCGAGCGCTCCTCGCGCAACCTCGGCCTCGCGAAGTTGTGCCAGCTCGTGGTCGCCTCTCTCGTCACGCCCTATCACGCCGCGCTCTCGCTCTCGGTGTTCGTGCCGTCGGTGCTGCGCTCGCGTGATCGACGCACGCTGGTCACCTGGATCCCGCTCGGGCTGGCGTGCGTCGGTGTGGCGTGCTGGTTCGCGGGCTACTTCGCGGCCGAGGCGCGGCGACCGCAGTGGGGCTTCGAGTGGAACAGCGCGAACGTGCTGTCGTGGCTGGTGCCGCCGCGCAGCGGGATCCTCGGTGACGCTCAGTGGATCGCGAACGTCAATCCCACGCCGTGGCAGTACGAGGGCTATGCCTACCTCGGCCTCGGCGTGCTCGCACTCCTCGCGCTGTTCCTCCCGCACGCGAGGTCACTGCGACCGGTGCTCGGGCGCCATCGCTGGCTGTTCGTCGTGGTCGTAGGATCGTCGGTGTTCGCGCTGTCGAACCAGATCTTCTTCGGATCGCACGAGCTCCTGACCTACCGGATTCCTTCGCTCCTGCGCTGGATCCCGCAGCAGTTCCGCTCGCCGGGACGGTTCGTGTGGATCCCGACGTACACGCTCGTCCTGTTCCTCCTGCACTGGGCGTACACGCGGTTCGCCACCGGCCGTCGGTTCGCCGTGATCGCGATCGCCGCGCTGCTGCAGCTCGTGGACGCGAGCGGCGAGTGGGCACATCAACGCGCCACCACGCAAGGAAGGCACGAACCCGTGCTGGCCCTCGATGCATGGCGGCCGCTCGTCCACGCGCACCACGCCGTGAGCATCCTGCCCCCGTACGGCTGTGTGGTCGCGGACAACGCGAACGTGCTCGACCGCGCCTCGATGGAGCTCCAGCAGCTCGCCTCCGAGCGAGCGCTGCCGATCAACGGCACGTACAACGCACGCGAGACCCGTGATTGCGCGGCCGAGCAGCGCGCCTGGACCACGCTCGACCTCGAGGCCGACGCGCTCTACATCGTGCTCTCCCCTGCGCTCGCCGTCGCCGATCGCCTCCAGACCCAGGGAGCGCACTGCCGCGCATTCACCTACGGTCGCGTGTGCTCGACGAACGAGGCCGCGCTCAGCGCCGCGACGCTCGCTGGCGTGCTCCTGACCGGCGACGCTACGCCGTGAAGCTGCGCACGGCTTCGATCACCTTGGACTGATCGTCGTCGGTGAGGTCGTTGTACAGCGGCAGCCGCACCAGCTCGTCGGACACGCGCTCGGTGACCGGGCACGCGCCCGCCTTGCCGCCGTGGGTGAGGCCCATCGGCGAGGTGTTGAGCGCCTGGTAGTGGAACACCGCCTGCACGCCGCGCGCCTTCAGGTGATCGATGAACGCCGTGCGCGCCGCCGCGGGCATCAGCAGATAGAACATGTGGAACGTCTGCTCGCAGTGCGCCGGCACGATCGGCAGGCGGTACCCGCGCTCGGTGGCCCAGCCCGCGAGCTCGGCGGCATAGCGCTTCCAGATCCGGCCGCGGTTGCCCTGGATCTCCTCGCGGGTCTGGAGCTGGCCGAGGAGCAGCGCGCCGAGCAGATCCGAGAGCACGTAGCTCGAGCCCACATCGACCCAGGTGTACTTGTCGACCTGGCCGCGGAAGAACCGGCTGCGGTTGGTGCCCTTCTCGCGCAGGATCTCGGCGCGCTCGGTGAACGCGGGATCGTTGACCAGCAGCGCGCCGCCCTCGCCGCACGTGAAGTTCTTGGTGTCGTGGAAGCTCTGCGTGGCGAGCGCGCCGATCGAGCCGAGCGGCCGGCCGCGGTAGGTGCCGAACAGGCCGTGCGCGTTGTCCTCGACGACCGCCGCGCCGCAGCGCTTCGCGATCGCGCCGATCTCGTCCATCTCGCACGCGACGCCGGCGTAGTGGACGGGGACGATCGCCTTGGTGCGCGGGGTGACCAGCGCCTCGAGGTGGGTCTCGTCGAGGTTCAACGTGTCGGCGCGGACGTCCGCGAAGATCGGGCGCGCGCCGCGGAGCACGAACGCGTTGACCGTGGACACGAACGTGAACGCGGGGACGATCACCTCGTCGCCGGGCTGGAGATCGAGGAGCAGCGCCGACATCTCGAGCGCGTGCGTACACGAGGTGGTGACGAGGGCGCGCTTGGCGCCGAGCGCCTCCTCGAGGAGCTTCTCGGCGCGGCGGCAGAACGGGCCATCGCCGCTCAGCTTGCCGGAGGCCATCGCCTCGCCGAGGTTGGCGATGCCCTTCGCGAGCAGGCCCGGTCGAGTGAACGGGATCATCGGGTCACACCAGTTCGCTGGCGAGCGCGAGCAGGTACTGCCCGTACTCCGTCTTCTCGAGAGACTTGCCCGCGGCCTTGAGGGTCGCGAGATCGATGAAGCCCTTGCGATACGCGATCTCCTCGAGGCAGCCGATCTTGAGGCCCTGGCGCGCCTCGACGGTCTGGATGAAGTTGCTCGCCTGCAGCATGCCATCCGGCGAGCCGGTATCGAGCCACGCGGTGCCGCGCCCGAACACGGACAGCGACAGCGTGCCGGCCTCCATGTACGCGCGGTTGACGTCGGTGATCTCGAGCTCGCCGCGGGGCGAGGGCTTGAGGTTCTTCGCGATCGAGATCACGGTGTTGTCGTAGAAGTAGAGGCCCGGCACCGCGTAGTGCGACTTCGGGTGCTTCGGCTTCTCCTCGAGGCCGATCACCTTGCCCTCGGGGCGCGTGAACTCGACCACGCCGTACTGGGTGGGGTCCTTCACGTAGTAGCCGAAGATGTGCGCCCGAG
>JADKKI010000022.1 GCA_016720595.1 Myxococcales bacterium
CGGCTGCGCGCTCGCCCACGTCAACTCACGCGTCGTTGGCGCATACGCGAGGCTGGAGATCATCGGCAGCGCGTCCATGAAGTCGACTGGAGCGATCGTGTCGTGCGGGGACGTCTGACGTACCTCGACGGCGAACCGTGGATCGGCATCGAGCGAGTACGCGGCGTCGACATCCCATGTGGTCTCGGAGCCCGGCAAGAGCCGCATGCTGCACGAACCCATGAACGCGGAGCTGCTGGTTCCGTTGATCCCCATCGTCCCCAGGCGCTGGACCGCGCTGCACCCGGCGCTGGCTCCTGAGGGCACGTTGGTGACGGCGATGTTCGTGAAGCCACCGATGTTCCAGGTCGCCGCGTTGTCGGCGAGGTTGACTGTGACGTTCGCGCCGGGCTGCACGGCGCGGCGGCTCATGATGCCGGTGGTCTCCTGCGACGAGCGGCGGCTCGTGACGACGACATCGAACGGTCCGGGCGCGCAGCCCTGATCGAGCGTGATGGTTGCCGCCGTGCTCGTCGTCTCCATGCCACCGCATGGCGTGACCACCGTGTAGTAGACCGTGTAGCCGGTGACCACGCGGGCGGGCCATGACACGTGCAGCTGCCCGACAACCGCGCTCGAACCCACGTCCGGTCCGAACCGCAACGTGTCTCCCGGATTCGCGACCGCGGCGTCGACTTGGACGTCGGCGCGGTTCGCGCCGTTGATCGCCGCGACCAACGACCCTCGCTCGATCGTCGCCGACGCGCGGCCGCTTGCATCGGTGCGGACGACGGAGCCGACGGTGCCATCCGGCTTGAAGAACACCACCGGCACGTCGGCGAACAAGGCCGGTGCGTACGTGGGCGCTGGCCAGCCCGCGACGATCACGTCGACCGTGCCGACCTGCGGCCCGTCGGGCTGAGCCGAATCTCCAGCGACTGCCGCGTCGGGGCCAACGTCATCGCCTCCCGTGTCAGGGCTTGCAGAGTTGCAGGCTTGCGCGAGCAAGATCACGACGAGAGCCCCGAGGTGCCGCATACCCACCCATGGCAGCAAGCCTCGTACCCCGCTAAGTCATCGTGAAGTCACTGGCTACTCCGGTAGCCGCCGGCACGTCGAGTCGCCCCCGCGCGCCGTTCAGGCACCGACGGGGCTGTGGACGGCCTCGAACGACGGACGTACCCGCAGCTTGTCGTAGGCGCGGCTCAGGTTCGGGGCGGCGGCGAGGGCGCGCTTGCCCTCGGGGAACAAGCCCACGGTCTGCACGATCGGGGCGATCAACAGGTCGACCAGGCTGGGCGTGTCGCCAGCGACGTAGGTGCCGTGGCCATACGCCGTCTCGAGTCGGGCGACGTCGCGCTCCATCGCCGGAACACCGGCGCGGATCTTCTCGGGATCCGGATCGCGGCCGGCGAGCCGCGGGGCGATGTACTCGAGCGCATACTTCCGGACCAAGCTGTCGTAGATGTAGCAGTTGATCGCGCTGACCCATTGCTCCATCACTGCGCGCGCGGCTGCGGTGGCCGGCAACAGCGACGGACCCGGCCCGACTTCGTCGAGATAGCGCATGATCGCGCTGGTCTCGTAGATCGTGACGTCGCCGTCGCGCAGGATCGGCACCCGCTTCCATGGGTGAAGGCCGGCGTGGGCCTCGGTGCCGAACGCGACCGGCTCCAGCGTATGGGTGAGCCCTTTCTCGATGCAGGTCATGCGAGCAGAGCGGACGTAGCTGCTGGCGGCGGGGCCGTGGATGGTGATCGTCATGCCCTTGGGTCGAACGAGCGAGCCCGAAATCGACAACATCGCAACCGACTGGGATTGCACAGGAATCTCCCGCACACCGGACGCGCCACGAGCCCGTCTCCTCCGCCCGATCAATCCGCAGCGAGCGAGAGCCACGCCTCGGTGTCGTCGATCGGTGGTGGCTCGAGGGACCACACCGTGATGTCCGTGCGCGGAACCGACGTGCGATGCTGTTCGTTCGCGATCGCGTGGTCGAACGAAAACAGCCTACCGTTGTCCAGCGTCAACGCCCGCGTGCGCGCGACGGTGCGTGCGACCGGCGCGCCGCGCAGGTCCCACACAGTGACCACGCGATCGTCGCGGTGGACGATCCGCCGGGCGACGAGGTCGAACGTCGTCGAGGACTGCGCGGCGGGCTCGTGAAGGCGGGTCGTCCCGGTCGAGCGGATCCAGAACGTCCCATCTTCAGACTGCAGGGCGAGGCCGTCGCGATTGCCATCGATCAGGTTTGTCACGCGCACGTTCTCCAGCCCCGGGTACGGGATCCGCTTCCCGGTCGCCGTATCGAACACGGTCACCTCGCGGAGCGCGCCGATGCCGGTCGGGAGCGCGAACAACACCGAGCTGTCCGTGCCGAACTGCCAGTTCATTTCCTCCGCGTCCGCGGGTGTGATCTCGAGCGTGGTACGGACGCCCGTCGAGGGATCGCAGAGGGAGATCTTGGAGGCCTGGAACGTCAGGGCGTGGCGCGCGTCGTCGGAGAGCATGTGAACGAACGCCGGCTCCTCGGCACACACCGGCTTCCCGGTGCCGAGCTCGAACAGCACGCGGCGGCGAACGAGGCCGAAGTACCTCGAGCCCGACGAGGCGACGCCGCCGATCCGCGGATACGATCCGAGGCTCCGCGACGTCGCACCCTTCGTCCATTCCCACACGGTGCCATCGGGATGTCGCCAATACACACCCGGCCCCGTCCCGCTGATCAACCGCGCGCCTGCCGGCAGCGGGAGCGTGGCGATCTTCGCGTCCACGTCGGAGACATCGAACCAGTCGAGCCCGTCGCCCCCCGCACGGTCAGTGACGAGCTCGGAGCGTCCGTGCTGGACCACCGAGAGGCCGGCGCCGATCACGGAGGGCCGGCGCTGGGCGACGTCCCACACGCGCAGCGTACGACCGTCGAGCAGCGCCACCCGCGTGGCGGAGCGATTCGCGACCATCGCGTTCGCGGCCCCCAGGAGCTCCCAGCTCGTCCCCGCGGCCGCGTCGTCGATCAACGTGCGATCCACGAAGCTCGCGATCACGCGCCCATTGCCGGAGAACACCCCCCGCAGCACGCCCATCTCCCGCGGCGTGATCTGCGTCAGCGCCGGGGCGCCCGATCCATCGAGTCCGACGGTCGCGAGGCGCTGGTCCGAGCGCACCACGAGTAGCTCCAGGGGGCGCTCGGCGACGATGTAGACCTGATTGATGGTGAGATCGAGACCCGCGCTCCATCGCAGCTCCTTGCCGGTCGCGTGATCGCGCAGCCGGAGGCCGTTGCCCTCCGCGATCGCGAGCGTATGGCGCCCGACCGCGATGTAGGCACCCGGCGCGGCCTCGATCGTGACCGGAGCGGCGCCACCGCTCAGCTCCTGGAGCTCGAGCGGACCGACTCCGACCTTCACCACGTAACGACCATCGTCGGAGAACAGTAGCCGGGGTCGTAGAACTCGCTCCTCCGAGGTGTTCGCCGGCTCGGTGCAGTGGAGCGTTCGCAGCATCGGATCGCTCAGGGCGCGATCGAATGCACGATCAGGGCACGTCCTCTGCATAGTCCACGTGCCTCCGCACAGCGAGATCTGGTACAGCGCACGAACGCCCAGAGCGCGGACCGTGCCCGCCTCCTCGTCGACGAACAGCTGCGATGGTGTCTCCGGCAGTGGAGGGAGCGTCAGCGTCGCGACGCGCTTCCCCGGCGCGTCGAACGCCTGCAGCCAGACCCCGCCGGTCACGGCGGACGCGATCCAGCGGCCCGAGTCCGAGATCGCGAGCGTGCCGGCCACGGGATCGCCGGGGAGCGTGATCGTCCGGACGATCCCGGTCGTGGCGACCGTGTCGCCGATCAGCTCGCGGGCCTCGGTGCTGGTGCGGAGCGAGCGGGGCTGGCGGGCCAGCACGCGCAGCCGGTCGCCCGGCGGCAGCTTTGCGACCTGGGTGAGGCCGAGAGGTGGCTCCGTCTCGCGGGGACGCTCGCCCGTGGACGGCCGCGACGCCATCACGATCGCCGCGACCATCGCGACCGTGACCAGCGCACCGCCCGCGATCCAGCCGACCACGCGCCGGCGCTGTCGCGGAGCGAGCGCGGCGAGGAGCGCCGTCATCGACCCGAATCGCTCGGCCGGGTCAGCGGCGAGTCCGCGGTGCAGCGCCGCTGTGATCCGCGCCGGGACGCCGGTCCGCTCGGGCACCTTCGGCGGCCCGCGATGCGCCGCGAGCGCGACAGCGAGCGCGGGCATGTCGGGTCTCGCGAACGGCGGTGCGCCGAACAGCGCGTGCCAGAGCGACGCGCAGAACGCGAACTGATCGGAGCGCGGATCGACCGTGCCGCCCTCGAGCTGCTCGGGCGGCATGTACGCGAGCGTGCCCTGCCCCCCTTCGACCTCTCCGCCGAGGTTCGCGATCCCGAAGTCACCTACCCTCGGCCGACCGTCCACGCCGAGCAGCACGTTCGCGGGCTTGAAGTCGCGATGCGTGACGCCGGCAGCGTGCGCGGCGGCGAGGCCACGGCCTGCCTCGACGAACATCGCGACGATCTCCGCGGGTGGGCGCCGCTGGTCGGCGAGCCAGCGCGAGAGATCGATCGCCTCGAGATACTCCATCGCGAGGAACAGCTGATCTCCGTCCTCGCCGAGCTCGTAGAGCGTCACGACGTTGGGATGGTTGATCTTCGCCATCGCGCGTGCCTCGGCGATCATCCGTTCGCGTCGCTCCGCGCCACCGCTCCGCACGAGCTTCAGCGCGACCTTACGCTGGATCGCGGGATCGACGCCGAGCAGCACGCGGCCTTCCCCACCCTCGCCCACCGTCCCCTGGACCACGAACCGGCCGAGCTGCCGCTGCGTCGTCTCCCCGCCGCGGGCGTTCGGCGTCTCCTTGCGGGTCGCGGGCCCGACGGTCGGCGGTGCGACCGAGATCGGGGGTGGCGGTGTGCCCGGAACGACCTGCGGTCCGCTCGCGCGCGCCAGCAGCTCGTCATCGAGGAGCGGGCCGAACGCGGTGGGCGGAAGACCCGCGGCGACCGCGTCGAGCGCGCTCGCCATCTCCTCGGCGCTCGCATACCGATCCGCGGGATCGTGCGCCATCGCCTTCGCGATCACCGCATCGAGCTCTGGCGTCGCCCCGTCGACCGAGCCGGCGAGCGGCGCAGGAGCCTCGCCGGTGGCGAGGGCCTCGATCACGCGACCTTCGAACGGGCGGCGCTGCGCCGTCGCCTCGAACAGCACCACCCCCATCGCGTAGATGTCGGTGCGGAGGTCCACCGGCTCGGCCGACGCTTGCTCCGGCGACATGTACCCCGGCGTACCGATCGAATGCCCGGTGCGCGTCAGCCCAGCGCGGGCCTCCGCGAGCTTGGCGATTCCGAAATCGAGGACCTTGAGGAAGCCGGCGGTGGTGGCGAACAGGTTCGACGGTTTGAGATCGCGGTGCACGATGCCGCGCGCGTGCATCACGTGGATCGCGCGCAGCGAGTCCGCGAGCCGCTCGAGGAGGGTCGCGAGGGGACGGGACCGACTCTCGTAGATGACGTCGGCGAGCGGCACGCCCGTCAAGTGCTCCATGATCTGGTACGGCCGCCCGTCGGGGAGCACACCGAGGCCGATCACCTTGACCAGCGCCTCGTGGCGCACGAGGTTCGCGATCTTCGCCTCCGCGATGAAGCGCTCGGTGCTCTCGGGTTCCCCCGCGAGCTCGGCCGCGAGGATCTTGATCGCGACCTCCGCATCGATCGCCGGCTGCACCGCGCGATACACCGCGCCCATGCCGCCGCGACCGATCCGCCGCGTCACGCGATAGCCGGCGATCTCCGCACCGAGCATCGGATCATCGGTCGCATCGACGAACTCGTCGTGGCCACGATCACACGTGCCGCCGGTCGGACTGGTCGCACCGCAGCTCCGGCAGACGAAACGCGCTGCCGCGGTCACGACCGCCTCTCCGTTGTCCGTGATCGACCACCACACGGTCGAGACATCGCCGCGAGCGTACCGCAACGCGGCTTGCCGAGGGTCATCCCCAGCGGATCCGATACGCGTCACCGATCCAGGGGACATCGTGGTTGGCGTCGTCGAGCAACGGTACGATGTGAGTCGATGAAGCGATTCCAGGGAGGGACGAGCTGGGCCCCCGCCAGGGCCCGGAGATCGGGGCTAGAAGCCTTCAGCGTGCGGTCGATTCACACGGCGTGAGCTTGCTAGCCGGCCTTCGCCAGCGCCGAAGCCTCGGAGAGGTCTCGCTCGAGCTCGCGAGCTCCCGCGCCCGCGTCCAGGTGCTCGAGGAGACGGCGGTGGCGATGCTCGGCTGCGTTCAGGCCCTCGTGCTCGATATCGAGGAGCTGGGCGCCCCCGAGCTACAGACCCGCCTCGGCACACTCCGCATCCGCCTCCAGGGAGGCGGCAAGCTGGAGATCCTCGACGAGGAGGTCGGCGTGTGCCGGCGCGACGCGCTGGAGTTCGCAGAGCACGAGCGCGCGCACCTCGCCTCCCGGGACGCCGAGCTCCGCAGGATCATCCAGGTGCTGACGGACGGACTCGCCGATGTGGGCGCCGGCACGGCCGCGTACCATCGCCAGCTTCTCGAGAACGGCGCGCGGTTCGAAGCCGCATCGCGGCTCAGTGACCTGTCGCGGATGCGCGCCTCGATCACGCTGGAGGTCGCGGCGTTGCGGTCTGCCGTGGCCGAACGCCAGGCCGCCGAGTCCACGATGACGGCGGCGATGCGCACCGAGATCGATCAGCTGCGCGCCAAGGTCGAACGCGCGAACCACGCCGCGCAGATCGACCCGCTGACCCAGGCCGCGAACCGCGCATCGTTCGACGAAGCGCTCGGCCGCGCGTGCGAGCTAGCGGAGAGCGGTGGCGCCGGCTTCGCACTGCTCCTCGCGGACATCGATCACTTCAAGCAGATCAACGATACCCACGGCCACCCCGTGGGTGACCGCGTGCTCCAGGGGCTGGTCGCGTTCCTTCGCGATCGGGTGCGCCGCGACGACCTGATCGCCCGGTGGGGAGGCGAGGAGTTCGCGATCGTCCTGCCGGGCGCCACTGCGCGGATCGCATTCGCGAAGGCCAAGAAGCTGGTCAGCGAGCTTGCCGACGCCGACTGGACGATCGACGCGGCACGCACGCTGCGGTTCTCCGCCAGCATCGGCGTCACGGCGTGGCGGGCTGACGACACGCCAGCGACGATCGTCGAGCGCGTCGATCATGCGCTGTACGCGGCGAAGCGCGGCGGCCGCAACCGCGCGGTCAAGGCCTGAGCCGCGCGTCAGGCAGTTGCCGGGCGACATGGTCCGCTAGAGCGCGTCGATCGTTGCGGCCACGAGCCCCTGGTTGGGGTTAGATCGTCCCATGCACGCATGGCTCGGGCTGGCGATCGCGCTCACGCTTCACCTGACGGGAACGTACGAGGCCCACGCCTGCGAGCGCCCGCGGACCCCGCTCTCCGCGAAGGAGCTGGCGGCGATCGTTGCGGACGAGATCGCGACCGTCGAGGTCAAGGCCGTCAAAGGTGGTGTCGCGACCGTGGTCGTCACCGAGGCACACGCGGGTGGCCTCGCGAAGAACGCGACGATCAAGATCGCCGATATCCTGACCATCGACGAGGCGGCCGCCGGCGGGTTCTGCGGCCACGCGTCCATGACGCCGGGCGAGAAGCACCTCGTGCTGATGTGGCGCCCCCTCGGCACCGCGCGCGACTATCGCTTGATCGACGATGTGTTCGGGGTCGCGCGAGATCTCGATCCGAAGCCCTACAAGGACGCGCGCGCGAAGCCGCTGCCACACTCGGCCTGGAAGACGTCCCCGTCAGGGACGCGCGCGATGATCGCGAAGGATCCGTCGGCGAAGACGGTCGACGTGGTCGTGGTCGTTCGCAACGGCGGCACACAGGCGGTCGACTTCACTCGCAAGTACTTCCCGCTCGCGGAGCACACCTACTGTTCGCTCCAGATCACGAATGCGACGACGAAGAAGCCGATCGCCGCCAAGGACGCGGTACCCGCCGCGGCTGGCTACGGATACTTCGAGAAGCACGGCAACGCGTTCACCTCCAAGCTCGAGCCGGGGGCAGGCGTGATGATCACGCTGACCCGGATCACCACGGCCCAGACCGGCTGGGGCTACAAGGAGGATCTCGGGTTCAAGCACTACCCGGTCGAGAAGCCCGGCGCACACACGATCGCCGCGGACTGCGTCAACTTCTTCGGCCCGAAGAGCTCGTTCTCGACCGATGCGATGACCATGACGCTGTGATCTATGCGCAATCGTCAGCGATGATCGAGCCGCCCGTCGTCCATCGGCAGCAGCCCGGTCATTCGTGGAGGCGCGCAACACCGCGGCAGGCCTGCGGCGCGCCGCGTCGGGCCAGGCCGGTCGGGGCACCCGAAGACGTAGGCTGCAGCGCCTCAGGCGGTTCTAGCCTATCGCGTCGCTGCTAGGATTGTTTCCATGGCAGGTCCCCTCGCGGTCTCGGCGTTCGCGGATCTTCCAATTCGATTCATCCCGTTCGAGGGCGAACAACCGGACTTCATCTTCGACGGCACGCAGGCCGAGACCTCGACCCATCGCTACGAGGTGAGCACGGAGATCGAGGAAGACGAGGAGGGTGAGGAGATCCAGAACCAAACGCTGGTCCGCACCGACAAGGCGTCTGGAAGAGACCGCGTCGTGTTCTCACCGCCGGCGAACCTCGAGCTCGGCGTTGCCGTCGTCGACGGCAAGCTCGTCCTCAAGTGCGGCGGCGTGCTGTTCTTCGTCGAGAGCGACGCGCAGTTCAAGGAGATCGAGAACTGGTGCGCCGAGGGCGACTCCGAGGAGCCCCTCGACGGCTGCATACCCGTCGACCATGAAGTCGTCGCACATCCACGCGTTCCGCTGCTCGTGGTCTCGACCAGCTCGCATCACCCGGTGGGGAGCTGGCTCGTGGTCCGACGAGACGGCAAGAACCACCTCGTGGGCGCCGTCGAGTCGGTCAACTACGGCACGAACGACCGCGAGCTGATCTTCGGAACGGACTCCGGGATGATGGTGATCGAGAACGTCGATGAGCTGGTCGCGCGCGCAGGCGACGCACCGGTGATCACGCATCCGTGGGAGGAGCTGTTGTCGGAGTTTCAAGCCAAGCTGGCGCGGAACGCGCGTGACTCGCGCGCCACAGACCACCACGGGCACCAGCGCCGACGGTCAGGCAGGACCGGTAGTGGCGTCCACCGCCGCCGCTTCGGCGACTAGCTGATCGATGCCGTCGACCACGTGCACCGTGAGGGGCCAGCCGCTGTCCCCCCCGAGGACACGGATCTCGGTGTCGCCGACAGCCGCAGACAGCGCGAGCTCGTTCCACACCGCGGTGCGAGGGAGCGGGCCGGCGACGGTCAACCGGCGATCGACCGTGGGCGGAGGTGGGGGACGAGGCGCTGGCGACCGGCCGGACGGCCGGAGCCCTCGGTCACGATCTGGATCGAGGACCCACCTTCGCTGATCGCCTGGACCTCGAACGTCGTCGGGCCAACCTGCGTCACCACCACGGCGCCGGTCGCCGTCAGCGAAGCGATCGGGCTCGCGGGCGAGGTCTCCCCGCAGCCATGGACGATGTGAACCTCGAACCGCTCCGTGCCGCCGGCGGCGAGATCGATCGGGTTGCGATAGGTGTCGGCGTCCGAGTACTCGCTCCACGCATGGTCGACGTGCTCGATGTACACCGAGTCGCCGGGCTCGCACGCGAGGTCGTCGTACCCCCCTGATTGGCTGGTGGTTCCACGCAATGTCGGCTGAAGCTGGTGATTGACGGCCCGACCATCGCGGCCGCCATCACCCGCCTCGCGAGCCAAGGAGACTAAGGCTCGGCGCTGCCCTCAGCTTCTCGGTCCTGTTGATAGCGCTGTGCGAGGTCGAACGGCGGCAGCCAGGCCTCGCGCCGGATCACCCAACTCTCGTAGGTCGGCGTGAACTGGTTCGGCGCATCGAGGCAGCCGAGCTGAACCTCGATCTCGTCACCGCTGCGCGCGAACACAGACGAGCCGCACGTGGGACAGAAGTGCCGGCCCTTGTATTCCGCTGTCGCGCCGCTGGTCGTGACCGCATCGGCCGGGAAGATCGCGGAGCTACCGAACACCGCGCCGTGATGCTTGCGGCAGTCCAGGCAATGGCAGATACCGACGCGGTACGGCGCGCCGGAGAGGGTGATGCGGACCGCGCCGCATAGACAGCCGCCGGCAGGATTCGGTTCATTCATCGACAACTACAGTACGGCGCGGAAGCCGTCGATCGCGGCGCGTTAAGTCCGGAGCGCACGACCCAATGTCCCGTCAAATCAACCGCGGTCGGGGCTCCGCCGGTCTGCGAGATCGATGCCTGGCTCACACGCATCGCCGTCGGGCGACGCGAGGACGACGGTATAGCCGTCAGGATCGCGGACCCAAAGCTCGCGGTGGTTCGCGTTCGGATTGCGATGAACCTCGAGCAGGACGGGAGCCTCGAGGCCGCGTGCACGCACCACCGCGGCCAGGGTTGCCCAGGGTCCGTGGTGAACGGGGCGCGGGTGATCCCAAGCGCTCGGTCCCTCAGGGCGCCGAGGAGTCGTTGGACCAGCGGCTGGAGGCCTGAACGTCGCGGCAGTTGATGAGGGGCTGGGCGCGCACGGGAAGACTATACGCGCTCCGTCGTGCTTGGATGATGGCCGGCGACGGATGGCCCCGGCGCGGGCGAGGTGCGCGCGCCGGTCGGGTGGCCGACACGGAGCGTGTCGAGCGCTGGTGACCGGGAGAGTCGGCGTGATCATCACGTGAACTCGCGCTCCGACACCTCCGCGGCTGTTATCACGGAGACATGAAGCGTCTCGCGATCTCGGTGCTGGCGGCGTGCACCATCTCCACGGGGAAGAGCCCCGCCGGACGCTCCGGTCGATGCCGCGGTCGAAGGACGACAGGCGCGTCTATCTCAAGGCATCGAACACAGATCCGAACGACGGTTTCGGCAGCGCCTTGGCGATCTCGGGGAACAGCCTGGTCATCGGCGCCCCGGGCGAGGCTTCGGACTCGAGAGGCCTCGACCAGATTCAGACGAACAACCCGGTTCCGGGGGGGGGGCCCCCCGGGGGGTGCGGGGGGGGGGGGGGGGGGGGGGGGCCCCCCCCCCGAAGGCCGGGCCCCGGCGGGGGGGCCGGGGCCGGGGGGGGGGGGGGGGGGGGGGGGGGCGGGGGGGGGGGGGGGGGGGGGGGGGGGGGCAGCGCGCCTGGGGCTCGAATGGGTGGTATCAGCAGAACGGGCTCGCGGCCCCCGTCCCTGTCGCAGAGGCGCAGTTCGGCTCTTCGGTCGCGGTCTCCCCCAACTGGATCGTCGTCGGCGCGACCGGCGAGGCCAACGGGACGGGCGCGGGGGGCGGCTCCCCCCGTTAGCCCCAGGCGGGGCCCTGGGGGCGTCTACGGGGCCCGGCGAGGCTCGTGGGGCGAGACGTTCTATGCGAAGGCGGACACGGCGAAACCGTCGGCGAGGTTTGGCCGAGCCCTCGCGTTCTCGGAGAGCACGCTCGCCGTCGGTGCGCCGGGTGAGGACGCGGCATACGTGTTCGCCCCACAGCAACTGTCGAACGCGTGGGGGCAGCAAGCGCGGCTCACCGGAGTCGGCGGGAGCTTCGGCTCGTCGATCTCGCTCATGGGCGACAGACTCGCCGTCGGTGCGCCGGGAGAAGACAACGGCGCCGGCGCCGCGCGCATGTACAGCCGCTCTGGGGCGTCGTGGGTGCCAGCCGACCGCCGCGTCGCGAGCAATCGAGATCCGATGGATCGACTCGGCTCCGAGAGTGCGCTCGCGGTCTATGGCGACATCGTTGTTGCGGGTGCACCCGCCGAGAGCTCGAGCGCAAGGGGCATAGGCGGCGACGGGGCCAGCAATGCCGCGCCCCGTAGTGGCGCGGTCTACATCTACGTTCCATGAATCGGCGGGGGGCAGCTCGGCCGCGACGCCGGCATGGTAGCTGCGCGCGGGCGTCCAGCGCCTCGATCGCGGCCCCGACCGGGTTGGTTCTTGGAGCGCAAGTGGCGCAGCGCGCCTGTCCGAGATTTGTCCGAAGCGCTGGAGCGTTCGGAGCGTGAACCGATCGAAACCATCAACGACACCGCTGTGCCCGCGGCACCAGGTGTGTTTGCACGAACTGCGCACGCCGGGGGGGGCCACTCCAGGCTGCAACCAACACCGTGCAACCCGAGATGAGAGTCGTCGTCAGGCCAGCCCCGCGTACGTGCGCGTAGATTGACCGCGTGAACAACTCCATCCGTGTGGTCGCGTTCTTCGTCCTCGGCGCCTGCGCGGCGGACGAGTCCGGATCTTCGGGCATCACGGATCCCGGAGGAAAGGCCGATGCGCCCGACGGTGAGGGTGGGCCGATGTTCACGCTGCCACCCGTGAACGCGGGGGTCGACTACCAGCTCGGAGGTGCGTACACACCGGCGGCTGGCGTGCGGATCGTGTCGCGCGATCGCACGGCGCCAGCGGCTCCGGGCCTGTACAACATCTGCTACGTCAACGGGTTCCAGATCCAACCGGGCGAGGAGACGTTCTGGGAGACGCAGCACCCGACCTTGATCCTCCGCGACGCCAGCGGCGATCCGGTGATCGATGCCGACTGGAACGAGATGCTGATCGATGTCAGCACCGCCGCGAAGCGCAGCGAGGTCGCGAGCATCGTGGCGGACTGGATCGAAGGCTGCGCGGTCAGCGGCTACGACGCGATCGAGATCGACAACCTCGATTCGTTCTCCCGCTCCGGCACGCGCTTGACCGAGGCGAACAACGTGGCGGCGATGCGATTGTTTGCCGCAGCGGCGCACGCGCATGGCCTCGCAGCAGCCCAGAAGAACTCGGCGGAGCTCGTCGGGCGCAAGACGGAGATGGGCACGGACTTCGTCGTCGCCGAGGAGTGCAACCACTACGGGGAGTGCGGCGACTACATGGCCACGTACGGCAACCACGTGATCGCGATCGAATATCTGCGTGCCGACTTCCAGCGCGGGTGCAGCGCGTTCCCAGGGCTCTCGATCGTGCTCCGCGACCGTGACGTGCGACCGCGGGGAGCGTCGGGCTACGTGTTCGACGGATGCTGAGGTTCGGATCTCGTCGCGCAGTCGGTCAGCGGACCGGCGCGAGCCAGTCCCAGGTCGCGTCGACCTCGCCGTCGATCCGCTGGTGGCTGCGGGTGCCGAGCTTGGTCACGTGGTCGCTCGGGCTCGAGGCGCATGCGGTGGCGACGATCGCGCGGTGCGCCTCGTCGATCCACGCCTGGCTCGCGAGCTCGTCGCACGAGCCGCGGTCGCGCGTGCGCCCGCCGATCCGAGTCGCGAGACGGCGCGTCGCGACATCCCAAAGCACGATCGCGCCGGACTGGTATCCGGCCGCGAGCCGGCGCCCATCGGGGCTGATCGCGAGCGAGAGCGCCGGGCCCTCCCCCGCGTCGAGCGCCACGGGATCGCGCCAGGAGCGCGTGTCCCACAGCCGGATGATGCCGTCGTTGGTCGCGGTGAACGCGGTGGCTCCGTCGGGGGCGTAGATCAGCTTCCACACCGTGCCGGCGGTCGGCACCGGGACGTGGGCCCGCCAGGTGCGGCCTTCGACGTCCCACACGTCGACCGTCCCGACCTCGGTACCCGTCGCGAGCTCCTTGCCATCGGGCGACAGTGCGGCGGCGAGCTCGCCGTCCTGCGCGCCGACGCGGACGTCGAGGTCCGGTGCGAGCTCGACGCCGCGCCAGGTCCGCACGTGGTCGTCGAGTCCGGCGGTGACCAGCCGGCCATCGGCGGCGAACTGCACGCCGTAGATCTGGTGCTGTGCGAGTGGCCTCTCGACGAGGAGCTTCCAGGTCGCGACGTCGATCAGCGCCAGCTTGCCCTCGGCGTGCCCGGCCGCGAGGAGCCGGCGATCGGGTGACAGGGCGGTGAACCGCAGCCAGACGTCGGTGGTCAGCTCGTCGACGGTCCCGTCGGCGCGCCAGCGGCGGATCGCGCGATCGCCGCACGCGGCGGCGAGATCGTCGCCGATCACCTGCACGCCGTCGCCGCACGCCGCGGTCCCGGTCGACACGCGGCGGACCTCGGTCGCGGTGGCCACGTCCCACAGCCGGAGCGTGTGATCGCCTCCGCCCGAGGCGAGGCGGGTGCCGTCGTCGGAGAACGCGAGGCCGCCGACCTCGGCGTGGTGGCCCACGCCCGCGAGGCGCGCGAACGCGGTGGCGTCCCACGCGATCGGAGGCGTCTTGCCCGCGGTGACGAGCCAGCGGCCATCGCGCGAGAACGCGACCGCGCTGATCTGGCCGCCCGGTGCGTCGAGCGATGTGATCAGCTGATGCGTACTGAGGTCCCAGGCGTGGATCGCGTCCATCTCCCCGGCGGTGACGAGCACGCCGTCGCCCGGCGCGAGCGCCGCGCCGTGGACGATGTGGGCATCGGACCAGACATCGGGCGCCGGCGCACCCGGGCGCCAGATCCGGATCTCGTGGTCCCAGCCGGTGGTGATGATCGCGGTGCCCGCGAACGCGACCACGCGGATCCCGCCGGCGGCGTGCTCGCCGCGCACGGCCCCGGTGGCGCTCGCGGTGCTCCACAGCCAGACCCGCCGATCATCGCTGCCCGAGGCGAGCTGCGTACCATCGGCGGAGAACGCCACCGAGTAGACGCGCTGGGTGTGCCCGAGCATCACGCGCGGTGCGGCGCCGTCGAGCGTCCACAGCGCGACGTGGCCATCCTCTCCGCCCGACGCGAGCTGCTTGCCATCGGGCGCGTAGGCGATGCTCCACACGCGGCCGGTGTGGTGGACGAGCTTCGCGATCACGCCGAGGTCCGGCCCGCTGCGACGCTCGATCACTCCGTCGTCGCCGGCGACCGCCAGCTCGCTGCCGTCCGGGGAGAACGCCACCGCGTAGAGCGCCGTGCGCGCGACCTGCACCGTGGCGAGCGTGCGGCCATCGCGCGGCGACCACACCCGGAGCGCGCCGCTGTCGTCGACCGTGGCCACCCGCTCGCCGTCGGGAGAGATCGCGGCGGCGTGGACCCAGGCGGTCTGCGCCGTGTAGCGGACGCTGGGAACCACGGCGCGCGCCTCCGCGAGCCCGGCGGCCCACGCCGCGGCGGGTTGATCGTGGTGGCGCCGCGAGGCCGCGTAGTACATCGCGGCGCGCGGCCACTCGCGGGCGGTCTCGGCGACCAGCCCCTTCTCGTAGAGCGCGGTCGCGAGCTGAGCCTCGGCGCGCGCCGTCTCCTGCACCGCGATGTCGCGCTGTGCACGCACGCGATCGCGCTCGGAGAGGATCCCGCGGATGCCGAGCACGGCCACGATCACGAGCAGCGTGACGAGCACCGCGGCCACCGTGATCGGAGCGCGATGACGCGCGACCCAGCGGGCGAACAGCGTGCGCCGGTCGTAGTGATGCGCGTCGACGAGCTGTCCCGTGGTGAACCGGCGCAGGTCGAGGGCGAGCTCGGTCGCGGTCGCATATCGCGCGGTCCGATCGCGGGCCATCGCCTTGTCGACGATCGCCACCAGATCTCGCGGTGCACCGCTCTCGCGCGCGCCGACGGGGGTCGGTGGTTCGCGGCTCGCGAGCGCGATCACCTCGCGCGAGGTCGAGAGCTTGAGATCGACGTACGGCGCGTGGCCGGCGATCAGGTGATAGAGCATCGCGCCGATCGCATAGACGTCCGCGCGTTCGTCCACCGGCTCGCCGCGCGCCTGCTCGGGGGCCATGTACGACGGCGTCCCCATCACCGCTCCGGCCACCGTGGGATCGGCGCCGATCATCGCGCGCACGCGCGCGGGCTCGTCCTCGGTGGGTGGCTCCTCCTCGCCGAGGGTCTTGGCGAGGCCCCAGTCGATCACCACGGTCTCGCCGAAGTCGCCGATCAGGATGTTGGCCGGCTTGAGGTCGCGGTGGATCACGTGTCGGCCGTGCGCGTAGGCCAGGGCCTCGGCCACTGCGGCGATCACGGGCAGGCGCGCGAGCCGCTCGTCGAGCGTCTTGGTGCCGGCGAGCTCGCGCTGGAACGATCGGCCGGCGACGAGCTTCATCGCGTAGAACGGCTCGCCGGTGCTCCAGCGCCCGAGCTCGTAGACCGGGACGATCGAGGGGTGCTGGAGATTCGCGGTGATCAGCGCCTCGCGGGCGAACCGGCGCGCGGCGGTGTCGGACTCGACCAGCATCTCCTTGATCGCGACCACCCGGCCGGTGCGCTGGTCCCGCGCGCGGACGATCCGTCCGAGGCCTCCGCGGGCGAACTCGCCGAGCATCCGATAGTGGGCGCGGGACACCACCGGCAGATCGGCGGCTGAGCGGACATCGATCGCGAACACCCGGGGATCGATCGGCACGTCCCCGACCAGCGTCTCGGTGGGCTCCCCGGTGTACGCGCCGCGATCCTCCAGAGGTGGGGGCCCGCTGACCGGCTCGGTCTGCGGCACGTCGAACGCCGGCCCGGGGGTGGCGAGGGTCGGAGCCGGATCGGACACGGGCTCGTCGAGGACCTCGGTGGGCTCGCGCGCGCTCGGCGCGTCAGGCTCGCTGGGCTTTGTCACCGGGAACCATGGGTACGCTATCACCGCCTGGGGGGATGGTCAGGGCCGATAGTCAGGCGTGGCGACGCAGGTTCCGCAGGCGGGTCTGGTCCTCGCGATCGCGTTCTGCGAGCGCGCGGGTGATCACGGCGACCCGGGCGATGAGCTCCGGCGCCAGGCGCTGCTCGAGGGTGTGGAGCTGTCGTGAGGTGCGAGCGAGAGCAGCGCCGAGGGCGCGCACGTTGATCTCCCGGCCGATCGCGTCGAGCAGGTGGGCGGCGAGCGCTTCGAAGCGGTTGGCCGCCTCGAACAGCGCCGGTCCGGTGGTGCCGGGGGCGGTCGCGCGCGTGGCGAGCCCGCGAGCCCAGGTGGGGAGATCACGGAGGCCGGGGACGAGGACGCCCCACACGCGTTCGATCTCGAGGTCGAGCTCGAGCTGGCGGGTGGGGAGGCCCGTCGCGGCGAGGGTGGCCTCGCCATGCAGCGACAGTGCAGCGAGCTCCGCCTCGTAGGCGGCCGCGGCGGCCTCGTCGATCACGCGACGCTGCTCGGCGACGGGCCGTGCGAGCGGGACCAAGGTCCGGACCAGGGCTTCTCGCTTGCGCCGGAGCAGCATGGCCCCTTGCTGGACGCGCTCGAGCAGGCGTCGCGTGCGCAACAGCTCGACCCGGGTGGCCGCCGCCCGCGCGGTCATCGCGAGGCTCCGGGGCGCGCCGCCCAGGTTGCGTCGTCGATGCGGTCGAGCTCGTCGCGAGGCATCGACTCGAGCAGCCGCCAGCCGATCGCGATGGTCTCGGCCACGGTCCGGCGGCCGTGCCCTTGCGCCACCAGCTCGAGCTCGAACCGCGAGGCGAGCTCGCGAGCTCGGCGGTCGGCCTCGCCGAGCCCCGCCTCGCCGACGATCGAGGCCATCAGCCGCGCCTCGCGTCCCCGCGCGTACAGCGCGTAGAGCTGATCGGCCCACCTGCGATGTTCCCGCGCGGTCTTTCCGGCGCCGATGCCGGCGTTCATCAGCCGCGACAGCGACGGCAGCACGTCGATCGGCGGGTAGATGCCCTGGCCGTGCAGGGAGCGCGACAGCACGATCTGTCCCTCGGTGATGTAGCCCGTGAGGTCGGGGATCGGGTGCGTGATGTCGTCGTCGGGCATCGTCACGATCGGGAGCTGGGTGACCGAACCCTCGCGTCCGGCGAGCACCCCCGAGCGCTCGAACAGCGATGCGAGGTCCGTGTACATGTAACCGGGGTAGCCGCGGCGGCCGGGCACCTCCTCGCGAGCGGCCGCGACCTGCCGCAGGGTCTCGCAGTAGTGCGCCATGTCGGCCATCACCACGAGGACGTGCATGCCGTGCTCGAACGCCAGGTACTCGGCCTGCGCGAGCGCGTACCGAGGCGCGAGCAGCTGCTCGATCGTGGGATCGCGGGTCTCGTTGAGGTAGAGCACGGTGCGCTCGAGCGCCCGCATCCCGGCGAAGTGGTCGACGAACTGCCGGGTCTCGCGGGCCGTGATGCCGATCGCTGCGAACACCACCGCGAACGGAGCGCCGCTCGCCACGCGCGCGTGCTCGACGATCTGTGCGGCGAGCTCGAGCGCCGGAAGCCCCGCGCCCGAAAACACGGGGAGCTTCTGACCGCGCACCAGCGTGCCGAGCCCATCGATCGCGGACACGCCGGTCTCGATGAAGTCATCGGGCGGCACCCGCCGAGACGGGTTCATCGCGAGCCCGTACACCGGCCGGGTGGTCTCGCCGATCGGCGCGGGCAGGTCGTCCAGCGGCGCGCCGACGCCGGTCAGCACGCGGCCGAGGAACTCTCGCCCGACCGGTACGTTCGCCGTGGCACCGGTCAGCATGATCTCGCTCGTCGCCGGCGACAGCCCGAGCGTGTCCTCGAGTACCTGCACGACCGTCACGCCGCGCCCCGCATCGATCACCTGGCCACGGCGGCGCGGTTGCCCCGGTGCGCGGATCACGACCTCCTCGCCCATCGCCACGCGCTGCGCGTCGTCGAGGTACAGCAGCGAACCGGCGAGCGCGCGCGCGCCGTGGTGGATGCGCGCGACGATCACGAGCCACCTCGCAGCGCCGCGATCGCGCGATCCACCGCGGCCATCGGCTCACCGTCCTCGGTCGCGGCGGCCCGCCGCAGCTCGGCATACGCGCGCCGGAACGCGGCGACCGGGAGATCGTCGAGATCGGCGCCCGCGACCAGACGCTTGTCCGCCTCGTCGTAGCCGGCGAGCCCCAGCCGCGCGAGGGCGGCCGTCTTCGTCAGCGGCGACATCGCGTCGTTGCGGTCGAACGCGTTCTGGCCGAGGAGGTGCTCTCGCAGCATCGCTGCGATCACGAGCACCAGCCGGTCGCGATCGGCCATCTCGTCCGCGCCGAGCAGGCTCGCGATCTCTCGCAGCTCTGCGTCGCGCTGGAGCAGCGACAGCACGCGCCGGCGCAGCGTCGCCCACTCCGGCGTCGACGCGGCCGCGAGCGCAGGGGTCACCGCGTCGACGTACAGCGAGTAGCTCGTGGCCCAGTCGACCGCGGGGAACTGGCGAGCGCGGGCGAGCTGCGCGTCGAGCGCCCACAGCCCGCCGGCCACGCGCAGCGACGCCTGGGTCACCGGCTCGGAGAAGTCGCCGCCCGGAGGCGACACCGCGCACACCAGCGTGACGGCACCGGTGCGCTCCGGCGCGCCGAGCGCGATCGCGCGACCGGCCCGCTCGTAGAGTGCACCGAGGCGGCTCGCCATGTACGTCGGGTATCCCTCCTCGCCGGGCATCTCCTGCAGGCGCGCCGCGATGTCGCGAAGCGCCTCGGCCCACCGCGACAGGCTGTCGACCATGACGGCGACGCGGTACCCCATGTCGCGGAAGTACTCGGCGATCGCGAGGCCGAGGTACACCGAGGCCTCGCGCGCGACGACCGGCATGTTCGACGTGTTCACCACCAGCACGGTCCGCTCCATGATCGAGCGCCCGGTGCGCGGATCGATCAGCGCCTGGAAGTCGTGGAGAACCTCGGCCATCTCGTTGCCTCGCTCGCCGCACCCCACGAACACGACCACGTCCGCGTCGGCGTACTTCGCCAGCGAGTGCTCGACGATCGTCTTGCCGGTGCCGAATCCACCTGGGACGGCGATCGTTCCACCCTCGGCGATCGGGAACAGCAGATCGAAGATCCGCTGGCCGGTGACCAGCGGCCGATCGGCGGCGAGGCGCCGTGCGACCGGTCGAGGGGTGCGGATCGGCCAGCGCTGGGCGAGCCACAACGCGGCGCCGTCACGCAACCGGCCGATCGGCTCGTCGACGGTGTACGTGCCGGAGGCGAGCGACTCCACGGTCCCGCTCACCCCGTGCGGCACCAGGATCCGGTGCTCGAATCCGGGGCGCTCCTCCACGTCGCCGAGCACGTCGCCCGGGCCGACGACGTCGCCGGCGTGCACGCGCGCGCGGAACGTCCACCGGCGCGCGACGTCGAGCATCGGCGCCGTCGCACCCGCCGCGATGAAGTCACCGCTGACCTCGGCGAGGCCCGCGAGCGGGCGTCCGACACCGTCGAGCACGGAGCCGAGCAGGCCGGGCCCGAGCCGGGCGATCAGCGAAGCCCCGGTCGACGTGACCTCGGCGCCGACCTCGAGGCCCGTGGTGTCCTCGAACAACTGGAGCGTGGCGGTCGGTCCGGAGAACCGGATGATCTCGCCGAGCAGCCCACGCGGTCCCACGCGTACGAGGTCGTAGAGCGCGGCGTCGCGCAGCGGTTCGGCCTCCGCGAGCGAGCCGGTGATGCGAGTCACGGTGGCCGTCATCGCAGCCTCACGCGGTAGCCGATCGCGCGCCGCAGGATCTCGAGCAGCTCTTGCTCCGGGGCGGCGCCGGACACGCGCTGGGGCCCCGGGAACGGCATCACGATCGGCAGCCCCTCGCGCCGGAGCTGGCGGCGCGTGCCGGGGGGCAACGCGTCGTAGAGCGCTTGCTCGATCAAGACCACACCGCCGCGTGCGGGCTCGCGCGCGAGGGCATCGAGCGCGGTCGCCGCCTCGCCCCCCGTCGCCGCGGTGATCGGCGCCACGCCGGCGAGGCCCACGCCGAGGCCGGTCTCGCGCCGACAGATCACGTGGATGCCCGCCCTCACGCGGCCCTCCCCAGCGCGATCCGCCACGCCGCCCGGCGCAACCGGCGGGCCTCGTCGCGCCGTCGGAGCACGAGGTAGAGCACGGTGGCGAGCCCGTGCGGATGCTCTCGGCGAAGCTGCCGTTGCGTCGAGATCTCCCACGCCAGCGCGGCGTCCTCGAGAGCACCGGGCGAGCCACTCTCGATCGCGGTCGCGATCGGCGTACCGGTGAACGCGTCGACGAGCCGCGCGCGCGAGACGTCGGGCGTGGCAGCGGCGGCGGCGAGGAAGGCATCACGCTGCACCCGCGCGCCCCCAGGCACGAACAGGTGCTCGCGCTCGAGCCCTTCCCCACGGGCCGCGAGGAGGAGGGCTGCGCCCGCGTTGGCGACGTCGCTCCGTTGCGCGAGGTACGTCGCGAGGGCGAGGTCGTGCGCGGCGCGCGAGCTCCTGCCGGCGGCCAGCTCGGCGAACGCACGATCGAGCGCCACCTCGAGCTCCAGGAGATCGATCGGCCCCGCGACCTCGGCGGGGAAGGCCCGCGCCAGGGGGTGTGCGAGGCTCGCGAGCCTCAGGCCCACCTCGAGCACGCTGGTCGACGCGGCGAGGTCGGCGAGCACTTTGCTCGGCAGGCTCGACGTCGGGACGCATCCATCGGTGCGCGCGTCCACGGCGACCCCTGCCGCGAGCCGCCGCACCAGGTTGCGCAGGCTGCGCCGGTCCTCGTCGAGCTCGATCACGGCGACCGCCGCTGCGTCACCGCCCGCCCAGCGCACGAGGATCGCGAGCTCCTCGGCCAGCCGTGCCTGCAGCGTGCCCTCCACCGCGGGCGCCGCCGCATCCAGGATCTGCGCCCGTGCGAGCGCGGCTCGGAGCGCGCGGTCGTCGTCGGCGCGCTCGATCGCGACGAGCGCGTCGTCGGCGATGAGCCGCCCCGACAGCCCTCGCGCGCGCGCGACGAGCGCACTCACGCGGGCCCCCGATCCGCGAGTGCTTGTGCCTCGGTCGCGAGCCGGGGCCACTCGCGCTCGAGCAGCGTCTCGAGGGTCGCGACGACGTGGGTTCCAGTCGCGAGCTCGATCACCACGCCGGTCGCGCCCGACGGCGCGGGCTCGATGGTCAGCGACGCGGGCGCCACCGCGCGGGCGTGCTCCATCCAGGGTGTCGGGCAGCGGAGAACGCCGTGCGCGGACCCCACGCACGACAGCGCCGCGCTCACCATCACGGGACCCAGTGGTGCGGCGATCTCGGGCAGCTGTGCGTGCAGCGCGGCGCGAACCCTCTCGAGCATCGCCGCGCGCGCGACCAGGATCTCGACGCGCGCGCGGCGCCGTGCGATCGCGAGCTCGGCGTCCGCTGCCCGCTGGTGCTCCTCGCGCGCGGTCCGCGCGACCTCGGCCTGGAGGCGGGCATGATCACGCTCGCCGTCGGCCTCGATCTGCTGGACCTCGAGCTCGGCCGCGGCGCGCACGGCTTCGATCTGCGCGGTGGCGTCGCGCTCGATGGCCTCGAGGAGCTCGGGGAGCGCCACGTCAGCCCCCACGCAGGAGGATCAGCATCGCCACCACGAAGCCGAGCACGACCATGGTCTCCGGGATCGCGATCATGAGGATCGCCGTCGACCGGAGCTCCGGCTTCTCGGCCAGCGCCGCGGCGGCCGACGAACCGATCTTGGCTTGTGCCCACGCCGTGGCGAACGCAGTACCTGCGATCGCGGTGGCGGCGGCGACGGGGGTCCAGAGGGTATCCATGACTGACTCCTAGGAGGTGACCGAGGTGGGCGACCAGTGGCGGAGGGGCCGGAACGGACCACCACCCGGCTCGTAGAACGTGTCGAAGAACTCCACGTAGTGCAGGCGCATCACGTGGATCGTCGGACTGAACAGCGTGATGGCGAAGTTGATGAGGTGGAACACGAGGGCGAACGCGATGCCGAGCGCGAGCGAGCCGAACGCGCCCTGCATCTGGTTCGCGACCACGGCGAGCACCACCGAGGCGGTCCCGAGCGCCATCACGCGCGCGTACGACAGCACGTGATTGAGGACGGTCATGAAGTCGAGGATCGCGGTCGCCCCCTCGAGCACGATCACCACCGCGAACACGACGAGGAGGGTGATGATCGCGGGCATCAGGAGCACCTTCGACACCCGGTCGAACAGTGCGAGCAGCGCCACCGCGAACAGCACGAGCATCACCGCCGTGAGGCCGCGTCCGAGCGCCTCGCGCCGGTGCCGACGCCAGCGGTTGATCGCAGCGACGATCAGGCCGATCAGGAGATGGACAGCCCCCAGGGACAGCGCCAGCACGAGGAACGCCGGGACGGCCTCGCGGCGATCGAACCACAGCGGCCGCATCCCCAGCGCGCGAGTCCCGAGATCGCCGAACAGCTCGCCGTAGAGGAACCCGAACAGCACCGTGTAGACCGACGCGGCGAGCCCGATCCGCGATGCGTCCCGCGCGATCCGCTTGCCGCGGCCGGCAGCTCCGATCACCACGGCGAGCGCGATCATCACGGCTCCGTAGCCGACATCACCGACCACCACACCGAACAACATCGGGAAGAACACGGCGACGAACGGCGTCGGGTCCACCGAGCCATAGCGCGGCAGGGGCAGCAGCGAGGTCAGCACTTCGAACGGCGCGAAGATCCGCGGATTGGTGAGGACCACCGGCGCGTCGTCACCCGTCCATGCATCTCGCGCGATCTCTTCGAGCGCGACCTCCCGCCCCACCGTCGCCACAAGCGCCGTCGTCAGCTGCTCGCGCGAGCTCGCGGGGAGCCAGCCCTCGAGGACGAACGCACGCGAGCTGGTGGCAGCGTAGGTCTCGGCATCGAGAGCAAGGAGGGCGTCATGCAGTCCGCGTCGAGATCGCGCCAGGAGCTCGCCGTGCCGTTGTGCGAGCGCGGCGGCCTCGGCGCGCAGCGCCGTCAGCGCGGCGACCACCTCGGCGAGCCTCGGCCGCACGCGAGGGAGCGCTTCGACGAGCGGGGCGGTCCCGAACGCCGCCGGCAAGGTCGCTCGCTCGACATGCGCCGCGGCGAGCTGCCGATCGATCTGCTCGATCCGCGCGGCCGGCACCAGCAGCAGCACGATGGTCTCGCCGTCGTCGGTCACCCGGGTGCGCAGCTCGTGGTCCTCGCCGAGCGCTGTGCTCAGGGCCGCGCGGAGCTCGTCGAGCGCCCCGGTGTTGCGGAGGCGTAGCAGGTAGACCGAGATCCGCTGTGTCGCGCCGGGGCGAAGCAGCTGCTCGAGATCGTTGAACAGCGGTTCGTATCCGCGCAGCGCGTCGCGTTCGTCGAGCAGGGCTCGCTCGCGCGCCACGAGCCCGGTCAGCTCCACGCGGAGCCGTGCCGCGAGCAGCGCCGCGCGTCCCTCGGGTGGTGCCGATCCGTCGCGATCCGCGACCGCGACTCCGAGCGTCGCCAACGCCGCCAGCACGTCATCGATCCGGGCGATCGCGCGCGTGAGGTGGTGCCGGCGTCGGCCGACCACTGGATCGATCGCCCGTCGCAGCAGGCCGGGCGGGCACGGTGCGTCGATCACCTGGACCACGCCCGCGTCCTGGATCGCGCGCACGGTCGCGCCGAGCTGCGCGCGCGGGCCGATCACGCGGATCCGAGCCATCTCGACGATCACGGCGCCGCCTCCGCGCGGACGATGGACGTCAGGATCTCGCCGAGCCGCACCGCGAGGCGCGTTGCCGCGTCGTCAGCGACGGCGCCGTAGCGCGCGACCTGTGTCCGCGCATCGTCGACCAGCGTCGCGATCGCCCTCTCGGTCGCCGCCGCGACATCGCGCGCGATGCGCCCGCGCTCGGTCGCCAGCTCGGCCTCGAACGCGGCCGCCGCCGTGTCGATGCGCGCGCGTGCGGACGAGATCCGCGCCGCCGCGGTGGCACGCGCCTCCGCGAGCGCGCGATCGAGACGCAGCTCCGCCTCGGCGAGGATGCCGAGATCCGACGGCGGTGGGGTGGCGCGCGCCTTCATGGCCGACTCGGTGGCGCGCCGCGTGAACCGGCGGGCGCATGGTCGTCGGTGACCAGCTGCGCGGACGCACGGATTGCACGCGGTGTCTGACGGCGCGCGGGTTCTGCGCCGACTCGCCGGTACGCTGACCAGGTGCGAGACACGCACGCCAGCGGTGCAGTGGACATGCCACCGGGGGTCTCGTGTCAGCGCGTCGGCGGCGTGTACACGAGCACGTACGCCACCTGGGTCACGCCGACGGCCGGGAACTCGAGCTTCGCGAGCACCTCGGCGACGCAGGTCGAGACGGCGACGCTGATCCCGGCGACGGCGGCATCGCCGACGGTGCCGTCGCCGCGAATCGTGAAGTCGAGGGCGATCGCGCCGCCAGGTAGCCGCGGGTTCGCGAGCAGCTCCTTCTCGTAGCAGTACCCGAACCCGCCGACGTGCCGCCGCACGTACCGCCGCACGATCGCTTGGTCGAGGGCGCCGGCGACGCTGCAGCGATCTCGGTCCGGGCAGACGGCGACGACCGTCGCAGCGTGCCGTCTGCCGCCAAGCGGGACGTATGAGTACGTCTGCTCGCTCCAGCTGCGGTCCCACGTCACCTGCCGCGGGGCCACGCCGCCACCCCAGCCGTGGCCGAGCCCCGAGCCGGCGCTGAACGCGCCCGTATCGCCGGTGCCGATCGTCCCCCAGCTGGCGCCGCCGCCGCCCGGCCCGAAACCATTGCGCTCGAGGCCGAACCCGCCGCTGGTCGTGCCCCCCGTGGCGGTGACCTGGTCGAACGCACTTGTCAGCCGGTCGGCGCCCGCGAGGGTCTGCACGGCCTCGTCGAGGACTTGCGTGGAGCCGAGCACGCCGGCCCGGCGCGCCTGCGCGATCAGCTCGGTCTTCGCGAGCTGCGGCTCCTCACCGGTGTTCTGGACCGCGACGTGATCGTGGGTGGCGGCGCGCCCACCGGCGGCGAGCTTCATCGCGCGCGCCTTCCCGGCAGCTTTCGTGTCGCGGGTATGGTCGTCGGCGATCGAGTCCGGGGGCGCGGCGCGGGCCTCGGCGGGGTGGCCGACGCGCGTCGGTCGTGTGCTCCGGGCGGCGGTGGGTGCAGGCCGGGCCGCTGGTGGCGCCTCCTCGATCGCGAGCCGCCACAGGCTGAGGTGGAGTACCAGCGCCGACATGAGGTACGGGAGCAAGGTCTGACTCCCCCGGGCGTAGGGCAGCGTGCGCACCGGGCGGGGGATGTCCTGGACGGCGTAGTCGACCAGGCCGATCCGGCCGGCACGCCCCGTGACCACGACTCCCGCGACCACGACCGGCGCCCCTGGCACAACGTGGACGAGCTCGACGAGCTCGTCTCCCCAGCGAACGGCAAGCTCGAGCGTCACCCTCTGCGTGACACCGCGGCGCGGCGCGCGTTCCCGCAAACCGTGCCCCCTGCCCGCCCTCGCGAACCCTGCCCGGCAGATCACTGGACCGTGGCGGTCTGCGCGGCGACGTCCATCCCGGCTACCCACGCGACGATCCGGTGGGGCCCGGCTCCGACCGCGCGGAAGGACAGATCTGCCGAGTGCGTCCCGGCCGAGATCCGTTGCGGAGCTCGAACGGAAGTCGATCTCCATGGTCGGTCCAGGTCACGCCATCGGCGCTCGTACACCGTCCTCGAACCGCCGCCGCCGTCGAGGACTCGAGCGGCGTCTGCGTCGCTTACCCGCCACGCGAAGCGTGGGTTTGGTACGATGGTCGTGTGACCCGTTGGATCTGCATGGCTCTGTTCCTCGGAGCCTGCGGGTTCGACGTTCCGGCGAATGATCCCGCGTCGAACCGCGATGGCGGGAGCGACGCTCCGCAGCCCGGCGATGCGGCCACCGAGGCGACCGCGGATGCACCTCCGGACGCACCACCCGACGCGCCTCCGGTCTGGACCGACGTCGAGACCCGCACGGTTCCGTGCTCCGGCGTGGATGTCACGTCGACGACCGTGTTGCTCGTCGGCGTGACGTACCGACTGCGGGGAACCGGGACGTGCACGGTCAACGACGCCAACAACTCGCAGGCCGACCCGGAGTGGCACTACTTCAACCTCGGCACGCCGCGCGACACGGAGTCCGGAGTCGACAACGGCATCGCGATCGATGACGCCACGCCCGGCGCGAGCAAGTTGCCCGCGTGGGGAGCCTACTCGGCATCGCACACCTACACCGTCGATTGGATCGGAAGCGGCGCGACGATCACCGCGCGCTATCACGACTCGAACTATTCGAACAACAACGGCTCGTTGATGCTCACGATCCAGGCCTTTCAATAGCCAGTTTACTCGTGCGGGACGATCTCGCAGTCGACCAGGTCGAGGCGCTTGAAGTCGCCCGTTCCCGTTTCGTTCACCGTCCCCCTGACATCGAGACGCAACTTCGGGAGGTCGAACGCCATCGCCGCGCGGCGGAACCGCGTCACGCCTTCCTCTCCGCCCGCCATGATGCACGTGAGCTGCTTGCCGCCGGTGGTGGCGGCGAACGAGACCTGATCGCTGCCCTGCGACGTGAACACGCAACCGTCGAACGCAAAGCGCTTTCCAGTCACCTCGGCCTTGGCCGCCGCCAGCTCCGGCTTCGCGAGGTCTCCGAAACCGTTCGCGGCAGAGAGGCGCGTCGAGAACTGCTCGATGGCACTGGTGGCGCACGGGACGCCTTCCGCGTTGTGCGCATCGCTCGACTTGCATGCCGGCATCACCGCGACGAGGACAAGGACAAGGGCAAGGGAGGTCTTCATGGCCGCGTTCGTGCCATACGGAGCGGCTTCGGCGCCGCGATAGAATCGGCAACCCGTCGATAGGATCTGCCGCGCGTGCGACGCCGCGGGCGCCTTCCAGTTCAACGCCGTCATGGAGCTCGCGCCGGCTGTTTCCGCGCAGTGTCCGGACATCTGTCCGCGGGCCAGGCTGTCCGCCCGGCACCCACCAAGACGGCGCCAGCGCTCGCGCCACACGCTCTGGCTCCTGCCGGCGATGCTGTTCGCCTTCCTCCTGTTCCTGTGGATCAAGGCCGGGATGGACGTTCGCTACATGATGCGCGTCCTCGTACACCGCGATTCGAGCACCAGCGACTACCGGTGGAAGGACTCGATGCCGGTGGCGCCGGCGGCGTCGCCGAGCCCGTGGCGGGAGGCTCCGGACTGCCCGGCGGTCACAGCGGCCTTCACCCAGGAACCCGACCTCACCGACCTGGACACCTACCTCACGCAGGGCGGCACGCTCGCGCTGGTGGTGGTCCGCGACGGCGCGATCGTATGCGAGTGGTACGGCAACGGCGGCGCACGGGACCGGCCCGCCGCCGCGTTCTCGGTGTCCAAGACCGTCATCGCACTGCTCCTCGCGCGCGCCGTGGACGAGGGCAAGATCGCCAGCCTCGACGATCCGATCACGGTGCACGTCCCCGCACTCGCGGCGCGCGACCATCGGTTCTCAGCGATCTCGCTGGCGGATCTCGTCGACATGCGCTCCGGGATCGCGTTCGACGAGCACACCTCGTTCCCCTGGGTCGATCAGGACGCGCCGGCGGTCTACTACGCCAGCGATCTAGCTGCGACCGTGGTCGACCGCCCGCGGATCGAGGCCCCACCCGGGCGCTTCGTGTACAACGACTACGCGCCCAACCTCATCGGCCTTGCGTTGGAGCGGGCCTATGGCAGGCCGCTCGCCCCGGGACCGATGCAGGCCTTGTGGTCCGAGCTTGGCGCCGAATCTCCAGCGACCTGGTCCGTCGATGGCCACGGGTTCGCGTGGCACGAGAGTGGATTGGTCGTCACCGCCCGAGATCTCGCGCGCGTCGGTCGGTTGATGCTCGAGGACGGCAAGGTCGCAGGTCGGCAGGTGGCGCCGCGTTCATTCCTGACGCGAAGTCTCGACCCCATCGGGCGCAGGGCTGCCGCCACCTTCGCGGGAAGCGAGGTCGGGTATCGCGACGGTTGGTGGGTCCTGGGCGACCACGAGCTGATCGCGATGGGGGCCCACGGTCAGGTCATGCTGGTCTCGCTGGCGACGAACACCGTGATCGTCCGGATGGGCCAGGACGGCCATGACGAGACGAACATCGCGATCGCGCGTCGGCTGCAACGAGTTGCGAGGCGATTGACGCGATGAGGCAGAGGGGACCCGCGGGTGGGCGCACAGGAGGCGGTGGTAGAGTTCGTCCCGTGTGGAGGGATCACGGACAGACCCGCGGCATGCGCATCGCAGCTTGGCTCGTGATCGGCGTCACCGCGTGTCGAGCGTCGAGCAACGACGCTACCAGCACGTCGCCGCCGCCGTTCCCTCTGCGCTTCGGAGACTGCGCCGCCGCGACCGAACGCTTCGTCTCCGGGCCACTGCCCTTCGTCGCGACACCATCGCCACCTCCCGCACCAGCGTTCGATGAAGACGAGCAGCGCACGATCAACACGCCCGAGGCCAACGAGCGGTGGATCGCGCAGAGCCTGTTGCGGACCACGGTCTCTGGCGGTGGGCCCGGCGCCCTGCTCGACGCTCCCATTCGTCGACGACAGGCGTTGCCCACGACATCGCTGGGTCAGCCGACCAAGACGGGTGGAGATCTCGAGCCCGCGATCCTCCGCCGCTACGTCAAGCGGAACATCCAGCGGATCTCACAGTGCTACGACAACGAGGTCCTCGCGCATCCAGAGCTCGAAGGCACGCTGACCGCTCAGTTCTCGGTCGCACCTGATGGCCACGTGACGTCCGCGACCGCTGCCGGAGTGTCACCAGAGGTGGCCACGTGCGTCGTCGCGATCGTCCGGGACATCGAGTTTCCGAAGCCCAAGGACGGCGCAGAGGTGGCCGCGACCATCTCGTTCACGCTCCGGCCGCCAGGCGGGAGTCCGCCACGGAGCGCCCCTGCACCGTCCCCGTACCGGACCGACGAGCTGTTCGGTGGCAGCCATGATCTCAGCTCCGTCGGCCTGGCCTCTCCCCTGATCACGATCCGGGACCCGCTCGTCGCGTGTGCGACGGCGAGTCCCGCCAAGTTCGGTGCGGCCGTCATCGAGCTCGCCTACGAACCGACCGGCAGCGTCGGCGCGGCCACCGTGTTCGGCATCGACGATCCCACGCTGAAGGCCTGTGTTCTCGCCGCCGCCAGCCGGATCACGCGGCCAGGGTCGGGATCCGGCGCGGGCCGGCAGCGCTGTTCGTTCGCGTTCGGCGACATGCCGATCTCCGCCCTTGCAACGATCGACGTCTCGGAGGGAACCGTGGGCGTCCCAGCAGCCGCCGTTCGCCCTTGGCCGGCAACGGAGCTCGTCGTGCGCGATCCGTTCCTGGTCCGCGCCGACGACGCCACACCGATGAAGACGGTCACGGAGACGTGGCTCTCGATCCTCGAAGCAGGCGACGACTTCGTTCTCGCGGCAAGACGCGCGGAAGGATGGAAGCTACTCCGCCCGATGACCTTCCCGGTCGTCCCGGTGCCGTTCGGCAGTGGACGGCACTGGGCGCCGCTGATCGGATCCGCGCCGCCGAACACGGTCGACGACCTCGTCACGCTGTCGATCACGATCACCGCGACCGAGGTCTGGGTGGGGTTCGCTCGCACCAACGTGCTCGAGCCCATCTCGCGCGACGAGCACGTCGGTGAGAATCTGCGGGCGGTGCTCGCGCGTCACAAACGATCGACGTGGTTCGCAGCGCAGCCTCGCATCGAGATCGCCGCGGACGACGACGTGACCTGGGGCGCGATGGTGATGGCGATCGATGCCGCCGGCGCCGCCGGGTTTCCCGACTGGCGAATCACCCTCCCCGCCTTGCTCCGAGCCCGTCCGCAGCTGTAGTCGCGGGTGGCCACGTGGGAGCACGACGCACCGCCAAGGGCGAACGGCGGCCGCCCGGACGATTGGTGGAACGTAGGGAACGCGCGAGAGCCTTAGCTCGGGCGCGCGCCGCACTCGATGCCGAGCACGAAGCGCAGCGCGATCACGAACTCCCAGGCACTCTGCGGCATGCGAAACGCGCTGAGCAGCATGTGCCACTCGCCGGTGTCCTGCCACGGATAGAGCTGCGCCGCGCCGCCGCGGACGACGCGATCACCTTGGCCCTGCCGTGGCGAGCCATCGAGGGGACAGTCGTCGTGCGAACCGACATAGACGTCGGCGCACAGCTCCGGCTCGTAGCCGAAGCCCCACAGCCCGAACGGGTTTGCACCTTTCAACCCGAGCCGCCGGGTGTCGACGAACCAGCTGGGCTCGTCGGGCACGACGTCACCGCGATACGTCAGCTCACGTAGCTTGCCGCCCCGCGCGAGGTGCTCCCATTCGGCCTCGGACGGCAGCCGGAACGGCGACTCGGAGAGCGCCTCGGTCGCTTCGTCGAGCTCGAACGTCTTGCCCGGCCCCTGCGCGACGAGCAGCGGCCCGACGTGCACGTGCGTGATGGGACGCATGAGATCGAGCTGTTCGAGCAGCTGACCGTAGAGTTCGAAGTGGCTATCGCAGCCCGCGTTGACCTCGGCTTGCGCGCGCACGGCGGCCTCCTCCTCTTCGGAGAATCCCATCTCGACCGTGCCGCCGGGCACGAGCGAGAGGCGCTGCTTGCCGCACGAGATCACCGCGATCGGAGGACCGCCGAACGAGGCGAGGCCGACGACCTTGGCCCTCTCCTTCGTACAGGCGGACAGCGCCTCCGCGACGCTCGCCGCGATCTGCTTCTGGCGCTTCGCCCCGGACGCGGACCACGCCGCGGCGCTCGCGAGCTCTGGCGCATCGACCGCGATCTTCCGCGCTCCGTAGATGTCCTGGGCGAGCGAGGTGATGTCCTGCGCGCGCTTGGCCTTCTGCCGGCCCGCGAGCCAGTATTCGAGCGCTCGCAGCGCTTTCGGTGTCGGGCGTGACGGGACCACACGCGGCGCCCCGGCGGCGATCTCCTTCGCGAGCTTGCCGTGCTCGTCGTCCTCGATCGCAGCTGCGAGCGCCTTCTCGCGCGCGGCGAGCACCGCTGGCATCGGCACGAGGTCGGAGATCTCGAGCAGCTTGTCGACGATGAAGGCGGCGCTGCGTGGCGTGTTGACGCCAGGCCCCGTCAACGGCGTCGCGTTCGCGAGCACGAGCGCCTCGCGGCGTTCAGGCGGTAGCGAGCCGATGATCGCGCGCAGCGAGCTCGGCTCGGTCGGGTAGAACCCGAACAGGCGGTCGAACCGGGGCTCGATCGCGCCGGCGATCGCGAGGCGACCGAGCGCGGCGTTCGCGAGGTTCTGGTGCCTCCACGTGAGCTTGCCCGCGTGGCCGGCGAGCTCCTCGCACAGGTCGCGCGCGATCGCGAGGCCCTCCTCGTCGACGAGGACGTGCGCGAGCATGTCCGGGGAAGGACCGTGGAGATCGAAGGTGTCCAGGCCCGCCCGGAGGCAGATGCGCGTGATCTCGGAGGTTGTCAGACCGGCGGCGCGAAGGTCATCGACGATCCCGAGCCACATCGCCGTGTCCTCGAGCATCGCGGGCGACGGTGCTTCTTCGATGTGGGTCGCGCGCTCGAGCAGTTCGATGCTCGGCTTGGTGCGATCCTTCTGCTCGAGGACCGCGCGGGCACGTGCGTCAAGCGACGCGTCGTCGAAGATTCCCATAGGCAACTCGGGGCTATGGCGCGAGTACCACGGTTCCGAACTGGCGCGCATCGCAGTACGGCGCCGACTCGCCGTTCGTGCAGCCGCAGGTTGGCGGGCCACAGCGCTCGAACCACACCAGCTCGGAGGTCTGGGCCATGCCGTTGCCGCTCTCGAAGCCGATGTCGAAGCCGATGCGCGACGCGAATGCGCCGGTCGACAACGTCGCAGGGGTGACAGCGATCTCGATCTCGAACTTCGAGCCCATCGTGCGTACGGCGGTGACGAGGTTGGCCGGGCTGAGCTGGCCGCTGCGAAAGCCCTGGCGACGATTCGCGTGATCGACCACGATCTGCATCGCGTCCGGATCGTAGCTGGCGTTGGCAAACACGCCGTCGGCATCGAGGTAGAGGGAGATCGAGTCGTTCTGGTAGATCCCCGGCAGCGCATGATCGCCGAGCGGCGGCACGCCGGTGACTTCGGCGGCGATGTAGAGGTGCGTGGCGTCGTGGGCAACGCTGAAGCGCCCCGTCGAGAAGTCCCCGAGACCCGCGATCTCGCGGACGATCGCCGTGCTGGCATCAAGGGTGATGAAGCACGTCGACCAGTCGGACAGATCCCCATCGATCGTGATCGGTGCCACCCGCGGTGCCGTCAGTGCGCCGGGACCGACAACGATCGGGGTGCACGTCGTCGTGTCGATCCCGCTGTCCCCGTTCGGATGGCGCACGCACACCCCACCGGAGCACGTCAGCGGTATCGGGCACTCCTGACCGACCGAGCAAGGAGCCCCCTCGGGGATCATCGGCGCGTAACACCCCGCCAGCATGACGGCGAGGATCCCGCGCATGGGTGGAACTATCTCACGCGGCTGCACCGCACAGGGCGCCCACCTCGTCGGGTCGTCGAACGGCTTCGCACGCGCGACCACCACGTAGCGGTCGAGACCCAAAACCAGGACATCGGGGTCAGGGGTTGCGCCGCGCCTCCGTGGGAACACGGGCCGTTGGCATGCGCATGGTTCGTGAATAGTTGGTCGCCCATGCGTGCATGCCTCCTGGCGCTGACCGGCTGCGCGACGAACCTCTACGGCGGCGCGATGCTCACGGTGGACACGCGCCACCGGGTGTCGATCGAGGCCCAGGCGGGTACGAACGGCGTCGGCGTGGGGAGTGACAGACTCGGTCGCTCGCGCGTGGGTTGGTTGTTCGGGGTCGAGGCTTCGCTCGGAGTCGAGCTCGGAACCGGCAACCTGCGAGGTGGTGCGGCGCTGATGTCCGTGGGCTACTCGGAGCACGATCACGATGGAGGTCACGCGATGGCGTTCGGCGCACGCGTGCGGATGGGGCGCGGCATCTACGTCGGACCTGCGTTGCGTTACGCGCGTGACTTCTCGTCAACCGTGCAGACCGTCGGCGGCAGCTGCAGTAACGAAGGCTCCGAGATCTATCGCGGCGGCGGCGCCTCGCTCACCGCCGACCTCGGGTTCGAGATGAATGAGAGAACGCCGCCGCTCCTCTCGATCGCCTCAGGAGGCCACTACGGACGAACGAGGTACAACCACGTCCATCCGCTTACCGAATGCCCACCGCTGATGCAGTAGCGCTGGAGCCGCGGCCGTGAAGCGGTGCACGCCGATGCTGGCGGAGTAGCCGCCCTCAGCTCGCAGCGCCGCAGCTGGGACAGTTCGCAGCGAAATCATAGCCGGCGAACATGAAGGTCATCCCGCCATCCATCGACCCAGCAGTCGGGCAGTACGCATCGTAGGTCGAGCCGCAGTTGTCGCAGTGCAGCTGGTTGCCACAGTAGGTCCCACGACCACCTGCGACCTGACGCAGCGCGGTCGTATCGAGGGTTCGAGCCCGGAGCTTCGGCTTGGCCTTCTTCATGTTGTCTGGAAGGAGCAAGTCCTGGACCACGCGTTCCGCACGGGAGATCAAGGACTTCCGCCGGACAGTTTGTGCACCTCGATCAGATAGTGCAGGTCGATCAGCCTGCGGTGAACGCCGCCTTGGCCTTGGTGATCGGTCCGTCGATGATGCCGTTCGCCGTACGCGTGATGAACACGTTCTGCCTTACCAGTCTCGGAGCGACTCCGCGAAGTTGCCGCCACGAAGGCCAGCCACGCGACCGAGCTTATCGATGGCCGCAACGAGCAGCTCGCGTTCCGCTGTTTCGATGACGCCGGCACCGACCCGCCTGTACCACTCGTTGATCTGGAGAACGAGGCTATCGAGGATGACTAGCTTCGCCTTTCGCGTCGCCTTTGCGTCGAGCTTCAGGAGCGAGCCCGCCGCCTCGCGGATGAGCGCGGTCACTTCGGCGGCCCGACGCTTTGGCATCGTGCCGACGAGCTCGTCGAGGGACGCCTTGCCGCGCGCCCATTGGGTCAGGGTTCGCGCGGTGCTTCGCGCTTCGACGCGCGACGTCTTCTCGGCGTCGGCGGCCCATCGCTTCTCGAGGGAACCGCGCTCCTTCGCTTGCCTTGTGAGCACCGCCTTCGAGTCCGTGTCCCACTCCCATTGGGCCCGCGCGGCGTGCTCGACCTGATACCAGCCGCCGTAGTGCCGTGGCTTGAGCCTTCCCACCGAGGGGCGCGCCACCTTGCCGAGCGGACGAAACTTGTTCGGCACCCGACGCGATTCCATGGTCACGCACGGACCCTTCCAGGCCCCGGGACACGTATTGACGAGTACTTTCGGTCTCGCGAGCTCTGCTGGCGTTGGCGGTTCCGTGCCGACCCACGTCGCGCTTGCGAGCGTGAACGTGCCGTCGACATCGAACTCCGTGTACGCGCTCTTGGGGAGCGGAACGACCCAGCAGAACGAGAAGTGCCCCTTGCCGAGTGGAACCAGGAAGGCTTGACCCGCAGCAGGCAGCCGCGCGCCTCTCTTGCCGGAACGCATATGGCGACCCTCGCCCGGAGTCGTCATCCGAACAAGGGTTCGGAAGGCTCGCTGCGGGCGAAGCGCGCGCTTGGCGGTCCTCGCAGCGCGTGGATCCGACCGGTCGCGCCCGCGGGCACGGCCATCATGCTCGGGTCGACCGCATCACGCGCAGCGCAATTGGTGCGGCGGGAAGTGCCCGCTGCGACGTCGGTGCGCGAAGGATGGCGGTGATGGTGGGGGTCAGGCGCGCCTCGCCGGTACGCCAGATGCAACCGACGTGGATGTGCACGCACTACGAACGTGGTTGCTGGCGCTGGTGGCCGCGGCCTTCGGTGGAGCAACCGCGGAGGCTGAGCCCGACTATCGTGCGTCGGACCGGTTCTTCTTCGGAGTTAGCGGTGGGGTAGTCCGCGGCGACGTGCCGGTTGGTGGCTACGAGACCTCGTACTGGCCGAACGACTACGTCGGTCTCTCGACGGTCGTCGCGTTGACCGGAGGAGATGCGTACACGTACGACGTCGGCGGCCAGCTGGTGCTCGCAATGCCGCTGCGCTGGATCCAGCCGTACGCAGGCGCGATGGCGGGCCTTCGCTCCACCCCTGACGCGGTCGCTTCGCGCGCGCACCTGATCGCCGGCTTGAATGGCTACGCGAGCCGCAATGTCCGGATCTTCGCGGAGCTTCGCGATCCGGACATCACCGTGATCGGCACCGACCACGCATCGCAACTCCTCGTCGGCCTGCGCTGGTCGCCGGACTGGTTCCATCGCGCACGTCCGATCTCGAAGGTCGACGCCGTCTGGTGGTCGACGTTGCTCGCTGCAGGCATCTGGACCGGGGCGACCCTTGCGCGCTGACCTCGCCACACTCTTCACCTTGTTGATCGCGATCACGCCAGGATCGGCGCTCGCGGACGTGCCCGCGGTGCCCGAGCCGAGCTGTCAGTGCGGACCGAACGGAGAGTGGATCCTGTGCAGCTCGTGCCCCAGCGGAGAGGCCCCCGCGGGGGACACGACGCAGGCACAGAGGCCGCAGGGCACGCCGCCCATCCTGAAGCTCGCGGCCGGCGTCGTGGTCGTCACCGGGGTTGTCGTGGGCTTCGCCATCGCGCCCGGGCACATGGCCGCGCTGTTCGGGAAGTCGAAGACCGTGAAGCAGGCGCGCGAGGCATGGAGAGACGAACGCGCGGGGACCGCAGCCCTTGAAGACGCGTACACCGACGCAATCGCGCTTCGCCGGGACCTCGATCATACCGTCGCCGCCGCCGGGCGACCCGCACGCGAGGGCGTGGGTACAGGCTATGCCGAGGTCGACCTGACCCCGCCGCCAGAACCGTGGTCGCCGAACGGCGCGTGCAGCCAGCTCGGCGCCATGAACGATCGCATGCTCGAATCGATGCGGAGCCGCGCCGCCGTGGCAGCCCAGGAGCAGTTCCCGACCTGGGGGAGCATGATGAAGAAGGCGCAGCAGCAGACACTCGCGGGCATCGCACGCGCCGTCGGGGCGGAGAAGTTGCTGAAGCAGGGCAAGGCGCTGAAGGAGGACTACAAGCGCGCGAAGGAGATGCAGGCGTTCCTCGACGAGCTCGACAAGTGTCTGGAGACGAAGAAGGTCGACCCGACGAACAGCTGCGAGCTCGTGATCGCAAACAAGGTCAACGCCGAGACGAAGGTGTTTCTCGAGGAGCTCCAGGCGGGTGCCGGCGAAGCCCAGGAGCGAGTGCGCAAGGCATCACTGTTCTACCGAGGCTTCGTGAAGGACCTCCAGCGTGCGATCGAGAAGCAGGCCCTGTGGGGGGCGAGGTGCTGACGACGAGCGCACACGCGCTGCTGATCGCCGCGGTGATCGCGAGTGGATGTCAGCCGTGGTATCGGGACGCCGAACGCGGCGGACGGCTCGTCCTCGACGAGGGCACGACCGCACAGGAGCTCCAGAGCGCGCGGGTGAAGACCGCGGCCGGTCGTCCCGATGCTGCAGCAGCGATCCTGAGCGGAACCGTCCACCGCAACCCAAAGGTTCGCGTCGAAGTCTGGATCGCGCTCGTGGGCGCGGAGATGGCTGCCGGGGACACCGTGAAGGCGCGCGCACACGCGCGCTGGGAGCTAGCGCGGATCGACGCGCAGAATCCGGGCACTACCCGGCTGCGCGGCTTGCTGATCGATTCACTCGCAAAGGACGGACTCGTCGCATCGGCGCTCGACCTCGTCGAGCCGCAGACGCTCGCTGCGGCTCTCTCACATCCTGCGCTGGCCGTGCAGCTCGGCGACCTTGGTGTGGCGGTGACCAGGCTGGAAGCTCCGGAGATCGCACGGACGCACCTCGGATTCTGGCTCGCGCGCTACGGCGAGCCCGATCATCCGATCCTGCGCGCAGCGCGCGAGCAGATCGCACTGTCCTTGTGGTCAGCGGCGTCGCCCGACACGCTCGGACATGTGGCTGCTCTGCGCGAACTGCCGGAGATGATCCATGAGGAGCTCGCCGCGGGGAATCTTGAGGGGGCGCTGATCGCGTACGCCGAGGCACGAAAGTTCCTACCCGACGACATGGTCGGGAAGCTGGCCTCCGACCTCGAGCGTGCCGCGTCAGCCGCGGGCGTCACCGCGCTCACACCGGATGTCCACAGGCGCGCCGTCGAGGCCGACCGCGCCCTCGCCAGGGGAGATCTCGCCGGAGCGGTCACTCGCTATCGCCTCGTGGTCCTGCACGCGCCGTGGTGGAGGGGAGCGCGCCGCAACCTCGAGTCGTTGCTCCTCTTCGCTGGCCGTTGACTACCCGGTGGCGACATGCCCCGAAGGGGTAGATCCTCGCATGGGGGCGTCGGACCCGTCTCGCTGCCTTCTCCCGCGAACGCGCAACGTTGTCGCGAACGGCCACCGGCGCGTCGCAACTTTCGTATGTTCATCGAACAAGCACGCCGCTTGCCCCTCTGGCGGGGCGCCATGTGCGCCCGACGCTTGCAGCGGAGATGCGCATGCGCACCCTCCTGATTCTCGGATCCCTCGTCCTCGTGGCGGCGTGCTCGAACAAGAAGGACTCACCCAGCGGTGGCGTGGGGGCTTCTCCGGCGGCCTCCAAGATCGCCGGCGCGCTCGACTGCGACCGCGTGCTGTCCAAGGAACTGCGAGCCAAGTACTTCGCGAGCGGGACGATCAAGAACAATCCGCAGCCCATCGCGCAGGCCGCGGAGTGCAAGATCACGATGGGCGAGGAGGACGCGAACTTCACCGTCACCTGTCACGACAACATGGCTGCGGCGATGACCGCGTCACTCGAGAGCCTGAAGAAGAACCTCGGCGCGAAGGATCTACCGGGTGTCGGCCGGGGAGCAGTCACGGTCGACATGGGCGGCGGCGCCGTCCACGTCACCGCGTGGGACGACGACTCGAACTGCTCGATCAGCGCCGCCGTGCCCAAGTCGATCGACGCCACGGCGTTCGCCAAGGACTTGCTCGCCTCGCTGCCGCCTCGCTGACGGGATCTGCAAGCGGGGGTAGTGTTGTGGCAGCCGATGCCACCCGTCAAGGTCGACCCAGCCAAGGTCAGAGAGTTCGCCGACGCCAGGAGCTTCGAACGCTGGCTCGGCAAGCACCACGACGTCGAGACCGAGGTCTGGATCAAGATCCACAAGACCGCCTCGGGTCTGCGAACGATCACCCCGCTGGAGGCGATCGACGTGGTGCTGTGCTGGGGCTGGATCGATGCGATCCGCAAGAGCTTCGACGACACGAGCTTCCTCCAGCGCTACACGCGCCGCGGGGCGAAGAGCGTGTGGAGCCAGATCAACGTCGATAACGTCGCCCGTCTGATCGTCGAGGGCCGCATGACGGAGCATGGGCTCCGGCACGTCGAGGCAGCGAAGGCCGATGGGCGGTGGGAGCGCGCCTATGCGAACGGTAAGAACCTGAAGATCCCCGGCGATCTGCAGGCCGCCATCGACGCATCCCCCAAAGCCAAGAAGATGCTCGCCACGCTCAGCGAGCAGAATCGGTTCGCCCTCGCGTTCCGGACGCACAACCTGAAGACGGAGGCGGGCCGGAACAAGCGAATCGCCGCCTTCGTCGCGATGCTCGAGCGCGGTGAGACGATCTATCCGCAGGGCAAGCAGAAGATCCGACGATGAGCCCGCACGCGAAGGCGCATGTCGTCGCCGCTCCCTGCGCCGCTACCCGTAGCGGAACTCGAGCACGGGCTGCGGCCGGTAGAGCCCGTTGTGGGGGGCATAGTTGAACGGGGTGTAGTCGATCGGCCACGGCGTGGCCGTGGGGACGCCCTGCCCGTACTGCAGCGTCAGTGCCATCGGCGTGACCGCTCGATAGGACGACCCCACCGGGAGGTCCAGGTTGTTTGACCCGCCCGCAGAGAACACGGTGAGCAGCAAGCGATCTCCGAGATCGTAGAACACATCGAAGCCGCGATCGATCTGCTCGTGACCGCGGATCATGGTTGTCATCCCCGCGCGCTGCATGAACTCGCGAAACTGCTCGCTGCCGAACGTGAACCGCGGATTCTCGCGCTGCTGCTCCACCGGTACGCGGTCGACGGCGCCCGGATCGCTCCACATCATCTGGAACCGCAGCTCTGGATCGTTGAGGCTCGACAGGTCGCGAAACCGCTCCTCGAACGTATCTGCGCGCGGGATCCCCGCGTGCACGAGCAGCGTCTGTTCGCAGAGCATCGAGGTCGGCATGTACTCGAACAGCAGGCGATACGCCTCGAGCATCTGCACCGGGGCGTACGGCACGATCGACGCGAGTGCCTCCGCCGGATACACACCACTGACGATGCGATCGCCCTGCCACTTGAGCCACTCGTGGTTGCCGCGTAGCAGGATCACCTGGTCCGGCATCGCGACGAACAGCTGTAGCGCAGCGCGCAGCACGCCATCGAAGCTGAACCGTCCGCGATCGATGTAGTCGCCGAGGAACACGAGCTTGACGTCGGGATAGCGCTGCGGATCCCACTGGTGCGCCCACGCGCGCTCGATGAAGTTGGATTGCAGCAGCGCCGCCTTGAGGCAGCTGTAGCAACCATGCAGATCGCCCAGCACGATCAGCTCGAGGGGCGCGCTGGGACGCAGGACGTGGACGAAATTGTCGAGGAAGCGGGATCCGACCGGGAGCTGCTGCACGTCCTGGATCCCAGCGAGCCGGTTGGCGCCTACCCCTCGCAGGCGATGCCACTGCATCATCGCTTGCTGGATGAGGTGATAGTCCCAGTCGATCTGCGCCTTCCGCTCGATGGGGTGCGGCGAATAGGTCTGCTCGAGTGGATCGAGCAGCGGATGCGAGAGCGCCGCGAGCGCCTTCCACACCGGCGCACCGACGATCATCGGCGCGACGCCGGTTCTGATCGTCGGAGCGGGCCTCGGGGAAGCCGCTCCCGAAGCGGCGACGAATGCCGCCCTCAGCTCGTCGTAGACCGAGATCTCCGCGGGCGAGAAGTTCCGGTCGGCGTGGAAGATGCCGTTGATCAGCTCGAGCGCCGCTGCCTGATCACTCCACGACAGCCCGCGAAACAGCGCGATCACCCGCGCACGCAGCCGGTTCGGCGAGCGACCATCGACCGCCTCCTGCGCCAGCACTTCGATCTCGCCCACGAGATCCTGCTGCAGCTGGTCGAAGTATCCACGCCAGGCCGCGGTGTGTTGGGCGCGGATCTCGGGAGGCTCCATCGAAGACTGCTCGTGCATCATCACGATCGACTCGACGTACCGCTGGACGAACCCACGGGCGCGCGGGTCAAACCAGCCGTCGAGGTGCCCCACCGAGATCAGCAGATCGACGAGCGCGATGAACCGGGCTGTGTCGGGATCCGCGACCGAGCTCGAGCGGCCAGGCTGCACGGCTCCACGCGGCGAGACTTCCACTGCCCCCATCAGAACCCGCTGCACGGAGCGGCGCAAGCCGCCAGGACTCAGCATCGGCCGTCGCCGTGTCCGATCGCCTGGTTGCTGGTGGATGTCGCGTCTGGCCGCGTTCCACGCGCCTAAATCGCCTGAAACCACCCATCGTGCAAGCCGTGCGCGAATCAGGCGAGAGTTCGCCCCGATTGGCTGGCACGAGGCGTGATGCGTAAGGGGCAGGTGCGGGTGCTGATCGTGAGTCCGTTCTCGAATGATCGGGTTGCGCTGGAGGAGCTGCTCCGGGCGGGCCGGTGGCTCGGCGGCCACGTGGGGGGGGCGGACCAGCCCGTCGGATCGCGAGCCCAGCCCGGGGGCTTCTGCGCCTGTCGCGCTGGCGCATCGGCGCCGTCCCAGGGTGGTGCCCGATGAACAGATCTGCCGGCTGTACGAGCAGTGCTCGGCTGTCCTCTCCCGAGTTGCATGATGTCACTCCCGATCCTCCACGACGTCATCGACAGCTTCGACTTGCTGGTGTGCGGCCTCGATCAACGCGGGACCATCGTCGCGTTCAATCGTCCATGTGAGGAGCTCACGGGGGTGCCACGGGACACCGCCGTTGGTACGAGCTGGCTGGGATTCTTCGCGGTCGGCCAGCGCCACGACCATGTCGTGACTCTCTGGGACGAAGCACACCGAGGAGAGCGCGCAGCGTCGTACGAGGCGCTGTGTCGCAATGGACGTGCAGTTCGCTGGCGCTTCGCGCGTTCCGCTCGGTCAACCTGGGAGCCGATCGAGTTGTGGGCCGTGGGGATCGACATCACCGATGAACGCGAAGCCTCCACCCGTGAACACGAGCGAGAGCGGGTCGCGTCGCTGGGCAACCTCGTCGCCGGCTTGACGCACGAGCTCCGCAACCCGCTCAACGGCGCGTTGCTCCAGCTGGCGCTGGCAGAGCGTCACGAGCGCAGAGCGCAGGGAGCCATCACACCGACGGCAGCTGCGATCACCGAGGCCACCGCGGAGATCCGTCGGATCTCGAGCCTGCTCGATGACTTCCTCGTGTTCATCCGCCCTCTCCCCGTGCACCTCGGGCGCGTCGACATCCGGCTCCTCCTCGAACGGGCGATCGACCGAGCACGGACCAAGGCGCACTCCGTGGGGGTCAGCATCCGGTTCACTCCCGACGGCGAAGCGATCGCGGAGGTCGATGCGTCGCGCATCGAGACGGCGATCTATCACCTGCTCGCGAACGCCATCGATGCGGCGGCCGAGGCCACCAACCGGGAGGTCCGAGCGCGTCTCGAGATCCATGGGAACACGATCGCGATCGAGATCGACGATCACGGCGCCGGCGTCACCGCCGATGCGCCCGCGATCTTCGAGCCATTCTTCACGACCAAGTCGGGCGGCACCGGGCTCGGGCTCGCGATCGTGTCGCGCGTGGCCACAGATCACGCGGGGACCATCTCCCATCGCCGACACGCCGGCGCGACGGTGTTTCGCCTCACGTTCCCGATCGTCGGAGGGCGAGCCGCTGACTGGTGAAATGGGAGGTCGTACACTGCCCGCGGTGCGAATTCTGTTCCTCGACGTCGACGGAGTGCTCAACCGTGCGGCGTTCCAGCCCGAGGACACGTTCGAGCTCGCGGGCTGGATCGAGCCGGAGCTCGCTGCGCGCCTCGATGCCGCGGTCCGTGAGGTCGAGGCCGAGATCGTGATGTCGTCGGACTGGCGGATCGATCGCCCGCTCGAGGAGCTTCGCGCGCAACTCGCACACGCGGGGATCGGCGTCGGACTGCGAGGCATGACACCGGTGCTCGCAGGCCAGCCCCGCTGGCGCGAGATCGAAGCGTGGATGGTCGAGCATCACGCCCATCCCGAGGACATCGTGATCGTCGATGACGCTCCCACCATGGGGCCGCTCGGCCGGCGCCACGTGCAGACCAGTCCACATGACGGGCTCGACGAGACGGCGGTGGCGGCGATCCGCGCGATGTTCTCGCCGGGTTGAGCCCGCCGCCGTCGAGCCCGGCCCGCGCGACGGTCTTCAGGACCGGGTGTCGTGCACGTGCGGATCCCGCCAGCTATGGAGCACGCGCAGGTAGTTGCCACGCTCGAACGCGCTGGTATCCGGGCACCGGGCGAGGTTCATGCAGCCGCGCATCTCCGCGAGGGTGCTGTAGCCGAGCTGTTCGATGGTGCGCGCGAGCTCGTCGCGGACCCTGGTCAGGTGCCCCGGACCATGTCGCAGGACCGCCGAGATCATCTGGACACTGTGTGCGCCGGTCATCACGGCCTTGACCACATCAAGCGCTCCGTGGACTCCGCCACTCGCGGCGAGCTGGAGCTTGGGCCGCTGTCCCGAGAGGATCGCGAGCCAGCGCAGGCGCAGGAGGAGCTCCGTGGGATCGGACAGGTGGTGATCGGGCCGGACCTCGAGCTCCACGATGTCGATGTCGGGCTGGTAGAAGCGATTGAACAGGACGAGTCCATCCGCGCCGGCCGCCTCGAGCTCGGCAGCGAAGTGCGAGAGCGCGGAGAAGAACGGCGACAGCTTCACCGTGATCGGGATCGCGACCGCAGCCTTGACCGCGCGCACGATGTCCAGCGTGCGCCGCTCGACCGCGACCGCATCCTCGGTCGGATCACTCGCGATGTAGTACGTGTTGAGCTCGAGAGCGTGCGCGCCTGCCTGCTCCATCATGCGCGCGTAGTCGAGCCAGCCGGTCGAGGTGACGCCGTTGAGCGAGCCGATGACGGGCATGCTCACCGCAGCGCGGAGGCGGCGGATCTGCTCGAGGTACGCCTCCGGGCCGAGATGGAACTCGTTCGGATGCGGCAGGAACGAGCTCGCCTCCGCGAACGCGTTGACGTGAGCCTCGAGATCGGCCGCGTTGCGTTCGCGCTCCCGGCTGATCTGCTCCTCGAACAGCGAGTGCATGACGATCGCGGCCGCGCCGGCATCTTCGAGCCTGCGCACGGCGTCGAGGTCGTCACACAGCGGTGAGGCACCCACGATGAGCGGGTTGGTCAGGTGAAGGCCGAGGTAGGTCGTCGAGAGATCCATGCGCGGCTCCTACGGCTTGGGGTCGGGGGTAGGGATGGGGGTGGGCGTCACGGCCGAGCCGTGATCGAACGGCTCGGCCATGTGCTTGTACAAGGCGTAGCGCTCGCCGATGCCGCGCTGGGCCCGCGCCATGAGGTCCTTGAACCTCGCGGGATCCTGTTGCTCGACGAGGCGAAACCGCGTCTCGTTGCGCGCGAAGTCGACGAGGCGGCCCTTCGGCGCGTTCGAGTCGAGCTGGAGCGCGCTCGCGTTGGCGCCCGCCCGGCGTGGATCGCTGCGGTACAGCGGCCAGTAGCCGGTCTCCACGGCGAGCTTCTGCTGGGCCAGGCCCCGGTTGAGATCGTAGCCGTGCGCGATGCAGTGCGAGTACGCGATGATCAGCGATGGCCCGGGCCACGCGTCGGCCTCCGCGAATGCCTTGACGGTCTGCGCGTCCTTCGCGCCGTAGGCGACCTGCGCGACGTACACGTTGCCATAGACCATCGCGAGCAGGCCGAGGTCCTTCTTGGGTACGGTCTTTCCCGCCGAAGCGAACTTCGCGGCGGCGCCGAGCGGCGTGGACTTCGATTGCTGGCCACCGGTATTCGAGTAGACCTCGGTGTCGAGCACCAGGATGTTGACGTCACGGCCCTGTGCGAGCACGTGGTCGAGCCCCCCGAAGCCGATGTCGTATGCCCAGCCATCGCCGCCTACCAGCCACACGCTCTTGCGAACGAGGTAGTCCGCGATCGCGTCGAGCAGTCGGGCCGAGGGGTCGCTGATGCTCACGAGGCGACGCCGGAGTTCGGCCACGCGCTCCCGCTGCGCGGCGATCGCTACCTCGCCGTGCTGCTCCGCGGCGACGAGCGCACCGACGAGCTCGTCGCCGAGTTGACCGGCGAGCCGGCCCAGCAGATCGCGGGCGTGGCGCACATGTTGATCGACGCCAAGGCGCATCCCGAACCCGAACTCGGCGTTGTCCTCGAACAGCGAGTTGGCCCACGCCGGGCCGCGACCGTCGCGGTTGGTGGTGTAGGGAGTGGTCGGGAGATTGCCGCCGTAGATCGACGAGCAGCCGGTGGCGTTCGCGATCAAGGCGCGATCTCCGAACAGCTGCGTCATCAGCTTGAGGTACGGCGTCTCGCCACACCCGGCACATGCGCCCGAGTATTCGAACAACGGCTCGAGGAACTGTGCGCCCTTGACGTCGATCGACGCGGCCGTCCGATCCGCCTCCGGCAACCCGAGGAAGAATTCGTAGTTCGTGCGCTCGGCTTCGCGGAGCGGTGCCTGCGGGACCATGTCGATCGCCTTGTGCCGCGGGTTGGTCCGATCCTTCGCCGGGCAGACCTCGACGCATGCTCCACAGCCCGTGCAGTCCTCGGGAGCGACCTGGACGGTGTAGCGATCGTCGCCATCGTGGGCCTTGAACGCGATCGACTTGAACGTCAGCGGAGCACCCGACAGCGCCGCAGGCGGGTACGCCTTCACGCGGATCGCCGCATGCGGACAGACCATCGCGCACTTGTTGCACTGGATGCAGACGCGCTCGTCCCACGCCGGGATCTGGTAGGCGAGGTTCCGCTTCTCCCACTTCGCCGTGCCGGTCGGCCACGTGCCATCGACGGGGAACGCGCTGACCGGAAGAGAATCACCCTTGCCGGCGAGCATCACGGCGGTCACCCGCTGGACGAAGTCGGGAGCCGCGGCAGAGACGAGGGGAGCGAGGGTACGGCTCGAGGATGCCCGCTCCGGGATCGTCAGCTCGTGGAGGTAGGCCAGGGCATCGTCCACGACGGCGAGGTTGCGGGCGATGATCTCCGGGCCCTTCTTCCGGTACGTCTTCTCGAGCTCGTGCTTGATGTGGGCGATCGCTTCGTCGCGCGGGAACACGCCCGAGAGCGCGAAGAAGCAGGTCTGCATCACCATGTTGATGCGGCCGTTCATGCCGGCCCGGCGCGCGACATCGAGTGCGTCGATCACGAACACGCGGAGCCCGCGATCGAGGATCGTCTGCTGGAGCTCGCGCGGCAGGTTCGCCCAGACCTCTGCGGGCGGATACGGCGCGTTGAGCAGGAGCGTCGCGCGAGGCGCCGCGAGGGCGAGCACGTCGTACCGATCCAGAAAGCCCCACTCGTGGACCGCCACGAAGCTCGCTTGACGGATGAGGTAGCTCGAGCGGATCGGGCGTGGGCCGAACCGCAGGTGAGAGACCGTCACCGCGCCCGACTTCTTCGAGTCGTAGACGAAGTAGCCCTGCGCGTACTGGCTCGTCTGCTCGCCGATGATCTTGATCGAGCTCTTGTTCGCACCGACCGTCCCATCGGCCCCCAGGCCGTAGAACACCGCCCGCACCACATCGGGGGCTTCGAGATCGAACTCGGGATCGACGGTCAATGACAGGTGGGTGACGTCGTCGGTGATCCCCACGGTGAACCGCGGCCGCGGCCGCTCGGCGGCGAGCTCCTCGAACACCGCCGCCACCATCGCTGGTGTGAACTCCTTGGACGACAACCCGTACCGCCCACCGATCACGCGCGGGCGCGTCGCGCGGTCCGCTTCGTACAGCGTGGCCACCACATCGAGAAACAGCGGTTCGCCGTGGGCGCCGGGCTCCTTCGTCCGATCGAGGACCGCGATCGCGCGCACGGTCGTGGGGAGCACCGCGAGGAAGTCGGCCGCGACGAAGGGCCGAAACAGGCGGACCTCGAGCAACCCGACCCGCTCGCCGTTCGCGACCAGGTGGTCGACCAGCTCCTGCGCGGCCTTCGCGCCCGAGCCCATCATGATGATCACCCGCTCCGCCTCGGGGTGGCCGGTGTAGTCGAACGGTCGATAGTGCCGACCGGTCAGCGCGCCGAACCGCGCCATCTCCTCGCGGACGATCTCCGGGCAGGTGGCGTAGAACGAGTTCGCGGCCTCGCGTGCCTGAAAGAACGTGTCGGGGTTCTGCGCGCTCCCACGCAGCACGGGGTGGTCCGGTGTGAGCGCGTGCTCGCGATGTGCACGGATTGCGCGCTCGTCGATCATCGCCCGTAGGTCGTCATCTTCGAGCGTGGCGATCTTTGCGACCTCGTGGGAGGTCCGGAACCCATCGAAGAAGTGGATGAACGGAACCCGGGCCCGCAGCGTCGCGGCGTGCGCGATGCACGCGAAGTCGGAGGCCTCCTGCACGCTTCCCGCGCACAGCATGGCGAAGCCCGTCGAGCGGCACGCCATGACGTCCGAGTGATCTCCGAAGATCGAGAGCGCGTGCGTCGCGATCGTGCGCGCGGACACGTGCATCACGAACGGCGTCAGCTCGCCCGCGATCTTGAACATGTTCGGGATCATGAGCAGCAGGCCTTGCGACGCGGTGAACGTCGTCGCGAGCGCGCCGGCCTGCAGAGCCCCGTGCACCGCCGCGGCGGCTCCGCCCTCCGACTGCATCTCCGCGACCTGCGGGATCGTGCCCCACAGGTTCGGCGTCGAGGCGGTCGCCCACTCGTCGGCCTGTTCACCCATCGAGGACGATGGCGTGATCGGGTAGATCGCGATCACCTCGCTGAGCCGATAGGCGATCGAGGCAACGCCCTGGTTGCCGTCGACCGTTCGCATCGTGGGTTCCCTCATGGTGACCGCATGGTCATACGCCGTTTCGAGGCGGGCGAACTGTCGAGAAAGGGCATATGATGGAGCCGTGGGGCAGATCCTGGGTGTCCACTTCGAGCTGCTCGCGGAAGCCGCGCGTGGCGGAATGGGCTCGGTCTACCGCGGTAGGGATCTGCGGACCAATCGGATGGTCGCGATCAAGGTGCTGAACCTGTCGAACGCATCCGACCACGTCCGGTTCGAGCGCGAGTGCCAGGTGCTCGCACGCCTCCACCATCCCAACGTCGTTGGCTACGTCGCGCACGGGGCCTCGCCGGAGGGCACGCGGTTCCTCGTCCAGGAGTGGGTGGATGGGATCACGCTGTCGACCCAGATCCAGACGCTCGGGCTGACGGCCCGTGATGCGATCAAGGTCGCGATCGGCGTCAGCGATGCGCTCGGCGCCGCCCACGCGCTCGGCGCCGTTCATCGCGATGTCAAACCGGCGAACATCATCCTGGATGCCGGCGATCCGGACCGCGTGAAGCTCGTGGACTTCGGGATCGCCCGGATGGAAGCGGACGCCGGCGTGCTGACTCGCGCCGGGATCCTCGTGGGAACTCCGTCCTACATGGCCCCCGAGCAGGCACGCGGCCTCGTCGCGATCACGCCCGCCGCCGATGTCTGGGCGCTCGGCTGCGTGCTGTACGAAGCCATCTCCGGGCGCAAGGCATTCGCGGGCCGCTCTCCCGAAGCGATCCTCGCGAAGGCGCTGCTCCACGAGCCCGCGCGTCTCGATGTCCTCGCGCCCGAGGTCTCGGTCGAGCTCGCCGACTTCGTCCATTCGATGATCGCCAAGCGCGTGGAGGACCGGGCGCCTGATGGTGGAGAGGTCGCCCGCGTGTTGCGGCAGCTGTTGCCAACCGTCCCGGCCGGCCCGTTGCGGAAGGCCAACCAGCTCGAGACCCAACCCACGCGCATCGATCCGCAGCCCCCAGCGAGCGCAGGTCAGCGCGGCGCGCGGTCCTTTGCGATGGTCAGCGTGCCCCCGCTCGAACCGGATGCGCCGCCCCGCGCGCCCTTGGAGATCAAGCGGATCTCCGAGCGCTACAAGCTCGCGGTGCATCCGCTCGACGATGGCTCGGTGATCCTCGAGGCGAACGAGCCCGGTGATGCCGGCGCCGCCAACATCGCGTACGCGGCGATCGAGATCCAGACCGCAGAGCAGTTCGATGGCGCGGTGAGCGTGTTCGGCCAAGCGTACGAGGAGCCCCTCGACGAAGCGATCGATCGCGGCGCCGACACCCTCGCCAACGTGACGATGGCGTCGATGTTCGCGGAGGTCGTGGGAGCGGATCCGATCATCCCGGTGGATGATGTGATCGCGGCGATGCTCGAGCGTGAGGGCGTCACGCTGATCACCACCGACCATGGCCGCGCGCTGCGGGTCTCGAGGCGATAACCCGCTGATGCGCGCAAAGACCGAGGGCGTCACCCCCACCCCAGCATCGGATGCGTCCGCGACCGTGCGCGGTGATGCGGGCGTGACCGGCCACCAGCTGTTCCTCCTCGTCGCCGGAGAAGGAGTCCTCGCGACCGAGCCCTTGCCGGCGGAGGGGACGGTCGCGATCGGCCGCGCCACCGATGCCGACGTGCGGATCGAAGACCATTCGATCTCGCGCGATCACGCCACACTCCACCTCTCCGATCCGTTGACGATCGAGGACCTCGGCAGCGCGAATGGCACCTGGGTGCGCAACGAACGCATCCCGGCCCACACGAAGGTCGAGATCCAGCTCAACCAGGCAGTGCTCCTCGGCTCCGTCACGATCGTCGTCCAGAAGCGGACCAAGCAGCTCCGCATGCGTCGCCGCCGCACGCATGACTACTTCGAGAACCGGCTGGAGGAGGAGTGCATCCGTGGGCTGCGGCGTGACACCACGTTCATGCTCGTGCATCTGGTCGGGCCGGCCGATTCGAGCGATCTCGAGCCGGCGATCGTGGGTGCGCTTCGGGAGGGTGACCTCGTCGCGGCCTACGGTCCCGGCGAGTTCGAGATGATCCTGTTCGATACGGATCCGATCCACTCGAACCGCATGATCGAGCGGCTCGAGTCCGCCCTCGCGAGCCGCCAGATGCAGGCCAAGATCGGCACGGCGTGGTATCCGCAGGATGGTCGAGAACCGAACACGCTCGCCGCGCGTGCGCGCACCCGCGCACACGGCGCCACCGCGGAGCCGGTCGAGGCAGGCGATCTGGTGATCGCCGACGAGCGGATGAGCGCACTGCATGCACTGGTCAGCCGGGTGGCTGCCGCGGACATCAGCGTCCTGTTACAGGGCGAGACCGGCGTCGGCAAAGAGATCGTCGCCGAGCAGCTCCATCGACAATCGGCGCGCTCCGACAAGCCCTTCGTTCGGCTCAACTGCGCCGCGCTCAGCGAATCGCTGCTCGAGAGCGAGCTGTTCGGTCACGAGCGCGGTGCCTTCACCGGCGCGCACACCACCAAGCAGGGTCTCCTCGAGGTCGCCAACGGAGGCGTGGTGTTTCTCGACGAGGTCGGCGAGATGCACGCCTCCACGCAGGCGAAGCTGTTGCGCGTGCTGGGAGAGGGCAAGCTGATGCGCGTGGGTGGCCTCAGCGCACGAGCGATCGACGTGCGGATCATCTCGGCGACGAACCGCGACCTCGAGATGGAGGTCACGCGCGGCAACTTTCGCCTCGACCTGCTGTACCGGCTCAACGCGATGTCGATCATCATCCCACCGCTCCGCGAGCGAACGGCAGAGATCGAGCCGCTCGCGCGGATGTTCCTGAAGCGCGTCGCAGAGAAGTACGGGCGCCCGGTGCCACACCTCACACCGGGGGCGCTCGGGGCGCTCCGGGATTACTCGTGGCCGGGGAACGTTCGCGAGCTGCGCAACGTGATCGAGCGCGCGATGGTGCTCGTCACGGATGACGTGATCGATGTCGAGGACCTTCCGGTCGAGAAGATGCGTGCGACCTATAACTCGCTACGGACCACCGGCCCGATCCCGATCCCCACGCCTTCGCAGAGCTCCCCGGTCGCGGGCGAGGTCACCGAAGAGCACCAGCGGATCCTCGACGCTCTCGAAGAGTGCGGTGGAAACCAGACCCACGCGGCCAGGATGCTCGGAATCTCGCGGCGCGCACTGATCAACAAGATCGAGAAGTTCGCGGTGCGTCGCCCTCGCAAGCGGTGACGGCGCTCAGCGCTTGCGAGGCTTCGGCTTCGGCACGGCGGGCTTTGGCGCTGGGGTTGGCGCCGGCGTCGGCGGTGGCGGCGGCACCGCCGCGGCGCGATCGCTTCCCGAGCCGTCGCCCGCCGGAGGAGTCGTCGCCGCCGCTGCTGGCTTGATCCGGCACACCAGGCCCGCCTGCAAGCCGGCCGGAATCTCGCCGACGAGCTCGGCCTCCGCAAAGATCATCCGCGCGATCGGATCGAGCTCGGGCTGGATGCTGGTCACCTTGCCGCGCGCCTTCACCTGATCGCCGTGGCTGTCGATCAGGAGATCGATCGGCATGCCCTCCTGGAGCTTGTTGCTCTGATCGGTCGGGATCGCGAACCGCACGTAGAGCTCGTCGGACGAGATCACGCGCAGGATCGGACTCCCTTCGGTGACCTGCCCTCCGGGCTTGATGAACTGCAGCGCGATCCGTCCTGCGATCGGCGCGACCACGCTGGTCTTGCCGAGCTTGGTCTTGGTCGCCTCGTAGCTCGCCTTCGCCCCATCGAGCCGCGCCTTGGCCTCTGCGGTCGCGCCCTCGGCCTGCAGGTACGTCGTCTTCGCCGCGACGCCCGCGCGATACGCCTTGAGCTGGATCCCCGCGTTGCTCGCTGCCGACGCATACGAGGCCTGCGCGCCCTTGAGCTCTGCATCGACCTTGCTGAGCGCCTCCTTGAGGGGCGCATCGTCGAGGACCGCGAGCTTCGCGCCGGCCTCGACCGGATCGCCGACACTGACCAGGTACTGCTTCACCGTGGTCGAGAACGGGGCGACGACCTCGGCCTGCGACTTGGGTGTGAGCACGCCGATGAAGCCTGCCGGCGCCTCCGGCTCCACGGCCTGCGTGGCCTCCTCGGCCAGCGGCTCCGGGGTGGGCTCGTTTGCCTTGACCTGCTCGGTCTTCTTGCACGCACCAGCGAGCGCGAGCCCGAGCCCGAATGCGACGGCGGCCAGCGAGCGCGAGGTCACGCGGGCTCCGGGGGCACGTCGTCGGGGTGCAGCTGCGCGGCGAACAACCTGCGGTAGTGCCCATTCCTCGCGAGGAGCTCCGCGTGCGTGCCGCTCTCGACGACCTCACCCTGGCTCATCACCAGGATCAGATCCGCGTTGACGATCGTCGACAGCCGGTGAGCCAGGATGATCCGCGTGCACGAGAGGCGCCCCAGGTTCTCCATCACGCGCGCCTCGGTCTCCCCGTCGAGGGCGCTGGTCGCTTCGTCAAACACGAGCACCGCCGGCCGGTGGACGAGTGCGCGCGCGATCGCAACGCGCTGGCGCTGGCCACCGGAGAGCGATGCCCCACCGTCGGCCAGGAGCGTCTCGTACCCCATCGGCATGCGATCGATGTCGTCGTGGATGTGCGCCAGGCGCGCGGCCGCCACGACACGGTCGAGCGACAGCGACGGATCGGTGAGCGCGATGTTGCTGCGCACCGATCCTGCGAACAGGTAGGGCGACTGAAACACGGTGCCGAGCTGGCGGCGGAGGCTCTTGAGCTCGAGCCGCGCGAGATCGTGCCCGTCGTACAGGATGCGCCCCTCGACGGGACGGTAGAGCCCCGCGATCAAGCTCGCGAGCGTGGACTTGCCGCAGCCTGACCGCCCCACGATCGCGACCGACATCCCGGCCTTGAAGTCGACCGAGACGTCGCGCACCACGAGCGGAGCGCGCTCGTTGTAGCGGAAGCTGACGTTCTGAAGCGTGATCCGGCCGGTCAGCTTCGGTGCGCGCACCGCGGTCTCGCCCACCTGCTCTGGCTGCTGCTTGAGCACGTCATCGATGCGATCCATGTAGCCACCGATGAGCTGCAGCTGCAGAGCGCTCGAGACCAGGGTCTGCAGCGGCGACAGCACGCCCATCGCGATCGCGTTGACGGCGAGCATGCCACCGAGCGTGAGCTGCCCCGCGATCACCATCAGCGCACCGACCACGAGGATGATCACGGGCGATGCCGAGCTGAGGAGGCCGACGATGCCGTCGATCATCGCCGACACGCGTCCACGCTCGAGCGAGACGTTGAGCTCGTCGATATACAGGTTCGACCAACGCTCCACCGCGCGGCCCTCCGCTGCGCACGCCTTCAGCGTCGCCATGCCGGCGAACAGCTCCACGAGGTACGACTGCGATCGTGCCTGGGCATCGAGGGCGCGTGCCTGCAGCTCGCGATACCGCCCGCGAGAGAGCAGAAACACCGTGATCTGAACCAAGGCGAGCACACCCACGATGGCCGCCATCACGGGCGCGAGCACGATGATCAAGGCCAGGTAGATGATCACCAGGACACCGTCGAGCAAGGCCGACAGCGTGTTGGACGTCAGGAGCTCGCGGATGGTCGCGTTGTTGTTGACCCGCATCATCAGGTCGCCGGCCGAGCGCCGCTGGAAGAAGTCGAACGGCAAGCGCGCGAGATAGTCGACGAACCCGAGCGTCAAGCGGGTGTCGAGGTTGGTCCGCAGCTGGAGGAACAGGTGTGTGCGGATCAGGTTCGTCAGGGCCTGGAACACCAGGACGCCTCCCACGCCGCCTGCGATGACCACGAGCAGCTGGGCGTCACCTCGAGGGACGACGCGATCGACGACCATGGCCGTGAGCAGCGGCATCGCGAGCGCGAAGGCTCGGAGCAGCAACGAGGTCACCGCGATCCGCGCGAGCAAGCGCCGCTGCCCGAACAGCTGCTGCAGGTACCAGGTCAGGCGCCCCGCTCCGGCCTTCCGCTTCTCGAACTTCTCGGTGACCTCGAACACCAGCGCCACGCCCGTGAACGATTCGCGCAGCTGCTTCCACGGGATCTTCCGCGTGCCGCGCGCTGGATCGACGATCTCGGCGCCGTGCTTGGTCACCCGCTCGAGCACGACGAAGTGAGAGAACTCCCAGTGGAGGATCGAACCACGCGGGAGGAACTTCAGCATCTCCACGTCGAGCGATAGCCCACGCCCGCGCAGACCGAACCACTCCGAGCCATGCACGATCGTCGCGGCATCGGCACCGTCGCGGCCGCTACCGATCGCCTCACGAACCTCGTCGAGGGACAGCTCGCGGCCAAGAAACCGCAGCACCATGGTGAGACATGCCGCGCCGCAGTCCGCGGCCTCGGTCTGCTGGACGAAGGGCACGCGTCCGCGCCGGCGCGCATGCGCCAGCCGCTTCAACGAGGGGAACAGATCCTCGGGTGCGGCCGCCGACGCCGGGCCGGGCTCGTTGGGGTCGCGATGGGTTTGATCGTCGGTCACAGGTCGATTCCCGGGAGGATCGTTTCGAGCACCGACTTGGAGTCCAGCTGCACCTCGGCGCGCCCGATCATACCGTCGTGCAGCTCGAAGGTCTGACCTTCGGCCTCGAACGATGCACTCGCGAGCCTGCCTTCGACGACGACCACGGTCCCCTGCGCACCGAGCGAATCTCCGATGCGATCTCCGAAGTAGCGCGTGGACGCCTCCTTTGCGCCGAGCACCTCGCTCGAGATCGCGCGCACCTCCATCGTGAAGTGGACCCCACGATAGCCCGGCAGGGTGAGGCGCAGCTGCTGGTGCGCGCGGAGCCGCGGCCGATCACTTCCGGGAAGAAACGCGATCACCGAGAGTGCCTCCGGTACGTCCTTCTTCACGATCGCGGCCACGGCGGTCCCTTGATCGACGCGCTGCCCCTTGCGAACGCGCAGGTCCTTGATCCGCCCATCGAACGGCGCACGGATCGCGCGGGCATCGACGTTGGCCTTCGCTTCATCGCGATCGGACACGACCTTGCCCAGCGCCTCGCCCACGCTGCGATCGCCCGGGCTCTGCAGGTATGCGACCAGCCGCCGCTCGTACTCGGCGTCGAGCCCGCGCAGCCGTCCGGCCTGCTCCGTGTCATGCAGCCGAGCGACCACCTGCCCTGCCTTGACCACATCTCCGTTGGCGACCGCGACCTCGATCACGGTTCCCCCGTCCACGGCGATCACGTCGCTGCGGCCGGTCGCCTTCACGATCGAGGGACCCTCGCTGTACTGGTGGATCCGCACGAAGTAGCTGAACACGCCGGCCGCGATCAGCGATGCGAGGACGATCCAGTACGCGCCGCTCACCCACGCGGGGTTGATCCGGACCACGTCGCCCTCGTGGCCACGTCGGATCATGTGCGAGATCGCCTCTTGCCGGAACAGCTCGCCGCCCTGCTCGGCGCTCAGCTCGTCGGCCTTCGCGCGCGCGTGAGACTCCTGCGCGAGCTGGTGCACGTACGGCTGCCAGGCCTCGGCGAGGCTCTGCAACAGCCGCTGGTCCGCGGCCGTGAACGGTGGCTCCCTGGCATCGCGCACCGCGAACAGCACGGCATGGATGTGCTGATCTCGATCGCGGACGGGCTGGATCGCCAGCCGCTCTTCTCCCGAACCGGCCGGGTCGTCCACCGGCGGGCGGTACGCCGGATCGCTCGCGGCGCGCTCGAGCGCGAGCGGCATCCCGGTTCGCACCACATAGCCGGCGAGGCCGGCCGATGCTGGGACCTCGTCGGCGCCACCGTTGGTCTCGTCCCACAGCGTGCCGCTCTCGTCGTCGAAGTAGAGGACCCGTGCCCGATCGGCCCGGCAGACATCGACGATCGCCGCCGCCACCACGGTCGCTGCACCTGCCAGCTCGGTCTGAACGCCGAAGCGCTTCGCGTGCTCGACGATCTGGCGGACCTTGAGAGGATCCTCGCGCGGCGTCTGGACCACGGGTTCGTTCTGCCGCGCGAACACGGTCTGGAACAGCTCGCGGATTCGCTCGATCGGCAGCCCCGGCGTGAGGCGATAGAAGATCGGGACGTACTGTTCGTCGACGGCGGGCATCTCCAGTGGGCTATCGGCCAGCAGGAACACCGTGGGGCCGTGGTGCGGGCCGATCAGCTGATAGCGCGCCGCGTGCGCGAGCAGGACGGCACCACTGATGTCGGCGAGCTCGGTCCCGACGACGAGGATGTGCGGCGGGTCGGCGGTCAGCCGCTCGAACACGCGGCGGGAGCTGTCGCTGTGCTCGACCCGGATGTCGTCGCCCAGCGCCGCGCGCAGCCAGTCCGCGCGCTGGCGATTGCCATCGGCGATCAAGATCCGGTCGGCGCCATCAAACGCGAAGCCGCGGATCTGAGTGGCTGAGTCGTCCCACTCGCTCATCCAGTCGCGACGGTAACATGGAGGTTCCTGCGGCGCCGGTTTGCAGCCCGGAAGCCCCGATGAAGGCGCAGGTCGGGCGAGGTGGGTTGACCCACCCCCACGCGGGCGGCCAGACTCGGTCGATGCGGGCATTGATCGTGAGCGTCGTGGCCATCGCAACGGCGGGCTCTCACGCCAGCGCCGACGACCGAGCGCCCTTCGAGAAGGCCGAGCGCCTCACCATCGATGACCTGCTCAAGGTCGCGGTCCGGGTCGCCCCGGAGCTGGAAGCCGCAGCGTTTGACGTCGCGGTCGCGCGCGCCAACCGACAGGCCGCGGAGGGAGTCACCAACTGGAACGCGGCCGCCGCCGTGAACAAGAACATCTCCAAGCTGGTGGCGGCGACGAGCAGCAGCCTCGACACCCAGGTGCTGGTGAGCAAGCTGCTTCCGACCAACGGCGTGGTCGCCGTCGGCGCCGGCGTGAGCCAGCAGGCGCGCACCGAGCCTCGTGCGACGAGCCAGTTCACCACCATCGACCTGTCGCTGTCGGTGAAGCAGCCGCTGCTCGCCGGTAGTGGAACCGCGATCCGCGACTCGCAGATCCGCGCGACGCAGTCCGCGATGTCGGCGGCCACGATCCGGCGATCGGCGTCGGCGCGGGTGTTCGTCGCAGACCTCGCCGAGGCCTACTGGCGGCTCGCGCTCGCCTGGCGACGGCTCGACGTGCTTCACCTCTCGCTCGATGCGGCCGAGAAGCAGCTCGCGACGATCCAGCGGGGCTTGACCTCGGGAGCCATCGCGAAGAGCGAAGCGCTGCCGTTCGCGCAGTCGATCGCGTCCCGCAAGATCGACATCGCGAACGCGGAGAACGACATCGTCGCGCAGTCGATCTCCCTACGCACCCTGGCCGGTCTCGAGATTCCTCCCGATGCACCGGTGGTTCGCACGATCGACCTGCCCCGCGCGGATGCCGTCACGATCGATACGGCCGATCTGGTCAAGAAGGCGCTCGCGACGAGCGATCAGCTCGAAGCGGCGCTCGAAGATGCGCGCGGGGCCGAGGCCGGTGTCGTGGCGGCACGGCGGAACCTCCTGCCGACCCTCGACCTGACGCTCACGGGTGATATCACCAGCACCCATCAGACATTCTCGCAGGCGCTCGAGGAGCTGCGCTACTCGCGTGGGTACAGCCTCGTGGCGGGCGCCTCGTTCTCGCTGCCGGTCGGGCGTGATGCCGAGAAGGGTGCGTATGCCGCGAAGCGAGCGCTCCTCGCGCGAGCGCGGTTCGACATTCACACCGCGCGCAGGACGATCGCCGCGGAGGTCGTCGGGCTCGCGTCCCAGGCCCGGACGAGCGCGCGCACCGTGGAGCTGAGCAGTCAGGTGGTGACGCTCGCGCAACAGAACGTGGAAGCGGAGCAGCGCAAGTTCGAGCTAGGCAAGTCCACGTCCAACGAGGTCGTGCGTCGTCAGAACGAGCTGGAGAACGCACGACTCCAGCTCGAGAGCGCGAGCGCCGATGCCACCATCGCCCTGACCCGTCTCGAAGCGCTGAGCGGCCAGATCCTGCAGCACTACGGGATCAAGATGATCGATCCGGACGAGCTCACCGGGGCTGCGCTCGATCGACGACCGTGACCGCGCGCTACTTCGGCAGCGTGATGTTCGGGATCCGGCCGCGCGCGAGGGGCCCATCGCCGTTGGGGATGTAGGCCTCCGGCCCGGTGGCCATCACCGCCGAGTAACGGAACACGAACTTGTCCCCGCTCGCGTAATCGATCGCCGGTGCGACCTCGTCGTACTCGTGCGCCTGCGCATCGAAGTTGCCGCCACCGGTAGGGTCGTAGTGCTCGGTCCACGTCGCGAGCGTCATGTCCGTGGCGCCACGTCGCCAGATCAGGTCGAACTTCACGTCGATGCTGCTCATGATCACCGCGTCGAGGACGCAGTGGTACGTCCCCGCAGGAACACTGTCCTTCAGGTCGTACGTCGCTTCATGAGACCCGCCGGGTCCCAGGCCGGGAGCTCAATACTGGAACGGTTCGCGCGGGCTGAGCGTGACGTCCTGCCCGTTGGCAGAAGGCGCCAGCCACAGCACGTCCGGGTTCCCGTCAGCAGCACAACCAGCGACCACGATCACAGCGAGGGCAGACTTCATCACTGACAACGCTACCGGATCTGCCGCCGATGAACAATCTTCCTCACCGACGCGGGAACGGCGACGACGCGTTCGCGACGTGCGGGATCCCGTGCTGGAGCCTGAGCACGCGTGCACCGGCCTCGATCGCCACCCGCTCCATCGTGTGGAATGCCGAGAGCGTGTGCGAGCCGACGTGGCTGTGATGGAGCGCGGTCGCGGTCATTCGATACCACGGCAGGTTGCCGTGGGCGTACGGGTACACGTAGGTCAGCCGCGCCTCCTTGACCAGTCGCGCCAGGAGATCCACCGGCAGCCCGCACATCGGCGTGGGGTCGAACAAGCGCACCGGCGGCAGGTACCAGGAGTAGAGGCGCGTGAACGAGGTTGGCTCGTCCACGGCATCGCGGTACCCGGCCATGGTCCGCTGATGCACGATCGCGTTGACCATGATCCCGAACGGGCGGGTGTCAGCCGAGAGGCGCTCGCGAAGCCAGTCCACCTGGACCTCGGTGACCGCCGAGTCGGCACACAGCGCCCAGACCTGATCCGGTAGCTCGACGAGGTAGCAGTTCCAGTGGTGAGGCAACGCCGGCGGAAATTCGCCGACGAACGGGAAGGCCGTGACGCGGATGTCGCCGAGCTGCACGGACTCGCCGTGACGCAGGACGATCACGTTGCGATCGGGGCCGAGGACATTCCGGATCACCGCGACCATGTCCACCTGCCACGGCTGATCCGGATCGCTGGCCGGTACGTAGATCGGCACCTCGGGCGGGACCAACGAGATCACGCCGAGGTCCGCGTGGTCGGTGTCGGAGTGCGTCACGAAGATCGCATGCGGGATCGCGAGCTCGTCCTGCGTGACCTGGTGGGCCTCCGGGGCATAGTTGGCGAGGAGGAACGAATCTGGAACATCGCCAGCGAACATCGTCGCGCGCTCCTCGTCCGTCCACGCCACACGCGGCGCCGTGAAGGGATCGAACCACACGGTGGCCGATGGAGAGATCGCGCGCACGTAGGCGTGGCCCAGCCACTCGATCGCCGGCGCGACCGGAGCCTTGGGAGCCAAGACCTCGCCAGGCTCGATCGCACCGCGCGCGATCAGGTCATCGAGCAGCTCCTCGTCGAAGCCGATGTCGAGCTCGGCCGCCATCGCGAGCAGCTCCGCGCGCTCGATGCCGCGATGCAGGGCGCGCAACAAGGCAGTGAGCTCCGGCGTGGTCGTACCCGACGGCAAGTAAGCCATCGCGCCGTCGTCGCGAATCCGGCCGTCGCGCAGCAACACGCCGAGCGCGTCCGGATCGAACGAGATCGCGTTGGCCAGCTCCGGGAGCTCCTCGAGCTTGTTGGCTCCCTCCGCCTCGTCGTTCCACAGGACGAGGTGGGGCCCGAACGGGAGCTCGTCACGGAGGCGCTTCGCATCCTCGAACCGGCCGCGTGCCATGAGCGAACGCAGCAGCTGCACCATGGCCGTCGCGTAGTGGAGGCGATCCGCCCCCGGTGTCAGGTTCTGCGGCTTCAGGTTGTGGAGGCCGAGCCTGAGCTGGGGCAGCACGTGCGGAGACAGCCGGAGCTTCATGCCCTCAGGCTATCGCCGATCGGCCAGCGACTGGCAGGCTGCGATCTCGGGTTCGTGAGGTTCGAGGGTCCCTCCGCGGAGCGTGATCGTGCTGCGGCACCGCACCTCGAGGTCGAGGCGATCGAGCTCCACGGGCCCGTGATCGACGTGAACGAACGCCAACGTGCCGGAGAGCCCGGCGATCGTGGCGTCGAGGCCGCGCGCCGACAAGAACATCGGATCCGTCGGGATCTGCGTGCGAAACACCACGGCTCGCGTCGCACGATCCACGAGGCTCAGCGTCAAGCTGCCCGAGGCAACCCACAGCAGGCCATCGCCCGCGTCGCCAACGCTGAACACGTCGGCGCCGAAGGATCCGACCGTTCCCACGAGCCTGCCCGACGCCGCGTCGTACTCGACGACGGTTCCATTATCGAGCCCGACATAGAGGCTCGAGCCGATCAGCACCATCCCCCACGCGAAGCCCGCATTCGCGTAGCGCACGGTCTCCTTGCCGTCGCGCAACGAGAACCGGTGCACATCCGGAGCCATCGCGGAGACGAACAGGCTCTCGCTCGCAGAGTCGATCAGGATCCGGCGCACGAGTCCTCCGGGCGGCGGCACCTCGAACCGCCTAGCCGCCGTGGCGCCGTCCCACACCACAGCGCCTGCGTCGGACATCAGCGCGAACACCGAGCCATCACGAGCCCAGTACAGCTTCGGTTCCCAGGTTCGCTTGAACGTCGCCGCGCCTCCACTCGTCACATGCCCGGTCGCGGTGTCCACCAGCAACGCGCGCTGATCCTCGTCGACCACGGCGATCCGCGCGCCATCCGGCGAGAGGCCGATGATCGGCTTGGGCGGCAGCTTGCCATCGAGCTTGATCTCGACGGGCGCAGCGCTCCCGTCGAACTTCCACAGCTTGCCGTCCTCGGTGGCAGCAAACACCACGTGAGCGGTCTCGGAGCACGTCGCGTCGTCCACCTTCCAGCCGCTCGGGGTCTGCCACGCCACGTCCCCACGCTCGCCCCACTGCTTCGCCGTCTGATCCTCCGACATCGTCAGCATCGATCCGCCGGCGCATCGATCGAGCCGCGTGACCGCCTTGTCGTGACCGCGCTCCGCGAATGCGACGTTGGTCACCGGGACCCACCGCCGGGCGGTGCCATCATCTTCGACGCTGAGGATCTCTCCGTTCGGGAGCTGACGCACAGCGTACGCGCCCTCTCCGGTGGCCTGCTTCCGGAACACCGGCAGCCCCACGCTGACGTCGAAGATCACCGTCGCATCCCCGCACGCCGCGAGCACGCGCTTGCCATCGGGTGCCCAGGCGACGTCATGAACATTGCCCGCGCAGGTCAGCGTGCTCCGCAGCTGGCCGGTGCGATCCCACAGGCGCACGGTGCCATCCCGACCGCCCGTGGCCACGAGCGAGCCATCGCGGCTCCACTCGACGAGGTCGATCGCAGCAGAGTGTCCGACGAGCGTCGCGATCAGCGCGCCGGTCGCCAGGTTCCACAGCTTCGCGGTCTTGTCCCAGCTCGCGGTCGCGAGGATCGCGCCATCGGGCGAGAACGCGGCGTCCCACGCCGTATCGTCGTGCGGCCCCACGGCTCGCACCAGCTTCGCGGTCGTGATGTCCCAGATCCGGGTCTGCCGGTCGTAGCTCGTGATCGCGAGGTAGCGTCCGTCGGCGGAGAGATCACCGAACCCGCCCGTCTCGCCCTCGGCTTTCCAGCGACGCACCACCGCGCCAGACGCCACGTCCCAGACACCGACCTCCTGATTCTCCGTGTACGCGACGACCTGGCGATCATCGGGTGTGAAGTGCGCGGTGAAGATGTTGCCGTCGTCGAGCGCCCACGCGTGGGCGAGCTTGCCCGTGGCCACCTCGTAGAGCCACACGTGCCCATCGGTCGACGCGGCGACCACCCACTTGCCGTCGTGCGAGCCGACGAGTGTATTGATCCCGACGCTGCTGTCGGTGAGACGGAACCGTGGCTTCTCCGCGTCGACACTCCAGATGTTGACCACGTGATCAGCGCCCGAGGTGGCGAACGATCTGCCATCGGGGAGCACGGCGAGGCCACGCAGCTTGCCGCGATGGCCCCGATACACCGCCTTCTCCGCGAGGATCCCGCGGCGACCCTCGGCGATCGGAATCTCGACGGTGGGGCCGCTCGCTCCACCGCGCCGCGCCTCGCCGAGATAGACGAGCGCACGATTCGCGTCGCCGGCGACCGCCGCACGCTGCCCGAGCGCGACATATCCGGCAGTGACCAAGGAGCTCGCCCGCTCCTCGTTCGCGATCGCACGAACGCGCTGCGCCTCGGCATCGCGATACAGCACGAGCGCCACCACCATACCGACGACGAGGACCGCGAGGATCGTGCCGATCGCCGCGTTGCGGAGACGGCGGCCGCGTAGCGCCTCGCGCGCGCTCGCATCTCCGAACTCCTGCTCGATCGCCATCAGCTGCCCACCATGACGCGTTCGCCAGAGCTGGTACTCGGTGAGCGCCTCATCACGCCACAACAAGCCGCGCGGCCGCCCGCGCTCCTCCCATTGCCGCGCCGCTGCACGCAGCTGATCGCGGAGCCGCGATCCTTCGGCGTCTTCCCTTCGCCAGTCGATCAGGCGGGGCCACGCCGAGAGCAGCGCTTCGTGGACGACCTCCACGCGATCGCCACCCACACCCTCCGACGCGGTCAGCAGGCGCGCGGTGATCAGCTTCTCGAGCACCGTCTCGACATTCGCCTTCCCGCCCAGCACCTCGATCAGCTCGGCGCGGGTCAGCACGGCGCGCGTGCCATCGGCCGTGACGAGGTTCCGGAAGCCAACGCGTACGAGTCGCTGCTCGTCGCTCGACATCTGCCCGAACACGCGCTCCGCGTGCTGCGCCAGCGCGCCGCCCACACCGCCGAGCGTCTCGTACGCCTTGCGCGACAGCCGGTGGTGGTGGCGATCGCGCAGATCCCACATCTGAGCGGCGGTGAACGACAGCAGGGGCAACGCAGCCGACATCTCCGCCACCTCGTCGACCATCGCCTTCGGCAACTCGGGATCCTCGAACTCGTAGCCGGCGCGGCGCGCTGGCTCGACCAGGATGCGCTGCAGATCTGCCGGTGTCGGCGTGGCGAGCAGCTGGAGCCCGTGCACCAGGCGCTCGCGCAAGGCCTCTACTTGCTGGCAACGCAGGAGGAAGTCATCGCGGACCGTCAGCACGACGCGGATCGGATCGTCCGCGGTGCGGGCGAGCCGGATCAGCGCAGCCACATAGCGCTCGCGCTCCACCGGATCGTGGCACAGCGTGAACAGCTCCTCGAACTGATCGATGTAGACGAGCAACGAGCGATGTTCGCGCGCGGCCCACGCACGCAACGCCTGGGGCAGCTCCTCGCCATCGATCGGCAGGTCGGCAGTGCCGAGCTCTGTCTGGTGCAGCGTCGCGGTCAACGTGGTCAGCGGAGTGGTGCCCGGGCGGACGATCAGGGTCGTCCAGGTCTCGCCGAGCGCGGGCACGACACCCGCCTGCACGAACGAGCTCTTGCCTGCACCCGAGGCGCCGACGACCACCAGCAGCGGCGTGATCCGCAGCCGATTCGTGAACGCCTCGGTCTCGTGCTCGCGCCCGACGAACCGCCCCGCATCCGCCGGCGTGAACGTCGCGAGGCCGCGATACGGCGCCTGATCCTCGGCCTGGTCCTCGCGCTCGTCCGCGCCTTCGAGTGCGACCTTGCTGGCGAGCCATGACCACAGCTTCTCGTCGGTGCGTTCGAACCCGGTAGGTAGCGACACCAGGCGCGCACCGTCCCGGTTCGCACCGTCGAGCACGAACACCTCCATGCCGTGCCCCGGTGCAGGCGGCGAGATCTGAAACAGGGGGGCGAGCGGCAGGATCACCGCCCCATCGGGATCGAGGATCACGAGGCCGGATTCCGGTCCGGAGCCCGCGCCGCGGATCTGAGCCACGGCTCGTTGGGGCCGGCGCACGCCCGTCCAGCGCTCGCCCCAGTCGCCGTGCTGCGCGACCATCGCGTACGCGGAGAGCCAGAGCATGCCGCGCAGCACCCGATCGAGCCGCGGCAGCGCCTGCCCCAGCCTGTCGAGCATCGCGGTCTCGTTCACCGCGAGGTGCTGATCGAACCACGAGCTCGCGGAGATCAGCACCTCGAGCTCCGCCGCTGCGGTCGGGTCCTCGCTCGCGGCCGTCGGGTGAAACAGCTCCACGAGCTCCGGTAACGGGAACGTCTCGCGCCGTCCCGTGGCCGCGCCGGTGATCGCGCGCGCGAGCGCCAGCCACTCCGCATCGGAGAGCCCGTGCTTGCGGAGCGTCCGCAATGCATAGGTCACCTCCGCGGGATCGTCAGGCCCACCCACCACGTGGCACCGACACGCGAGCGCGAGGTTTCCCAGCATCCGCACGATCACGCGCACCACGCCGAACATCGCGCCTTGTGCCTGGTGGGCGTTGCGAACCCCGTCGAGCGCGGCAACGGCCTCGGCGAGCGGCTGCGGTGCATTCGCGAGGATCTCCTCGCGCAGGAACGGATCCAGCTCCGGCAGCTTCACCGCTTCGGCGTCGAGGGCTGCGGCCTGACGGATCGCAGCGCCAAGGTCGAGCGCCGTCGCATAGCGATCAGCGGACTTCTTGGCCATCGCCTTCGCGATCACGGCATCGAGCGCGGGCGGCAGGTCGCCTCCCAGCATCGGTACGGCCTGCTTCGCGTGCAGGCGTGCGATGCCGATCACCGACGTCCCGCTGAACGGCAGCTTCCCGGTCAGGGCCTCGTACGCGAGGATCCCGAGCGCATAGACGTCCGTTCGTGCGTCGGCCTTCCGCGCATCGATCCACTGCTCGGGCGCCATGTATGCCGGTGTTCCGAGGTGGCGCCCCGCACGCGTGTGCCGCATCGACGTGGCGAGATCCAGCGTCGATGTTCCACCGTCCACGACGATCGCGGGTGGCTCCTCCTCGCTCGCCGCCGGAGGTGCATCGCCCGACTTGGAGGTCGCGTCTTCGCCCTTTGCGATGCCGAGATCGAGCAACTTGGGGAGCAGGCGTCCCGCGCGCGACAGCACCATCACGTTCGCCGGCTTCAGGTCGCGATGGATGATCCCCTGCTCGTGCGCCGTGTGGACGACCTCGCAGAGCTTGTCGAACAGCGGCACGAAGCGCTCGAGGCGCAGAGCTCCCTGCTGCTTGATCAGCTGATCGAGCGGCGTCCCGCGCACCAGCTCCATCGCGGTCCACAGCGTCCCGTCGTTCTCCGATCCGAAGGCATAGATGTGCGCGGCGTACGGATGGTCCAGCTTCGAGGCCAGCCGCGCCTCGCGGAGGAACCGCGTCACGTACTCGGGAGAGTTGACTGCGGTGCTGACCTTGACGACCGCCTCGCGCCCGAGCAGCGGCTGCTCCGCGCGATAGACCACCCCGAAGCCACCGGCTCCGATCTGTTCGCGCACGATGAAGTCGCCGAGCGCGCGGCCGATCAGAGGCGCCTCGGCTCCCATCGTGGCGCTACTCTATCGCAAGCTCGATCCAGCGGAGCCGGTGGGGCCCTGTGGGTGGCGACACGTCGGTGCGATGGATGAAGGCGGATGTGGGTGCACTAACTGATCCCAGGTGCACAATCTGATCGCTGTAACCGATTGATCAATGGTCTCGATCGGATGGCACTTCGCTTGCTTGATAGGAGTCCCATGAAGCGCATCGCAAAGCCCCAGCTCAAGGTTCGGTCGCTGGAAACGGACGCCCTTCAGAAGGTCCACGGTGGTCGCGGCACCTACTGCGGCAACGTGATCCACTGCGATTGTGGTTATGCGTGGACGGCGGGGAGTGGGAACACGGCGACGTGTCCCTCCTGTGGCGCCGCGACGGGCATCAGCGGCACCACCGGCGGCGGCGGCGGCGGTGGCGGCGGCGGCGCTTGCGCGACCAAGTGCTGCGTGAAGTAGCGAGTCTCGGGTTCTCGCCGATCTGATGGTCTGTTCTCTTCCCTTTGGAGTCCCATGAAGCGCACTAGCAAGCCGCAGCTCAAGGTTCGGTCACTCGAGACCGAGGCGCTCCAGAAGGTTCACGGCGGCCGCGGTACGTACTGCGGCAACCTGATCCACTGCGATTGCGGCTATGCCTGGGTTGCGGATGCCAGCAACAGCGGGGCCTGCCCGTCGTGTGGCGCCGCGACCGAGCTTGGCGGTGGCGGTGGCGGTGGTGGCGGTGATGGTACCGGCGGTGGCGGTGGTGGTGGAGGCTGCGGTGACTTGCTCTCGTGCGAACAGTTCATGTGTTAGCTAGCACTGCGTCGCGCTTAGTTGCTGTTCCGCTACAGCTCGATCACCGACCCGGTCACCGATCCGACGATCGGTGACCCTGTCGTCGTTCCGGCCGAGGTCAGCGTCAGAGAGCCGGGGAGCAGAAGCCCGCCGCCGCTGGTCGTGTCGGTCGCCGGGTCGTAGAACGTCATGATCGAGGCGACGTTCACCAGATCGATCGACCGGGTGCCCGGCGTGACATTGGCTGGGTTGGTGACGATGACGAACACGGCAGCGTAGCGGCCGTCGGGGAGCTGCCCCAGGAGCTGCATCGCGCCTTTGCCTTCGGCATCGCTGCCCGCGCCGGCGTACACCATCGAGGTCGCGACGTTCACGCCTGCGATCGTGCCGCTCATCGTGCCACTGCCAACGTTGTAGGTGTTCAGCGTGCCCCACGTGGTGGAGAAGTTGGCCGTGATGGTGCCCAGGTTGATCCGGCAGGACGCTGTGCCGGCGGCGTAGGGCCACACGGGATCGCCTGCGGCGAGCTCGGCGCGCAGCCGATCCTCGCGAGCCAGGACGAACGCACGCGTGTGAGCGATCCGGGCTGCGAGCGCGCCCGTGTTGCCTGGATCGGCGATCGGACGCAGCAGCGCTTCGAGACGATCGATCTCGGCGATGATCGTCGACGGCGTCCAGACCGTGTCGAGCACGTCGCGCAGCGCGGCCAGGTACATGGCGCGGGTCGCGGGGGCAGCGTAGAGGCGCCACGGCACCGAGCCGCACGCGAACACCGAGTATGGCCGCGTGGTGCGCTCGCGCCCGGTGAACAGCGCGTCGATGCCCCACGGGATGAACTGGATCTTCCCCGAGGTCGGGTCGTCATAGAAGAACACGTTGTTCTGGTTGTTGGCGTAGCCGTCCCAGTGATCGGTGACGACCTCCATCGCCCAGAACCGCATGTACTTGTCGAGATCGAGGACGGCGCCGAGGCGCGTCACGAGCTGATCGTCCGGTGCAGCAAGGGCCGTCACGACCGGATCGAGGTCGCTACAGTCGGGTGCTGCGGAGTTGGTCTTGGGCTGGAATCCGCCCGTGCCTCCGCTCACGAAGTCGCCGCCGCTCTCGTACAGGTTCCCGGTCGCGTCGGTGAAGTGCCGCGCGATGAACTCCTCGCGGATCGTCTCGACGTGCGAGTAGACGCCGAGATCCTCGCCGTTGACCGTGACGTGGGCGAACGCGCAGCGCGGCGCCGGGAGCCCGGCCGCGCGGAACAGGCCATAGCCGAGGCACTGGCTGATCAGCGTGTCGTCCTGGTGGTTGTTGTTGAGCGTCAGTACCTTGAGCCCGCCGATCCGCTGCCCCGACACGTACTCGTTGGCCTTGACCCGAAGCCCGGGCCTCAGGCTCGACACCGAGCCGAGGTTGCCCTTCTTGCGCAACCCCACATTCGTGGTCGTGACTCCGTCGATCGTGATGGTGGCGGGGAACTGCGCGTATCCCGGCGCCGTGGGCTGGCTCGCACACGTGGTATCGGCCCCTCCGCTGGGCCGTGGCTGATTGCGCAGCGAGCTCCAGTCCGCTGCCGCGAGCGTGATCTGAACCTCGAGCACGCGGTCGCTCGGAAACAGCGGTGCGCTCAGGTCGACCGCAGCGTCGGCGCCGGCGTCGACAGGTCCTCCGTCGGGTGGGACGCTGGCAGGGTCGTCGCCACAGGCCACGAGCGCGAGCGCGAGTGCACACAGGCTGACGACCCTCGAAGTGAGCAGGCTGGCGCCACGAGACATCGAGACCATCGTACCTCCGCCCGGAGAGGGCAGTCCCACGTGGTGCACACCCCGTGCTCGCGCAGGTGCGCGGAATCTCGTCGGACCCGACTGTCGGATGTCGCCACACCGCTGGAAAGCGCCACGCCGCCCTGCCCCTCGCTGCGGGATATGCTCGGCCCATGATCCGCACCCTGATCGCAGCGGCGATCGTCCTTACGAGCTCCACCGCCTTCGCGAAGGACGAGTTCGACGCCTTCGTCGCGACGCTCGCCGCGGGCAAGGACACGACGAGCTACTTCTCGGGCTGCGAGCTGCTGGTCACGCCAGCGGGCACCGTGCGCCAGCCGTGCAGCCTCTCGCTCGCGGACATCACCGGCGGCGACGCGGCGGTGAAGCTGACGGTCAAGAACAACAAGAAGCGGATGTACCCGATGAGCCAGATGGAGTGGCGGGAGGCCGAGGTCGAGGCGCGCAAGGGGAAGCAGCTCGTCGCCACGTTCCGGGTGATCGAGATCGGCGGGCTGGGTGGCAACCCCGATGGATCCACCGACGGATGGGTCGTCGCCACGCACTGGAGCAAGTTGATCTCTGACAAGGAGGTCAAGGCGCGCGCGCTCGCGAAGACGCTCCCCGCGGTGCCCGCGATCAACGACAAGATCTTCACGCTGCCGCACCCGCAAGAGAGCGAGCAGGCGAAGATCGATCGCGAGCAAGCGATCGGATCGCTCCGCTCGACCTTGGGGCGCGGCGACGGCACGGACTTCACGCCGTGGCTCGCCGAGCTGGTCTCCGGTCCGTTCGTCGTGTTCGGCAGCGCGCCCGGCCAGCGCTACACCGGTCGAGCAGGCAAGAAGTCGATCTCGGGGTGGAAGCTGGCGCTCGCGCCGAGCGGCACGAGCGCCGCCGGCGGATCGGGCTGGGTGCTCGCCGCCGCGACGACGATGGTGGCGACGCCGGCGGACAAGTCGCCGCCGATCACCTACGTCGTGTTCGCCGCTGCGATCTCCGGCTTGACGCCCGGTGGCGGCTCCTTTCATACGGAGCCCGCGCTGATCCAGTTCGCGGTACCGAACTAACCAAGCGCATCCCATGAACATGGGAGCCCGCGCCGCGAATCGAGATCCGTGAAGCGATTCCACTCTCGCCCGACACAGGCTGCGAAGGCTCGCTCCTGTAACGTGGTCGGCTGGAGGGTAACGATGCACAGAGCTGTATGGCTGGTACTACCGTTGATGATCGTCGCGAGCCAACGTGTTGCTGCGGCCGACGAGCCGCCGATCTGGATCGACGACTCGGGCGCCGACTTCAAGATCGAGAACACCTTCGACACGTTGAACGGCGTCCAGTTCAATCCAGGGTGGGCGCTGAAGGTCCACTACGTCCTGCGCGGGAGCGCGAAGCGGCAGCAGGGCAGCACGCTGAAGTTCGTGATCAAGCAGGGCAAGGTCACGAGCGAGCTCGCGTGCGCGGTGCCCAACGTCGAGACCGACTACGCCGACGACTGGTGCTCGGAGCCCAAGCAACAGGTGAAGCTCACCGGAGACGTGACGGTCGATGCGATCTATGTCGACGGCGCGACCGACGTTGCGACGCCGCTGCGGACCTACAAGCTGAAGGTCATGACCGCCACGCAGATCCGCGGCAACATGGTGCCGGCCGCGAGCCAGCAGTACGTGTCGTGGCAAGGTCGCGGCCTCGAGAACTACCTGATCCCGTGGGACAGCAACACGATCAATCTCTGGGTCCGGTACGCACCGCCGTACGAGACCGAGGTCCCCTCGGTGCTGGACACCGCGATGTTCTGCAGCGTCGACGGCAAGCTGCTGGAGGCGGGGAGCGCTGATTGGTCTCGCCATACCGTGAGGGGGCGCATGGGCATGGAGGACCAGGTCGTCGCGCGCGCGTACGAGGACAAGAAGAAGACGATGCAGAACGAGTACCGCAAGGTCGCGGGCGCGGTGTTCCAGATGCCGATCACGTTCGGGCCGGCCGACAAGCAGGCGAAGGGGTACTGGGTGCTCGACGATCACCCGGGCAAGTGGGAGTGCAAGTGGAAGCACAAGGGCAAGCTGCTGCGCACGTTCCGGTTCCAGGTCGCCGACGGCAAGCTGGTTCCGCACCCCGAGCAGCTCGCGGGTCTGAGGCTGCGTCCCGGCATGATCCTCGTCGAGACCGAGATCCCGGCAGACTCGGCACTCGACGAGGTCGTGGCCGCGGACGAGATCAAGAACGGCTCGTTCTTCGGCCGCCCGTGGGCGACGCCCGAAGGCAAGGCGATGGCTGCCGCGGTGAAGTCGCGGGGCACGCCGCACTACCCGCAGCCGAAGAAGCTCGACTTCGGCAAGCCCGTCCCGAAGTGGACGTTCTGATCGCCGAGATCGGATCCCCGGCTCCCATATCCATGGGAGCCCAGGGGAGTATCTCTCGGCGCAACTGGCGCTCTCTGGTGCTGGTCACTTAGGCTGGTCGGATGATGTCTCGAACTCTCCTCGTTCCGATCATTCTGGCTGGTCTCGTCGCCTGCGGTAAGGGTGACAAGGGCGGCGGCACCAGCGGCGGAGGCAGCGGTGGCCCTTCCTGCACCGACGCCGCCTCGATGTACGTCGGGCGTCACGTGACGGGCGGCGGCAATCGGATCTCGGCCCTCAATCCCACGCCGGCCGAGATCCAGACGCTGACCAATGCGTTCGAGGCGGACTGCAAGAGCCGGCCGTGGACCGCCGACGAGAAGACCTGCGTCATGGCGATCAAGAATCTCCTCACCGACAAGAAGTGCTTCTCGGGTCTCGACGTCTCGCAGATGGTCTTCGAGGCAGCGCAATCGATCGAGCAGGCACGGAAGGCGGCGGGCCCGGGCTCGGCGGCAGGCTCCGGCTCGGCGGCAGGCTCGGACTCGGCTGCGGGCTCTGGCTCCGCCGCGGGCTCTGGCTCGGCGGCGGACTCCGGCTCCGCGGCCGGCTCCGGCTCCGCGAAGTAGCCTGCGATCGAGTAGGCTCGTCGGATGAGGCGCGCGTTCGTGGTGGACGACGAGGCTCCCGTGCGGAGCGGCCTCGCGGCACTGCTCGATGCCGAGCGCGGCTACGTGACCGTCGCATGCTGCGCCACAGCTGCGACCGCGCGCACGTTCCTCGCCCGGGGACACGCGTTCGACGTCGCGCTCGTCGATCTCCGACTGCCTGATGGCGACGGTCTCGAGCTGATCGCGGAGATCGCCGAGTCTCAACCGCAAGCCCAGATCCTGGTGCTCACGAAGTTCGCCGACCCCAAGGACATCGTCGCGGCGATGCGCGCGGGGGCGGTCGGATACCTCCTGAAGCACACGCCACCCGCGCGGATTCTCCAGGCTCTCGACGAGGCCGCCGTCGGGGGCGCACCGATGAGTCCCGAGATCGCACGCAAGCTCGTCGAGAGCCTCCGTCCACCGGCGCTGGACGACTGCGGCCTGACGTCACGCGAGCACGAGGTCCTGGTCCAGCTTGCGCGTGGGGCCCGATACACCGACATCGCCACGAACCTCGGCGTCGGCGAGGGAACGGTGCAGACGCACGTCAAGAGCATCTACAAGAAGCTCCGGGTGACCAGCAAGGCGGCGGCGACGAGAGAAGCTCTCCGGCGGCGCCTTGTCGACTAGCACCGCACCGGAGCCTTCTCCCGCCAGCCTCGGTGAGCAGCTCCACCTGCAGACCCGGCGCCCGCGAACGACCGCGACGCTGCTGGCGGGAGTCGCGTTCGTCGCGCTCACGAACGCTCACCCGGCGAACCTCGCCTCGGCCGAGCTGATCCCGCTGTGGATCTTCCTGGGCCTGTACACCGTGGTGCTCATCGGCGCGGCGCTGACGATCAAGCGAGGTGTGAGACATCCTCTCTACCTCGCTTTCAACTGCACCGAGACCACCGTGCTGACGCTCGGGGTCGGCGTGCTGATCGCGATCGAGGGCACCGCCCACAGCCTGCTCTGGCTGCTCTACTTCTCGACGGTGCTGCACGGCGCACGCGCGGCACTGTATCGGCGCTTCAACCAGGTGGTGTTTTCGGCCGCGCCGATCGTGATCGCGTCCCTGTTCCTCGTGCAGCGGAACAACGCCGCCGCGCTGCTCTCCCTCGGCCTCGGCGCCGCCGCGCTCTATCTCCATCGGCTGTTCCTTGCGGCCGCGGATCGCGAGATCGCACTCGCGCTCGAGAGGGATCGGCTGCGCGGGATCGTGACCGCGCTCGCTCTCGTCGAGGAGCGCGAGCGCATCGCGCGCGACCTCCACGATGGCTTCGGTGCGAGCCTCAACGCGGCGCTGTGGCAGGCGCGGCGCAACACGGAGACTCCTGCGAGCCTCGCGGTCGAACATCGCCTGATGGCGTGCCTCGACGAGCTGGGCGCGCTGGTCTGGGCCACCCGGCGCGACGATCGCGATCTCTCGACCTTCTGGTCGCACCTGCGCTCGCGGTGTGACGATCTGTTCAGCGCCGAGGTCTCGATCTCGTACGCCTTTCCCGAGCACGAGCCACAGGCGATCCTCGACGATCGGATCGCCGTCGCGGCGATGTTCATCACGCTCGAGGCGGTGAGGAACAGCGTGCGGCACGCTCGCGCGGCGCAAGTGCGGATCTCTGGCACAGCGGAGGCCTCTGCCCTCTCGATCGGGATCCGCGACGACGGCGTGGGCTTCGATCCGGAGGTGGCCACGCGCGGGCATGGTCTCCAGCACATGGAGGAGCGTGCACGCAGCGTCGGTGGCGAGATGGTCATCCGTTCGCAGGCTGGCGAGACCATCATCACGGCGCGCCTCCCGACCGCTTCGACACGCGGGCGAACCGGTTAGGCAGATCAGGAGCAGACGTCTTCAGCGCGCAGGAACGGCCACTCCTGCACCAGTGCCGTCAGCGCGGCGCCAGCCAGCCACGCCGCTGCCACCGCGAGGGCGTCCTTGTCTTCGACGGTATAGCCCGCGGCTACCAGCGCCTCGCCATCGTAGATCTCGACGAGGTACGCCGTGCTCGGGGGACAGGTGACCGTCACGCGCCGGCTGCCACTCTGCGCTTCGACGAGCGTGTTGCCGCCGATCAGCTGGCGCGTCGTCGACCCGCTCAGCTTGGCAGCGAGCCGCCGCGCAGCCCCGATCCCTGCCTTGATGCCGGGGAACACGGCCCACAGCCCCGGGCTCGGAGCGATCTCGAGGTCGTCTCCCCGCAGGCTGCCGCCGGCCCTGGCGCGCACGAGCGCGGCCGCGGCCACCAGCTCGAGCAGCGGGCGGTGGGTGGGTGGGCGGCACAGGCAGGCCTCCAGCAGCGTGGCGTGGATCGTGATCTCCGGCGCCACCGCGCGTGCGGCATCGACGATCGCCCGCACCATCCGAACGGCCTCGGTGGCAGCAACATCCGCGACGATCGCCCACACCGTACGGCCCGTGCGGATGACCGCGCCCGGCACCACCTCGACGGTGTCGGTCTCGATCGAGCTCCCGTTGACGAAGGTGCCGTTGCGGCTGCCCGCATCGCTCACGACCAGGCGTCCGTCGACACGAGCGATGCGCGCATGCAACCGACTGAGCCGATCGTCGGTGGTGTCGCCGAGGAGCTCGCGTCCGATCACGATCCCTTCCGGCGGAATCCGCGTGGCCAGCGAGACGCACTGGGATCCGCTCCACACGGCGATCACGCCTTCATCGGCCATCGCCGAGATGGTACGCGCGGATCGGCCAGCGTAGGACGTGGAGCAGCTGACGACCACGACCAGCACGACGGCGTGATCAGACAGCCCTACGGTGTCGTCGGCGCCGGGACGATCTTCGCAGTCCCGAACCCGGACTTGTCGCTCGCGCGCAGCGAGATCCGCCCCAAGCCACCGCCGCCACCGCCACCATAGGTCGTCCCGGCCCCGCCGTCCTGGCCGCCACCTGCTCCGCCCGGGCCACCCCCTGCACCGCCGGACCCTGCCGCGCCGCCGATCGCCACGCCGGCTGAATCGGGATCGCTCCCATTACCGCCGTTGGTCGTCGATGATCCGCCTCCGGCGCCCCCACCACCGAGCGCGTGGAGCGTGCCGTTGCCGATGACTCTCGGCGTGATCACGACGATCGAGCCACCCGAGCCACCACCACCGCCGCCACCATTGATCCCGCCACGACCTCCGGCGCCCGACGCACGCACAGCCCCGTCGATCGTGACGGACTGTCGGCCGATCAGGATCGCCACGCCGCCACCACCGCCGGCCTCGCCGCCGCTCACCCCCGTGGTCCGGCCACCGCCTCCACCGTCGCACCCTCCGTAGGCCGTGAGGGAGATCGGGCCTGACGCGCCACCCGTCATCGGCGTGCCACCCGGACCACCTTTTGTGCCGAACGCCCCACCGGCACCACCACCGCCGGCCAGGCCGACACCACTCGCGCACGCGCGCCTCCCGGCACCCAGCACCGAAGCCACGTGACTCGAGACATCCACTTCGGCCCCCACTGGGATCGAGACCTCGTCGCCGGCGAGGACCAGTGCGTAGACGCCATGGGCCTTGAAGGACCCCGTGATCGCGAGCTTGCCGCCGGCGATCACGCACGCCGTGATGCCGTTGGCCGTCACGATCTCGCACTGCGAGTCCGATGCCGTGTCGACATCGCCGGTCACCGTCCGCGTCGGCTCGAGCGGACGCTGCGGGCAGAACACGAGATCGTCGGCGCCGAAGCATCCGGTGGGCGCATCGCTGCTCCCGGCATCATCGAGCACGGGCCCGCAGCCCTCGGGAGGTGCGCAACGCTTCCCGTCGCAGACCAGGCCGTCCGGGCATCCGGAGGTGGCCGAGCACTCCACGCTGCACGTGGGCTCGAGCTGCGGTTGATAACAACCGGCGAGCACGACGAACCACCAGCTCCGCACGGGCAGAGCATCGCACGACCGCCGCCAAGCGTCAGGCGGCAGGTCCTCGCTCTGCCGACCCAGCGCTCAGAAGATCTGCGTGTCGACGATGCAGATCACGATCAGCGCGACCAGCGCGAGCGACGACAGAAAGAACAACGCGAACCGGACCTCGATCTTGTTCCAGGTGGCCTGCACGAGGCTGTGCGCCACGCGCAGGCCGACGTAGATCCACGCGAACCGCGCGCTCCAGCCGGCGCCATGGCCGACCATCGCGAGCGTCAACGCGATCGCGTAGAACAGCGTCGGCTGCTCCATCAGGTGGTTGTAGTTGTCGGCCTTCCAGCGCACCCGCGGTGGAAGCATTGCCATCTGCTCGCCGCGAGGCGCCTCGGGATCGAGGCGCATCTTCGCGCGCTGGATCGCCGGGATCCGCGTCGCGTACATCCACCCCCACATCACCATCGTCCATGCAACGAGAACCACCACGGGCGCGAGGATCGGGCTGGGCATGCCAAACGCTACCGCAGACCGGGTAGCGATCTAGGCATCCCGGGATCGTCTACGCTGGGTGACAGAGGCGACGTGAGCGACAAGGATCCAGATTCGTCGGTGGGGAAGCTGGCGACCGACGCGACGCTGGCCGTCACTGACGACACGCTGGCCGCGACCGACGAGACGATGGTCTCCGAGGCCCAGGCCGCACGCCCGACGAACCGTCCCGAGGACTACGCGACGTTTCTCCCCGTCGACCAGGCGCACTACATCCTCGACCGCGAGATCGCGCGAGGAGGCATGGGGCGGATCCGGGTGGCACGTGATCGCCGCCTTCGGCGCGATGTCGCGGTCAAGAGATCCTGCACGGGACCGGCGATGCGGCAGTGCGGTTCGAGCGCGAGGTGCGGATCACCGCGCGCCTCCAGCACCCCTCGATCGTCAGCGTGCACGAGGCTGGACGGTGGCCGTCGGGCGAGCCGTTCTATGCGATGAAGCTCGTCAACGGGCGCTCGCTCGACGAGGTCATCGCGGGCACCTCCTCTCTGGACGAGCGCCTCGCACTCCTCCCCACCGTGCTCGCGATCGCCGACGCGATGGCCTACGCGCACGGCGAACACGTGATCCACCGCGACCTGAAGCCGAAGAACGTCCTCGTCGGCGCGTTCGGCGAGACGGTGGTGATCGATTGGGGCCTGGCCAAGGAGCTGGGCGACGCGAGCGCGCCGGATGCCGGTGCGAGTACGCCGCACCATGCGAGTTCCACCGAGACGGAGGTGGGAGACGTGCTCGGCACGCCAGCGTACATGCCGCCCGAGCAGGCCGACGGGCTCCCCGTCGACGCGCGCGCGGACGTCTACGCGATCGGCGCGATCCTCGATCACGTGCTGTCCGGACGGCCCCCGTTCACGGGCGCGAATGGCCTCGCGATCCTCCTGGCGGTGAAGGACGGCCCACCGGTGCCTCTCGTCGAGCGCCAGCCCGGCGTTCCTCCTGATCTCCTGGCGATCGTCGACAGGGCGATGGCACGTGATGCGAGCAAGCGCTATCCGACCGCGCGGGAGCTCGCCGAGGACCTGCGCCGGTATCAGACCGGTCAGCTCGTCGGCGCGCATCGCTACTCTCTGGGGCAGCTCGTGCGCCGCTGGCTCAGGCGCCATCGCACGGCGGTCGGCGTGGCGGGCATCGCATTCGCGGTGCTCGTCGTCGTGGCGGTCGTCGCGGTCCAGCGCATCGTCCACGCCCAGCGTCTCGAAGCACATAGCCGGCAGTCCGCCGAAGACCTGATGGAGTTCATGCTCGGTGATCTGCGCAAGAAGCTCGAGCCGATCGGCAAGCTCGACATTCTCGCAGCCGCGGCACAGAAATCGGTGGCGTACTACGAGGAGCGCAGTGATGCCGCGCCGAGAAAGCGGGCGCTCGCGCACGAGAACCTCGGCGATGCGCTGGCCAAGGGTGACTCCGACGGGGCCCTCGCTCAGTACCGCGCCGCCCTCGACATCTACGCGGGCATCGCCAGCCAGGCCCCCAACGACGTGGCAGCACAGCGCGACCTCGCGCGCATCCGCTACCTCGTGGGTGATGCGCTGTTCGCGCGGGGTGACGCGACGGCTGCGCTCGAGCAGTATCGCTCGTCGTTCGCCCTCATCGAAGCGCTCGACGGGGCTACCTCGCGCACCCTCGCCGTGAGTCGGCAGCGGATCGGTGACGTGCAGTTCGCCATGAGTGAGTACCCGGTCGCGCTCGTCGAGTTCCGCGCCTCCCTCGCGATCTTCGAAGCGCTGGCGGCGGGCTCGCCTAGAGACCTCGCCGCACAGCGCGACGTCGCCATCGGGCGTAACAAGATCGGGGACGTCCTCCTCGCACAAGGTGATGGCACCGCCGCGCTCGTCGAGTTCAAGGCAGCCCTCGCGATCGCCCTTGCCGTGCGCGACAAAGATCCCGCCAACGCCAGCTCGCAGCGCGATGTCGCCGTGAGCTACACCAAGATCGGCGACGTGCTCGTCGGTCGAAGCGACATCACCGGCGCCCTCGAGCAGTTTCGCGCCGGCCTCGAGATCGACGGCGCCCTCGCCATTCAGGATCCGACCAATGCCGACCGCAAACGCGACCTCGCGGTCAGTCACGACAAGGTCGGCCTGGCTCTCGCGGCGAGTGGTGACACCGCCGCCGCGCTCGCGGAGGTACGCACGAGCGCCGTGCTCCGGGCGGCACTCTCCCGCCAGGCGCCGGACAACGCCGACCGCAAGCGCGAGCTCGCGATCAGTCACGACCAGGTCGGGGAGCTGCTCGCAGTGCGAGGCGACACCGACGGTGCGCTCGTCGAGTACCGGGCGGCGCTCGACCTCCGCGAAGCGCTCGCCACGGCAGCTTCGAGCGATCGCGCCAAGCGCCAGCGCGAGGTGGCGATGAGCCGCGATCGCATCGGAGATGCCTTGCGCACGCGCGGAGACAACGCCGGTGCCCTCGAGGAGTTTCGAGCCTCCCTCGCGATTCGCGAGACGATCGCCGCCGCCGACCCTTCGAACGTCCGACGCCAGCGGGACCTCTCGATCAGCCATGATCGGGTCGGAGATATGGCCCTGACGCGCGGTGATGGGGCGAGCGCTCTTGCCGAGTATCGTGCGTCGCTCGCGATCCGCGAGGCGATCGCCGCCAAGGATCCGGGCAGCTCCGACCACCAGCGCGATCTCTCGGCCAGCCACAACTCTCTCGGCAACGCGCTGTCCACCCTCGGCGACAAGTCAGCCGCGCTCGAGCAGTACCGCGCATCGCTCACGATCTTCGAGGCACTCGCGACGCGTGATCCAGCCAACGCCACCTGGAAGCGGAGCGTCGCGGTCATGCACAACAAAGTCGGTGACGTGCTGCTCTCGCGGGAAGAGGCGGCCGATGCCCTCGCCCAGTACGAGGCCGGGTTCTCGATCGTCGAGGCCTTGCGGGCGAAGGATCCGACGAACACCGATTGGCAGCTGGACACCGCCGTCGGCCACGAGAAGGTCGGCGACGCCTTGCTCGCGCGCAAGGAGGCGAAGGGTGCGCTCGCGAAGTATCGTCTCGGCCTCGCACTCGCGCAGCAGCTCCTCGCCAAGGATGCCGCGAACGCGGAGTGGCGCACGCAGGCAGCGACGCTGGCGACCAAGGTGGCGACCTGCTGCGGGCGCTGACGTTGCAGTGGCTCGTTTCATCGGCAGCAGCAGTGTCTGTTCCGACGTCCCGCCATACGATGAGGTATGCGTAGGTTGGTCAGCGTGCTGGCGTTCGCCGCCTGTGGTTCGCCATCGTCTCCACCCGGACCCGCGGCGACGATCCCGGCGGCGACTCTCCCGGCACCGGTCACGCCGGCACCGGTCACGCCGGCACCGGTCACGCCGCCTGTGGTCGTCGACGCGCGGGTGGCCGCGGTTGCACCACCGCTCGGTCCCGAGCCGACGACGGTGGCGGACGCCTACTTGCCGTACGCCCTCGGCGACTACGCCGGGCCGAGCGGCGCGCTCCATGTCGGATCGATCGAGCGGATCACGCTGGGAACCTTGTTCGCGACCGACGGCACGGTGCGGATCTTCGTGGTCACCACCGGGCCCGATGGCCACTCGTTGACCACATACCGCATCGTGCCCGCGGCGATGAAGAGCTCGACCCTGTTCGAGACGTTTGGCGTTCGCGAGAAGGGCACCACCGCGAAGCTCGAGCGCAAGGCCGGCCCGTGGAGCCTCGCGCGCGCGGGCAACGCGATCCGGATCGAGGATCGGACGCACGCGATCCGGCTCGTGACGAACAAGCTCGAAGCCATCGCGCCGGCACCCGCACCGGCGTTGATGGCGCAGGATCGCGAGTTTGCCGCAGCGGTCGCCACGGGCGGCTTCGATGCGTGGCTCGCAGCCTCGGTCCCCGATGGAGGCGCCTTCCACTGGATCTCGGGGCTCGCCGTCGGAACCGAGGCCGTTCGCGAAGACCTCGACGGAGCGAAGCACGAGCTCGGTCCGCGAACCCCGCGCATGGCGCGACTGGCGCCCAGCGGGAAGCTCGGCGTCACACTCGGTGCGCTGGCGTCAGTGGACTCACCCGAGACCACGTTCGCGTATCTGACGCTGTGGCAGCTCGCGCCGGATGGCCGCTGGCAGGTGCTGTTCTCGACGATTCAGATGCCGCAGTAGCGAGCATCGCCCCGGGCCCGCCGAGCAGACTACGGTGACGCCGGTTGTGTGGCGGGCGCCGGCTCGACGTGGGCGGGTGCCTGCTGGGCGAGCTCGAGCTTCGCAAGCCGCCGCTGGAGCAGCACGATCTCGCGGGCCTGCTGCTTCATCGTGATCTCGAGGCTCTCGAGCGCGCCGTCGTGACGCTTGCGGTGGGCCGGCCAGCGCTCCCCTCGCTCCACGGTCATCTGTCCGCACCCAACCATCAAGACCGCGACCACCGCTGCTCGGAGCATGGCGACGACGATACCTGAACCGCCAGGAGGACCGCCTGAGCCGACAGATCTATCGCGAACGCCACGACATCCGCTGAACAGCGCGGCCCAGGCCAAACACGCTATGCTTGGCCATGCTCCTCGGGCGATGGGCGATCGCGCTGGTCCTGGCCTCGGTGCAGCTCGCGAGCGCCTCGCCAGACCTCCGAGCGCCGAGCCCACAGACGCCGATCGACGTGATGCGCGTGATGATCACTGGCCAGCTCGCCGCGGAGGCCGGTGATCTGGCGCGTGCGCTGACGCTGTTCGACCAGGCCGAGAAGGATGCACCGAGCGCCGAGACCGCGTTCAATCGTGCCGTGCTGCTCGAGCTCGAGCGGCCGCAGGGCTGGGCCACCACCGCGCGCGGTGCGTATGCCGCGTACCTCACGCGCCTCCCGCGTGCCCGAGATCGCGTGGCCATCGCCGCCAAGCAAGAGGCGCTGAAGGCGTGCGTCGTGCGGCCAGCGTGCCACCTCACGCAGTGGGTCGGACTCGGCTCCCCGACGCGCTCCCCGGACATGATCACGTCCATCCCGATCGACGAGCTCGAGGGGATCATCCTGTCCAACGGCGAGGTCGTCGGTCCTGCTCCCGCCGAGATCGATGTGGACACCCGCGACATCGTCGAATGGATCTCGGCCACCACCTACGCGCGCCAGCAGCTCAACCAGATGCAGTTCTGGCCGCTGCGGATCAGTGCGCAGGTCAACCCCGGCAACGTCCTCGTCAGCATCGATGGCCGTGCGGACGCCTTCAGCTGGAAAGACGCAGGTGGAGCGTGGGGCGCGAACCAGCGGATCCAGCGCCCCGTCGGCCGCCAGCAGACCCTCCTCCCGGGTGCCTGCAACGGCAAGCTCTCGTTCGACGTGCGCGCGAATGCCCTGACCTACGTCCACGTGCGGACCTCGCCCCGCAAGGCCGGCGAGACGTGCTCGCAGATCTCGGTCGACGTCCGGTACCTCAAGCTCCCCGGGAAGGCCACGTGATCGCCCGGATCGCTCTCGCCTTCGCGCTCTGCGTCCCCGCTGCGCTCACGGCGGAGGCCGATCGCAAGATCAAGCCCGACAAGTACACGCAGGCCGCGGCGCGCGTATTCGATCAAGCGGTGGTCGCCGAACAGGCGGGCGATCTCGCGGCCGCGGCTAACCTCTACGATCAGGCCCTCCAGGTGGCGCCCCACCCCGCGCCGGCGTTCAACCTCGCCGAGGTGCGACGCGCGCTCTATCTGCGGGGTGGCAGCGGCGCGCCGACGTGGCAGGACGTCACGATCGACTATCGCGTCTACCTGACGCTGCAGACCGATCTCGCCGAGCGAAAGCTCGTCGCAGCGCAGCTCGAGCACTACGCGCACGATCCTGTCGAACTCCGCCTGGTCGGCGAAGGCGTGCTCGATCTCGGAAACGCGTTCGTGCTGATCGATGGCGCGATCGTGGCGAAGCCCGGGAGCACCGTCGTTCCGACCCCGCGCGGCCCGATGCTGAAGCTCTCGGCGCCTCCGGGGCCGCATGTGATCGACGTGGTCACCGATGTGACGTCAGGGGTGACGACGCTGCAGATCGATCCGTTGCGACCCCTCGAAGCGGTGGTCAAGGCGGCCAAGCCCCGCGAGCGCGGCAACGTGGTGATCAGTGGCACAGGGGGACGTGTCGCGATGTGGCTCCGCGGACCGGCGTTCGATTCGCTCGCACCTCCTCGCCGCACGGACGTCAAACCCGGCACGCACCAGCTCGGCGTGTTCCGGCGCTGGCAGGAGGGCGACTGGGCGGAGGTGTTCTACCAGTGCCCCCCGATCGAGGTCGCCGTTCCCACTACGGGCCTGGCCTACTGGTTCATCGGGACCGATGCACACGGCTGCGCGGCCAACGTGCGGCACGTGGGGCTGCGCTTCCCCTGAGGCCTCGATCTGCGGGCTGCGGGCTGACGATTGCGTCGACGATGCGGGGCTGTTACTGAAGCCCGTGATCACCCGCATCCTCCTTGTCGTGTCGCTGGTAATGCTCGCCGCGCCTGCGGCCGCGGATGTCTGCAAGGGCAACACGACCGACGACGCACAAGCCAGGTGCTTGACGAAGTGCGACGCCAAGAACTACGCCGCCTGCGCCGAGCTCGGGCTGTTCTGGGTCAACACCGGCGACGGGACCAAGGTCGGGCGTGGCATCGCCCTGCTCGAGAAGGCGTGCGACGGAAAGTCCGCGCTTGGATGCGGCGCGATGGGCTCCGTGGTGCTGCAGGGAGAGCACGTGATGCGCAACATTCCGCGTGCGCTGAAGCTCCTCGAGACCGGCTGCAAGGGGAACGACGGTCTGTCGTGCGAGAGCCTTGGAGGGTGGTACGCGATGGGTGAGGACGACCCGTCGAAGCTCGACATCCCGGTGGCAACCCAGCGTGCGGTGCCGTGGTACGAGCGCGCGTGTGCCCTCAAGCGGCCCGCGCCCTGCGCGTTCCTGGCGACGTTCATCCTCGAGGGGATCAAGTTCCCGAACGCCGACCGTAAGCGGATCCCGGTCCTGCTGAAGACGGCGTGCAGCGGGGACGTCAACGTCGCATGCAAGCTACTGGGCGACGTCTACGCCAAGGGCGAGCTGGTGAAGCGCGACGTGAAGAAGGCGAACGAGCTGTACGCGCGGTCGTGCAAGCTCGGGTACGACCGCGGGTGCGGCGAGAAGGCCGACGAACCGCCCCCGATCCGATGAGCCACTGCGTGGCAACCAGCTATTCGCGTTCGACGAAGAACACGGTTCCCAGGTCGGTCACCGAGAAGTAGATCCGGTTGCAGTCCCGGGTCAGGAACGAGTCGTACACGAGCGGGAGGTCGATCTTCTGCGCGGTGAACGGCTGGTCGAGGCTCGCCCGATCCGCGACGTACATGGCGTAGAGGTTGTTGATCCCCGCGTAGGTGGTCATGCGGAGACCATCGGGGGAGAGGTTCGGAGCGATGGGCAGGCCGTTGAAGGGGAAGTTCGTGCTGTCATACAAGCGGATCGTCGTCATGGTGCCCGCGTCGTCGATCTCGACCTCGCGCATGATGCTGGGGCCACCGACGATCATCATGCGACGCTTCGGTCCGAGGCTAGGCGTACCGAACGTCTCGCTGTACCCGAGGCTGGGTGTCACCGTGAAGGCGGGGCTCCAGTCATGGCTGGCGTTGCTGCGATACGCCACGATCGTGGTAGGCGGGCTGGTCCCGAGCTTGGGGACCTTCCGGACGAACAGCAGCCCGCCTTCGGGCGCCATGCGCGGGTGCTCGAACCGGTCCTGCGGGGTGTCGTCGAGGGTTGCGATCGGTGTCAGCGGACCATCCACGACCCCCTGGTAGATCCTGTACTGGCCCGTGGCCAGGCACGTCGCGGCGGCACGATCTCCCGCGATCGTGTACTCGCTGCACCGCTCTGGCTGGATCAGCTGGTGCAGTGCTCGCGAGAACGTCGGCGGCGGGCTGCTCGGTGCCCAGCACGTGAAGGGAGCATCGATCGGCGCGTCGAAGAACTGCGCATCGATTGGTGGCTCCTCGGTCGTCGGCTTCAGGCCGAACACGGGATTGCAGGCGCAGAGAACAACCAGCACCGCACAGCGCATGTCCGCCGAGCGTAGCCCGAACGCACGCTGGCGTCTCGGCCGCCGAATGTCAGCGCGCGACGGCGCAAGCCGACGCGGGCACCGTCAGCGTGAACGCGGCGCCGTCAGCAGTCGCATACGCGATGCGGACGCCCGCAGCGAACCCGCCCGCGTCCCTGGCCAGGAAGCCGAGGCTCAGCGTCGTCGAATCACCGGGCTTCACGCACGGCGCGATCAGCCGTGTGGTCAGGTAGGACTCGGGTGGCAAGAAGGCCGGCGGGTTGTGGTACGGGTCCGGCGGCACGCTAGTGGTGTACGGGTCCGGCGGGAGGCACGGGTCGGGCGGGACGTAGCCCGGGACGTACGGATCCGGCGGGACCAACGAGACCTGGCGGATGACGATGTCGGTGCGCCCGCTGTTGTCGAGCTGCACGGCGAGCTCACCCGAGGTGCCCACCCGGAACCGACCGAGCGCGGCGATGCCGGGGGCGGCAGCGAGCGGCCCCTCTGACCGAGCGCTCGCGAGGTCGGGATCTTCGAGATCCGATGGGTCCGTGGCGCAGCCGACGAGCCCCAGGAGGGCGCCTGCGGCGACCGCAGCGACGAGGTAGCTCCCTGGAGAAGGTGGCGAGGGTGGTGAAATCGTTCGGCGAGATGAGGTCACATGGGTAAAGGCGCAGCGCCGCGCCAGATCCCACCATGGCCCGTGACGATTGTTTCGATCATCGACACGAGCTTGCGGCAGCGACCAGCTCCGCCTCGCGACGGTGAACGAACTCCGTGGACGCTCCCTTCCACGTGCGCCAGGTCTCGACCGCGCGCTGGCGGTCAGCGCACGCGGTCGCACCCCCGAGCTCCGCTCGCAATGACAGCGTGGCGACCTCTCCGATCAGGTTCGCGGTCGTCGGATGCACCCGAGACCGCGCTGCCAGGTCGATCGCCAGCTGGTCGAGCTGCGTCCTCGCGAGGGCGTCGTCCCCGAGCGCATGCCGTGCGAGGGCGACCTGGTAGACGCAGACCACCCGGAAGTCGTCGAGCCGCGCCGCATCGGGCCCGGTGGATTGCACGATCGCGAGGCCCTGCGCGGCCTGCTCCAGGGCCTCGTCACGCCTGCCCGCTCGGGCGAGCGCCACGCTCATCGCGCAGTGCGGCAGCCACTCGATCTGCCGCGTATAGAACTCGCCCCGGACGGCAGCGGGCAACTTCGCGAGCGTGGCGTTGACCTCCGCGAACAGCGGAAGGGCCGCGACCGGATCCCGCTCTGCGATCGCGGCCGCCAGGTTCGCGCGATACGAAGCAAGATCGAGCGTGCCGCGCAGATCCATCGAATCGCGCGCCGCGAGCCGGCTCGCGAGGTCCACGGAGCGCACGAGCAGCTGCTCCGCCATCGCGAGGTCTCCGACGTTGGCGATCCAGAGGTCCGAGTCGCCGAAACCCGCCGCGGCCTCGGCGAGCCGCGCCCCGCTCAGCGCAGCCTCACGCGCGTAGCGCGCCTCCTCGGGGAACTGCGTGGCCAGCGCTTCGAACGCCGCGAGCGCGGTGCGCCCCTGGCGGGTCGCGGTCTCGGGGTCCGCGAGCTGGAGGGCGATGTCTCCGACGATCTTCGACGTGACTCCGATCCAGTACGTGGAGTCCGGACCGGCCTGCGCTGCACGCCAGGCACGCGCTCGATCCTGGCAGGCGGCGCCGTCCCGCTGCGCCGCCGCGAGATCGCCGCCCCACATCTCGACCTCGGTGAGGTTGATGCAGCCGCGCATGGCCCGGCCCCGATCCTCGGGGCCACCGAGTGCGCTCGAGAGGGCAGCCTGCAGATGCACGCGCGCACCGGCGAGATCACCGGCGCTCTGGAGCACGGAGCCGAGCCCGTACTCGCTCGTGACTTGGAGCTCGCGGGTCTCTCGGTCCACGACGCCGGTCGCCGCGAGCCGAACGAGGATCGCGCGGGCCTTGTCGTAGCTGCGCACGGCGTCGCTGGCCCGCCCGAGATTTGGCTCGGTGCTGCTGCCCTGGATGTCCCCGATCCGCATGTACGCGCGCGCGATCTCGCGGCCGAGATCCAGATCGTCGACATCGCCCGCAGCGAGCCCATCGAGGTACGCCAGCGCCCGGCGAACGATCCACTCGCGTGCGGGCATCGATCCGTTGAGGTCGCGGATCTTGCCATCGAGCTCCACGAGCAGGGACGTCGCGAGCCGGCGCACCTCGGCCAGCCGCTGCTGGGCCAGCGCTGCCTGGAGATCCGCGCGTCGTGCTTCCCGCACCGACGAGGCGACCAGCGTGGAGATCGCGGCGGCGACGACGAGCGTCACGGCCAGCGCGCCGCGGTGACGGCCGAGGAACTTGCGCGCGCGATAGCCCGGCGTCGCCGCGCGTGCGGTGACCGGCAGGCCCGACAGGTGACGGCGGAGGTCCTCCGCGAGCTGCTCGACCGAGCCGTAGCGACGGACCGGATCCTTCTGCAGCGCCTTGAGGACGATGTTGTCGAGGTCTCCCGAGAGGGCACTGCGACGCGAGGTCGCCGCGACCTGACTCGGTCGTGGCGGCACCACATCGCTGACCAGACGGATCAGCTCCAGCGGATCCGTGGCCGAGGGATAGGGAGACCGCTCCGCCAGCAACTCGTAAAGAACCACGCCGAGTGAGTAGACGTCGGTGGCGGTGGACACCAGCTGCCCGCGCAGCTGCTCGGGGCTCGCATACTCGGGCGTGGACAGCGCCATGCCCGTACGCGTCGAGGCCGCCCGGACCGCGCCACCACCGAGCAGCTTGGCGATCCCGAAATCGAGGAGCTTGGGGGTGCCCTCCGTCGTCACCAGGATGTTGCTCGGCTTGAGATCGCGGTGAACCACGAGTTGTTGGTGGGCGTACGCCACCGCAGCGCACACGGCGCCAAACAGCTCGAGACGCGCGCGGATCGCGAGCTGCTTGGTCCGCGCAAACTCGATGATCGGCACGCCCTCGATGTGCTCCATGACGAGGTACGGCAGGCCTTCCTCGGTGCTCCCGCCATCGAGGAGCCGCACGATGCCGGGATGATCGAGCGCGGCGAGGATCTGCCGCTCGTCGCGAAACCGCGCGACCGCGTCGGCGGTGGGCAAGCCTTGCCGGAGGATCTTGATCGCGACGCGACGGTCGTATTCGGTGTCATCGCGAGACGCGAGATAGACCGCGCCCATCCCACCCTCTCCGATCAGCGCCTCGAGCCGATACGCTCCGAGCCGACGCCCGATCTGCTTGTTCGTGACCTCCTGCTCCACACGCCGTGCGCCGCGCGCGACGACACCTCGCAGCTCCCGCGTGGCGACGGCCTCGCTGGCCAGGAGCGATTCGACCTCGGCCAGGAGATCCGGATCGTCCGCGCACGCGCGCTCGACGAACGCTCGGCGCTCGGCTTCAGGCAGGGCGAGCGTGGCATCGAAGATCTGCTCGATCTGCTGCCAGCGTGCCCCGTCGATCGGGTGGCCCCCCCGCGTCATTCCGGAGCTGCGAGGTAGCGGTGCAACCAGGCCTCCCCGAGACGCAGGTCGCGCATCACCGTGTTGACGTGGACCTCGAGCACCTCCGCGATCTCGGGCTGGGTGAGCCCACCGAAATAGTGGAGCTCGATCGCGCGAGCCTTGCGCTCGTCGAACGTCGCGAGCGCGACGAGACCATCATCGAGAGCGATCAGCTCGTGCGGCCGATCGCCGGCGATCAGCTGCTCGTCGAAGGTGATCGCCCGCGCCCCGTCACCGCGCTTGTCGGCCACACGCTTGCGTGCGTGGTCGATCAGGATCTGGCGCATGTTGCGAGCGGCGACCGCGAAGAAGTGCACGCGATCATTCCATGCGGGAGGGGCCCCCTTCGAGAGCCGGAGATACGCCTCGGAGACCAGCTCCGTCGGACGAAACGTGTGGTCGGGCCGTTCGCCGTGCAGGTGGCGGCCCGCGAGGCGACGCAGCTGGTCGTAGACGATCGGCATCAGCTCGGTGAGCGCGCCGGCCTCGCCATCACGCCACGCGCGCAGCAGCACGGTGATCGTCCTGTCCTCGGGCACGCGACATCATCGGTCGGCCACCCACACAGTCAAGCTTCGGGGCGCCTCGTCTCGAGAGGATTCCGGACGCGATCTACCGAGGACGCGGTATCCTGGACTCCGTGACGCGCGCATGGGTTGTACTGCTCTGCGGCGTGCTGGCAGCCTGCAAGCTCGAGGCTGACCTGGTGGAGTGTGGCGATCTGCTGTGCCCCAGCGACAGCGTGTGCTTGCCGGATGGCTGTGCGAGCGCCGGCGATGTCGCGGCCTGTGAAGGTCTGGCCGAGAACGGGATGTGCTCGACCGCCGCCGTCGCCGTTGGCTATTGCACCAGCGGGGTGTGCCGAGGCGTGTTCTGCGGCGATGGCAAGATGGGCTTCCGCGAGGTCTGCGATGACGGCAACGTTTCGGCAGGAGATGGCTGCTCGTCGGATTGCCGCTCCAACGAAGCGTGCGGAAATGGCCTCGTCGATGGCATCAGCCACGAGGAGTGCGACAACGGCGTGTTCGGCCTCTCGGCTGATGGCTGCACCTCGCGCTGCACGGTGGAGTTCCCGAGCTGGCGCGACGTGACGCCCCAGTCGATCCCCGCGATCGGAGGGCCCATGGCCTACGATCTGCGGCGCGATCGGATGGTGGTGCTCGACGGTGCGACCACGTGGGAGCTCGATCCCAACAGCGAGATTTGGCTCCGCCGCAGCCCCGCGATCAGCCCATCGCAGCGAAACGGGGCCACGATGGCCTACGAGGCGGTGCACGGCCGCACGATCTTGTTCGGCGGCGATGCCACCGTGCCCTACGGCTCCGAGACCTGGGCTTATGACGGCATCACCTGGACCCAGCTCCCCCTGGCGGTCCATCCGCCCGGGCGCACCTACGCCGCGATGGCGTTCGATCGCGTACGCGGCAAGCTCGTGTTGTTCGGCGGCCTGGGCGATCTGACGCAGCCGCAAGGCCTGTGGCGCGACACCTGGGAGTTCGACGGCGCCACGTGGGCCCCGAAGCCCACCGCCCATGCGCCGAGCGCCCGCGACTGGCATGCGATGACCTACGACCCGGTGCGGCAGCGGATCATCCTGTTCGGCGGGCGCGACACCTCCGCGCGCGCCGACACCTGGGAGTTCGACGGCCTCGACTGGACGCCGCGGACGATCACCTCCCCGCTTCCGCCTCCCCGCGACCTCACCGCCCTCGCCTACCACGAGGCCTTCGATGGGCTGGTCATGTTCGGCGGCCGCGGCGCCACCACCAACGCGCTCGCCGACCTGTGGGTCCTCCAGGACGCAACATGGACCCCGGTCAATCCGGCGACCCACCCTGTGGCTCGCGCCGGCCATGGCATGGCGTTTCACGCCAACTCCGATCGCGTGATCATGTTCGGCGGCTCGGGCCAGCCCGATACCTGGGCCTACAACGGCGGCGACTGGGCCGCGATCGCCACCGAGCCGAGGCCACGCTCGCGGTACACGCCGGTGCTGGTCTACGATCCGCTTCGAGGCGCAGCGCTGATGTTCGGCGGTGGCTGGAGCGACTACTTCGTGCTCGGCGACACCTGGGAGCTGGCCAACGGGAGCTGGCAGAAGCGCATGCCCGCTCACTCGCCACCTGCGCGCAGCTACTCGTCGGGCGCGTACGATTCCAAGCGCCACCGCATCGTGGTGTTCGGCGGCAGCAAAGGCGAAACCGGCGACCTCGACGACACCTGGACCTACGACGGCACGGACTGGACCCAGGTGACGACCGCCACGATCCCACCGGCGCGGCACAGTCACCGCCTGGCGTACGACCGCCGCCGCGATCGGATCATCCTGTTCGGCGGCAGCGATGAGGTCGACGTGCGAAACGACACCTACGAGTTCGACGGCACGGACTGGTCTCTGATCACGAGCCCGGTCTCGCCGCCCGGGCGCACCGAGTTCGGGATGGCCTACGACGATCGCCGCGATCGGGTCGTGGTCCACGGTGGCTACATGCTGACCGACACCTGGGAGCTCGACGGCGATGTCTGGCAGCTCGCGCCCACCATGCCGCCCTCCAACTCGAACCAGGTGGTCAACGACATGGTCTTCGATCCGCAGCGACAGCGGATCGAGGCACTGCTCGGCGCCGATCTCTGGGAATACGACGGCACCACGTGGAGCCCTGTACAGACGCCGAACGTCGCACCGGGCCGCTATGCCTGCTCGATGTACTACGACGCCATGAACCAGCGGCTGGCCCGCTATGGCGATGGCTACAACGACGACGTCTGGGCGATGGCCTACCAGTCCGCATCGATCCCGAAGGACCGCTGCGCCCCGGGGATCGATTCCGATGGCGACGGCGCGATCGGCTGCGGCGACGCGAGTCATCCCGCCGATCCCGACTGCTGGGGACGCTGCAACCCGCTGTGTCCGCCGGGGACGACCTGCGATACGGAGAGTCCGCGATGCGGCGACGGTGCATGCAACGCGGTGCTGGAGGACTACGTGTCGTGCCCTGGCGATTGCCCACCATGACCACGACGACCGCCACGACCACCGTTCGGTAGCGCCGCTGAGGATTTCGGAACTCGATCACCCCGAGCGGTGTCCCAGGCTGCGATGACGAAGCTAGGGGTTGTCCTGGGTGCAGCCGTTGCGGTCGTGGCGGCGACGCCCACCGCGCACGCGTTCTGCGGGTTCTACGTCAGTGGCTCGGGCGGGAAGATGTTCAACGACGCCACCCAGGTCGTGTTGATGCGCGATGGCACACGCACCGTTCTGTCGATGCAGAACGACTACAAGGGGCCGCTCGCGGACTTCGCGATGGTGATCCCCGTGCCCGCGGTGCTCCGCCAGAGCGACGTCAAGACGCTGCGTGCCGACGTGTTCGATCGCGTCGACTCCCTCGGCGCGCCGCGGCTCGTCGAATACTGGGAGGAGGATCCCTGCCCCCCCGAGAACATCTACGGCGGGCTGCTCGGAAGTGAAGCCGGCGAGATGTCGGGCGGCTTCGGGTTCGGTCGCTCCGGGTTCGGCCCCGGCGGTGGCGGCAGCGTCCAGATCGAGGCCAAGTTCGACGTCGGCGAGTACCAGATCCTGATCCTGTCGGCGACCGACTCGTCGGGGCTCGAGACGTGGCTGCGCGACAACAAGTACACGATCCCCGAAGGAGCCGAGCCGCTGCTGCGGCCGTACGTCGAGAGCGGATCGAAGTTCTTCGTCGCGAAGGTCGATCCGAAGAAGGTCCGCATGGTGAACGGCCATGCCGCGCTCTCGCCCATCCGGTTCCACTATGACAGCGACGACTTCTCGCTGCCGATCCGCCTGGGCATCGCGAACTCGTCGGGCAAGCAAGACCTGATCGTCAACATCCTGTCGAAGGACAAGCGGTACGAGGTCGCGAACTACAAGAACGTGTTCATCCCGACCAACTTCGACGTCACGTCACGCACGAAGTCTCGGTTCGCCGAGTTCTACGCGGCGCTGTTCGACAAGACGATCGAGGCGAATCCGCGCGCCGTGGTCACCGAGTACGCGTGGACCGCCACGCGCGGCTACCACTGCGATCCGTGCCCCGAGCTCGACGTCACGACGGACGACATGACGACGCTCGGCGCCGATGTGATCGGCGGCGACATCGCGAACAACTTCGTGCTGACGCGCCTGCACGCGCGGTACGGCAAGCGAGACATGAAGGACGACCTCCGGTTCAAGGAGGCCAAGCCGGTGGCCGGTGGACGCGAGCAGTGGAGCAAGGGAGGGATCGAGTACGGCGCCACCGCGTCCGACCAGAACTTCTTCCAGGCTCGCTACGCGATCCGTCACTGGTGGAGCGGCCCGATCAAGTGCAAGAACCCGAAGCGCGGCGTCTGGGGCGGACCGCCGGATGGCGTCGACACGTCGGTGATCGCGGCGAGCAAGGTCGCGTTCGCACCGCGCGGCCGGCTCGCGCTCGGTCAGGTCATCGGCCGCGACCTGTGGGAGATCGGGTTCAAGAAGGAGCGGGCGGCGCCCTCGCCTGCGCGTGCCACGCCACCGCCGGCCGCGGCGAAGGTCAAGGCGATGGGCGTCGGCGCCGGCGCCCTCGGGGCGCTCGCGATCCTGGGGCTCGGCACGCTGCTCGTACGCCGTCGCGCACAGCGCTGACGCGGTCAGCGACGCCAGGCCATCGTCACGAGCTCCTTGAGTCGATCCGGCTCGCTCGCCGACGTCTTGCACATGAAGCCGCTCTTGTGGGCGAAGTGCACGTCGGGCTGGCTCTCGACGCGCGAGAAGTCCAGGCTGGGGTGATCTTCGTACCGGCCGATGCCGAAGCCTTCCCCACGACGGTCCGGATACACGATGGCCGCGATCACGCCCTCGAGCTTTCGAGCGCGGATGTAGCTGCCGAGCATGGAGCTGGGCTCGTCTGCGGCGGCCTCGGTTCGCGGCAGGAACAGTGCCTCGATCAGGTCTGCGCCACAGGGAATCGTCCACCGCTCGACGCGCTGATCGATGAAGTCCAGGCGCTCGCGAGCGACGCGCAGGTACTCGAGCAGATCGTCCCCGACCATCCTCATGAACGCGTAGAGGGGATCGGTGGGCTCGATCCGGGTCGCCTGCGCGAAGCGGCGCAACAGGGTCATGTCGATCGGGGAGTTGAGCTGCGAGATCGCGCGACGGGGCACGCCGAGCCACTCCCCGGTCTTCTTGGGGCCTCGCGAATCGAACCACTCCGCGGTCTCGAGCCAGTCGCAGAACCGGAGCGCGTCCTGGTAGAGGCCGAGGTGAGCGAGGACGAGGCTGAGCGCACAGGTCGGCGGATGTTCGCGCGGGAAGTGGTGGTGATCGAAGTTCGACCGCGCCGGGTCGTGGCTGCCGCCGATGTCGACGACGGCGACCAACGGATCCGCGAGCTCCTCGGGCGTCGGCTCGCGCCGAACCACGGGACAGCCATGGAGAGCGGCGAGAACACAGACGGCGAGGAGGTCGTCTTTGTGGGCGCCGCCGGGATGCGTGACGATGGTGTGCACGGTGGGTCGCACACCCTACCCGTGTTCCGCCCTCACGAGTGATTCCGCGGCGTCCGAGCGTGTCCGGACACCTGTCCGCGGACCGGGCATCTGTCCGCCCGCTGGTGAGCGAAGTCCGCGAATCGTCCCGGTTCGAGCCTGGCACGACGGCTGCTGTTGCTCCTTCCGTCCATGCATCACCTTCGCACCAAGCTCTCGGCCTTCCTGTTCGCGTCGCTCTTCACCGGAGCTCTGGCGGGTGCACAGCCCGCCCCGACGCCTCCGACACCGCCGACGATCGCGACGTTCGTCCAGGCCACGTATCCCGAGGCCGCGCGTGCGGCGGGTCGCGAGGCGTCCGTCGAGCTCGAGATCACGATCGGCACGGATGGGCTGGTGACCGATGCTCGTGTGCTCGCGCCGGTCGGCGATGGCTTCGACGAGGCTGCGCTCGCCGCGGTCCGCCAGTTCGTGTTCGCGCCGGCCACCAAGGATGGCCAGCCGATCGCCGCGCGGGTCCACTATCGCTATGCGTTCACCCTCGACCCCGTGGCCGCCGCCCCAGCGCCGGTGATCACGGGCCGGATCGAAGGCCAGCTCCTGTCGCGCGCCGATGGCAAGGCGCTCGCGGGTGTGGAGATCGTGGTGACGAGCGCTGATGGCGCTGCGCATCGGGTGACCACCGACGAGACCGGTGCGTTCGCGATCGACGACCTCCCGGCAGGCCACTACCACGTCGCGATCGACGCGCTCGATCACGCGGCCTTCGCCCAGGACGAGGACGTCGTCGCCGGCGAGGCGGCCGCGGTCACCTATCGCCTCAGCCCCGCCGTCACGCGCGAGGACACCGGCTCGTACGGTGCGGTCGCGACGATCGAAGCACCGGTGCGAGAGATCACGCGCCGATCCCTCGAGGGCGACCAGCTCACGAAGATCGCGGGCACCCGCGGCGATCCGCTTCGCGCCGTGGAGCTGTTGCCCGGCGTGGCACGGCCGCCCAGCGGCCTGGGGATGATCCTCGTTCGCGGCAGCGCGCCGGGAGACAGCCAGGTGTTCCTCGACGGCGCGCCCGTCTCGGAGCTGTACCACCTCGGTGGGCTGACGAGCTTCGTCAACGGCGCACTGCTCCAGCGCGTCGACCTGTTCCCCGGAAACTTCTCGACGCACTACGGCCGCAAGATCGGCGGCGTCATCGAGGCGGAGCTGCGCGACCCGCGCGCCGATCGACTTCACGCACTCGTCGACGTCAACATGATCGATGGCTCGGTGCTCGTCGAGGGGCCGATCACGGACAAGACCTCGTTCGCGATCGCCGGGCGTCGCAGCTACATCGACGCGTGGATCGGCCCCCTGCTGCGGGCCACGGACACGCCCGTCGCTGCGACGCCGGTCTACACCGACTGGCAGGCGATGGCCACGTACAAGCCCGACGGCAACAACAAGCTCCGGTTGATCGGGTACGGCAACACCGATCGGCTCGACGTGGTGCTCGCCAATCCGAGCGGCGCATCGACGGAGCGTGATCGTCTCGGGATCGACACCCAGTTCCATCGGCTCCGCGCGGATTGGACCCGGACCTGGCCCGGGATCGAGCAGGTGATCTCGCTCACCGGCGGAAAGCGCCGCTTCGTCGTGCAGTACGCCGAGGCGCTCAGCGGTGGCTTCGATGGGTTCGAGTTCTTCGGTCGCGCCGACTGGCACGTGAAGGCCGCGAAGCACCTGGAGCTCGCCTGGGGTCTCGATGTCCATCACACGATCGCGGACGTCTGGTACGAGGGTCCCCAGGTCCCGCAGACCGAGGGCAATCCCGACAAGGAGGTCCGCGGCGATCGGATGAACGCGGTGCACGTCGACGAGAAGGGCGGCACGTGGTTCCGGCCCGCCGCGTACGTCGAGGCGACCGTGTCGCCGGTGCCACAGCTGGCGATCACCGCCGGCCTCCGCGCCGACCGGTTCAGCGACATCGATCAATCCACCGTCGATCCGCGCTTCACGGCCCGCTACGTGCGCGGCGCGACGACGTTCAAGGGCGGCATCGGGCGGTTCTCGCAGCCACCGACGGAGGACGAGACGCTCCCCGGGTTCGGAAACCCAGGGCTCCGCGCGCAGCAGGCGATCCACTACGGGCTGGGCGTCGACCACAAGGTCTCCGAGGGCGTGTCGATCGGCGTCGAGGGCTACTACAAGAGCCTCGAGCACATGATCGTCGGCTCACCGATGGGCAAGATCAACGCGGGCACGGGACGGATCTACGGCGCCGAGGTCGCGGGTCGGTGGCAGCCTGGCGGGCCGGTCTCCGGGTTCCTGTCGTACACGCTGTCGCGCAGCGAACGGAACGATGCCGGCACGTGGCGCCTGTTCGATTACGACCAGACCCACATCCTGACGGTCTCCAGCTCGATCAAGCTCGGCCGGGGCTGGGAGGTCGGCGGCACGTTCCGCCTGGTGACCGGCAATCCCGAGACGCCCGTGACCGGCAGCATCTACGACGCCGACATCGACGCGTATCGCCCGCTGTACGGCGCGACGAACAGCGCACGGAGCTCGACGTTCCACCGCCTCGACCTGCGCGTCGAGAAGCAGTTCCACATCTCCGGCCACCCGTGCGCCGGCTACCTCGACCTGCAGAACGCCTACAACCACGCGAACCGCGAGGGCACTGACTACAGCTTCGACTACACGAAGCAGAACGACATCCCGGGCCTCCCCCTGATTCCGAGCCTCGGAATCAAGGGCGAGCTCTAGACCTCGAATCGAAGGAGACCCCCATGACCAAGCTCGTCACCATCATCCTGACCGCGACCCTCGGGCTCGCGACCACCGCATGCACCTCCACCCTGGACCCGGCGACCCTGATCACCCGCGATCGCGTGCTCGGAGCGAAGGTCACCGTCGACGCCGACGTGCAGCGCGCCTGGCCCGCCCGCGGCGAGGACGCGACGGTCACCTGGCTCACGGCATCGCCAGGCGCCGCGCCCGAGCGCTCCTGGGTGCTCGCGGCATGCCCCGCGGCCACCACCGTCGGGTTCCCGGCCTGCAGTGGGCCCGTGTTCGCCTACTCCGAAGCGCGCGGCCTCGAGCCGGTGCTGAAGCTCACCGTCCCGGCGGATCTCGAGTCCAGCTCGGTCGTCGTCCTCGGCGCGATCTGCGCGAGCGGCACCCCGGTGGTCGACGAGGCGACGTTCGCAGCGTCCTGTGACGATGGATCGCAGGCCGATCAAGTCTCGCAGCACATCCTCATCGCCCACGACGGTGCGACGAATCACCACCCGGACATCGTCGACGCGCCGTTCACGCTCGCGGGCGACGCCTGGGATCGCAGTGATGCCGCAGGCTGCGATGGGTTGCCGGAGATCGCCGCCGGGTCGAAGGACGTGCTCCTCGCGATGGCGTTCGATGCCTCCGCCCGCGAAGCGTTCACGGTGGCCGGCGACCCCATCCCGTGGCGCGAGGAGCTCCAGCTCTCGCCGTTCGCCACCGCGGGCGAGCTGCTCCAGCAGTACGCCTACGTCGAGGCAGATGACGATCGCGAGCTCTCGCCGGTGGCCGTCCAGTGGACTCCGCCGAGCGCCGACGAGGTTCCCGCCGAAGGTCTGCGGGTGACGTTCAGCTTCGTCGTCCGCGACCTGCGCGGCGGCATCGATGCGACGACCCGCGCGCTCTGCGTCAGGTGATCGCAAATTACGGTAGGGTCGCCCCCTTGGAACCTGGAACTCGGTCGGACGGGAGAGCACCGTGAGCCTCGCGCTGTGGCTGATCGCGGCGCTCGGTGCCGTTGTCTTGGGGCTCGCAGTTCAACACGCCCTCGCTGCGCGGCGCCTGCGCGCCCTGACCGTCGCACTCCGATCGCTCGCCTCCGGCGACGATCCGCCCGCGCCACGCCACGCCGAGCTGGCCGCCGTGTTTCAGGTCGCTCGGGAGCTGTCCGACACCCGGCGTGCGGAGGTGGCCGCGGCCGCAGAACAGGAGGCGCTGCTTCGCGCGGCCCTCGAGGGAGCACCCTCGGCGATCGTGATGTTCTCCGACCTCGGTCGCATCTCCCTCGCGAATGCGGCGGCTCGCGAGCTGTTCTTCGAGAACCGGGACCCGCAGGGAGAGAACTTCGTCGCGATGCTCGGCCGCGCCCCGGATGCGCTGCGCCGCTCGCTCCAGGGTGACGGCGACGAGCTGTTCTCGGTCGACGACGCGGCGGGGGAGCGCCAGACCTACAGCCTCGCCAAGCGGCGGTTCGTGGTCGCCGGCGAGGCCATGGTGCTCGTCCTCGTCAAGAACCTGTCGCCCGAGCTGCATCGCCAGGAGGCGGATGCGTGGAAGCGGATGATCCGCCTGTTCTGCCACGAGCTCAACAACTCGCTCGCGCCGGTCTCGAGCCTCGTCCACTCGGCGCGCCTGGTCGTCGATGGATCGCCGCTGGCTCCGAAGCTCGAGAGAATCTTCGGCACGATCGCCGAGCGCACCGAACACCTGCGGGTGTTCCTCGACGGCTACACGCAGTTCTCGAGGTTGCCGCTGCCCCGCAAGGTCGAGGTGCCGTGGCAGCCCTTCGTCGATCGGCTCCTCGCACTCCACCCGTCCGTGCGCCTCGACGGTGAGCTGCCGGAGGAACCCGGGTGGTTCGATCCCGCCCAGCTCGAGCAGGTGGTGATCAACCTGCTCAAGAACGCGGCCGAGGGCGGAGGGCCGCCGGACCAGGTGACGCTGTCGGTGGTGTCCCTCGGCGAGCGCGGTGTGCGGCTGACGATCGCGGATCGCGGGCCTGGAATGACCGCGCAGGTGATGGAGAGCGCGCTCGTGCCGTTCTATTCGACCAAGGAGCGCGGGTCGGGGCTCGGCCTCACCCTGTGCCGCGAGATCGTCGAAGCCCACGGCGGTGCCCTGAGGCTCGAGAACCGCGAGGGCGGCGGACTCGCCGTCCACCTTCGGCTCCTGCACCGCAGCGCGCCCCCCGACGGCACGGCGGGCAGGCTGACGCTCACCCGCAGCTGACCGCGCGGGCTCCGGACACCTGTCCGGGTGTCCGCGGACAGAACCCCGGACACCGGCCGGGAAACGCGCTGCGACGCGGGCTGGCGCGGCACGGCCGCTGCACAAGCCATCGGACGAACCTCAACCACTGAAAGGCTCTCCGATATGGATCTCCAGGCTCGACTCACGGACTTCGCAATGAACGGCGCTGAATGGGTGATGTGGCTGCTCGTGGCGCTCTCGATCATCGGCTTCGCGATCGCGACCGAGCGCGCCATCGCGCTGGTCCGCAGCCGCGACCACGTCGGCGCTCTGGGTGTGGACATGATGCGGTTCTTGCGGCGAGGCGATCTCGAGGCCGCGAAGGCGCGGCTCGCACGCTCGCCTTCCTTCGAGGCGCGCGTCGTGGGTGCGGGCCTCGCGCGAATGGACGCGGGCCCCAAGGTCGTCGAGGAGACGATGATCGGTGCCGCACAACTGGCAAAGTTGCAGATGGAGAAGCGGCTCTCCTTCCTCGGCACGCTCGGCGCGAACGCGCCCTTCGTGGGCCTGCTCGGCACCGTGATCGGCATCGTCCGCGCCTTCCACATGCTCGACGAGACCGGGGGCAAGGTGAGCTCGGGGCTGATGTCCGAGGTCGGTGGCGCGCTGGTCGCCACGGCGATCGGGATCCTCGTCGCACTGCCTGCCGTCGCGTTCTTCAACACGTTCCAGCGCGTGATCAAGACGCGCCTCTCGCGCGCCGACGCTCTCGGCCGCGAGCTCCTCGCGCAGCTCCACCTCGCCTCGTAACCAGCTCGGAACCCAAGGAGATCACCATGGCCGCCCGCGCACTCGACGACGACGACCTGATCACCGGCATCAACGTGACGCCGCTGGTCGACATCACCCTCGTACTCCTCGTGGTCATGATGATCACGGCGAGCTACGTCGCCTCCAAGACGATCCCGATGGAGCTGCCGAGGAGCGCGACCGGCGAGACGACCCCTGTGGTCCTCGCGGTCTCGATCAGCTCCGCCGGTCAGCTCTACCTCGACGCCGTGCCGATCGACGAGCCCGGCCTGCGCCAGGCGATCATCACGGCACGTGCGACCAAGCACGAGCCTCAGGCGATCATCGCGGCCGACGGCCGCACGCCTCACGCCCGCGTGGTCCACGTGATCGACGTGCTGCGCCAGGAGCAGGTCACCAAGTTCGCGATCAACGTCGAACCCGAAGGCGAGCGCCGCTGACATGTGGAGCGAACCACGCTCGCCGACGTTCCTCGTCGTGATCGCCGCCAGCATCTTCGCGCACGTCGCGATCCTGGCGCTCCTTCCACCGTCGGACGCCAAGATGACCGACGCCCCCGCCCCGCCGGTGTTCGTCACCGTCGAGGCGGCACCACCCCCCACCGCCCCAGCCCCACCGCCCCCGCCACCCACGCGTGCCGCGTTGCCTCCGATCGTCGCCGCTCGACAGCCGGTTGCACGTGGCCCCCGCCCCGCCATGCACAAGCCCGCCGCTCCTCGCCCGACGGTGGCGGCTGCCGAGCCCCGGCCGGCCGCCGCCGCCGAGCCTGCCGACCTCTCCGGGGTCACCCTGACCAACGAGGGCGCGGGATGGTCGTCACCCGTCGGCGATGGAAGCCCGCTGACCGGCCCGATCGCGGCGACGGGTTCGACGCCTGTCCAGCACGGCCGCGCCGCGAGCCCACCGGGGACGCAAGGGACGCCGGGGACCGGCGATCGGGTCGTCGCTCTGGGAGATCTGTCGCGGCCACCGCGCGCACCGGATCTCAACGCTCAGCTCGCGGCGAACTATCCGCGCGATGCGCGACTCGCCGGGATCCCGGGCAGCGCGGTGATCAGGGCCCGGATCCTCGTCGACGGTCGGGTCGGCGCAACCCGGGTCGTGTCGGAGAGCGCGCCCGGGTTCGGGCGAGCCTGCCAGCACACCCTCGCCGGCTCACGCTGGCAACCGCCGCTCGATGCTCACCAGCAGGCCGTGGCGACCGACCTCGCGTACACGTGCACGTTTGCCGTCGCGCGATGAAACCGCGTATGGTGCAGACGTGATGAAGGTCCTCATCGTCGACGACCAGCGCGCGATCTGTACCGCCCTCGAGGTGCTGTTCGAGCTCCACGACATCGAGACGCTGACCGCCCACAGCCCGGCCGAGGTGCTCGACCTGATCTCCAGCGAAGACGTCGGCGTGGTGGTTCAGGACATGAACTTCACCGCCAACCGGACGACGGGCGAAGAGGGTGTCGCCCTGTTTCGCGCGATCCGCGCACTCGATGCCGATCTGCCCGTGCTCCTGATGACGGCGTGGACCTCGCTCGAGACGGTGGTGACGCTGATCAAGGAGGGCGCGGCGGACTATGTCGCCAAGCCCTGGGATGACCAGAAGCTGGTCACCACGGTCAAGAACCTCCTCCGGCTGCGCGAGCTCGGTCACGAGAACACGCGCCTCCGCGCTCGCAGCCGGAGGGCACGTCAGAGCCTCGCGGTTCGCTACGATCTGTGCGGCCTCGTGTACTCGAGTGAAGCGATGCACGCGGTGGTCACGCTCGCCGTCAGCGTCGCGCCCTCCGAGGCACCGATCCTGATCACCGGGCCCAACGGTGCCGGCAAGGAGAAGCTCGCGGAGATCGTGCAGGCGAACTCGCGCCGCAAAGACCGGCCGTTCGTGAAGGTCAATGCAGGCGGGTTGCCCGACGAGCTGCTCGAGGCGGAGCTGTTCGGCGCCGAGGCCGGTGCGTTCACGGGTGCCACCAAGCCACGCATCGGCCGGTTCGAAGCCGCGCATGGAGGCACGCTGTTTCTCGACGAGATCGGCAACCTCTCGATGGTCGGCCAGCAGAAGCTCCTGCGCGTGCTCCAGACCGGCGAGTTCGAGCGCCTCGGATCGAGTGCGACCCGCAAGGTCGACGTCCGCATCATCAGTGCCACGAACGTCGACCTGCCGCGCGCGATCGCCGCCGGGACGTTTCGCGAGGACCTCTACTTCCGGCTCAACGTGATCGAGCTTCGCGTTCCGCCGCTCGCGGATCGTCCCGACGAGATCGTCGCGCTCGCCGAGCGCTTCGTCTCCGGGTTCGCGACCGAGGGCAACGCTCCGCCCGCGCTGTCACCTGCCGCGCGCGAAGCGCTGCTGGCGTACGAGTGGCCCGGCAACGTGCGCGAGCTCCAGAACCGGATCCAGCGCGCCACGCTCGTGTGCACGGGCGGCACGATCCAGCCCGAAGACCTGGGCCTCGCAGGCACCACGGCCACGGCCACGGCCACCGCGCCGGTCCGGCGTGCCGAGGCGCCAGCTCAACCCGAGAGCACCGAAGAGCTCGGTCCCGAGCACGCGGCGATCAAGGACGCCCTCCTCCGAGCGAGTGGCGTGGTCTCCAAGGCCGCCGCCGATCTCGGGATGAGCCGTCAGGCGCTGTACCGTCGGATGGAGCGCCTCGACATCGTGATCGAACGTCGTCCGCGCTCGTAGCCGTCAGCCGAGGTCCACGGTGCTCCGGCCGCCCAGATCGATCGCCATCGTGCCGGGCCGCGAGTCAGGCTTGTCGACCGTGCTCGAGCTGTCCTTTCGTGAGGCCCGGAAGGCGGTCCACCACGCCTGAGTCGCCGGCAGGTCGAGGCGATTCGCATCGGCGCAGGCGAGGAGCGAGGTCCGGAGCACCGCGGCTGACGCGGGACGATCGGCGCGATCCTTCGCGAGACACGCGAGCACGATGGCCTCGAGGTCTGCGGGGAGCGCCTTCCCGAGCCGTTGCGAGGGCGGGACCGGGGCCTCGAGCATGTGCTTGCTGCAGATCTCGATGACGGTCGCGGCCTCGAACACGTGACGCCCGGTGAGCAAGAAGTAGGCGACCGCGCCGACGGCGTAGAGATCGGAGCGTCCGTCGATGGTGTCGGGCCGCGAGATCGCCTCGGGGGCCATGTACAGCGGTGTGCCCGTGATCGCTTCGCTGGCGGCCGACTCTGCGAGGTTCCCGCCGAACTTCTTCACGAGGCCGAAGTCGACCACCTTGACCACATCGGGCTCGTCGGGGCGCTCGGTGAGGACGACGTTGGCAGGCTTGATGTCGCGGTGGATCAGCCCGAGGGCGTGGGCCTCGGCGAGCGCCCCGCTGATCTGCGCGAGGATGTGGATCGTGCGCGCGGGATCGATCGGGCCGTACTGATCGACCAGGTGCTGGAGATCCAGGCCATCGAGGTACTCCATCACGTAGTAGAACGTGCCGTCGGCGGCGCGCCCGTAGTCGAAGATCGAGATCGTGTTCGGATGGACGAGGCGGCTCGTCAGCTGCACTTCTCTCTCGAAGCGCAGCAGATCGGCCTCGCTCGCGCGGTCCTTGAGGAGGAGCTTGATGGCCGCGGGCCGGCGGAGCATCGCGTGCGTGGCACGATAGACCACGCCCATCGCACCTTCACCGATCCGCCGTTCGAGCACGTACTGACCGAACTTGCGCGCTTCGCGGACCTCGGCGCGGAGGCCATAGATCACCTTCGAGATCACGGTGCACGTGATGGTCGCGATCATCCACATCATGATCGCGGTCGAGGGCAGCCAAGGGTAGGCGTCCGAGCCGTGCCGCCGCGTGAGCCCACCATCGGCCGCGGGAACCAACAGCGTCGTCAGCACGATCCTCGGGGCCCCGACCATCGCGGTGATGAAGAACGTGCGCCGAGGCTGAGACGGCACCAGAGCGGCGCGAATCGCGAGGAACATCGCGAAGGGCATCAGGTCGATCAGCGAGATGTACGCATCGGCCATCAGGGTGCCTTCGGAGGACACCAGCGCGTGTTCTCGGAGGAACCCGATCAAGAGGAAGCGCGTGAGGAAGACCCCGATGAACGCCGAGACGAACAGGCCGCCGGCATCGACGATCCGACAGAACCGGATCGACCGCTTCCCCCGCCGGCACAGCCACCAGAGGCAGCCAGCCAGCACGATCTCGCCGAACGTGATCAGCAGGTCGGGGCCCGGGTCCACCATCGGCTTGGCCAGGAGGCCAAGCACGCCACCCGCCAGCGTGAACAAGAACAGCACCTTCCAGAACAAGGCCAACCGGGCCTGGAGGAAGGCCCGTGCCTCCTCGTTGTTCTCCGTGGTCGGTGACACCATGGCTGACCATGGAGTAACGCGACACCCGCACAAAGGGGTCCGACCCGGTTTCCGCGATCACTCGCTGTAGAACGAGGCGCCGAACGACACGTACGCCTCGCCACCCGCAACGGGGGTCGGCGCGGCGTTGTAGTAATCGAGGTAGGGCGTCCACGCTGGCGTCACGGTGTCTTGCACCTCGGCGAGCGCCACCACCTTGTAACCCGAGCCCTTGATCTCGGCGCCGTACCGCCCGAGGCGGGGATTCACGCCGAGCGTCGTCACATCGGCGAACGGAATCGGCAGGTCGGCCCCATCGACGATCGTCAGCGTCAGCCGCCCCGCGAGGGCCGGCGTGGTCGCGTCGGCGAGGATGATGTGGGTGGCGTTCGTGAACACGATCTTGCCGCCGGCGAGATCGGAGTCTGCGGCGCTGAACTGCCAGCTCTCCGCGGCCACATCGATCGGCCCATCGAGCGACACGCCACACGGCGTAGCCGGGTCATCGCAGATGATCCAGTCGATGTGGAACAGGTCCTTGCGCTCGATGCCGGTGTACGTCCAGGTCAGGCCGCCCGCCTTGCCGAGGTCGCCCGTGTGCACCCAGGTCAGGCCGAACGGCGGAAACGTGGGCTCGAGCATCGGCATCAGCTGCGAATCCGAACACCCGATGTGGTTGACCAGCACGCCGTTGGGCGTGTTCGGGCACTGGTCGCTTCCGTCCACCACCCCGTCGCGATCCTGATCGCACAACGTGCCGCACGACGCATCCGCGCTGCCATTCGAGCCCGATCCGCTATCGAGACCGGCCTCGTGAGCGCTGGCGCAGCTCGCCGCGAGCAGGAGCAGGGGCGTGAGGCCGAGGATGCGGTTGGTCAGGGTCATGGTCCTCCGGCGCCGTACACCCGCCCCGGAGCCATGAGGATACCCATACCGATCAGACCAGACAACTACCGACGGCTAACCACCTCAGAACACGGGCACCGCGGGCCCCGACGAACTGGCGACTCGCATCACACCGCGCGGTGATGCAAGTCGATGTCAGCTCCGCCTCCGACGATCGACGGCGTGATGGCGCAGGCTGCGGTCATGAGGAGCCTCGTCGCCGCGGTCGTGACCGTCATCGTCGCCGTCACCTGTCCCGCCAGCGCCGAAGAGGTGCACGCCACCGCGCCTCGCAGCGTGGACTTCGCCGGCGGGCTCGTGGTGGATGCCCCACTGGCTCCGGGTGTGGAGACCTTGCCCGGCCTCGCGATGGAGCTCCGCTGGTTCGCCGGAGGCCCGCTCTGGTTCGGTGCTGGCGCGAGCTTCGAAGCCGGGGCCGATCTTCGTGATCCCGAGCGCGGCTCGTTGATCTCGATGGTCACGACGGGAGTGTCCAGTGGCGTTCACGTATCGCTCGCGCGGCGCGTGGAGGTCCTGGCGGGCGTGCGCGTCGATGGCGTGCGTGTCGATGGCGTGCCGATGTCGGGATCTCGCGAGCACTACGGTGTTCGAGGCGGACCGCAGGTCGCGCTCGGCGTGATGATCGGACGTGCGTGGGGCCACCCGATGTCGATCGAGGCGCGCGCAGGCTGGCTGGTCTATCCGGCCGGCGGGCCGCTCGGGCACCTGGGGATCAGCGATGGGTGGCAGGCCGGTCTTCACGTGGTCGGCGTGCTGTTCCCGGACCGGTAGGCTGGCTTCGAGCTCTCGTTCGAATCCTTTTGCGCGGTGGCGCGTTGGAAGGCAGCGATGGTGACGTCGATGTTCGCGCTCCGCAGGGCTCCTCGGGGAACCACGCTCCCGCCGATGACCGCCCAGGTCGAGCTGTCGGCGGTGTTCGAGCAGGGCCTCGTCGCCGTGGAGCAGCGCTGGCCCGAGGCCCCGGTGGGAGAAGATGCGTTCGCGGCATACGTTCGCGCACACCTGGATCGCGAGCGAGATCTGTCACGCCGCCTTCACGTCGAGGATCTGTTCCTCGCCTGGTGGGCGATGACCTGCCCCGCGGGCATCGACGCGTTCGTGGCGGAGCTCGGCGACACGCTGGCTCCGATCCTCGCGTGCTTCACCACGCGGTTCGCTCACCTCGAGGCCGACAGCCTGATGGAGCTGCTGCTCACCCGCCTGTTCTTTGGCGACGACGCCAGGATCGCCGAGTTCTCCGGGTTCGGATCGCTCCGGGCGTGGGTCGAGGTCGTGGCCACGCAGACGTTCCTCGAGGCCTCGCGATCGCCAGATCTCCACTACAGGCGCGAGCGCTTCACCACCGAGATGCGGGCGAGCGGCGTCGCCGCGTCCTGACGCTCGGCGACCCGGGCCATCAACGTCTCGATCAGCTTCAGCTCGGCGTCCGAGGTCTCGCCGTCCGATTCCACGAGCTTCATCGCCTCGTAGATGAACATCTCCCGGATCGGCTCGGGCAGCTCCGCCAGCTCCGCCGGTGGTGCCTCGGTGGAGAGCCAGAGATCGAGCTCTTCTTCGGTGATCGGGGCGCCACCGATCTTCTCGATCAACGCGAGCACCTGGGCGCGCTCGCCGTCGGCGACGACGCCGTCGGCCCAGGCGACCTTGCACGCGAGCGCGATCAGGGTGTGACGCTGGCGAGAGCTGAGCTCCATCCCCGCATCATCGCATGCGCGCCATCAGATCGGCTCGATGCAAACGAGCCGGTTGGCGAGGCGGTCGGCGACGTAGAGCACGCGACCATCCGGCGAGAATGCGAGGATGTTGCCGTCGTAGTTCGTCAGCTGGAGGCCACTCGCCAGCACGGCCACGGTGCCGGCAGGATCCACGGAGAACAGCTCCTGGCTCTGCCAGCTCGCGGCGTACAGCTTGCTCCCGAACACACCCGGCGGAGCGAACGCGATCGCGTGCACACCGGGCTTTGCCGTCAGGAGCGGGGTGCCGGCCAGGCCGTCGGGCTGGACGCGGCTGATCGTGTCATCGCCCGCGTACCCACCGCCCGCAGGTCGCGATGCGAACAGGCCGCCGCCAAACGTCCCCGCGGTGTCGAACGCGATGCCCTCGGTGCCGGCGAGCTCCGAGAACGTGGTGCCCGTCGCCGCGGCGTCGAACCTGCCCCAGTCCACGCCCGCCCCGTCGGTGTCCCCGGTCACGAGCAGGGACGCGCCGTACGTCGCGCTCGTCGAGAACGCCATGCCGTAGATATCGTCGAGACCAGGCCCGGGGCCCGTCACGAACTGCGCCGGTGCGCCGGAGGCAGCGACGGTGAAGATCGTGCTGTCCGCATCCCCATCGCCGCCCTGATCGCCCACGTAGAGCTTGCCATCGAACACGGTGGTCGCATCCCACGTGATCGTGGTCAGGAGCTGCGGGGGCTTGGGCCAAGCGGCGGCCGCCACGACCAGCTGGGTCACGCCACTCGCAGGGTCGACAGCGCGCAGGGTATTGTCACCCTGGTTCACGACGTAGACCTTCCCGCCGTAGCCCTTCCCTGCCACGATCGCGGCCACCGGCTGCGCCAACATCCCGGTCGTCGCGTCGGCGATCACGACGGCGTGAAATCCCGCGGCCAGCGTCCAGCCCGGATCTTGCGTGAACGTGCCGCAGCTGTAGACCAGGCTCGAACCATCACCATCTGCCGGGGCATCGAACAGCGCAGCATCGGGCGGCGGTGGGGCGTCCGGAAGGTGGTGGACGCCGTCGCCTCCACATCCGGCAAACAAGATCAGCAGGCAAGCTCTCGTGCGCATCGTGGATCCGCCGAGGCTACCATCCGCGCTGTGCTCGATTGACGGGTTTCGCTGGACCGGCGATCCTGCGCGCGGTTTGTTGGAGCCCACGATCGAAGCGGACGCCCTGAGGTTCGGCGCCTGGCAGCTCCAGCTCGCACCCTGGCACGGCCTCGGCATCGTTGTCATTGGGGTCATTGGGGTCACGGGCGACGAGCCCACTCCCTCGAACTATGTCGACGAGCTCCTGCTCGCCGAGCCGCATCGCGATCGGTTCTTCGCGCTCGTGGATCGCGTCGGCCTGGTCGTCTGCAAGGGCGTCCCGGGGGAGCATCCGCAGCACCGCGATGTGCGAGGCCGCTCGAGCCGCGGACGGCTGTCCCAGGGAGAGTACTTTCACCACGACGGCTGCGCCGGGCCGGTCAAGCCGCGCGTCGTCGAGATCCGCTGTCCGTATCAGAGCGTCGAGCGGCATACGTTCACCGCGATCGCACCGTTCCCGGAGGTCGTCCAGGCGATGCTGCTCGAGCTCCCCGCGATCCTGTGCACCGGAGAGCTCGCCACCTGGCGGACCACCCTGCTGGACCCGAGCCCGAGCCTGGCGATCGTCGATTGGGACATCGTCCAGGGGACGATCAACCGCGCGGTTCGCCGCTCGATGCCGAGCGAGGATCAGCGGGCGTACCTGCGCAAGGTGGACGTCCGCGTCAAGGCGTACCGCGAGCCGTGGGAGATGGGCGAGAGCCGCTTCATCGCGAACTCGAACGGCGTCCGCACGATGCAGCACCGTCGCGCGTATCTCGAGGTCCACACCGGCAAGCGGCCGAACGGGCGGCTGGTCAAGCGCTGGCCCGCGGAGGCCGGCGACGCGATCGATCAAGAGGCGTGCGAGATCTGAACGGCGCCGGATCGGCGAGTTCAGCGCGCGTTCAGCGCGGCCGCGAGGGCAGCGGCATCAGCGGCGACGTGCGGCGAAGGCCCCACGGTGATCTGCGCGCGGCCTCCGGCGATCCGGCCGTTGATGACCGGTGCGGCGACGACGGTGCCATCGACGAGCACGGCGAGCTTGTGGCCGGAGATGCGTGCGGTGAGATCGCTGAACTGGCGTGCCGCGGCAGGCGTGAAGTCGACCGTGACGGTCGGCTGCGCGAGCGCAGGATCGAAGGACACGTCAGCGCGCGCGATGGAGGCTTCGTCGAGCTCCGCCGTGGGGAACACGAGGTACGTGCGCCACAGCCCGGACTCGATCTGCTGGAAGGCGAGCTCGCGATCGGGCGGGATCAGGAGATCGGGATCCTTCTCGCCCGCGTCGAGCACGAACTCGTGGATCGTTCCCGGTGCGTTGGCGGTGAGATAGAAATCGGTGAGGGCCGTGCCCGATTCCGAGCGCCAGCGATCGACCTCCGCCTTGACGCCACGCTCGCGTTCGATCGCCACGTACTCGGTGAGTTGCTTCATCACCGTGGCCCCGTCGTCGACCACCTTGAACCGCAACCCGTGGGGCGCGCTCAGGCTCGCGGGCTGAACCTGCTCGACGCGCGGCGTCTCGTCGACCTCCGCCTGGGTGGAACACGCGACGAGCAGACCGAGGACGGCGACGAGGGCGCGGAATCTCATTGCCCGCCTACGTGGCCACGGCCGGATGACCTGTCAACGGAGTGATCAGCGTTCGCCACCCGACCGTTCGGTGAGGTTCGGATCGCGTGGACTCCAACCGCTACTCGGAAGCGGCATGAGCCCGGACCGAACCTTGATCGTGGCCGTCGCCGTGATCGCCACGTTCGCCCTCGGCGGCAAGAAATCGATCGAGGCGACGACGCGCTGAAAGCACGCGGCGAGCTCGGGATCCCCCTTGGCCATCGTGACCGCGGCGAGACGACCGGCCGGCGGCACCGTGACCTCGAGCGCGATGTTGCCGCTCACTCCTGGCGCGCGGCGCGCACGCCGGAGGTAGCACCGGCTGAGCTGCTCCCGGCGCGCGACGATCGCGCTCTGGATCCGGCGCGTCGCACCTCCCTGCTCCGGCGCGACAGAGATCTCGAACTTCGCCCAGTCGTACTTTTCGTCGTAGCGCCCGTACGGCTCGCCCAGATTGACCTCTCGAACCCCGGCCTGCTCGAGCGTCGCGAGCAGAGAGACGATCTGCTCGACGCGAGCGTCGCGATCGACCGCCAGATCGACGGGGACCTGCGCGGGCACCAGCGCAGCGAGCCGGGCGGGCACCTCGGCCCATGGCACCTCGACGAGGGCTTCGCGGTCGTCCTCGTCCTGCCCCACGACCCTGACGGAGACCGAGTCCGCGACCAGCCTCACGACGCGATCGCGGTCCAGCGGTGGCCGCAGCACATAGCGAGCGCGCTGCACACCGGCAGGTGTGGCCACCGCGACGCCACCACGAATGAGCCACGCATACGACAGCTGCCCCGTGACGTGGGTCCACGACGCGAATCGATCCGCGAGCACGATCGCGTCGACCGGACCAGCATCGTCGAGAGCGAGCGCGTATTTCGGCCACGGCCCCGGCTGGGTGGGCTGCTCGAGCGGCAGGCCCGCGCCGATCGGTGTGACGCCGAGGGTTCCACGGCTCGCATGGATGTCCCCCAATACCGGGACCACGATGAACTCCTTGGCCGTGAAGACGACCGCGCGATCCGCGGCCACGAGCGGCAACTCCACGGGCAGCGGTCCCGCGAGCGGATCTGCGGGTGCGTCGGGGCTCGCATCTCGAACCACGAGCGGCGGCGGCCTGACCGGCTCGACGCGTGGTGGGTTCGAGCAGGCCGTCGCGATCCCCAACCACACCACACAGCGCATGGCGTCACGGTAGCCCAGGTCGAGGGTCACGAGCCGGAAACCACGAGCCGACAACAGGGAGTGTGTGGATTCCCCACGGGCCGCCGCAGATCACCACACTCGCTGGTACCTCGACGTGCCACCTCGCACCGAGCTTCTGCAAACACACGATCCTCGACTGGAACCTCGAAGTACCGAGGCCATGGTCTCGAGCTTGCTGTGAACGACACCATGACCAGAACCCAGATCGTGCTGCTCCTGTTCTTCGTCGGCTGTGGGAACGATCCGAGCACGGGTGATGACGCACCCCCGCCTGATGCTCCCAGCGGATCGGCCTGTGAGACCTCGGTCGTCGCGCATCCAGGCACGGTGATCACGACCACCGGTCCCGTGACCGGAAGCGCCGACGGAGCGGTGATGTCCTGGAAGGGGATTCCGTACGCGGCCCCGCCGATCGGTGACCTGCGGTGGCGCCCACCCGTGCCGGCGAGCTGCTGGGCGACGGAGCGCGTGACGACGACGTTCGGCGCCGTGTGTCCGCAGCTGAATCAAGCCGGTGAGGTCGTCGGCGACGAGGACTGTCTGACGTTGAACGTGTGGGCACCGAGTGTCGCGACGGGAGCACCGGTGATGGTGTTCATCCACGGCGGAGGCAACGTCGCCGGATCGGGCACGGATCCAATGTACGACGGCGCTGCCCTGGCGATGACGACCGGTGCCGTGGTCGTGACCTTCGAATACCGACTCGGCGCGCTCGGCTTCTTCGCGAGCCCCGCGCTCGATGCGGAGCGAACGGAGCACGTCTCGGGCAACTACGGCATCCTCGATCAGATCGCGGCCCTGGCGTGGGTCAAGGCCAACATCGCGGGCTTCGGCGGTGCGCCGGATCGCGTGCTGCTGTTCGGTGAGTCCGCGGGCGCGCAGGACACGCTCATCCACGTCGCTTCGCCCCTGTCGTCGGGGCTGTTCGCGGCGGCCGTCTCCGAGAGCGGCGGCTCGTATCACACGACGCTCGCCGAGAACGAGACTGCGATGCAGGCCGTGGTCGATGCGGTGGATTGCACCAGCGCACCTTCGGTGCCGGCGTGCATGCGCGCGGTTCCGGCGACGACGCTCGCCGCGATCCCCTCGGCCGGCGGCCCACTCGGCCATGGGATGCGCTACGTGCCCTCGATCGACGGATATGTACTCGCCGACACCGTCCCGAACTTGATCGCGCAAGGCCGCCACAACCACGTGCCCCTCGTGATCGGTAGCAACGCGGACGAGACCTCGCGCATGGTGCCACGCGTCACCACGGCCGCCGAGTACCAGACCGCCGTGCAGCAGCAGTACGGCTCGGCCGCCGCGCCCCTGCTCCAGCTTTATCCCGCATCGGACTATGCGACGCCGCAGAAGGCGCTGATCCGCCTCACGACCGACGTGACCTGGACGTGCCCGACTCGCAGGCTGGCGCGCTCGGCGAGCGCACACCAGGCAGAGCCCGTGCTGCGGTATCACTTCATCTGGACGGCGCCCGGCGCCAGTGGAGCCTCGGTCGGAGCGACCCATGGCCTCGAGCTCCCTTTCGTGTTCGGCACGTTCTCGGCGCTCGCGGGCTTCACGCCGTCCGCGAGCGATCTCGCGCTCTCGAGTGCGATGGGCGGCTACTGGAGCCGGCTCGCTGCGACGGGCGAGCCGAGTGGTGGCTCCAGCCCCGCGTGGCCGCACTACGACGCGGCGACCGATCCGTATCTCGAGCTCGGTCCGACGATCACGGCGCGAGCCGGGCTGGCGACCGCGCAGTGTGACGCGCTCGACGCCCTGATCCCGTGATCGGCCATGATCGGCCCGTGCGAGACCGCTACGAGCTGACGGCGCGTCGGGTCACGAGCTGATCGATCACGTAGTCACGCAACATCCGGTGCTCGCGCCGCGAGGCGTTCCCGATCCGCAGGCCTGCGCGACACCAGAACCGCGGCTGCCCATCAGGGCCACGCCCCGGCATCGGCGTCAGGTGGGCGTGCGTGACCACGGCGCTCGCCCAGATCACCTCGTCGAGACCAGGCAGATCGATCTCGAGCTGGACGATCGGCTTGGCGTTCGCGGGATCGAACGGCCGCTCGAGGCGAAGGCCGAGCGTGGAGAGGTTGCTCATCGACGCATGGTGGAGATCGTCGTTGGTGACGACCCCGCAGAACCCATCGATGGAGATCCGCGGCGCACGTCGACGGGCATCGAGCAGGTTCACAAAACAAATGGTACGGGTCACGCCACGAGGGTCAAAGTATCTGGCCGTCGTGCACGCCACACGGCTATGGTGGGCCGTGGAACCTGCCCCGACGCGATGGATTCGTACCGCCGACCAGCTCGACGCCCTCGTCGACGAGCTCGCGGGGTACCGGGCGATCGGCATCGACACGGAGGCCGATAGCCTGCACCACTACACGGAGAAGGTCTGCCTGATCCAGCTGACCGCGTTCGGTGGCGCCTCCTGGCTCGTCGATCCGCTGGCGCTCCGCGATCTCTCGCCGCTCGGACCGATCCTCTCTGACCCCGCGGTCCTCAAGGTCGTCCACGGCGGCGACAACGATGTCACCTCGATGCGACGCGACTTCGGCTTCTCGTTTCGCACGATGTTCGACACCTCGATCGCCGCGCGGCTGCTCGGCGACACCGAGGTCGGCCTGCAGGCGCTGGTGCGCAACCTGCTCGGCGTCGAGCTCAGCAAGGGCAGCCAGCGCGATGACTGGTCGAAGCGCCCGCTGACCCCGAAGCAGGAGGCCTACGCCCTCGCCGACGTGGAGCACCTGATGGCGCTCGCCGCCAACCTGACGGAGCGGCTCGCCACCGCCGGCCGCACCGCGTGGGCTCGCGAGGAGTTCGCCGCGCTCGCCAGCCTGCCACCGGCGGAGAAGCGGACAGGGCCCGACGAGTTCCGTCGGATCAAGGGCTCGGCGAAGCTGCCGCGCCGCCAGCAGGCGGTGCTCCGCGAGCTGTACCAGTGGCGCGAGGCACGCGCCGCCGCCGCGGATCGGCCGCCGTTCAAGATCGTCAGCGCCGAGCTGCTCCTGGCCATGGCCGAGCAGGTCCCGACGACCGTCGACGACGTGGCGCGGGCGCTGTCCTCCCACCCACGCGAGGCCATCCACGCCGAGATCGTGTTCGCCGCGATCACGCGCGGGCTCGGGTTGCCCGAGAGTGAGTGGCCTGCGCGCGAGCACAGCGATCGCCCGATGCTGTCGGCTTCGACGCGCCGGCGCGTCGAGGCGTTGCGTACCTGGCGCGACGAGCAGGCGAAGCGCTCGAGGCTCGATCCCTCGATCATCATGTCGCAGCGGCTGATCGAACGCATCGCGCTCGCTGGACCGCAGACCCTCGCAGCGCTCGCCGCCGTCGAGGGGGTGCGCCAGTGGCGGGTCACGGAGTGGGGACCCGCGTTGCTCGACGCCTGCGCCGGAAAAGGGGTCTGACCCCTTTTTCAGAGTCGCGACTACCGGCAGTTGATCAGGCCGCAGCCGCAGCTCGTCAGAGCGTGCTTCCGCAGCAGCGTGGTCTGGAGCCAGCCGTGGAAGCTCGAGCGACGGCGCACGAACAGCTTCGCCGCGGCCACGCCGGCGCGGCGGACCTCCTGCACCGGATTGCCCACGAGAGGCGGGCGCAGGGCGGGCTGGGGAGTGCGGGGGCTGGGCAACACGGGACGGCCCGCTCGTACCACTGGATCTGGTGATTCTCAACAACAACCTCCGGAACTGCCTCGGAAGGCACGGTTCCGGCCATGGGGGGGGCCGGGGGGGGCGGGCGGGGGGGGGCGGGGGGGGGGGGGGGGGGGGGGGGGGGGGGGGGGGGGGGGGGGGGGGGGGGGGGGGGGGGGGGGGGGGGGGGGGGGGGGGGGGGGGGGGGGGGGGGGGGGGGGGGGGCGGGGGGGGGGGGGGGGGCGGGGGGGGGGGGGGGGGGGGGGGGGGGGGGGGGGGGGCGGCGGGGGGGGGGGGGGGGCAGGGGGGGGGGGGGGGGGGGGGGGGGGGGGGGGGGGGGGCGGGGGCGGGGGGGGGGGGGGGGGGGAGGGGGGGGGGGGGGGGGGGGGGGGGGGCGGGGGGGGGGGGGCGGGGGGGGGGGGGGGGGGGGGGCGGGGGGGGGGCGGGGGGGGGGCGGGGGGGGGGGGGGGGGGCGGGGGGGGGGGGGCCGGGGGGGTCGGGGGGGGGGGGGGGGGGGGGGGGGGGGGGGCGGGGGGGGGGGCGGGGGGGGGGGGGGGGGGGGGGGGGGGGGGGGGCGGGGGCGGGCGGGGGGGGGCCGGGGGGCGGGGGGGGGGGGGGGGGGGGGGGGGGGGGGGGGGGGGGGGGGGGCGCGGGGGGGGGGGGGGGGGGGGGGGGCGGGGGGGGCCGGCCCCGCGGGGGACGGGCGGCCGCCGAAGCCGGGGGGGGGCGGCCCGGAGGGGGGCCGCCGCGGCCGGGGGGGGGCGCGGGGGGGGGGGGGGAGGGGGGCGGGGGCCCGGGGGGGGGCGCGGGGGGGGGGGGGGGGGGCGCCGGGGGGGCGGGGGGGGGGGGGGGGGGGGGGGGGGGTCCGCGGTCCGGCGGTCGCGGAAGACCCGAGGGAAGCAGCTGTTCCGGGCGGCACCCGCGACCTGCCCCGACACGATCTATACGGTGAGCGCGAACTCGTTCGACCCGATCCGCGGCCGCGTCGAGGACGCGGAGAAGCTGATCATGTCGTTCGTGAAGTCCTGACGCGGCGCGAGCGCACCGCACAGGCTTCTCTGCGGGCCGCTGCTGTACATTGTGGACATGGTCTCGGGGTCCACCGGCGTGACGGGCATCAGCCACTTGCTCGGCAGGATGATCCGCATCGGGCGAACGCCGTCCATGCTCCCTTCCGAGGCACGCTACGTGGTGCTGACGAACATCGTCGCGATCCTCGGCGTCGTGTTCACCCTCGGCTTCGCACCGATCCTCGCGCTCTCGGGTTCGTTGCTCTACCCGCTGCTCCAGGGCGCGTACGCCCTCGTCTATCTGCCGCCGCTGTGGCTGAACCGTCGCGGCCACCACATCGCCGCGACCACGACGCTGCTCCTCGGCAGCCACCTCGCGGTCGTGTCGCAGGTGCTGGTCGAGGGCCACGGGTTCGACGTGCAGCTGTTCTTCATGCTCCACGCCGTGCTCCCGTTCATGCTGTTCGCTCCGCGCCATGACCGGACGATGTTCGCGCTCTCGGCGCTGGCCGGGGTGGACCTCGTGGTGGTGGTGGTGTTCGGTGACCAGCTGCCTCAGCTCGGTCCAGAGATCTCCGCGGTGCGCCTCGCGGTGCTGCGGCCGGTCCTGATCGGCGGCCTGTTCGCCACCGTCGCGGTGTGCGCCTACTACGCACGGCACGCCACCCTCCTCGCCGAGGCCGCGCTCGATCGCGCGCATCAACGGTCCGAGGAGCTGCTGCTCAACATCCTGCCGCCGACGATCGCGGGTCGGCTCAAGGCGGAGAGCTCCACGATCGCCGACGGGTTCGCCGATGTCACCGTGCTGTTCGCCGACCTCGTCGGGTTCACGAAGCTCGCTGCGCGTCTCCCGCCCGAGAAGATCGTCGCCCTGCTCAACGAGCTGTTCTGTCGGTTCGACGATGTCGCCGATGAGTTTGGCCTGGAGAAGATCAAGACGATCGGAGACTGCTACATGGTGGCCGGCGGGCTACCCGAGCCGCACCTGGACCATGCAGGCGCCGTGGCGCAGATGGCGCTCGCGATGATGAAGATCGTCCAGGAGTTCGGTGCGCGCACCGGGGAGACGCTCGATGTACGGATCGGCATCAACAGTGGGCCCGTGGTCGCGGGCGTGATCGGCAAGCGCAAGTTCATCTATGACCTGTGGGGCGACACGGTGAACATCGCGAGCCGAATGGAGTCCCACGGCGTGCCGGGCACCATCCAGCTCAGCAGTTCGACCCACCAGCTGCTCGTCGGGAAGTACCAGATGCAGCGGCGGGGGACGATCGAGATCAAGGGCAAGGGCGAGATGGAGACCTGGCTCCTCGAGAGCTCGACGGTCAGGACAGCAGGTGTGCGTTGATCCAGCCGAACCGCTTCTCGCCGGCGTTGTTGACCACGTAGCCGTAGACGAACGTGATGTGCCCTGCCCGCTTGTCGCTGCCGCGGTGGAACAGCGGTGATTGCGCCTGCTGCCCGGTGGGGTGGAACTTGGATTCCTCCGGGACCTCGGTGGTGCCGGGATCGACGGCGACCACGACGTCACCGGCGACGCCGAAGCGCTCACCGTCTTCGCCCCAGGTCGGGATGTTGATCAGGAGGTTGACTCGATTGCCGGAGCGCACGAAGTAGTCGGCCGCGTGATTCGCGGTGTCGCTCTGCTGGTTCGGCTTGGTGAACAGATGATTGGTCGCCGCCGAGATCGGGTGGTTGGTGATGGTCTTCGGGGCTTGGCCGTGCTTCGCGTCGTGGCCGGTGTGCCGTGCCTGATTGATCTCGTGTGAGAGCTGGCTGGACAGCTTCTCGATCAGCGCCGAGCGCTCGAAGTGAGCCACCGGGATCCAGCCCGGCGGCTGGCCGTGACCGAGCACGCAGACCACCTTCTTGCCGTCGATGATCAGGTGGCAGATCGCGCCCGCGTTGACGGGGACCTCGTGACCGGCCGAGAGATGTCCGATCGAGTTCCCGTCGTTGGTGTAGATCTTCGTGTCTGCTGCGAGCTTCGGCGTGTCGTGGTGCTTCCCGAGGCCGAGCCGCGATGCCTGGTCGTGGTGCTTGTGCTTGGTGTCCCAGCCCTGATGCTGGTCGTTGATGTCGCCGATCGGGACGTTGCGGTCTCCGCCGGGGATGTGATGGTGGCCGTGCTTGTCGTGGGCGGCGCCGTACGCGCGATCGGATGCCGAGGGCGAGCTCGCCGCAGCAGCCGCCGCGTGAGCCACCGGCGGAAGAGCACCATGACTCGAGAACGACGTCTGATGCTCGGACGCTGCGCCCTCGGGCGCATGGGTCGCGGTCTGGGCAGCCGCCACGTGTCGAGACACTTGCTCACGCGACATGAGGCTCATCCTAGCATCCCAGTACGAGGGCAAAGGAGGTCGAATCGAGCGAGGTCGCGACTACCAGTGCGAGTTTGACGGCGCGGCGGCGGTCCCGAGCTCGTACTGAACCGCTCGCGTCCTACAGCCCCACAGCGGGTGCGCTACCATCCTCGTGCGTGAGGTGCCCCACCAACGAGGCCCTGCTGGCCTATGCCGCACACTCGATCGAGCGCGCGCATGCGTTCGAGGCGGCGCACGCGCAAGAGCTCGATCAGCACCTCGATGACTGCCCCACCTGCCGCGGGGTGGTGCGCGGCGCACTCGCATCTGGGCCGACGGCGATCGGGACGCCTCAGCCGGGGCCGCCTGGTGGAAGGACGCCCACTGCTGCTGCGCCTTCGCCTGCGGGTGAGATCCGGCTCGGGGATCGGTACGAGGTCAAGCGGCTGCTCGGACGCGGCGGCATGGGGGCGGTCTACCTCGCGCGCGACCGCACGCTCGGTCGCGACGTCGCGGTGAAGCTCCACGGCGTGGGCTCGGGCGGCGAGCGGCTGCATCGCGAGGCGATCGCGATGGCCAAGCTCGCTCACCCCAATGTCGTCACGGTGTTCGAGGTCGCGAGCTTCGAAGACCGACTGTACGTGGCGATGGAGTACGTGAAGGGCGGAACGCTGAGCAGCTGGCTGCGAACCGAGCCACGGACCTGGCGTCAGATCGTGGAGCTGCTGATCGGCGCGGGCGAGGGCCTCGCTGCGGCACATGCAGCAGACCTCGTTCACCGTGACTTCAAGCCCGACAACGTCCTCGTCGGCGAGGACGGGCGCGCGCGCGTGAGCGATTTCGGCATCGCCCGGCTCGAGTCCCGCCCCAGTGATCGGATCCTCGCCATCGGTTCGGAGTCCACCCCGAATGCACCGATGACGGTGACCGGCTCCGTGCTCGGCACCCCGGCGTACATGGCGCCCGAGCAGCTCGTCGGAGATCCGGTGGACGCGCGCGCGGATCAGTTCGCGTTCTGCGTGGTCGCCTGGGAGTGCCTGTTCGGAGCCCGGCCGTTCAGCGGCACCTCGCTCGCCACGCTGGCCGCCTCGATCTCGGTGCAGGCCCTCGAGCGCCCGGCGAAGTCTGCGGTCCCGCAGCGGGTGGTCGAGATCATCTCGCGCGGCCTCGCCGCGGATCCGGAGGCTCGGTATCCCGACCTGCCCATGCTGCTCGCCGCGCTGCGCACCACGGTCGGCCACGGGCGACGCCGCTGGGTGATCGCCGGCGTCGCGCTCGCTGCCGTGCCGATCGCGATCGTGGCGACGATGTTCGCCACGCGCGGCGGAGGCCACGCCGGAGAGGAGTGTGGCGTCGGTCTCGAGGCCCTCGCGGGAGCATGGGATCCGCCGATCCGGGATCAGCTCCGCGCGGTGTTCGTGGCGGCGCGACCCAAGGATGGCGCACAGATCCACACGCGCGTCGCCACTGCCTTCGACGCGTATGCCACCTCGTGGCTCGCGGCCCGGCGCTCCGCGTGTGAGGCCACGCGCGTGCGTGGCGAGCAATCGGAGGCCGCGCTCGATCTGCGAATGTCGTGCCTCGATCGGAAGCGCACGGAGCTCGGCGCGTTGACGCGCGAGCTGGCCACCGCCGATGCGGCACTCGTGATGGGATCGCAGCGCGCCGCGATCGATCTCTCATCCCTCGCGGCGTGCGACGACGTGGCGGGTCTGAGCGCGCCCGTCCAGCCACCAGACCCGGCGTCTCGAGCGCGCGTCGAGGCGTTGCGCGCACAGCTCGCCGAGGCCAACGCACAGCGCGTGCTCGGGCGCACCGTGGTGGGGCTCGCGAAGGCGCAGGTCGTGGTGGCGCAGGCCACCGCACTCAAGTATCGGCCCCTCGAGGCCGAGGCGCTGCTGCTCGCTGGAGACCTCGAGGAGCGCGCCGGCGATGCGGCCAAGGGCACCAAGACCCTCGAGCAGGCGATCGTCGCCGCCAACGCCGGCAACCACAAGCTCGCCGCCGCCGAGGCCTGGTCGAGGCTGGCCTGGGTCGTCGGATACCGCGAGCGGGACTTCGATCGCGCGATGCTCGCCGTGCAGATGGCCGCCGCCGCGATCGAGGGCGCCGGGGGCAATGCCGAGCTGTCCGCTCAGCTCACCAACTACGAGGCCCTCATCCTGGAGACCAAGGGCAAGCTCCCCGAAGCGAAGCAGCGCTACCTCGCTTCCCTCGCGGCCTACGAGCGGCTCGGCGAGCACGACAGTCCCAAGATCGCGCTCGTCCTCAACGACCTCGGCGGCGTCGAGCGCAAGCTCGGGAACCACGCCGCGGCTCTCGAGCATCTCGAGCGTGCCCTCGCGATCCGGACCCACGCGTTCGGCGAGAACCATCCATGGGTGTTCTCCTCGGTCGTGAACATCGGCAACGTGGCCTGGTCCAAGGGGGACTACGCGGGCGCCGAGCGGTCGTTCCAGCGCGCGCTCGCGATCGCGGCCGAGGTGTTCCCCGCGAACCATCCGCAGACGGCGCTGGCCCTCGCGAACCTCGCCTCCGTCTACGATCACCAGGACAAGCTCACCGAATCGATCGCCACCTATCGCCGGGCCCTCGCGATCTACGAGGGACTGCGCGGCCCGACGCACCCCGATGTGGCCGACACGCTGCGCAACATGGCCAACGTGTTGATCGAGGACCACCAGATCGAGCCGGCGAAGCAGGCGTTCGAGCGCGCGCTGTCGATCATGACCGACAAGACGGACGATCCGAGCCTGCCCAAGCTCCTCGCGGACTACGGCCAGCTCCTGATCCACGATGATCCAAGGCGCGCCGAGGACCTGCTCCTGCGCGCGATCAAGCTCGGCGAGGCTGCGTCGACCACCGATCCCGAGCTCGCCTATCCCCTGACCGCACTCGGGGAGCTGCACGAGATCACGCAACGCGCGAGCACGGCGCGACCGCTGCTGGAGCGCGCACTCACGCTCCGCGCCGCCGAGGAGGACGGCGATGCCGAGGCGTACGCAGGGACCGAGCTCGTGCTCGCGCGGGTGCTGTGGCTGGTGCCGGCGGACCGGCCACGTGCGCTCGCGCTCGCGACCGCGGCGAAGGCACGGCTCGACAAGGCCTCTGCGACCAAGGGCAAGGCCTATCTCGACGTGGTCGGATGGCTCGATGCGCACGGCCCCAAGAAGTCCTCGCCCTGACTGCCGCTTCCGGAATGACGAGGTCGTGACGCGATGAGCAGAAACCGTGACGCGACGGCCGGTTCGTCCTGGCATGCGCATCCCCATCACGCTGGTCTTCCTCCTCGCGTCCACCGCCGCCCAGGCACACGCACAGACCTCGCGCCCGCGAGCGGGAGCCCCGAGAGGCGGGCGGCTCGCACATCCCGTGGTCGAGACGATCGACGAGCACCACTCCACGCTCACGTTCGTCCTGACCACGACCGCACGTGAAGGTCGCGAGGTGGTCGTCCCGATCGTGCTGCCCGAAGGCATGATCGCGACCGAGCTCTCGATCTCCATGGGCAGCGAGGCCGCCGAGGCCGCCTACCCGTATCAGGCCGGGTCCGCGCGCGAGCTCTACGATGGCATCGTCGCGCAGATCAAAGATCCGGCGCTGCTCGAGTGGTCCAAGGACGGGCAGCTGAAGCTCTCGGTGTTCCCCGTGATGCGCGGCGTTCCGGCGAGGGTGACGATCGTGCTCACGGCTGACGACGAGAGCGCGACCGCCGAGCTCGCGCGCGTGGACCGCGAGATGTCACTGATCGCCACGCCTGGAATCAGGCCCCACCGGGAACGCTACGTGGACTACTGGCCACCGCATCACAGCATCGTCCCTGTTGCGATGCTCGACGCCGACGACTGACGAAGATCACCGAGACCGCCGCGCACGCCGCGTCACAGCCACGCATACGCGTGACGGGTCACCTCGCGGGCATCCTTCGTCACGGGGGCGCCATGGGACAGCACCGCCTGGTCGAAGTCCCAGTCGAGGATCCGATCTACCTGCCGGCGAGCGACCCTGCGATCCCGGACCATCAAGGGCTCGAGGCGACCGATCCCCGGCGCGTGGTTCCCCATCAACCGCGCCACGAACCGCGTGGACGCGGACGGGTGAGTCGACAGGTTGAGGAGCGCGTCGGCGCAGATCATCAGGCGCTGCCGCGGGAGGTGGAACACCACCTCGTTCTCGCGTCGCGCCGAGAAGTAGACCTGGCCGAGATCGTCGGCCCACCGCGGGTGAGGTTGGTCCCCCAGGATGCAGGTGAACGGCAGGTCTGGACGTTTCCACTCGAGCCCCGGGCACGCCGCGAACACCGCCTTCGGGTAGGCGTCCATCCAGGCACGGACGTGCAGGTGATGGAACAGGCTCGGGGCCACCACGCACGCCACTTCGCCCAGCCGGTCGACCTCCTGTCGCAGCGTCCCCTCGAGGGCGACCGGGGAGTGCACGAACAGGCCACCGTCCGCGAGCCGAACGATGGTCATGCGGGACCCGGTCTCGACGCCGAAGAACTTCCCTCGGGTCGTTCGGGTCCAGACGCCGTCGACGAAGGGCTCGAGCATCGATAGATCGTACACGCCTGGGGGCCGATTCTTGGTCTGGCATTTACGAGGGAGTGGATCTAGATTCCGCCGGTGGTCTCGGCCGTTCGTGCACGCCCCCAGGATCCTGCCGTCGTCGCGCTGACGGATCTCGAGCTGCCACGGGCGTGGCCGGACTACGTGTTTCGCCGGGTCGGCGCCTCGTTCCGCTTCCTCCGCACCCTGCTCCTGGGAGGCCGAAGCGTGGAGCTGCCACCCGAGCTCGAAGGCCGTGAGGAGCTACCCGAGTATCTGCTCCGTGAGTTCCACCGGATGCCCAACGGCTACTACTCGCAGACCCTGGCCAACGGGTACGAGCGCGGCTTCGAGCGCGCGATGCTCGGCAAGGTCGCCGCCGTCCGGACCTGGATGGCCCGCCAGCTGAGGGAGTGTCACGCCGTGCTTGATATCGGCTGCGGCTCGGGCAAGGTCGCTGGCGCCGTCGCGGCTGCCGGCGTGCCCGACGTGTGGGGGATCGACGCGAGCCTGTACCAGCTCAAGATCGCCGCCCGCGCGATGCCCACGCTCCAGCTCGTTCAGGGGCTCGCAGAGCGCACGCCCTTCAGCGATGGCCGGTTCGATGGTGTCACCGCGTGCTTCCTGTTCCACGAGCTACCCACCGAAGCGCAGGACGCCGTGCTGGGCGAGATGCGTCGCGTGTTGCGACCCGGTGGGCGTGTGGTGATCGCCGAGCCCTCCGTCGAGCAGATGCACAACCGCAGCTTCATCTCCCTGTGGAGGCGGCATGGCTGGCGAGGGATCTACTTCCGCCTCCTCGCGCTGATGGTGACCGAGCCGTACCTCGAGCAATGGCACGGCCGCGACATCCCGGCATGGGCGGCTGCACACGGGTTCGTCGTCGAGATGGACGAATCGGACCTCCCGTTCCGTCGGATCGTGCTGCGCCGGCTCTGAGCTCTCAGCGCAACCGCGGGAGCTTCACCGGCCGCTTCGCAGGACGCTTCGCAGGACGACGGGACGGCGGCTTGCCGATCCAATCGACGCAGGGGGCATGCTGGCGAAGGAGCTTGTCGCCGGTGACGCGGGCGATCCGCTTCCACACGGTGGTCGTCTTCGCAGCGACGGCCGGGTCGAGGTGTGCGATCTCGCAGAGCCGCGTCGGCTGACCGAGGAGGTACTCGAACACGGTAGCGCGGTCCTCGAGCTCGTTGGTCGTGCCGTAGGTGTTGACGAAGCCGGCGGGACGCTGCTCGTCTCTGACCGCCGGATCGCGATACTCGAACCCCGCAGGATTGAGGGCGTGCCACTCGCGATCGTCATAGGCGCGCTCGCCGGAGGTCGCGTGATCGAACAGGTGAAACACCTCGTGGTGCACGACCTGCTCGATCGTGAAGTCCTGATAGAGAGGCGCGCCCTCCACGAACTGTTCGACGCTGATCAGGACGCGGTGCTGATCCAGGATCGCGACGCCGGCGGGCGCACGCTCGTCCGGCTCGCCCTGGATCCGGATCGTGCGGCACAGCGCCACGTGCTCGAGCTTGGTCGCCGCGAGTAACGCGGGCGGATACAGCGCGAAAGCGATCGCGACGCCGTCGATCAGCTCCGGATCCACGCCACCCGTGTTCGCGCGCGTCGCCACCTCGCACCGCACGCACCGATTCTTCAGGCTGTCGCGATAGGCGTCCGCCGCACAGGAATCGATCACGGGCGCCGTATCGATCTCCACGCGGTGGCGCGCGAGCGTCGCGCGGAGCCCGGCGATCTTCGTCGCGAACGCCTCGGCATCGATCAAGTTCGTCGGCTCGCGCGGCGGCGCCGCCGGAGGTCCCACAGCGCCGCAGCCGATGCCGATGCCGATGCCGAACACGACCGGCACCAGGGACCGGAGCATGACGTGGCTGTACGCATGCCTCGTGCCACCTGACGGACGAGTGCGAATCGCGCAGAGATCGAAGGGTTGGCAACTGCCCGTGCGCGGAGGTGAGGTCCCAGCGCCACACGCGTGAAACGCGACGACGGGGCACAACGCCCGACGCGCGTCAGACTTACACGCCGCTCTCGGGATCCACCGAGACAATTCGAAACGTTCCAGGACAGACCGAGCCGACCCGCTGCGCGTCCAAGCAGCATGGCTTCGAAGATCTCCGCGTCGGTCCACGTCGGGCGTCGCCTTCGCCGCTACCTGGGCACGTTGCTCGCGCTCGGCTTCGGCACGGCGTGGTGGAGCTTCACCCCTGCCAGCGCCGCGGCCACGGTGCCCGCGGTCGAGACGCGCGCGTCCACTGCCGAATCGGCGAGCCTCCGCGTCCGGTTCACGGGCATGGCGACGCTGCCGGAGCGACGCATCGTCAAGCCGCGCCCGCCGCGTCGACACAAGGTGCGGCCGCCCGTGGTGATCGATGTGCCGCCCGTGATCGAGCCCGTGATCGAGGTGCCGCCGGAGATCGCGCTCGTGCCGGTGCTCGAGCCTCCGATCGAGCGCCAGCCTCCGATCGAGACACCACCTGACGACATCCGCGCGCTGCCTCGGATCGTGACGCGGAGCTCGTGATGGCGACGTTCCGCGCGATGAACACGGACGTCGCGGTGTTCGCGGGTGGCCCCGACGAACCCAGCGTCACCGATGCGGTCGCGCGGACGTTCGCGGCCGCGGAGCGCCGGTTCAGCCGGTTTCGCGACGACAGCGAGCTCGCCTGCCTCAACCGCGCGCGAGAGCCGATGATCGTGTCGCCGGAGATGTTCGCCGCCCTCACCGCCGCGCGCAGGTACGTCGAGCTGACCCGCGGGATCTTCGACCCGGCGATCGGAGGAGCCCTGATCGCGCTCGGGTACGACCGTTCGTTCGCACCCGGCGCGCTCGATCGAGAGGCGAGCGACCACGCGCCACGAGCGGCCAGCTTCCTCGACGTCCGCCTCGACGCCACCCGGCGCGAGGTCACGCGGCCGATCGCGCTCCAGCTCGACCTCGGCGGGATGATCAAGGGGCGCACCGTCGATGAGGCTGCCGCGTGGCTACCACGTCACGGCGCGATCGACGCCGGCGGTGACGCCGTGTTGCGCGGCGGAGATCCCGATGGCTGGCTGGTGGGGATCGAGGACCCGCGGGATGCGGCGCGCCTGATCGCGACGGTGCGCGTGCGGGATCGTGCGATCGCGACCAGCGCTGCGAACCGCCGGCGCTGGCGGGTGGCGCGTGCGATGCGGCACCACCTGGTCGATCCGCGGACGCAGCACTCCGCCGCGACGGATCTCCTGCAGGTGACGATCCTCGCTCCGACCGCGGAGCTCGCAGACGTGCTCGCCAAGACCGTGTTCGTTCTCGGCGCGGAGGCCGGACAGGACCTGATCGCGGGCTGGAAGGATGTGGGGGCGATCCTCGTGCCTTCCACCGGACCGTTCATCGCGTGTGGCGCCGTGGACGTGGTGACGCCATGACGCGAACGCGCTGGATCGGCCTTGTCGTCCTCGTCCTCCTCGCGAATGCGATCGCGGTCAGGCTCGGCTGGTTCGCCGATCCGATCCCGAAGCTGGCGGGGACTGCCGTGTGGACCACGGCGCGCGCCGCGGGCGTCACGGCGTTTGCGGCGCTGACACTCGATGTGGTGTTCGGCCTGTTCGTCTCGACAGGTGTGCTGGATCGCTGGGTGCCGCGCGGTGCCAGCGTCGACGTGCACCGCTGGCTCTCGAGCGTGGCGCTCACCCTCGTCGGAGTCCATGTGCTCGCGCTGCTGGGAGATGCGTCCGTGCAGTTCGACGCGCTCGACGTCCTGATCCCTGGCCTCTCCACCTACCGCCCGGGCGCCGTCGCGCTCGGCGTGTTCGCGATGTACGGCGCGCTCGTGGTGGACCTGAGCTTCGGCTGGCGCAAGCGGATCGGGGTGCGGGCATGGCGCGCCCTGCACTTCACGGCGTTCGCCGTGTTCGTGGCGGCCGTGGTGCACGGGCTGCTAGCGGGCACGGATGCGGCGCACCACGGGCTTCGCACGCTCTATGCGAGCGCCGCAGCGGTGGTGATCGGGTTGGTCGTGATCCGGATCGGGGCGGTGTTCGTGCGCGGCGCGCGCCTCACGCCGTCACGCGCACGGTGAGATCCAGCGGGGTCACTGCGGATGCGCGAGCGCCGCGTCGAGGGCATCGGCGAGGATCTTCGCGCCCTGCTCGGTCGGGTGCACATCGCACGTCCCATCGGGCATCGCGATCAACAGGCCCGCCTTGCACGGGTCACCCTTCGAGGCCGCGTCGAAGGCCGCCATGCCGTTGGCGAGCACGCCACCATGAGCGGCGATCATCTCCGCGAGCGCGCCATCGATCTTCTCGAGCGCGTACTGCGCCGTCGCATCAGCCGGATACGGGTTGTAGATCGACAGCGCGACGAGCGGACCATCGTAGACCTTGCGGAGCTGCCGGAAGATGAAGTCCACGTTGCGCTCGTAGTCGCCCATCGTCGTGACGAAGTTCGCGAGGATGCACGTCAGGTCGCGACCGCACAGGTGATCGAGGAGGAACACGTCGTTCGCACCGATGTCGATCGTCACGAGCTCGGTCTGGGGAGTCGCGGCGAGGTACTCGACGGCGGCCTGGAGCTGCGTCCCGTCATATGCGACATGCAGCGGATACGCCTGTCGGTTCTCTCGGCAGTGATTGTCCGCACCCGTCGGCGAGACAAATCCGCCGGTGGCCTCACCCGGGCAGGCCAGGTTCGTGACCTCGAGCCCGCGCTTCGCCGCGAGGAGCTCGGGATAGCCGGACACCTGGTGGGTCTTGAGGTCGACGAGCGGGCTGAACCCGAAGGCCACCGAATCACCCAGCGCGAGATACCGTGCAGGCCCCTCGTCACTCGGGGTCGCCGTGGCACAGCCGGAGACAGCTGCAAGGACCGCCGCGAACGTCCAGACCTTCACGGGGGGTCACCGACGCACGATCCGTGCCCGCGCCCGACGCCGAGAACCATGCGTGTTCGCTCGCGTCGTGGTGGCCCGATGTGGCCCGAACATCTGCCTGGCAGATCGAGTCGCCACCACTCTCGCCGGGCGCCGTGATACGAGCGAAGGATGCGCAAGAGCGTCCTACTGCTGGTCCTGCTGGCCGCCTGTAGCAAGAAGTCCAAGCCCGCCTCCGAGCTGACGGGTTGCGATCGCTACGCCGAGATGGAGGTCCGCTGCGGGGACACCAATGGCGAGGGCGTCCGGACGGTCGCCACCGAATACTGTGAGAAGTCGCAGAAGGAGCCGAAGGACATGATGTCCAAGATGATCGCGCTCGAGGCCACATGCGCACAGACCACCACGGAGTGCGCGCCATACAAGGCCTGCATCGAGAAGGCGAAGGACGAGCACTCGCCGATCGGCCCGTGAGCACTCGTCTCCTCCTGCTTGCCGCGCTTCGCTCGGGCTAACCTCGGCGTGATGTCGGCCTGATGTCGGCAGCGGCCGAGTTCGGCGTCATCCACGACGTATGCTGAGGCCTCAACGGGTCGGAGCGAACGTGCCGTGGAACGTGATCGGCACGTGGTGATCCAGCCAGATCTTCGCGACCGGGCCGGCGGCGATCCGCGCGGCGTCGTAGACCCCGACGTATGCGGCATCGCGGCGGTGGCAGAGCGCGAGCAGGTGGCCGTCGGCGTACACCGGCTCGGTGACGCGCTCGTCGGCGTCCAGCGAGTGCGCCAGGACCTTGCCCGACGGATCCATCGAGCCGACCGCGCCGAGGTCATCGAACGTCATGTACGTGATGGCCTGCGCACGGCCCTCATCACCGGGGACCAGCGTCGGGAACTCGCAGCTGCGATCGGAGACCTGTTCGCTGCGCATCGTCCGTGCCGCGAGGTCGATCGTGGCGCGGTGCATGCGGCCCGCCCCGAGCAGCTTGCGCACGGCACCGGAGCCAACCGCGCCGATGTCGTAGAACGACGCGAAGTCGGGATAGCGGATGTAGTCGACGACGATCTCGTTCGCGCGGCTGAACGCGTTCGCGAAGTGCCACTGGAAGAACGCATCGGTCGTGAACCGCAGCACCTCCGTGGGGCGATCGATCGGCACGCAGATGATCTCGGTGCCATGCTCGGGCTTCCACTGCCAGAGCTGCGGGAACCCGCCCACGCCGAGTAGCATGCGCGGCACGTCGATGCGCGTCGGCGACACGAAGAACACGAGGTGTGTCTCGGTGGCGATGAAGTCGTGGAGCATCGGCGGCCCGGACAGCGGAACACTGCCGATCTGGCGCGCCGGCCCCACGTCGGGAAGCTCGTAGAGGCAGAGCTTCGTGACGCGGCCGTAGTCGAGGCCGAAGTTGTACATCGCCTTGCGCGACGCCACGCGGTGAGGGTGCGCGCTGAACATCGCGCCGATCACGCCGAGGCGGGTCTCGCCGATCGTCGAGAGGTCGGTCGGATCGATCTCGGTCGGCGGTGCGCCCTCGACGAGCGCGAACACGCGGTCTTGCCACACGATGATGTTCGTGTTCGCGGTGTTCTTCCGCTTGCCGCGGAAGTTGTTGAGGATGCGGCGCGGCCACGACACGCCCAGGTTGTAGAGCGACTTGCCTGCTGCCCGCTCCTCGACCAGACCGGCGCTGGTGTGGATGCGCGACGCGCCGAGGGCCGCACCATCCGCGATGCGGACCGCGGTGGCCGCACCATCGCCCTCGAACGGGTGCGTGTAGCGCTTGCCGAACTGCACGAACTGTCCGGGGCCGTTGCGGTACAGGGTGCCGCGCAGCTGCGGCGGCAGGGTGCCTTCGATCCGGAGCTTCTCGAAGCCGTGCTCGCGCGGCAGGCTCTCGGTCCACAACAAGGAAGCGATCTCGGATGCGTCGACGGGGGTGGGCTTCTGTGCAGCGACCATGTGAACGTTGTAAACATAGACGACTTGACGATCAAGCGAAAAAGTGAACAATGTAAACATTCCGACCAAGGCCGCATATCACCACGGGAATCTCAAGCAGGCGCTGATGTCCGCTGCGATGAAGGAGCTCGCGACCGAGGGCCTCGAGGCGTTCTCGCTGCGCGGCGTGGCGCGGCGCGCCGGTGTGTCGGCGCCCGCGGTCTATCGTCACTTCGCCGACAAGGACGCGTTGCTGGTCGCGGTCGCCACGCAGTGCGCCGAGCGCCTCGCGGTCGCGATGGTGGAGGCGGTCAAGGCCGCGCCACCGGAGCCGCTCGAGCAGTTCCGCGCCACCGGCATCGCGACCGTGCGGTTCGCCGTCGCCCACCCGGAGCACTATCGCGTGATCTGCATGCCCGGCGTGCTCGATGCGATCCCGGAGCCGCTGCGCGCGAAGCAGTCGGCGTTCGTCGAGTCGCAGCGCCAGGCGATCATCGCGGCCCAGGCGCGTGGCGAGATCGCCGACCTGCCTCTCGACGACCTGATGCTCGCGGCGTCCTCGCTCGTCTCCGGCATGGCGCACGCGATCATCGAAGGCCGGCTCGGCAAGGTCGACGATGCGCGCGCGACCGAGCTCGCGATCTCCGTCACCGGCGTCCTCGGCCTGGGCCTGATCCCGCGCACCGAAGAGATCCATGACCCGTATCGCAACGTGACGGTGAAGACGAAGCGCCGGTAGGTCGCTACGGCGAGGGGGCCCGCGCGAACGCGATCGCCGGTCAGCGCCGCGGGCTCGGATCGCAGTCGGCGAGCACCCCCGCGATCCGGACACCGTCGGTCACGTGGAACCCGTCACACCGTCCGCCCTCTTGCCCACGGAATGCATAGGGCTCCTCGCCGACGCAGTAGTTGCAGTCGAGCACGCCGTCGACCGCGCCCGACGTCGGGCTCGCGTACCCACGGCACGGTGCGCCCGCCGAGCCCGCGAGCGCATAGCGGCCGTACGCAGGATCGTCGCACACCATGCCGTCGCGCCACGAGTTGGCGCAGCTTGCGCCCGAGCACTTCACGAACGGCACCGCGCACAACATGACGCCCTTTGTCTCGACCAGGCACTTGCACTTCGGCGTCTGCTTCGCCTTGCACATGCTCATGCGATCCGGTTCTCCGTTGATCGGGACGCAGCGGCAGTAGTTGCCCGCGGGTCGCGTGGTGGTCGTCGTCGAGCCCGGCTTCGGTGCGATGGCTGGCCTGACCACAGCGTCGACGCCGGCGTCGAGAGGCGCGGCTGTGAGCGCTGCGATCCGCGTCGTCACGACCTCGCGATCGCTCGCGCTCGGAGCCGCCTCGAGGTAGCGCTGGAGGTAGCGCGCCGCGTCGGCACGGTTGCCGAGCCGCTCGTGGAGGCCGGCGATCCGGAACAGCGTGTCGGCGCCGGGCGCCACGGCATAGGCCGCGGAGTACTCGGCGATCGCCAGCTCGAGCTTGCCCTCGCTCTCCGCGTTCCGCGCGTAGCTCAGGTGCTGGTCGGCGCTCGGCGTGACCGGCGCGACGGCGGCGTCGATCGCCGGTACCGGTGCCGGTGCCGGTGGCGTGGTCTCCGGAGCGTGCTCACGCTGGCGGATCACGAGCGCGAGCGCGATGCCTCCGACGATCGCGACGGCGAGCACAGGTCCCGCCCAGCGCAGGCCGGAACGCGCACGCGTCTGGGCGGTGGCCGAGGCGTCGGTCTTGGCTGGCTCGGGGTCGCGAGGTCGACTCGCGCGGACCGTATCGAGGTCGCGCGAATCGCGCCGTGCGGCGGCAGGGGTGGGGCTCGTGACCGGGACGTCGGTGGGGAGCGCATCCGCGAAGGCCCGCGCATCCGCGAACCGATCGCCGGGGGCCTTGGCGAGCGCGCGCTCGACGGCAGCGACTACCGGTGCCGGTAATCCCGGGCGGACCTCGTCGAGGGACGGCGGCGCCTGCGAGAGGTGCATCGCAGCGAGCACCGACGAGCTCGTACCGTCGAACGTCGGCGTGCCCGCGAGCATCTCGTACAGCGTGAGCCCGACGGCGTAGAGATCGCTGCGCTGATCGACCGCAGCACCGCTCAGCTGCTCGGGGGACATGTATTGCGGCGTCCCGATCACCTTGCCGGTATCGGTGAGCGTCGCCGACGCTCCGTGGAGCTCCTTCGAGATCCCGAAGTCCATGATCTTGACGAAGGCCGCGTCGCCGTCGTGCGTGGTCAACAGGACGTTCGCGGGCTTGATGTCACGGTGCAGGATCCCCGCCTGATGGATGGCGCCGAGCCCATCCAGTATCTGCCGCGCGATCGAGACCGCGATCGCAGGATCGAGCGGGCCGTCGTTTAGCGCTTGCCGCAGATCCCGCCCCTCGACGTACTCCATGACGATGAAGGCGACGCCGTCCACGGCACCGACGTCGAAGATCTGGACCACGTGTTCGTGAACCACCTTGCTCGCCGCGCGCGCCTCGCGACGAAACCGGGCGAGCGCATCGCGGTCGGTCGCGGCGCCGAGGAGGAACTTGATCGCGACCCGCTTGTCGAGGCCGATGTGATCCGCCTCGTAGACCGAGCCCATGCCGCCCCGGCCGATGAAGCGACGCACGAGGTAGCGACCATCGATCGTCTTGCCGAGGTGCGGATCGTCGAGGCTGGAACTGGGCTCCCCCGCGACGATCGCGCCCCCATCGATCGGGCAGAACCGCTCGGACCCGGGATACGGGGCGTGGCAGACGACGCAGCGCCGAATCCTGTCCCCTGGCTCGGGCGTCACCGCGCTCACCCTCGTGATCTAACACTTTCGCGCGGGGCGCGTCACGAGCGCGGAAGCTTCGCTCCCGAGAGAGCATGCTGGGCTCAACGCACCAGGCCGGCGATGGTGTTACGCCGCGGGTCCCGCGCGATATCATCGACGCGATGCGGTTCCCGGTCCTGGCGCTGATGTTCGCCGCCTGCGGTAGCGATCGCGGCGGCGATGGGGGCTGGACGCCTGTACACGTCGATCCCCCGCTCGCGCCGCAGCGCGTGTTCGATCCGCCGGTACCGCGGCCGGCGGACATCTCATCGACGTTCGGTCCGCGGTGGAAGAGCAGCGCCGCCCGCTACGACTTTCATCCCGGGATCGACTGGTTCGGAGACGATGGTACGCCGGTCGCGGCGATCGGCGACGGCACGGTCGAGGCCGTCTACCCCGAAGGCAGTCCCCAGTTTCCCAACGGCGGCAACGTTCTCGTGATCCGCCACGTGCTGCCGGTGCCGGAGACCTTTCATGGCACGCCGGTCGATCACGTCTTCGCCGTCTATCTCCACCTGACGTCGGTCGCGGTCGCGGCCGGGGCGCCCGTGACCCGGGGCCAGGTCGTCGGCGCGATGGGCCACACCGGCGACACGACGTTCACGCACCTGCATTTCGAGATCCGGGTCCAGACCATGTGCTCGCTCCAGTACCAGACCGCAAACCCGAGCTCGAGCTGCGCGACCGGCTACGATCCGCACGTCCACCCGTTCCTGTTCATCGCGGGTCGCGACGACGATGCAGCGACCGCGGCGGAGGTCATGCCCACGACGGACGGCGACGCGTGGACGGTCCGCTACTCGGCGCCCCGGGGCGATCTGGATCTCGATGCGATCGTGACCGACCTCGGCGACCTCGGGTTCGACGAGCGTCGCGGGATGGATGCGACCACGCTCGATCGGCTGGACGACTTCCACTATGACTGGCTGACGCTGGTGCCCGAGCCGTTCAGCTCATCGGACGAGGCCCTCGTGATGCAGCTGCACTTCCCGGCGCAGCCCATGTTCCTCGAGCTGCGCGACATCGACGGCAACGGCATGCGTTTTGGTCCGTAGGCGAAACGGCTGCACGTGTTCTCGGCTCTCAGCCCACCACCGAGAGCGTGCCAGCCGCGCACGATCGTGGTTTCAACGGGTTCTCCCGTCGGGGCCTGATCACGCTGTCCCGAGTTGTACTGTGGTGTCCGGTACGTCGTGGTGATCCAGCGGCCGCGCGCGCCGATCGATTCACCGGAGTCGAACACGCGCGCGCTGGCCGCATGCGATGATCGAAGCATGTCGAGACTCCTCCTGATCGCCGCGGTGTCCCTGGTTGCTGGATGCGACGGCAGCTCCGACGTCGGCAAGGAGGGAAACGTCGTTGGCGCGAGCTGCACCACGTCAGGTGGTCCGTCCGGCAGCTGCGCCGACGGCTCGAAGTGCGCTGTCGACTCGGACTTTCCGGGTGGAAGTTGCGTCAAGGCCTGCACGGCGCAGGCTGACTGTCCCGATGGCGCCGCCTGCATCCAGGAGAACTCCGGGATCTGCGTCCTCGAATGCGTCGACGCGAGCGATTGCCGCGCTGGCTACAACTGCGTGGAGAAGAGCACGCTCAACCCGGCGGGCTCGGCAAAGGTCTGTCTGCTCCAGTAACCGGCGCGCCCATGCAGCCGCCACCAGGAGCAGAGCCGATGCCCCGATGCCCTGACCGGGGTTGATCGACCGAGCATGGACGGTACGCTCCGGACTCCGCTTCGGACAGATCTCGGACATCAGCGAGAGCATCGGTGCGTCGGACAGGTCTCGGACAGGCGGCTGCGTCCCTCGAGCTCCAAGAATCCAACCCCGGTGCGGGTCTTGAGGCAATCACCCGTCGAGGATCGCGTCGAGCCAGGCATTGCGAAACTTCCGCTGCGGGTCGTAACGAGCCGCGAGCGCGGTGAAGTCATCGAGGCGCGGGTACTGGGTGCGCAGGTACGCGCGATCAAAGGTCGCGAGCTTGCCCCAGTGCGGTCGGCCGCCATGCTCCCGCGCGAACGCTTCGAACTTCGCGAGCTGTTCGGGGTAGCGACGATCGATGTTGTACAGCGACAACCAGATCGAATCGCGCTGATAGGCCGGGCTCAGCCACAGGTCGTCTGCCCTGGTGAACCGGATCTCCTGGAGGAAGTTGTAGCTGTGGCCGTGGTCCGGGAGCAGGCGGCGGTACTCGCGCAACAGGGCGCGCGCATCGGCGAGCTCGAACGCCCACTCGGACTCCAGGTGGATCGGCGGGACCGGCGTCAGAAACCCGACGTGACTCGGCACGACGCGCTCCAGCGGTCGCCCGGCCTGGCCGGTCATGAAGCGGTTGATGGCCGGGATCCAGCGGCGTCCGCTGAGCTTCCCTGCCGCGAGGAGGGTCCGGAACACCGCCACCGCCAGGACGCGCTCCTTGAACCAGCGGCGGACCCTGCTGTCGTTGGCGGGTCGATCGGTGCGGGCGTAGCGGAACACGACGGCCTCCTCGCTCGGCGCGAACCACCACAGCTTGAAGTGATCGCTGCCGGCGACGTGCTCGTCGATGTGCTCGATCACGTCGTCGAAGCGCTCGATGCCGGTGATGTCGTGCAGCTGGAACGCGTCGACCACGTCGAACGTCACGGCGTGGACGATGCCGAGCGCGCCGAGGCCAACCACCGCGCCGTCGAAGTCGGGATGGCCACGCTCGAGGGTGACGGCCTGCCCGGTGCCATCGATCAGCTCGAGCCGAGCGACCTGCGCGCTCAGGCAGCGAAAGTCGCGACCGGTGCCGTGGGTCCCGGTGGCGATCACGCCGGCCACGGACTGCGTGTCGATCGATCCGAGGTTCGCCAGCGCCAGGCCCTGCCGATCGAGCTCGGCGTTGAGCTCGCGCAGTCTCATGCCTGCCTGGACGGTGATCTGCCGGCGCGCCCGATCGAGCGCGACCACCTCGTGCATGCGCTCGACCGAGACCAGCGTGTCGTCCGTGACGATCGCCGGTGACCACGAGTGGGCCGCTCCGACGGCGCGGACCCGCTCCGACTCGCGGATCACCCCCGCGAGCTGTTCAGGCGTGGTCGGTCGGACGAGCCTGCGCGGGCGAAATCCAACGTTGCGGGCGAAGTTGCGGATCACGCCCCCGAACGTACCGCGACCGTGGCCGCAATGACCGCAGCACCGTGGTTCCCCGGACCGCCGTCCGCGTGCGCCGCTCCGCCCAGGCGACGCCAACCGCGCGGTTCGCATGCAACCTCTCCCGAGACGCGGCACAATCACGAGCAATGCTTGCCCGCCATCTCCTCTGGCCTGTCCTGGTTTCCGCGTGCGCCAACCGCGGCACGGCCCCGACCACGGTCGCCACTCCGCGAGCGCCGGCAGGCGCAACCGCGCTCGTGATGTCGACCACGTACGAGGCCGGCGCGCAGCATGTCCGAGCGACAGGCACCCGGGTTGACCTCGCTCAGCTACCGCTCGCGAGCTGGATCGGACTGCCGATGAGCGGCACGGGAACGGTCGACATCGACCTGCGGGTCCCGGTCTCAGCTGGGGTGCTCGACTGGCACGGCGCAGAAGGTCATGTCGACCTCGGCTGCGGACCGTGCAGGCTCGGCGACGATCACGCAAGGATCCGCCCCAACACCCGCAATCCGCGCATCGCCGCGATGGTCGGCGATGGCATCGAGTTCGGTCATCTCGACATCGACGACGCCCACGTCGCGATCCGCATCGGGCACGGTACCGCCGACGTCACGGCCTGGAAGGTGAGCTCGCGCGATCTCGAGATCAAACTGGCGCTCGCCGTCGAGCTCGCGCCAGCTCTCGACGACGCCAAGCTCGTCGGCTGCCTCCGGTTCCGCGAGACCGAGTCGTTGACCACGCGGGCGCCGAAGACCGCGACGGTGATCGTGGCCACCGGCGCGGGACGCGGCGCGGATGGCTTGTTCAACATTCGCCTCGCCGGCACGGTGGGCGCGCTGCGCATGCAGAGCCAGATCTGCGACGGCTCGGTCCCGCTGCCAGCAGACGACCCACCTCCGGCGACACAGCCCGCCGATGGCTCGCCGCCCACCGTCGCCGACGATCCGGCGGCGGACGATGACGTGACCGCGCTGATCGCGCGCACCATCCACCGCGTCGATGACGTGACCTACAAGCTCGACCGCGCGCTGATCGATCGCCTCCTCGCAAACCCGATGGTGTTCGCCAAGGGCGCACGCGTCGTGCCCAGCGTGAAGAATGGCAAGCCAAGCGGATTCAGGCTCTACGCGATCCGCCCTGGCTCGCTGTTCGCGGCGCTCGGCTTGACCAACGGCGACACGCTCCTGAGCGTGAACGGCTTCGAGCTCACCAGTGCGGACCGCGCTCTCGAGGTCTACACCAAGATCCGCGACGCGTCGGCGTTGGAGATCGAGATCGAGCGCCGCGGCAAACGACTGACTTTGCGCTACGCGATCGAGTAGCTCGAGATCGGGCCAACAGACCTGGCGCTCAAGGACGACGAGTCACACTGCTCGCGCCGGCGAGGTCGGCAGCTCGGTACGCAACGCGACGACGCAGGACCTGCGCTGGCGCTCAGCGGCGGTCGTCGAGAGCGATCTCGACGACGGTTGGCTCGAGAGTAGTCAGCGCGCGCTGCGCGAACCGCGCGCGACCGGCATGAACCTCGAGGCCCCCGACGAGCGCGTCGGGCTGGCTCCACACCACGCGCGCCGGGCCGCCCGGCGTCACGCGGAGGAGGCGGGCAGGCCGCGCGTACTCGGGGCGTGGCCGGTTGATCACCGCGTTCGCGAGGATCACGACATCCCCACCGTCGAGCGCGATGCCGATCGGGATCTCGATCTCATCGGCGACGATCTCGATGTGGCCGGCGTCGTCGACGCGCGAGACGCCGCTCTGGCGCGTGAAGTAGAGCCAGCGGCCATCGCTGCGGAGGAGCGGAGTCGTGCCGGTGTGCGGCACGAGCACCGTCCGCGCGCCGCCCTTGGCGTCGACGCGCTCGATCGCATCGCCGTTCGAGAAATAGATCCGATCGCCCGAGACGGCGAGCGACCGCGGATCGATGTCGGAGACGAGCGCCTCCGGCGTGCCTCCGCCACGGGGGATCGTGGTGACCTGGCCCGGACGACCGGTGGGACCGCCAGCGAGGTGCAGCGTCGAGGGCTCCGCCCAGACGAGTCGATCCCCGACGAGGACGAGCTCGCCGAGCATCCGCGCCGAAGCGAGGACCTCGGGCGTCGCGGTGCCCGCGCGCGGCAGGCGCACGACGCTGTTGCCGGTGATCGCGTAGAAGTGGGTCGCGTCCCAGCGCAGCTCGCGCGGTGCGCCGCTGATCGGGATGCGCGGGGCCGGCGCGTCGAGCCGCACGATCGCGGTGATGGCGGCGCCAGGTGTCTCGATCGCGTAGTGCGCAGGGTCGGTCATCGCAGGAGGCTCACTTCGGCCGGCGCAGCCGAGCCAGAGGAACGTCGCGAGGAGCACGGCAGGTCGCGGCGGCACAGAGCGATCATAGCGTGGCCTGGCGACTTCTCACGCTCGGCCCAGCAAACAGGCGCCATGGGCTGAGCATGATGGCGACGATGGCGACGAGGTGAGGAACGCGCAGGTTTCCTGCCCATTGCCCAATCGTGCCATCACCGAGTGTTCACGGCGGGTGCCACGCTTCCGCGATGTATCGGGCACTGCTGTTGCCGACCCTGCTGGCGTGCGCGGGGAACGTCCACCTCGAAGTAGGCGCGCGGCACGACACGCACGGATCAGAGCTCCACGCCGGCGCCTCCGTCGCGGTCGGGTTCGGTGGCGGTGGTCTGGCGCGCACTCGCCACGCCGTGGTCACGAGCGTGGGCGCCGATCTCGACGGTGGAGGTGGCGCTCGGCTCGCGATCGGAGAGGCATACCTGGGAGGCGGCCCTGGACCGCTGATGTACGGCGCACGCCTCAGCTACCTCGTCGGCGCCGGCCCCCGGATGGGTGCATCCCTGCTGTACGTCCTTCACGAACACGACCGGCCCGCGCGCTGCGTCTTCGACTACGAGCACGATTGCGATGCGCGCGCGCTCACGATCGGCGCGGTGGGCCTCCAGTTATCGGGAACGGTCGAGGATCACGACGCCGGTGTGGTCACGGACGTCGTGTTCGAGCTGCTGCACCTGGACTGAGCGCGAACGCCGCCACTACGACGCAGGACGCGCGGCGATCGGCTCAGAACTCGCCGCGGACCCCGATCGAAGGCAGCGGCAGCATGTCGCTGACAGGCTTCTTCGACATGAAGTCGTCGCTGTACTGGTAGCGCAGCGCGCAGCGCGGGCACGAAGTCGGGTGTCATCCAGTTGTTGTTGACGTCAGGAGCGAACTCCATGCCACGCCCCGTGACAACTACTGCGACAGCGCCCAGTGACGTAGCCGTTAGAAGCAGCCGACGACGGGTCGCTCGGAAGGCCCGCCACGCTCCTCGCACTTCGTCCCAGCCGCCGCACAATCCTTCGCATTCGCGGTCCACGTGAGCTCGCACCCCAAGGTGCATGCGCCCTGGTCGGTGCCGGTTTCCCACTGGAGGATATCCCCGGCGCATTGACAGAACCGCACGAACCCTTCGGGCCCGAGCGTATTGCCAGCCGACGGCTGACAGGCCTTAGCCTCGCATGTTCCCGCGGTCGTACAGTACGCGCCGACCGCGCACTCGTCATCGCTGGCGCACTCGCGTCCACACCCGCCTCCCAGGAGGAGCCACAGGGAAGGCAGCAGATAGAGGAGTTCGCGCTGCATCGTCAACTCGGTCGCCTTCGCGAGCGAGGATCTTACGCCGAAGCACTCACGACGCCCGGGCAACGATCGGCAAACCAGCGGACGTGAGCGGCCCCGAGGTCCTGTCAAGCAACCGTGGCTGGCATCAGTTCGCCGTCGTGGAAGACGCACAGCTTGGCATCCGCCGAGACGCACCGGAGCGCTCGTTTCCGTTCCTTTGTAGCTCGTCGGTTCGTTGAGGCGCGAGCACCACGGAGTGCGCGCCGTGCAAGGCCTGCATCGAGAGGGCGAAGGAGGAGCACTCGCCGTTCGGCTCGTAGGCACTCGCCTCCTCGTGTTTGCCCGCGCCCTCTCGCCTCCGTGAGGCGGTGCGGTACACTCGGCCCGATGTCGAGAGCACTGGCGAGCCTCGTGTTGCTCGCAGGCTGTGATTCCGTGTTCGACTTCAACGGTGAGAGGCTCGACGCTGGCCTGGACGCTGCTCCCGACGCCTTCGAGCGCGTGTGCCTTGGCAAGCAGGGGCCAGGGAGAGCCGGGCTCCTCGAGGTCTGTCTAGACACGCCGCCGCTCGACACGCGCGACCTCCCCGCGACGCTCGACTCGGGGACCGCCGGTACGTGCACCACGCTCCTCGCGCAGACCGATGCATTTCACACCGAGGTCTGCCTCGTGATCGCGCGGAACCTCGTGGTCGGTACCGCGCTGGAGCTCCGCGGGCCCTATCCGATCGCGCTCGTCGCCCTCGACACGCTCACGATCAGCGCCGAGCTCAGCGCCGCGAGCCGCCGTGACACGCTCGCCACCGGCCCGGGAACCCCGTTCTTGGGCTGTGCGTTCGCCGGACGCAACGGCACCAATGGGGCGACCAGCACCGGCGGGGGCGGGGGCGCCGGCGGGGCCTTCGGAGGGATCGGCGGCAACGGCGGGAGTTCGGGGAGCGCGGCTGGTGGCGATCAAGCACCCGCCGTGACGCTCGGCTTCGTGCGCGCGGGTTGCCCGGGAGGCCGCGGGGGTGATGGCGCCGGGAGCAATGCCAACAACGGGAACAGCGGCGCCGCCGGCGGAGGGCTCTACTTGATCGCCGGCAACGAGATCTCCGTGGCGGCGACGATCAACGCCTCGGGCATGGGCGGCACCGGCGGAGGCCGCGGCCTGCTCACGGACTTCGGCGGTGGCGGCGGTGGCGGCGGGTCGGGTGGGCTGATCGGGCTCGATGCGCCGCGGGTGCGGCTCGGGAGCACGGCGAGGCTCGTCGCGAACGGTGGTGGTGGCGGCGGTGGCGGCGGCACCGGCGCCGGGAGCAGTCATGGGACCGATGGGCACGATCCCGATCTCGGCACCACGAGCGCGCCGCCGTTCGATGCAGCTGGCGGCGGGCCAGGGCTCCCGGGAGGCAACGCGGGCGGCGGCGGTGCGGCGGTCGGCGTCGCGGCGGTCAGCGGGCTCAACGCCTCGGGCGGTGGTGGCGGTGGAGGCGGCGGTGGTGTCGGCCACATCGCGATCTTCGCCGCCGAGATCATCGACGATGGTGCGGTGTTCTCACCCGCGCACGCGCCCTAGCGATCACCCGACGCTCACCTGACCGCCCACGGGCCGAACACCTCGACGTCGACCCCGCTGGCATAGTGCACGGCATCGGGTGGGCGAGCCGGAGCCGGCAGTCCCGCCGCGGCGACCAGCCCGTCTTCGAGAGAGATCAGCTCGACCTCCTGCGCCGGATACGGCACGTGATGGACCTGGCCTTCGTGGACCACGCCCCGCCGGAGCGAGAACAGGAGGTACCGCTCGAGCAGGAAGTACTCGAACGTGCCGGGCGCGGAGGCTCCCAGCGATCGGCCCGGCCGGTACCGCGCATGCAGCGCTGAGGCCGCAGGATCGCGCCGCGTGGTCGAGTACGCGAGCTCGGCCTCGCCACGCTCGAACGTCATCGTGGCGAGGAAGTACGGCAAGCCCCAGCCCCATCGCGCGGCCTTCACCGCGAGGCGCGACGATGCATCGAGCGAGAAGAAGTACACGCCGGGACGGCCACGATAGGTGACGTAGGTGCGGACATTGGTCTCGAGGAAGTCGAGGGCCATGAACCTCGGCAGCCACGCTGGGCGAATGTCCCGCATCACGAACGGCACCACGCCGACGTAGGCGCGGCCCTCCCACAGATCGAGCTCGAGCTCCGCGGGGACCAGCGCACGCATCGCCTCGACCTCGATCGCCCAGTGCGCGAACAACAGGTCCCGCCAGCGCTGCGTGCCGCTCGGTGCTTGATCGGGCCGCTCGAGGGGCATGCTCAGTCCGCCGCGCGCGCGCCGTCGTTGCCGCAGTCCACGCCGCGGGTCTCCACGCACTCGATCGCGAGCCGATCGAGCGCGGCCTTGGGCGCACTCAGCTCGCTCACCGCGGGCAGCGGCGCGAGGTTGCGCTTCTTGAGCTCGCCATCGAGCGCCCGTGCATCCGTGGTCATCACGAGGGTCAGCGCCTTCGCCGCGTCGTCGAGCTCCTTGCGGAGCGCGGTCACGCGATCGAGCTGATACGCGCCGGGCTTGCCTTCGTAGTTGTTGAGCGCGCCGTAGACGGTCTCGAGGTTCTCGCGGATCCGCTCCTCGCCGGTGATCGCACCACCCTCGGTGGTGGCGACGATCAGCTTGCGGACGTCATCGAGCTTGCCGCCGAGGGCGCGCAGCTTCTTCCCCAGCTCGTCGGCCTCGGCCAGGCCCTTCGCGCGATCGGCGGTGGCCGCGCGTGCGGCCTCGATGCGATCGATGAGCTTGCTCATGTCCTCGAACAGCGCGTGCGCGCGCATCACACCTTCGAACTGTGCCTTGCGATCCGCCGTGCTGTACTTCGCGCGGCGATCGAGGCCGATCGCCAGCTTCGTGGTGACCACCTCGCTGCCGCGGGTCAGCCGGACGGTGTACGTGCCCGGCACGACGCGCGGCCCCTGCGACGCGCCGAACGCGACCTGCGCCGCGCGAGGCACCCGCGGGCCCTTGACCCGCATGTTCCACTGCACCCGGTTGATCCCGCGCCGCTTGGTGGGCGTGACCGTATCGACGAGCTTGCCCGCCGGATCCAGGATCTCGAGCTTGATCGGACCGAACACGTGGCGCGAGCGCAGGTAGTAGGTGATCACCGCTCCGCTCGGCGGGTTCGCACCCACGAACGTCGCATCGCCTTCGACCCACCCTCCCCCGCCCTGCATGCGCTGCTGGGTCGGGCGCTGCGCGAGGAAGGCGGAGGATTGCTCGAGAACCGTTTGCGACAGGGCGCGCAGGGGCGTGATGTCATCGATGATCCAGATGCCGCGGCCGTGGGTGGCGATCACGAGATCGTTGTCGCGGGGCTGGATCGCGAGATCGCGCACGGCCACCGACGGGAAGTCTCCGCCCTTGAACTCCGCCCAGGAGGTCCCACCGTTCGTCGAGATCCACAGACCGAACTCGGTGCCGACGAACAGCAGGTCCTTCGCGACCGTGTCCTCCTCGATCACGTGGGCGTAGCCCCGCACGCCCTGGTCCGGCGACACGATCCGCTTCCAGGTCTTGCCGAAGTCCGTGGTCTTGTAGACCCACGGGTTCATGTCGCCGAACGTGTGGCGATCGAACGCCGCGTACGCCGTGGCGGCATCGAACCGACTCGCGCGCACCCAGCTGACCCACGAGGCGGGCGGCAACCCGGTGACGTTGGCGGTCACGTTCGTCCAGGTGCCACCGGCGTTCCGGGTGAGCTGGAGGTTGCCGTCGTCGGTGCCCACCCAGATCACGCTCGCCTGCTTCGGCGATTCGCTGATCGCGTAGATCGTCGTGTGCATCTCGGCGCTGGAGTTATCGACGGTGACGCCGCCGGACTGCTCCTGCTTCTGCTTCTGCGGATCGTTGGTCGTGAGGTCCGGCGAGATCCGCTGCCAGGTGTCGCCGCGATCGCGCGAGCGGAACAGGAACTGGGCGCCGAGGTAGATCGTGCCCTTCTGCGTGGGGCTCGCGTGGATCGGCGAGTTCCAGTTGAACCGTAGCTTCTCCTTGTAGTTCGCCTTCGGCTGGATGTCGCGCGCCACCAGGGTCTTGCGATCGATCCGCGAGATGTAGCCGCCCTGCGACTCCGCATACACCGCGTCCGGATCGGTTGGATCGACGATCACCCAGAAGCCGTCGCCGCCGTAGACGTTCTCCCACCGCGCGTTCGAGATCCCACCGGGATACGCGGAGTCACCGACGAACGAGCTGTTGTCCTGGAGGCCGCCGTACACCTGGTACGGATCCTTGGCGTCCACGCTCACGTGATAGAACTGCGAGATCGGCAGGTTGTTGTTCTTGTTCCATCGGCTACCGCCATCGAACGAGAGCCAGAGCCCGCCGTCGTCGCCGCCGATCAGGTGCTTGGGGTTACTCGGATCGATCCAGAGGTCGTGCCAGTCTCCGTGCGATCCGCCGCCCGCGCCGGAGAAGCTACGGCCGCCGTCCTCGCTGGCGATCAGGCCGCCGTCGCACTTGAACAGTCGATCGGGGTTCGTGGGATCGACGACCAGCCGCGCGAAGTAGAACGGACGCCACACCATCATCTGGCTCCGATCGCGCGCCTCCCAGGTCGCCCCACCGTCGGCGGAGCGGAACAGGCCCGAGGTCTTCGATTCGATCATCGCGTACACGATCCGGCGATCGCTGGGCGCGTACACCACCTCGACCCGGCCCCACGGTGCGGCCGGCAGGCCCTTGTTGGCCGCGGCGGTCAGCGCCGTCCAGGTCTTGCCGCCGTCGAGAGAGCGATGGAGGCCACTGCCGCTCGCGGCATCGGGCGCATCGCCACCCGAGCGGAACGTCCAGCCCTTGCGACGGAAGTCCCACATCCCGGCGAGCAGCTGCTCGGGGTTGCTCGGATCCATGGCCACGCTCGAGCACCCCGTGGAGGCGTTGCCGCCCTTGAGCACGAGAGACCACGAGGTCCCACCGTCGGTGGTCTTGTAGAGGCCGCGATCGGGGCTGTCGCTCCACAGCTTGCCGGGGACGCACGCGTACACGATCGAGCTGTTCTTCGGGTGCACGAGGATCCGGGTGATCCGCTCCGAGGTCGGCAGGCCCATGTGGGTCCAGGTCTCGCCCTCATCGGTGGAGCGGTAGATCCCATCGCCGATCGAGACCGAGTTGCGCGTCCAGGACTCTCCGGTCCCGACCCAGATCGTCTTCGGATTCGACGGATCGATCGCGATCGCGCCGATCGACTGCACCGGCTGCTTGTCGAACACGGGCTTGAACGTGGTGCCGCCGTCGGCGGACTTCCAGACGCCGCCCGATGCCGCACCGATGTAGACGATCGTCTTGTGGTTGCCCGCGGTGCCCTCGTGCACCGCCGCGACGGCCGCGATCCGTCCGCTCATCGTCGCCGAGCCGATGTTGCGCGCACCGACGCCCGAGATCGTGCCCGAGTCGAGGGTCGCGCTGCCGACCGGCCGCGGGGGCACCGCCGCCACCTGGGACGGATCCGGCGCACCTGGCAGCAGCACGCGCGTGATCGCGACGTTCGCCGCGGGCACCTTGAACATCGCATCGTCGATGGCCACGTTGACCTCGGCGCGCTCGATCGTGACGCGATTCCCCTTGGGGCCGCCCTTGCCGCCGCTCTCGATCGAGAACGGGAACCACACGCCGGCGACCTGCTGATAGCCGCCGAGATCGGTCTCGGTGATGTCGTCGACACCGCGATCCTTGTGCACCGTGATGATCCGGAACTCGAGCGCCGAGTCCGGATCGACGAACACGTACTGGACGTCGCCGTCCTTGCGCGTGACGCGGAGCTTGATCGCTGCCGTGCCGTCCACGTCCTCGGTCCCGAGCAGCTCGACGCGGTGGCCCTTGTCTCGCCAGTGGACGAGCGGTCCTTCGAGATCGGCCTGCTGTGCGAGCGTGCGCGCATCGTCGCCCGAGGACTTCTGTGCGTCGCGGCGCCCGCCGAACGGCGACATGTTCCAGCCCTCGCGCCCGTCGTACGCGGTGACCGCCGTGAGGCCCTGGACGGTGACCTCGTTGCGCATCATGCCCGGCCGCTTCACGACCTGCGCCCACTCGGCCTCGAGCTTGAAGTCGCCGCCGCCGAACGCGACCTTCCCTGTGAACCGCAGCGCCTTGAGATCGCGCAGCTTCGCCTCACCTCCGCGCGCCGCGAGGTTCCGGGCGAGCACCTGCTCCAGCGTCTCGGCGCTCGCCGAGCTCCCGAGCGCCACCATCAACACGATCGCGAGGACGTTCCGCATGGCGCGGAGTATGGCTCGACCGGGGACCGATCTCCGCGCGACCGCGCCGAGATCTCAAGGGACCGGGAGAAACGCCTTCACCGGATGCACCTCGTACCAGCCGTGGCTCGGATCGAAGCGGTAGGTCCCGATCGCGATGACCTCCTGGCCCTCCGGCGGATCGAGCACCGGACCGCCGGGCAGCGCCGGATCCTTGTACATCGGCCCGCTCTCGGTGGTGCCGCCGAACTGGTTGTAGGGAGCGTCGGCCGTCGGATAAGGGATGGGCTCGTCGACGAGCATCTGCGCGTGGGTGTCGCCGTCCTCGGCATGCACGTTGACGAACGAGCGGACCCGGACGCAGACCTCCTTGCCGGTCACGAACCGCCCACCGACGAGGTCGCGGGCCGAATAGATCTTCGGGCACTGCGAGGCCACCGTGGCGCCGGGGGCCAGCCGGCACAGGTGACGCCCGGCATCCTCGGCGGCCAGGTAGCGAGCGCCGTACTCCGGATCCGTCGTCGAGTCGCGGATCGTGTAGCCCGGATCGCAGACCTGCCCCAGCGGACAGTCCGCGTCGACATCACACGCGCCGTTGACGTCATGCCACGGGTCGGCCCAGAAGATCTCGCGCGGAGTTGCGCCGCACGTACGCGTGGTGCGATCGCAGATCAGGCGCGCGCCGCACTCCTGATCCAGACCGCAGCTCTCGCCTGCGCCCTTCATCGGTGCCGGCCCGGAGACGATCGTGATCTGGGCGTCCTCGATGATCGGCAGCGTCACCTCGCGCTCGTTCCAGAGCTCTCGGCGGAGCGTGCCGGTGACCTTGATCGTCGCGCCCACCTCCGGCAGCTCGTCGCCGAGCGCGAGCGGAGGAGCGTGGACCGCGAGCCCCCACGCCTCGGTGATCCGGTTCGAGTTGAACCCCGGCTCCTGGAACGTGATCCCGGCGGGCTTCGTGGAGCGGAACAGGATGTACCTCGCATCGGTGCGCTGGTAGTCCCCCGAGGCCTCGGCGAACGACGGCGCCTTGCCCATCGTCTCCTCGTCGTCCTGCTCGAGCACCCACTCCACCGGATCGCGGTGGTTCGCCATCTTCACGCGCTTGGCCACGGCGCGCGCCGTATCGAACGTCACGGCGTGGACCTCGCCGGTGACCTCGACGTGCGCGCCGTCTTTGCCGCCCTCGGCGACCGTCTCGGGCGTGACCTTGGGATCGCCACACCCGACGAGCGTGGCCCACACGATGATCCCGCCGAGCTTCATGCCCGGACTCTAACTCAAAAGAACGAGACGACCGTCAGCGTGGTCACCGGGCCGACCTCGACGCGATCGGTCTCACGGATCGCGACGCCGACCGCACCGCGCACGGCATAACGCCCGAACGGCAGCGCCGCGCCGACATCGATCACCGCATCCCAGGACGCCCCCAGCTCGGCCATCCCGCCGAACGCATAGCGCCCGCGCGCCGTGGAGCCGGCGACGAACGAGCCGATCGGCAACGTGACGGCCGCGGCGAGCTCGCCATCGCGATCGCGGCCATCGAAGTCTGCGCCGAACGCCGCCTCGACGATGGTGTACGCCGCGCCGAGCCGGTGCCCCGCGCTGACGATCATCTCGAGCTCGCCCTCGGGCTCGTTGAAGCCCTGCGCCTTGTACTGCCCCGTGACCGCGAGATCCGTGGTGCCGAGGCGGAGGCTCCCGATCGCGCCGAGCCGTGGGCGCCAGGGCCCGACCTCGGTGCTCGCGCCTCCCACCAGCGCGAGGTGGGGCACGAGCGCGACGCGCGCGGTGAGCGTGCTGCCCACGGCGCCCCGCGGCGCATCGTAGCCGACGCTCGCCAGGATCTCGGTGACATCCGTGGTGGGCGCCGCGATGGTGGCGATCCCATCTCCGATCGCGAGCTGGGTGCGGGAATCGGCGAGCGCGACGCTCGGAACGAGGCTCGCGACGACGCCCGAGACCACGCTCGAGGCGAGCACCAGCGCGCGCAGGCTTCCGGTTCGCATGGAGGCAGCCTACACGACCCACGGGTCGATCGGCGCCCACCCCGAACCGCTGTTCGTGGCCCGCCGCGAGGGTTTCGGGCATGCTGCCGCGCATGCGCCTGGGGATCGATTTTGGGACGACGCGGACGGTGGTCGCAGCCGTCCAGGATGGCCGTCATCCCGTGGTGGCGTTCGACGAGGGTGGCGAGTTTCGCGAGCACATCCCGGGCATCGCGGCCCTGCGCCGTGGCGAGTTGCTCGTCGGATGGGCGGCCGCCCGTGCGCTCGCCGATGGCACGGCGGAGCACGCGATCCGATCGGTGAAGCGGGTGATCGGCCAGCTGCCCTCCGATGCGCCGGTGCCCGGGCTCCCCGGCCTGACCGCGCTCGAGCTCCTCACCGCGTTCCTCGCCGATCTCAAGGTGCAGCTCCTCGAGCACTCGAACCTCGAGATCGATCCCGACGAGCCCCTCGAGGTGATGGTCGCGGTGCCGGCGAACTCGTCCTCGCGCCAGCGCTGGCTGACGCTCGAGGCGTTCCGGCGTGCCGGCTTCGAGCCGATCGGCCTCCTCAACGAGCCCACCGCCGCGGCCGTCGATTTCGCCCAGCGCCACCTCGAGCTCGGCAAGAAGAGCCCGAAGCGCTATGTGGTGGTCTACGACCTCGGCGGCGGCACGTTCGACACCTCGGCGGTCTCCCTCGAAGGTCGCCGCTTCGATCTGATCGCCACCGAGGGCCTCGCGCAGCTCGGGGGGGATGACTTCGATGCGCTGATCCTCGACGCCGCCGGTGTGGTTCCCACCGCGAGCACGCTCGAGCGGGCCCGCGAGGCGAAGGAGTCGTTGCGCCCCACCTCGCGCAAGCTGCTGCTCGACCTCGGAATCGAAGGTGAGGATCCGATCTCGATCGACGTGGCGGCCTTGTACGAGCGCGCCCAGCCGTTGATCGATCGCACGCTCGCACAGACCGATCTGCTGTTCGAGCGCCTCCGCGAGCGCGGGATCGATCCGGACGATGCGCGCGAGCTCGGCGGCCTGTACCTGGTCGGCGGCGGAGCGGCGTTCCCGGCGGTGGCCCGCGCGCTGCGCTCGCGGTTCGGCAAGAAGCTGCAGCTCGCCCCCCAGCCGTTCGCGGCTACCGCGGTGGGCCTGGCGATCGCCGCGGATCCCGAGGCGAACGTGATCGTCAAGGAATCGATCACGCGTCACTTCGGCGTCTGGCGCGAAGGGGATGGCGGCGCGGACAAGCGGTTCGATCCGCTGATGGGCAAGAACACCGATGCTCCGGCCGTGGTGCGCCGGCGCTACCGGCCGACCCACACCATCGGTCACCTCCGGTTCCTCGAGTGCGGCGCCCTCGACGCCGCGGGCCAGCCGATCCAGGACCTCGTGCCGTGGACGGACGTCTACTTCCCCTACGATCCGGCGCTCGCAGATCGATCGGAGCTCGCCGATCTCCCGGCCACCCGCCGGCCGGACCTGATGACGAACGAGATCGCCGAGACGTACACCTATGCTGCCGACGGTACGATCTCGGTGCGGATCGAGAACGTGTCCGGCGGCTATGCGCGGACGTTCGCGCTCGGCGCCTTGCGCTGATCAGCCGTACTCGACGTGGATCGTCTCGATCACGGTGGTCATCGCGGCCTTGACCACCTCGACGTCGCGGTCACGCACGATCACGTAGCCATCACCCTCGTAGCTCTCCGCCCGCATCGCGCCTCGCGTGGGCAGCCGCGACTCCACGACCAGGTGCCCGATCTGCTCGCTCGCGCGCTCCACGCCGGAGACCCGGACCACGCGGCCGTGGCCCACGCCGCGCAGGTAGGCCACGCCGACCGCGTACTTGCGCTCGAACGGCCCGTCGAACGCATCGTCGACCGTCGCCCGCGCCCACGCCTGGTACATGTCCGCATCGTGCGCGTAGCTGTTCGCGAGCACGATGTGCGCGCCGGGCGGCCGGGCGGCGATCTCGCCGATCGCCAGTGAGCCGTCGTCGCGCCGGAACCACTCCATGTGGGTGAAGCCGGTCTCGAGCCCGAGCGCCTTGACCGCGCGAACCCCGAGGGCCCGGGCGTCCGCATAGTCGGGCCCGTCGATGTCCCGCGGCAGGACCACCACCCACTGGATCCAGGGGGTCTCCACGACCTCGAGCGGGGTCGGGTAGTAGCGCGAGCATGACTGGAACCGAACCTCGCCGCCGATCGTGATCGTCTCGAAGCTGTGCTCGCGCCCGCGCAGGAACTCCTCGGCGAGGGCCGGGTGCTCGGGGCTGGCGTGCAAGGCGCGGAGGGCGGCGCGGAGCTCGTCGAGGGAGTTGATCCGCCAGGTCGCCTTGCAGCCCATGCCAGCCGGCGGCTTGAGCACGAGGGGCAGCCCGACCTCCCCGACAAAGGCCTCGGCATCGGCCCACGACCGGATCAGGCGGTGGCGCGCACACGGCAGACCGTGGCGTCGCAGCTCGTCCTTCATCCGGGCCTTGTCCCGGAACAGATCCGCGGTCTGGGGATTGGTGCCGGGGATGCCCAGCGCCTGGCGGACCTCCGCGAGCTGCACCTGGAGGGGCTCGAGGATGCCGATCAGCCGGTGGATCGGACCGTGGCGCCCGACCAGGAGCTCCGCCGCGACCCGGAGCTGGTCGGAATCGAGGCCGTCCTCGACCTGGACCACATCGGCGAACAGCCGCCGGTCCTCCCCGGTCGGCGGGGTCTGGCAGATACCGAGCAGGCGGACCCCCGGGAGGCGGCTCGCGGCCCGCGCGAACCGCATGGTCGTCTCCAGAGGGAACGGCGCCGCGAAGATCACGTTCCGCATGTCGCGCGTTGTATCATCTTGAGCGGAGCCGTTTCGATGAAGGTTGTCTTTCTGGCGCCGAGCTACCCGCCGGAGATGCAGCAGTACACGCGTGGCCTCGCGGAGGTCGGCGCGAGCGTGTACGGGGTGGGCGATCAGCCGGTGTCCAGCCTGCCCGCCTCCCTCAAGCAGCACCTCCACGACTATCTCCAGGTCCCGCGGCTCCTCGACGAGGACGACGTGGTGGACCGGGTGCACGCCTGGATGCGGGGCCGCGAGGTCGATCGCGTACAGGCGAACTGGGAGGTCATGGTGATGACCGCCGCCCGCCTGCGCGAGCGGTTCGGCGTGCCTGGGATGTCGGTCAACGCCGTGCGGGGATTCCGCGACAAGCAGCTCATGAAGGACCGGGTCGCCGCCGCCGGGCTCCGCGTGCCCCGCGCGGTCCGCGTCCGCAGCGCGACCGATGCCCACGAGGGCGCGGCGCTGCTGGGCTATCCGCTCGTGCTGAAGCCGATCTCGGGGGCCGGTAGCGCCGACACCTACGAGGTCCGCAGCGATCAAGAGCTCGACGCCACCCTCGCGCGGATGCACCACGTGAAGGAGGCCAGCCTCGAGGAGTTCATCGAGGGCGAGGAGTTCACCTACGACACCGTCTGTGTCGACGGCCGGCCGGCATTCGCGAACGTCGCGCAGTACCTCCCCAAGCCGCTGATCGCTCGCACCAACGAGTGGCTCAGCCCCGTGATCATCACCGTGCGCGAGCTCGCACAGCCCGCGCTCTCGGCCGGCGTGGCCCTCGGCAACGCCGTGCTCGGCGCGCTCGGCATGGGCGACGGGTTCACCCACATGGAGTGGTTCAAGAAGCCGAGCGGCGAGGTCGTGTTCGGCGAGATCGGCTGCCGCCCGGGCGGCGCTCACCTGGTCGATCAGATGAACTACACGTGCGACATCGATCTGTTCCGCGAGTGGGCCCGCGCAGTGTGCTGGAAGAGCTTCGAGGCCCCGACGCGCCGCAAGTACAACGTGGCGATCATCTTCAAGCGCGCCAAGGGTCAGGGCCGGATCTCTCGGATCACCGGCCTCACCGAGTTCATGCGCAACTACGGCGAGCACGTGGTCGAGCAGCGGCTCCTGCCCATCGGCACGCCACGCCGGAACTGGAAGCACACCCTCGTCTCCGACGGCTACATCATGCTCCGCCACCCCGACTGGGCCACCGCCAAGGCGCTGGCGGACCAGGTCGCGACGGAGATCACGATGTACGCCGAGTAAAAGGGGTCTGCCCCCTCTTCCTGCGAAAAGGGGTCTGACCCCTTGTTCGCGCCTCAGTAGAGGATCACCGGCCCCCCGGCGCGCGGGAACGGCAGGCGCGTCGGTGGGACGAAGTCGCTCGGTAGCCCGGACGCCGGGCCGGCGATGCGCCTCGCGGTCCGCGGCGTGGTCGCGAGCTGCGTGACGTGCGCCGCGCGCCAGCAGGTATCGTGGTGCTCGTCTTCGAGGTTCACGCCGTACGCCGGGACGGTGCCCGCGGCGAGCTCGGCACGGCAGCGTGCGCCGGCGCTGGCGTCCAGGTTGGTCAGCAGCGTGAGGTAGAGCTCCGCGCCGGCCGTGGGATCGAGCCCGGCTGCATCGAGGACGAACGAGGCGACGTCGTCCGCATCCTCCTCGACGGAGAAGTACCGCGCTGTCGACCACGCCGCGTGCCCCGGGAGCATTGCCTCGTACATCCGCAGCTTCGCGCGGCGATCGAGCGTGAGCGCGTTGATCGCGTCGACCACGTGCTTGTTGCTGACCAGCGCGAGATCCGCGGGACTCAGGTGTGACATCACGTCGGCCGGGGTGGTCTTCAGCATCGCGGCCACGACGTCGACGAACGAGGCGGTGAAGCCCGCGAGACACTCCGTCTTCAGCGCGACCAGCGCCGCATTCACGCGCGGAGGCAGCGTCGTGAGGCTGACGGTGAGCGCACCGCCGAGCAGGTCCACCGAGCCGAGGACGTCGCGCCGCAGCTGCGAGATCAGCGTGTTCGCACGGGCGCACTTCGTCGGATCGCGCTGGATCCCGGCCGCGAGCACGGTCGCCATCACGTCAGACACGTCTCCGCCAAGCGGGAACCCGCCGAGCTCGCTCTGGGCGTAGTTGCCGATCTCACCGGAGACATCGCGCCACGCCGTGATCGCAGCCCGCGTCATCGGTTCGTCGGCCTGGTCGCGCCCGATCGGCTCGCCGCCCGCCGCGACATAGTGAACCCGGATGCGGTCGTGCGTACCCTCGACGACGTGGAGCCCGACCGCGTGCTGGAGCTCGTGCATCATCAGCGCGAGCCGCGCATCGTCGGTGAGCGCGAGATCGAGGAGGCCGGTGTAGACCTGCACGCTGAACCCGGCGTGCTGGGTGGCTGCATCGCGGACCACGAACGCGTTCGCCTCGGGCTCCTCGATCACCACGAGGCCAGGGTGCTGCTCGCCGAGCCTGCCGACGGGCCGGGTGTGCCGGAACGCCTCCCACCCGCGATCGAGCAGGGACCTCGCGAGGGCGTGCCGCGGATCCGAGGTCGGCAGCAGGGCCCTCGGCGCGGTGCCCTTCTTCATCGCGTTGGCCGCCTCGATCGGCCCGTACCAGGCCGCCGCCGCGTGGTCATCCTCGAACGTCAGGAAGCAATCGATGTCGGGCACCGCGCACGACAGCTCGGTCTGGCACACGCCGTCGCCGTACCGAGGATCGCCGCAGGACTGATCGACGGCAGGCTCGTCGTCGGCGACCGTGCATGCGCCGAGCGTGGACAGGACGAGCACCACGAAAAGGGATGGTCTGGGCATACAGACCAAGAACGGCGGAACCCACGAGGTCGCAGGATTTCTGCAAGCTCCAGTCAGCCGCGTGCAAGTCCGCTCAACGACAGGTCGATCTGGCTTCTCACCCAGTGCATCAGCTCGGAGGCCTCGAACGGATCGATGCCAAGCGATCGCGCGAGCTCACGGCGAGTGGCCATCGAGACGGCCTCCCGCGCACTCTCCAGCCAGCGGGCCGCCGTCGCGCGATGCACGTCGTGCAGCGCCGCGATCGCGTCGATCGACAGCTCGTCGATCACGTTCAGGCGGAGCAGCGTGCGCTCGCGAGGGGGCAGGTTCGAGAGCGCGGCGCGAAACGCCTCGCGAAACGCACGGCGATAGGGCTCCTTCTCGGGCGCATCGACCTGACGGTCCGCACGATCGGCGAGCGCGATCAACGCGTCATCCTCGACTGCCGGCTCGCGGACTTGCTTGCTGCGCACGCGCACGGCCTCGCGGAGCGCGGCCACCTGCACCCAGCTGCTCAGCCTCGCGCGCCCCTCGTACGCGCCGATCGCAGGGCCCTCGCCCGTGCCGACCAGCAGCCGTGCGCGCAGCACCTGCTGGACCTCCGCGATCTGATCGTCGGTGAAGCCCCGCCGTCGCAGCTTCGCCTCGACCATCGGCACGAGCTCGCTCTCGTACCGGGCGAGCGCATCGCGGTTGCCGACGACGAGCTCGCGTGCCCACGCGAGATCCGCGAGGTGGAGTTCGGCATCCTTTTGAGCCATTCTCGATCCCGAGTATGGCATGTCCCTCCCCGGACCGGATTCTCGACTACGTCGAGCGTCGGCTGGTCTCCGACGAGCGTGACGAGCTCGATCGGCATGTCGATGACTGTCGTGCATGTCGTCAGCTGATCGCCGAGATGGCGCGCACGACGGCGGTGGAGACGCCGTCGGGCCGTCGCGACGAGGCAGCCGACAGGGAGGTGCGCCGGATCGGCCGCTATCGCATCGAGCGCGAGCTCGGCCAGGGCGGGATGGGGACGGTCTACATCGCTCACGATCCACAGCTCGATCGGCGCGTGGCGCTCAAGCTCGTCCATCCCGAGCTCGCCACCGTGAGCGGCCTCGAGCGGCTGGTGCGCGAGGGCCGCGCGCTCGCGAAGCTGGCACATCCGAACATCGTCGGCGTGCACGATGCGGGAACAGATGGAGGCCGGGTCTACATCGCGATGGAGCTGGTGGACGGCCAGAGCGTGGCGAGCTGGCTCGAGGAGAAGCCCCGGAGGTGGCGCGAGATCCTCGACGTGTTCGTCGCGGCGGCACGTGGCCTCGCCGCCGCGCATCGCGCGGGCATCGTGCACCGCGACGTGAAGCCGGAGAACATCCTGATCGATCGCGACGGGCACGTGAAGGTCGCGGACTTCGGGCTCGCCCTCGATGCTCCATCGGCGGGAGCCGGTCCAGCCGCGCCGATCGATCCGACGAGCCGGCTGACCCATCCCGGGGCGGTGGTCGGGACACCGGCCTTCATGTCCCCGGAGCAGTGGACCGCAGGCGCCGACGTTGGCCCCGCGACCGATCAGTTCAGCTTGTGCGCGGCGCTCCGGATCGTGATCGACGAGACGCCGCGGCCGCGCTGGATCGATCAGGTCATCCATCGCGGCGTCCACGACAAGCCTGAAGCGCGGTACCCGTCGATGGCCGCGCTCGCCGATGCCCTCGATCCGGCTCGCCGTCAGCGGCGGAGGCGGCTGCTCGCCGTGGGGATCGCTTTGCCCGTGGTCGCGAGCGCGGCGGTCGCGTTCGCCGTCCTCCACCAGGCCCCGATCGATCCGTTCACGCAGCAGTGCCGGCTCGCCGCCGATCGGCGAACGGCGCTGTGGTCGCCAGCGGATCAGCAGGCCGTGTCGGACGCACTGGCCGCGACGAAGGTGCCGTGGCAGCGCGAGATCTGGACACGCCTCGGCAAAGACCTCGGCGAGTATCTCGAGCGGCTCGCCGCCTCCGAGGCCACGCTGTGTGGCGCGAACCCGCAGACCACCGAGGCGCGCGCAGCGGCTCAGCTCGGCCTCGAGTGCCTCGAACAGCACCGCGGTGAGGCCGCGCGCTATATCACCAAGTTTCGCGCGATCACCCCGGAGCTCACCCGCAACGGCCGGCTGTTTCGCGAGGGCCTCGCGTCACCGGAGGAGTGCTCGAACCTCGCGCTGCTCGAGGCCCAGCGCGTCGCGAATGCGAAGCCCGACGCCGCGAAGCGCCACACCGACATCCGGACTGCCATGGGAACAGCGCGGGCGGCGGCAGCGGCCGGCCACTACGCCGAGGCGATGACCTCCGCGAAGCGCGCGGTCGAGCTCGCGCGGCCGATGGCCGACGGCCTGACGATCGATGCGCTGTTCCTGCGCGGCGAGGTGTCGTACGCGTCTCCCGCGATCGCGGAGGCCGCGTTCCGCGAGGCGGCCACAGTGTCGGAGCTCCTGCACGTCGACGAGATGCGCGCGAAGGCGCTGGTGTACCTCGCGCAGGTCACCGCACGAACACCTGGCCGCGAGCATGAGGCGATCAACCTCGAGCCGCTGGTGACCGCCGCGGTCCAGCGCGGAGATCGATCCCACCAGCTCGCGCCGATGGTCCACCAGGCGCTCGGCATCGCGAACCTGCGGCTCGGCAAGCTCGACGTCGCCGTGCGCGAGCTCACCGCCTCGCTCGACCTCATCCGCGCTCTCGGCTACCCGCACGACCCGCGCAGGATCGCCTACTTCGCGCCGCTCGCCGAGTCGCTCGAGCGTGCGGCCGGAGCGGTGAGGCGGTCGCACTGATGACCGAGAGCGTGCAGCTGGCGACCGACGCCTTCGGCCCCGACGACGTCGAGACCGGGCGTCAGCTTGCGCTGCGCGCCGCCCATCACGGCGGAAACGGCGATTGCACCGCGGCGCTCGCCGACGTCGAGACCGCACGCAAGGCGCTCACGCCCCTTCCCGCGGCCGCGCCGGAGCGCTTCCACCTGGGCCGGGCCTCCGCCCTCTGCCTGATGCGCGCGAACGATCACGATGGTGCGATGCGCGAGCTCCGCTCGATGGAGACTGCGCTCGTCAGCACCGGTCGCAGTTCCAGTCTCGAGCGAGCGATCGTCCTTGGTGATCAGGCCGACGCCGAGCGCGGCACCGGGCATGCCGCGATCGCCGCAGACCTCTACATCAAGTCCGCGGAGGTCTTCGACGCGGTCGTCGGCTCGAACGACCGTCGGGGCCAGGCGATGCGCGCCAAGGCCCGATCGCTCGCCGTCCCGCCAGTCCGCTGAAGCCCCGGCGGCGGTCCGGCCGGATCGCGGACAGCGGCCCGCCGACGTCGTCGGGCAGCGTACGTCGTGTTCGCGTCCTATGGCGGGGGGGGGGGGGGGGGGGGGTGGCTCCTGCCGATCTCCACCGACAGCGAGAGTTCGAGTGCGGCACGATCAGGTGCTCCACCCGTCGGACCTGCCGGACACACGCGCGAGCTCCACGGCGCGACTGTTCGAGGCGTGCTGTGCCAGCTGGCTGTCGGGGGGGGGTGGCGTGATCGACGAGCACGCAGTCACGCTCGAGGTCGCCGAGGACTCGGCGGATCTGCGCACGCAGGGCGAGGTGCCTCGATCGATCACCGCTTGCGGGGCTGTGGCGGCGCCCCCAGCAGCCGACCCTGCGCGCCCGCTCGGGCGGGGGGCGGGTTCCCCGTGCCTGTCCGCGCAGCTCATCGAGCTCACCGGAGCTCGCGGGACTGACCTCGATGCCCGTCTCGAGATCGCGACCGATCCGTTCTTCGTCAGCGATGCCGCATCCGCGCGGACCTACCAGGCGATGCGCTCGACGAAGCTCGAGCTGAAGCTCGGCATCGATGCGACCACGACGACGGCCGCGACGTCGTTCAACCTGCACGGCACTCACTTCACATCGCGGATGGCGATCGGCGATGGCGTGACCGAGACCGCGTGCATCGGGTTCGGGCTCGAGCGCTGGATGGCGGCGATCGTGGCGCGCTGGGGCGGGTCGCCTGCGATCTGAGCAGAGAACGGCGCGGCGCGGAGCGGTCAGGACGGTTCGGTGACAGCGGGCGCCGCGGCCGGCTGGGCGGCAGCGGGCTTCTCGGCAGCGGGCTTGTCGGCAGCGGGCTGGGCGGTGCCGCCGGCGGCGCGACCGCAGCCTGCGGCATGGGTCCGCTGGCCTCGATGGGGAGCTCGATCTGCGGATGCGGCGCCGCATCGGCGAGGACCTCCTCGGTGCCGAGCTGGTGCTCGAGGAGCTTCGAGGCGATCTCGAGGAAGTCCGCGTCGGTGACGATGCCCACCAGCCGCTCGTCCTGCACCACCGGCAAGCACGCGACCTGGAGCCGCCGCATCAGCCGGAGCGCATCCACGGTGGGCGTCTCGGGCCCCACGGTCGCGACCTCGCGCTTCATGATGTCCGAGATCGGGGTCCGCAGCGTCGAGCCACCGGAGAGCACGAACCGCAGCACCGCGCGCTGGGTCACGAGGCCGACCAGGCGATGATCCTGATCCTCGACGGCGACGTGGCGGATCCGCTCCCAGATCATGAGGTTCGCGACCATCTCGATCGCGTCATCCGCATGGACCGTGAACAGGTCCGTGGTCATGTAGTTCTCGACCCGCGCGTAGTTGCCCTTGCTCGTGTTCGCCTCGTCGAGCCGCGCGCGCTCCCACTCGGAGACCGGGCGACGGGTCAGCTGGCGTTGTGCGGTGGCGGCGACCAGGGCGTTGGCGCGCTCGGCCTGAGTGGAGCGATCGCGCAGCGAGTTCCACGAGGACAGCTGCCAGCGCGCGCCGGTGCGCCCGGTCCGCACGCGCTCGTCGATCACGCCGAGGTAGCGCTTGATGTCCTCCTCGAGGATGCCCTGCCGGTGCAGGCCGGCCTGTGCGAGGGGCAGCAGGCGCTCGAGCACGAGCTCGCGGGCCGAGATGTCCTCGTGATCGAGCCACACGAAGTGCGAGCCGATGCCCTCGCGCGCGGCGGTGTAGAAGTTCGCGGCCGCCTGATCGAAGTCGATGCGACGGGTGATGTCCTCCTCGCGCGCACCGATCTCCACCATCAGGCCGCACCAGAACGCCGCGTTCGCCATCTCGTCGAGCGTGCTCGGGCCCGCCGGGAATACGCGATTCTCGATGCGGAGGTGCGGCTTGCCCTCGGTGATCCCGAAACAGGCGCGGTTCCAGCGGTAGATCGAGCCGTTGTGCAGGCGGAGCGCCTTGAGCTGCGGGATCTCGCCGCGATCGAGCAGCGCCATCGGATCCTCGTCGAGATCCGTACCCACGAGCGCGCGGAACCGGGCGATGTCCTCGCGGAAGATCTCCACGACGGACTGCTTCACCCAGCGGGTGCCGAAGCTGACGCGGGCCTCGGTCTCGCGGATCTGGTGGGTCTTGTTGCGGCTGTCCACCGCCTGACGGAACAGCGCGATCCGCGTCTCGGCCCACAGCCGGCGGTGGAACACGATCGGCGAGTTCGCGGACACCGCCATCACGGGGCCGAGCACGACCTGAGCGATGTTGTAGAACCGCGCGAACTCCGCGGGCGTGACCTGGAGGTGAACCTGGAAGCTCGAGTTGCAGGCCTCCAGCATCACCGAGTCGTGATCGAGGATCAGCTCGTCGAGGCCCTTGATCGAGAACTGGAACTTCCCGCCGCGCATCGCGGTGATGATCTTGTTGAGGTGCAGATAGCGCGCGCTCGGCACCATGTTGTCGAGGCCGAGGTCGGCCTTGCGCATCGTCGGCAGGATGCCCATCAGCACCACGCCCATCCCGAGGTCGCCAGCAGCCGCGCGTGCACGATCCACGAGCTCGTCGAGCTGCACGTGCATCTTGGTGATGCCGTCGCCGTTCAAGAGCTGCGCATCGCAGTTCGCCTCGATCTGGAACATGCCGAGCTCGGTCGTGTACCGGCTGTCGCGCAGCCGATCGAGGAGCTTCAGCACGCCCTTCGCCGGGCGCCAGTCGGAGTCGATCAGGAACATCTCCTGCTCGGCGCCGATCCGTCGCGGGCCGGTATCGAACAGGTTCTGCGAGATCATGCGCTCGAGTGCGCGCAGGTCCGCGAGGATCGCGCTCATGAACTGCCGTTGCCGCTCGCTGTCGAGCTTGCCGTCCACGTCCTTGTGCGATCGAGTCGTCATCTATCTTCGCACGCTTCGCGTTGCTGCGCGCCCCACGTTCGTGGGGCTTGCATCTTTACCCGCGAGTCCACGCGTCGAGAATCTGCGGCAACATGCGGCGCCATGTCACCCAATCGTGGTGCCAATCGGGCCCCCAGGAGTCGACCCGGTTCGGGATGCCCTGCCGGCCCAGGACGTTCGCCAGGTTCCAGGACTCGCCGATGTCCTCGGCCTTGCCTTCTCCCGACACGATGTGCACGTACCGGGTCCGCAGCACCTCGAGGTGCCGGCCGGCCAGGGTCGGCACGAAGTGCAGCGGGGACGACACCCAGAACTCGTCCGAGAAATCGTGGGGTTGGGCGTCGTAGAACCTCCTGAGATCGAAGGTCCCGCTGATCGCGATCGCCCGCGTGAACACGTCGGGGAACCGGCACAGCACGGCGGCGGCGTGGAACGCGCCGATCGAGGGTCCCGCGGTCCAGATCTCGATGTTGGGCGTCTTGCAGTCCGCCCGGATCGCCGGGACCACCTCCTGGCGAACATAGTGGTGGAACTGGTTCTGCACCCACATCTGGTGGCGGGCCGAGCCCTCTCGAGCGAGGAGCGCCTTCCCGGCCACGCTGTCACAGGCATAGAGCTTGATTCGCCCGGCATCGAGCAGGGGCGCGAGCGCATCGATCAGCTGGAACCGCTCGAGCTCCTCGGCGTCACCACCCGCGGTGGGGAACAGCAGGATCGGCTGACCGATCATGCCGTACTTCACGAGCGTCACCTCGCGCTCGACGCGTTCGCTCCACCAGCGTGCGACCACCTTGTCACCACGCGTCGCCATCAGGTGCCGCCCGGGGTGGACGAGGTGGCGGACGAGGCGGTGTCCGCGCGCCAGGCCTGGACGCGGTGCCAGAACATCTCGGTGAACTGCTCGACCTCGTGCTTGGGGTAGAGCGCCGTGACCTTGGCGCGGAACGCCGACTTCGCGGCCTCGGTGCCGAAGAACTCCCAGGCCACCTCGTCGAGGTGCGGCAGGTGGGTGGCGCAGAACTCCTCGAACCGCGCCGCCTCGAACCGCTCCTCGGCGATCGCCGCGTACGCACGCAGCCGCTCGCGATACGGGCGCTCGCGCTCCTCTGCGATCGCGTAGAACGGCGCCCAGTCGAGCGTCTTCCGCATCGGCTTCTTGGTCACCGCGCAGAAGATCGACCACCGGAGGTTCGCCTTGACCAGCCACGGGAAGTGGCGATGAAGCGACGTGACCTGCGAATCGGGACACGGGTTCGCGAAGTCGATCGGATACCAGACGCCGTCCTTGCGGAGCGATTCACACGAGTTGAAGTCCCACCCGAAGAACGCGTTGATCGTCAGCGTGGTGTCACGCAGGAGCTGCGCCTCGTCGTCGCTGACGAAGCCCTGCTCCTGCGAGTACCGATCGTGGAGCGGCTCGTCGGGGAGATAGCGCACGAGGTGCGTCTGCGGCCCGAGGCCGATGCAGCGCACGAAGCTATCGAACGGGTGCACCGCGGCCTGCAGGTGCATCACGCCCTTCCCGCTCTCCTCGTATCGCTTGCGCAACGAGGCCTCGTCGGGCACGCGGCTGACCGCGCGCCAGCCGCCGCCATCGTACGGCTTCATGAACATCGGGTAGCCGATCGCGTTCCCGATCGCCCCGAGATCGAACAGCTTCGCGTAGCTCTTGAGCGTGGGCGCGAGGTCCGGCAGCGGCTCGTACGCCTTCGGCGGGATCATCCAGGTCTCCGGGATCGGCATCCCGAGGTGCATCATCGCGCAGTAGGAGGTGTGCTTCTCCATCGACTGCACGGACCACGGATTGTTGAGCACGTAGAGCCCATCCATCAGGATGGCCTTTTTGATCCACTCGCGACTGGTGTGATACCAGTGCGTCAGCCGGTCGAGGACGACGTCGTAGTGGCACGGCTGGCGCAGATCGAACGGCTCGATCGTGACGCGATCGACCGCGATGCTCACCGAATCGCCCTGCCACGGGATCGCGAGCTTCAGCTGATCGAGGATCTGCTCGTAACAGAGCGGCCAGCAGATGTCTGCGCCGAGGGACAGCCCGATCCTGCGAGTGACGGTTGCCATGGGTCCTTTCGAATCTACTCGTAGACGTGGAGGAACGGACCGGGCATCAGCCACGACAAGCCCTCGCGGAGCCGATCGCGCCAGTTCTCCCAGTTGTGCCCATCGCGGGCTTCGACGTAGCGAACATCCATCCCGGTGGACAACAGCACCGGGACCAGAGAGCGGTTCTCGTAGATCAGCGATTCGTACATGCCGCAGCTCACGAACACACGCTCGGAGACCGGCGCCGGGTCGGCGCGGAACCGATTGACGAACGCCACCACCGGATCGAACAGCGGGCCACGGTGGTTGCGATCGCCGATGTCGGTGAACGCGAACGAGCCGGATTGCAGGAGCAGCCGGCCGAAGAAGCCGGGGTAGCGATGCGCCGTGGACAAGGTCGCCACCGCGCCGAAGCTCGCGCCCATCAGGCAGCGGCTCTGTGGCTGGGAGTCGAGGGGGAACAGGCGCTCGACATAGGGCACGAGCTCCTCGACGAGGAACCGGGCGTGGCGCTCGTCATCGGCGTACTCGTGCAGGCGATCGGGCGAGCTCGTGAACACCACGATCGCATCCGCGATCTCGAGGCGATCGATCAGGTTGTCGAGGGTCGTGCCCATCGAAGCGTAGCGCAGGTAGTCGTGCCCGTCGTGGACGACCAGCAAGGGATACTGCCGCGAGCGCTGGAACCGCGCCGGGACGTACAGCCCGAACCCACGCCGACCGAACGTCTTCGAGTCGATCCAGATCTCGTCGCGGTGGCCCTTCGCGGCGGTCAGATCCTCATGGATCCACGACGGGATCTCGTAGCCCGTGCCGTGCGCGACCGAGTTGGCGCCAAACGGATCACGGGCACGGTTCGCGTTGAGCGGATCCTGGATCCACTCGCCGTGACCGTTGCGGACCACCTCGAGCTTGTACTCGACACGTGATCCGGGCGGGAGCTGTAGCGTGAGGTGCCACGCATCCGTGCCCTCCACGCGCGCCAGGTGCTGCGACGACGGCAGACCGAACACCCAGTGCTTGAGGTGCACCGCGTCAGCTTCGCCGCGCCACATGAAGGTGATCGAGCTGCCATCGACGACCGGGAAGCTGTGGCTCGAGAAGAACCTGTCCACGGCCTCGCGCGTACGCGGACCGGCCTCGAGCTCGCGGATCACACGGCTCTTCATTCCATCATCCCGCGCATGTAGGGCGTGCTGAACCGGCTCGGCTCGCCGTTCCAGCCCTTCTCCACGTCACCGGTGGTGGTCAGCCGTGCCGCGGACGCCCGCACGATCTCGCCATTCTCGAACACCACGCGGTCGCCATGATCCATCGCGACACACGTGGCCGGCGCCATCCTGCGCGCGAACCGCTGGATCCCGATCCGCGCGTCGAGGTTCACACGCCGGCGAGGATCGGGCAGCACCACGAGCCCGGGCACCAGCTTGAACCCCGCGTCGAGCACCTGCGCGATGTCGGACCCGTACGGCGGATAGTCATGGAACAGCACGATCCGATCGGTGAGCACCATCGCCCCGGCCGACCACGCGAACACCGGCTTGCCGGCCGCGCGAGCGAGCGCGAGCACGTCGAACAGCGCGAGGCGGTTGAGGAGCGAGGCCACGTGCCCGCCGGCGATCACGAGGGCATCCACGGTGTGGAGGGTCTCGGCGATCTCCGCGCGGTGGCGCGCCACCACCGGCCGCTCCGCGTGGCGCCACTGGAGCTCGAACGCGGCGCGCAGCGCATCACACCGATCGATGTGATCGGCATCGAGGTGCCGGAACTGATCGACCGAGACCTTCTCTTCTTGATCGAGGAGCTCGGGCTCGACGTAGCGGACCGAGACCGTGCGGCCGGCGTCGTCGATCTTCTCGAGCCGGACCCGATAGAACGTCTGCATGTGGCGCAGGCGCTGCTGGCGCGCTTGATAGGCCGTGGTGAACTCCGTGTCCTCGCGAAACAGCTCCACGCTGCGCCGGTGGAGCACCAGGTTCACCGCGGGCACGCCGAGCCACCCGATCATCTCCGCGTCATCGGGCTCGCGCTCCTGATAGCCCGCGCGGACCAGCGCCACCGGGCCGTGCACGCCATGCTCGGCGAGCACGGCGCCGATATCCGGCGCGGCGCCCTGCGGGCCAACGAGGACGACCTTGTGACTCATCCGCGGGCTCGCACCCGCACGGTCCGGCCGACGACATCGAGCATGTACCGCAGGTGATCGTAGTTCTCGTGCTTGAGCCGGATCCACGCGTTCGCCATGTAGCCGGCGGACACCGGCTGGGTCGGCGTGCCCTCGGGCGGGAGGTGCCAATCGATCAGGCTCCCACCGAACGCCTCGCGGACCGCGTCGAGCCCGTCGTATCCGGTGATCCGCCCATCGCACTCCGGGCGAAGCGCGATGATCCCTGCCGACAGCCGCCGCGACGGATACTGCCCCGGGCGGCCCGCCGCCACGAACATCGCCCACTCACGGTACAGGTCCATGTCGTTGGCGACGTTGTACAGATCCCAGGCGCGCACGCCCGGCGGGCGACATCCGATCTCGGAGAACTTCAGGCCCTTGGGCCCGGAGAACCACTCCATGTGCGTGGCCGAGGTCTCGATCCCGAGGAGCGTGACCACCTTCTGGGCCATCGCCTTGACCTCGTCGTAGCCCGGCGTGCCGATCCGGTTCGTGGTCACGAACTGCGGCGAGATCCAGCGCGTGCGCATCGCTTCGAGCACGTTCGGGTAGTAGTGCGTGGCGAACTCGTGGACCACGTGGCCGCGCAGCGTGAGCGTATCGAAGAAGCCCTCGTGGCCCTCGATGAACTCCTCGACAGCGATCGACCGGCCCCCGAGCTCGCGCAGCGCGGGCTCGAGCTCGCGATCGCTGTCGAGACGCGTGGCCCCCGAGGCGCCAGCGCCGTCGCGCGGCTTGACGATCACTGGATAGCCGACGCGCTCGATGAACGCGCGGACCTCGGCGGGCGATGCGGCCGCGGTGGACTCGGCGCACGGCACGCCACCGGCGCGCAGCACCTCCTTCATCGCGGGCTTGTCGCGGCACAGGTAGGCCGTGCGCGTGGAGGTGCCGGGGATCCCGGCGGCCTCGCGGACGTGTGCCGCGGGCATGATGTGCGCCTCGACCGTGGCCTCGAGCCGATCGACGTGCTTGAGACGCTGGATGAAGCGCACGGCGTTCAACACCTGCTGCTCGTTGCAGACGTTGGTCACCTGCTCGTAGTGCGTGAGCCAGCGGCGCAGCTCGTCGTCGAGGGAGTCCTTGGAGCCCTCCCCGATCGCGCTGATCGTGACGCCGATCTCGGCGAGGCCCTTGATGAACTGCTTCTGGTTCGCCGGGAACCGCGGCTCGATGAAGACGATATGCATGTGATCAGTGCCGTCCTGCGGCGGCGAGCTTGCCGTAGACCAGCTCGTAGAGCTTGCCCTGTACGTTCCACGAGAAGTCCGAGGTCATGCCGTTGTGGATCAGCCGCTGCCACTGCGCGGGATCGCGATAGGTCTTGAGCGCGGCCTCGATCGCCCAGCGCAGCCCGGCCTCGTCGTGGTGATCGAACACGAAGCCGGTGCCCTTGCCGGTGCGCGGCTGCCACTGGTGGACGGTGTCGGCGAGCCCACCGGTGCGGTGGACGATCGGGACGGTGCCGTAGCGCAGGCTGTACAGCTGGTTCAGGCCACACGGCTCGTAGATCGAGGGCATGAGGAACATGTCGGCGCCGGCCTCGATCAGGTGGGCGAGCTCGTTCTTGAAGCCCTGGTAGAAGCAGACCTGACGGGGGAACTGGCCCTGGAGCCGGCGGAACATGTCCTCGAGCCCGGGCTCACCGCTGCCGAGCACCACGAGCTGGAAGCCGTGCTTCCGCAACAGCTCGAACATCACCGGCTCGAACAGCTTGAACCCCTTCTGCCCGACGAGCCGCGACACCACGCCGAGCACCGGGACACCCTTCACGTACGGAAGCCCGAGGCTGGTCAGCAGGTGCTCCTTGTCGCGCTCCTTGCCCGCGAGTGCGCCAACGCTGTACGCGTGCGGGATGTGCCGATCGCGCTCGGGGGACCACTCGTCGTAGTCCACGCCGTTGAGGATGCCGACCACGGTGGCGGTGCGGGCGCGCAGGAACCCATCGAGCCCGCCACCGTACTTCTCGGTCTGGATCTCGCGCGCGTACGTGGGGCTGACCGTGCTCACGCCATCCGCGTACAGGATGCCCTGCAGGAGGAAGTTCACGCGGCCGGCCTTCATCAGATCTTGATGGAACAGGTGCGCCACGGATCCGAGGTTCGTGTCGGGCCCGATCTCGACGGGGAAGCTGCCCTGGTACATCAGGTTGTGGATCGTCAGGAGCGTGCGCGTCCGCGCGAACCGCGGATCCTTGGCGACCAGCGTCTTGATGATCATCGGCAGCAGCGAAGCCTGCCAGTCGTGGCAGTGCACGATGTCGGGCGCGAAGTCGAGGCGCTGGCAGATCATCAGCGCGGCGTACGACAGGGCCAGGAATCGGCGGTGCTCGTCCGGATCGCTCGTGTAGAGCCGACCGCGCGCGTACAGCGCCGGGCAGTGGATGAAGTAGATCGGCAGCGTGGTGCTGACGCGGAAGATCTTGCACGCGTACCGGTGCGTCCCGAGGGCGACCTCGAGATCCATGATCGCCTCGAACGTCTCCTTCCGCGTGTCGATGCTGTCGTAGAGCGGCAGCACCACGCGGGTGTCGTGCCCCGCACGGTGCAGATAGGCAGGCAGGGCCGCCATCACATCGGCGAGGCCACCGGTCTTGGCGAAAGGCGCCATCTCCGACGCGACGAACAGCACGTTCACGGAACGCTCCTACGATACCACCGACCACCAGCAACGCAGAGCGGCGGCGAGCGGAACTGCAAGCCGTTCGACCTTTGCGGGCGCGATTCGCATCTGCGCGAACGGATCCCACGGATCGGCGAGCAGATCGCGGCGCACCTCGACACACAGTGCGCGCCCCGGCCGGGCCATCACGTGGTCATACGCCAGCGTGCTCGGGTGCAGGGGATAGGTCGCGCCATCGGCGACCGTGAGGCCCAGGAGCGCCAGCCCGCGGCGCAGCTCCTCCACGACCTTGACCGGTGCGTGGTCGGTGCCATCGAGCGCCTTGCCGATCACGTCGAGCTCGGGGCGTAGGGGCCAGGTCGGCTCCACCTCGGGCGCGTAGGCGGCGCGCAGGCTCCGCACGATCTCCAGATCGACCTCCACGCCGACCTCGCGCGGGGCATAGCTGTGGAGGAGCAGCATCGCGCCATCCGCCGCCAGCTGCGCGGTCGCCGCGGTCACCGCGCCCACGTAGCGGTCGTAGGCGGCGCGCAGCAGCACGCGATCCTCGGGCGAGGTGATCCAGGGCATCAGGCCCGGGGTGACCTTGCCCGCCTTGAAGTCCTCGGGCGCGGCGTCGATCCGCCGGTTGCAGTCGATCAGCGTCCGAGGGATCCGGCAGCGCAGGATCGCCACCGAGCGATTGGGCTCTGCGGCCACCAGCTGCCGCGCGGTGGCGAGGCCGAGCTCGGGGGCGCCGGTATCGGTGTTGACGTGGAAGAAGTCCACCAGGCCTTCGGGGAGCGGGCTGGTCAGGCGCGCGGCGAGGCTCGTGAAGTCCGTCGTGGTCGTGGCGCCGTGCGGGATCTCGATCACCAGATCGATCGGCGCCTCCGGGCGAGCCTGGGAGCCGCGGATGATCTCGACATCCACGATTGACGAGATCGACGTCAGCGAGGGCATGGTCGCGACCATGTCACGGCTGCTGATCCAGGGTCCATCCGAACCAACCTCGCAGGTGCGCAGTGCTCGCGCGGGCATGGTCTGGCACGGCACCCGCTGCGCGTTCTCGTGAGCGCGAGCTCCTCGCCCTGTGCGGAGGACCGCCTCAGCCCGGCCTGTCCGATGCATATGGTCGAACACGGAGGCAGATCATGAAGTCCTACACCCTGCTGCTCGCTGGCCTGATCCTCGCTGGGTGCGATGGGGGCGGCGGCTCTGCGAATGACCTGGGTGGCGATCCGGACATCCCCCTGACGACCGTCGGGAACGAGTACTCGGCGTTCGTCACGATCGGTGGGGTCAATAGCGGCGCCAACTTCCAGACGGTGAAGATCATCCAGAGCGACGCAGGGGTGGTGACGGTGAAGCTCGTGGTCGACCTCACGAACGTGAACCCGCTCTACAAGGCGTTCATCCCCGCCGATCGCCTCGACGCGAACGGCAACGTGAACACCGAACTCAAGTTCAAGGCGACCTCGGAGGGGCTACAGGACTACTTCTACGGTGGGGGCGACCTCTCCAAACCGTTCACGATCGTCAAGCACGACTGGGGCGTCGGGGAGTCGTGGACCTTCACGACCAGCGACGGTCAGACGGTGACTCGCGCGGTGACACAGAAGACCGGTGTCGATGACTGGCCCCTCGGCTTCCTGTTGATCAAGGCCACCGAGGTGACCGAGACCGACTCCGCGGTGCCGGGAGTCCAGAAGGTCCTGTTCCGGACCAACCACCGGTTCGGGCTCGTCTACGTCGAGTACCAGCTCGTCGGGGGCACCATCGTCAAGATCTCGCTGATTCCGCCTGCCACGCTCTGACCCAACCCGAGCTCGATCGCTCGCGACGTCCCTCACCCGTCGAGGACGCCGACGAGCTGCGCGAGATCGCGGAGCGAGTGCAGATCGTGCGCAGCCTCCGGAATGCGGACCACCGGGATGCCGGTGGGGATCGTGGTCGAGAACCGCCCGAGTTGCTCGACCTCGTCCTGCGCCTCCATGGTCGCGGCAGCCCACGCGCGCTGGAGCCATCGGGCAGCAGGATCCGTCCCGAGGCCCGCCAGCGCGTGATCCCCGCGCACGACCTCGTCGGCGGCCAGCGGGTGGACGCGGTTGACGATCACCGCGGCGAGCGGGGCATGTTGGGCTGCCAGCTGGGCCGCCAGCGTCTGGGTCTCGTCGAGGACGAGCTGTTTCGGCGCCGTGACCAACACGAACGCGGCGTCGCCGCCGCGTAGTAACGCGCGCGACCGTCGCGTCCGCTCGAGCGTGGCGTCGACCAGCGTCTCCAGCGCCACGAAGAACGCCGAGATGTCGCGCAGCGTGCTCTTTCCCGTCGCGTGCTCGAGCCTGCGCAGCACGAACCGCGCGGTCACCCCCGCGGAGCGCCAGGCCCCCTTCCGGACCGCCTCGAAGGGGTTCCCGAACCACCCGCTGACGTCGCGATCGAGCAGCCGATCGATGCGCTCGGGCGCACGGAGGAAATCGAGTGCGTGGGCCGCCGGCGGCGTGTCGAGGACGATCAGATCGTACTCGTTCGATTCGGTGTAGCGGCACATCTCCTCGACGGCCATGTACTCCGTCGAGCCGGCGAATGAGGTCGAGAGCCGCTGATAGAACGGGTTCGCGAGCAACGTGCGCGCGACCGTCGGATCCGGCGCGGTGCGGGTGACGAACGCGTCCCACGCCTGCTTCTGATCGAGCATCGCAGCCGAGAGCACCCCCGATGGGGACAGACCCGCAGCGGCGAGCACGTCACCAGGCACGCGCTGGCTCGCCCCTCCAAGCTCGTTCACGCCGAGCGACCGCGCCAGTGCTCGAGCGGGATCGATGGTCAGCACCAGTGCGCGCTTTCCTCGCATCGCGGCTGCGAGCGCCAGCGCTGCTGCCATCGTGGTCTTGCCGACGCCGCCCGTGCCCACGCAGACCACGAGGCGATAGCGTTCGAGGAGCTCACTCGTCGTCACCCGAGCACCTCCGCGACCTGCGGATCGAGCGCACGTGCCCGCGCGAGGTCATCAGCGGCCTGGAGCCGCGGCAAGCGCAAGGCACGGACGAACAGATCCGCTTCGAGGTCCGCGATCCCGCGCTCCTGGATCACCTCCCAGTCCCGTGCGCCACGAAGCACGCGAGCCGCGACGGGCGCGTCGATCCGATCGAGCAGGGCGTCCACACCGGGTGGCGCGGGTGGGACGCAGCGATTGACGAACAGCGCCCCGGTCGCCAGATCGAGCTCGCGCAACGAGCGCATGGTGTGCGCCGCTTCACGCAGCGGCATCAGCTCGGGGAGTGCGACCACATGGATCGAGCAGCTCGCGCGATCGCGCAGCAGCGCGGCGTTGACGGCGGCCTCTCGATGGACGCGGCCGGAAGCGAACGTGGACTCGGCCGCCGTCGGCATGCGGAGGTGCTCGAGCGCGTGTCCCGATGACCCAGCATCGACGACGACCACGTCCCAGCGCTCCTGCAACACGAACTCGTCACGGACCTTGCCGATCGCCATCAGCTCGCGCAGCCCCGGCGCTGCACCGACGAACGCCGCGTAGAGCGGATGCTCGATCACGGTCTGCGCGAGGCGGCCGAGGCGCAGTCGACGCGTCAGGTACTCGGCGAGCGCGGCGGCACCGTCGAAGTAAGCGACGCGCACGCCACCCGCTGCCGGCGTGATGGTTCCAGGCTGGGCGGGGCTCGCGTCGAGGATCCGGCACGTGCCACCAAGCTCGCCCAGCTCGATCGCCAGCACCCGCGCACCGCGCCGTGCAGCTGCCAGGGAGATCGCCGCGACCACCGTCGACTTCCCGACCCCGCCCTTGCCAGTCACCACATGCAGCCGGTGCGTTGGCATGGGGCATCCTTAGCCACTCGTCTGACTGCGTCAACGTGGCAGGTCCGCGCGCCTGCGGTTGGAGGTCCGCAAACGGTGCGCGTCGCGCGCAACACCCGGGGTCAGCTCTGACCCGAGGACCGACCTGGAGCTACACTCGGCACGATGGCTGAACAACCCGGTCGCAATGACCCGTGCCCGTGTGGGTCCGGGAGCAAGTACAAGAAGTGCTGCCTCGAGAAGGATGATGCGGCGCGTGCCGCGACGGCCGCCACGCAGGCCGCCGCCGCCGCTGCTGCTGCCGCTGCCGCGCCCGCGGACACCGGGGGGCAGCGGACCGCACCGCCACCTCCGGTCGCCAAGCCGCCCGAGGCGTCGCGGCGGATCGCGCCGTCGGCGCGGCGTCGCTCCGTGTAGCGGTGGATGGCGTGCGCTCGAACCTTGCCCTGAGTCTCACCTTGCTCCTCGGTGCATGCGCCGGCGCGGCCACGCCTGCCCCTCCGTCGAGCCCTGCCCCCGTGCCAGCCCCGACGCCCACCACGGCGCCGCTCGCCGAACAGGTCGCCGAGCCCAACCGGCCGCTGACCACCGGCGAGATGGCGCTGCTCCGGCCGATCTTCCGCGATGGGATCGACTACGCCCAGGTGCGGGTGATCGACAACTCGTTCCCGCTCCAGCCCGCGAACGTCTACATGACGCCTCGCGGACATGTCTACGCGCCCGGCGATCTGTGGCGCAGTGACTTCTCCGCCGGATCGGCGAGCGCGCGGATGGTGTTCGTCCACGAGATGACCCACGTCTGGCAGTTCGCAAACGGCATGGACCTGATCGGTCAAGGCTTCGTCGAGTTCTCGCGGTATCGCGGGCAGTACGAGAAGGCGTATCCGTACGAGCTCGCACGCGGTCGAGACCTGGTGGACTACGGCATGGAGCAGCAGGCCTCGATCGTCGAGGACTACTTCGCGATCACCGTGGCACACGATCGGCCGCATCGGATCACGAACCAGGGCCTGACCGATCAGGACCGCGACGAGCTGTACGCGACGGTGCTGAAGAACTTCCTCGGGAACGCGCGCTATGCCCGCGCGCTCGATCCCGCGACGGTCGCGGGTGAGCACGCGCGATCCTCCGAGCAGACTCAGCCGGGACCCGACGCGTGCCGGGAGTCCGAGGAGGAACACGGCGCCTCGCACATGTGCAGCTGGCGGTACACGCCGATCAAGAAGTAGACGTCAGGGAGGCGCGACGGCCGCCACGATCTTCGCGCGGAGCTCGCCGAGGGCTGGCTGTTTCGCCTGCGCCATGCGCTGCCGGGTCGCGGCCTCCGCGAAGGCGGCGAGCTCGGCCTCCGACGCTGTGTGGAGCGCCACACCTGACTTTCGTAGCGAGGTGAGGCCGCGCTCGGTCTCCTTGCGCCAGCTCGCGCGGATCCGCGCCTCTCGCTCGTGACAGACCTCGAGGACAACCTGCTGCTCGGTAGCGGACAGCCGGGACCACGCCTCGTGAGAGAACACGAGGCCGCCGACGACGTAGCGGTAGCGCAGGTCCGTCATCGCGTGGGCCTTCGTGCTGCCGATCGCGAGCATGTACAGCGCCGGCATGGTCCACGCCTGGGCCCGGCCGCTGGTGATCGCCTCGGTGAGCGCACCGTCGAGAGGGAGCGTGATCCACGGCGCGGCCTGCTCCAGCACCGCGCGGAGGCTGGTGATCGGGGCCGTCGAGAACACCTGCGAGAACCCGAGGTCGGCCCACATCGCGAACGTGAGGCCGCGCTGCGTGAACTGGTCACGGACGGTGGCATCGAGCGCGGCGGTGGCGCGATCGACCTCCTCGTACGTGCGGAACATCCCCGGTGAACGCCACGCCGCCATCTCGGGCACCAGCGCGCTGAGCCCGGTCTCGGACAGGCCTCCTCCATCGAGTGCTCCGGTCGCGATCAGCTTGGCCATCGCGCCTTCGTCACCCAGCTGACCACCGGAGACCCAGTCGAGCTGCACGGCGCCGCGGGTGCGCTTCTCGATCTCCTTGCCGAGGGCGAGGATGTCCTTCATGTAGCGACTCCCGTCGATCGCCTGGGTTCCGAGCCGGAGCCGCACCGGATCTCGAGGATCGCGGGGCTCGGCCAGCGCGGTGGTCACGAGCGCGACGAGCACGACACCGACGAGGCCGAACACGCGCACGCCCATGGATCGGAGGTAGCGCGAACACGCGCCCCCGCCACGGGAAAACACCGGCAGGTCATGGTCGTGTCTGGTCGTGGCCGTTCGAGGGCGATCGCAGGCGATCGTGGAGTATCGTGTGGAGATGCTCCGCATTGCTCTCGCCCTGACCTTGCTCGGTCCCGTGGCCATGGCCGATGGGCCGAAGTTCGAGCTCGAGGGCAACGTGCTGAAGGTCCCCTACCCCATCACGTACGCCACCGCGAAGGACACGCTCAAGCCCGAGTCGGCCGACGCGATCGCGTTCGTCGCCGTCTATCTGGACGCCAAGCCGTATGTCAGCACGCTGCGCGTGGAGGTCCACACCGATGCGCAGGGTGACGACGCGTACAACCAGGCGCTGTCCGAGAAGCGCGCGCTCGCCGTCGCGAAGGCGCTGGTCGCCCGGGGGGCTGATTGCAAGCGCCTGCTCCCGGTGGGGTTCGGCGAGACCAAGCCCATCGGTGACAACCAGACGGCAGCGGGGCGCGCCGCGAATCGCCGGACCTCGTTCGTCAACGCCGCGCTCAAGGGCAAGGCGATCGGCGGCATGCCGCTCGCCGGCGGGGGCGTGGTGGCCGGCGATCCGTGCAACTGATCCCGCGTCCTTCCGACCACGAACCACGTGGATGACTTCGCCGCGGGTTTCGGCGATGAAAACATCGCGACCGGCAACCTCCTGATGACATGCGCGCCCTGACCCTGACTCTCGTGCTGGCGGCCGGTACCGCGTCCGCACAACCCGCCGCGGACTGCACGGTGACGATCGCGCGCGCCCCCGATGACGTGCGCGAGGTCGTGGAGTCCTGGCTGCGCGCCGAGCCGCCGTGCACCCACACCCTCGAGGTGAGGATCGTCCCTTCCGAGGGTGACCTCTACCTGTTCGTCCGCGACGAACACGGTCGGGTCCGCGAACGACTGGTCCCCGATGCACGGAGCGCGGGCATCCTGATCGCGAGCTGGGCCGCGGATGATGGAGCGCCAAGCCGCAACCCGCTCGGCGCGACGCCTCCCGCCCCGGTGACCGTGGGCAGCACAGCAACCGAGCCACCGCCCCTTACTCCCAGCGGCCCGCCCGGCAACGCGTCGGACCTCTCGATGCCGGTGCCATCCCCGACCCACTCACGCGCTCGCTGGGTCGCCCTCGGCGGGACGCTCGCCGTCGGCAACACCGGGACCGGGCTCCGCGGCGAGGCGGACGTCGTGACGAGCGCCCACGGATCGCTCGGGGTCGCGGCCACCGTGTCCCGCGGCACCGCGCTCTACGCCGGCTCCGGATCTGATCACGTCGACATCCTCGACGCGACCCTGCTCGGCCAGCTGGCGGGCACGTGGCGCGCAGGCCGCTGGTACCTGCGGCCCGCGATCGCGGCCGGTGGCGTCTACACGCGCGTGACGCTGACCGAGACCGCCACCGGCTCGATGTCGGGCGCGAGCGGCGTGTACCTCATCGGCCAGGCACAGCTGATGATCGGGCGCGACCTCGGCACACGCTGGGGTCTCGCGCTCGGCCCGGTGGTGACGCTGTACTCGCAGCGGATCGACGCGCCGACGTTCTTCCTGGACCGGCCCCTCGAGGCCGTCGTGTTCGGCGCCGTGCGATACCGGCTGTGAGCCATGCGCTTGGCGCGGCGCGCGCGCTAGGCTTGCCTCAAGGCGCGGTCCTGCCGAAGGTTGGCCGCATATCCGTCACGCGTAGAACGTCTCTGTGTCTATCTGCCGACCACATCCCAAGCAGGTTTGTTTGTTGTACATGGCATGGGGCAACGATTCGCCTTGATGGCGCGTCACTGCATGGTCGCAAGCGGCTGTTCGCAAGAGGCATTCAAAATCACAGGGTTCCAGACACCCTGGCGTGGACCGCGCCCCCCTTTACGCTAGAGCTCGACCAGCTCGGTCTTGTTCGCTCGATTGATCGCCTGCTTCACGCGCTGCAGGAACTCCTGGATCCGATCGATCTCGTTCCACATCTCGCGTGACTGCAGCCCGAAGTCGGTGACCTCGACGACGTCGTAGCCCAGGGTCTCCATCTCCTCGGCCTTGAGCCCCTTCTCGCTGAACGTCTCCTTCTTGCGCTCGACCTTGGTGACGGTTCGATAGCGGACGTGGTTGTCACCAGACTCCATCACGTTCACGCCATCGGCGCGCAGCGGTACGGCCCGCGCCGCCTCCTCGAGCTTCGGGATGATGCTGTCTTTCAGCACGAGCAGCTCGGGGATGCTGTACGTGCGGGTCTTGCCCTCGAGATCCTCGACCTCGGCCTTCGCGGCCTGATTGGTCAACGAGATGCGGAGCGCGAGGATCAGATCCTCATCGACGATCTCGCGGATCCGCGCGCGACACTCCTCGACCGTGTAGTGACGCATCGTCGACTTCTCCGAGCCCGGCTCGGGAGAGAACGCACCGTTCCCCTCGATCGCCTTGGTCCGATAGGTGCGCCGCGTCACCCCGGAGGACTTGAGCCGATTGGTCCAGGCCACGAGATCGGACGACAGCTTCTTCCGCCGGTTGAACGCGTCTCCGAGATTCATGCTCATGCGCCGAGCCTACGTGATCCGCTGGGACCGCGGGAACCGCAGGGTTTGGAGTTGTGACGCCGCGGCTCGCAGCATGCACGGTGGGAGGTCAGGAGGTCACCTTGACTCGATCCACGTCTCGAGCTGTCTCGCGTGCGACCTGCACCATGTTGTTGCTGTCTGTGAGCGCGTGCGGCTTCTCGATAGGGTCCAGCGACCCTTCGCAGGAGACCCCGTCGACGGAGCCCGACGCGTCTGTGGACCCTACGGGCGATGCGCCGATCCATGGGGCGATCTCGCCCATCGCCCTCGGCACCGCTGGCACCTACGCGATCCTGAGCAAAGCGGGGATCAGCGGGATCATCGGCAACGTCACGGGCGACCTCGGCGTGAGCCCAGCGGCGGCCACCTACATCACCGGGTTCTCGCTCACCGCCGACACGACGAACACCTACTCGACCTCGACACAGGTGACGGGGCGCATCTATGCGGCGAGCTATGTCGCGCCCACGCCGGCGCGCCTGACCGCTGCGGTATCCGACATGGAGCTGGCGTTCACTGACGCGGTCAGCCGCACGCCCCAGGTGACGGAGCTCGCAGCCGGCCTGATCGGCGGCCTGACGCTGCCAGCGGGGAGCTATGCATGGAGCTCCGCGGTCGCGATCACCTCGGACGTCACGCTCGCGGGCAACGCGACGGACGTGTGGATCTTTCAGATCGCGCAGGAGCTCACGATGGCCGGCGGCACGCGGATCGTGCTCACCGGCGGCGCGCTCGCGAAGAACGTGTTCTGGCAGGTCAGCGGCGGCCCCGTCACGCTGGCCGCCGGCGCGGATCTCCACGGTGTGGTGCTCGCCCTGACCTCGGTCACGCTCGCGGCGGGAGCCTCGGTGCACGGTCGCCTGCTCGCGCAGACCTCGGTGGTCGTCGACGGCAGCTCGGTGATCGCTCCCGGGCCGTGACCGGCCGCGTTGCAACGCGCGGGGGCATCGCATAGCGTGGGGCGAATGTCCGAGCGGCCGCGTCGAATCGGGGACTACGAGATCGAGGGCGACCTCGGTGCTGGTGGGATGGCGAAGGTCTATCGCGCGCGCCACGTGATGCTCGACACCCACCACGCGATCAAGGTGCTCGATCCGAGCTACCGCGAGAACCCCGACGCGAGGCAGCGGTTCCTCGACGAGGCCCGCATCCAGGCCAAGCACCTCGATCACCCGAACATCGTCAAGGTGACGAACATCGTGGCGACCGCGGAGCACGCGGCGCTGGTGATGGAGCTGATCGAAGGCAAGAGCCTCGAGGCCCAGATCGCGACATTCAAGACCCGGCCCGCCGAGATCAAGCGGATCATGTTCGCCGTGCTCGACGCCGTCGGGTACGCGCACGCTGCGGGCATCATCCATCGCGACCTCAAGCCGGCCAACGTGCTGCTGGCGAGCAAGGGCTCGCAGCTGATCCCGAAGGTCACCGATTTCGGGATCGCGAAGGTCACGTCACCCGACGACGCCAAGGGCATCAAGAAGTCCACCGCGGCCGGCGCCCGCATGGGCACGCTCTCGTACATGAGCCCCGAGCAGATCCGCCGTGCCAAGGATGTGACGCCGCGCTCCGACATCTTCGCCCTCGGCGCGATGCTCTACGAGATGGCCACCGGCGAGATGGCGTTCGGTGGCGACAGCGACTACGACGTGATGGACAACATCATCAAGGGTCAGTACGAGGCCCCCCAGCGTCGGTACGCGGACATCGATCCGGTGATCGCGTCGGTGATCGCGAAGGCGCTCGCGCCCGACCCGGCAGCACGGTTCGCCTCCTGTGACGAGATGGCCGCCGCGTTGCGCGGCGAGACGGCTGTCGGAACGAAGCCGGTCGTCACGAGGCCTGCGGTCGCGAAGGCCGTACCGGCGGCGCCTGCTCCAGCTGCCCGATCGAGCCGCGGTCTCGTGCTCGCGCTCGTCGGCGGCGCGCTCGTGCTCGGCGGCGGTGCGGTGGTTCTCGCGATGCGCGGCTCCGATCCTGCCGAGACCACCGGAGCGAGCCACGTGAGCCAAGGCAGCGCTCTCGCCTCGAACGTCGCCGCGGTGAGCCTCGACGCGAGCGCTCCACCGCCCGACGTCGCGGTGCCACCGCCGGACGTCGCGGCGCCACCGCCCAGCATCGCGGCGCCACCGGCTGGCATCGCGGCGCCACCGGCTGGCATCGCGGCAGCCCCCACCGGCGCGGGGGGCGGCTTTGCCGCGAACCCCAAGCTCGCGTCGCTCCAGCCGACGACACGGCCTGCACCAGCGACGCCCCTGCTCCCGCCGAAGCCGGCGAGCACACGCCCGGTCGGCGAGGGCATCGCGTTCTGTGTCGGTGGGTTCGATCCGGCCCCGTCGATCTGCGAGCTCAAGCGCTCGGCGCACCGAGCGTGGCATCGGCATGGCTATCTCGTCGGCCGCACGGGCCAGTGCTACGAGTGCTGGGACGAGGAGGACAGCGACTGCGAGACTGCCGCGCCGACGCGGACCGGCTTCACGTATCTGGGTGGCGAGTGTCGCGACAAGCCGCCCGCGCTGCGCAACGACTTTCAGTACGTGCACCCGAACTGAGACCATTCACGGCGCGGTCTCGCAGTCGCACGTCGACATCTGGTTCGGCACCGTGGTCCGCCAACCACCGTTCCAGTGCGACGGCGCAGGACAGCGCGGTGGACACTTCTTCTTCGCGTCCTCACTGTCCCAGATCGGCCCGGCATCCACCGCACGAACTTGCGGCTTCGCCGGGGGCGGCTTCACGGGCCGCGGGCTGGGTCGAGGCTTCGGTGGCGCGGGAGGCACGACCGATGTCGGCGGTGGCGGAGGCGGAGTGGTCGCCACGCGCGCGTGCTCGAGCGCGATCCGGACCGCCTCCTCCGCGCGCTTGCGATACACGCTGGTCGGCGGTAGCTCGTCGAGTGCGCGCGCCGCAACCGCCGTGTCCCCGGAGCTCGCGGCGCGCTCGAGCGTCTCGAACACGCGCTGGTTCTCGATCTCGGCGCGGGCGCTGGCGAGGAGCGTCTGCGCGCGTGCGCGATCACCATCGCGGGTCACGCGCTCTGCCGCGCTGATCGCCTCGGCCCAGTGCTGGTCGGCGTGCGCCTGGATCGCATCGGCGAGCGGATTGCCTTGCTCCACCGGTGCGCTCGCCGCGGCCGGCGGGGGCGCTGGGGCGGGCGCATCTGACCCACGCGCGCGAATCCCGATCGCGATGCCAACCACCGCCACCAGGCCGGCGGCCGCGATCAGCACTCCGCGCTTCGACGCCTTCGCGGCCGGTGTGACCGCCGACCCGCTCGCAGCGGAGTGCGTGGTCACCGCAGGTGGCCGGGCCTCGGGCTCGGCACGCGCCGGCCGCTCACGCTTGGTCGGCGGGACCGTGGGCGGCACGTCGAACGGAAGCGGCGTGCGCAGGGCCGCGGGGTCCAGCGAGAGTGACTCGAGTGCCTCGAACAGCTCGGCGCTCGACACGAAGCGCTCCGCAGGATCCTTGCGCAGCAGGCGCGCGACGATCGCCTCGAGCTCGGGCGGGATCGAAGGATCGCGCTCGCGGAGCGGCACCGGCTCGTCGCGGATCTGCGCGGCGATCACCTCGAGGCCACCACCGCCGAACGGAGGCTGTCCCACCAGCATCTCGTAGGCGATGCAGCCGAGCGCGTACAGATCGGCACGACCGTCCACGCTCCCCGAGTCCGCACACTGCTCGGGCGCCATGTACGCCGGCGTGCCGAAGATGCTCCCGGCTCGGGTCGCGTGCGCACCCTGCCCCGTCGCGAGCTTGGCGATCCCGAAATCGACGATCTTGGTCCGCTCGCCACCGGCGACATCGGGATCAGGGACCAGGAAGATGTTGTCGGGCTTGAGATCGCGATGAACGATCCCGTTGGCATGGGCCGCCATCAACGTGCGCGCGATCAACCGCAGGATGTTGACCGCCTCCGGAACGCGCGACCGATCCGGCGCCGCGCTGTGACGCTCGCGGAGACGCGCGGCGAGGGTCTGCCCACCGAGACGCTCCATGACGAGGTACGCGCGCCCATCCGGGAGATGTCCGACGTCGAACACCTGGACGATGCCCGGATCGTCGATGCTCGCCGCGGCGCGCGCCTCGTTGAGGAAGCGCTGGCCGATCTCCGGATCGCGGCAGTACTCGGGGTGCAGCAGCTTGACCACCGCCGCGCGCTCCATGACGGAGTGCCGCGCCGCCCACACGGCCCCCATGCCGCCTTCGGCGAGCTTCTCGGTGATCTGGTAGCCACCGACGGTCGTCCCGATCATGTCCCGCCAGTCTAAGGGATCACGGCCCGGCCGTGTCGGGTGGTCAGTCCTGGACCGTGCGCGATCAGTTCGCGCAGATCGAGACCTCGAACCGGCCATCCACCTCGTTGTCGCCGTCGAACGAGCCGTGCAGCCCACCGACGACCTTGGTGGCCGTGACCTCGTCGACGATGATCCGACCGTCGAACGCGACCTTGTTGTCGCTGCCGACCACGAACGTCATGTTGCGTTGCGTCCCCATGTCGTAGTCACCGACGGCCTTGGGCACCGAGACGATCAGGTGCGTCCCGCCGGGCTCCGAGAACCCGCACGTCGTGTACGCGGCCGGGTACATCGTGGTGAAGAAGTCGTTGTCTCCTTCGGAGAGGAACGCGTTGGTCTGCCCCGCCACGAACGACCAGGGCTGCCCACCCACCGTCCCTGCGAGCGGCGTGGTCGCCACGTCGAACGAGGTGGTTCCGCAGCCGGTGATCAGGAGCGCGAGGCACAGGCCAGGGAGCTTCATCGAGCCAGTGTATCAGCACCCAGGAGGGTCATCGGACGGCACGGAGGGAGTCGAACAGGCTCGAGGACCCACTCCCAGCCGCAGCGGACTGATCGGACTCGCCACGGCACACGATGCGGTTGGCGTCGTGATCGTAGAGCCACACGACCGTGCCCTGGCCCGGGCCGAGCTCGAGGAGCAACTCGAGAGGCGAGACCTGCGGGCGGTTCGCGAGCGCGAGCTGCTCCGGGAACCGAGCTGCCGGGACGGTCGGAAACCCCGCATCGAGCTGATCGAGGATGCGGACCATCTCGGTGGTTCTCGCGCTCTGCGGTGGAAGGTGGTCCGGATCGAGCTGCACGATCGGAATGGCAGCATCCTTCGAGGCGCCGCCGAGCAGCGTGCAACGCGTCTCGCCGATCGGAAGCTGGTCGCGCGCGAGCATGGCCTCCCGCCACACATCGTCCGAGCGGTAGGCCGCCACGCGATGCCGCTGGGTGATGTCACGGAGCACCTCGACCTGCTCGGGCGAGAGCGAATCGGGCGGGTCCTCGTGCCGCATCGCCCGCAGGACCGCCGGCACCCCGAACACCACGGTCGCGCCGATCGCGAGCGCGCCGACCACCGTGATCCATGCGAGCCGGCGCTTGGACCGCAGCCCCGCCTCGTACTCGTCGAGTGGGACCAGCGAGGCCTCGGGCGTGACCACGCTCCTGCCCTGCCAGCGCTCGCGAGGATCGAGGTCTGTCGGGGCTGCCTGCACACCCTGCTGCACGAGCCGCTTGTCATCGGTGACGAGCAGCTCCAGCTCCTGACCATCGAGCACCACCCAGGTCGCCTGCGAAGCTCGATAATCCCGCTCGCCCGAGCCGGTGGAGCGATCCGCGCGCCGCCCCGCGCCGACCACCACGACGTTCGCCCCGACCGCGACCAGCGTCTCCTCGAACCGCCAGGTCTCGCCGCGGATCTCGTCGAGCGACACGCCCTGCTCCGCGAGCACGACGGCCATCCGCGACGGCAGCGCCTGGCCGCGATGGACGACCTTGATGGTCGGCTTCCCGACGCTGACGGTGCCGAGCGCGGGGTCGACCGCGCACTCGCCGCTGCCATCAGCGAGCACGAACGGCGTGCCCTCCGAGTGATCGATCGTGTCCTGCCAGTATGCGTGCCGGTAGCCATACCGGCTGCGACGCTCCGAGAATCGCTGCACCGCCGCCGTGACCCGCCAGTACACGCAGGGGCGATCACCGAGCGGCCCGCGGAGCTCATGCGTGTGTTGCCGCACGGTGCCCCGCACGCGCACCACGGTGTTCTCCGGGATCTCCGAGAGGGGCATCCCGGGGATGAACCGCGCGCGTCCGATCGCGAGCCGCGCGGGTCGCTCCCGGGCCGAGACCGCCGCACGTCGGATCACGGCGTAGTAGATGACCGGGCCGAGCGAGCCCGAGAGGCCGAGCAGAATCCACAACAAGGTCCACCACGGCATGCCGTTGATCGTAGCTTCGTCTACCATCGCCGCCATATGGCCAAGAAAGATTCAGGCGTCTATCGCGTCACCGAGATCATCGGCACCAGCAGCAAGTCCTGGGAGGAGGCAGCCAAGAATGCAGTGGAGACGGCGGCGAAGTCGTTGCGTGACCTCCGGATCGCCGAGGTCTCGAAGCTCGACATGAAGATCGAGGACGGCAAGGTCGTCGCGTATCGAGCCCGTGTCTCCCTGTCGTTCAAGTACGACGGCTAGAGCACCGCCGAGCGCCACCCGGACGATCTCCATAGGAACGCGCGCGCGGGCGTGCGAAAACCGGGGGATGACTCACAGGGGAGTTGCCGCCGCCTTTGCGTTCGTGTGGTGCGCTTGCGGGCCGAGTACCCGCAAGACACCCGTGGATGCCCACACCGACAACGACGGTGACGGGTACGCCCAGGAGGACGGCGATTGCGATGACGCCGATCCGGCGATCCATCCCGATGCGGCCGAGAGCTGCACGGACGGCATCGACAACAACTGCAACGGCAAGGTCGACCACGACGACTACGAGTGCTTCACGCCGTGCGAGAAGGCTGCGTACGATCGATCGTCTGTCGGATGCGTGTACTACGCCGTCGACACCAACTCGATCGGCGGCCCCTACGCGGTGGCCGTGTCCAACATCGACCCCACCGCCACGGCGAACGTGGTGGTCGAGATGAAGACCGGCACCACCTGGGCGCCGGTCGCCGGCGGAACGTTCGCGGTGATGCCGCGCGGGCTCAAGACCCTGAATGTTCCGCATCGGTTCACCACCGGCTCGGCGATCTTCGCGGGTGGCGCGTACCGGATCACCTCGGACATCCCGGTGATCAGCTATCAGTTCGCGCCGATCGATGGCTCGGCCAGCTTCCTCTCGGATGCTTCACTGCTGCTCCCCGCCTCGGCACTCGATCGCTACTACATCGTCTCCGCCTGGCCGTTCGGCGCTGACATCAATGGCACCCCGCAGGCGGCACACCTCCAGATCGCGGCCTCGGAGCAGACCACCGTGACCGTGACCTCGCCGATCGCGAGCGTCAACGGCGCCACCGCGCCCGCGCTCGCACCGAACGTCCCGCGGTCGTACACGCTGGCCGAGGGTGACTACCTCCAGCTCACCGTCCAGACCCTCGATCAGAGCTTCGCCGGCACGTACATCGAGGCCGACAAGCCGGTCGCCGTGTTCAGCAGCAACGACTGCGCGAACGTGCCGAACACGCAAGCCTCGTGCTGCTGCGATCACCTCGAGGAGCAGCTGTTCGGTCTGCAGACGTGGGGGATGAGCTATGTCGCCGCGCAGATGCCGCGCCGGCAGACCGAGGGCTCGATCTGGCAGATCCTCGCGCAACAGGATGGCACCACCGTCACGTTCGCGGCCGGCGCGGGGGTCACGGGGCTCCCACCGAGCGTGGTGCTCAATGCCAAGCAGAAGGTGGAGTACGAGGTGAGGGGTGGCGCCACGCCCGGCGATTTCCTGATCACGTCCGACAAGCCGATCCTCGTCAACCAGTACACCGTCGGCTCGTTCCACGTTCAGGTGAACAGCGACGTCGGCGATCCCGACATGGTGCAGGCGATCCCCACCGAGCAGTACCTCGCGCACTACAACATCCTGGTGCCGAGCACGTGGATCAATGACTTCCTGGTGCTGATCCGCAAGACCGGCGCCACCGTGATGGTCGATGGCATCGTGCCGGCCGCGACCTGGAACACGCTCGCCGGCGGCTGGGAGTCCGCGGTCATCCCGGTCCCCGACGGCGTGCACGTGCTCGATGGCTCGGCGCCGTTCGGCGTCGCGGTCTCGGGCTACGACGAGTTCGATTCGTACTCGTACCCGGGCGGGCTCGGGCAGGCCGTGATCAACCCGATCTTCTGACCCGATGTTCTGACCCGACCTCTGCCCCCGAAGCCCTCGGGGCGTCGGCACCACCCACATGTTAGGCTCCATCGATGATGAGAGCCCTGATGCTGGTGATCGCGCTCGGTGCGTGCACGAAGGCGGGCGGCGGATCCGAGCCCACGTCTCAGCCGCCCACCACCGGGGTCGCCCCGAACACCCCGCCCGTGGCCACGGCTGGCAAGGTCTCCGTGGTGATGACCGCCGCGACGCTCGCCGATGATTGCGGCGGCACTCCGCCGTGGGGGGCGCCACCGCCGGTACCGGTCACGCCCCCGCCGGCGGTCAAGGACAGGAGCGCGAAGCAGGATCGCGCGTCCGAAGAGGACGCAGACACGAGCAAGAGCAAGAGCACGATGGCGCGGCGGCGCTGCGAGCAGACGTCGATGCAGCTCGCCGTGGTCTCGAAGGGTGGCGCGCCCACGCAGGTTCACATCAAGAAGGTAGAGCTGTTCGATCCGAGCGGCACCTCGCTCGGCGAGCTGGTCGCGAGCAAGCCCACGCGGTGGTCCGACAAGGGCACCTACGAGGCGTGGGACGAGACGATCGCCGCGGATCAGACGCTCTCGGTGAGCTACGTGCTCGCGCAGCCGAACTGGGACAGCGTGAAGGATCGCTGGAACAAGACGTACACGGTGAAGGCCGTGGTCACGGTCGGTTCCGGCGATCAGGCCGTGCAGGCCGACGTCGAGGTCCGTGCACCGACGATCCTGCCGCCGAACGTCAAGACCTGAGTCACAAGGTCGCGAGGAACGCGAGCAACGCCTCGCGATCCGTGTCCGACAGCCCGGTGCCCGCTGGATGCCCCGTGATCGGGCCCGGCCCGAGCCGACCCGCCGTGTAGCTCGCTTCGAGCCGCGCGGGATCGAGGAGCTCGGCGAGCGACGAGACCGCGCCCTGGTGCAGGTACGGGGCACCGTCGCGCACCGCCAGGAGTGGAGGCGCGCGATACGAGCCGGTGCCTCGCCCACCGCCGGTAGCCAGCCGAGGATCGGTGCCGATCGTCGTCGCCGCGATCGGCGGTCCACCGTACGCCGCGTTGGAGTGACAGCGCCGGCAGTGCGCCGCGAACACGGCCGCGCCCTGCGCGACCTTCGGCGCGTTCTCGGGCGCGGTCGCACGCGCGGGTGGCGTCAGCGAGTACACGAACATCGCGAGCGCCCACGCGAGCTCGCGCGGCGGGCGAACGCGTTGATGGTTCGAATCGATCAGCTGGGTCTCCTGCCGGATCGCGAGCGCGAGGGGCGAGTCCTGGCGGATCGTCCCGGCCTGCGTGAGCCAGCGCTGCGCGCGCAGGCCCCACAGATCGGGGATGGTGACCGGATCCTCGTCGTCATCCTCGGTGACGTCCGCGCGGCCCGGCCCCCAGCGCCCCATCCGACGCACCTGCTCCGGATCGACGCGGGTGTGGTGGACCTCGTCGTAGGTCACGCGCAGCCGACCGTAGTCGAACGTCCGTCGCGCCGCGCCGATCACCAGGGCGCCATCCTTCACCGTGGCGTGGCAGATCGCGCACGTGATCCCCACCCGCGTCTCGCCATCGATGTTCGCGAACACGACGAGGCCGGGCACCGAGCCATCTCCCGTTCGCTCCACACCCACCGCGGCGGCGAACTCGGGCCGGGTGAGCCCGTACTCCATGAACACCTCGGCGCGCATCGGATACTCGAGGAACACGCGACGACCGAGCGCGACCCAGCCAGCCATCGTCGTCGGCCTCACGCCATCCCACAGCGGACGCTGATCCGGCGGGAGCGTGGGCTCCTCACCGCGCTCGAGCGTGGCGGCGAGCGCGGCCGACACGGCGACGGAGCGCGGGTTCCACACCGGCAGCAGATCCCAACCGCGGTCGCCGAGCGCGTACGAGCCGAGGCGCTGGCGCGAGTACAGGTTCTCCGGGTTGGTCAGCGAGGCCTCGAGCGCCGCGCGCCGGGTGGCGGCATCGCCGAAGTAGCGCTGGCCCTCCTGCAGGAGCCACGCATCCGACCACGGGGCCGGTACCTGGATCGCCGGCGGACTCGGCTCGCCGCGACACGCGACGACGAGGATCAGCGCCGTCGACCAGCGAGCACGCACAGTCGTGACCTTAGCAGCACGGCCACCGTGCCGAGCTGCTTGGGTCGCGGTCACGGTCGATCGCGGACGGTCGCCGCGAGGCCGGGCCGGAGGACCGTCTTGGTGACGTCCTCGCCGAGCTCGGCCTCGACCATCACCATGCCGGACGCCGGATCGAGCACCGGCGACACCTGCCGGATCACGGCCGGGATCGGGACGGTCACCGTCTCCACCGCAGCGTAGACGGTCCCGCCGACGACGAGGCGGTGGGCCTGCTCCGGTGGGGTTGCGAACCGCAGCCGCAACCCGAGCCGCCCGACGAGCCGGATGATCGGTGCACCTGCGGTGACGATCGAGCCCGGATCCTTGAACCGCATCGCGACCGTGCCTTCACTGGGCGCCCGGAGCGCGGTGTCGGCCACGTGATCTCGCGCGGTCTGCACGCGCGAGCTCTCCGCCGAGACCGCCGAGCTCGCGCGCTGGGACGCGGCCTCCGCACGCTTGACCGCGAGCTGGGCCTCTTCGATCGCGGTTCGCGCGGACACGCCGTCGGCCACGGCGCGGGTCTCGAGAGCGAGCCGACGACGAGCGTCCTGCACATCGACCTCGGCCTGGCGCCGCGCCGCGATCGCGGCTCCGAGCGCCGCCTCCACCGCGCGGACCTCCTCCTGCATCGATTTCGGATCCATCTCGGCGACCACCTGCCCCGCGGCGACGCGATCACCCACGCGGACCTTCACCGTGGCGAGCACGCCCTGAAACCGCGGCGCGATGTCGACGGACTCCGCAGCCGTGATCACCCCGACGTAGCCGCGATCGGGCGCATCGACGATCCGCGCCCCCGCATCGGCCACCACACCGACCCGCGCATCGCGTGGCACCTCCACCGGTCGCGTGGTGGGCTCCGAGCCGCAGGCCGCGAGGACGATCACGAGCGCGCACGCGGACCGTCTCATGAGGCCTCCCCGAACGTCTGATCCGCGACGAGCATCGCGTACGTCCCTCCCAGCGTCATCAGCTCCTCGTGGGTGCCGGTCTCCACCACGCGGCCGGCGTCGAGCACGATGATCGTGCCCGCGTTGATCACGGTCGAGAGGCGGTGGGCGATCACGATCCGCGTGGAGCGGAGGCTGTTCAGCTGATCCATCACCGCGCGCTCCGTGGAGGCATCCAGCGAGCTCGTGGCCTCGTCCAGCAGCAGCACGGCCGGGTCGTGGAGGAGCGCGCGCGCGAGCGCGATCCGCTGGCGCTGCCCACCGGATAGTGTCGAGCCGCCGTCCGAGACGATCGTCTCGAAGCCCATCGGCATCGCGCGCACCTCGGCCTCGATGCACGCCTTGCGCGCCGCCGCGACCACGCGATCGAAGGGGATCGAGGGATCGGAGAGCGCGATGTTGCTGCGGATCGAGCCCGCGAAGATGAACGGGCTCTGAGGCACCATGCCGAGTTGCTGGCGCAGCCGGCGGTGGTCGAGCTCGTTCAGATCGTACCCGTCGAAGCTGATCCTCCCCTCCGTCGGCCGATGCAACCCGAGCATCAGCGCCGCGAGCGTCGACTTCCCGGAGCCCGACCGGCCCACGATCGCCACCGTGGATCCGGGCTCGATCACGAGCGAGACATCCCGCACCACGAGAGGCTCGGAGGGACCGTAGCGGAACGAGATCTGGTGAAGCGCGATCGCCCCGGTGAGCCTGGGTGGGAGCACCGCCGCGCCGCGGTGTTGCTCGGGCTCCGCACCGAGGACGTCATCGATGCGCTCGACGTAGCTGCCGAGGGTCTGGAGCTGGAGTGCGCTCTGGACCAGGCTATTGAGGGGCGTCAGGAAGCCCGCCGCCAGGGCCGCGGTGGCGAGCATCGTCCCCAGGCGGAGATCGCCCTCCATCACGAGATACGCGCCGAGGCCGAGCAAGGCGAGCGGCGCGGCCGTCTGGAGCAGGTTGTTCAGCGCATCGAGGAGCGCCTGCAGCCGGCTCTTCGCGAGCGCGACGTTGAGCTCGTCGACGTACAGGTTCGCCCAGTGCTCGAGCGCACGATCCTCGGCGCCTGCGACCTTCAGCGTCTCGATCCCGACCAGCATCTGGACGAGGTAGCTCTGCGAGCGCGCCTGGCTCTCCAGATCCTGGGACACCAGCTGCGCATAGCGATGTCGGCTCACCAGCAGCAGCAGCACCTGCATCACCGCGATCATCGCGGCGACCGCGGCGAGCTTGGGCGAGAGCACGAACAACATCGCCAGGTACCCCACCGCGAGCCCGCCATCGAGCAGCGTCGACAGCATGGAGGACGTCAGCAGCTCCCGGATCTGCGCATTCGAGGCGACGCGCATCATCAGATCGCCGGCGGAGCGACGGTTGAAGTAGGCGTACGGCAGGGCCAGGAGGTGCGACAGGAACCCGAGCGTCAGCTTGGTGTCGAGCCGCGTCCTCAGATCGATCAGCAGATGGGACCGGATCAGGTTCGCGAGCAGCTGGAAGCCGAGCACCACGCCCACCCCGATGCCCACGACGCCCAACAAGTTGTGATCGCCGCGCGGGACCACCCGATCGACGATCATCGCCGTCAGCACCGGGAGCGTGAGCGCGAGGATCCGCAGCGCGACCGAGGTCACGAGCACGCGGCTCAGCAGGCCCGGCTGCGCGAGCATCTGCCGGAGATAACGCCAGGAGCGGCTGCGGCCGGCGGTGGTGGCCACGAAGTGCTCGTCGGGCTCGAGGAGCAGCGCGATGCCCGTGTACTGGCGGCGGAACTTGTCGATCGGGATGCGTCGCCGCCCCGCCGCGGGATCGATGATCTCCACCGACGACCGACGCGTGCGCTCGAACACGACGAAGTGATTGAACCCCCAGTGCAGGATCGCGCCGCGGGGCACCTGGTCGAGATCGGCGACGTCGACGCGGACGCCACGCCCTCTCAGGCCGAACTCGGTGGCCGCTCGGACGATCGCAAGGGCATCCGTGCCGCGGTTGGTCCCGGCGGCGGCACGAGATTCGTCGAGCGTGATCGCCCGCCCGTACATCCCGACCACCATCGCCAGGCACGCCGCGCCGCAATCGGCGGCCTCCATCTGCTGGATGATCGGGATCTTGCGACCGCGCCCACCCCGCAGCCGGAGCAGCGCGCCCACGATCCCGCGATGCGACGCAGACTCCGCCACTACTGCCCCCACCGCCGCAGCCCGGGCACCAGCGCGAACACGATCCGCTCCTCGCGGATCCGGACCTCCGCGGTGCCCAGCATGCCGTCGTGGTACTGGAACACGCGGCCGTCGGCCTCGAAGTCCGGCGAGTTGATCCGGCCGCGCACGAGGACGATCTGCCCCGTCAGGTGGAGGCTATCGGCCACCTCGGCGCCGAGCACCCGCCGCGCCTCGCTCGGTGCGATCACGTCGGACGACATGCTCTCGATCTCGAGCGCCTGATACGCGAACTGATAGCCCGAGATCTCGAGCCGGAGCGCCATCCCGGGCGACAGCTGTGGCCGATCTTCGCCGGGGAGCAGCGCCACCACCTCGAGACCACCGCGGCCATCGACGATCGATGCGACGACGTCACCTGGCTCGAGGTGCTGCCCCGGGCGAACGCGAAGGTCGGACACCTGCCCGAGCGTGGTCGCCCGGAGGGTCCGTTCGTCGAGAGCGTTTCGCGCTTGTTCGAGCTGCTGGCGGAGCGCACGCAGCGCTGAATCCGCAGCTGGATCGGACGGGTCGATCATGTGATTCCGGAGCTGGGTCTCGAACTCGCGCGAGACCCGGTCCACCGCCGCGCGCTGGTCGACATCGTCGAGCTGGGCGATCGCAGTCCCCGGCTCCACGTGATCGCCCGCGTTCGCGAGCACCGCGCTGACGTTCCCCGCGCTGCGCGCCGCCAGCGAGGTGCGTGCGGTCGATCGGATCACGGCCGGGCCTGTGGAGTACGTGGCGATGCGCCCCAGGGCGAGGAACGCCACGCTGCCCGCGATCAGGACGACGAGCAGCCAGTACGCGCCCGACAACCAGCGGGGGGCGACCCGCACGATGTCGCCCCACTGGCCGCCCACCGCCGCCGCGATTGCCTCGTCGCGGAACATCCCTTCGCCGGCCTCGCCGTCGTCGAGCAGGTGCTGCCCCTCGACGTGGCTCGACAGCTGATCGAGCAGCGGTGCTGCGAGGGCGGCGAACCGCGCCAAGGTCGCCGCCTCGGCCGCACCGAGTGGAGCGCTCCGGGCGCGGCGGATCGCCACGAGGACGGCATGTACGCGCGCATCCGCACCGAGGATCGGCTGCACCAGGATCTGGTCCGCGGAGTCCCCGTCGGCATCGTCGTACGCGAGGGCGAACCGTGGATCGTCACCGGCGACGCGCGCCGCGCTGCCGAGGCCCGTGCGTGCCGACCACCCGACCATGCCTGCCACCGCGCGACGCTCGTCGCCCACGGTGCGCTGCCGTGCCTGCGACCACAAGGACCCGCTCTCGGCGTCGTAGAACAAGCAGTGCGCGCGATCGAGATCGAGCAGCTCGATGATCGCCCCCGTCGCGATCACCTCCGTCGAGGCGAGATCCGTCGCGGACGCGAGCGTGCGCGATGCCGCGAACGCCGCTCGGGCGCGACGCGCCTCCTCTTGCGAGCTCGGCGGCGCGGGTGACGGCGGAGGCGCCAACGCGCTCCCCGTGGCCACGGCGGTCATCAACGCCTGGAGCTGATCGTCAGCGATGCTCGCGCGCACGACGTACGTCACGCGGTCCTCGATCTGCGCTTCGGGATCTCCGACAACGACGATCGGACGATCGGCGGGAGCCTGCGCGAGCTCCTCGACGGTCGCGACCTCGATCCACACGGCCGAGCTGCCGAGCCGCTGCACGCGGGCGACGTGCTCCTCGGGAACGACCACGGTGACCGCGTTGGTCATCGACCTCGTCCGCCGGCTCCACCCGAGGCCATTGTCACTCGATCATAGCCGATGCTAGCGTCGACCATGGTGGAGCCACCCAGGTTAGTTGACGAGCGGTTCGAGCTCCAGGCCGAGGTCGGCGCCGGTGGGATGGGGGTCGTGTATCGCGCGTTCGATCGGGCGCGGGGCAACCTCGTGGCCCTCAAGCTCCACAACTCCACCTCGGCCACGTCGATCAGCCGGTTCGCCCGCGAAGCCCAGGTGCTCGCGCTGCTGTCCCATCCGAACGTCGTGAAGTACGTGGCACACGGCGTGCTCGAGGGCGATCGGCTGTACGTCGCCATGGAGTGGGTCGAGGGCGTCACCCTGTTCCAGCAGATGAACGATCGCGGGCTGACGCTGGCCGAGGCGATCACCGTCGGGCTCGACGTCGCGGAGGGGCTATCGCACATCCACGACCACGGCATCCTGCATCGCGATCTCAAGCCGAGCAACGTGATGCAGGTGGCGGGCCGCGCGAAGATCATCGACTTCGGCCTCGCGCGCCGGATGCGTGCGGAGACCAAGCTGACCCAGACCGGCACCGCGATGGGCACGCCCGGTTACATGGCACCCGAGCAGATCCGAGGAGGGACGAACCTCGACGTCCGCGTCGACGTGTTCGCGCTCGGCTGCCTGCTCTACGAGTGCGTCGCCGGGGCGATGGCGTTCCAGGGCCCGAACTGGGTGGCCGTGCAGACCAAGATCCTGCTGAAGCCTGTCCCTCCCCCCTCGGTCTATGGGGTCGCCATCCCGCTCGAGCTCGAGCAGCTGCTCCTGGCGATGCTGGAGAAGGATCCGGATCGCCGGCCACCGGATGTCGCCACGGTGGCCACACGGCTCCGCGCGCTCGGAGCCCTCGACACGACCGTCCGGCAGACGTTTGGTGGACCGGTGCCGGTCACGCTGAAGCAGCCGGTCCCGTGGCGCTCGCCCGCGGAGCCGGAGTACCTGGTGCTCGCGCTCACGGCGGCGGACACGAAGCTGGACCAGCTCGATGCGCTGGTCGCCCCGCTGGGCGCCAAGGTGACTCGTCTCGCCGAGGGTGCGGTCGTGATCCGGATCGAGCCAGGAGAAGGGGATGCCGCGAAGCGCGCGGCGCAGTGCGCACTTGCAGTTCGCGAGCTCGCCGCGAACTGGCCGATCAACATCGTGCGGAATCGGGAGGGCGCGATCGACGACGCGACCCAGGAGCTCGCCGCACAGGAGCTCGCGGCGGTGTTCAAGCGCGGCCCGACGGAGATCAAGCTCGATGCGGAGACCGCCGCGCGGCTCGAGGAGGCCTTCGACGTGCGGCGGACGAAGACGGGCCTGGTCCTCGCGCGCCGATGACGTGGTCGCCCGCGCTCGAAGGTGCGGATGCCGCGCGCGCACGAGCGGTGGTCGCCGAGGTCGCCGAGGAGCTCGCACGGCGCGACGTCGTGGATCCCTCACTCGGGTTCGGGTCGGCGGCGGTCGCGATGCTTCAGGGCTACCGCGCGCTCGCGGGCGAGGCCGACGAGGCCGAGGTGACCGCGACCCTGGAGCGCGTGCTCGAGCGGATCACGGACCGTCCGAATCCCTGGTTGTTCTCCGGTTACGCCGGGATCGCCTTCACGGCGCACCACCTCGCGGACGTGATCGGCCCGACCGACGAGCTCCTCGCCGACCTCGAGCCCCTGATCGTCCAGCCGCTCGCCGCCGAGCAGTGGAAGCACGAGTGGGAGCTGCAGTCGGGGCTGATCGGCCTCGGGGTCTACGTACATACCCGTGGCCTCACGGAACAGCTGCACCGGGTGATCTCGCATCTCGCCGCGCGAGCGCACCGCGAGGTCAGCGGGCTGACCTGGCTGACCCACGGTAGCGCCGACAACTACAACCTCGGCATCTGCCACGGCGTCGCCGGCGCCGTGGCGTTCCTCGCGACGATCTGCGCGGACCCCACCATGGGGGTGGGAGCCGAACCTCTCCTCCGCGAGGCCGTCCCGTGGCTACGTGCGTGCGAGCGCACCCACGGCGTTCCCACCTACCCGATGGAGCTCGGCGCGCCGAGCCCACTCCAGGATCTGGTTGGCGGAAAGATCCAGAACCTCGACGGCTGGTGTTACGGCGATCCTTCGACGGCGCTCGTCCTCGTCCGCGCCGGTCAGGCCATCGACGAGCCGGGTTGGGTCGAGGCCGGCCGGGCGATCGCTCGGCGCGCCGCGGCGCGGACCGACGACGAGCTCGCGACCGTTGTCATGGATCAGACGTTCTGCCACGGACGCATTGGGCGGGCACACCTGTTCCATCATCTGGCGGTGCTGCTCGATGACGCGGACCTGATGGTCGCGGCGCGGCAGTGGTACCTGCGTGCGCTCGACGACCTCGCTCTGGACACGCCGGATGTCGGACTGCAGACCGGGCTGTCTGGAATCGCACTCGCCCTGCTGGGCAGCTATCGCGCTGAGGCTCCCCGGTGGGGGCGCGCGCTGTTGATCACCTGAGCTGTCAGCGTGGATGCCGGACGATCGCGAGCAGAGCTCGCATCAGGCTCCCGACGTCGAAGTTCGCAGGCCCGACACCGATCATGTTGCGTTGCCCGACTTCGTACCCGAGGCCGGGCTCGATCACCCAGGCTCCGTCGGCCCGCAGCTGCGCGACGTTGCGCTGGATCGGCGCATGCGTCCACATCTCGGGGTTCATCGATGGTGCGATCACGACGGGAGCTTTGGTCGCCGCGACGATCAACGACACGAGGTCGGAGCAGGCTCCAGTCGCGAGCTTGTGGAGCATGCTCGCGGACGCCGGTGCCACCAGCACGAGGTCCGTGGTGGTCGCGAGGTGGACGTGAGGCACCGCAGCACCATGTGCGGGTTCGAACGGATCGGTCCACACCCGGAAGGCGTAGAACTCGAACAGCCGCGGCTGGATGAACTCTCTCGCTCCAGCGCTCACCACCACATCGACGGTCTCGGCGAGGACATCCGCGATCGCGAGCACGTGGTGGATCGCGTTGATCACCCCGACCGCTCCCGTGAGCGCGACGGTGATGTGCTTGCACGGCTTGGGGCCGTTCGGGACTGGTGCCTGCGCCGGGAGTCGAGTCGCGAGCTCGGCTTGAGTCCCACGCAACAGCACTCCGAGCTCCACCAGCAACCCGACCGCGGCCTCGTCACACCTGGCGATCAGCTCGGCATGCGCCACCGGGCTCACCGTGGTGAGCGCGAGAACCGCGGACATCGCCGCCACGTCCAGATCCTCGAGCACCACAGGCTCGGGTCGATCGGCGAGCGCGATCAGGAGGCGGGTCTCCTGCGCGAGCACGATGACCGCAGGGTTTCGAAGATACCAATCCACCAAACGCCCGGTCAGCTTGCCCACATCATGCGTGTTGGCTCAAGGAACTGGCCAACGTAGCGCCGGTCGTACCGTGACTAGCAGCCGGGTTCATTCCTGGAGCCACCACCAGAACCGCCCGGCGGGTGCGTGTTCAGGCCACCACCCGCAACAGCCTTGAGCTGCTCGTCGGTCAGCGTGTCCTGAAGCTGGCGGAGCGTGGTCTTGGTCAGGGTCAGCTTCTTGGCCTGTTCTTTCTTCATGTCTAGGTTCATGAGCAAGATCAGATCCATCGCAGAACGTAATTTTACTTACCAAAATTGGTCAAATCTGCACGAACCGACCAGCCATGATTGCACTTGAGGTGCACCGCCATGGTCAGTTGCACTTGGCGGTCACCTGGGTGAGCCCGATCTCTGTGTAACGGTAGGGGACGTTGCACATCAACTTGGACAGGTCGCGAGGTAGAGCGGGGACCTCCCAGACCAACGCGATGCCATCCTGGGTGGTTGCCGCGACATGGTGTCCGTCTGGCGACACGCTCAGCGCGAACAACGGCACCTCGTCCGGATTCGGGAGGACTCCCACCACGTTCTTCCTGATCGGGTCCCACAGCCGAATCGTCCCGTCGAAGCCCGCCGTGAAGATGAGCCTGTAAGACAGACCCCATCTGACGGTGGAGATGAACGATCCGCGATTCGGCAGTTCGAGGCTCGGAGCGCCGTCCTTGAGGGTCCACGCGAGTGCCACCCCATCATCAGTGGTCCCGAGCACGAGCTTGCCGTCGCCACTGACCTCCAGAGAGAACGTGTTCCCGCCAGTGGTCCACCGTCCGCTCCGCGCGCCGGTCTTGGTGTCCCAGGTTTGAACCGAGCGGTCATCGCTACTCGTGACCGCAGTCTCTCCACCCGGCGCCAGCGAGAGCGAGGCCAGCGCTCGGCCGTCAGCAGGAGTCACGACGAGCTCGGCCGCTGGTTGACCGAGCCGCCAGATCCGCGCGGACCCATCGACGCTGACAGTCGCGAGCCGGGCGCTGTCCGCAAACCAGACGACGTCGACGATCGCACCGGTGTGCCCTTGGAGCGTCTGGATCATGCTCCCGGAAGAGGCATCCCAGATGTGGACGAGCTGATCGTCACCGACGGACACCAGCCGCGAACCGTCCGGACTGACGCGGATGGCGGCGACCTTGCCATGCTGGGACACCGTGAACAGCACCCTGCCGCTGGCGCGGTCCCACACGCGCACCGTTCCCTCGTCGCCGCCGGCGGCGACGCGCGTCCCATCGGGGAACAACTCGACGCACTGAGCGACCCCAGGGCCGAGATCGAAGCGACGCGGCGCGAGCTGGACGCGCGAGCTCCACACGATCGCCGTGTGGTCGCTGCCCGACGTGACCAGACCCCTGCCCTCGCTATCGTACGCAACACTGAGGAGCGCCGCGCGGTGACCAACCAGATGCAGCTCGCGCTGGCCCGATGCGACATCCCAGACCGCCGCATCACCATCGTCGGAGGCGGTTGCGAGTCGCGCGCCGTCGGGTCGAAACACCAGGTCGTTGACGGCACCCTTGTGGCCGAGGAGCGTCCTGATGGGGGTCCCCGTGGCGCTGTCCCACAACACGGCGGTGTGATCGTTGGAGGCCGTGGCGACCATGCGCCCGTCGGGGCTGAACTCCGCGGCGTTCACGCGCTGCCGATGGCGGAGCGTGAGCTTCCGGGTCCCGAGCACCAGGTCGACGACGGTCGCCGTGCCGTCGTCGCTCGCGGCGACCAGCTTGGTGCCGTCGGGGCTGAACCTGAGCGTGTTGATCTTCGATTTGCCGGTCTCGATCGTTGCGAGGACCCGCTTGGTCGCGAGGTTCCAGATCCGGACCGCGCCGAGGCTGTCGCCCACGGCCAGTCGCGTTCCATCTCCGCTGATCGCCCCCGGATCCCCGGTGAAGAACCCCGAGATCGGATGTGGCGTCCCCTGGAGCGTCGCGAGGAGCGCGCCGTCCGCTCCCCACAGCTCGACGATGTCGTCCTTCGCGATCGTGGCGATCAGCTTCCCGTCGGGTGTGATCACGATCCCTTGGAGGCTGATGTCGCGATCGTGAAAGGTCGCCCGCTTGGCCCCGGTGTGCGCGTCCCACAGGCTCGCGGTGCCATCGTAGCTGGCTGTAGCCACCACCGTCCCCGCCCGATCCATCGCGACCCTGACCACCGGCCCACCGTGCCGGAGCTCCGCGATCAGCGCGTACGTCGTGCGGTCCACGAGCCGCGCGCGGCCATCGTAGGAGCAGGTCAAGATCGTCGAACCGTCGGGCGTGAAGCGCGCCCGCACGACGTAGTCGTCGTGCTCGATCACGTGCTGCTTGTTCTCGATCGCGGCGGCGGCGAACGCGACGGCCGTGTCGTGTCCGGCCCCCTGTGCGCCGAGCTCGCGGGCCTTGTCGAGATACGCCAGACCCGGCAGAGGGTCGCCGTCGACGATGTACCGCCGCCCCTGGTCTTCGAACTGAGCCACGACGGTATCGCGAAGCTTCGCGGCCGCGTCCGTGGCCTTCTGTGCGCTCGACTTCGCGAGCTCCTCGTTGCCCTCGGCGATCGAGCGCTGGCTCGCCACGCGTGCGTTGAGGAGCACGAGCGAGATCACACCGATCGTGAGCACCGCAAACGATCCGATGATCGTCCAGGTCTGGCGCCGCGCCGCACGCTTTGCTTGCGCGAGGCTCGCGTCTGCGAATGCGGTGTCGACCGAGCCGATCGCGCCCAGGTAGCGTGCTCGCCAGAGCCGATACTCGGCGAGCGCGTCGCCGCGCCACAGCAGGCCCTCGGGGCGACCACGTTCATCCCACTGCCGGGCCGCTGCGCGGAGCTGATCGCGGAGGCGCGCGCCCTCGGCATCTTCGCGACGCCACGCCACGAGGCGAGGCCACCCCGTGATCAGTGCCTCGTGCGTGATCTCGATCTGCTCGCCACCGGTGGCGCTATCGGAGCTCACCAGCAGTCGCGCCGCGATCAACTTCTCGAGGGCGCCTGCGATCACGGGCTCGCTGGCGCCTCCCACGCCGGCGCCGAGCACCTGGTGGAGCTCGTTTCGCTCCAGCACGGCCCGGGTGCCGTCCGCAGTCACGGCGTGCCGAAACACCTCGCGGACCAGCCGCTGCTCTTCAGGCCGCATCCCCGTGAGCACGCCTTCGGCATGCTGCGACAAAGCGCCTCCTACGCCGCCGAGCGACGTATACGCCTTCCGCGAGATCTGCCGGAACCTGCGATCCCGCAGCTCCCAGAGCTTCGAGCAGGTGAACGAGAGCAGCGCGAGGGGGGACCGGGCTTGCTCGAGCGCCCCGGTGATGTCGTCGACGAGCTTCGGATCATCGAGCGCGTAGCCCGCCTGCCTCAGCGGCTCGAGCAGGATCCGGGTCAGATCACTCTTCCCGGGCGTGGTCAGCAGCTGTAGTCCCGAGGACAACCGCGTTCGCAACGCCGGCAGGGCCTCGGCGTGCAGCAGAAAGTCGTCGCGCAGCGTGATCACGACCCGCACCATCTCGTCCGCGGACCGGGCCGCGCGCGCGAGTAGCAACGCGAACTTCGCGCGCTCGTCCGGATCGTCGCAGAGCGTGAACAGCTCCTCGAACTGATCGACGACGATCATCGTGACGCCGCCGCCCTCGCGCGATCGCAGGAGATTCCCGAGCGCCTCTGGATCGCGATCGATCTCGCTCCGGAAGATCCGTGGATCGACGAAGTTTCCGAGCCGCGCCGCGAGGTTCGCGAGCGGGGATGCGCCCGGCCGCAGGACCACGACGCGCCAGTCGTCCGGGAGTGTCGGGACCACGCCGGCCTGCACGAACGAGCTCTTCCCCGCGCCCGAAGGTCCAACGACCGCGAGGAACGGCTGGGCGCGGAGCCGGTTGACGAACGCCTCTGCCTCGCGCTCGCGACCGAAGAACCGCCCCGCGTCGCTGGACGTGAACGCGCTCAGTCCCGGATACGGACAGACCTCCTCGTCGGAGCGGTCGAGGTCCTTCGACGATTCCCCGAGCAGCCCGCCGACCACCTCCCACAGCCCCTCGTCCTCGAGCTCGTAGGCCTCCGGGAGCGCCACCAGGCGCGAACCTCGACGCCCGCGACCGTCCAGGAGGAACAGCTGCTGGGGCAAACCCGGCGCAGGTTCGTGGACCTGCACGAACGGATAGAGAGCGACCACAGGCAATCCAGAGACATCGACGAACGCAGGCTGGCCCTGATCGAGGACGTGCCCGCGGAGCGATGTCGTCGACCGTTCTCCGCTCGCGAGCCCCATCCACCGCTCTGCGCCATGCTCGGTGGGCACCACCAGCTGGTAGTCTCCGAGGAAGCCGAGCGCGACGAGCATGCGTGCTGCAAGCGGGGTGGCACGACCGAGGAGCTCGCGAACGCGGTCATCGTTGACCGCCTTGTCGTCCTCGCGGAGCGCGATCAACTCGACGAGCGCGCCATCCTTCCGGTCGAGGAACTCGAGAAGCTCGGGCATTGGATAGGCGGCACGCAGGGTGTCGAACGGCGCGGACAGCTCCTTCGCCAGCGCGTACCACTCAGAGTCCGGAAGGGTCCGCTCGGCGAGGCGGCGCAGCGCCGCGTGAACACCCGATTCGCTGGCCCGCCCACCTCCGACCTGGGCGTGCGCCGCGAGCGCGATCACGCCGACAAACCGCGTGGCGACCCGAACGAGCTGCCACAAGGCGTCTCGCGCCTGGTGCGCGTTGCGAGCGGAGTGCAGCGCGTTGACCGCCCTTGCGATCGGTTCGGGCGCGCGCGTGAGCACGTCGATCCGCACCTGATCATCGATCCGGGGCAGCCCCTCGACCTCCTCCGCGATGCCACTCGCCGCGCGTACCGCGGACGCGAGCTGGAGCGCCGAATCGTAGCGATCGCCTGGGCGCTTGGCCATCGCGCGCGCGATCACCGCATCGAGCGCCTTGGGATGACCCGGGCCCAGTGGCGGTGGTGGGCGATCGGCGTGGGCCATCGCGATCTCGATCCGATTTCCACCGCTGAACGGCGGCCGACTGGTGAGTGCTTCGTAGCTCAGGACACCGAGGGCGTAGATGTCCGTGCGCGCGTCGACCGCCGCGGCATCGGTCCATTGCTCTGGAGCCATGTAGAGCGGCGAGCCGATCACCGCGCCGTCCTCCGTCAAGCGGCCACTGTCGGTGACGCGGTCCTCGGAGCTCTCCGCGGGGTGCGCGGTGTCGGCGAGTGAATCCGTGGTGCCCTCCGGCGGCGTCTGGATCGCCTTGATCGGACCCGACGTCGCCGGATCGCTGCCGTCGAGCTTCGCGATCCCGAGATCCAGGAGCTTCGGTAGCAGCTGGCCCGCACGTACCAGGACCATCACGTTGGCGGGCTTGAGATCGCGATGGACGATGCCTTGCTCGTGAGCGGTCTGAACGACCTGGCAGATCCTCTCGAGCAGCGGGACAAAACGCTCGATGGAGATCGCGCCCTTGGCCTCGAGCAGCCGATCGAGCGGCGTGCCGCGGACGAGCTCCATCGCGATCCACATCAGCCCATCGGTCTCGACACCGAACGCGTAGATGTGTGCGGCGAACGGGTGATCGAGCCGCGAGGCCAGCTTGGCTTCGCGCAGAAACCGCTGGATCACGGTCTCGCTCGCACGCAGCCGGGCGTGGAGGACCTTGATCACCGCCTCGCGCGCGAGAGCCGGCTGCTCGGCTCGGAACACCAGGCCGAACCCGCCGCTCGACATCTGCTCGCGGACGATGAACTCACCGAGCTTCCGCCCGACGAGCGCCGCAGCATCCCGCGATTCCACCTTCACTGCGGGTGCGACGATACCATCACTTCTTGCGCGGCCTCGGGATCCCGAACTGCTCCACCCGATTGATCAGCGTCCGACGCGAGACGCCGAGCAATCCTGCCGCCACGGTTTGATTTCCACCCGCACGTGCGAGTGCTTCGATCACGCGAGCGCGTTCGTCAGCGATCGTCTCGAGCGGAGCCTCGAGCTCGGGCCACCCAGCGCGGGCCTCGGATGGCGACGCGACCGTCGTCTCGGCTGGAGGTGTTACCGAGGTCACCATCGGGGCCGCCGGCCCTGGGGCGATCGCTGCGGCCGCCACCGGGGCCGTCGCCGCGGCCGTCACCGGAGCGCGCGGCGGCGTCACGGCCTCAGCACTCTCGGGAGCACGAGGTCTCTCGAACTCGACGGGACGGTCCTCGCTGGCCGATACCGGCACCACGACCGGAGCGCGTGGCATCGAGGTCCGCATCTTCTCCATCGGCAGGTGCTCCAACCCGATCACCGCGCCATTGCTGAGGAGCACCGCCCGTTCGATCACGTTGCGCAGCTCGCGAATGTTCCCCGGCCACGTGTACTCGGCGAGGACGGCGAGCGCCTCCGAGCTGATCCCGTCGCACCCCTCGAGCCCGTTGCGCTCGGCCGCCTGTCGCAGGAAGGCCTCGGCGAGCCCCGGGATCTCCGACACGCGCTCTCGGAGCGGCGGGATCACGAGCGTGATTCCGTTGAGCCGGAAGTACAGGTCCTGCCGGAACGCCTGCCGTCCGATCTCGACCTCGAGATCGCGATTCGTCGCAGACAGAAACCGAACATCGATGAACCGCGACTTGAGCGCGCCGACCCGCATGACCTGCCGCTCTTCGATCACGCGCAGCAACTTGACCTGCATGCTCATCGGGAGCTCGCCGAGCTCGTCGAGAAACACGGTGCCACCGTCGGCAGTCTCGAGGAGCCCCGCCTTGGTCTGCGTCGCTCCCGTGAACGAACCCTTCTCGTGCCCGAACAGTTCACTCTCGAGCAGGGTCTCCGACAGCGCCGCGCAGTTGAGGCGGAGGATCGGCTTGTCCGCGCGCCGCGAGAGCTTGTGGATGCGCTCCGCCAGGACCTCCTTGCCGACCCCGGTCTCCCCCGTGATCATGACGCTGATCGTCCCGGCCGCGATCCGGTGCACGATCCGATCGAGGTTCTGGATCATCGCGTTCGCGATCACGAGCGGCGAGTCCGCGGGAACGCGCACCGCCCGCCCCAGCGCGGCCGCCGACGCGCGCTCCATCAGCTCGTAGGGATTCCGTGCGTCCGTGGGGTAGATCGCCACCCCGATGTTCGCTTTGACTCCCTCGGCGAGCAGCGCGTTCGAGATCTTGCTGGTCACGATGCCGAGGTCGGCGGCGGTCGTATCCACGACCAGCACCTCGTGCTCGGACGGGCCGTAGTAGCCGATCACGTCCATCGCCCGCAGCACGCGGCACAGGGACTCTTCGACCACCCGGCCTTGCTCCGGGGAGGCGCAGTGGACGCGGACCACGGCGAACGACGCCCCACTGCGCTGGGACCGCGCGCACTCCTCATCCACGCGCGCCTCGAAGTAGCCGTGGGCCCAGATGTGGCGCTTGCTGACCGGCATGCTCCGCTGCTGGACCACCACCATCACGGTGCCGACGTCGAACGGCTCGCCGAGCGCGACATCCGCCTTCTCCTGCCGGTGAAGCAAGCGATCGCCGACGCGAACCCCGTTGACGCTCCCGAGATCCTCGAGCACGAGCGTGTCGCCGATCACCAGCAGCGCATGGTTCCGTGACACCGATGGGTGATCGATGCGGATATCCGAGTCGGGTGCCCGCCCGATCGCGACGCGCCCCTGGCTCGGCAGCGGGTACGTCGCATCGAGCCCCTCTCCGATCACCACGAGGCATAACCGCCCGCTGACGGGATCACTCTGCAACCGCCGCGGCGTCGATGCGGCCTGTAGCGTTGGGTCCGGTTCGCGGGTCACCCGGGCGCTCCAGGGAGATTCTTGATCGCCAGCCTCGGCATGACGGACGGGAGGTCCACTTCCCTCCAGTGTACGCCGATCGTCGGAGGGCGAGCTGCGCGGATCACGTGATAGCGTCGTGAGCGAGGATCGCGTGACCGACCGTCCCGTCGCGCAGACGATGCGCACTGCCTCGGGGTTCGTGCTGCGCACACCTCTTCTGCCGTTCGACACCCTCACGCGGTGGGGCACCGAGGGGCCAGACCGCGCCTCCGCCCGCCGGTACCTGCTCGCGCTTCTCGAAGATCCGGTAGTGCGCGAGGCCCTGTTCGTCGCGTCACCCGATCTCGCCCGCGCCATCCCCGCCTGGATCGCGAAGCCGGACGGCATCGACGCGCAGGCGACCGAGCGCGCGCTGGTCCGCTACCTGTCGCGGATGAGCTCACGTGCGACGCCGTTCGGCCTGTTCTCGTCGGTGGGGACCGGAAGCATCTCCGGCCCGACCCAGCTCCAGCTCGGCGCTCACCACGAGCTCCGGCGGCACACGCGCCTGGACACCGACTACCTGTTCGGACTGTGCGCTGACCTCGGAAGTGATCCCGCGATCCGGCGCGAACAGACCTTCTTCCCCAACTCGAGCCTCTACGTCGCGGCCGCGCGCCTGCGCTATGCCGAGGCACGGATCCAGGATCGGATCCGGCGGTACCACCTCGTCGCGGTGGATCCGAGCAGCTATCTCGACGAGGTCCTCGCGCGTGCACGAGGGGGCGCCACGATCGAGCAACTGATCGAGGTTCTCTGCACCGATCCCGAGATCACGAGAACCGACGCGGAGGTGTTCATCGAGGAGCTGATCGCCACGCAACTGCTGGTCTCCACGTTGCAGCCGCAGGTCACGGGCCGCGAGCCGACGCTTCCGTTGGCGGAGCAGCTCGAATGCCTCACGGCCGGACGGCCGGCGGCAGCCGCGCTGCGGGATGCGGCACGGGCGATCGCGCAGCTCGACGCCGCGCCGCTCGGGCTTCCACCTGCCCCCTACCTCGCGATCGCCGACGATCTCGCCGCACGCCTGCCCACCAAGGTCGAGGCGAACCGGCTGTTCCAGATCGACCTCGTCCGTGACAACCCGGACCTACCCCTCCAGCTCGGCCCGCGCCTGGTGCAGGAGCTCCAGCGGGGCGCACAGCTGCTGTCCCGCATCGATGGCGCTCCCGACGAGGACTCGTGGGCACGGTTTCGCGCGAGGTTCGTGGAGCGCTACGAGACCCGCGAGGTCCCGCTGCTCCAGGTCCTCGACGCGGAGACGGGGATCGGGCTCGGCGACGAAGGTACGGACACCGGCGCACCACTCCTCGCCGATCTGCGGTTCCCGGGCCGCCCCGCGGGGCGGCAGGTGACCTGGGGGCGCCGCGAGCAATGGATGCTCGAGCTGATCGCGCGCGCGGAGCGGACGGGTCAGCTCGAGATCGAGCTGACCGAGCACGATCTCGAGCAGCTCGAGACCCCACCGCACCAACCTCCCTCCGCGGTCACGATGACCGCGATGATCGCGGCCCGCTCTGCCGAGGCGATCGACGCCGGCGAGTTCACGGTCAGGCTCCAGGCGCTCGACCGTGGGGCACGGATGCTGGGCCGGTTCTGTCACGCCTCCGCTCGGATCGCGGCACTCACCGCGGAGATCCTCCGCGTGGAGGAGGCCGAGCGCCCAGAAGTCATCTACGCGGAGATCGTTCATCTCCCGGGTGGCCGGGTGGGCAACATCCTCCTGCGCCCGGTGCTCAGGTCTCACGAGATCGCCTACCTCGGACTCAGCGGGGCGCCACCGGATCGCCAGATCTCGATCGACGATCTCGTGGTCTCGATCGCGGGCAGCCGGGTCGTGCTGCGATCCCGCAGCCTCGACAAGGAGGTGATCCCGCGGATGACCACCGCGCACAACACCGAGAGCGAGAGCCTCGCCGTCTATCGCTTCCTGTGCAGGCTCGCAGAGCAGTACGGGCGCGAGGCGTACTGGTCGTGGGGTGCCCTGGCGGATGCGCCGTTCCTGCCCCGGCTCCGCTCCGGCCGGATCGTCCTGTCGCGTGCCCGGTGGAGGCTCGGCAAGACCGAGCTCGAGACGTTCTCCGCGGCCTCCAAGGGCGCAAAATCGGCGCGCTCCGAGGACGCGCTCGAGACCGTCAGGGCCCGCCAGGCATCCGCCGTGGCCGCACTGCGGGAGCGCCGGGGCCTGCCGCGCTGGATCGCCGTGATCGATAGAGACAACGAGCTCGTCGTCGATCTCGATAATCCGCTCATGGTCGATAGCTTCGTCCACCTGATCAAGGAGCGAGAGGTCACCACGGTCTGCGAGCTGTTCCCCGATCCCGAGCACCTGTGCGTGCGGGGTGAGGGCGGTGGGTTCTGCCACGAGTTGCAGGTGCCGCTGTATCGCGACGCCGCGCTGCCTGCAGTCCCGCGTGCGGTGCCGCGAGCCAGCGAGAGCGCACGACGCTTCGCGCCTGGCTCCCCGTGGCTCTACCTCAAGGTCTACTGCGGGCCTTCGACCGCCGATCTGGTCCTTCGCGAGGCCGTGGCTCCACTCGTGCGAGAGGTGATCGCCGCCGGGCACGCACGTAGCTGGTTCTTTCTTCGATACGCAGATCCCGCCACGCACCTGCGGATCCGGTTCTCCGGTGATCCGGCGCGCCTCCTCGCGGAGGTGATGCCGCGGGCTCACGCCGCGTTCGCACCGATGCTCGAGAGCGGGATCCTGTGGCGGGTCCAGGTCGACAGCTACGATCGGGAGATCGAGCGCTACGGCGGGCCGGCCGGGATCGAGCTCGCGGAGCGGCTGTTCGCCGCCGACAGCGATGCGGTCCTCGCGATCGTCGAGACCGGCACGGGCGATGCGGCCCTCGAAGCGGCCTGGCGTCTCGCGTTGCGGGGGATCGATCAGCTGCTCGCAGATCTCGGATGCTCTGCCGAGGCCAAGCTTCGCATCGTCACCCGGCTCCGAGAGGACTTCGGTCACGAACACGGGCTCGACACCGCGGGGCAGCGCCGCCTCGGCGAGAAGTTCCGCAAGCACCGCGTGGAGATCGCGGAGCTGTTGAGCGCTGCGCCACCAGCGAGCGAGACCGACGACCACCCTCTCGCTCCCGGGCTCGTCGCCTTCGCACGGCGATCGCAGATGATCGCACCGCTGGCGACCGAGCTCCAGGCGCTCGCGCAACGGGGAGGGTTGACCTCGACGATCGAGGACCTCGCGTCGAGCTTTGTGCACATGCACGTCAACCGGATCCTGACCACGGCGCATCGCCAGCAGGAGCTCGTGCTCTACGATCTCTTGCGCCGCCACTACGATGGGCTGCGTGCACGAACGGGACCGCGGCCCGAAGCTCCCGGCGTGGAGTGACGACGTTGCTCCGGCGCACGTTGCGCGGAGATCGGCGTATCATCGAGCAAGTGGATCGAGTCGACTCGCGCTACCAGCTCCTGACCCATGTCGCCACCGGCGGAATGGGGATGGTCTACGAGGCGCGGGACGAGGTCAGCGGAGCACGCGTCGCGCTCAAGCTGCTGCACGAGACCGATCCCGAGACGGTCCTGCGGTTCTCGCGAGAGGCCACGATCCTCGCCGGGCTCGATCATCCGGCGATCGTGCGGTACGTCGGACAGGGCGTGACCGCGGAGGGCGCGCCGTACCTCGCGATGGAGTGGGTCGACGGTGAGACGCTCCACGAGCGGATGCAGCGCGCGCCGTTGCGCGCCATCGATACGGTGGAGCTCGGAGGTCGGTTGGTCGATGCACTCGCCCACGCGCACGCGCGCGGGGTGGTGCACCGTGACATGAAGCCGAGCAACATCCTGTTGCGCGACTCGCGGCTCGACCAGGTGGTGCTGGTGGATTTCGGGATCGCGCGCGCCGCCGGCGGCGACCGGAGCGTGACGGCGACCGGCGCCCTCGTCGGGACGCCGTCCTACATGGCTCCAGAGCAGGCCCGAGGAGATCGGGATCTCGGCGCCCCGACGGATGTCTACGGGCTCGGCTGCGTCCTCTACGAGTGCCTCACGGGCCACAAGGCGTTCGAAGGCCGTCACGCCCTCGCGCTGATCGCCAAGGTCGTGCTGTGGGAGCCCCCCTCCCCGCGGTCGGTGATCCCCCGCCTACCGGAGGCCCTCGATCGCCTGATCATGCGGATGCTCGCGAAGCACCGCGACGCTCGCCCCACCGACGAGGAGGTCGCGCAGACGTTCGCGGCGCTCGATCGCGCCGAGCTCCAGGACGTCGAGCTGCCCGGGACGGCCCCGCAGACGCCGACGGAGCCGGCCGCCACCGCACGCCTGGTGTCACGGCCCGGGATGTCCCTCGTCATCGCCACCACGGCCGCGGGCGCGGATGGGAGTGCCGGCGATGTCGACGCGAGCGTGCGCGCCCAGCGTGCCAACGCGATCGCGAGCGTGCCGGATGCGAAGCACGCGCGCGTCGACGTGCTGCGCGACGGCTCCGTCGTCGTGGTGATCCAGGATCGCGACGACGACAAGCGAGGCGCGCGCCTCGCGCTCGCGTGCGCGCGCGCGCTTCAGCGCACCGATCCCACGCTGATCACCGCCGTGACCACGGGAGATCTGGGATCGCGCGATCTGGTCGATGTCACGATCGCGGGGCTCGCGAAGGAGGCGATCGCCCGGACGTTCGCGAACGTCCGGAGCTCGGGCCGCCCCCCCGGCGCGATCCGGCTCGATCCCGCCACCGAGCGGCTGCTCGACGAACCGATCCTCCGGGTCGACGGGATCGGGTACGTCCCGGGGAAGATCGGATGAGCCGCGGGTTCCAGGAGGTGATGTGAGGGAGCTCAGGGCCTGGCTCGCGGACGCGAATCGTCTCGACGAGGCCGCATACTGTGCGGCCCATCCGTATCCGCTGCTCGTGCATGCGACCACCGGATACCAGCTGCGGCCGATCACGCGGACCGTCATGATGACGATGGATCAGGCCGTGCTCGATGTCGCAAGGCGCCCTGCCCAACCGCCGTCGGCGCTCGATGACTATGTGGCGTTTGCCGTGCGCGGTGCGCGCGGTGTTCCTGGCTTCCAGGTGACGATCGGATGCGCCGATGAGTCCGACATCGTGATCAACGATGTCACGGTGTCCAAGCTCCACGCGACCTTGATGCAGGACCGTCGCGGGCACTGGTACATCCAGGACGCCGGCTCCACGACGGGAACCCACGTCAACGATCAGGATCCGAGCGAGACGCAGATCCTGGTCTCCGGGGATCGGGTCAGCCTCGGCATGGTGGATCTCGTGTTCTATCTGCCGAGCCAGGCGTATCAATTGATCCGCCGTCTGGTGTGACGCTCAGTTACAGGCCGCGCCGGCCTGCTTGAGACCGTCCGTCGCGGACTTGCACATCGGAACGAGCGAGGCCTTTCGATCGGCCGGGATGCTCGCCCACCCGCGCGACATCTGCTCGTACGCATCCTTCAGCGCATCGCGTGTGGCCTGCGGGAGCTTGTCGCACTTCGCGATCGCCGCGACCGCGGCCTTGTACTCCTCGCACTCGACGGGGATCTCGTTGGCAGGTGCCGCGGCCTTGTCACCGCTGCCGCTGCTGCTGCCGCTACCTGCGGCCTTGTCATCTCCGCCCTTGCCCTTGCATGCGGCCCCGAACAAACAGGCCGTCGCGAGGAGGACGAGCGTCAGGTTCTTCATGCGGGCGTCTTAGCACGCCTCAGGAGGCCACTGGTTCGGCCACCGCAAGCGCGATCGCCTGACCACGCTTGCCGATCAGGCGATACCGGGTCGCCATCGAGCGGTAGTCGCGCGGCGCCGAAGGATCGTCGTCGACCTCGCGGGTCAGCGTCCCGACGACATGGATCGTCGCGCCCGCGGGAATATAGCGAACGCGCGACGAATGGCCGCGCACCGCGCCGTTGGGACGGAGGTCCCGGTTCGCATCGTGGCTCGGCGCGGTCACCAGGTAGACCTCGCGCGCGTTGACGCGCACGACGGTGTCCCCGACCGTGACGTCGAGCTCGACGGAGACGACCTCACCATGCACGATCCGCCAGCCCATGCTGGCGTCCCGTTCGCCGTCGTGCGCGTGGACGATCAGCTCGTACGCGAGGCACGGGATCCCGAGGCCCGGCACCAGGGGCAGCTTGGCCGACGAGCTCGCGATGCCCGTGATCCGGCCGTACGCGCCCTCGGCGAACGCGGCCGCCGGGAGCTCGGGCGCATTGCGATAAGCGCGCTCGACGTTCCCGCCCATCCGATTGAGCGTGGCGAACAGCGAGACCCCGGCGGCGCCGAACGTGGCGATGGCGGTGATCAGCCAGAACATGCCGACACTATGACGCAGGTCGCTCCGACCGACAGCCTCAGTGCGCCAGCTGTCGCTCTTCGCCGCCACCGAGCACGCCGAACAGCAGGCGTCCGTTCTGCAGCGTCGTATCGCGCAGCGTGATCGCCAGGGCCTGCCCGAGCGTGTCGACCGGTGAGATCACCAGGCGATCGCGCACGTCTTGCGGCAGATCGTCGAGGTCGGCCTCGTTGTCCCGCGGGATCACGATGTGCGTGATCCCGGCCCGCACCGCGCCGAGGACCTTCTCCTTGAGCCCGCCGATCGGCAGCACGCGCCCCGAGAGCGTGATCTCGCCGGTCACCGCGACGTCGTGGCGTGCCGGTCGGCCCGACAGTGCGGACACCATCGCCGTGGCCATCGCGATGCCCGCCGAGGGACCATCCTTCGGGATCGCGCCTGCCGGGACGTGGACGTGGATGTCGCGTTCGAACACGCGATCATCGATCGAGAGCCAGTCCGCGTTCGCGCGCGCGAACGTCCACGCGGCTCGTGCCGATTCCTTCATCACATCTCCGAGCTGGCCCGTGAGGATCAGATCGCCCTTGCCGCGCATCGGCGCTGCTTCGACGAACATGATGTCGCCACCCGCCGGCGTGTAGTACATGCCAGTCGCCATCCCGATCTGGTCGACCCGGTTGGCCTTCTCCGGGTGCACACGTGGGCGACCGAGCAGTGGCCGCACATCCGTGCGATCGAGGGTGGACCGCTCGATCTCTCGCGCGGCGATCTTGCGCGTCACCTTGCGTGCCAGGCGTCCGAGCTCGCGCTCGAGCTGCCGCACGCCCGCCTCGCGGGTGTAGCCCGTGATCACCTCGCGGATCGCATCATCGGTCAGCGTCAGCTGATCCGGAACAAGGCCGTTATCCACGGTCTGGCGCGGCACGAGGTAGTGCTTCGCGATGTTCAGCTTCTCGACCTCGGTGTAGCCACTGAAGTCGACCACCTCCATGCGATCGAGCAGCGGACCCGGGATGTTCTGCAGGAAGTTCGCCGTGGCGATGAACAGCACCTCCGAGAGATCGAACGGCACGCCGAGATAGTGATCGGTGAAGGAATCGTTCTGCGCGGGGTCGAGGACCTCGAGCAGCGCGCTCGCCGGATCGCCCTGATGGGAGACGCCGAGCTTGTCGATCTCGTCGAGCAGGAACACGGGGTTCTTGCTGCCGGCCTGCTTCATGCCCTGCAACACGCGGCCCGGCAGCGCGCCGATGTACGTGCGCCGGTGACCGCGGATGTCCGCCTCGTCGCGGGCTCCACCGAGAGAGATGCGGACATACTTGCGCCCCATCGCTCGCGCGATCGACTTCGCGATCGAGGTCTTGCCCACGCCCGGCGGCCCCGAGAACAGGAGGATCCGGCCCTTGTTGGCCTTGCCCTCGTTGGTCTTGGACAGCTGATAGACCGACAGGAACTCGAGCACGCGATCCTTCACGTCTCCGAGGCCGAAGTGATCCTCGGCGAGAATCTTCGCCGCCTCCTGGACGTCGAGGTGCTCGTCGGTGCGTACGCCCCACGGCAGCTCCGCGATGGTCTCGAGATACGTCCGGATCACCTGCGACTCCATCGATTCGCGACCGATCCGCGCCAGACGCGACCACTCGCGCGTGACCTCCTTGCGAGCGTCCGCGGGGAGCGGCAGCGCATCGAGCTTGGTCTTGAGCTCCTTCATCGCCTCGTCATCGCCCTCGCCACCGTCGCCGAGCTCCTTCTGGATCGCGCGCATCTGCTCGCGGAGGTACGCCTCGCGCTGGCGTCCACCGAGCTCCTCCTTGACCTTGGACTGGATGTCCTCCTGCGCCGACATCACATCGAGCTGGCGCTGGACCAGGATCAGCACGCGACGCAGCCGGTCTTCGATCGCCAGGGCCTCGAGCAACGGCTGACGCTCGGCGACGGGCGCCTCCAGGTAGCCGGCGACGAGGTCCGCCAGCCGGCCGGGGTCAGAGATCTTCTCGAGCATCTGCTCCACGGCCTCGTCGGAGACGCCGCGCTTGCCTGCGAGCTCGGCCGCCCGCTCACGCACCTCGCGGTGGAGCGCCACGAAGCTCGGATCCTTCGCATCGAGCGGCTGCTGCTCGGTGGCCGGCGAGACCGTCGCCACCAGGTAGCCGTCCTGCGGGGTGACCCGCAGCGCGATGCCGCGCTCGAGGCCCTCGAGGACCAGGCGGACGCCGCCGAGCCCCCGCTGCACCGAGGACACGCTCGCGATCGTGCCGAACGTGTAGAGACCCTCGGGGAGGACCTCATCCTTGTCCTCGCGCTGGGACACCACGAACACGCGATGCTCGGAGTCCCGCAGCGCAGCCTCGATGGCCCGTAGCGTCGGAGGGCGAGCTGCCGCAATGGGGAGGCTCACGCCGGGGAACAGCACGCCACTCCGCATGGGGAGGATCGGGAGGGTCTTGGACATGGTGCTCCTTGTGGTGGACACCATCGACCGTGGCCGCAACCCGCCCGAACGACTGGCGTCTCAGCGCACGAACCGCGACGGGTCCTTGTCGACCTCGTCGAGGAACTGCGTCACACCGAGGGGACTGGCCTTGATCGCCGCACGGAACTTCTGCGCACGCGCGGTGAGCTTCTTGGCCACGTAGAGCGCGTAGAGGTCCCGGGGCTCGGACGAGCTGAACCACTGCATCTGCTCGAGCGCGTCGAGCGAGGTGTCGAGCTTGCCGCCTGCGAGGTCCGCGGCGGGCCGCGCGCTCACGTAGGCGAACAGCAGCTTCCAGCTATCCCCGGCCGGGATCGCACCGCCCCACCAATCGGCGGGCTGCTCGTGCTTGATGATCACCTCGGCGAGCAGGCCGAGGTACGGGCTGGCGTCGCGGCTCGCGAGCGCGTTGACGAACAGCGATCGATAGTTGCTGGTGAGCCCCTGCTTCAGGGTCGGCGCGGCCTGATCGAGCGGGAACGACAGCAGGCTCATCGCCGCGTACTCGTGCACCTCGCGCACCGGATCCCCGAGCAAGGGCGCGAGCAGCGGCAACAGCTTCGGATCCTGGGAGAAGCCGATCGCGAGCGCGGCTGCGGACCGCAGCTCCGGTGCACGATCCGTGGCGCCCTTCGTGATCGGCGATCGATCGGGGCGCGCGGCGCTGATCAGCGTGGCCGCGCCGCGGATCTTGGGGTCCGGATCGCGGCTCCAGGCGAGGACCTTGGCCGCCGGGATGCTCGCCACGCGTCCGAGCGCCCGGATCGCGCGCGCCCGCAGCTCCGGCGTGGCGCCACCGTCGGCGACGGCCAGCAACGCCGCAGCGGCGAGCTCGGCGGAGGCCGGCGAGGTCATCGTTCGCGGCCCGAGGCCGGAGATCGTTCCCTTGCCGAGGCCCGCGAGCCAGTACCCGGCATCCTCGTCGCGATAGTACGGACTGTCGCCACCGAACACGTCGATGGCCGCGGCCGCGATCGTGGGATCCTTCGAAGGGATCGCCACGGCGATCTCCGCGAGCGCGGCGCCGCGCTCGAAGTCCGCGAGCTTCAGCATGCTCCCGCCGCTGTGCTCGTCGAGCTGCCGGATCCCCTCGAGGACATCGGCAGGATCGGCGCTCGCCACCAGGCCGCGCAGCTCGGACCACGCGGCCTCCGTGACGGTCGCGCCGCGGTGAGGCTTGAGATCGGCCGCGAGGATCGCTTCGGAATCGATCTTCATGGTCGGGGACTTCGAGACCACGCGATAGCTCCCGCCACTGCCCTTGGCTGCGAACACCAGGTACGCGCGACCCTTCACGTACGTGAAGTTCGGCGGCGTGTACATGCTCGGTGCCGGCGGGCCCTTTGCGTAGTGACGGAACCGCAGCTGCTTCGGCGGCTTGCCTTTGAGGCACGAGACCACGGTGAACGTCGTCTCGCGGACCTCGAAGCTCGACACGGCCGGAAACCAGGCATCGGCCACCTTGCGATCCGAGGCGACCACGCCCTTGCAGACGAGGTCCGCCTTGGTGGCGAGCGCCTCGAGCGGGACCGCCGGGCCCACGCCGTATCCATGGGCGGTCGACGCCCCGAACACCACCATCGACATCGTCGCTGCGGTCATCCACCCGTGCATGCCGTTACGGTAGCACCGGCGCTGGGGTCACGCCGGCGAGGATGGCTGCACGACGTGGACCGTCTGCGTCGGGAACGCCATCGAGGTCCCCGCCCGCTCGATGGCCTCCATGAACGCGATCAACACGCCCTCGCGGATCCCCTGGAACTCGGCCCAGTCCGCCGTCTGGAACCACGCGACGACCTCGATATCGAGCGATGAGCTGCCGAGCTGCTTGAGCTTGACCACGATGCCGTCCGGCCAGATCTGCGGATGATCGCGCAGGATCTTGTCGAGCTCGCGGATCACCGTGCGCATCTGCTCCGCCGTCGTGGCGTAGACAAGGCCGATCATGCAGGCGAGCCGCATGCGATCGCGCACCGTGTACGACTCGATCCGCTGGTTCGCGAGCTCGCCATTGGGGATCGTCACGATCGTCCGATCCTGCGTGCGGATCCGCGTCGAGCGGAGGCCGATCTGCTCCACGGTCCCGACCACGTCGTAGACCTTCACGAAGTCCCCTTCGCGCAATGGCTGATCGATGCCGATCGAGACCGCGCCGAACAGGTTCTCCACCGTCTTCTGCGCAGCGAGGGCGATCACGAGGCCACCGATGCCGAGCCCTGCGATCAGGCTCGCCACCGAGACCCCGAGCTGGGACAGGGCCACCAGCGTGCCGAGCACCATGACGGCCGCCTTCGTGAACCGCGCGCCGAGCGCAAGCAGCGACCGCGAGGCCGGGCGATCGATGGCCCACGAGCGCTGGGCGAGCGCATCACGGAACAGATCGATCGCACGGAACAGCGCCCACTCGACCGTCATGATCGACAGCAGGCTCATCGCATCGCGCAGCATCGACATCGTGCGCAGATCGATCTCCAGCCACTCGAGCCCGATGCGGAACACCTGGATCGCGACGAACAACGACACCGGCCCCGCGAGCTGCGCGCCGAGGTTGTCGTCCCACTCGGCCTTCGTGCGGCGCGTGATGCGCACGATCGTGTACCGGAGGATCCGCGTGAGCAGCCAGCCTCCGATGATCGACACCACGAGGATGCCGATCGCCTGGGCGATCACGGAGTCCTTGACCGCGTCGACGATTGCCCAGAATTGCTCGACCATCGGCGTGGGTGTTAGCGCACCCGGCCGCGGGGCGTCGAGGACCTGAGCCGGGAGCTTCGGGCGCGCTCAGTGACCGCGGCGTGGTGGGCGGCGCTGCGGGATCGGCGGAGGAACCGCGCCGCTGATCCGACCGGTCGCGAGCGATCCGACGGAGCTGAACGGACCGAGCGGCGGCGGGCGCACGACGACTGCCGTGGGGTTTTGGTTCGGCATCGGGATCGGAACGCTACCCTTGGCGAGGCGGGTGCGTGCGCTCGGTGGTTGGGGCAGCGGCCCGGGGAGTGGCGTGAACAGCGAGCTCTGATCGAGCGTGGCGATCACCTGCGTGAGGCCCACGATCGGCGCGGGGGCCCGTGGAGCGGCCGGCCGCGGCGCAGGCTTGGCTGCCAGCATCGCGGCGGTCTCCGCCTTGATCCGTGCAGCCGCCGCCAGCTGGGCGGCCCGAGCCGCGACCCGATCGCGCTCGCGACGCCAGGCACGGAGTTGCTTCTTCGCGATCGTCAACATCGCGAAGATGCTCAGTAGTGCCACCAACGCCACACTGATGAACAGGATGAGGGGAACCACGTCACCCTCTCAAGCAACTCGCGTTCCGCGCTAACCAGCTGCGACTCCTACCCACCACGGCGCCGGAACCGTCACCTACTCGTACAGTTGTACGCTGAGGGTACGGATCGGCGGATCCACGGACCACTCCGCACGATCACGGTGTTCGGTCGCGCGAGCATCAGCTGCTCGGCCGCGACCCTCGTGAGTCCATAGACGCTCAACGGATCGGTGGCCGAGGTCTCGTCGTACGGTCCGGTGTCGCCGCTGAACACGTGATCGCTGGAGCAATAGACGATCCGCGCGTCGGGTGGCGCGTGCGCGATCAGGATCCGCATCGCGTCCACGTTCACGGCCCACGCAAACGCGGGATCGCGCTCGCAGCTCTCCACGTCGCACACGCCCGCGCACTGCACGATCATCCGCGGGCAGATCCGGGAGAACAGCTCGATCACCGCGGACTCGTCGTCGAGGTCGATCCCGCCGATCGTGCCGGCTGGTGGACGCCGCGCGTGCTCGCACCGAACAGCACATCTGGCGACCGATCCACGCGAGCGGCAGCATAGCCCCGGAACCACGCTACGCTGCTCGAGATGTCGTACCCGCCCGCTCCGTGGCACACGCACGGCCGTGCGTTCGTGCAGCCGTACCTCGTGGATGCTCGGCACCTGGAGCTACCACCTGGGTTCCGCGCGATGACCGTGGCCGGGCGTGCGGTCGGCGTGCTCGCGCTCGTCGAGTACGTGCCACCCTCGCCGCTGGTCTATGCGGAGCTCGCGTGGCTGCCGTGCCTGGTCTCGGCCGCGGGCAAGCGCGGCTACTTCGTCGCGAAGATGTACGTCGACTCGAAGGCGTCGCTCGCCGGCGGGCGCGAACTCTGGGCGATCCCCAAGCAGCTCGCGAAGTTCTCGATCGGCGATGACGCTGCGACCGTTGACACCGAGGATGGCGCGCATCTCGAGCTGGCTCTCTCCCGCCGTGGACCTGCACTGTCGCTGCGTGCGGGCGCGTCCACCCTCCAGGACGGAGGAGCCGACGTGGTCCGGTTCCGGGGCACCGGTATGGCGCGAACGTCGTCGGGCGGCCTGACCGTGCGCGACGCGCGCGGGATGGAGCGCTGGATCGGCTGGCCCGGTGCGCGACGGTTGCCGGGCCTCGGGGCGGCGCTGACGAGCTTCGAGATCACGATGCACCCCGCGCGGCGCACGCAGAAGCCGCACTGATCTACGGCGGTCTACGGCTCGTAGCGCAGGAGCTTGGCCTTGAGCGCGCCGAGGTCCACCGCGGTCGCCCAGATGTTGTCGGGGGACGAGCCGTGGACCATCGTGAAGTTCTCGCGCACCCCGAGCTCACGACTGGTCGACCACGACGAGCCATCGTAGTGGCCGACGAGGCCGCTGTTGCCAACCGCGAAGATGTCATCGGTCGCGGCGCCCCAGATCCCGTTGTAGCCGCCACCCAGATCCTGCTCCGGTGTCCACACGCTGCCATCCCAGTGCGAGAGCTCGTCGAAGCTGCCGGCGGCCCACACGTCGTTCGGGCCGAAGCCCCACAACCCGTAGGCACCGCGAGGCGCGTCGTTGGACTGATACGCGGACCAGCGCGCTCCATCGTAGTGGTAGAGGTCGGTGGTCCCCGACAACCAGATGTCCGAGGACGAGCTGCCCCACAGCGCATCGGCGGCCACGAACTGCAGCGTGGTCACGGTCCACGTCGTGCCGTTGTAGTGATAGACGCGGCTGTTGTCGGTGTTCGCGATCCACAGATCGTTCCGGCTCGCCCCCCACACCCGATAGAGGGCGGTGAACGTGACCCCGGCGGTGGCGGGCACGTCGCTCCACGCCGTGCCGTCCCAGTGCCTCACGCTGGAATCGCCGACTGCATAGATGTCCGCGGGACCAAAGCCCCAGAACCCGACCACCGCTCCAGGGGCCACGTCCGTCCAGGCGGTGCCGTCGAAGTGCCAGATCGAGGTCCCGCCGAGCCACACATCGTTGTCGCCCGCGACCCACAGCGAATAGGTCGTGAGAGCCGCCGGCGTGGGCACCTCCTGGTCCACCCACGAACCGCTGCTCGAGCCACACCCCACCATCAACACGGCCATCACGACGAGGCGGTTCATCACTCCATTGTAAAGCGAATCCTCCGCGGCGAAACGCGCCGATCGAGGGTGTCGCGGTATCGTGCGGCGTGGCCGGAGGATCTTCAGGAGTTGTCGTCAAGGCGCTTGCCGCGAACCTCGGCATCGCGATCGCGAAGTTCGTCGCCGCGGGCTTCTCGCATTCGGCCTCGATGCTGTCGGAGGCCGTGCACTCGCTCGCCGATTCAGGGAACCAGCTGTTCCTGCTGATCGGCATGCGGCGAGCGACGCGCCAGGAAGATGCCGTCCACGAGTTCGGCTATGCCGCGGAGCGCTACTTCTGGGCGTTCATCGTGGCGGTCTCGCTGTTCACGATCGGCGCGACGTTCTCGATGTACGAGGGCATCCACAAGGTGCTGAACCCCGGCGGCGTGATGGGGAGCCGGACGATCGCGTACGTCGTCCTCGGCGTCTCGATCTGCCTCGAGCTGTTCTCCCTGAGCTCCGCGCTCGCCGAGTTCCGTCACATCAAGGCCGGCCGCTCGCTGAAGCAGACGATCGACGAGGCGCGCGATGCCGTGGTCATCGTGGTGCTATTCGAGGACGTCGCCGCGCTGGTTGGCCTGGTCGCCGCCTTCGGCGGCCTGCTCGCGACCCAGCTCACCGGCAACGGCGTCTGGGACGGGATCGGCTCGATCGTCGTCGGTGTGACCTTGTTCGGCGTCGCGTTCTTCCTCGCGAGAAAGACCAAGGACCTCCTGATCGGACAATCAGTCCCCACGGCGCAGCGCGATCGGATGCTCGAGATCACGCGCCAGTCGCCCGGCGTGAAGGCCGTGATCCACCTCCGCACGATGCACCTCGGTCCCGAGGAGGTGCTCGTGGGCATGAAGATCGTGGTCGACGAGCAGATGAAGGCCATCGATGCCACCAAGTTCATCGACGTGATCGAGGCGCGGCTGCGCGCAGAGATCCCGATCCTCAAGCGGATCTACATCGAGATCGGCGCACCCGAGGCGCCGGAGATCGTGGTCACGCCGCCGCGCGCCCCCACCGATCCGGGCGCGGAGTCCGAGTCGCTCTGACGCGGGGAGCCGCCATGGACCTCGGGCCGCTGGTTCGCCGGCATCGGCAGCGCTTCGCCTACCGGTTCGGGCTCCCCCTCGCGTGCGTTGGCATCATGGCGGTCGCGTCCGCGTTGATCGCCGCGATCCACTACATGCCCGGAGCAGTTCGACGCCGAGTACCGGGGCAAGGCGAATCTGCTGATGGTGATCGCACCGATCGTCTGCGCCGTCTTGCTCGCCACCTGGCGCAGGTCCCGCGCGATCGTCGTCGACCTCCACCAGCACGGCGTCGCCGTCGTGCGCGGGGATCAGGTCGAGGCCGTGCGCTGGAGCGAGCTCACCGAGGTCTGGCGCTCCGTGTTCACCGGCCCGTTCCCCGCGGGCGACGACGCGAAGCCTGGTCTGCAGCTCACCACCGCCGATGGACGGCGGATCGTGATCCCGAAGACGATCGAACGTCTCGAGGCCCTCGGCACGGCGCTCGATCACGAGGTCACCCAACGGCTGCTCCCGGCGATCCGCGCCACCATCGCGGCAGGAGGAGAGGTGCCGCTCGGGGCCTACGCGATCTCCCGCGCAGGCATCTCGTTCCGTAGCGCCCCGATCTTGCGGGCGATGACGGGCAAGGTCTCCGCAGATCAGCTGAACCTCCGCGAGCACGTGGCCTGGCAGGACATCACGAAGGTCACGCGCGACACCCACTGGATCCGGCTCGTCCGACCGGGCGCGCGCTTCGATATCTACGTCGCGTTCAACGCGATCCCGAACGTCCCGATCGTGATGCGCCTGATCGAAGACGCCAAGCACGTGCACGCCTCGGGCGAGCTTAGTAACCTGCCCACGAGGTTTGGGCCTGACGGATCACAGCGGGGGCGTGGGCCGCCTGCCACTCCACGATCGGGGCAGGCATCCTCCTTGGCTTCGCCGGGGCGGCTTCGGTGCGGGAGACTGTTGTTGCCGCCCCCTCCCGCCCGGGCCGGCCGGGGGGGGCGGCTTGCCGGCCTCGTCGGTGGGCGTGAAGCTGAACTTGCCGTCCTCGTAGATCCACACCAGACAGTCCGCGCCTGCCGCGCACACCGTCTTGTGGACCACACTCGGCTGCAGGTAGTACGAGCCCGCGGTCAGCTTCACCGCCTCCTGGCCCTTGCTGGTCTCGATGATCGTGCCGGCGAGCACGATGCCCGTGTACGCGGACTCGTGGGTGTGCCAGCCCGAATCGAACGCGGCCTTGAAGCGGATGAAGAACGCCGTCGGCCCCTTCTTGGCCTCCTTGGTACCGATCACGAACGATTCGTCCGGGCCGCCCGGGAAGAACGGCTCCCACTTCAGCTCGCCCGCAGGGAACGCCACCAACTTGGGTGCCGGGCCTGCATTCGCGAGGGTCACGCCGCAGCCGAGGACCGCCAGGATCAGTGCTTTCTTCATGAGCGCTTTCTCTTTCATTGAGGGTTCGTGCTGGGTCGAACGGCGCCCCCGCGTTTCGACACCTCCCCCCAAAAAAACCGCGGCAGTCCCCTCCTGGCCTTCCAGCCGCCTCCCGCCCCCTCTCTTCGACCTTGACAGCTCGCACTGTCACAGTCATGATTGGCTCAATGGCGAAGGTTGAATCCCTCTGGTCCCGGCTCGGCGAGGTGGTGAGCCTCGTCGCGACCCCACTCCTGCCCTCGCACTATGTCGCCCTGGTGTGGCCGCTCGCGGCCGCGCACACGCGCCAGGCGCGGGTCGAGGCCGTGCACGAGGAGGCGCCCGGCGTGCGGACGCTGACGTTGCGACCCGGGCGGGGCTGGCGCACGCACCGCGCCGGCCAGCACGTGCAGGTGGGTGTGGCCATCGCGGGCCGGCTCGCCACGCGCACGTACACGATCTCGTCGTCCCCTGAGCGTCGCGATGGCTGCATCACGATCACGGTCAAGGCGCAGCCTGATGGTCGCGTGTCACGCGCCCTGGTCCACGACGTCGCGGTCGGCGCGTTCCTCACCCTCGGGCTGCCGGCCGGCGAGTTCGTGCTGCCCGCCACGGCGCCGCACCGCGCCCTGTTCGTCACCGCCGGCAGCGGCATCACGCCCGTGGCCAGCATGCTGCGCTCTCTCGCGGCGCGCGGGACGATGCCCGATGTGGTGCACGTACACCACGCCCGCACGCCGGCCGAGGCGATCTTCGGTGACGAGCTGCGAGCCCTGGCGCTGGATCATCCGCGCTACCGGCTGATCGAGGTCCACACCGCCTTCGATCGGCAGCGCCTCGGCACCGCGCGGCTCGACGCGCTGGTCCCGGACTGGCGCGAGCGCGAGACCTGGGCGTGCGGGCCGCAGAACCTGCTCGCCGCGATCACCGCGAGCTTCGCCGACGCCGGACGCGCCCACGCGCTCCACGTCGAGCGGTTCCGCGCGGCCCTCGCGCCGCTGCCTGCGAACACGGAGGGTGGCGCGGTGCGGTTCACCACGAGCGGTGTCTCCGCGCGGGCGGACGGCCGCACCCCACTCCTGCGGATCGCCGAGGAGGCCGGCCTCGCACCGCGCCACGGCTGCCGGATGGGCATCTGCCACAGCTGTGACGCCACCCTGACCTCTGGCTGCGTGCGCGACCTGCGCACCGGCACCCCGATCGACGAGCCCGGAGCGCGCATCCAGATCTGCGTGTGCGCTGCCGCCGGTGACGTCGAGCTCAACCTCTGAGGAGACCCCATGATCCAGTCCACCGACATCGAAGCGTTCGGGCGTGAGCTCGACGCGATCCAGCACGAAGCCAAGGCCAGCCTCGGCGATCGCGACCGCCGGTACATCAAGCGGGCGATCAAGGTCCAGCGCAGCCTCGCCCTCGGAGGGCGCGCGTTGATCTTCGCCAGCCTGCCCCTCGCGCCGGCCTTCCCCTTGTTCCTCGGCGTGATCGGCGCCGGGACGGCCGCCCTCGGCATCTCGAAGATCCTCGAGAACATGGAGATCGGGCACAACGTGATCCACGGCCAGTGGGACTGGATGAACGATCCAGAGATCCATTCGTCGACCTGGGAGTGGGACAACGTCTGCCCGGCCGATCAATGGAAGCACTCGCACAACGTGGTGCACCACACCTGGACCAACGTGATGGGGCGCGACCGCGATGTCGGCTACGAGATCCTGCGGGTCTCCGAGAAGCAGCCGTGGCGGCCCGTCTACCTCGCACAGCCGCTCTACAACGCCGCGCTCGCCGTGATGTTCCAGTGGGGCGTGGCGATGCACGACATCGATCTTGGCGCGCTCCGCCGTGGCGAGATCACGCGCTCCGAGCTCGGCGGCAAGCTCGCCGGGATCGGGAGGAAGGCGAGCAAGCAGCTCGCGAAGGACTACGTCCTGTGGCCGCTCCTCGCCGGGCCATGGTTTCTGCCGGTGCTGCTCGCGAACCTGACCGCGAACCTGATGCGCAACCTGTGGACCTACGCGATCATCTTCTGCGGCCACTTCCCCGATGGCGCGCAGGTGTTCAGCGAGGACGAGATCGAAGGCGAGACGCGGGGCCGCTGGTACCTCCGCCAGGTGCTCGGCTCGTGCAACATCACCGGCGGGCCTCTGTTCCACGTCATGTCGGGCAACCTCAGCCACCAGATCGAGCACCACCTGTTCCCCGACCTGCCGAGTAACCGGTATCCCGAGGTGGCCCCCCGCGTGGAGGCGGTGTGCGCGCGGTATGGGGTGCCGTACAACAAGGGCTCGTTCGCCCGGCAGCTCGGAACGACGCTGCGCACGATCTTTCGGCTCGCCCTGCCGACGCGCACGCGGGCACTCGCGGCATGATCGAAGCTGCGATGGCCACGTCCGACCCCAGCGACCACGACACGCTCACGATCGATCAGCTCGCCGCGGCCTCACACGTCCCGAGCCGGACGATCCGGTTCTATCAATCGCGTGGAGCACTTCAGACCCCGGAGATCCGCGGCCGCGTCGCGCACTATGGCAAGCATCACGTCGAGCGCCTCAAGCTGATCGCGCAGCTCTCGGATCGCGGCCTCCGGATCGATGCGATCGGCGATCTGATGAAGCGGATCGATCGCGGCGAGGTGGATCTCGCGGAGTGGCTCGGCGTCGAGGAGGAGATGCAGGCCCCGTGGGCGGCCGATCAGCCGCGCACGGTGACCGAGGCCGAGCTCTACACGATGGTCGGAAGCCGCCGCCCCGGGCTGCTCGCGGATCTCGCTCGTGCGCAGATCGTCGAGCGCAAGGGCGACGTGTACTTCGTGGGCAGCCCCGCCCTCCTGGCGATCGCGATCAAGCTCGAGGGCGTGGGCATCGATCTCGACACCGCGACGTTGGCCTCCGGGATCCTCCGCAAGCACCTGAAGCGCGCGGTCAACGAGCTCGTCGACCTGTTCGTGGGCCGCGTCAAGGAAGGCCAGCTCGACATCGTGCACGCCAGCAAGCTGTTCGGCGCGTTCCGCACGGTCGGCGTGGAGGCGGTCCGCCTGCTGTTCGCCCGCGAGATGGAAGGAGAGCTCCGCAAGCTCCTCGCCACCGGCAAGCTCGCCGAGGTCGCCGCCCGGGCCCGCAAGAAGAAGCGCTGAGCGTAACCCCCGCCCCCCGCCGGCATCAGAGATCGTGACCCCCATGTTGCCCGCCGGAAAGCTCGTCGAGGTGTTCTACGACGGCGACTGCCCGCTGTGCATGCGAGAGATTCGCATGCTGATGCGAAAGGACCGCGCGTCGCACATCGAGTTCACGAACATCGCGGCCGCCGAGTTCGAAGCCGAGCGCTATGGCACCACGTATGCGGACCTGATGACGCGGATCCGGGGCCGGCTCCCGGATGGTTCGTGGATCGAGGGCGTCGAGGTGTTCCGTCAGCTGTACAGCGCGATCGGCTGGCGCAAGCTGGTGGCGATCACGCGCGTCCCCGGCCTCTCGCACCTGCTCGCGCTTGGCTATCGCCTGTTCGCGGCGAACCGCCTCCGCCTGACCGGCCGTTGCGCGCCGGACGGCTCGTGTGCGTTGCCCGCGCACGGTCACCCGAGCAGCGGGCCGGCAGCGAACTGACCTGTTGCTGCGATCTACGGGATCGCCTTGCAGGTCACATCGCAGTACGAGCCGCCGGCGCACTCGAAGTCGTTCGTGCACGACGCGCCATCCGCGACCCTACCGATCAACGCGCCATCGCACGCGGCCGGGAAGCTGGGGCCGTTCTGCCACAGGCTCGGGCAGCTCGGCGCGGGCGCCGAGGCGAGTGCCGTGATGCACTGCGCGCCGGCCGCCGCATCGAACGTGATCTTGTTCGCCGTGATCGAGGCCTGCACCGCGGGCGCGTCGTAGTACTCGCTCGCGAGCTTTGCGTAGCAGGCCGTGGCACTCGTCCCGAACACCTCTTCGAACGTCACGCCCTGGCCCGCCGGGAAGCTCGCCTTGCAGGTGAACGCGGCGTCGCACTCGGCGTGATCGAGCCGCGTGAGCACGTCGGCCGCCGTGGTCATCCCGCCCGTTGTGCCGCCGCCGCCGCCACCGCCACCGCCGCCACCACCCGCTCCACCGCCGCCTCCGCCGCCGCCACCCGTGTCGGTCGGGTCCTCGCCGACCATGCAGCCCGTCGCAGCCGACGCCACGAGGACGAGCGCGAACCCCAAGGACCTCACCATGCCTGCAAGCTCTGCAACTGACCTGCCAGCGCCCCGAGGCTGAGATATCAACGATCTCCAGCTCGCGATCGCGCTTCGGGGCGGAGGCTCCCTCCCCCCGCGGCGGTGGGTCGGGACACCGGCAGGGGCTGCCCGTTCGACGTTATCCTCGCGGCGCATGCAGGTCCGTAGCCCCGTGGACGTCGCGGACGGACCGGGTGCCTGGGCTACGGGGCACGCCCGTTCGACGCAAACCTCGTACGCTGAACCCGCGACGGGCGCCGCGCCAGGCGATCGACGATCCGCAGTTCCGCGACCAGGTCGAGTGGGAGCTCGACGGCGCGGATCGCGGTGATCGCCAGGGTTCGCACGCGGACTGGGCTTCGTTCGTCGCGGCGATCCGGACCGGCGTCGCGGCGCGCTGATCGCGGCGAGATACGCCGCACCGCGCGGCGCGATCTCGTAGCCGACCTCGAAGCTCTGGGTCAGCCCGAGGCGCTTGAGCTTGCGGACATCGGTCTTGAACGGCAGCGTCTCGCGCCCGAGCTTCTTGGCGAGCTTCGAGGCGGCCACGCGCGGCTGCTTGCCGATCGCGGCGAGCGTCTTCGCGGTCCACGCCGTGCCACGATCCATGCGAGCGAGCTTGGCCGTGATCGCCTCGACCTCCTCCGTGGTCAGCGAGTCCTGCAGCGCGAGCTCCACGCGATCGCCATCGCCGCCATGGTGCAGCTCCACGCGATAGATCGGCGTGGTCTCGTCGAGCGGGCCGAGCTCGGCGAGGTAGGCGACGAGCGTGTCGCGCGTGGGGAATCCTGCACGGAGCGCATCCGCCGTCGTGATCGCGCGAGACGTGACGAGCTCGATCGCATCGACCTCGAGGACGCCGATCGGATGACAGCGATAGCGCCCGCCGGCGCGCACGTGGGGCCGCTGCCAGCGCCGGAACGTCAGGGTGATCGTGCCGCGCTGCAGCCCCTCCCAGAATGGTTTCTTGAACAGCAGCACGTTTCGTTCAGCTCCCGCTCAATCGCGGATGTTTCCGCCCGCGATCGCCCAGATCAGGCCGAACAGGAGGCCCGAGCCCGCGAGCGCCACGGACTTCTCCGCCTTGTTCGATTCGCAGTACGCGAGGCACAGCCCCATCCCGGCGAAGCTGGCGAGGCTCAGGGTCCCGGTCACCACCCCGAGCTCGAAGCCGGGCGCGGCCTTCGGCGGCGGCACGGGCTTCTTGTCGGGCCGCATGAGCTGGAGCCCGGTGGGCTGGAGGAACACGAGATCGGGCTCCCGCGCCGCCACCCGGCACGGCGACGAGCCGGCGAACGGAGCGCAGCCCTGGAGGAGCAGCATGAGTGTCGTGGCCGTCCCCTTGAACTTCACCGGCTGATCGAGCGTGACGTTGATGCGATCTCCCGGTTGCTCGTCCCCGGCCTCGACGGTGACGGTCTGGAGCCTGGCCTGCCCCTCGCGCCCGAGCTCGCTCGCATGCGCGAGGACCTCCGCGCCGTGGATCCCGACCCGGGGCTTCGCGTGACCGCAGGCGACCACCACCCCGAGCAACGCGATGGCCAGCCGGCGCATGACCGCGATCGTATCGGATATCGTGTCGCGTGAGCGGCCCAACGTGAGGACCCAACGAGAGACCCAACGAGAGACTCGACGATGAGACCGTCCGTGCTCGCGCTCGTGCTGATCGCCGCGTGCGGCAAGAGCGCGCCCGACGATCGAGTCGTTCCGCCGCCGCCGCCGGCAGCACCGAAGCCGCTCGCGCCCAAGCCGCCGGCGCCGAAGCCCGTCAGCGCGGACTCGGTCACCGCCGCATCGCCGGCGTGGAGCCCCGGCCCGGCCGTGGTGATCGCGACGACCCAGCCGATCGTCGACGGTGCAGCGCTCAGCGCGAAGCACCACGCTCGGCTCGCCGCGGATCACACAGCGGTGACCGCCGTGACCGGCGGCACACCCGGCGAGCTCGGTGAGCGGTTATGCGAGGCGGTGGTGCCTCGGCGCCCGGCGAGCACGCCGGTGCTGCTCAAGCCGAACCTCGGCGGCTTCAACTGGTTTCACGATCCGAAGACCCACCACGGTGATGATGGCGTGAAGGGCCGGATCACGGATCCCGAGTTCACCCGCGGTGTCATCAAGTGCCTCAAGGCGCGCGGTCACAAGACGATCACGATCGCCGATGGCTTCACCGGCAAGGCCGCGGACTGGACCCGTCTCGTGCGGATCTCGGGCTACGCCGCGATGGCCAAGGAAGAAGGCGTGACGCTGGTGGCGTTCGACGATGACGGCGTGTTCGACGTCGGCGACCAGGCGCCGGGCAAGGCGCTCGCCGTGACCGGCATGGCGGCCACCCACGTCCCCACGCTGCTGGTCCCCGAAGCTGCTCGCCGAGCACCTCGAGCACGGCCTGTACCTCTCGCTGCCGAAGATCAAGACGCACCGGTTCTCCGTGTTCTCCGTCGGGATCAAGGCGATGCAGGGCACCGTGATGTACTCGGATGCGTCGCCGGCGTTCCGGCAGAAGTGGCGCTCGCATCGCGAGCTCGATGGTGCCCTCGCGGCGATCAAGCGCGGCGATCCCAAAGGCCGCGCGCTGTACGTCAAGGCGCTCGAGGTATTCGCCGAGCGGATGGTGGATGTCCTCGAGCTGGAGGCGCCGGATGCCGTGCTGGCGGAGGGCACGCCCGCGATGGATGGCGATGGGTTCGACGAGCTGTTCCCGCGCACCGAGAACGTGGCGCTCGGCGGCACCAACGTCGTGCTGGTCGATCGCGTCGCCGCGCAGTACCTCGGCCTGTGGGATAACGCCGAGCTCGCGAAGGAGCTCGGCGGCCATCGCACCTCGCCGCTCCTCGAGGCCGCCGCCACACGCTTCGGGCTCGATCTCTCCGCGCCGGCGATCGTCGGTGATGGCGCCGAGCTGCTCGCGAAGCCTCAGGTCGCCCACCTCCACGGCATGGCCGGCTTCGAGCTGGGCACCGACGTCACGCCTGCGACCGAGGTGGTGCCCGAAGGCGCGACCCGCGATGTGCACGCCCGGAGGCTCACCGGCGCGGCCCCCGCGATCGATGGCGCGATCGACCCTGCATGGAGCACCGCGACGCCGTTCGAGTTCTCCACCGCTTGGTCCGGTGCCGCCACCACCACCACCACGCACGTCCGCGTGCTGTGGTCCCCGAAGGCCGTGTACTTCCTGTGGGAGCTCGATGGCACCGGCCTGTTCACCGATCGGACCCGACCGATCGAGACCGAGCGCATCGATCTCTACGAGGAGGACTGCGTCGAGCTGTTCCTCGCGCCCGATCACACCAAGCGCCGGCGCTATGCCGAGATCGAGGTCGGCCCGTTCGGCCACTGGTTCGATCTCCTGATCGATCGCACCGGCAAGAAGGCGCACTCCGATCCGGCGTGGTCCGCCGGGCTGACGATCGGCACCGCGCAAGATCCCGCGAAGCACACCGCGGTGATCGAGATGGCGATCTCGGCGCCCGCCATCGTCGCCGCGCTCGCACCCGAGGCTCGGTTGCCGGTCGGCCTGTACCGGATGGAGGGCAAGGGCCCGCGCCTGTACCTCGCCGGCTTCCCCACGCGCACGCCGAAGCCAAACTTCCATGTCCCCGATGCGTTCGGACAGCTGATCCTCGACCCGTGACCCGGCCCCCTCGCCTCCTCGACGTCCCGGTGCTGCGCCAGGCCACCGGGTACGAGTGTGGGAACACGGCGCTCGCATCGGTGATGCAGTACCTGGGCGCGCCGCGCTCCCCGGCCGAGATCGCGATGCTCGCCCGCACCACCCCCGACGGGACCGACCACGCGAACCTGGTAGCGGCCGCGCGGGCGACCGGCGCCACCGTGATCGAGAAGGAGAACGGCACGCTCGACGAGATCGCGGCCTTCGTCGCGCGCGGCCTGCCGGTGATCGTCGGCTGGTGGCCCCTGGGTCCTGGCGACGAGGACTGGCAGCCCGGGTGGTCTCCGGCCGAGCGGCGGGCCCGGGATTGCGGCCACTTCTCGGTGATCCACGGCATCACGGCGACCGGCGTGGTGCTGATGGATCCCGAGGTCGGGAGCTACGAGCTGACCTTCGAGGCCTTCGACCGCGCCTGGTACGACACGGACACCGAGCACTACGTCAAGGTCACCCGCTGGTACCTGGTGTTGGACTACGCCGGGAATCCATTGTCTTCCTGACGGCCCCGTTGCTAGGTTGTGCCCGTCATGGGACGCGCCTTCGAGAAACGCAAGCACACGATCTTCGCCCGGATGGACCGCGTCGCGAAGCAGTTCACCAAGATCGGCAAGGACATCGCGATCGCCGTGAAGGGTGGCGGCAGCAGCCCGGACTCCAATCCGTCGCTCCGCCGGGCGCTCCAGAACGCCCGCGCCGTCAACATGCCCAAGGACAAGGTCGAGGCCGCGATCAAGAAGGCCAGCGGCCAGGGCGCTGCCGACTACGACATCATCATCTATGAGGGCTATGCCCCGCATGGCATCGCGATGCTGGTCGAGGCCGCCACGGATAACGTCACGCGCACCGTCGCCAACGTCCGCCACCACTTCAAGGCGCACGGCGGCAACATGGGCACCACCGGCTCGGTCGCGTTCATGTTCCAGCGTCAGGGCGTGTTCCGCCTCAACCCAGAGGGCATCGATCGAGACACGCTCGAGCTCGAGCTGATCGATCACGGCCTCCTCGCGCTCGAGGATGGCGAGAGCGACAAGGGCGTCCCGCAGCTCCTCGTGCGCTGTGCGTTCACGGATTTCGGCACGATGCAGACGGCGGTCGAGGCGCGCAAGCTGACCTTGATCTCCACCGAGTCCGAGTACGTCGCCGGCACCCTCACCGAGCTCCCCGAGGACAAGGCCAACGAGGTCATGGAGCTGGTCGCGGCCCTCGAGGGCGATGACGACGTGCAGAACGTCTACACGAACCTCGGCTGACCCACCGTCTCAGATTTCCGAGGTGGCGAGCGGCCCTGCATCGGGTCTACGCTCGGGCCATGAAGACGGGGATCGTGCTTGGACTCTCGCTGCTCACTGGAGCCGCCACTGGCTGCACCGCACAGGACGAGCGCATCGAGGCACCTGCCGCACAGCTCGATCTGCGCGCGGCGATGGGCACGACCGAGGATCTCCGCCCCGTGGGGCTCGCGATCGCTCCCGATGGCCAGCGCTTCGTGTTCGAGGAGACGGGCGGCCTGTTCCGTCTCGACGGCACCCACGCGATCGCCGTGGTCCCGATGTCGGCGATGCCCAGCCCGGATCAACCGGTGCAGCTGCCGTTCACGGACATCGTCGCGCTCGCACCGAACCTGTTCGCGCTGACGGCGATCGGCGATGGTTTCCTCCTCGACACGCAGGCGATGACCCTGCGCCAGCACTTCTGCTATCTCCCCGATGGCACCCCGGTGTCCTTGAGCCAGCGCACCGATGGCATCGCCTTCGACGCGGTGAACCAGCGGCTGTTCGCGCAGCCCGTCACCTACGATGCGGCCGGGGTGTTCCAGTACGCACAGCTCGCCGTCTACGCGCGCGAGACCGGCCAGGACGTGGAGTGGCACAGCGTGAGCAACGACGTCGCCGCCACCGGGATGGTGTCGAGCCCCGAGCTCGGGCTGCTCCTCGGCCAGGGCTCGCAGCTCTCGCGGTTCGACCCGGCGACGGAGCAGATGATCCCGCTCGACGATCTCCACCGGTTCGGCGTGCGCTCGATCGATGGGCTCTCGATCGATCAGGCCGCGGGCACGCTCGTCGTCGTCGACAAGGTGGCGGATGCCGTGTTCGATCTCGACCTCTCCACGCTCGCCCTCTGACACCTCCGCGGCATCGTTCACCGATCCATGGCACGCTCGACGCCGTGCCAGAGCCCGAGCATCGCGATGTGCTGATCATCGGCGCCGGGCTCTCCGGCGTCGCGGCCGCGTATCACCTCCAGACCTCGTGCCCCACGCGGACGTACGCGATCCTCGAAGGCCGTGGCGTGATGGGCGGTACATGGGACCTGTTCCGCTATCCGGGCATTCGCTCGGACTCCGACATGTTCACGCTCGGCTATTCGTTCCGCCCGTGGCGCGCCGCCAAGGCGATCGCCGATGGCGACTCGATCCTCACGTACATCCGCGAGACCGCCGCCGAGTTCGGCATCGATCGTCACGTCCGCTATCACCACCTCGTCGAAGCCGCGCGCTGGTCGACCAGCGCGGCGCGCTGGACGCTCGACGTCCGGGTCGCCGGAGAGCTCCGGCAGCTGACCTGCAACTTCATCATCCTGTGTTCTGGCTACTACGACTACGCGGAGGGCTACACCCCCGATCTCCCAGGCCGCGACCGCTTTCGTGGCCCGGTGATCCACCCGCAGCACTGGCCCGCGGATCTCGCGTACGCGGGCAAGCGCATCGTCGTGATCGGCAGTGGCGCCACGGCCGTCACCCTGGTCCCCGAGCTCGCCAAGCAGGCCGCGCACGTGACCATGCTGCAGCGCTCGCCGACCTACATCGTCTCGGTCCCGAGCCGCGATCGCATCGCGGACTGGCTGCGCGAGCGGCTGCCGGAGCGCGTGGCCTATCCGATGGTGCGGTGGAAGAACGTGCTGCTCGGGATGGCCACGTTCAGCTACAGCCGCCGATACCCCGAGCGCACCGCGCGGTTCTTGATCGAGCAGGCGGACAAGCAGCTCGGCGGCAGCGCGGACGTCAAGACGCACTTCACGCCCTCGTACAACGTGTGGGACGAGCGGCTGTGCCTGATCCCCGACGCCGATCTGTTCAAGGCGATCCAGGCGGGCAGCGCCTCGATCGTCACCGACCACATCGCGACCTTCACGGAGACCGGCGTGCAGCTGCGCTCCGGGGCCCACCTCGACGCCGACGTGATCGTCACGGCCACCGGGCTCAAGCTCAAGGCGTTCGGCGGGATCCAGTTCACCGTCGACGGCACCCCGATCGAGGCCCGGCAGAGCCTGGTCTACAAGGGCCTCATGTGCAGCGGCGTTCCGAACCTCGCGTTCGCCGTTGGCTACACCAATGCCTCGTGGACCCTCAAGGCCGATCTCGCTGCGCAGTACGTGGCCCGGCTGTTCGCCTACATGGACTCCCACGGCTATCGGTGGTGCCGTCCCGAGCGCGATCCCACGGAGAGAGAGCAGCCGCTCATGAACTTCCGCTCGGGGTACGTGCAGCGCTCGATCGATCAGTTTCCGCGGCAGGGCACGCGCCGTCCGTGGAAGCTGTTCCAGAACTACATCAGCGACCTGATGATGATCCGTCACTCGCGGATCGACGACTCGGCGCTGCGTTTCGGTTAGCGGTACACTCGCTCGGGTGCGCAGCCTCCTCCTCGTCGCGTTGATCGGGTGCCGCGCGTACCCGACCGTCACGGTGTCCCAGCCCACCCTGCCACCCGATCCGGTGATCGAGATCAAGAGCACCACCGCGGACGTGCGCACCGGGACCCGCGACGTCTGTGATGGCGAGTCGCGCTGCCGCACCGAAGACACCACCCGCGAGGAGAAGCGATCGCAGATCCTGGTCAGCGGGCAGCCCCTGACCTACGGGCAGCTCCGGCTGATCGACCCCGCCGGGGGCGCCGACTATGCAAAGGCCATCGCGGAGTACGGCGAGCGCGCGAAGCCGTGCCGGGTGTCGAGGAAGTACAAGATCGCCGGCGTCGTCACCACCGTCGTCGGCGGCATCGTGGCCCTGATCGACAAGGCGCCGACCGCGGTCCGGATCGGAGGCCTGGCCGTCGCGGCGGCGGGCGTGGGCGTGATCTACCTCGGGTACCAGAAGGGCAGCGGCTGCGACGAGGTGCACCGGTTGTACCTCGACAACCAGCTCGATCTCGCCGGCACCAGGACCGTCCGGGACCGCAAGGACGAGATCGACGATCTCGCTGCCCGGTTCAACTCCGCGCGCGGTCATGGTCCGCCACCGGTGGTGCGCAAGGCGCCGGTGGCCGACGCGCCGGATTAAGGGAGAGTAAGGGCCCTCGCTCGCTACTTCAGCGCGGCCTCGGAATCGATCCGGTAGAGCTCGGTGCTCGCGCCCGCGGTCTTGCCCCACACCAGGTCCCGACCGATCGAGGTGTACCCGGTGACCGGATCGTCGAGCAGCTCCTCGGTCACGCTCTCGAGGCAGCGGTACTTCCCGCACATGATCGCGCGGCCGGCGATCAGGAGGTCGCAGGGGTAGGTCGCCGGAGGCATCCCGAACAGGGCATCGAACTTGGTGAACAGGTCATGGACCCGAACGCCCTCTGCGGTGCGATAGCCGAGGATCCCGTCGCGCACCGTGGCGCCGAGCGTGCTCGCGACCACCACCTCCTTCATGTCCATCCGCCGGTCGTAGCGCTGCACGGACATCCCGGTCTCGAGCGTGTAGGCGTACGAGGCATCGATGCCGATCAGCGTGACGTCGCCGGTCGGGGTCGCGATCCGCGTCGGCACCGCATCGTTCCACGAGGCGATCAGGCCGGTGTCGCTGTAGAACAGCCCCTCGGCGGTGGCGGCGATGTGCGGCGAGAACGTCGAGAGGGTCTCGACCACGCCGGCCTTGCGGCGACGCACGTTCTTCCGCGTGCCTTCGGTCTCGACCCAGGCGACCAGATCGCCCGCCGCGGCGAGCTCGCTGACCGGCCCCACGGTGGGCAGCTTGCCGATCATCGAGCCATCGAGGCCCAGCTCCACGATGGTGTTCGTGGACGTGTCGATCGCGAAGATCGAGGTGTCGTTGATCGCGAGCTTCCCGAGGGTGCCCGGGACCGTCGCGAACGGCGAGGGGCCCGAGGCCTCGTCGGTACATCCGGAGAGTGCCAGCAGCAGCAGGAGCCCGTGCGGTCGCGGCGTCATCCCGCCTCTATACCGGAGGAGCGCGCCTACTGGAATCGCGACGAGCGAGCGGGCACCGTCCCTTCGTACTTGCCGCCGCACTTTGCCATCATCCGGTTGGAGGCAAAGGTCCAGCCGTCACCGTCGCGCGCGAGCGTTCCGGTCAACACCACCTCGCTCTGATCGCGGACCGTGTCGGGCACGAGGCCCTCGTAGTAGATCGGGAGCTGCTTGCCCTGCTTCGTGATCACGAAGGTGTGCGCGGAGGGCGTGAGCTCGACGATCGTGCCGGCCACGATGTAGCCGTGCACCGTGAGACGCTCGCCCGCCCACCGAGCGGGCTCGGCCATGACCTCGTCGACCATCTTGTAGGGCGGACGGGGGATCGGGGCGAGGTGCGCGATCGCGACACTCGCCGCGATCAACACACCGGAGAGGGCGATCTTCGATCTCAGACCCGGTGCGGACGAAGCGATCGACATGCCCCGACAACCGCCGCTGCGGGCCGGCCATTCCTGGGTCAGTTCATGCCGTCGTCGGGGTCGTCCGGGTACATCCAGCGCATGACCTTGCCGCCGCTCTTCCAGTCATAGAGGGCGATCGACGCCCACAGCGCGGTGAGGGCCAGGCCCGCGAGCCGAAACGGCGACACGCCGGACGTCATGCACCGGAACACGAAGTACACGAAGCACGCGATCGCGAGCGGCGGCCACCACTGGATCCGGACCAAGCGGCTCGGTGCCATCAGTGCACGGCCCGCTCGAGCGTGGCGTCATCCGCCCGCTCCATCGCGGCTTCGATCTCGAGGGCGAGGCGATCGCGACCGATCGTCATCACGGCGCGGATCCTCCCACCCTCGCGATAGACCACGTGGGCATCGCGGGCTTCGAGATCGCCGTGGATCTCGGGCGTGTCGAACGCCTCCGCGTGCCCCACGTAGCCGAGCGTGACGTCGTGGTGCTGGCTCCAGAAGAACGGCACGTCCGCGCGCCACTTGCCCCCGAGCATCGCGCGCGCCGCGGCCTGACCGTGACGTACCGCCACCTGCCAGTGCTCGATCCGCACCATCTGGCCGCTCCACGGATAGCGCGCGATATCGCCGGCGGCCCACACCCCCGCGCACGCGCGGAGCTGCGCATCGACCACCACGCCGCGCTCGATGGTGAGGCCAGCGGCCGTGGCGAGCTCGAGGCGAGGCTTGACGCCGACGCCCATCACGACGACCTTCGCCGGCAACGCGCGACCATCGTCGAGGATCACGGCGTCGGCGGTGATCGAGGCGGGCTTGCGACCGAGCTCGAACACCACGCCCTTCGCCTCGTGGACGCGCCGCACGAACGCACCGACCTCCGTCCCGAGCACGCGCGCGAGCGGGACGGGCTCGGGCCCGACGACCGTGACCTGAGCGCCACGCGCACGCAGGGAGGCTGCGGCCTCGAGGCCGATGAAGCTAGCGCCGATGATCACCACCGGCAGATCCGCCGAGATCGCGGCCGCGATCGCCCGGCTATCGGCGAGCGTCCGCAGCGTGTGCACGTGCGGGAGATCGGCGCCGGGGAGCGGCAGCCGGATCGCCTCCGCCCCGGTGGCGAGGAGCAGCGCATCGTAGGACAGCTCGCGCCCGCCCTTCGTGGTCACGGTGCGCTCCTTCGGATCGAAGGCCGCTGCAGGATCGTCGACCACGTCGACCTCGATCCCGGCGAGCGCCTCGCGGGTCCGGAGGAACACCCACTCCTCGGGCGCATTCCCTGCGAGGTAGTCCTTGGACAGGTTCGGCCGATCGACGGGATCGCTGCCCTCGGCGGTGAGCATGGTGATCATGCCCTTGTGCCCCTCGCCGCGCAGCGCCTCCGCGCACGCGACCCCTGCGGCACCTCCGCCGATGATCACGACCGAGGCCGGGCTCAGCCCTCCGGGCCGCACGCGCTCGCGCCGAGCACCGACGCGGAGCGTGCCGCCCTCGAGGGCCACGTCGTAGCAGGCCACCGGAGAGATCGCCGGGCCATGCGCGATCCCGGTGGAGAGATCGAAGCAGGCGTGGTGCCACGGGCAGCGGATCGTCCCACCGGCGACCAGCCCCTCGGCGAGCGGCCCACCATAGTGCGAGCAGGTGGCGCCGAGCGCGTGCACCGAGGCTCCATCGCGGACGAGGACGATCGCCTCGCCATGTGCGTGACCGAGGAGGGGCGTACCCTCGAGGAGCTCCGCGTCCAGAACTCCCTGCCCGAGATCCGGCCCCGAGAGTGCGGCGGTGCTTCCCATGGAAGCACCTTACCCCAGCGCTACTTCGGCATGTCGTTGAGGATGTTCAGACACTCGTCGACCCACGGATCCTTTGCGAGGTTCTCGCGCCAGCGCGTGGTGCGGGCGTCGGGCTTGGCCCCGGGTGCCTCGTCGAGGCCCGCCACGGCGAACGCAGGGCCCGCCTTGTCGAGATCGGGCGAGGCCGCGTCGAGGGCGGTCCGGAGATCCTTGCGCCGCTTGTCCCAGGCCTTGCGGGACAGCGGGATGATCGTGTCGTTCTTGCGCGAGCGCAGGAACGCGGTGGCGGTGGCGACCTTCGAGAGTAACGGGTGCTTCGCGACCCGCCCCGCGCTCTTCAAGACGAGCGCCGGGGTGTTCCAGGTGCCCTTCCAGTCGTCGTGCGGTGCGGACGAGATCTTCGACCAAGGCAGGGCGTGCGGCAGCGACTGCTCGCCCGCATCGATGTGACCCGCGGGATCGGGCAGCACGATGTCCGGCACCACGCCCTCGCGCTGGGTGGAGGAGCCGCTGACGCGGAAGAACTGCTGGATCGTCAGCTTGAGCACGCCGAGATCGAGCTGGGTGCCACCGACGGAGTCCAGATCCGCCAGCGTCTGGACCGTGCCCTTGCCGTGGGTCGGGCCGGTGCCGACGATCAGGGCGCGCCGATAGTCCTGCAGCGCACCGGCGACGATCTCCGAGGCGGAGGCGCTGAAGTGATCGACGAGGACGATCACCTGGCCATCGAAGGCGAGGCCGCGGTCGTCGTCGGACAGGACTTCTTTTCGGCCACGGCTGTCCTGGACCTGGACCACCGGGCCGTGATCGATCAGGTGTCCGGTGAGATCGATCGCATCGCGCAGGATCCCGCCGCCGTTGCTGCGCAGATCGAGGATCACGCCGCGGACCTTCTTCGCCGCGAGCTCGGAGAGCAGCTTGTGCACGTCCTCCGACGACGTCCGCTGACCGCTGCCGCTACCACCGTAGAAGCTCGGCAAGTGGATGTACCCGAACGCCGGGAGCCCCTTACGCGTCAGCACGGCGCCGCGCGCATACGCCTCCTCGATCACGATCACGTCGCGGGTGATCGAGACCACCTCATCGGTCCCAGCGGGCTTGCGCACGCGCAACGTCACGACGCTGTTCTTGGGGCCGCGGATCATCTTCACCACGTCGTCGATCCGCATGTCGAACACGTCGACGGGATCCTTGCCGCCACTCGCGACGGTCAGGATGATGTCACCGGGTCCGAGGCCACCCTGGCGCGCCGCTGCGCCACCGGGGATCAGTTCGATGATCTCGATGTTGTGGTCGCGCTCGCGCAGCGACGCTCCGATGCCCTCGAGCGAGCCGCTCATCTGGATCTCGAAGTTCGCCTTGTCGGCGGGCGGCAGGTACAGGGTGTGCGGATCGAGCGTGTTCGCGACCGCATTGATCACGTCGGTCGCGGCATCGAGGGCCACGGGCTTCTCGAGCCGCGCGAAGCGCGCCGCATAGGTCTTCGCGAGATCCGCGCGCGCCTTGGCCTCGCGGCCCTCCGCGGTCGGCGGGATCTGAGCGAGCGTGGGGTCGGGCGGGATCGGCTCCTCCTTCTTGTCCTTGTCCTTCGACGGCTTCGGCTTCGGCGGATTGAGGCGCTCCTCCATCGCTGCCGTGCGCTCGAGGACCTCGAGCTCGAGCCGCTGGCGCCAGCGCTCCTTGAGCTCGGACTCGGACTCCGCGGGCTTCAGCTTGTCCGAATCGGTCTCGAACGACTCCTCGTTGTCGAGATCGAACGGCTTGGCGAGCAGCTCGGCGACCATCTTGTCGACGACCGCGACCCGCGTGGTGAAGATCTTGTTGCCATCGTGGCCGAGGTCGAGCGACCCGGAGTTGAGCTCGTCGTCGATCTTGTCGGCGTACTTCGCGAGCGCATCGCGATCGGCCTTGAGCAGGAACATCTTCCCGGCATCGACGCGGTCCATGTACGTGGCGAACGCCTCGCGCGAGACGGTGTCGTCGATCTTCTTGTGGAGGAGATGGCCTTGCTCGAGGAGCTCGAGCACGGTCTTGGACAGCGCCGCCTCGCGGGGATCGGGGCCGGGGACGCTGGCGAGCGGGCCGCCCTTCGGCACCGGCGCCGACGCGACCACGGGCTTCGGGGCCACGGCATCGTGCTTGGTCTCGGCGGAGGCCGGGGCCTTCGCGGAACAGGCGGCCAGGAACAGCGTCAGGGACAGGCCGAGCGACAGGCGTCTCACCCGATCACTGTAGCGCGCTGTGGTGGCCGAGGCCCGCCGGAGATGCCGCTGTTAGTGAAGGTCGTTGCGACGGGTGTTTGCATAGACGCCGATCGCGAGCAGGAGGCCCATCGCCGAGACCAGCATCCAGCCGATCGCGTCGGTGGGCAGCCAGTCGCTGTCCTGCGGCACGGAGATCGTCGGAGCGGACCGGGTGGTCGAGCGGTCGTCCGGACGGACGGCGGGCCGGATGGCCGGCGGCTTCACGGTGGTGCGCAGCGTCGGGCTCAGCACCGCATCGCCGAACCGCTCCGCGTTGGCCAGCCATGCCGCCGCGTTCTTGACGTAGCGCGCCGTCCCCGCGGTATCCCACTTGTTGTAGAGCCGGGTGAAGCCGCCATCGAGGATCGCGCGGTGGCCGTCCTGGTCGTGATACGCGGCGACCAGATTGTTCGCGGAACCGTAGATCAACGGATGCAGCTTGGGGCTCGGCTGGATCGTCGCGATCGTGATGCCCTCGTAGATATGCTCGAGGCCGGTGGTCAGGAGGTGGTTCGGGAGCAGGCCCGCGGTGGTCGCCGTCTTCTGCACGGGCACCGTCTGATCACCGATCAGGTCGCCCTTCATCGTGGTCCCGAACAGCGCCTCCGCGAGCACGTTGGCGTCCGCGTAGTACGGCTCGTTGTCGCCCCAGATGTAGACGCCGTGGCCCGCCTCGAAGAACTTCTTGATCACCGCGACGTGCTGGGGGGTGAGCATCCGGCGCTCGCTCGCGATCACCCACAGCTGCGATGCCTTGGCGAGCCCCTTCTCGAGCTCGGCCGGGCTCGGCGGCTGATTGGCCCACCGGTAGACCGAGAACCCCTTCTCCTTGAGCGCGGCGCGCGGCAGGCTGAAGTCGAAGTCCATCGTGTAGAGCTGGATCACCGCGACCGTCTGGCCATCGAACGCTCCGTCGATCGCGAGGTCGTGGTTGTTGCCCACGGCGTTACCGAACCGATCCTGCCCGGGGGCCACGGTGACGGTCTCGGTCCGCAGCGTTCCGTCCCTGTCGCGGTAGCTCCGCTCCACCTCGTCGACCGGGGCGTTCTGGCCGGCGGCCTTGTTGTACTGAGCGGCGGCGGTGCCTCCGAGGAGGACCAGCGCGATGAGGGTGAACGCGACTGCGGGGATCCGGACCTGACGCATTGGGGGATCAACGCAGGACGATGCCGAACGTTCTGTAAGGATGCGCCCCAAGGCTCGCGCAGAGCCTGGTGTCGCAGCACGGCGCCGCAGGCGGCACGTCCAACGAATCCGGTCAGTTGTGACATGACGACCGCCGGTGCGCGAACGTCCGATCCAGGTGCGCGGTCGCGCGAGTTAGCTGGCACAATGGCGAGGTCGGGGTGATGAAGCGCATCGGTGAGATCTTGGTCGAGCGCGGATGGGTAGATGCTGCGGTCTGCTTGCGCGCCCTCGCGAAGCAGCGAGAGTTCCCACGCCGCCTGTGCTCACTCTTGATCGCCGGTGGCGTGCTCGAGGTCGATCAGGCGTCGCGTGCGCTCGGCGAACAGCACGGTGTGCCGGCGGTGTTGCAGAAGCACCTCGATCATCGCGATCTGTCGCTCGCGGCGCTGATCCCCGCCGAGCTCGCGCGCGCGTGGTGGGTGCTGCCGATCGGCCGGATGGGGAATGGCGATCTGATCGTGTGCGCGCGCGATCCGCAGCCGAGCGTGCTCGCCGCGCTGATGGCCGTGGTCGGCGAGACCATCGTGCTCGCCGTCGCGCCGGCATCCCAGATCGAGACGCTGGTCGTCGAGACCTACGGCGCTCCCGACGAGGACTTCGACGTCGACCTCTCGACCGGGCCGATCGTCTCTCTCGACCTCGATCCGATGCCCGACGACGAGATGGCCGAAGATCCGATGGGTGGGCTCGGCAGCCTCGAGCTCGTCGAGCTCGACGATGACGGGGTCACCCGGGATCTGACCCAGAGCGGGATGATCCAGACCGGGGCTCAGTACCCCAACACGCTGCCTCCTTCGTCGGCGGGGATCCGCGTCCCGACCCTGCCGCCCGCGAATGTCAGCGCTCCCCCGCAACCGCCGCCGGCCGAGCCAGCCCGGGCCCGCGCCACGTCGGAGCCCCCCGCGATGATCCGCGACACACCACCGCCGCAGGCCGCGCCACCGCCGCACGCCACACCACCGCCGCAGCCCACGCCACCGCCGGTCCCGAAACGTCGCGGCGATCCCGAGGCGATCGCGGCGGCATACGCGGTGGCACCCCCGAAGTTCGACCCGAGCACGATCGCGGTGGGCACCGAGCCCCCGCGCCGGAAGTTCCTCGCGATCTCGGTCAACCTTCCGGATACGTTCACCGCGCTGTCCTCGGCCCTCACCCGCGACGCCGCTACCGCCGCGGCGATGCGGTTCGCATCCGGGCGCTGGCGGGCTGCGCTGTTGCTCACGGTAAAGGAGAAGACCGCCCTCGGCGCGGCCGGGCACGGCAACCTCCTGACCGAGGATGTGGTCGCGGGCCTCGCGATCCCGCTCGGCGTTCCCTCCATCGTCTCGAGTGCCCTCGCGGCGAACGCGCTGACCATCGAACCTCCTTCCGATACCAGTCCCGTGCAGGATCGCCTCGATCGCCTGCTCGGCATGCCGCGGTTCCCGGCGGCGATCCCGATCCAGGTCGCCGATCGGCGGGAGTTCGTGTTCGTGATCGGCGATCCCACGACCGACGATACCGATGCGGCCACCGCGGACCTCGGGCAGCTCGCCCACGCCCTCGGCTCTGCGTACGCACGCCTCGCCACCTGAGTGACGGCCAGGTGACAGCAGTCGCCGCGTAGAACGGATACGCTTGGCGTGGATGGCCACTGCCCTCACGCACGCGCACCGGATGTGGCGCGCCAAGGTGTTCGCCGCGACCTGGCTGTCGTACGTCGGCTTCTACTTCTGCCGGAAGCCGTTCTCCGCCGCGAAGTCTGCGATCGGCCACTCCACCGGCTGGAGCACGACCACGCTCGGCAACATCTGGGCGGCGTACCTGATCGCGTACGCGATCGGTCAGTTCCTCGCCTCGGGGATGGGCACCAAGCTCGGCCCGCGCAAGAACGTGCTGATCGGGATGGGGCTCTCGGTGTGCGTCACCGTCGCGATGGGCGTGACGCTGTCACCGGCGATCATGGCCGGGCTCGTGGGGATCAACGGCCTCGCCCAGGCCACCGGATGGTCGGGGAACGTCGGCACGATGGCCGGCTGGTTCCACAAGCACGAGCGCGGTCGCGTGATGGGGCTGTGGTCGACGAACTTCACCGTCGGCGCGCTGGCCTCGGGCTGGGTGATGGGCGCGGTGCTCGACATCTACGAGTGGCAGGCGACGTTCTTCGTCGGCGCGGGCGTGCTCGCCGCCGTGTGGCTGCAGTATCTGCTGTTCCAGCGCAACCGCCCCGAGGACGTGGGCCTGCCGCCGATCGACGATCCGGTCACGGAGGTCGATGAATCCAAGGAGTCCGCGCCGCGCGGCTCGATGAGCCTGTCGCGCACGGCCTGGATCAACCTGCTCCTGGTCAGCGGCTTCTACTTCTTCGCGAAGTTCATCCGCTACGCCGTGTGGTCGTGGGCGGCGTTCTTCCTCACGCGCAACTACGGCCTCTCCGACACCCGCGCGAACGTGTACGCGACGGTGTTCGAGGTCATGGGGCTGCCCGGCGTGTTCCTCACCGGCTGGGTCTCCGACAAGTACTTCGGCAGCAAGCGCGCGGGCGTGGCCCTGATCATGATGCTCGGGATGACCGCGTCGGCCGGCGCGTTGATCGCGTTCGGCGGGACCAGCGTCACCGTGTTCGTCGTGCTGCTCGGCGCCGTCGGTTTCACGCTGTTCGGCCCCGATGCGCTGCTCAGCGGCGCAGGCGCGATGGACATCGGTGGCCGGCACGCTGCGACCTTCGCCACCGGCGTGATCGCCGGCTTCGGCGCGCTCGGTCCGGTGGTCCAGGAGCTCGTGATCTCCCGCATGTACGACTCCAAGGGCGGAGACCTCGGCCCGGTGTTCATCCTGCTGTTCATCAGCGCGGCGCTCGCCTCCCTGTTCTGCCTCGTGCTCGTCCTGCGCAACCGCAACGGTGGCAAGGGGATCTGAGACGCCCGCCCGGTGTACGATGAGGGCGTCCCTTGCGCGTGCCGTCGATCCTCATCGTCCATCCCGATCGCAAGACCCAGCGGATCGTCCAGCGGATCCTCGGCGTCACCGGCTATCGCGTCGACATCGCGGATGACCTCGATCAGGGCATCCGCCTGATGAACAACCTGCAGCCGGTCCTCGTCGTCGTCGATGGCAGCGCCGTGCTGTCCGCGCGCGTCGGGGACTTCTTCGAGGCCGCGCGCGCACGAGGAGCCGAGGCGTGCATGACCTTGCTCGGCACCGCGGCCGTCGATCAGGTGCCGAAGATCCTCGGGATGGGGGCGGTGACCAACCTCCTCGTCCACGCCATGCCCGTGCTCGCCGAGGAGCTCACGATCACCGCGCAGAAGCTGATCAAGAACGATCTGTTCGGCATCGAGAAGTACCTCCTGTGGGGCACCGACCTGACGACCATGACCATCACCCGCGCCAGTCAGCGCGCGACGCTGGTGGGGGACCTCTCGGAGCAGGTCCGCGCGCGCGGGCAGAGCGCACGGGTCGCGTCGATGGCGATGCTGGTCGCCGACGAGCTGATCTCGAACGCGGTCCACAACGCTCCGGTCGATGCGGCCGGGGTGCACTACCGCAAGGAGCTCGCCCGCGATCAGGAGCTCGAGCTGGACGCTCGGCACCAGGTCAGGCTGAGGTGGGGCTGCGACGCGCGCTACCTGGCGATCGAGATCACGGACCAGTTCGGCTCGCTCGACCGTGACACCATCCTCACGGCCCTCGCCAAGAACGATGTCCGCGAGTCGGGTGGAGGCGCCGGGATGGGGGTCGCCCTCGCCTATCGGTCCTGTGACCACCTCGTGTTCAACCTCGCCCCGGGCAAGCGCTCCGAGATCATCGCGTTGATCGACGTGCGACATCCACCCACGGAGCGCTTACCCGCATCGTCGTATAACGTGTTCGTGGAGCGAAGCTGATGGAGACCCGTGGACGCATGACCATCGACCCCCAGGGCGATGCCTTGATCATCGGCGGCGCCATCGATGAGGCCGCCGCGCTTCACGAGATGGTGACCCGAGCGCAGGGCAACCGGCTGGTCCTCGATCTCGGCGCCGTGACCTTCATCAACTCCCTCGGTGTGCGGGACTGGATCCGGATGCAGGCGGCCGCCCAGAAGGCGGGGCTCGATGTCGAGCTGCGCCGCGTGGCGGAGCCGCTGGTCCACCAGCTCAACATGATCATCGCCACCCGGGGCAACGCGGCGGTGACCTCGTTCTTCGCGCCCTACGCCTGTGATGCGTGTGGCAGGGAGGAGTCCCTCCTGATCGACGCCGTGGCCAATGCCGCCGGCCTGGTCAAGCTCGAGCCCCCTCCCATGACCTGCCCCGAGTGCGGGGCCGCCATGGCCTTCAACGATTTCCCCGAGCGTTACTTCTCGTTCTTGTCGTCCTAGCCACCCGGGTGGTGTTAAAGAGCGCTCGTGCTCGAGCAGTTCGCCAACTGGGTCAAGGATGTCGTCGCGTCGATGGGCTATCCCGGCGTGTTCCTCCTGATCACCCTGGAGAGCACCCTGGTCCCGATCCCGTCGGAGCTGGTGATGCCGTTCGCCGGCTACATGGCCTCGAAGGGCGCGTTCTCGCTGCCGGTGATCCTGATCATCAACAGCACCGCGGCGCTCCTCGGCTCGGGGATTTGCTACTTCATCGGGGCAAAGGGCGGCAAGCCGTTCCTCGAGAGGTACGGCAAGTTCTTCCTGCTCCGGCAGCACGACCTCGAGAAGACCGAGCGCGTGTTCGCCAAGTACGGCAAGTGGGTGATCCTGATCGGCCGGTTCGTGCCGGTGGTCCGGCACATCATCTCGATCCCGGCCGGAATCGCGCGGATGCCCCTCAAGACGTTCTTCCTCCAGACCTTCATCGGGTCCACCATCTGGGGAGGGTTCCTGATCCTCCTGGGCTACCAGCTCGGCGAGAACTGGGAGGCCGTGGCGACCAAGTTCAAACGAATCGATCTCGTCATCGGCGTGGTCGTCGTGCTAGGCCTCCTGGCACTGGGGATCCGCTTCGTGGTGCGCCGTCGCCGTGAACGCCGCGAACGTACGAATAACGCCGATTGAGGCAGTACCTACCGTGTCGTACCAAAGCCGTACCCCGTCCGTCCCCCCCGGCGCCGTCTCGCACCCGGGCGCCTCAGCGTCCGTGCTAGCGTCTTCCCAGATGTCGTCACTGTCGGCACAGACGTCGGCGTTCGGCGTCGCGGTGCTCGACCGCCACGAGTCCGAGCTGGTGACCGCTGCGATGACGCTGGTGACCGAGCGCTCGCCCACGGACGCCAAGATCCTGGAGGGCCTGATCGGCGAGCTCAAGGCGACCTCCGAGCTCCTCGACCGCCAGCGCCCCCTCCGCCGGCCCACCGCCCTCGGCGGCGAGCCGCGCGACGAGCAGACGCTGATCGAGCACCTGTGCACGCTCGATGGCCTCTCGGGTGACCTCGCGTTGCCGCTCAAGGCCACGCTGTCGCGCACGTACCTCCTCACCAAGATCAACTTCCTCCGCGGCTTCGTGAAGGCGGTGTCCGCGATTCCGGACGTCCCCGAGTGCGCGAAGATGGCCCACGATCTCCGCGAGGAGCTCGCCCAATCGATCTACACGCTGCTCGCCGAGGAGCTGTTCCTCGCCTTGCTGCGCAAGCCCGATGTGACCCGGCGCACGAAGCAGCGCGCGGCCGATCAGCTGATCACCGTGTGGGACGACGCGATGCTCGAGATCGACGACTTCGCGCCCCTGCTCGAGTCCGCCTGGCACGCACGCAACCGGATCAACGCGGCGTACGGCACCCTCCTCGGCGCCACCGAGACCTTCCGCCTCGTCCGCGAGGATTGCTCCCCCGATGTCCTCGAGTTCTTCGGCCGCGACGGCATGTCGGTGGACGAGAGCGCGGCGTTCGAGGAGTTCCTGTTCAACATGACGTGCGAGGAGCTCACCACCTTGCGCCACGCGATGCAGCTGCAGCACAAGTCGGCCGCGAGCCCGGCCTGGGCCGCCGAGATCCTCGGCCGCCAGATGGAGGAGCTCGAGCACGGCCCCTCGCACGAGATCGATCCGATGGCGCTGTACCGCTCGTACCAGCGCCGCCAGCTCGCGGCGGACTTCCGCCTGATGTCGGGTGCCCCCGGTCCGCGCCGGACCGCCGAGGGCTACCTGATGGTCTACCTGCTCGACCAGCAGTAGACGCGCGCTAGACCGTCGCGGCGGTCTGCTGCGAGATCAGGTGCCGCTCGAGCGTGCTCGACAGATCCGGCATCGCCTCGCTGACGTTCTTCTTCGCGCCATCGCGCATCTTGAAGTACATCTTCTTCGCGGTGGTGTGCGACGTCTTCTCGGCGCGCGCATCGGTGACCGAGAGCAGATCCTCGGCGACGTCCTCGGAGCGCGCGACCAGGTAGTCAGAGAACGAGGACTGCTTCGCGGCCGACCACTTCTCGTAGTGCGGCTGGAGCTTGCCGAGCCAGTCATCGAGCAGTGCATCGACGACCTCGGGCACGAACTTCTTCTTGATGCCCTTGATCACCGCGTAGGCGCTCTTGATCATGAAGCCCTTGGCCTTGACCTGGGTATCGATGAGGGCGACGCAGTCCGCGATCACGAGGGGGCGAAGCGGCTCCGTACCGAGTTGCTCGACGAGAGTAGGCATTGAACGAACATCCTTCCTAAGCGATGCCGCGTACCATAAGGCCCGGGAGCCGGGTCGTCCAGCCGGATAGGCCGGGGTTGCCAGCCCCTGACGGATGCCTCACTTGTCGTTGAACGTGATCCCGTAGCGCGCGCAGCGGACCTTCATCTGCTCGCGATCGGGCACGGGCAGGTTCGCGTAGTGCTTCTGCGCCTCGGCGGAGTCCCCGTCGATGCACGCCGACGACACCACGATGCGCATCATGCGGGTGCTCGTCGGATCCTTCGCGAGAACCTTGAGGGCGATCGTCTTGGCTTCGTCGAAGTCGCCGTGGTCGTAGGCCTTGTTGGCCTCGGCCATCACCGCATCGAGGCGTGGGTTGGGCCTGGACAGCTCGTCGGCGACATCGGTCGGAGGTGGATCGGAGGCCTGCGGCGTCGGCGGTGGCGGAGACGTGGTCTCGCGCGTCGGCGACTTCGCGATCGGGGGCCCGCCGAACGGTGCCCCCTCGGGGGCCTTCGCGATCGGCTCGTCGGGCGGTCGTGGTGGCGGCGGGGTCGGCGCCGGCTTGTCGTGCTTGGACACGTCTGCCGTCGCGGGGGTCGCATTGACCTCCTTGAACAGATAGACCCCCATGGCGAGCACTGCCACGGAGGCCACGACGAGGATGAGGTGACGCGGGGTCACGGCAGTTGCATAGCATTGACGACGAACACGACGAAGTCCAATCTGCCCCGGCGATGATTGGACGAATCCTTGGTGTCGTGGCTGGGTTCGCGCTGCTCGGGGCTGGGGGCTGCGGCGACAACACGCGGGCGTGCGGCGAAGGCACCGAGGATCAGGGCGGGACCTGCGTCCCGGTCGCCGGCCAGCCGCCGACGTGCACCGATGGCACGATCCTGAACCCCGCGAGCAACACCTGTGTGATCGATCCCGCGTCGTGCCAGGACGGCACGGTCCTCATCGATCACCAGTGCCAGGACCCGACCGCAGGCCTGTTCCCCGATGTCCAGGAGGGCGCCGAGCCCAATGGCTTCGGGCTCGGTGGCGAGGCCAGCGTCACGCCCGCCGGAATCCTCACGCTGAAGGCGATCGGCGGCCCCGGCACGATCCTGCACGGCACGATCACGGCGCGGCCGGATCACGATGACGATGGGCAGCTCGAGTCCGACTACGACACCTATCTCGTCGACGTCACCGGCCCCACCCTGCTCGGGATCACGGCCGACGGCGTGCACGGGCTCACCGCTGGGTTCTTCGCCGTCACGGGTGCGGATCGTCTCGAGAACTGGATCCGGTTCGGCGTCAACCTCACCGGCGATACCACCAAGCGCCAGCTCTACCTTCCGTCCGCGGGCCGCTACGCGATCGTGATCGCGGACTCGCGCTCGCTCGTGCTCGGCACCGCCGTCGGCGATGCGAACACGCAGTACTACGTCACGATCGATCAGCTCGCCCTGCCCGCGCCCGAGGTGCTCACCCTCACGGCCGGCGCGGTCACCGCGACGGCGCTGCTCGGCAGCGAGGACACCAGGTTCTTCAGCGTGCCGATGGGGCTCGGGCTGAACGAGATCTCGCTGACCACCGACGTATCCACCGCGACCGGCGGCCTCGTCGTCAGCGTGGGCGGCGCCGCGGTCGGCACGGCCGAGGAGACCAAGTCGAGCTCGGGCTCCACGCCGGCCCGGCTCACGGAAGGTGGAATCGATCCCGCGGACACCACGCTGATCGTCGTCGATCCACAGATCAACACGGCGAGCGCGCCCACGAGCTTCGAGCTGCGCGTCACCACGCACGATGCGGTGCCGCTCTCGCCCTCGGGCGGGACCGCCACCCGTAGCAACCGCACCACCGCGCCCGGCGCCCTCGGTGACCTCGCCGCGTTCTACTTCGATGCGACAGCCGCGGGCGAGCTGGTCGGCGTTGACCTCGCGTGGTCGACGCCCGTCGATGGCGTGCTGTTCGACGAGCACGGCGAGATCGCGAGTGCGTTCTCGTGGGATCCGCAGTTCGGCAACGCGTTCGGCCTGTTCGCCGGCTTCGGGAGCTTCACGTGGAGCGGCTACCGCGGCGTGATCCGTGCGCCTGCGCCGGGCCGCTACTACCTCGCGGTCTACGATCCGTTCGGCGCCGTCGGTGATCCGCTGATCGCCACCAGCACGCTGACCACGCTGACCGCCACGCCGCTCGGGTTCGGCACGCCGCTCACTGCCGTGCCGACCACCGCTCTCCGCGCGGTCGCGGTCGACTACGCGGGCGATCTGCAGGCCTGGCAGCGGTTCACGCTCGCCGCGAGTGTCAGCTCCGGTGGCGCGAGCGCGCAGCTCTACGATGCGGAGACCACTGCCGGCCGGCTCGGCACCCTCGTCCTCGACGATCAGCTCGGAGGTGGCCCAACCACGGATCCGGGCGATGGGGTTCCCCTCGTCAGCCTCGGCGCGACGGCCGGCTCGACGGGGTTCGGCGCGCGGATCCTGCTCGGCCAGCCGCAGCACCTGCTCGGCGTGATCACCACGACGGCGTCGTCGGGCACGTTCGATCTCGGCGTCGCCGCCCAGAGCTATGTCGACGAGGGCACGCGCCAGAGTGGCGTGATCTCGCACGCCGCCGAGAGTGTCGATCCGGTGACCGGCCGCAAGCTGTACCTGTTGCGCACCGCGCCGGCGAACCTCGTCACCGTCACGGTGCATCCGGCGGCCGGGCTCGATGCCGAGATCGCGAGCCTCGACGCCGACGAGTCCACGCGCAGCTTCGCGAATGCCGGCGCGGCAGGCGTGGACGAGAGCCTCACGATCATCGCCGATGCGCGCGGCTACGTGGCGATCCAGGTCAGCGCCGTCTCCGGCGTCGCCTCGTACGACCTCACGATCAACGTCGCCGCGCCGTACTACACCTCGCACGCGGGTACGAGCGCGTGGGCCAATGCGTGCACCGGCGGCACCGACGTGACCCCGATCGATCGGGACGATGGCTTCACACCCGCGATCGCGATCCCTACCGGCTTCGACTTCTTCGGCACGCCAAGCCTCGCGATCAAGATCTCGACCAACGGCTGGTTCACGTTCGATGTGGCCACACCGATCGGCGCCGCCGCGAGCCGCAACGAGCAGGCGCTGCCCAGCGCCGCGGCGCCGAACGGCCTGGTCGCCGCGTACTGGGATGACCTGACCGACGTCCGGATCTGCACCAAGCAGCTCGGCACGCGCTTCGTGATCCAGTGGCGCGGCGTGCTGTATGCGGCTCCCGGGACCACCGTGGCGGTGCAGGCGATCCTGGACACGGCGGACGACAGCATCGAGCTGATCACCGCACCCTACATGGAGGCACGTGGGACCAGCGCGTCCGTAGGCGTCGAGAACGCGACCGGCAGCCAGGGCACGACGCTCGTGTACCGCGCTGCCACGGTGGCACCCGGGACTGCAACCCGGTTGATGCACCCGTAAGTCCGGCTCAGCGACTGTAAGGAGACCGGGCGTCGCCGACGGGGAGGCCGCACGGTTGAGGGTTTCAGGGTACGATTGCCGCTCGTGGGGACCGCACCGAAGCCGCCCAAGGCTGCCGAGCCGCCGCCGCTTGCCATCAAGGTGGGCGACCTGGTCCTCGAGCGCTATCGCGTGATCGAACAGATCGCGTCGGGTGGACACAGCGTGGTCTATCGCGGGCAGGACGAGCGGCTGTCGCGACCGGTCTGCATCAAGGTGTTCTCGGGGCTCGGCGGCAAGTCGGGCGTCGGGCGCACGAGCTACGAGCACTTCGTCCAGGAGGCGTTCGCGCTGTCGCGGCTGACGCACCCGAACACGCTGCGGATCTATGACTTCGGGCACGTCGGGCCGAAGGATGCCGAGGGCATGCCGCTGCAGGTCTGCGAGTACATGAACGGCGGCACGCTCTCGCAGGTGATCCGCGAGCAGGGCAAGCAATCGCTGATCGAGACGGCGCGCATCGTCAACGCGATGTGCGCCGCGCTGTCGGAGGCGCACGCGCTCGGCATCGTGCATCGCGATATCAAGCCGCAGAACATCCTGTTCGGCTCCGTCGGGGTGACCAAGCTCCCGAAGCTCGCCGATTTTGGCATCGCGAAGTGGACCGTCGACGCCGACGCCGAGGACTCCGGCCAGCGCGCCGAGGACACGGCGATCGTCGCCGGGCAGAAGCTCGCGATGTACTCGCCGAGCTGGGCTGCGCCCGAGCAGCTCGCCGGTCAACCGGTGAACGCCTCCACGGACATCTACTCGCTCGCCGTCGTCGCCGTGTACATGCTCTCGGGCAAGGCGATCTTCGCCGACGAGGATGTCTACGCCGGGTACAAGAAGCGCCGCCACGCGGACGAGCACGTGCGCGAGGCGCTTCAGCCGCTCGGGATCCCGAAGAAGGTGATCGAGCTGTTCACGCAGGCCCTCGCATTCGATCCCAAGAAGCGGCTCGCGAAGGTCGACGAGTTCTCCACGGCGCTCGCCACCTTGCTCGAGCCCGATCAGCCCGCGCCTGCACCGCCGGGGGCGCAAGAGCTGACCCAGCCACTGACACCGACGATCCCGCACGCCGCGATCACACCGCCCGCCGGGTCGCACACCGTCTCGGAGGTCACTGATCCCGTGGCCACGGCCCCGGCTCAACCTCAGGCTCAGCCTCCGGCCCCGGCCCACGCGCCCGCGCCCCGGCCGTCCGCACCGCACGTCTACTCGGGGCCCGCCTCGCTCCGCAGCCCGTGGATGGCGAGTGGGCCGAATGCGTCGGGCCCGGCGCGCCTGCTCGCGCTCTCGGATCTGGCGCAGCCCGCCGGCGATCGCTCCGTCCACTTCTTCCAGGTCGGCGCCAACAACCAGGTGGATCTGACCGGCGCACAGAACACCAAGGTGCGGATCACGCTGATCAACAGCCCCACCGGCCTCGTGATCCACCTGAAGGGGATGACCTGCTTCGTGGCCCATCTCGGTGGCCGCCCCAGCCCCGCCGTGCAGATCGACCACCCCGGCGACATCGCGCTGGTCACCCCGCGCGCCGAGGAGATCGGCCACATCCGGGTGTCGACCGGCGTTCCCGAGCCCGTCAACCAGCTCGGCTTCGTCCTGGGCGCAGAACGCGTCGCGCTGCGGACCGAGGACTGTACGGACCCGATCCTGTTCGACTTTGGGCCCGGATCCGACGCATACTTTGTCTACACCCGGGGACGGTCGGTCCCCAAGACTGTGGGACGCAGGTAGCCCTTTCTCCATATGGCTCACACCCCGCCACCGAGCCCGCCTTCCGGTCCGCCGCCGCGTAAGCACACGCCGTCCGTTCAGCCGATCCAGCAGGACGACTACCAGGACTTCGAAGGCGATCAGACCAACGTCAACCAGATGCCGCCCCAGCCGGGCGCGCAGGGCACGCCACGGCCGCAGCCCAGCCAGATGCACGCGCAGCCCATGCCGCCGCAGATGCCGCAGCAGCAGCAGCCCTCGCAGCAGCACTTCATTCCCGCCACCACGGGGCAGACACACCTCGGCCAGCCGCAGCAGATGTACATGCAGCCGCCGGCGAGCGTGATGCAGCCGATGCCCGGGCCGCCGATGAGCCAGGTCTCCGGCGTGATCGCGCAGCCCACGCCGTACGTCGCGCGCAGCCGCATCTATGCGTTCGTGGTCGACGAGACCGGGCAGCCGATCGAGCTCGGCTCCGGCCGGTTCGCGAAGGCGTACCTCGGCGAGGAGCGCTGGGTCGAGAGCAAGACCACGCTGCGCCGCCCCGTCGCGATCAAGTGCCTGCAGAAGGGCGTGACCGGCGAAGATCAGATGCGGTTCCAGATGGAGAAGGAGATCCTGGAGCGCGTCCAGGGTCACCCGAACATCGTCGAGCTGCTCGGCTCCGGTGAAGGCGACAGCGCCGGGTTCATCCCGCCGATGGTGCGCGAGCGCGTCGAGAACGATTTCATGATCCTCGAGCTGCTCGACATGAGCCTCGAGGAGCGGCTCAAGGGCGCGCGCCAGAAGCGCCGCCGCGATGATCTGCTCGCCGTGCCACTGCGCGAGCGGATCTTCCGCGTGCTCGAGTACATCATCCCGGTCGCCACCGCCGTCGAGTTCTCGCACCTCGTGCGCGACACCTGCCACCGCGACATCAAGCCGGCGAACATCCTCGTCAAGCTGCCGGATCCGAACCTGCGCGGCTCGCAGATGAAGATCAAGCTCGCCGACTTCAACGTCGGCAAGGTCGCGGACGCCGATCTCGATCTCTCGATGACGCGGTTCCAGGCCGTGCCCGGCACGCTGTACTTCCAGAGCCCCGAGCAGGAGACCAACACCGTCGAGCTCCTCGTCAACTGCACGCAGGGCTCACCGGAAGTCGAGTTCTTCGAGGACTTCTACATCGACATCTACGAGAACGACACGTTCTCGCTGTTCAACCGCAACGAGCACTACTCGATCGCCGCGGCGGATCGCACGCGCAAGAAGATCCTGCTCAACCGCCCGTTCGCGGAGCCGAGCGAGATCAACGTCCGCGCGCGCGTGATGAAGAGCGTCGGCCGCCCCGCCGACATCTACTCGCTCGGCGCGGTGTTCTACTACCTGATCTCCGGCGCCTACGCGAACCCGAAGAACCTGTTCGACGCGTTCCGCAAGTTCGTCGAGTACGAGAAGCGGGACGAGAACAACTCGATCGCCGCGTACGTCGAGCACGAGTACCGCACGATCCAGAACATGCGTGCGCCGAAGCAGGAGGGCCAGGGCGCCCCCGAGCTCGCGCCCGAGGATCGGTTCTTCAGCTACAAGCACTACCTCGACGGCAACGGCGAGCTGATCGATCCGTTGATCCTGATGATCATCGCGAAGGCGATGATCCGGAACAAGCCCGACAGCTACTGCCTGTCGTACGACCTGCGGACCACCGGCATCTCGGCGATGGTCCACGATCTGCTCTCGCTGTACGTCCAGTACGGCATCGACCCGTCGGCCCGCATCGCCTACGGCAACGATGCGTACGACGGTCAGCAGAAGAAGGGCGGAGCGATGCGCCGCGCCTTCGACCGCTTCTTCAAGAAGTAGCCAGCGGCTACGACTTCGGCTCGGACGCGACGCCGATCAGCGAGCACAGCACGCCGCCGAGGATCGCGACTGTCAGGAGCAGCATCGCGAGCGGCAGGTTCGTGATGTTGGAGACCAGGCTCCACAGCTCCGCCTTCACCGTGGCCACGGCGAAGCCGGCGAGCGCCGCGATGCCATGCCACGACTCGGGCCGCGTCGCGCGCAGCGCCATCACGGCCGCGGCCGCAGGCACGGCGAACGCCGCGACCATGAGGAGCAGGCGGAACTTATCGAACTCGAGGAACACCTTGAACATCGATCCGTTGGTGATCGGCACGAACAGGCTGACGAGGCCAAGGACCGAGAACGCGATGATCGGAAACGCGAGCTTCTTCATGGGTCACCTTCAAATGAAAAGGCCGCGCTCGAGTGGAGCGCGGCCCGTCCAGACGCGTGAGCGACTACGCCTTCGCTTCGGGCTTGATGACGCCCATGATCGAGACGACGACGCCGCCGATGACGGCGACGATCATCAGCTTCATCGACAGCGGCACGTCCATGACGTGGGGCGCGGTCTCCCAGATCCGGGTCTTGACCGCACCGAGGGCGAAGCCCGCGAGGGCCGCGATCCCGTGCCACGCCTGAGCGGGCGGCTTGGCGAGGCCCATGGCGGCGACCGCCGTGGGGATGCCGAACGCGGCCAGCATCAGGACGAGCTGGAACTTGTCGATCTCCATGAGCATGGAGAACATCGACGGGAGCGGGCTCATCGGCAGGAACAGCGAGATCAGGCCGATCACACCGAATACCAGGATCAGGACTTTCAGGTTCTTCACGCGATTATCTCCGGCAGAAGTTGGTCGGACAGTACACCGGTTGGATCACCAGCGGTGGCCTGCGACCTCCCCGGAGATCGCGGCCGGATAATGGCTCAGCCCCGGTGCAGGTCGAGAACTATTTCGTCGAGCCGGGCCGAAATCTGCCGTAGCTTCGTGTCGATGGACCTCCAGGACCCGCTGACCGCCGCTTTGGCGGAGGATCTGCTCGACGGAGCGGCCGTCGTCCCCGCGATGTCGGGCTCGATCCCCGACATGAAGAAGTTGCGCGACCGTTGCCTGGACGCAGGAATCGCCGTGATGGTGGGCTGCCCGCCGGGCGCTGCCGGCAAGGGTTGAGGGACCAAGACTCACCTCCTGGTCCAGGAGGCAGATCTTCCGAAGCTCGGCGCGCTGATGCGCGATGACTGGCGTGATGCCCTCCTCCGCGAGGGCGTGGACCCGGATGCGCTCGGCGCCGCCTCGTCCACTTCCGAGGAGCCGCCGTGCCCTGCGTGCGGGACGGCGGCGCCACTCGTGGAGGGCGCGTGCTCCGACTGCGGCTTGCAGCTCGAGTAGTCGGTTGCGTCCCCGAGGCCCAGCCCGTAGATTGCGCCCCCCATGTCCGAGGTGGTCCTACCGGCGCAGATCGCGAGGCGACGTACGTTCGCGATCATCGCGCACCCCGATGCGGGCAAGACCACGCTGACGGAGAAGCTGCTGCTGTTCGGCGGCGCGATCCAGCTCGCCGGCGCGGTCAAGGCGCGCGGCGATCGCCGGCGCGCACGCTCGGACTGGATGAAGGTCGAGCGCGAGCGCGGGATCTCGGTGACGACCTCGGTGATGACGTTCGACTACGGCGACTGCACGTTCAACCTGCTGGACACGCCGGGCCACGAGGACTTCTCTGAGGACACCTACCGCACGCTGACGGCCGTCGATTCGGCGGTCATGGTGCTCGATGCGGCGAAGGGCATCGAGACCCAGACCCGCAAGCTGTTCGAGGTCTGCCGGCTCCGCAACGTGCCGATCGTGACGTTCATCAACAAGATGGACCGCGAGGGCCGCGATTCGTTCGAGCTGCTCGACGAGGTCGCGAAGGATCTGCAGCTCGAGGTCACCCCCGCGAGCTGGCCGATCGGCATGGGCCGCGAGTTCCGCGGTTGCTACGACCTGTTCAAGGATCAGCTGATCCTCATGGAGCGCTCGAAGGGCGAGTACATGCAGGAGGGCATCACGGTCGCGGGTCTCACCGATCCGAAGCTCGATCAGCTGTTGCCCGAGAGCGCGGTCGCGAAGCTCCGCGACGATGTCGCGATGGTCCGCGAGCTGTGCCCACAGTTCGATCTCGAGTTCTACCGCGAGGGCCACCTGACCCCGGTGTTCTTCGGCAGCGCCGTCAACAACTTCGGCGTCCGCGAGCTGCTCGACGGCGTGGCGCGGCTCGCACCGCCGCCGCGCGCGCAGCCGGCCCGCGAGCGCAACGTCGAGCCGAGCGAGCCGAAGGTCTCGGGCTTCGTGTTCAAGATCCAGGCGAACATGGATCCGCAGCACCGTGATCGGATCGCGTTCGTGCGGCTCGCCTCGGGCCGGTTCGAGCGCGGCATGAAGCTCACGGTGCCGCGCACCGGCAAGACCCTCGGCGTGCACAACGCCATGGTGTTCCAGGCCAACGAGCGCGAGCTCGCCGAGGAGGCGTGGGCCGGCGACATCATCGGCATCCCGAACCACGGCACGCTGCGGATCGGCGATGCGCTCACCGAGGGCGAGACCATCCACTTCACCGGGATCCCGAGCTTCGCGCCGGAGTACCTGCGCCGCGTGCGCTCCGATGATCCGATGAAGGCCAAGCACCTCGGCCGCGCTCTCGAGCAGATCGCCGAGGAGGGTGCGGCACAGGTGTTCAAGATGTTCCTCGGCTCGGACTTCATCGTCGGCGTCGTCGGCGCGCTGCAGTTCGAGGTGCTCGCGGACCGGATCCGCTCCGAGTACAACCTGCCGTGCCACTTCGAGGGCACCTCGTTCGAGGTCGCGCGGTGGGTCGATGCGGATGACCCGAAGCTGATCAAGAAGTTCGCGGATCAGAACCGCGACAACATCGCCGAGGATCACTCGGGCGCCACGGTGTTCCTCGCCCGCAACGAGTGGCAGATGAACCGCGCCAAGCTCGATTTCCCGCAGCTCCGGTTCCTCCAGACCCGCGAGCAGGCGCCGCTCACGCAAGCTTCGGCGTGAGCCGCGCCGGTGCGAAGCATTCGCACCTTCGTGTGAGTTAACGGCCGCGCCAGCTCGCGAACACGGTCACGGCGCGCTGGTCGCCGGTGTTCTGGGGGCCGATCAAGCTCGTGAAGCCCGCCTCGATCCCGAAGGCGATCGCCCGCGAGGGGGTGACCTCCGCGCCGAGGCCGAGCGGGATGTGCCAACCGTCACGCCAGACCGCGAGGTCTCCATCGATCCCGGTGTGCACCGCGAGTTCGACGTTGCCGCCGACGCGCACGCCCAGCCACACGGGCACGACGAGCGCATCCCGGTTGCCGGCCTCGCGATTCCCGAGGCCGACCCGAAGGTACGGATCCGTGGTGATCGACCACCTCCCTCGCGTGGTCCGCACCAGGGCCCCCACGGCGACGGCCGGCTTGGCCGGATCCACGTCGCGCAGGAGGAGCCTCGCTCGCCACGCGATCTGTGGGCGCCAGGCCCAGCGAACATCCACCCCACCCCCCCGGTAGACGTGCTCGCACCGGCCCGCAAGCTCGCGCACGCAGAACGACGCACCCGCCGCGATCCGATCTACGCTGCGGCTGCTGTGGATGAGGCCCACTGTCAGTCGTTCGGTCACGCCGACCCAGAGGTCGGGCGCGTAGGACAGCGGGCGCGCGAGCTTGCGCCTCTCGAGGTTGGCCTCGATCGCGAGCCGCGCGAGCACCTCTCCCCGATCGAGGACGATCGGATCGGCCGCGGCGCGCAGGCTCGACAGCAGCATCGCCGCGACCACGAGCGCTCGCACGGCGCGACGGTAGCATGCCTCGTCACGACGGCGCTCCTCGCCGGCTGTCAGGCCGACCTCGCGGATCTCGACGGCATCTTCTACGACGGCGATGGCCGCACCGTGCACTGCGCGATCGACCTCGACACCAAGGCCAACATCTCGACCGCGAGCCTCGATGGTGCGCTCGACCGCGCGCGCGATCGCGGCCAGGTGGTGGAGCTGTACGCCCACAACCCGCAGAAGACCGTGAAGCTGTCGGTGATCGAGCACGTGCTCGCCGGCGCACAAGAGCGTGGCCTCCCGTTCGTCACGTACACGGACTTCGCGCACTCCGGTGGGCTCGGTGCGGGTGTCGCGCTGTCGTTCGACGACACCTCGGTCCGTCCGTGGCACGACGCACGTCCGCTGTTCCAGCAGTATGGCGCGCGCGTCACGTTCTTCATCAGCCGGTTCTATGCGATCGCAGACGCCGAGCGCGCGATGGTCCGCGACCTCGCCGACGATGGGCACGACATCGAGGCGCACACGGTCAATCACGTCAACTCGCCGCAATACGTCGAAGAGCACGGGCTCGCGGCGTACCTGAAGGACGAGTACCAGCCGTCGATCGATGCGCTCGAGGCCGAGGGCTATCAGGTGAGCGCGTTCGCCTATCCGTTCGGCGCACGCACCGACGAGCTCGACGCTGCCTTGCGCGTGCGCACGCCGATCCTGCGCTCGGTGGAGTTCTCGTACTCGGGGGTGGTCAGCCCGTGCCCCGAATAGCTGCGCTGCTGGTGATGCTCGCGGCCACGCGCACGTTCGCGGGCCCGCCCGATCGCGTGGTGCTCGCGGATCCGGACCCCGAGCTCCGGCACGCGGTGGAGTCGGTGCTCGCGCCGTGGCGGCTCGTGGTGGTGATCGAGGCGAGCCCACCCGGTGACGATGCTCGGGCGTTCACGCGCGCCGAGCGTGCGGGTGCGCGGTTCGTGGTGTGGCGCGAGGGCGATCAGCTGGTGGTGTTCGATCGCGATCGCAAGCTCAGCGAGCGACGCCCCGCACGCGCGGGCTCGTTCGATCCCGTGACAGCGGCGGGCGCGGCGCTGAGCGTGAAGACGATGATGCGGCTGCCGCCGCCACCACCGCCAACGGCAACCAACGACACCTCCCCCGGCATCGTGGCACCACCGCCGCCACCGCCACAGACCGTCTCGGGTGGGATCGAGCTCCGGATCGAAGCTGGGATCGCCGCGCGCGTCGCCGGCGGATCCGACGCCGGTCCGGGCGGCCGCGCGCTGTTCGCGGTGATGCTCCGCCCGACCTCAGACCTCGGGCTCCGGATCGGCGCACGTGCGGATCTCGGCACCGAGGTGACGATCGATCGCTCCGGCTTCAAGGGTGGATGGAGCGACTGGGCGGTGCTCGCCGCCGTGAGCTGGACGATCGCGCGTGGCCCGTGGGAGCTCGAGCCCTACCTCGCCGGCGGTGTCACCCGCGGCACGCTCGACGGCACCGAGATGTCCACCGCACGGACAGAGACCGCGACCTCGGCCACGTTCCGTGGTGGCGCGGCCGGCCGGCGTCGGTTCGGCTTGTTCTCGGCAGGTCTCGGCGTGGAGCTCGCGACCACACCGGGTGCGCCGACCTACACCCGGATGACGATGGGGATGGGTACGCCGAGCGTGTTCGAAGCTCCGTCATTCTCAGTAGTTATCGGGATCAATCTGGCGGCCGATCTGGGACGCTGAATTCCGTGCGACCAAACTGATGGCGGCTCCCACTACAGCAGGGATGGGTGCGATCTCTGCGACGCGCGAGCTCGACCTGGCGCTGGCGCGCCGGGCTGCGGCCGGTGATCGCTCGGCGCAGCGCGAGCTGTTCCACGCCCAGCGCAGCAGCGTTCACCACACGCTCTACCGGATCCTCGGCTCCAACCGCGAGCTCGAGGATCTGATCCAGGACGCGTTCCTCGAGATCTTCCGCGGGCTCGGCGCCTTCCGCGGCGACAGCACGCTGTCGCGCTGGTGCCAGACCATCGCCACCCGCACCGCCTATCTCGCGATCTCGCGGCGCAAGCCGGCCTCGATCGAGCTCGCGCTCGTCGAGGACCAGCTGGCCGGCGATGCCGACACCCGCCGTCACGCTCAGATGCGCGAGGTCGCACGCCGCCTCTACGTCGCCCTCGATCGGATCGAGCCGAAGCAGCGGATCGCGTTCGCGCTCGCGGTGGTCGATGGGCTGCCGCTCGCAGAGGTCGCGCACCTCACCGAGTCCACGGTCGTCGCGGTCAAGACGCGGGTCTGGCGCGCACGCCGCGATCTGATGAAGCGCGCTGCCCGAGATCCGGTGCTCTCGCAGTACGTCAACGAGCTCGCCGGACGAGACAAGGGGGAACCATGAGCGACGCCCCACACGGACCACCGCCCGTCGAGCCACTGCCCGACGTCGCGTGGGCGCGCGTCGAGCGCGGCCTGATGGCGCGGCTCGATAGCGCTCCATCGTCGGAGGCCGTGCCTCCTGCGCGCCGTCGCTGGATCTGGCTCGCCGTGCCCGCGCTCGCCGCCGCGGCGGTCCTGGTCGTCGTGTTCGCGCTTCGTGGGCCCGCGGCGCAGGACACGCACGTCGGCACCGATCCCGAGGTCTCGCGGGTGGTCTCGGGCGATGCACCCTCGGCAGTGTCGTTCGCCGATGCTCACGTCGAGCTCGCCTCGCGCAGCGCGATCGTGATGAGCCGCGAAGGTGCCGCGCCGAGCGTGCTCCTCGAACGGGGGACCGCTTCGTTCACCGTGGCCCCGCGCGAGGGCCGGCCGGCGTTCGTGGTCCGCGCCGGCGACACCGTCGTTCGCGTGGTCGGCACGCAGTTCCAGGTCGCGCGCACCGACGAGCACGTCGCCGTGGTCGTACGGCATGGCATCGTCGACGTGCTGTTCCGCGGCACCACCGTGCGCGTCGCTGCGGGATACGAGTGGCACTCGGAGCACCCCGAGGCGGTCACCACTGTCGCGATCGCCGATCCCGCCCCGGCCCCGACGCCCACGCCGACGCACGTTCCCGGGCCAGAGAACACCAACCCCACCCCGACGCCCGGTGCACAGAGCACTCGGCCAATCCCGACGCCCGGCCCCGGTCCACAGATCACCAGGCCCATCCCCACGCCCGACCCCACTCCACAGATCACCAAGCCGGTGCCGATGCCCACGCCGACCGCCACGGTCGAGTCCGATCGTGCGAAGTACGATCGCCTGTCGCGGCTCGAGATCAGCGATCCCAAGGCCGCGCTCTCCGGTTATCTCGAGCTGTCGCGCGGG
>JADKKI010000023.1 GCA_016720595.1 Myxococcales bacterium
CGGGTTCCGAGGTGGGCGATGACCAGGTACCCAACCGTGGCCCTCGGTGCGGGTCTCCTTATCGCAGGCTGCTTCACCTACTCGTCGCTGCCCAACGATCGCGCCGATCCGAAGCTGCGGAAGATCAAGGACGCGAAGATCCTCGACATGAAGGTCAACCTCAACAAGCAGCCCGGCCTGTGCCCGAGCCATGAGGGGAAGCTGTACGTCAACGCCAAGGTGCAGTGGCCCGGCGGTCAGCCGGTGGCACGCGCACTCGGCTCCGACGTCGATTCGTTCGATCCGGCGAAGTTCACGATCACGGGCCCGCTGATCAAGGCCGACAAGCAGGCGCACCTGACGCCCGATGGTGACGTGCTGAAGTCGGTGGAGACCGGGTTCGTCGTCGATGTGGTGTACGACCTCGAGCCGCGGTGGAAGTTCCACGAGACGTTCCCGCCGGAGTACAGCTGCTTCACGGGCTGGTGGGAGCAGGGCGAGGCGGCCGGAGATGGTGGTGGTGGGGCCGGTGGCGATAACGGAGATATCGGCGCAGACGGTGTGGGTGGCGATACCGGTGCGACGGGCGGGCACGGCGGTGCCGGCCAGAAGATCACCGCGTACATCACGGTGGTCTCCACGAAGTTCCATCAGCGGCTGTTCGCGGTGCTCGCGAATCGCACGCTGTTCCTCGCACCCGCCGATCATCAGCTCACGTTCGATGCCAGCGGTGGTGCGGGCGGCGCGGGCGGGCCTGGTGGGAACGGCGGCAACGGTGGCAATCAGCCGTTCGAGGACAAGGAGATGCGCATCGACGGCACCCAGACGTTCATCAAGTTCGCCACCGGCCGGCCGGGAAACGGCGGCAACGGTGGGAACGGTGGCAACGGTGGCGATGGTGGAAGCGGCGGCAACATCGAGATCACCTACGACAGCGCGTTTCCCGAGATCCGGAACTTCATCGTCACCAACGTCGAGGGCGGCGCCCAGGGCGCAGCTGGTGAGGCCGGCGCGGGTGGCGGTGGTGGCGGCACCGAGGCCGAGAAGAACCCGGCCACCGGCACGGATGGCAACCCGGGTCGGCCCGGTAACCCAGGAAATCCAGGGAACCCCGGGCGCGCCAGCGTGCGCGCCGGCTCGGTGAGCAGCATGTTCCGGAGCTTCCAGGGGATCACGGTGCTCGGCGCCGGGGCCTCGTCGGGCGACACGCGTCCACCGCCCACCGATGTGCGTCCCGTGCCCGCCGACACACGGACGCCGGGGCGAACGCCGCCCGGTCGCACGAAGTCGCCGAAGTCGCCGAAGTCGCCGAAGCGGCCCCTCAAGCTGAGGAGGAAGTGATGCACCGGATGATGTTCGCGGTCGCTCTCGTCGGTGCCTGCGTTGCACCCGACACCACCCAGGTCGGGCCGACGATCGACGTGATCCTCGTCCACACCAACGGCAATGCGACGAGCATGGACGCCGATCCGCACCTCACGCTCGGAACCAAGACGTCGTACTCGTTCGAGGTGGATGTCCACACGGTCGCCGGGACAGAGCAGAGCAACGGTACGCCCTCGGATACGATGTTCCCCGCGGAGACGGTGAGCGTCACCATCATGCCGATCGGTGTGTCGCTCACGAAGGCCGAGTTCTACGTGCGCAACATCCTCGAGGAGCGCACGTTCGAACAGACCGTGAAGACGGATGTTCCAGCGTCGATGCTGGGCAGCTCGCTGATGCTGCACGCCGAGACCGCCGATGCGCGCGGCCTGCAATCGAACACCATCGACTTCACGTTCGCGCTGCGCTGAGCCACGCCAAACTCTGCCAGCGCGGCCGGCTCGGAAGCTGATACCGTGACGAGATGCAGCTCCGGCAGATGCTTCTCGTGTGCGTGCTCGCCAGCTCCGCGTGTGGCGAACATGGAAGTGTCCCTTCCGACGCGGTGGGCGACGCGGCGCCGGATCCGCACGTGCTCGTGGCCACGATCAACGCGACGGTGAACCGGAACCTCGATCTCCTGTTCGTGATCGACGATTCCTCGTCGATGGCCGACAAGCAGACGAACCTCGTCAACAACTTCCCGAACTTCATCAACGTGCTCAACACGGTGGTGGGCGGGCTGCCCGACGTGCACATCGGGGTGGTCACCACGGACATGGGAACCAAGGGCGCCGATGATGCCACCCCTGGCGCGGCGATCGGTCAGATCGGAAACGGCGGTTGCAGCGGCACGGGGAAGAGCGGCGCCTTGCAGACCTCGGGCGCGCCGGTGACCGGCACCTTCATCAGCGACATCAAGCTGACCGATGGGACCCGCGTGAAGAACTACACCGGCAATCTCGCTACCGTGTTTGGCCAGATGGCGCGCGTCGGCAGCGGCGGCTGTGGGTTCGAGCAGCCGCTCGCCGCGATGAAGGCCGCGCTCGGGAACAACCCGGCCAACGCCGGATTCCTGCGTCCCGACGCGCTGCTCGGCGTGGTGTTCGTGACGGACGAGGATGATTGCTCGCTGAGTCACTCGACGATGCTCGGCCCGGAGAGCGCGGCGCTCGGTCCGCTCCTGTCGTTCCGTTGCACCCGGTTCGGGGTCACGTGCTCCACCGGCGGGACGACCTCGGACGAGATGAATCAGGTGGGAGCGAAGACTGGCTGCACGGGGAGGGTCGGCTCGCCGTTTGTCAGCGACGTCGCACCGTTCCGCGACTTCCTCGTCCAGCTCAAGGGCGATGTCCGCAAGGTGGTCGTGGCGGGCATCTTCGGCGCGCCCACGCCGGTGGCCGTCGAGCTGCGGACGTCACCCGGGTCAGGCACTGCAGATCCAGCGGTCGCCCACTCGTGCACGTATCAGTCCGCGGGTCTCGAGGTGGCAGACCCGGCCGTTCGGCTCAAGCAGTTCATCGATCTGTTCCCGGGCGCGGGCGCGTGGTCGACGGTGTGTCAGCCGGACCTGTCCGAAGCGCTGGTCCTGATCGCTCAGACCTTGAACTTCGCGATCGGCTCGCCGTGCATCATCGCGCGCCTCGAGGACGCCGACCCCAACACCCCCGGCCCGCAGGCCGATTGCATCGTCGAGGATCAGGTCGGGACGGTGACGACCCCGATCACCGCGTGCGGTCCGACCCCGGCGCCCCCGTGCTGGCGATTCGAGACCGATCTGACGAACTGCCCGGTGGCGGATCACCTGAAGCTGGTCATCCAGCGGGCCCAGACGCCGGATCCGAGCACGGTGACCCACGCGCGGTGCATCATCGCGCCGTGACGTGCATGGGGCGTAGCTACGCGAGGTCGTAGCGATCGAGGTTCATCACCTTGGTCCACGCCGCCACGAAGTCCCGTACGAACACCTCCTGCGCGTCGCTGCTCGCATAGACCTCCGCGAGCGCGCGGAGCTGAGAGTTCGAGCCGAACACGAGATCGACGACGGTGCCCGTCCACTTGAGCTGGCCGGTCGCCCGGTCGCGCCCCTCGAGCACGCCCGCGTCGCCCGCCGACGGCTGCCACTTCGTGCCCATGTCGAGGAGGTTGACGAAGAAGTCATTGGTCAGCGCACCCGGCCGCTTGGTGAACACCCCGTGTGCGGACTGCCCGACGTTCGCGCCCAGCGCACGCAGGCCGCCGACGAGGACCGTCATCTCGGGCGCAGTGAGGGTCAGGAGGTTCGCCCGATCCACCAGCAGCTCGGCGGGCTTCGCTTCGGGCTGCCCGGGCTGGAGGTAGTTGCGGAACCCATCGGCCTTGGGCTCGAGCGGGGCGAACGAGTGGACGTCCGTCTGATCGAGCGAGGCATCCATGCGCCCCGGCGAGAACGGGACCTTCACGGTGTGACCGCCCTGGGTGGCGGCTGCCTCGATGGCCGCGCAGCCGCCGAGCACGATCAGATCCGCGAGCGAGACCTGCTTCCCGCCGGCCTGGAAGTCGCGCTGGATCGTGGTGAGGGCCTGGAGGACCTTCGCGAGCGCGGCGGGCTGGTTGACCTCCCAGTCCTTCTGCGGCGCGAGGCGGATCCGCGCGCCGTTGGCGCCGCCGCGCTTGTCGCTGCCGCGGAACGTGGCGGCCGATGCCCATGCGGTGGTCACCAACTCGGAGATCGAGAGGCCCGAGGCGAGGAGCTTGGCCTTCAGCGCGGTGATGTCCGGATCGCCGATCAGCGGGTGATTCACCGCGGGGATCGGGTCCTGCCAGATCAGCGCCTCCGCGGGGACCTTCGAGCCGAGGTAGCGCGCGCGCGGCCCCATGTCGCGGTGGGTCAGCTTGTACCAGGCGCGCGCGAACGCATCGGTGAACGCCTGCGGGTTGTCGTGGAAGTGCTTCGAGATCTTCGCGTAGGCCGGGTCGACCTTGAGCGCGAGATCGGTGGTGAGCATCATCGGCGCGTGCCGCTTCGACGGATCGTGCGCATCCGGCACGGTGCCCGCCGCGGCGGCCTGCTTGGGCGTCCACTGGTGGGCACCCGCGGGGCTCTTCGTGAGCTCCCAGTCATAGCCGAACAGGTTCTCGAAGAAGTTGTGGTCCCACTTCACCGGGTTCGTGGTCCACGCGCCCTCGAGGCCACTGGTGATCGTGGCGGCGCCGTTGCCGGTGCCGTACGTGTTCACCCAGCCGAAGCCCTGGTCCGCGATGCTGGCGCCCTCGGGCTCGCGGCCGACGTACTTGCTCGGATCGGCCGCGCCGTGCGTCTTGCCGAACGTGTGGCCGCCGGCGATCAGCGCGACGGTCTCCTCGTCGTTCATCGCCATGCGCGCGAACGTCTCGCGGATGTCGCGTGCCGCGGCGAGCGGATCCGGCTTGCCGTTGGGCCCTTCGGGGTTGACGTAGATCAGGCCCATCTGCACGGCGCCGAGCGGATTGGAGAGCTCGCGATCACCGGTGTAGCGCTCGTCGCCGAGCCACTTGGTCTCGGGCCCCCAGTCGACGTCCTCCTCCGGCTCCCAGATGTCCTCGCGGCCACCGGCGAAGCCGAAGGTCGGAAACCCCATCGATTCGAGCGCCACATTGCCCGCGAGGATCATCAGGTCGGCCCACGACAGCTTCTGGCCGTACTTCTGCTTCACCGGCCACAGCAGGCGGCGCGCCTTGTCGAGGTTCGCGTTGTCCGGCCAGCTGTTGAGCGGCCCGAAGCGCTGCGAGCCATTGCCGCCGCCGCCGCGGCCGTCGGCGATCCGATAGGTGCCCGCGCTGTGCCACGCCATGCGGATCAGGAATGGCCCGTAGTGGCCGTAGTCCGCCGGCCACCAGTCGCACGAGGTGGTCATCACCTTGTGGAGATCCTGGATCACGGCATCGAGATCGAGGGTCTTGAAGGCGGCGGCGTAGTCGAACGCCTCGCCCAGCGGATTGGATAGCGACGATCGCTGGTGCAGGATCTTCAGGTTCAGCTGATCGGGCCACCAGGTCGCGTTGGTGGTGGCGCCGGCCGCGGTGTGCTTACGGCCGCCGTGCGGGACGGGGCACTTCGATTCGGTGGACAACGTTCTCTCCTACGGTTGGTTGGTGAGGACATCATCGCAAGATCGCGTGATAAGCACAGCCCGCGTGAACCTATCGCTCTGATATGAGGCGCCTATCATGGACAGGCGGGGCGTCAGGCGACGCCGGGGTTCACTTCGGGAGCGGGTCGGCGGCGAAGTGGCGGACCACACCACTTGCCGTTGAGCTTCACGACGCGGGTCACTCGCGCGGTTCGGGGGATCTTGCCATCCCCGTCCCGGGCGCCGGGGGGAGGTGGTCGGGGCGGTGTCGCCAGCCTGTCAGCACCGGACGACGCTTCGTGCGGGTGGCGACGTCCAGTTGACTCGGTGTGTCGTCGGCGATGAACTCCGCGGGGGGGGGGGGCGGCGCCCTGCCGCGGATCTCATCGGCCACCTTCTGGTTGGCGGGCTGGGCAGGGGGGGGGCGAGGCGGATGGCTCCTTCAGAAAGGGGGTGCGAACGGCGCAACCTCGCACACGGGCGTGACGCTGTCTCAGGCTGGCCCGATGATCTTCGGCGCGGGATCACCACGCTGCGGTCGGCTACACTTCGTGGATGGTGCGTGTGTCGGCCTTGCTCGGGTGCGCGGTGCTGGCGCTGCTCTCGCCACCGGTGGGCGCTGGCCCGGAGCCTACGGTGCTGACCGGCAAGGTCGTCGATCCGTCGGGAGCCTTGTTCGCGAAGGCCCGATTGCTCGGGACGATGGACTTCTACGATCCCGACAACAAGGCGGTCGCCGAGAAGTTCCCGCTCAGCGGGCTCTCGGTCGCCGCGGATGGGACGTTCGTCGTGCGCCAGGGCACGATGCGCACCGGCGTGAAGGTCCTGCGGTTCCGCTTTGTCGCGAGCGCCGCGGGTTACTCCACATCCGACGAGGTGGTCGGTGTAGCCGGTGCGGCTCCTGCGATCGTCAAGCTGCGGCCGGGCGTGGATCACGAGCTTCGGGTGCTCGACGACCTCACGCAGCAGCCGATCGCGGGGGCGGCCGTCATCACCGATTGCACCGCGCTACAGCAGCGCACCCTCGTCGGCGCGGACGGCCGGATCCTGCTCCACGGCTGCGACGATCGCGGCACGAATCCGATGATGGCCGAGGCCCCCGGCTACGTCACCAACGGGGTCAACACGGACTACACGAAGCCGCAGCAGACGATCACGCTCTCGAAGCTGCGCAGCCTTCGCCTCCACGTGACCGACGCCGCCACCGGCGCCGCCGTTGCGAGCTGCGCGATCACGGTCGAGGGCGTGAAGCGGTCCACCGACAAGGCGGGGCGGGTGGATCACACGGCACCGTACGGCACCGTTCCCGTCGAGCCGAGCTGCCCGGGCTACGGCAGGAACCTCGACGCGCCGCCTTCGGCGACCTGGGGGGCCGCAGATGCGGCGGCGATCCACGAGCTGAAGCTCCGCCACAACTTCGCGATCGATGGGCGCGTGGTTGACGGGAAGGGCAAGCCGATCGCCGGCGTCACCGTCGACGCGCGAGCGATCAACGAGATCTCTCTCGCGCGTGCGGCGCCGATCGCCACGACGACCACGGACCAGGCCGGGCGGTTTCACTTCGACAGCTTCTCCGCCGATGAGTTTCACCTGTTCGTCGCCGGTCCGCGGTGGACGAGCGACGCGAAGCAGATCGTATGGAAGGCCCAGAAGGGGCCGATCACGCTGGTCGCGAAGCCGAGCCGATAGGCCGCCGCCCCGCAAAGCCTCAGAGCGCGATGGCGCACGGAATGCCGCGCACCGCGACGCCTACAAAGCCGGCGACGTCGTATCGCTCGAACAGCTCGGTGACGATGCGGATCGCGGTCGCGGTGTCGTTCCAGTCGTGCACGCCCACCGCCATGTGCCAGGCCGCGTAGTCGCCGTTGAGATCGCCGCACGGGCCGAGCCCCACGCCGGGCGCGACCAGGTGGCGCTTCTCGAGCTCGTAGTGCGCCGCGGTCATGACTGCACCCGCGTTGATCACCGGGCACTGCGCCGGGTCGGCGGGATCGGCCGGCAAGGTCATGCAGCCCTCATCGAAGCCGCCGCCCTTGCCGCGCCCGGTGCCGAGCTTGCGCGAGCCGGCGGCGCGCTCGATCCGGATGTACGCCTCGTCACGGGCGCAGTGCTGTGGTGCAGCGATCACGAAGCCCGGCAGGTCCGCCGGCGCGGTGTACACCGCCTCGGTCCCGAGTGGATGGTCCGAGGGGCAGGCATACGGACCCGTGGGATGTGAGGTGGTGGTGGTCGTCGTGGTGGTGCTGCTACCGCTGCCGCATCCGACCGCGAGTGTGAGCGCCGTGAGCGCGGCACGCATCATCAGAAGTCGTACAGCGCGCGCACCAGCGGCTGTCCCGGGGTTGGCTCGATCATGGTCTCGACGACCGTACCATTCGCGTCCATGGCATACGCCGCGCCCCCACCGGCGCGCGTGATGTTGGTGCGTGAAGCTCATGCAGGCAAGACGCGGTAGCCCCGGGAACTGGGAAGGTTTGTTGGCGCGTGTGGCTGGCCCGACCTTTGCTCCTCCTCGGGGCAGGAGGTTCGTATGCTGACCTTGACCCGCACGATTGCTCACGTCGCCGCCCTCGGGCTCGTGGCGTGTGGCGCAGAACCGGCGGTCGAGTCGACGGAATACGACGATGTTGCGCAGATGCTCGCGTCGTCGCTCCGCTCCGATGTCGGCGGCGGTCTGCATGGCGCGATCGACGACACACTGGGGCTGGTTCACGGAACCCGGCCGCCGGGCTTCAGCGTCGATTCCCTCGGCTGGGTGTCCGGGTATCACGGGGACGCGACGTACGCGTACCAGGTGACCTGCGCCGACCGGTCGGGGCACCGCATGCCGGCATGTAACGCCAGCGCCGAGAGCGCCACCGTGATCGCGGCCTGGTACGGCACCACCCACGCGATGGGCTACGACGCCCGGTTCAACCGCGCGGCGATCTGGGAATTCGACCATCTGCAGTCGGGGATCGGGACGATCCTCGGCGTGGGCTCTCTCGGGTCCACGGCCACGTTCGGGATGATCGGCACGCCGGTGACGTACACGCTGGCGACCGGCCTCGACGAGACCTACCTGCTGGATACGCAGGCCGGGCAGGTCATGGCCGCCGATCTGATCGGGGAGCTCGGGGTGGTGCGCAACGGGGAGCGGTTCGCGATCGATGCGCTGGTGACGCTCGATCGTGACGCCGCCAACGCCGCGATCGTCCTCGATGGAGCACAGGTGCTCGATGTGCGGATGGACACCACGTTCCCCGGCGAATAGGCGGCTCAGGCCAGTGTGCGCATCAGCTCGGCGAGCCGATAGCTGAGGGCGACCAGCGTGAGGCCGCTGTTCGCGATCCCCGCGGCGCGGAGGATCGAGCCGTCGCAGACGAACGAGCTCGGCAGGCCCTTCGCGGCGAAGAACGGCAAGCTGGTGTCGCGGGTGTGCTCGACGAACTGGTTCGCGGTGCCCGAATGGTGGGCGGCGTTGCGAAACTCCCAGCTCGAGGTCGGGAGGACCTTTCGCTCGAGGATGTCGGCGTCGAACTCGGTGAAGAAGCGAGCGACACTCGCGTCATAGGACGCCAGCTCGTCGGGGGTGACGTGCCAGTTGAGCGCCGGACGCTTGCCCGGTGACAGCTGCACGCCGCGCGTGGGGATCGGAGTCTGCTCGCCGAGGATCAGGATCGAGTAGTAGTCCCCGCGAAACCCGGAGCGCGTCTTGAACAGGATCGCCTCGCGGACCGCCTCGAGGTTGCCCAGCAGCATCAGGATCTTCTTGGGCGAGAACGGATCGTTGCGAAGGTCCGAGAGGATGTACCGCGCGGGCCCCGTGATCGAGCCGAGCCGGAGATCGATCGCGGGTCGCAGATACACCACGGTCTTGAGATCGGCGGACTTGTAGACGAGGCCCGCGCGCACCTCTGCGGACCGCGTGGCGGTGCACGAGATCGCCTTCAGCCGGCTGTCGGGTCGAAGGCGAACCTTCGCGACATACGCCATCGGGTGATCGTGGTACCCGGCGCAGAACGCACTCGGCTGCCCGAGCGAGTTCGCGAGGAGCACCGGCGTCGCGAGCCCACCCGCGGCCATGACCACGTGGTCCGCTTCGATCCGCTCGAGGCCGCTCTTGCCCTTCACCTCGACGTACGACGTACCCCCAGCGGCCGACGCCACGACCCGCTCGGCGTGGCCGTAGACGACGTCGATCCCGTCGCCCGGATTGCGGCGGTTGGCGAGCTCCCAGACGTTGTGGCGTGCTTGCGGCAACACCATGTGCGCGACCGTGGACACGCCTTGCTCGACGCTCTTGCGGTTGAGGTCCCGTGCGCGGTTGCAGTCCGCGAGCTCCGACTCCGAGAGGAAGAACGACCACGCCTTGGCGTAGTACGGGGTCATGCCGGCGGGCTCGATCCCCGCCTTCGTCAGATCGTCGGCGTCCAGCTCGATCAGCGCGTTGTGCCAGTAGTTGGTGGTGCCGCCGAGGCCCTGGGCGCGATTGATCGAGGTGTTGAGCTCGCCCGTCGGGCAATCCACATCATCGAACAGGGGGCGCTGCTTCCGGCTCTGCTCGACGACGGTCACCTTGAAGTCGTTGCGCAGGAGTGTGCTGACGACCGAACCGCAGAGCCCAGCGCCGATGACGACGACGCGTTTCTTCATGAATCGAACGCATGGTGGCATGCGGCGGAACGTCCGACAACGCGGCGGCGGCACCGTTGGGCCTCCCTCACAACCGCCGGGTTCGCCGTCGCGACGACTCAGCGGTCGCCGCGTCAGGGGAGGACCTCGACGACGCCGCCGCAGTTGATCTCGACGAGGCCCGTCGCCGGATCTCGTTGGGTGGCGACCTCGTCGCCGTCGCAGCGGGCGCGTGTGGTGGCGGCGAACCGCTCGGGGACATAGATCAGGTTGGGCGCGGTGGCATGGGAGCCGGGCGCGATCTCGACGCGGATCGCATCACCCGCGGGTGACGACTCGATCGCGAGCGGGGTGCCGGCGATCCGCGCGGCGTGCACGCGCGAGATCCAGCCGACGACCTGCGGGCGCTCGGTCCATACGCCCGTTGCATCATCGTGATCGAACACGCCCCAGCTGCCCTGGCTCTGCTCCTTCCACACCCAGAACGCGTCGGAGGCGAAGTAACGATCGTGGAGCTGTGCGGCGGTGCGCATCCACAGATCGGTCTGCGGGTCCGCGGGGTTCGGGCCTACGCCGAACTCGCCGATGAACAGGGGCGTGCGCCAGGCGGCGGCCTCCTCGCGCGTGCCGAGCACGCTCGGCTCGAGCTCCGCCGGTGTGGCGGTCTGGAACGCGGTCTGGTTGGCCTGGAACACGAACGTGTAGACGTGTGGGGCATAGACCGCACCGCTGACGGGGAACGGCGCGGCGGCCTTGGTCGCGAAGTCGGTGAGGTTGCGCACCGACGAAGGCTCGAAGAATACGAGCTTGTCGGGCGCGCTCGCGCGCACCGCGCTGGCTCCCGCGGTCTGGAACGCGGCGAGCTCGGTGTCGCTCGCGATCGGCTCGTTGAACAGCTCGAATCCGATCACGGCGGGATCGTCGGCCCAGTGCGCGGCCACGTGCGACAGCATCGCGTGGTAGCGGGCCTGCAGGCCGGAGGGATCCTCGGCGGCGAAGAAGGTGCGGAACGCAGCGAGGACCTGGGCGGAGAGGCGGCGCTCGCCGAGATCCGTGAGCGGTCCTCCGAGGAGCATCGTCGGCGGTGGCTGGATCGCCCACAGCGGTGCGCCGTCCTCGCCGATCTCCTTCGAGTACCCATCCTGATGGAGATCGATGATCACGAGCAGGCCCGCAGCTGCCGCACACTGCACGGCGGCATCCACCCGTGCGAGGTAGCTCTCGTCGAACTGCCCATCGGTGGGCTCGATCCCGCTCCAGTTGATCGGCAGGCGCAGGAGATCCAGGCCGAGCTGCCGCATCCTCGTACAATCGGCGGGCGTGAGGGCAGGGAGGGGCTCGAGCGCGGTGCGGCCATCCGCGAAGGTCACGTCGAACACGCCGGCGATGCGCGCGTTGATGCCGCGCAGGATCACGGTCCGATCCTCGGCATCCCGGAGGTGGGTGCCATCCGACCACAGCGGGTGCGTGGACGGCGCGGCAGGATCGCCGCAGGCCGCGACCAGCACCGTGGCGAGCAGCGCCGCGACGGCTCTCATGACTCCAGGGTAGGACATCGTCCCGGGGGGATCCAGGTCGGTTGTGGAGACCCACACGTCGGCTCGTGCGTCTGGAACTCCATGAAGGTGTTGTGGATGCTGCTCGCGCTCACGGCCGTCGCCTCGGCGAGCCCGCCGCCGCCGCAACCGCCGTTCGAGCGGGACTGTGCGGGGCCGATGGCCTGGGACAAGCTGGCCGCCTGCACCGCGCGCTGGGAGAAGGGCGCCAAGGTCTCCGAGCTGTCGCCCGACGTCAAAGTCGTTCACACCGTCGAGTCTCGCCACTACGTCCTCGTCCGGACCGGCGCCGCATGGCGGGTCGCGTACCAGCAGGGTGACGAGAACTACGAGCTGGTCGGGCAGAGCACGTTGAAGGTGGGCAAGGCAGCGGCGGTGCGGATCGACCTCAGCCACCACGTGGTGCTGGGGAACGACGGCGTGTTCCTCGAGAGGGTCACGCTGGTGTGTCGTGAGGGGCCCGAGCAGTGCCAGGGACTCGTGACCGCGTGCACGGTGACGATGCGCGGCCGCGCTGCCGAGACGTTCCGCGGCGAGCTGAAGATCGAGGACGAGGGCGTGAGCGTGATCGGTGATCGCTCGCACGCCGGTACGTACTGCGCGGGCCGCTGAGCTCAGCGCCAGGAGGCGTCGAGGCGCTGTGCTCCGACCACCTTGCGGTTGTCGCCGGTCTCCCAGGTCACCGTGCCGGCGGCGTCGCGACGCAGGAACTTGAACGCGAGCTCCACCTTTGGCGCGAGCTCGATCGTGGCGAGCCACTGATCGCCCTTGCGCGCCATCGGTCGCGCTCGCTCGGGATCCCAGTCCCCGAACACGGGCAACTCGCCGCACATCATCACCTGCTCGTCCTCGCCCAGCTCGAGGCCAGTGAGCACGATCGTGGTCTCCGCGGCCGGGGAGGCGGCCGCAACCGGCGCGGGGGCCGGCGCCGTGACGGGGGCCGGCTCGACGGGTGGCGTGGCGATCACCGGCTGTGCAATCGGGGCGGCCGGCATCGCAGCGGGCGCCGTGACGGGCGCCGAGACGGCCGCCGGCGAATCGACGGCCGCTGCAGGCGGGGCGGTCCCGGCCAGCTCGTCGATGCGTGCCAGCACGCCATCGATCCGATCGCCGACGAGGACGAGCGCGGCGCGGAACGCACGCAGCTCTCCGGCATCGAACGTGGGCTTGTCCGCGAGCCCGGCGCGCTCTCGCGTGAGGTCGAACATGGTCTGGGTCGAGTAGTAGTCGTAGCGACGGCGCAGTGCCGCCAGCAGAACGTCCTTGTCGATTGGCATGGTGTCTCCCGAGAGGAGCCTAATCGATCTTCACGGCGACGGGACGCGACGATCGCGGGAACACGTTGTCCTCGCGGCCACGCTCCGCGGCTCGGGCGGGTAGGGCATAGTCCCCTCGATGGGAGCCGCAGCGGTCCACTACGTGTGCATTGCGTGCGGTAGCCGCGCCGATGCCGCGGGGCCGTGCCCACGCGACGGGACCGAGCGCGATGCGACCCACGATCCGCTGCTCGGTACCAAGATCGGGGACTACCAGCTCGTCGCGATGATCGGCGAGGGTGGGATGGGGCGTGTCTACCGAGCGATCCACCCCACGATCGGTGCGCAGGTCGCGGTCAAGGTGCTGGCCGACGAGCTGATCCTCGATCCGGAGATGGCGGAGCGGTTCATCGCGGAGGCGAAGATCGCGAACCTGGTGCGCCACGACGGGCTCGTCAACGTGATCGGGATCGGTGTGCTGCCGGATGGCCAGCCGTACCAGATCATGGAGTACCTGCACGGGTGCTCGCTCGGGATGGTGCTGCACCAGCGTGGACGCCTCCCGGTCGGCGTGGCCTGCGAGGTGGTGCTCGAGGCGCTGCGGGCGCTCGAGCCGATGCACGCACGTGGGATCGTTCATCGCGATCTCAAGCCGTCGAACCTGTTCGTCACCACGGCTGGGCGGATCAAGGTCATCGATTTCGGGATCGCCAAGCTGGTCGAGCATCGTGGCCTCACGCTGACGGGCCAGTCGCTCGGGACGCCGCAGTACATGGCACCCGAGCAGCTCGAAGGAGAGGTCGTCGATGTCCGCGCGGACGTCTACGCGATGGGGGTCGTGCTCTACGAGGCCATCGTCGGCGAGCGGCCTTACGAAGGCCGGGAGATCGAGGCGCTCGCGATGCGCTCGACGCCACCCTCGGTCGCGGCGCTGGCACAGGGGGCAGGGGACGAGCTCGATCGCGTGATCGCGCGTGCGATGGCGCCGGAGCGGAAGGATCGCTACGCCGATGCCGCGGCGATGCTCGGGGCGCTGGAGCCTGTCATCGCGGCGCTGCCACGCGTCTCGGCGCGCGATCTACTGGAGGGCGTCACGCTCGAACCGGCCCCGACGCCTGGCGAGTCGAGCCGGCCGACGCGCGACGACCGGCCCCCCGGTGAGGTCGACACGGTGCCCAGTCCCGTCGACGGCATCGCGACGAGGCCGGGTCGCGTCGGTGGGCGGGCTGCGATCGAGGTCGGGAGTCGGCTGGGGCGATACGAGGTGCAGGGGGTGATCGGGCAAGGGAGTGCCGGCGTGGTGGTGATCGGGTTCGATCCGGAGGTGAAGCGGAAGGTCGCGCTCAAGGTGCTGATGCACAGCGATCGCCCGGAGCAGCTCCGTGCCGAAGCACAGACCATGGCGAAGGTCGCGCATCCCAACGTGGTCACGCTGTACGACCTCGGAGAGCACGAGGGCGCGCTGTTCCTGGCGATGGAGTACGTCGAGGGCGTCGATCTCTCGCAGTGGCTCGCAGCGGCCTCACGGCCGTGGCGCGAGGTGGCGCGGATGTTCGCCCAGGCCGGGCGCGGGCTCGTGGCGGCGCACGAGGCCGGGGTGGTGCACCGCGACTTCAAGCCGAGCAACGTGGTGATCGGGGACGATGCCCGTCCGCGCGTGGGCGATTTCGGGATCGCGTACCTCTCCGGCGAGGACGGCCGACCCAGCGGCACGGCAGGGTACATGGCGCCGGAGCAGCTCGAGGGGAGACCCGCGGAGCCGGCCTCGGATCAATTCGCGTTCTGCGCATCGCTGTGGGAAGCCGTTCACGGCGAGCTTCCGTTCGCGGGGGAGACCGTGGTGCAGATCGCCGTCGCGGCGCGCGCCGGGCAGCGCCGAGCCCCGCGCCGGGAGACGTCCCGGGCGCTCGACCGGGTCCTGAGCCGCGGGCTCGCGCCCACGCCCGCCGCCCGGTTCCCGTCGATGCGTGCGCTGGTGGACGAGCTCGATACGGTGGTTGCGGCTCGCGGCTCGCGCTGGCCGCTCGCCCTCGCGGGCCTCGGTGCCGTCAGTGCCGCGACGGTGATCACGGTGATCGCCACGCGCGATCACGCCGCGCCGGTGGCGCCGCCGCCCGTGGTCGCGAGCCCGAGCACGGTGGTCGATGCGGCAGCTGCCGCGGCCGCGATCGATGCGGCGGCGGCGCCGGACCAGGAGGACAGACCCGATGCGCGGATCGCCGCGGTCCAGGTCGCGCAGCCGATGCATCGGTGCTTCTGTAGTGTCGATGCGGACTACCTGGTCCCCAAGGACAAGCTCGACGATGTGACCTCGTGTCGCTGCAAGCGCGCCGGTACGTACGAGATCTCGCAGTGCCGAGGTGCGGGCGGTGGCTGCACGCAGGGCGAGTATGACGCCGCGTCGCGGACCTATGCCGCACCCGGCCTCAAGGACGACGAGCCCTGCGAGGGTTACGAGAGCTACGACGAGCGAGGTGTCCACCACTCGACGGGGCTCCTGGCCGAGTGCTCGCGGTTCAAGGGCGTTGCCCCCACGACCTGGCACACCACGGCCAACACCGGGGACACCTGTACTGGGTACACGCGGTTAGGCGTCCAGCGTACCGGCGTGTTCGGCTGTCAGTAGTCAGCGCACCGGCCGCAGCGACCGGAGCGTCACGTGGTCGCCGGCGGGGACATTTGGGACACCCGATCGCTACCCCGGAGAGTCCCGTTGGCCGTCGGTGGAACGGGTGTACGCTGGTCTCGTGCGTCGCTACCTCGGAGTCCTGGTCGTGGCGGCGGGATGCGGGTTCTCGGTGGCCGGGAGCTCGGAGCTCGTGGATGGAGGAGCGGATGGAAGCGCGGATGCAGCCCCGCCTGTGGTGTGCGGCGATCTGACCTGCGATCCGCATGCGACCTGTGACCCGAGCGCCGTCAGCTGCTCGTGCAGCGCGGGCTACACGGGCGATGGAATGAGCTGTACGGATCTCGACGAGTGTGCGGCGAACGCGTGCCCCGCGGCATGCGCGAACACGGCGGGCTCGTTCACCTGCTATGCGCCCACGAGCTGCGCGGAGATCGTGGCCCAGGTGCCGACGTTCACGGGCGGCAATGCCACGTTGTACGCCGGCGGCATGGCCAACCGTCCATGGACCGCGTTCTGCGCGCCGAGTGCTGGCGGGCTCGTCGAGTACCTCACGGTCCAGGATGCGACCCAGAACTTCGGCCAGTACACGAGCGGGACGTCGGTGCGCACGCGCTATGCACGGATCCGGCTGATCCCCGCGACGATGAAGGTCGACATCTCCGATCAGACGTTCGCGACCTCGACAGGATCGCTCACGCACGGTGGGACGCTGGTCAACGCGATGCCGCTCGGTGTGGCGATGGACTGCATGGGCAACAGCAGCAGCTCCGGAACGGCGCACATCGACCTGACCGGGACTTCGTTCGTGGTCACGGACCCATTCCAGCGGGCAGGGAATCAGCCGGGTGGCTCGGTGCAGCTCACTCAGGGCGGACGGATCGTCGCGGTGAGCGGCGGAGGGAACTGCGGCTACAACGGCCCCGCACCGATCCCCTACAACCCGTTCAATCAGGTCGGCGGACCGATCCTCGACGTCGCGTACGCTCCGTGATCTGGCGGCGGGGGCGCCGAGGGGGCCCCGGGGGGGGGGGTGGGGTGGGGGGGGGGGGGCCGCTACTTCGCCGTGATCGCGGCGTCCTCGATCAGCACGTCGTACTTGTAGCCGCTACCGAAGTCCTTGTTGGTGGCGAGCTTGCCGCGGACCGTGACGACATCACCGAGCGCGACGGTGGCCGCTGTCGTGATCGTCAGGTCGTTGGTGCCCGCGGCGCCAGTGCCGTCCTGGATGTGCAGCCAGTTGTGGCCGAGGATCCCGTTGTTGAGCTTGACCACCTTGCCGCGGACGACGATGGGCTTGCCCTCGAGCCCGGCCTTGCCGGCGAACAGCTGCGCGATGGTCTGACCGTCCGGGGCGGGTGTGATGCGCTCGATCAGCTCGGTCGGCTTGGCCATCGGGGCCATCTCGGTCATCGGGGTGCCGGCCGCCACGTGCGGGTTCGGCGGTGCGCTGCCCGCGATCGGGAACGAGCCGATGAAGTAGATCTCGTCGAACGTGCGGTTGAGCGTGGTGGAGCGGAACCCCGCCATGAGCGTGCCGCTGACCGTGCCGATCTTGGTGCCGACCGCGAGCTTGGTCTCGGGGCCTGCGACCCACACCTGCCGGGTGCCGTTATCGAGCTTCGCGTAGGTGTACCCACCGGAATCCATGGTCTCGGTGATCGTGCCCGACATGCCCTCGTCGCCGGCGGGGGCGGGAGGCGCACCGGGGGTGTTGGCCATCGCGCCAGGTGCCGCCGGCGTCACCTCGGTGGGCGACGGCGTGGGGCTGGCGGCGGCCGGAGCCGCGGCTGGTCCACCCGTCACGTGCGGGGTGTCTCGCGTACATGCGCCGAGGACGAGGGCGAGCGCGAGGAGGAGGTGCCGGGCGTGACCTGCGTGCATCCTGGTGGTCTACCACAGACGGCGGCGCAGCCACGGGGCCGACTGATACGCTGCCCCGTGATGAGCCCAGACGACGCAGATCGGCCCTCGCCCGACGCGCCCTATGCGACCACCCAGGCGGGTGGCACCGCGACGGCGAACCAGGACACGCTCGTCCCTGCCCGACGCGACGGAGGAGCGATCGTGCTCCCGGAGGCGGGCTATGTGATGGGCGAGGTGATCGGGCGCGGCGGCATGGGCGAAGTCGTGACGGCGCATGATCGGCGGATCGGACGCGACGTCGCGATCAAGCGGATGCGGAGCTCGGCACCTTCCGAGGCCGCGATCGCGCGGTTCCTCCGCGAGGCCCGCATCCAGGGCCGGCTCGACCATCCGGCGATCGTGCCCGTGCACGAGCTCGCGATCGATGCCGATGGACGACCGTATTTCACGATGAAGCGGCTCGCCGGCGTGACACTCGCGCAGCGGCTCGCCGATCACGGTGGTCAGAAGCCGCTGCTCCGCGCGTTCGTGGACGTCTGCCTCGCGATCGAGTTCGCGCATGCGCACGGGATCGTCCACCGCGATCTCAAGCCGGCGAACATCATGCTCGGCGACTATGGCGAGGTGTACGTGCTCGACTGGGGCATCGCGCGCGTTCTCGTGGAGCACCAGGCGGGGGCCAGCCCAGCCGACGTGATCGACACGCTCGGCGAGGGGACCCAGGCCGGAGAGCTGCTGGGGACGCCGGGCTTCATGGCGCCCGAGCAGATCCGCGGCGAGGACGTGGGCCCGCCGGTCGACGTCTACGCGCTCGGCGCGATCCTGTTCGAGATCCTCACCGGCGAATCGTTGCATCCCCGCGGCGCGGCCGCGATCGCGAGCACGCTCGGTGCAGCGCAGCAGTCCCCCACGGCGCGGGTCTCGAGCGTCGCGATCGCGCCCGAGCTCGACGCTGCGTGCCACGACGCGCTCGCGGATCTCGCGACCACCAGGCCGACCGCACGCGAGCTCGGCGCGCGGATCCAGCGCTACCTCGATGGCGATCGTGACGTGGCGCAGCGGCGGGCGCTCGCGGCGGGGCAGCTCGATCTCGCGCGCGCAGCGCTCGCCTCCGGGGACCCCGAGGCACGCTCCACCGCCATGAGCTGTGCGGGGCGTGCTCTCGCGCTCGACCCAGAATCGGTCGAGGCGGCGGGGCTGGTCAGCTCGCTGATCGTCGAGCCGCCCGCGGTCCTGCCCGCCGAGCTGGTGGCCGGGCTGGCCGAGGAGGATCGGCGGGTCGGGACCAACCGCATGCGGGTCTCGGTGTTTGCGTTGCTCGCCGTGCTCGCCTCTGGGCTCCTTGCTCCGCTCATGGAGGTCCGCAACTGGACCACCCTCGGCGTCACGTACGCCACGCTGGCCGCGGTGACGTTCATCGTCTGGCGCGCGTATCGCCTCGGGCGCCCGAACCCGCTGCTGAACCTGCTCGTGGGGTTCGGGCTCGCCATCGCGTTCACGCGGGTGCTCGGTCCGTTCGTGCTGACCCCGGTGGTGATCGCCGGGACCCTGCTGCCGATGACGGCGAACCCATGGTTATCCAGGCGCCCGTTCGTGGTGGCCGGCTGGCTGATCGCGGTGGTGGCGATCCCGCAGCTGCTCGAGTGGCTCGGCGTGTTCGCGACCACCTGGTCCACCATCGATGGAGGCCTGTGCACGAGCTCGGCGATCTTCCAGGGCACGAGTCGCGCCGATGCCTTCGAGCTGATGACGGCCAACGCGGTGCTGCTCGCCACGGTGGCGGCGTATCTGGTGCGGATCAACCGGAGCGCCACCGACGCAAGTCACCGGCTCCACGTGCAGGCGTGGCACCTCGGTCAGCTGTTGCCCGGCAGCAGCCGGCGCACGGGGTGAACGGTCACTGGCGAGTGGTGTAGACGACCGCGAGCGTGCCGTCGACGACCCGGCCGAGCACGAGCGCGAGTTCGCCGGGCGCGAGGCGCGGCGGTTCGAGCGAGATCACCGAGACCGCGCAGTCATCGAACATGCCGCCATCGTAGAGGCCCAGGCCGAGGGCCTTGAGCCCTGCCTCCTTGGCGGCGAAGCACGCCGCGCGGGTGGCGGCGCTGATGGCGATCGCGTGCTCGGGGGCGAGGAACCGCGAGGCGATCCGCGCGAGACGTTCGTGGTCGGCATCGTCCACGAGATCGATGCCGAGCCGTGGCACGCGGGCGGCGACGGCGAGGGCACGGGTACGGCCGTGGGTGATCGAGATCGCCGCTGTGGTCCCGGCGACGATCGGGCGGCTGCCGTCGTAGGCGAGGGTGCCGCCGAGTGGTGACAAGGCCAGCGCCGCGGCGCGCCGGCCGCACGCGTGGCGATCCTCGCCGGGGGCGATCGGGACCTCGGCGAGCTGGAAGCCGGCCGGGAGCGCGATCACACCGCGCCGTCGACGACGAGCGTGGCGCCGTTGGTGTAGCTCGCGCGCTCCGACGCGATGAACGCGATCATGTCCGCCGCCTCCTCGAGCCTCCCCACGCGCCGGAGGGCGCAGTGCCGTACGTACTCTTCCTTCCGCGCGGGCGGCAGGTGATCGCTCACCCCCTCGTCGAGGATGCCCGGGGCCACACAGTTGACCGTGATGCCGTAGCGCCCGATCTCCTTCGCGAGGGACTCGGTGAACCCCTTGAGCGCGGCCTTCGCCGTGGCGTAGTGCACGGGCGCCTGCATCATCTTGATGCCGGCGAGAGAGCCCACGTTGATCACGCGGCCGTACCGCTCTCGGACCATCACCCGCAGCACCGCCTGGGTCGCGAGGAACGCGCCCTTGACGTGCGTGTCGAGCATGTTGTCCCAGTCGGACTCCTCCATCAGGGCGAGCGGAACGACCTGGCCGTACCCCGCATTGTTGACGAGGATGTCGATCTTGCCGTGGGCGCGATCGAGTGACTTCGCGAGCTCGGAGAGGCCCGGCTTGTCGAGGACCGAGACCTTGTGCGCCGAGGCGCGTCCGCCGGCAGCCTCGATCGCCGCGACGGTCGCCGCGGCGTCCTCATCGTGCTTGAGGTAGTTGAACGCGACGAACGCGCCCTCCTTGGCGAGGGTGAGGCAGATCGCGCGCCCGAGGCCTCGGGAGCCGCCCGTGACGAGCGCGACGCGCCCCGCGCACAGCCCCGCCACTTAGCTGATCACCGGCAGCGAGAACGGCGCGCGTCCGAACTTGGCGCGTGGCGTCTCCGGGCCCTGGGCGGCGCCGCGGTGGAACATGTTGAAGCCACAGGCCGGCATGATCTTGCCGTCGATCTGCGGGTAGTGATGGCAGCACTTGCGGAGCCGCTCGAGATCGAAGTCGTGCCGGTCCATGTAGTGGTGGAGGAAGATCGACTTCGATTGCCGCTCGCTGACCCGTAGCGCCTCGCGCGTGGTGAGGGGCTTGGCGGGGAACATCTCGTCGAGAGAGCGCCGGAGCGCGCGGAGGATCTCGGCGCCGCGGGGGATCTCGTCCTGGCGCGCGAACACCTCGTGGATGACGTCGGCGAGCGCGTCCTCGACCTCGGGCGTGGGCGGCAGCGTGGCGGACGAGCGCAGGAGCGTGGCGTGCTTCTCGAAGTCCACGAACCGCGCGAACGGCACGCTGGTGCCGTCTTCGAGGCGGAGCAGGTACGTGAGCGAGACGCACTGCGGGTGCGAGCACGGCAGCGGGAAGAAGTCGGTGTAGCCGACCTTGCCGCCGGTCTGCTGATCGATGTGGCGGATCACGCCGGGGATGGTGAGGCGATCGTTCGGATCGTGGACGAAGGTGCCGCCGCCGTGGCCGGTGTACGCGACGGGCTGGAAGTTGAGCGAGAGGAAGTGCGAGCCCGAGAGGAACAGCTCCACCACCTGGCCGATCTGGTGATCGTTGACGCCACGCGTGGCGACGAAGATCAGCTGGGTCGGGATGTCGAGCTCGGCGAGGATCGCGAGCGCGGCGTTCTTCTCGCTGACCAGGTCCTTGCCGCGGATCTTGGTGTGGACCTCGGCGGTGAAGCCATCGAGCTGGAGCCCGACGTAGATGCCCATGTCCTTGAGCGCCTGCGCGAACGCGCGATCCTTGCCGAGGCGGATGCCGTTGGTGATCAGCACCACGCGCCCGATCTCGGGGCGGCTCGCGATCGCGAGCAGCTCGAGGATCTTGGGGTGGCTCGTGGGCTCACCGCCGGAGAGGGCGATCGATTCGCAGACGCCCTCGGCCTCGATCAGGCCGTCGACGATCTTCGCGAACGTCGCCGGCTCCATGTGCTTCGAGTTGTGGTTGTCGACGATGCAGATCGGGCACTCGAGGTTGCAGTGATCGGTGACCTCGACGATCGGCAGGCAGGTGTGCTGCTCGTGATCGTCACACGTGCCGCAGTCCGTGGGGCAGCCGTGCTCGGCGGTGTTGCGGAACTTGAGCGGCTGGGTGCCGGCGCGCGCGAACGCATAGGCCTTGACGTAGTAGTTCGCATCCTCGGAGACCAGCGCCTCCGAGGGGCCGCACTTCGCGCAGTCCTTCAGGAAGTAGACCTGGCCCTTGCGGATCACCACGTCGGCGGCGACCAGGGCGAGGCACTTCGGGCAGGTCGACGTGGTGTGCTTGAACGAGTGATCGCCGACGAGGCCCTCGGGGACCACGCCGCGGGCGAGGAACGAGCGCACGTACGCAGCGGCATCGTTCGAGACCTCCCACTCCACGGGGCCGCACACGGTGCAGCGCAGCAGGTGGACGACCTTCCCGTCACGGATGACGACGCGCGCCTCACCCGGTGTGTTGCACGTGCGGCACGTGTCCGGCGCGTGTGCGAAGAACGTGTGCGGACGATCGGGCCGAGGCGGAGTGGTGTCGCAGCTCGTGCAGTCCATGGGGAACGGCGTACCGTGTCCGTCGGGGGCCGCGCAAGCGCTTGCCGCCGTCTGCCGCCCACCGTCTGCCGCTACGACAGGTTCGCGAGGTGGTCGAGCTCCTCGCGGCACGCCTTTGCCAGCTCGGCGAGCCGGGCGTCGGGGATGTCGAAGCGCGGCTGGAGGCGGAGCACGCGCCAATCGTGCCCGCACACGAATGCGAAGAAGCCACGGGCATAGAGCCGGTAGCAGAGCAGGGGGCCGATCGTGGGCTGGTGCGCGAGCTCGGGCATCCCGAAGTGCTCGAACGAGAGCCAGGGGTGCGGGGCGTGGACGAGCTCGACGCCGATCATGAAGCCCTCGCCGCGGACCTCGGTGAACAGCGGATTGCCGCGGAGCGCCTCGGCCAGGAGGGAGCGGAACTCCGCGCCGCGGCGCGCGACACTGGCGATCAGGTCGTCGTCGAGAAGATCGAGCGTGGCGAGGGCGGCCACGCAGGACAGGCCGTTGTAGCCGAACGTGGTGTTGTGGGACTCGCCGATGAAGAAGTTCTGTCCGTAGGCGCGCTCGAAGGTCTCGCGCTGGGTCAGCATCGCGGAGATCGGGACCAGGCCCCCGCCGAGCGTCTTGGCGATCAGCGCGATCTCGGGCTTGCGCGGCCACGCCTCGCTCGCGAGGAACCGCCCGGAGCGGCCGAGAGCGGTCTGAACCTCGTCGGCGACCAGCAGCGCGCCATGCTTGGCGGTCAGCTCGCACACCGCCGCGATCATCGCCGGGGACAGCGAGCGCACGCCCCCTTCGCCCTGGATCGGCTCGACCACGACGGCGCACACGTCGCCGGGGGCCAGCGCCTTCGCGAGCGCGTCGACATCGTCGAACGGCACCTTCTCCACCCCCGGGAGGTGCGGGCCGAACGGATCGTGGAGGGGCCCATCGTGCATCAGCGACACCGCGCCGAACGTGCAGCCGTGGTAGCCGCCCGTGAGGGCGAGGATCCGCGGCTTGCGGGTGGCGGCGCGCGCCAGCTTGAGGGCCGCCTCGACGGCATCCGCGCCGCTCATCCCGAAGAACACGTTCGAGTACCCGGTGCGCTCGCACAGGCGACGCGCGAGCCGGCCAGCCCACGGGTTGACCCGCGACGGGAACCAGTTCGGCACGTCGGAGTCGAGGAAGCCGCGGATCGCGTCGGCGACGGCAGGGTTTCTGTGGCCGAGCATCTGCGTCCCGTGCAGGTCCTCGTAGGACTTCCCGGCGGCATCGTGGAGGACGCCCCCCTCGACCCGCACGAACTCGATCGGTTCGCGGGCCAGCCGTGCGCGCTCCGCGATCAGCGGGTTGACGAACGCGCGGAACTCGCCGAACCCGTGCTTGAGGATGTCTGCCGCCGACTCGCCCATGACCCCGTGGATCGCACTGGGGGAGCACGAGCGTCCAGCGTGTCCCCGCGCAAAACACGCTGCCTGGAATTGCCCGTCTGCTCCGGATCCTCCTCGTCGGGCTTTGGTAGGCTGCGCGGGTTCGTGCGCTACATCCTCCTCGATCGCATCACCGTCCTGGAACCGCCCGAGCTGGCGCGGGGCATCAAGTGCGTCTCGCTCTCGGATGACATCTTCGCGGACCACTTCCCGGGCTATCCGGTGATGCCGGGCGCGCTGATCCTCGAAGCACTCGCGCAGCTCTCGGGGGTGCTCCTCGAAGCGACGATGCGCGAGCGCGGGCGTCACGATCTGCACGCGATCTTGACGATGGCGGACCGCGCCAAGTTCCGCCACGTGGTCAGGCCCGGTGATCGGCTCGAGCTCGAGGCGCGCGTCGAGCGCGTCAGCGAAGATGGCGGGCAGGCGCAGGCGTTCGCGCGGGTCGAGGGCAAGCTCGCGAGCGAGGCGATGCTGTCGTTCGCCTTCATGCAAGTCACCGATCCGGGCGTGCTCGCGAAGCGCCGCGAGTACCTCGAGATCTGGCTGCACGGATCGATCGGAGCGCGCTGAGTGACGCGCCGCCGCGTATTCGTGCGGGGCGTGGGGGCGTATACGCCGCTCGGTACGAGCTGGCCCGCGACGGTGGCGCAGCTCGCCACGGGCGCCACCGCGATCAAGGAGATCACGCGGTTCGATGCCGCGGGCTTCCCGTGCCACGTGGCCGCGTCGATCGAGACGTCATTCCCCGACGAGGATCGGCGCCTGCCGTACACGCGGTTCGCGGCGCGCGAGGCTTGGGAGATGGCCGGTGTCCGCGTGGGCACCGCACGGCTCGGCGTGTTCCTCGGCGCGGAATCGGGTCGCTGCCAGTGGGCCACGGCCCTCGGCCTCGCGCGGGCAGGGCGGGGTGCACGGGGCGAGTTCGATCACGCGAAGTTCGGGCGCGACGCACGGCACTTCGCCGAGCGCATCGACGCCTCGGTGATCTCGCCCTCCGCCGTCGCGACGGCGCTCGCGATCGAGTACGGCGCGCACGGCCCCGTGGAGACGGTGTCGCTCGCCTGTGCTTCGGGGAGCGCGGCGATCGTGGAGGCGGTCCGGGCGATCCGGCTCGGTGAGTGTGAGGTCGCGCTGTGTGGCGGCGTGGGCGCCGATGTGGATCCGCTGATGCTCGCGGGGTTCGGGTTGCTCGGCATCCTCAGCCCGCGCGGCATCTCGTGCCCGTTCGATGCGCATCGCGATGGCTTCATCATCGGTGAGGGCGCCGCGATGCTCGTCCTCTCGGCGGAGCCGGGGGACGCCACCGTGGAGATCGCGGGGATCGGCCGCAGCCTCGATGCGCATCACCTGACCGCGCCGGAGCCCGACGGAGACGGCGCCTCGCGCGCGATGAGCGCCGCACTTCGCGATGCGGGCGAACCAGAGATCCAGTACGTCCAGGCGCACGGGACCTCCACGCCGCTCAACGATCGCATCGAGGTCGCCGCGATCAAGCGCGCGCTCGGCGCGGGCGTGGCGCGGGCCCACGTCAGCTCCAGCAAGGGCGCGCTCGGGCACTGGGTGGCGGGCGCGGGAGCGCTCGGCGCGCTGTACGCCTACGAGGCGGTGCACGCCGGCACCGTGCTCCCGACCGCCGGCCTCGCGCTGCCGGACCCGGCGTGCGACGTGGCCCACGTGATCGGGCGTGCGCTGGCCAAGGACGTGGACGCCGCGCTGGCCAACGCCTTCGCGTTCGGCGGCGCCAACTCGTGCCTGGTCCTGCAGCGGGCGAAAAAGGGGTCTGACCCCGTTTCCGGGGTGGCATGATCGCGATCCGCGCGATGGCGGCCGTGTCCGCGTTCGGAGCTGGTGCGCGCGGCCTCGGGACGGCGCTCGCGAGCGGGGCGGCGCTGCCCGGGATCCCGGCCGAGGCTCCGCTCGAGAACCCGCGCGCCCGCAAGATGATGTCCCGCGCGGCCTACCTCGCGGCGCGCTGCCTGAGGGGGCTCCTCGGCGAGCTGGCGTGGACCGAGGAGCGCGAGCAGGTGGGCTACTTCCTCGGCGTGGGCGCGTCGGGCGGTTCGCTCGACGAGTTCATGGCGCTCCTCGACGAGAGCATCGCGGACGGTGCGTTCTCGCTCGCGCGGTTCGGCAAGCAGGGGCTCGCGGCGTGCAATCCGCTGCTCGCGTTCCAGCTGATGAACAACTTCACGATGTGCCACGGCGCGATCCTCGAGGGCCTCGGCGGACCGAACAGTGCGGTGTTCTCGCGCGGTGCCGGGACCATCGCGGCGATCTCCGAGGCGGTCCATGCCGTGCGGTCGGGAGACTGCGCCCGCGCGATCACGGGCGGTGCCGATGCGCCCACGCACCCCGCCACCGTCGCCGAGCTCACGCGCGAGGGCCTGGTCGGTCGAGGCCTCGTGGTCGCCGAGGGTGCGGGCCTCATCGCGCTCGAGGAGGTCTCGGCTTCCGCCCGCAGCACGCTCGTCGATGGCTGCGGGATGGCGAGCGGCCGGGGGCGCCCGGTGGCCGACGCGATCGCCGAGGCGGTCTCGGTCGCGCGCCTCGTCGAGCCCGTGGACCTCGTGGTGATCGCCCCGTGGGGGCCGCCCGCGGCAGACGCGCTGCGCGGGTGGGCGAACGTGACCTGCCCGGGTGCGCGCGTGGTCTCCACGGCGGCGCTCGGCGAGAGCCTCGCTGCCAGTGCGGCGCTGGCGGTGATCGCCGCCGCGGACCTGCTTGAACAGCGGGGCGGCAGGGCGGTCGTGCTGACGCTCGGCGTCGATGGCGATCCGGGTGTGGTGGTGCTGTCGCGGGAGGCCGCGTGACGATCGCGATCACCGGCGTCGGCGTGGTCTCGGCGTTCGGCGTCGGCACCGAGGCGTTGTTCGCCGGGCTGGCCGCGGGTCGGAGCGCGATCTCGCGGATCCGCTCGTTCGACGCGTCGACGTTCCCCACGCGGGTAGCGGGTGAGGTGCCGGTGCTGCGCACCGATGTCGCGTGGTTGGCCCACGAGCTCGGCGACGGCACGCTCGCGCACGAGCTGCGTGCGTCAGGGGCACTGCGGGACCGCAAGCTGGGGTTCGGCCTGGTGGCCGCTGGCGAGGCCTGGCGCAGCGCCGGGTGTGGGGCGTCCGAGCGGACCGCCTCGCTCGTGATGGCGCTCGGACTCGAGCAGGCCTTCCTCGAGGATCTCGTGCCGCTCTACGGCCGAGATGCGCAGGGCCGCCGAGCGCTGTGCTGGGACAAGGACACCAACACGCCGGGCGTGCGCTATCGGTCCTCGGTGGATCTGTGTGCACGGAGCATCCACGCCATGCTCGACCTGCGTGGCCCGATGGTGGTCAACGCCTCGGCGTGCGCGGCGGGTGCGCTCGCGGTGGCCCACGCCGCTTCGCTGATCGAGCGCGGGGCGGCCGACATCGTGGTGTGCGGCGGCGCGGACTCGATGGTCAACCCGCTCGGCCTCGGCGGGATGTGCCGGCTCGGCGCACCGTCGCCGCGCGACGAGCTCGATGCTTGCCGTCCGTTCGATCGGCGCCGCGATGGGCTGGTGATCGGCGAGGGTGCGGCGATGTTCGTCCTCGAGGATCTCGCGCGGGCACGTGCGCGTGGTGCGAGGCCCCTCGCGACCGTGCTCGGATGGGGCAGCACGCAGGATGGCTATCGCGCCACGGCACCGCGCCCGGATGGCCGCGCCGCGCAGGCCGCGATGACGCGCGCGATCACGCGCAGTGGTCTCCCTGCCGAGGCGATCGGCTACGTGAACGCGCATGGCACCGGCACACCGCTCAACGATCCCGCGGAGTGCAAGGCGCTCCATGGTGCGCTCGGTGCACACGCGAGTCGGGTCGCCGTCAGCTCGATCAAGGGAGCGGTGGGGCACCTGATGGCCGCGGCCGGTGCGATCGAGCTCGCGGCGAGCCTGCTCGCCTTCGAGCGCGATCTCCTCCCCGGCACCGCGAACCTCGTCGATCGCGACCCGGAGTGCGATGTGGACGTGATCGGGCCAACCCCGCGCGCTGCGAGCGTCGGCGCGATCCTCTCCAACTCGTTCGGCTTCGGCGGCCAGAACGCCAGCCTCGTGATCGGGAGGCCGGCGTGAAGACCGCGATGATCGCGCGAGCGTGGCGCACGCCCCTCGGTCACTCGATCGAGGCCGCGATGGCGAGGCTGTACGCGGGCGAGCGCGCGGCGAGCCTGGATCCCCGTGCCGGCTACACCTGCACCACGATCGCGCCGCTGCTCATGCAGCCCGCGGCCTCGCGCCAGGCGCGGTTCCTCGGGCGCATGGGGCTGTTCGGGCTCGAGGTCGCCACCGAGGCGCTCGCCGCTTCGGGGATCGTAGGCGGGCCGCGGATCGGCGTGTTCTGCGGCGTCGGTGGCCTCCGCGCGCACTGGGAGGACATGATGGCGGCGTTCGCCGGTCAGACCGACGATGGCCAGCGGATGTGGGAGCGCGGGCTCAAGGACGTGCACCCCTACTGGATGCTCCGTCACCTCTCGAACAACGTGCACGCCCTGGCCTCTGCCGCGCTCGGGCTCCGGGGCGAAGGCGCCACGTTCGGCGGCGGCAACGCGGGCGCGCAGGCGATGGCCGCCGCGAGCCGCGCCCTGTGGGACGGAGCCCTCGATGCGGCCCTGGTGATCGCGTACGACTCGCTCCTCGAGCCCGAGACCCTGGTGGAGCTCGGTGCGCGCCGCTCGGCGACCCACGCTCCGGTCGCTGGCCTCGTGGCGCCGTACGCCGCCGACGCTGCGGGCTTCGTTCCCGGCGAGGCCGCGGCTGCGATCGTCCTGGTCCGAGAGGCCACGGCACCGCACGCCTGGATCGACGTGCGCGACGGCGCGGGCTCCGAGCCTGACGTCACCACCACGCTCGCCCGCTGCGCGGCCGACCTCGGCGCAGGGGCCACGATGATCGCGGGGGCCGCGCGGGCATGGCCCGAGCTCGATCGCGAGGAGCGCGAGTTGATCGCAGCCCTGGTCGCGCCGGATGCCGCGCTGATCGCACCGTCCGCAGCGATCGGGCAGGTCGGCGCGGCCACCTCGGTGGTCCAGGCGATCACGCTCGCCGAGGCGATGCGTGCACGAACGCTGCCCCCGATCGCGGGGCTCGAGCACGCCGCAGGGGGCCCCCTCGCGCCGGTCACCCGACGCACCAGCACCACGGCGCGGGTCGCGCTCGGGCTGCACACCACGGCACCGGGCCTGGCCGCGGCGATCCGCGTGGAGGTCGCACGATGAGTGACGTGAAGCTCGACGCCAGGGTCGCCCTGGTCACCGGCGGATCGCGCGGCATCGGTCGGGCGATCGCGATCGAGCTCGGGCGGCGCGGCTTCGCGGTCGCCATCAACTACCGGAGCGACGCCGCGGCGGCGGCAGAGGCGGTGACCGCCGTCGAGGCCACCGGAGCCCGCGCGATCGCGATCCGCGCGGATGCGTCCGATCCGGTGGCGATCGCGGCCGCGTTCACCGAGGCCGACACGCTCGGTCCACTCGCGGTGCTCGTGTGCAACGCCGGCATCACGCGCGACACGCTCCTCGGCGCGAGCACGCAGGCGGACTTCACCGACGTGATCGGCACGAACCTCCTCGGCGTGGTGGCGTGTTGCCGGGAGGCCTCGCGGCGGATGGTGAGCCGGCGCGCCGGGGCGATCGTGACGTTGTCTTCGGTGGCGGCGCAGCGCCCCGGGCGTGGGCAGAGCAACTACGCAGCGTCGAAGGGCGCCGTCGAGGCGTTCACGCGCGCGCTCGCGGTGGAGCTGGCCTCGCGCTCGATCCGCGTCAATGCGGTGGCACCCGGCATCATCGACACGGCGATGACCAAGGAGCTGCAGGCGATCGCGCCCGACGAGCTGTTGAAGCGGATCCTGGTCAAGCGCCTCGGGCGCCCCGAGGAGGTCGCGAAGGTCGTGGGCTTCCTGTGCTCCGATGACGCGAGCTACGTGACCGGTCAGGTGTGGAACGTCGATGGAGGATTCAAGCTCGAATGATGGCTGGACCCGAGATGCTGGAGTGGCTGCGCTCGCGCCGAAGCGTTCGGACGTTCTCCGCGGAGCCCGTGGCGAAGGACGTCCTCGAGCGCATCCTCGAGGGTGCGATCAGCGCCCCGTCGAACACCAATCGTCAGCCCTGGCGGTTCACGGTGGTGCGGGCCGCGGCGATGCGCGCGCAGATCGTGGAGGCGGTGTCCCGCAAGACCGCCGAGATCAAGGAGATCGTCGCGCGCAGTCACCACGCTGCGGAGTACGGCGACTACGGTGACTTCTTCCACGAGCCGCTCGCGGCGGCGCAGGTGATCGTGATCCCGCAGTACCGCGAATACCCAGATCTGATCGCGAACCTGATCGCCTCCGGCGGCGGAGACCGGACGCAGTTCACCACCGCCTCGTCGATGCAGGCCGAGCTGTGCTCGACCAGCATGGCGATCATGACGCTCCTGCTCCAGGCGCACGCCGAGGGGCTCGGCGCGTGCATGATGGCGGGGCCGATCGTCGCCAAGGCCGAGATCCAGGCGCTGCTCGGCATCGCCGAGCCGTGGCGGATGGTCGGCGCGATCGCGATCGGACATCCCGCGGGGGACTCTCCCGTGCGAGGACGCAAGCCCATGGACCGCGTAGTTCACTGGATCGAGGAGGACAACCGATGAGCGAAGCAGCAGTCGAGACCAATGTGGCGAGCCTCAGCAACGAGGCGATCAACGAGGCGGTGCGCGTGATCGTGGCCGAGTCGCTCGGGCGGCCCGTGGCCGAGGTCAAGATGAGCTCGGTCCTGATGGCCGATCTCAACGCCGAGTCTCTCGATTTTCTCGACATCGTGTTTCGCATCGAGCGGGACTTCAAGATCGAGATCACGCGTGGCGAGATGGAGCGGGCATCCCGCGGCGACATGAGCCAGGAGGAGTTCGCGCCCAATGGCGTGATCTCCGATGCCGGACTCGTGCGGCTCCGCGAGCTGATGCCGGAGGCGGCGGATCGGATCGCGCCGGGCCTGCGGCCTTCGACGATCCTCACGCTGTTCAGCGTGCAGACCTTCGCCAACATGGTGATGGGCAAGCGCGACGGACGGTCCGTGTGAGCGAGCGGCTGATCCACACGACCACCAGCCTGTGCCGCACCTGCAAGGAGGCGGTCCAGGCGAGCGTGGTGGCGCTCGGCAGCGGCGAGGTCTGGATGAAGAAGATCTGCGCGAGCCATGGCGCGCAGGAGGTCCGGCTGTCCACCAATGCCGAGTGGTACGAGCAGACCCGGGCCACCAAGCAGACGTTCGCGGCGCCGCGCGTGTTCAAGAAGGAGGTCGATCACGGCTGCCCGTTCGATTGCGGCCCGTGCACGAGCCACACCCAGAAGGTGCGGCTCCCGGTGGTCACGATCACCAGCGCGTGCAACCTCGATTGCCCGATCTGCTACGTGCACAACAAGAACGACGACGCGTACCACATGCCCGTCGAGGACTTCGCGATGATCCTCGAGCACCTCCGCACCGATCACGGCGGGGAGCTCGACATCATCAACCTGACCGGCGGCGAGCCCACGCTGCACCCGCGGCTGTTCGATCTGCTGAAGATGGCGAAGGCGGCGGGGATCCACCGCGTGACGGTGTGCTCCAACGGGATCCGGCTCGCGAAGGACGAGGAGTTCGTCAAGGAGCTCGCGGCGCACGGCGCCCGGATCGCGCTGTCGTTCGATACGTTCGATCCGCACGCCGACAAGCTGATGCAGGGCGTGGACATGCTCGCGACCAAGCTCAAGTGCATGGAGGTCTGCGAGCGGCACGGGGTGGACGTCACGCTGATCCCGGTGATGACCAAGGGCGTCAACGAGCACGAGGTGGGCAAGATCCTCGAGTTCGCGCTCGCGCGGTCCAACGTCCGGCACGTCGAGGTCCACACCATGACGTTCACCGGTCAGAGCGGCGCCACGTTCCAGCGCTCGGGCCGGATCTCGATGTTCGAGGTGCTCGAGGAGATCGAGAAGACGACCCACGGCCTGCTCAAGCCGAGCGACTTCGTCACCTCTCCCTGCGCGCACCCGCTGTGCTACCAGATCGCGTACCTCCTGCTCGATCCGGACGGTGGTGCCCCGATCCCGTTCACCCGGTTCATGCCGGCGAGCGAGCTGCACGCGGCGCTCTCGGAGCGGCTCTATCTCGAGCCCTCGCCGCGTCTCGAGGAATCCCTCAAGCAGGCGATCGATCGCCTGTGGGCGGAGAGCGAGGACGACGACCGCGAGGCCCAGCGCACGTTGCGGCTGCTTCGATACATGCTCGATGCGATGTTCCCGGCGGATCATCCGCTCACCCACGAGCAAGCGATCCGCGCCGGCGAGAAGGCGATCAAGGCGGTCTACGTGCACTCGCACATGGACGAGGAGACCTTCGACGTCGAGCGCGCCGTGGATTGCTGCGACAGCAACTGCTACGCCGATGGCTCGACGATCCCGGTGTGCAACTACAACGTCCTGTACCGGGAGAAGGAGGCCAAGTTCAACGTCGAGCCCGCGAGCTGGGGCCAGAAGAGTGGCGGCCAGCGCGTGTTCTCCCTGCCGGTGCTGCGATGAGGCGGCTCGAGGGGAAGCGGTGCCTGGTCACCGGTGGCTCGCGTGGGCTCGGACGGGCGATCTGCGAAGCGTTCGCCACGGCGGGCGCGAAGGTCGCGTTCACGTTCCGCACCGATACGAGTGATGCCGAGGCCGCGCGCGCGAGCCTGGTGGCGCTGGGGTGCGAGCCGCTGGTGTTCCAGGGCTCGGTCGCCGACTCCGCGCACGTCAAGGAGACGGTCGCGGCCGTGTCTGCGGCGTGGGGCGGTATCGACATCCTGGTCAACAACGCGGGCATCACCCAGATCCTGCCGATCGCGCTGCTCGAGGAGGCGGACTTCGACGCCGTGATGGCCGTCAACGTGAAGGGGCCGTACCTGTACTCGCGCGCGGTGCTGCGCTCGATGATCCGCGCGAAGGCCGGGCACATCCTCAACATCGGCTCGTTCGCCTCGGAGCGCGTGATCGAGGCCCCCGTGCACTATGCCGCCGCGAAGTCCGCGCTGCGCGGGATGACCGAGGCGCTGGCGCGTGAGGTCGGGCGCTACAACATCAAGGTCAACCTGCTGTCGCCGGGCCTGCTCGATTGCGGCCTGGCCAAGATGCTGCCCAAGCACCGCGTGCAGGAGTACCTGGCCAACACGTCCCTCGGCCGCCTCGGCACGGCGCGCGAGGTGGCGGACACGGCCACGTTCCTGGTCTCCGACGACAACTCGTTCATGGCCGCCGCGAAGATCGTCGCGGACGGTGGCTTGTGACGGTTGTGAGGGCGGCGACGCCTGTGACGCCTGCGGTGCCTGCGGGGCCTACGACGCCTGCGACGGCGGTGTCGCCGCGCATGAACACCCAGGCGATGCTGCGCGAGGGCTACGAGAGCTACCGCAACTACGTGAACCCGCTGGTCACGCTGCGCGCCGAGCTGCTCGGCGAGCCCACGCGGATCACCGGCGTGCAGGACGGCCGGCTGGTAGAGCCGCGCGGCCTGGTGGAGGACTTCCACGGCACGCAGACGTTCGGGCACCGTCACCCGGCGATCTCGCAGGCGGTGACGGATTTTCTCGCCTCGGACTCGCCGAACTGGTTCCCGTGCCGGGTCAATCCGTATGCGGGCCTGCTCGCGGAGCGGCTGTGTACGCGTGCGAACCAGACGCTCGAGGGGCCGCGCCCGACGTACTCGAACGTGTTCTTCGCGAACTCGGGCTCGGGGGCCGTCGAGGCGGCGCTCAAGCTCGCGCGCGCGGCCACCAAGAAGCCTCGCGTGATCTCGCTCGATGGCGCGTACCACGGCTGCACGATGGGCAGCTGCGCGCTGATGAAGCCAGGGATGTTCAAGGATCCGTTCGGGCCGCACGTGCCGCAGGCCGGCCCGATCCCGTTCGGCGATATCGATGCGCTGGTGGAGGCGCTCCGCGGCGGCGATGTCGCCGCGGTGGTGCTCGAGCCGATCCAGCTCGAGGGCGGGGTGCGCACCGTCTCCTCCGCCTATCTCGAGGTGGTGTGCGAGCTGACCGCCAAGCACGGCGCGCTGCTCGTGGCCGACGAGATCCAGACCGGGCTCGGACGTACGGGCCGGTTCCTCGCGAGCGAGAACTGGCCGCGGCGGCCCGATGCGTTGATCCTCGGGAAGCACCTCGGAGGCGGGCTGGTGCCGATCTCCGCGATGCTGACCAGCGACGAGCTGTTCGAGCGTGCCTATGGCGAGCACTACGCGTCGGCCGAGGCTCACAACACCACGTTCGGCGGCAACGCGCTGGTCTGCGTCGCGGCGCTGGCAGCGCTCGATCTCCTGACCGACGAGCTGATCGCGCGGGTGGGGCGCGTGGGGAATGCGTTCCGCGCGAAGCTCGCGAGCACGCTGGCCCGCCACGAGCTGTTCGCGCAGGTCAAAGGCGCCGGTCTCCTGGTCGGCATCGAGCTCAAACCCTCCGATCACCCGTGGCTGTCGTTCGAGCACTTCGGCATCGATGCGCTCGTGGATCAGCCAACGATCGGCGTGCTGCTGTGTCACCGGCTGTACAAGCGAGGCTTCTACTGCTTCGCCTGCGGGCATGACTGGCGCATCCTGCGCGTCCTGCCGAGGTTCACGATCGAGGAGGCGACCCTCGACGCCTTCGTCACCGCGGTCGACGAGGAGCTGGAGTACCTGTGCAACCTGGCATGAAGCGCGCATTCGTATTCGGAGGGACCGGGACCGTCGGGAGCGCCGTGCTCCACGAGCTCGCACGCCGGAGCGTGCCGGCGGTGTTCACCTTCCATCGCTCGGAGGACAAGGCCCGGATGCTGGCGCTCGAGCTCGGGCACACCGCGGTCAAGGTCGACCTCGCCGATGCCGCCGCGACCACCGCGATGCTCGACGCGCAGGAGCCCGCGGACGTCGTGATCCACTGCGCGGGGATCAGCGCAGGGCTCGCGCTGCCGGAGATCGAGATCGCGGCGTACCAGCATGCGATGGCGGTCAACGTGCAGTCGGCGTTCCTCGCGTGCCAGTGGGTGGCCAAGCGCGCGCGTCGCTGCGACCTGGTGCTCGTCGGTGGGCTCGATCGGACACAGTCGCTGCCCTTGCCCGTGCACTTCGCGGCGAGCCAGGGCGCGCTCGGCGCGATGGTGATGGCCACCGCGCACGAGCTCGGGCGCAAGGACATCCGCGTCAACCTGGTGGCGCTCGGCCCGCTCGAAGGCGGCATCTCCACGGGGCTGGCGGCCGGGCAGCGGCGGGACTACGAGGCGTTCAGCGCGCTCCGCCGGGTGGGCAAGCCCGACGAAGCCGCGAAGGTCATCGTGTGGCTCGCGCTCGAGAACACCTATATCCAGGGGAAGGTGATCTCCGCCAACGGGGGCATCTAGGGTGGTGGAGCCCGCGGCGAGCGCGCACGACGCGCACCGCGGGCCGGCCGTGGTGTTCCTGAGTGGGCGGATCACGTGCCCGCTCGCGGGGGTGGGGCGGCGGGCGGCGAACGCGAGCAATCGCCTCGTCATCGACGATCCGGCGACCGAGGTCACCGTCGAACGCACCACCGGCCAGATCACGATCCACGACGAACGGGACTGCGCGCCGAACACGGTGCTCGTCGATCTCGTGTGGCTCGCCGAGGGGATCGATGCCGAGGGTCGGCGCACGCCGTTCACGGTCCACCTCGAGGTGACGAAGACCGGGCACGCGTTCGCGAGCGATCTGCACACGCACGAGCCGCCGGGGATGCCGCGGCACCGCGTGGAGCTCGAGCCGTTCGAGATCGTGGCAGTCGATGGCGTGCGCCGCCACGTGCTCGTGAACTTCAAGCGGCTGGCGGCGGTGGCGGGGAGGCAGCCGCTGTCCCGGCGGCTCGCGATGGCACTGACCACCACGCGTGATCACCTCGCGGGCGTCACCCAGGATGCTGGGGCGCCGGGCTATCGCGTGGTCGATCGCTCGATCGGGATCGGAGCGCTGGGCCGCGGGCTGCTTCTGGTTCGCGCGCGGCTGACCTCGCTGGCCGCGAGCAACGCGCCGCTGATCGCCCGCGGGTCGCTCGCGGAGATGCTCCGTGAGGGCAGCTGGGAGCTGTCGCTCGAGGCGCTGACCGAGCGCTGGCTGCCGGAGCTGGTGAAGCGCGACCTGTTCCTGTTCGGGCTCGAGGAGGTTCCGCTGCTCGCGCCGGTGCGCGCGAGAGGCCTCGTGGCCCACCAGGTGCTCGCCTTCCGCTGCGGCGCCGGGAGCGGGGAGGTGCGGCTCGATGGAGCGACGGCACCGCTGCCCGATGCACTGGAGGTCGCGCGCGCGTACCTCGAGTACCACATGCTCGGCGGGATGATCGCCCAGGCGCTTCGAGGCTGATCGCGTGGCACGGGACGCTGGCCTCGATGCGGCACGTGCGATCTCGATGCTGCTCGTGGTCGCGACGCACGCGGCGGTCTCGTTCATGGTCACGCCGATCGGCTGGGCGGTGCAGGATCGCTCGCAGCACCTCGGCGTGGACCTCTACGTCTGGGTGATCCGCGCGTTCGCGATGCCCACGTTCTTCTGGCTCTCGGGCTATTTCTCTCGCGCCATCCTCGAAGCCGGCGGGCTGCGCGGGTTCGTGCGCCATCGCGTGGTCAGGATCCTGGTCCCGCTCGTCGTGATGCTGGTCCCGGTGTCGCTCGTGATGAGCCTGCTGTGGGACTGGGGGCGCACGGTGGCGACCCGCGCTGTCGTCGCCGACAACATCCCGAAGCTGCGGGGCTCGGAGCTGCCGATCGTGCTCGGTCACCTGTGGTTCCTCTACTACCTGCTGTGGCTCTCGGTCGGCGCGGTGGTCCTGGCGTGGGGCGCACGGCTGGCGCGCCTGCGCGTACCCAGCGGCCTCGGGGTGCTCGCGGTGCCCGCGGTGATGACGTTCGGCGTGCTCGCGGCGCTGCGCGCTCTCCACACCGATACGCCGCTCGGCTTCGTGCCCGATCTTCCGATCGCGCTCTACATGGGTGCGTACTTCGCCTGGGGCTGGCTGGTGCGGGGCCGTCCGGACGAGCTCGCCCGCTATGCGCGGCATGCCTGGCGCGCCCTGGCGATCGCCCCGGTGTTCCTCGCCGTGGTGATCCTGACCCTCTATCGCGGGCTCGACGCGGTGGAGCACGCACCGCTGTACGCCAGCGCCGCCAGCGCGCTGTTCGCGATCGCGATGATGGTGGGCTTCCTCGGGCTGTGCGTGCGCTACGGTCGACCGCATCGCCTGATCCGCCTCGCGTCGGAATCCTCGTACTGGTGCTACATCGTGCACCTGCCGATCGTGGTGGCGCTGCAGATCCTGCTCGCGTCGCTGGCGATCCCCGGGCTCGTCAAGTTCGTCGTGATCGTCGTGACCACGATGACCACATGCCTCGCGACCTATGCCGTCTTCGAGCGCGTGAACGCGCGGCGGAACAGCCCCGCCCACAAGTAGAACTGCAGGTAGAACGGGTTGTGGGGCCGGGCGGGCATCTCCACGATCCCGATCTCGGGCTCTTCGATCTCGGCGGCATAGGTGCCGAACATGCGGTCCCAGATGATGAGGCCGCTGCCGAAGTTCTTGTCGAGGTAGCGGGGGTTGCGGGCGTGGTGCACGCGGTGGTTCGAGGGCGAGTTGGCCCAGCCGTCGAGCCAGCGGAGCTTCCGCAGGTAGGGCGTGTGGGTCATGAAGTCCCACGCGCTGGTCACCGCGACGACGGCGCCGAAGGCGAGTGGATGAAACCCCAGGGCGATCGCGGGCACGAAGAACACCCAGTCGATCACGCCGCCGGTCCACGAGTTGCGCAGTCCGGTGGACAGGTTCAGGCGTGACGAGTTGTGGTGGACCGCGTGTGAGGCCCACATCCACGGGATCACGTGACTCGCGCGATGCGACCAGTAGTAGAAGAAGTCATTGACGAGGAACAGCACCACCCAGTGCCACCACGCATCCATCGACCAGCGGAGCGGCGTGAGCGCGTACACGCCGAACAGGAGGATCGCGATCACCGCGCCGAGGCCGATCCTGACCACGACGTAGCCCATCGTGATCCCGACACTGGTGAACGTGTCCTTCACCCCGTAGTGCCCGTCGCGCAGGAGGAAGTAGCTGACCAGCGCTTCGACGAGGAACGAGCCGAACATCAGGAATGCGGCGATCCAGGTGACGAGCTCGAGCGTGGTCATCCTCGGTTCCTCAGGGCAGTCATCACCGGCAGGTAGACGATACCGATCGCGAGCTGGAGATAGAAGGTCGCGGCGCGAAACACGGCGACCACGACGATCGCATCCGCCGGGGCGACCAGATCGGCAAAGAACAGCCCGGCGGCCGCCTCGCTCGGACCGGCGCCGCCCGGGGTGGGCATCGCGAACACGAAGCACAGGTAGATCAGGGCGCGCAGGGTGAGCGCGACCAGCGGCGGGTCGCCGAGCACGAGCGCGAGGCCGACGAGCGGTGCGATGTACGACGCGTAGTAGAGGAGGTGGACGAGGACGAGGATCGCTGCGCCTCGCCACGTGGTGCGCCGGACCCGGTCGAGCCGCTCGATCATTCGCTCGGCGACCTCGGCCGCGCTGGTGATCCGGCCTTGCCAGGCCGCGCTCGCGAACCAGCGCCGCCGCGCTGCCCAACCCCGCACGCGGGTGATCATGCGCCGCGCGAGCGCGGGACGTCCGCACACCACGAGGACCCCCACGGTGACCACGGCGATCGCGGCGAACAACGCGAGCCCGGAGGCCGCGATCCAGCCGTCGACGGGTGGCCCGTACCCTGCGACCACGAGGCCGGCACCGATCGCGAACACCAGGGCCAGGCTCGTGGTGAACTTGAGGAACGGGATCGCGACGGCCGCATCCCAGGCGACGCCGCGCGTGTGGAGCAGATACGCGACCGTGGGCTCGCCGAGGCCGACCTGAGGCGTGATCGCGGTCATCAGGTGGTTCGCCACGGCGGCATCCCACGCATCGCGACGCGTGACCCGTGCACCTACCAGGCGCCCGATCACGGAGATCCGGATCGCCTCGGTGGCCACCAGGCCGAGCGCGCCGCCGACGATGATGGCGAGGGTCGCGACCGGCGCGCCGCCGAGCCGGTGCCACGCGATCCGCAGGAGGTGGGCCTCGGGGGCGCCGAGGTATGCGCCGACGGCTCCGAGGCTCACGAGCAGGAGGAACCACGGCCATCGCCGCGCAGCTCGAGGGGCCGGCGCCGGCGCGGGATCAGGCACGGCCGCGGCCGAGCGTGATGAGCGGCGCGGCGGGCTTGGCGGAGAATCGCGCGTCGCGATCTCGGTACAGCGTGTTGTACGCGCACGACGGGATGTTCGTGCCGTCGGGCTCGCGGATGCCCACGCAGCACTGGCGAATCCGGTCGGTGTCGAACGTCTCCTCGTCCATGTGGGCGTGGATGTAGATCGCCTTCGAGCTGGCCTCGGCTCGGCGCAGGCGCTCCTTGGCGCCGAGGTCTCGCTCGAACACGGACTCGGTCAGGCGGCGGAGGCGCGCCAGGACCAGCTCTTGCTCGGCGCACTCGATCTCGCCGGCCCACAGCCGGTTGATGACGTCGCCGAGCTTGTGCTCCATGGCGAGCGTGGGCTCGAGGTACAGCATGCCGGCGAGGAGCTCGCGGAGGTCGCTGCCCGGCATGAAGCGCGGGAACGGCAGCCAGCGGCCGTCGTCGAGCTTGAGCACGTAGGTCACGAGGTAGCAGAGCGGGTGCGCGGCCGGGGAGGGGACGAAGTCCGAGACCTTGAGCACGCCATCCGTCTGGGCCTCGAGATCTTGCAGCACCTCGTACGTGGTGTACCGGCCGCGGCGATCGAACGAGGTGCCGTTGTGGCCGGTGAACGTCATCGTGTGCAGCTCGACGGACCGGATGAAGTCCTTGGACAGCGCGAGCTTCACGAACGCGCCGACCTCGTCGTCGTTGACCCCGCGCGCGACCACGGGCAGCAGGGTGGTCTCGACCTGATACTTCTCGAGCAGGTCGAGCACGCGCAGCTTACCGTCGAGGAAGTTGCCGCCGAGCATCTCCTGGTTGGTCTCGGGCTTGAACGAATCGAACGACAGCACGATGCGCGCGCCGAGCTTGGCGAGCCGCTCGAGCAGGCGCTCCTCCTTCAGGAACCGCAGCCCGTGCGTGGAGATCGTGATCCGGTGGATGCCTTCTTCGACGCAGCGCTCGACGATCCGCTCGAACTGCGGGTGCTGGGTGGGCTCACCCCCGGTGAGGTTGATGATCCGCCGCTCGGGATCCGCGGCGCGCAGGTGATGGAGGATGGCGGTGAGCTGCTCCTCCGTCATGTGGAAGGCGCCCTCGTTCTTGTTGTGCGTGTAGCAGATCGGGCAATCGAGGTTGCAGGCCGAGGTGATCGGGACGATCGGGAGCTGCGATTGCTGCTCGTGGCTCGTGCACGGTCCGCAATCGAAGGGGCAGCCCTGCGAGACCTCCTTGCGGGCCTCGGGCCGCGCGAGCACCGGAGTATAGCCGACGATCGACTCGTACCACTCGGCACTCGGTGACACGAGCACCTCGCTCGCGCCGTGGACGTCACACACCTTGCGCATCACGACGCGACCGGAGCTCCGCCAGATCTCGGCGGGCGTCGCGCGCTTGCACACGGCGCACAGCGAGGACGTCGTCTTGAGCAGGCGGTCGGTCACGAGGTGAGCTTGCCATCCCGCATGTGCAGAGTGCGACCGGCACGGGCGGCAACTTCGGGATCGTGGGTCACGACCAGGACCGCGGGCCCGTCGTTGGCGAGCAGCAGGGCCAGGACCGCCTCGGTGGACTCGGCGTCGAGGCTCCCCGTGGGCTCGTCGGCGAGCACCAGCCGCGGGCGGTTGATCAGGGCCCGGGCGACGGCGACGCGCTGGGCTTCACCGATCGACAGCTCGCTCGCCCGGCCGTCCCGCCGCCCTCCAACGCCGACCCGCTCGAGAAGCTCGTCGGCGCGCGCGAGGGCCGGGGCCCGCGCGCCGCCCGCGCGCCACGCCGGCAGCGCCACGTTGTCGCGTGCCGACAGGTACGGGATCAGGTTCGAGTGCTGGAACACGAAGCCGATGCTGGTCAGCCGAAGCTCGGCGCGGATCGCCTGGCTCTGCGCCCACGCATCGAGGGTGCCGAGCTGGATCGTCCCACCATCGGGCCGATCGAGGAGCCCGATCATCTGGAGGAGCGAGGTCTTGCCGCAGCCGCTCGGCCCCATCAGCGCCACGGTCTCGCCCTTGGCGATCGCGAGCGAGACGCCGGCCACCACCTCGCGGCCCGCGAATCGTCGCTGCGCACCCTCGACCGCGAGGAGCGTCACTTGCAAGCCCCACGAACGTGGGGCGCGCAGCAACGCGAAGGCGTTGCGAAGGTCAATCGAGCCTCCGCAGGACCTTCGCGGGATCCGTCCGCGCCGCACGCCACGCGGGATACGAGCCGGCGATCAGGGCCGTCAACGTGATCACGAGCGAGGGTCCGACGAACGCCGCGACGGTCAACACCGGGCGCACCACCAGGGTCTCCCACTGGAACATCGGGTTGGCCTGGAAGTAGAGGATCAGCGCCAGGCCCAGCACCGACCCGAACACGCAGCCGATCGCGACCACGACGAGCGCCTGGAGCAGGTAGATCGCGAACACCTCGCGGCGGCCAAAGCCGAGTGACGCGAGGATCCCGATCTCTCGACGACGCTTGAGGACGTGGATGTAGAGCAGGGCCCACATCGGCACCGAGACCGCGGCGATCACCATCACGTACGAGACGGAGCTCACCGTCTTGTTCGCGCCGAGGTAGTTCTTCAGATACGGATCGTCTTCACGCCAGCCGATCGCATCGATGCCGGGGACGTTCGCCGCGAGCTGGAGGGCCGTCTCGCGTGCGGCCTCGTGATCGTCGAGGTGCACGACGATCGCGGAGGCCGCCGTGGGCTCGCCGGACTCGGCAGCGAGGAACGCGTGATCCACGAACACGAAGCGATAGGCGCCCGCGCTACCGGAGACGATGCCGCGGACGGTCATCGTGTACCGGCCCAGGTTGTCCTCGTCGATCGCGAGGCCGGCGGCGCCGAAGATGATCCGGAGCTCGAGCTTGTCACCCGGTGCCACGCCGAGGCGCCGCGCCAGGGTCGAGCCGACGAGGATGCCGTCGCGGTCGCCCGGAGCGAGGGCCGCGCCCGCGGACACGTGGAACGGCGGCGAGCTGGTGGGCCCGAGCGCATAGACGGGGGTGCCGAGGAACCGGCTGTGGGTGCCGACGGCACCGGGATACACGAGGATCGGCACGGTGGCTCGCACGCCGGGGAACGTGGCGAGCCGCGAGGCGAGGGCGTCGCCATCGGGGAAGCGGGAGGCCTCGTGCGGCTCGACCCGGATGTCACCTGCGCCGTGTGCGAGGCCCTCCTCGAGCAGCACGTGCTGGAACGCATCGAGGTTCGCCGAGTTCGCGATCTGCATGCCCGCGCCGGCTGCGATCGCGATCGTGAGCAGCACGAGCGTGAGGCGGCTCGAGAACAGGCTGCGCCGCGCCAGGAACAGCAGCAACCGGAGGTTCCCGGGCGTTCGGCGCACCCCGCCGCTCTCGCTCGTCACGGTCGCAGTATACGCTCGCCCGCATGTGGCGTGTGCTCGTGCTCGGCCTCGTCGCGGCGGTGACGAGGATCGCCGCCGCCGATCAGCTCTCCGAGGCGGATCTGGCGCGCAAGCGCGAGCGCGGCTACGTGACGGCGCTGCCGCTCGCGGCATACAGCGTGGACTTCGGCCTCGGCGGAGGCGCGCGTGCGTACTACTACTGGAACGGAACGCGCGCTGACTCGCGCTTCGCGCGCACGCCGTACCTCGTGCGCACGTTCCTCAACGTGTTCGCCTCGACGCGCGGGCTCCAGTTCCACTGGCTCGATCTCGATGCGCCCAAGGTGTTCCACTCGGACTATCGCGTGCGAGCGCAGCTGATCCTCGCGCGGAACATCAACTCGAACTACTTCGGCTTCGATGATGCAGGCCGCCGCGATCTTCACTTCCCCGGATCGCCAAGCTCCTACGATCGCTACGACGCGTACACGGATGCGCAGCGTCAGGAGGCCGGTGGCGAGGCCTATACGCGCTACGACCAGTACGACGTGCTGCGGCCGGCGGCGATCACCTCCGTGGAGCGCTCGTTCCTCGACGGGCGGGTGCGGGTGCTCGGGGGCCTGGGCTTCACGTACGCGCGGATCCGCGACTACACGGGCAAGCAGGTCGATGCCACCGCCGCGGACGGCGCGAGCGTCCAGGCCACCGAGGCGCCCACGCGGCTGCGCGAGGACTGCGACCGCGGGCTGCTCGTCGGCTGCACGGGCGGCCGCGATAACGTGCTCCGGCTCGGCGTCACGTACGACACGCGCGACTTCGAGCCCGATCCGAACTCAGGCGTGTACGTGGATCTCTCGGTGGATGTGGGGACCGTGGCGCTCGGCTCGCAGTTCGACTATGCGCGGTTCCTGTTCGCGGCCCGCGGCTTCTACAGCCCGTTCCCGTGTCGCGCCGATCTCGTGCTCGCGGGCCGCGTGCTGCTCCAGGCCCAGAGCGAGGGCACCCCGTTCTTCACCATGGACGTGATGCCGTTCATCGAAGATCCGCGGACCGGCCTCGGCGGCCACCGCACGATCCGCGGCTTCCGGCAGAGCCGGTTCGTCGATCACGTGATGAGCGCCGCGTCGGCGGAGGTCCGCTGGACGTTCGCGCGCACCACGATCTGGAGCCAGCGGCTGGCCTTCATCGCCGTGCCGTTCGCCGACGTCGGGCAGGCGTTCGATGCCTTCGCCGATCTGTCGGCCTCGGGCTGGCGGCCGTCGTACGGCGGTGCTCTCCGGGTCAGCTGGAACCTGGCCACGCTCGGCACGTTCGAGTACGGGCGAAGCGCCGAGGGCAGCGGCATCTACGCCAACTTCGGCCACATGTTCTGAGCGGTCGTGCCTTCAGCGTCGCTTGCGGCGAGGAGGCGCGGCATCGGGATCCGGCCGCCGGCCGAGGTACACCACATACGCACGGCTCCCACCGGGGTGGTGCACCGTGGTCTCGAAGCCCACGTCGGCCATCCGCCGCTTGAACACGAGGTTCTCCTCCTCGGACCAGATCGCGAGCACGCCATTCACCGCCAGTGCAGTGAAGCTGCGCACGAGCGCGGCCCGCCCGTAGAACGGATCGTTCTCGCGCTTGGCCGCCGCGTGTGGCCCCTCGTACAGATCGAGCACGATCGCATCGAAGCTGCCCGGGCGAGCCTGCTCGATCACGCGGGCGACATCCTTGATGACCACGCGGACCCGCGGATCGAGCGAGGCGCCTCGCGTGAGCGGTGCGAGCGGGCCCGCGCACCAGGTGGCGACTTCGGCGGTGAGCTCGGCCACGGTGACCTGCGCACCCCGCGGCAGGGCATCGAGCGCGGCGCGGACGGTGTACGCCATGCCGAGGCCGCCGATCAGCACCCGCGGCGCCTTGCGATCCGTGAGCTGCTGGCACGCGAGCGTGGCCACGGCCAGCTCGGACGTGCGCTCGCTGCTCGTCATCAGCACGCGGCCATCGATCGTGATCAGGAACTCGCGCGCGCCGCGCTGGCGGAGCTGGAGCTCACCTTCGCTCGTCACGACCGTCTCCAGCGCCTTCCACGGAACCATGGGCGGAGTGTAGGCGGTTCCGTGACCGAGCGATGACCGAACGGACGTGGCGGCGCCATCTCGGTGCGCCACGATATGGGCATGGCCACGGTCATGCCCGGTGCGCGGCCACGGATGCGAGGCGTCTCGCACCAGATCGCGTTCTTCGTGGCGTTGCTCGCCGGCGGCGTGCTGGTGGCCTCCGCGGGCGATCGGCGGACCATGATCGCCACCGCGATCTACGTGACGTTCCTCGCCGGGATGTTCGGGGTCAGCGCCACGCTGCACCGGCGCGACTGGGGCCCGCGGGCGTTCGCCTGGCTGCGCCGCGCCGATCACGCGATGATCTTCGCCTGCATCGCGGGCACGTACACGCCGTTCTGCCTGCTCGGCATGCACGAGTCCGTCGGGACGCGGATGCTGGTGCTCGCGTGGAGCGCGGCGGCCCTGGGGATCCTGCGCGCGGCGCTATGGCCCCACGCGCCGCGCTGGATCACCTCGGTCCTGTTCGTGGCGGTCGGCTGGGTGATGCTGGCCTATGGGCCGGAGGTCCGCGCGGAGCTCGATCCGCTCGCCTTCACGCTGCTGCTCGCGGGTGGCGCGTGGTTCACCGTGGGTGCCGTGGTCTACCTGTTCCGCCGGCCCGATCCGTGGCCCCAGGTGTTCGGCTTCCACGAGGTGTTCCACGTGATGATCATCCTCGGGTGTACGTGCCACTTCGTGGCCGTCGCGCACATCGCGCTGAGTAGCTGACGCTCAGCGGCGGTGATCGCGGATCTTGTCGCGGTTGCCGTTGTGCACGCAGACGCCGTCCTCCCAGTGGTGCGCCGGCGGGCAGCTACGGCCGCGCGAGCGGCCCGAGGTCCGGATCAGGCAGCCCGATGCCAGGATCATCGCGAGCACGACGAGGAGGGATCGCTTCATGTGTCGAGCGTAGCAGACGGCGCGGCCGCTTCGGGAGAGGTCACGGTCGGACGCACATCAAGTCGGACTCGAACGCGAAGCCGGCGAGGACGTACGGGATGGCACGCGAGCGGTAGTCGTCGGAGGTGTGGTCGAGCGGCAGCGTGCCCGGTTCGCCGGCCCGGTACTTGTGCGAGAGGTACCAGGACATGATCAGGATCAGGGTTGGCTTGTTGAACCTCGATGGACCGGTGTCGCGCAGCGTGTAGGCGGCGAACAGGCCGAGGCGCTGGTGGCTGTTGTCGTCGTCGTATGCGTCGAAGGCGGCCTGGTCCGCGAAGTGGCGCGCCTTGTACAACGGCTTGACGAACGTGTGCCTGAGGCCGATCGCGAGGCCCTTCTTGCCCGTGTACAGAACGTCGGTGTCGGTCGAGACTGTCCAGCCCCGGTCGGGGAGCAGGGTGTCGAACGTGGGCTCGTACGCGGTGGTGTCTCCGGAGCGGACGTCGAGGTTCCAGTAGTCGAGCTGGAACAATGCCCGCAGCGCGACCTTACCGAGCTTGAGCTGGACGAGGGGCTGGATCGAGGCGTGGAAGATCCTCGCAGCCTGAGGCTTCTGCACCGGGTCGTCGCGGAGCTGATCGAGCCGGTGATCGGAGTAGTTCGCGCCTGCCGATCCGAACGACTGGAGATATCCGAACGTGCCGAAGTACTGCTGGACCTCGCCGAACGCGCGGACGTTGAACACGGACGCCGGCTGGAGCTCCCCACCGAGCCCGACGCTCGCGCTCGCGGGATTCAGCCGCGGGAACATGCCGGCGAACGCGAAGTTGGTCTTGGTGACCGCCTTCTCCGAGTAGTAGAGGCGCTTCTGGAGGCCGAAGCGGGCTCGCGTCTCCAGCCCGATCGGATTGACGCGGAGCAGGCTGAGGTCGGACACCATCAGGCGCCAACCGCCCGGAGGCGGGGCGTCCGGGTCGAACACGTGCGCCGCTGGTGCCGATGCACGTTCGCCGGGTGGCGGACCTTCGGCGGGCGGCGTCGGTTGCGCGAACGCCACCGACGTCGAGACCACGGCCACCAGCATGGCACCCGTCACTCCACGCATCACTCCACACGTCACTCTACCCATCCGGTCAGCATCCGGTGCGGGTCGCCCAGAGTCACGCGATCAAGGAGCCATTCGCGAGGGCGCGCGCGACAACTGACTCACGGGCAGACCGCGGCCTGGGCCGCGCGCGCCTGGCTCATGAACGGGAGGTGCTTGCCGTTCTTGAACGTCCACCACTGCGACCACTTCGTGCCCTTGCTGCTGATCCGTGCGGCCGCGCGTGCGTTGCAGCTCGCGCTGAGCGCGCACGCCGCCGAGACCTCCGGGTGCCAGTAGCTGTTGATCTGCCACAGCCCGCGATCGATGCCGTGCGCGTTGCCCGCGGTGTTCGTGATCTTCGCGCGAAACCCCGACTCGGCCCGGGCCACCGCGGTCGCGACCGCGATCCGCTCACCGCTGCAGGAGATCCCACCATCCTTCGCGAGCTGCGCGACCGCGCGGTAGCTGAGGGCGCCGTCGGCCTTGCCATCCTGGAGCAGCTGATCGAGCGCCTGGTCGCCGGCTTGCTCCTCAGCGGTAACCTCGTTGTCATCATCGGTCCACTCCGGGTCGTCGGAGTCGTCGAGGGCACAGGCCGAGATCAGGGTGGAGGCGAAGAGGAGTGCTGAGAGGCCGAGTGCGCGTGAAGCCAAGGTCATGGGGTACTCCTGGGGGAAGTCGAACCGTGCCCGAGCTCTGAAGCAGCTTGCGTTCCAACTCCGAAGCAGCCGAGCTGCACAGATCGCGCAGCTCACGGACCACGCATCGCGAGGTTGAGGTGTGGCCTCTCGAGCTTCCATGGGAGTTCCTGCCCTACGTGACGACAAGCGGGCGCACCGCGGCCCAGCTCGCGGCTCTCTTGGAGCGTTCGCGCGCCTCGGATCCGTCGGGTAGCGCTCGCGCGATCCGCCAGCTGCTGTCGCATTTCGCGCATCGGCTGGCGCGAGGCGTCCTGCCACGGCAACGCCGGTAGCCAGCGCCTCGGCGGCGGCGACCACGGGCACGCGGTCGCTGGCCTGGCCCGCGCGTTGGCGCCCGCGTTGCACTCGCATCGCGGCATGCTCCGCCTCGTCGTCCTCGCTTCACTCGCTGCCCTGGCCGGTCCCGCGTGCGCGACCGTGGACGACGCTCCGACCGAGGAGGAGCTCGCCGATCTCGATCACTGGGCGAACGCCGCCGACGGCAAGGCCGATCTCCCGAGCACGTTCGGCGAGGTGGCGGCGTGGCTGCGCGACGTCTATACGAACCGGATGTCCGCGATCTGGCGCGGCCAGGAGTACCTTGCGAGCCCGGCCGCGGCCCTCACGCGGATCGGGGACCGAGCGCGCGGCGCAGGGATCGATCCCACACGCGCATTCTACCCGGCGACGGTGCGGCGGCTCGATGCCGGCCAGATCGATCACTCCGAGCTCGACATCGCCATGCCCGGCGGTGGCGTGATCCGGCTGGTGGGCGATCCGAAAGGCGCCGGTGCGTTCGTCGATCGGGCCGCGTTCGAGGCGCCGATCGGCCCGCGGCTGTGCCTCACCCATGCCGAGCTGGAGGTCGCGATCCGCGCGGCCTACGTGCCCGGCGTCTACGGGGTCGACTTCGTCTGCCACACGGTCACCGAGCGCGTCATGCGCGCGCTGCACATCGGGACCGCATCGTTCGCGTCGAAGTTCCGCACCTATGCAGCCGCGCGCTGGCTGTGGGGCCCGCAGCTGCCGTCGGGGAACTCGCAGGATCCGGCGACCTGGCCGGAGTCGCGCAGCTGCCCGGGAACGTGAACGGCACGCCGTCCGAAGCCGCATCTCCGGGCGCCCGGGCGGCGGACCTTCATGCGAACGTTTTAGGATGAACATCCAGTCGTCCCGCGATCGCCTCCAGCTCGGGCGCAGCGCGGAGCTCGCAACGTCTCCCCGGATCGTCGTCGAGCTGGGAACGGCGCCGGATGGCCTGCCGTGGCTGCTCCAGGTGGATCGTTCGCACGAGCTGGCGACGCTGTTCCAGGTGGTGCCGCAGGTGTTCGGGCTCACCCACCGCGAGGATCTACCGGCGCGTGTGCGTGATGCACTCGAGCGAGATGTCGCCGCCGGCCTGATGGGCGTGCACGAGGTGGCGATCGAGGGCCGCGGGGTTCGCGGCTTCGTGTCTCGCCGGAAGCTCAAGCGCCTGCTCGGCGCCACGTTGTTCGCACAGCTGCTCGAGCCCTCGGCGGCGGCGCACGTGGAGCGAGACGGCATCGGCGCCTCGACCAACGTGGGTGCGATGGCCTCGCGCGAGGATGACGATGCGCTGCTCGACGCGGTGGAGCGCTCGATCGATGCGCTCCGCTCCAAGCGGCACCTGCTCGTCGACATCGCGAGCGCACAGGCCTACTCGTGTGGAGTGCGCGACACCGATCGCGCGCTCCGGGTGCCGAGCGCGCCGGTGCGGCCGCTCGCCTTCGAGACGCTCTCGGTGCTCGCGGGCGTCGAGGTCCTGCTGCAGGCTCCCACGGGATCGTGGGCGGTCCCGCTCGGGGAGCGAAGCGCCCTCCACGCCGCGCTGTTGCGGATCCATCAAGGCAAGCACGGAGGGTCCGTTCGATACTCGATCCCGCGGCATCAGCTCCTGGCGCAGCTGGTGGCGATCGCGCGGAGCGTGGACGTACTGCACCGCCGCGAGCGCGTGCACGCAGATCTCGCGCCCGGGAATCTCCTGATCCTCCCGGCCGGTGGGTGCGCCTTCGATGGGCTCGACATCGAGGCGGGCACGCCGGCGACCGCGGCGACCTTCGAGTGGGCAGCGCCCGAGCAGATCGTCGGGCACCCGCTCGATCCGCGGACCGATGTCTATGCGCTCGGGCGGATCGCTGCCGCGCTCCTGGGCGGTGTGGTGTTCGGCGAGGAGACGCACTACGTGGTGCCGATCGGCGGCGATCGGTCGCGGCGCGTGCAGCTCCTCAAGGCGGAGGGCGTGTTCCTCGACGTCAGCGGGACCGATCGCGATCGGAGCTGGCAGCGCGCGTGGCAGGACCTGCTCGGCCGCGCGGTCGGGTTCGATCGCGGACGGCGGCCTGCCACAGCGGGCCAGTTCGCAGACGAGCTGGCAGGCGTCCTCGAGCGCCACCCGGTGACCGCGCGCCTCGACCTGTGGCCCACGTTCGGGGACGTGGTCTCCGTCGAGGGCGCCGACGGCATGACGTTCGCCCACGTGGTCATCGACTGACGAACTGCGCTACGCTGCCGGAGCGATGAAGATTCGCTGCCAGAAGTGTGGCGAACGGCTGGATGCGGCCGCCAGGTTCTGCGGCGCGTGCGGCTCCGTGATCGCGGACGCCAACATCGGGCGCGTGATCGGCGGGCGCTACACGCTCAAGGAGCGGGTCAGCGAGGGCTCGATCGGTGTGGTCTATGCCGCCGAGCAGGTCGGTCTCGGGCGCAAGCTCGCGATCAAGTTGTTGCCCGCGGACTCCGCGCACGATCCCACGCTGATCGAGCGGTTTCGCCGCGAGGGCGAGGTGCTGTGCCGCCTGCAATCGGGGCACACGGTCACCACGTTCGAGTTCGATCGCGATGCGGACGGCACGTTCTACATCGCGATGGAGCGGGCCAACGGCAGCACGCTCGCGGAGACGTTCCGGCGCGAGGGCGCGTTCGAGTGGCCGCGCGTCCTGCGGATCCTCGCCGGGCTGTGTGATTCCCTCGGCGAGGCGCACGCGATGGGCGTGGTCCACCGCAACCTCAAGCTCGAGAACATCCTGATCGAGCCGCGAGCCGGGAACCCGGACTTCGTGAAGGTGATGGACTTCGGGCTCGCCAAGCTGCTGCCGGCGCGGATCGATCTGTCCCCCGTGGGCGAGACGGTGGGCGCGATCGAGTTCATGTCCCCGGAGCAGCTGATGTCCCGGCCGATCGATGGCCGCAGCGATCTGTATGCGCTCGGCGTGCTCGGCTACCTGCTGGTGACCGGGCGCCACCCGTTCGCACGCGCCCGAACCTATGGCGATCTGGTCGCGGCGCACGTGCAGATCGTCCCCGAGCCTGCGTCCTCGGTCCGCGCCGATCTCTCGCCCGAGGTCGACATGGTGTTCTCGCGCCTGCTCGAGAAGGATCCCGCGCGCAGGTTCCCCGATGCGCCGGCGCTCGCGGCGCTGATCGGCGTGATGCTCGCCCCGTTCGGGTTCGCATCGCCCCCGGGCGATACCGTGCTCACGCCGCTCGGTGACGAGGACACGGCCCTGGCGCCGCTGCCGACCAAGCCCCCGCAGTAGGCGGGGGGCTCGGCCGGGAGTCTGGCGGGGATCTCGGCAGGATCTCGGCATGTTGGACGCCGATTGCAGGATCTGGCCGCGGTCTGCGTGGGTCTCGCTGGAGGCCCGATGCAGCATTCCCGGCACGACGTCATCGTCATCAACGCTTCAGTCGGTGGGCTGCCGCTGGCGGCCCTCGATCAGTACCTCGCGGACATGCGTGCCTGGGTGCTCGGCAACTGTCGCGTCGCACTCGCGGCCGGGACCGCGAGCGGACGGATCGATGCGCTGCCCGGTGCGCTGCTCGATGCGCTGATCGCCGCGGGCGGTACGGCCACGGGCGACCTGTCCCGGTTCCTCCGCTACGACGCCAAGGCTCCCCACGTGGCGCTCGCGCGGCAGTTCAGGCTCTCGGGCGTGGCCGTCGCGATCGCGGTGCTCGCCGCGGCACCGCAGCTGTGGGGTGACTTCGCGCAGCTGTACAAGAAGATCGGGTTCACGGGGCGGGCGATCGTCGAGGAGCGCCTGGTCGCCGCGCTGCTCAACAAGGATCGGCAGACGATCTCGCGCGAGCTCGATCCGGGCGCGACCCTGATGGTCACCGGCGTGTGCAAGCTCGGAGCGGGGACGCGCCCGAACGCGCCGCTCGTGGTGCACCCCCTCGTGGTCCGGCGGCTCGCCGGGGAGCGGTTCCTGGACGCGCGCGCGATGCCGGCGCAGAGGCTCGCGTGAGCGGGATCCCGAGGATGAACGATGCGCCGAGATCGAGGATACTCGCCGCATGGGGGACGCTCCGGCCGCGGAGATCACGGCACTGCTCGGACGCATGCACGGTGGCGATGCCGCCGCGCGCGATGCGCTGCTCCCGCTGGTCTACAAGGAGCTCGAGCAGATCGCTCGCGCGTACGTCAATCCCGCGGCGTCCCTCGAACCGAGGGGGCTCGTTCACGAGCTCTACCTCAAGCTCGTGAGCTCACCGGTGGAGGCGCGCGATCGCAAGCACTTCTATGCGATCGCGGCGCTCGCGATGCGGCAGATCCTCGCGGACCGCGCACGGCGTCGCAAGGCCGCGAAGCGCGGTGGCCCCGAGAAGGTCCAGGTCACGCTGTCGGGGCTCGCCGAGGAGGAGCGCCACGTCGACGTCCTCGCCGTCGATGATGCGTTGACCAAGCTCGAGGAGCTGAGCCCACGCCAGGCGCGGATCGTGGAGCTGCGCTGCCTGATCGGGATGTCGGTCGCCGAGACCGCCGATGCGCTCGAGGTGTCCGAGCGAACGGTGCACTCCGAGTGGCGCCTCGCGCGCGCCTGGCTGAGCCGGGAGCTGGATCCAGGTCCAGGATGAGCGCGGGCGCTCGCTCGAACCACGAGCGGCTGACCGAGCTGTTCGCCGAGGCGATCGAGCTGTCTGGACAGCCACGTGCCGCGATGCTCGCGCGGGTGCGCGCCGAGGATCACGTGCTCGCCGACGAGCTCGCGTCGCTGCTCGAGGCCGATGGCCGCGCCGGGCTCGAGACCGGCGGCCTGATCCCCACCGTCGACGACAAGCCCTATCGCTCCGAGCCCGTGAAGCCGCTCACCATCCCGGGCTATCGCCTGCGCGACGTGCTCGGCGAGGGCGGCATGGGCACGGTCTACGACGGCGAGCAGGACGATCCGCAGCGCCGGGTAGCGATCAAGGTACTGCACGCGCGCTCGGGCAATGCGCTCCTGCGGTTCAAGACCGAGGCGCAGATCATGGCGCGGCTCGATCACCCGGGCATCGCGCGCGTTCTCGAGGCCGGTGAGGCCGATGGCCATCCGTTCCTGGTGATGGAGCACGTCGATGGCGTGACGCTCGATCATCACGCGAAGGGGCTCTCGCTCGCGCGGACGTTGGGGCTGTTCGTGCAGCTGTGCGACGCCGTTCATCACGCGCACCTGAAGGGCGTGATCCACCGCGATCTCAAGCCGACCAACGTGATGGTGCGCGAGGGCGATCGCGTGGTGGTGCTCGATTTCGGTGTGGCCCGGCTCGCGGCCGACGATGGCACCACGCCGGGCGCGACGCGCGCGGGCGAGCTCGTCGGGACGCCGCTGTACATGAGCCCGGAGCAGGCACGCCTCCGCGCCGACGAGGTGGATGCCCGATCGGACGTCTATACGCTCGGCGTCATCCTCTACGAGCTGCTGTGCGGCGAGCTGCCGTATGGGGTGCGAGGGCTGCCGCTCCCCGCGATCACCGTCGTGATCTGCGAGGACCCGCCGGTCCCGCTCGGCAAGCGCGATCCGGCGCTGCGCGGCGATCTCGATGCGATCACCGGCAAGACCCTCGGCAAGGATCCGCGCGAGCGCTACCAATCGGTGGCGGCGCTCGCCGACGACGTCCGGAACTTCCTCGCCGGCCTTCCGGTCTCGGTGCGCACGCCGGGGACCGTCGAGCGGGTGGGGCGCTACGTGCGCCGCCGGCCCCTCGTGGCCGCCGCGATCGGCGCCAGCGTCCTCGGCACGGCGACGTTCGCCGCGGTGGTCACCGGCCTGTGGCTCGATGCACGCGCAGCGCGGCGCAGCGCCGAGACCGCCCAGCACACCGCCGAGGCCGCGCGCGGGGAGCTCGAGAGCCGCACCAATCAGCTCACGCTGCGCCAGGCCCGCAGCGCGCTCGGCCGCGATCCCACCGAGGCGCTCGGCTGGCTGAAGACCCTCACCGCACGCGACGTGGATCCCGGCACCGCCTGGACGATCGCCGACGAGGCGCTCGCCCGCGGCGTCGCGCGCGACGTGGTCCGCGGCCACTCCGACGAGGTGCACTGGGTCGAGCCCCTGCCGGGCGGCGGGTTCGTGACCGGCGGCTACGATGGCAAGGCGATCGTGTGGGACGGCGCGCCGCTGGTCGGGCACGTCGTGCTCACCGCCACCCACGGCCGCGTTCACGTCGCCCTCCCGACCGCCGATGGCGCGCGGATCGCGGTGGGCGGCGACGAAGGTGACCTCCGCGTGGTCGCGCGCGATGGCACGCCGGTGTCCACGCTCGCGGGGCACGCTGGCGATGTGCAGGCGCTCGCGTGGTCGCCCGACGGTGCGTGGCTCGCGTCCGGGGACGATCACGGCAACCTCCGGCTGTGGCCGAAGGGGCAGGGCCCGGGCCAGACGCTCGAGACCGGCACCTCCGCGATCGGCGCGGTGACCTTCTCGGAGTCCGGGGCGGAGCTCGTCGCCGGCGATCACGACGGGAACCTCTGGATGTGGACGGTGGCCACCGGTGCGCGGAAGGCGACCACCACCGGGACGGACATCGTCACGGCGTGGAGCGATGGCGCGCACGTCTCCTCGGTCGATGTCGAGGGCGTGGTGCGGACCTGGCGTGTCGCCCCCGAGGGGCTCGTGCTGGAGCGCTCGGTGGCCACGCTGCAGAAGACCAAGCGCGCGGTGTTCGCACCGCGCGGAGCGTGGGTGGTGCTCGGCGGCGTGGGCGGCGCGGTGACCCGCGTCGAAGGGGCACGCGTGGAGTCCCTCGGTGTGCACCACGCGCAGATCCGCAGCCTCGCGATCTCGCCCGATAGTGGCTGGATCGCCGCGGGCGGCGAGGACGGCTCGCTCGTGATCCGCGATCGGACCGGCGCGCGCGCGCTGGTGCTCCGCGGGCATGGCGGGCGGATCCGTCACCTCGCGTTCGCGCGCGATGGCCTGGTGCTGCTGTCCTCCGACAGCGAGGGCGTGGTGCGGCGCTGGGACCTCGGCGCGGTGCCCGCCACCGTGCTCGAGCCCGATGCCGAGGTGACGCGCCTGATCGCCTCGAACGACGGGACCCGGATCGCGGCCGTGGATGCGCGGGGCACGGTGTCCGCATGGACGCTCGCCGATGGTCACCGCACCGTGCTCGGCCACGTCGACGGGCGGGTCACCGAGATCGCGATCTCCGGCACCACGGTCGTCACCGGCACCGCCGAGGGCAAGCTGACGTTCTGGACCCAGCCTGCGCCGGTGGTGCACCAGCTCGAAGGCATCGTGAAGTCGATCGCGGTCTCGCCCGATCGGATCGCGGTGGCGACCTCGGCGGGCCCGATCGTGATGTTCTCACTCGCGGGCAGCCCGCTACCGGCGATCGAGGGCAACGTCGGTGGCACCGAGGTGGTCGCGTTCGATCCGAGCGGGACGCTGCTCGCCGCGGGCGGGCAGGACCGCGCGATCCGCGTGTGGCAGCGGCAGGGCGAGGGGTTCGTCTCGCAGGCCGTGCTCGAGGGTGGCATCAACGGCGATACGCACTTCCTGGCGTTCTCGGCGGCCGGCGATCGCTTGATCAGCGGCAGCAACGACGGCGCGGTGATGATGTGGTCGGTCCACGCGGGCGCCGTCCAGCCCGCCTCGCAGGTCACCGTGACGCGCCACACGGGCGCGGTCAGTGCCCTCGCGTTCGATCCTGCCGGGCGCTGGATCGCCTCGGGGGGACGCGATGATGTGCTGGTGCGGACCGCGCTGACGGGCGAGACGATCGGCGCGGCCCAGACCGCTCACCTCGGCGCCGCGGCGATCGCGCTGGCGTTCGATGATGGCGGCACGCTGCGCGTGGTGACCCGGGCCGGGGCTCTCGAGCGGTGGTCGGGTGATCATCCCCCCACGATCGAGATCGAGCATGGGGTCACCACCGGGATCCAGATCCCATCGACGCGGCGCTGGGCCCTCGCCCACGACGATGGCGCGATCGTGCTCGCGCCACTCGAGGCGCATGGCCTGGCCGATCTGGTCGCCCTGCTCGCACGCGCGACCACCTACACCCTCCCTCCCCGATAGCTGCTGCGACCGGTGCCGATCCCATCACACCGACGAGGGTGGAGCGTTGACCCGCCGGGAGGGGCCGTGGAACTATCTCGAGCAGTGCTTCGGGGTGTAGCGCTCTGCGTGGCTGTGTTGACGGTGCTGGGGTGCGGATCCGAGATTCCGGATCCGTACCTGCCACTGCTCGAGGAGCACACCGGCGTGCCCGCCGTCCCCCCGGATACGTCGAACGCGGTGTCGATGAACCCGGCGGCTGCGGCGCTGGGAAAGAAGTTCTACTTCGACACCGACTTCTCGGGTTCCGAGGTCTACGCCGACATGCTGCTGCGCGACATGACCATGCCGGGCCGCGCGCAGAAGGGCCAGCCGATCAAGGTCGCCTGCAACACCTGCCACGATGTCGCGAGGGGCGGCTCCGACCATACGGGGGATCCACCTGGGAACCGGGTCTCGTTCGGCGGCGGTGCCTATGATCTCAACGGCCAGCAATCGGTGAACTCCGGGTACTCGGACCTCGTGTACTGGAACGGGCGCAACGATTCGCTGTGGTCGCAGATCGTCGCGGTCACCGAGAGCCACGTCTCGATCAACGGCAGCCGGCTGCGCACGGCCTGGCGGATCGTCGACGCCTACCGTGCGGAGTACACGGCACTGTTTCCAGGCTCGCCGTTGCCCTCGCAGCTCGATTCGATCGCGGCGCACAAGGCGCGGCTCGAGCCCGATGGCACCTGCACGCTGGTCGCGGGCGTTTGCCCGGCGGACTACTGCCACACCACGTATGGCCCCTGCTTGCCGCGGTTCCCGCTCGAAGGGCGTCCGGGGTTCGTCAAGCCCGGCCAGCTGCCCACCTGTGATCGCGCGAACGCGGATGCGATCCTCCAGCCGTACGGCGATGCGTGGGATTGCATGCAGCTCGCCGATCAGCTGCTGGTCAACCGGATCTACACGAACTGGGCGAAGGCGATCGCTGCATACGAGATGACGCTGGTCTCGAAAGATTCGCCGTTCGACAAGTGGGCAGAGGGCGGATTCAAGCCCGGCGCGCTCGGCCCCGCAGCCGAGCGTGGCGCGCGACTGTTCGTGGGGAAGGCGGCGTGCAAGGAGTGCCACAAGGGGCCGATGTTCCAGGACGGCCAGTTCCATCAGATCGGCGTGCCGCAGCTCGGCGCCTACGTGCCGAAGACCAGCGAGTGCCCGGCGGGCGACTGGTGTGACTGCGTCACGGACGATCGCTTCGAACCCACCAACTGCCTCCCGATCGGCGCGCGCGATGGCCTCCGGAAGCTCCAGGCCAGCAAGTTCCGCCGCGACTCGGTATGGAGCGATGACGCCGAGTGCCAGCGCCACTTCACCGCCCACATCGACGTCAACTACGCCGCCGAACACCCCGACGAGTGCGATGGCCGGATCAAGTGGTACTCCGCGCCGCTCACGGATGCGCTGAAGGGTGCGTGGAAGACGCCGGGGCTCCGCGACGTGGCGCTGACCGGGCCGTACATGCACCAGGGCATGTACGCGACGCTGCGCGAGGTGATCGTCCACTACAACAAGGGTGGCTTGATCGAGGCCGGCGGCGAGACCCTCGGGGTGATCGACGAGAAGGTGAAGGTCCTCAACCTGAGCGACCGCGAGATCGATGATCTCGTGGCGTTCCTCGAGAGCTTGACGGGACAGATCGATCCAGCGGTGACCGCGGCGCCCACAGTGCCGGCGGATTCGCCGTTCTAACAACGCTTCAGGTGGGTACAGGGACTCTCAACATGGGGAACACATGACACACGCGAGAATCGTGATGATCGCGGCCCTGATGGCCGCAGGGTGCGGTGACAATCTACCGGCCAAGCCGGATGCGTCACACCTCCTTCCCGACGGTGGTCGCAGCCCGGTGGCGCGCGGCCGGTACATCATGAACACGCTCGGCGCGTGCACGTTCTGCCACACGCCGCTCAACCCGGATGGCTCGCGCGACACCACCCGGTTGTTCGCCGGCGTCGACTGCTTCCTCGACATCGATCCCACGGCCGGGGCCGGCTGCGTGTCCACGCGCAACCTGACCAACCACGTCACGGGGCTCAAGAACGCCACCGATCAGCAGATCAAGAACGCGTTCACCAAGGGCATGCGCACGGACGGCAAGATCCTCGCACCGCTGATGCCCTACTACATCTTCCACAACATGACCGATGCCGACGTGGACGCGGTCGTGGCGTACCTCCGCACGGTGCCCGGCGTGGACCACACCGTGCAGCCCAACGAGCCGCCGTGGTCGCTCATCAATGATGGCGTTCCCACCGTCTGCAACATGCTCGGCACTGCGGGTGCGGTCCCATGTGTGGCCGACGCGATCGATCCGGCCACGATCCCGATGCCGTCACCGGGCTTCACCGAGATGGCGAGCGCGCTCCGCGGTCGTTACCTCTCGAGCATGGTCGGCCTGTGCATCGACTGCCATACCCCCGAGTTGCCGCACGCCGGCCCGATTCCGCCGTTCTTCCCGCGCCCCATCGACATGAGCAAGGCCTACACGGGTGGTCGGATCTTCGCCAAGCAGGACCTCGGCCTCATCGATCCGCTCTATCCAGCGACGATCACCACGCGGAACCTCACGTCGCACGCCACCGGCCTCCAGGGCTTCACGCTCACCGACATCAAGGCCGCGATCGCCCTCGGCAAGGATCGCGATGGCAAGGCCGTCTGCGCCGCCACGCACGGCAGCTTGATCTCGCCGTATGCCGCGCTCGATGACGCAGACCTCGAGGACATCGCGAACTACATCGCCTCGCTGCCGCCGGTGGACCACGACACCGCACCGAACTGTCAGGGGCCGGTCGTCCCCTAGTGCGTCGTGTGGTCGTCTTCCTCGCGCTGGCCGCGTGCTCGGATCCTCCAGGAGTCAGCGTGGACGCGCCCGATCCGGACGCGCCGCTGCCGACTGCGCTGCCCGCGCACCTGTCGGAGACCGGCCTGTACGCCGACCTCGCGGGCTACGTGGTCGCGGACGGGATCCGCGAGTTCATGCCCGCGAACGTCCTGTGGTCCGATGCGGCGGCGAAGCGGCGCTGGATCCAGCTCCCTGCGGGGGCGCAGATCGATACGACGGACATGGACCACTGGCTGTTCCCCGTGGGCACCAGGTGGTGGAAGGAGTTCTCGCGCGATGGGAAGCGGCTCGAGACCCGCTTGATCTGGCGCGTGGCCGACACCGGCGATCGCGAGCGGGATACGCTGCTCGGGTCGTACGTGTGGAATGACGCCGAGACCGAAGCCACGTTCGCGAAGGACGGCGCCGTGGATGTCCGCGGCACCGATCACGACGTGCCGGCAGCTGACACCTGCTGGCGCTGTCACATCGGCGAGCCGGGCAGGGCCCTCGGGTTCTCCGCGCTCCAGCTCGGCGACCTTGCCGGGCTGCCGCTCTCGCTGCCGCCACCCGCCGGCACCACGTTCGCCGCGCCCGATCCAGCACAGGGCTATCTGCACGCGAACTGCGGCCACTGCCACAACCCCAACGGCGGCGCGTGGGTCAACTCGAGCATGGTGCTCCGGCTCGATGTCTCCGAGACCTCGGCCGCGACCACCAAGATCGTGCAGACCACCGTCGGCGTCGACCTCCAGCAGTGGCTCGGCCACGGCTACACCAAGCGGATCGTCGCGGGCGATCCAGCGAACAGTGCCCTGTGGTTCCGCACCACGCAGCGAACGGTGAACCTCCAGATGCCCCCGATCGCCACCGAGCACGTCGATCCCGCCGGGATGGAGCTCCTCCGCACCTGGATCCAGTCTCTATGAGACGTCTTGCCTCTGCGCTGTTCGTGCTCCTGATCGCTGGCCCGGCCGCGGCCGACGAGCCTGCCGTCCCGACCGACCCTGTACCGGTCCCGGCGCCCGCCGATCCGCCGCCGCCGCCCGCCGAGCCGCCGGCCCCCGATCTCAAGGCCAGCGTCGACGACCTGACCACGCGGCTCCAGAAGGTCGAGGACGAGCTTGCACAGGCCAAGGACGACAACACCTATCTCGAGGACAAGCTGCAGAGCCTGCTGCCGCTGTCGGGCAAGCTCGGCGGCTATGTCGACCTCGGGTTCTTCTTCACCGACGGCAACGGTGCGGGCACCCGCAGCGATCTGATCGGGCAGTTCTTCCCCGAGTACGTCGGCAAGGTGCCCGAGTCGTGGATCTTCATGGGCGATCCGCTGTCGACCACCGTGAACTCGCGCGGCGACGTGGCCGACACCGGCGAATCGCGCGCGATCGTGTTCGATCCGATCAACTCGCGCGGCAAGTCGACGTTCCTCGTGAATGCGGTGAACCTCGCGCTGTTCGCGGGGCTCGGTGACACCAGCTCCGCGCAGGTCAGCGTCGATTTCCTGCCGCGCGCGCGGGACATCTCGGACGTCGGCGGGCTGTTCGCCGGTGACTACGTCGACGTCAAGCTGGCGTACGGCGAGTGGAAGCCCAAGCTCGAGAAGCTCGAGCTCTCGCTCCAGGCCGGCAAGTTCGATTCGGTGCTCGGCTACGAGTATCGCTCGCTCGAGTCACCGGACCGGCTCGGGGTCACGCCTTCGTTGATCTGCCGGTACACCTGCGGCCGGCCGATCGGCCTCAAGGCGCGCGCGCGGATGTTCGATCACCGGCTGATCGCCAACGTCGCCGTCACCAACGGGAGCCACTTCAGCGAAGGCTTCCCGTTCTCCAACGAGACCGATAGCAACCAGGTCAAGACCGTCGCCGGCCGGCTGTCGACGGTGATCGAGGACAAGCTCGAGCTCGGCGTCTCCGGTGCGTTCGGCGCGCAGGACTTCCAGCCCGCGAACGACGTCTATCAATGGCACTACGGCGCGGACCTGCACCTCGAGTACAAGGATCTCGAGGTGACCGCCGAGTTCGTGCAGGGCAAGGCCAAGGGCAAGACCTCGATGGCCGCGGTCGCGAACTGCGACGAGGCGCCGTGCCTCACGTACAAGGGTGCGTATGGCCAGGTCGGGTACCGCGCGACCAACGTGTTCGTGCCGTACGCGCGCGTCGACTGGCGAGACGCGTTGCACGAGAGCGGGGCGAGCTTCGTGTACATCGCCCAGCTGGTGCGGTTCACGGTGGGGATCCGGGCGGAGATCGGGACGCGTGTCATCCTCAAGGCCGAGGGCACGTTGAACCGCGAGCTCGGCCGCATCCCACAGTTCCCCAATGACGTCGTCACCACCTCCCTGGTGCTCAAGCTATGACGAAGCTCCCGCTCTACCTCGTTCTCGTTCTGCTCTCGATCACCACCACCGCGTCGAGCAAGGCGCAGACCGGCGACGTCAAGGGCACGATCACCATCAAGGCCGGCGGCTCTGCGAAGAAGGACCGGAAGGGCGTCGTCGTCTACCTCGAGAACGTGCCGGGCACGCCACCCAAGGCGAAGAACGCCACGATCAAGCAGCGCGAGAAGCAGTTCGATCCGCCGTTCACGATCGTCGTGAAGGGCACCACGGTCGACTTCCCGAACGAGGACAAGATCTTTCACAACGTGTTCTCGGTGTCGCGACCGGCGCGGTTCGATCTCGGCCTCTACAAGAGCGGGACGATGAAGTCCGTCGAGATGAAGCGGCCTGGCGTGGTCGACGTGTACTGCAACATCCACCCCGACATGGTCGCGAAGGTGAAGGTCCTCGATAACGCCTTCTATACGATCACCGGACCCGACGGCGCGTTCCACATCGAGGGGGTGCCCGCGGGCGAGTACCCGATCGTCGCGTGGCTGCCGAGTGGCGGTGAGGCGACGGGGAAGGTCACGGTCAAGGTCGGGGAGGCTGCCACGCTCAGCCTCGAGGTCATCGAGACCGCCACCAAGACCACGCACACGAGAAAGGACGGCACGCCATACGGTCGCTACAAGTAGCGCTGGTGGTGGCCGTCGCCTCACTCGGGCTCCTCGGGTGCGGCTCGGAGAAGGACACGCCTGCGAACAAGGATCCGGTGGCGACTACGGCCGCTCCGCGTGATGCGGGCGCGGTAGCGATCGATGCAGCTGCGCCCGCGCGCAAGGTGTTCCTGCACGGCGCCGGACGGTGCGGTGAGTGCCACGAGAAGATGTTCGACGAGTGGGAGACCTCGGCGCATGCCCGCGCGGCCACCTCGCCGCTGTTCAAGGCCGCGTCGGCGTCCGCCCACGAGACCACCTGCGCGCGGTGTCACACGCCGCTGGCCGCGGATGCGCCGAAGGACATGATCACGACCGAGGGCGTGACCTGCGACGTCTGCCACACGCTGCGCGAGCCAAAGCCCGCGAAGACCGGCGCCGGGTTCCGCCTCGCGATCGACGACATGGTGAAGTTCGGTCCGCGCTGCAACCTCGACGACCACTACTTCCATCGGATGGGCTGCTCGCCGGAGCACCAGCAGGCCGAGCTGTGCGGCAGCTGTCACTGGTGGGAGCCGCGCGGCGTGCCGGTGTTCACCGAGTACGCGGACTGGAAGGCCGGGCCCGCGGCGGCGGCGAATCAGCCGTGCCAGGACTGCCACATGCCGAAGGAGAAGGCGCCGCTCGCCGTGGGCGCGCCAGTGCGCACGGGGGTGCCGCATCACGGGATGCTCGGGCTCGCCGCGGATCTGCGCGCGCGCGCCCTCGGCCTCGCGGTCAGCGTCAAGGACGAGGCCGGTACGCTCGCGGTGACCGTGGCGCTGACCAACGCGGGTGCAGGTCACTTCGTGCCCTCGGGGCTCCCGGAGCGGCGGGTGGTGGTGGTCGCGCGGGTCGTGGATCCGGCAGGCGCCGAGCTGGCGGTGGAGCGCCGGTCCCTGGGGCGCGTGCTGGTGGACGCCAAGGGAGCGGAGGTCCCGTTCTGGCGCGCGATCAAGGTCGGCAGCGATTCGCGGATCGCCCCGGGTGCCACCTGGTCCGAGACGTTCTCGTTCACGCCACCGGGCGCCGGGGTCGTGGAGATCGAGGTCCTCTACCGGAGCGCCTCGGAGACCCTGACCCGGGAGCTCGCGCTGCCCGAAGTGGAATCGGAGCGGATGACGGGGGCGAAGGTCCCGTTCGGTGGGCCCGGCACGGGCGGGCGTGCGAAGCTCCCGAAGACCGTGACGGTCAAGCCGCCGGTGGCGAAGAAGCGGCCGGCGAAGCAGGGCCCGGCGAAGCAGGGTAAATGAAGCTACGTACGACGGTGTTCGTCTGGGTGTTGCTGCTCGTCGCCGCCGTGCTCGGCGCGACGATCGGCACGATCGCGGTGGTGTTCGATCGCTCCACCCGCCAGCGGATCGCGGACGATTCGCTGCGCAGCCGCGACGTGGCGCGTGATCTCCACACCGAGCGGCAGTCGCTGACCCGGCAGGAGTGCCGGGTGGTCGCCGAGGAGCCGCGCCTGAAGGCGGTGGTCGCGACCGAGGACGTCGCGCGCGAGACCATCCTCGATGCCGTGCGTACGCTGGCGCAGACGTTGAACGCGGGCGTGTTCGTGATCGTCGACGGTGAGGGTCACCTGATCGCGGACAGCGCGCAGCCCGATGCCGCCGGCTTCGATCTCTCGGACCGGCCCGTGGTCAAGAAGGCGCTCGCCGACGGTGAGGACTCCGGCGTGTGGACCGCGGAGGGCGTCGCGTATCAGGTCGCGGGCTGTCGCCTCGAGTTCGGCTCGCGCGTGGTCGGCGCGCTCGTGATCGGGCACGCGATCGATGACGCGTTCGCCGATACGGTGGCGCGCCACACCGGCGGTGCGCTCGTGGTGACGCTCGATGGCAAGGCGTTGACGCTCAAGCCCGCCAGCGTGGAGGCCGACGAGATCGCGCCCGCGGTGACCGCGATCCGGGGCGATGCCCACGAGGTCACGCTCGGCGGTGAGGCGTTCTTCGCGCAGCTGTTGCCGGTGCCGGGCTACAGCGGCGAGCACCAGCTCGACTACCTGCTGCTGCGATCGATCGACGAGGCGCTCGCGCCGGCGCGCAAGGTGATCCGCATCCTCCTCCTGATCGTGGGCGCGGCAGCGCTCGCGACGTTGATCCTCGCGCTCGGCCTGGCGCGTCGCCTGTCGCGGCCGATCGATGCACTGGTGACCCGCACCCACGCGATCGCGCAGGGTGATCTCGCCCCGCGGCCGGTGAGCGGGCCCACCGAGGTGCAGGCGCTGGGCGCCGCGATGGATCGGATGGCCACCGAGATCGACGAGTCGCGCAAGCAGCTCGCCGACAAGGAGCGCCTCGCGCGCGAGCTCGAGATCGCGGCGCGGATCCAGACCTCGATCCTGCCGCGCAACGTGGAGGCTCCCGGCCTCGAGATCTCCGCGAAGATGATGACCGCCACCGAGGTCGGCGGGGACTATTACGATGTCCTCCCCGTCGAGGGCGGGTGCTGGATCGCGATGGGGGATGCCTCGGGGCACGGCCTCACCGCCGGCCTCGTCATGATGATGGTGCAGACCGGGGTGGCCACGCTGGTCGCCTCGAATCCGAACATGAACCCGCGCGACGTCCTGACCTCACTCAATCACGTGCTCTACGAGAACGTCCACGAGCGGCTCGAGGCCGAGCGTCACATGACGCTGTCGCTCCTGCGATATCGACGCGACGGCTCGATCGTGGTGGCGGGGGCGCACATGGACGCGGTGATCTGGCGCAAGGCGACGGGCTCCATCGAGCTGCTCGGGACGCCCGGGACGTTCCTCGCGATCACGCAGGACATCGAGCAGGTCAACCAGGAGGTGACCTGGGCGCTGACGCCGGGCGACGTGCTCGTGCTCCTCACCGACGGCGTGACCGAGGCCGAGAATGCCGCCGGGACGCCGTTCGACTACGAAGGGGTCACGAAGGTCGTCGAGGCCCACGCTGCGGAGTCCGTGCAGGCGCTCCGGGACGGTCTGTTCCAGGCCCTGGTCACCCATTCCCCGACGCTCGCGGATGACGCTACAATCATGGTTCTGCGTTACGTCGCTGCGGGGGGGCCGAACACGTAATGGCCGAGATCCACATCAACGTGGGAATCGTCGCGTTAGCGCGTGGCTTCATCACGCTCGAAGAGTTCGCGAAGGGCATGAGCCGCCTCGCGACGGGCTCGGCGCAGTCGATCCGTGAGCTCTGGCTCGGACCGAACCGGCTGGACGAGGCCCAGCTCGCCCAGGTCCTCGACGTGATCGGCCCGGCGACCGGCCGGGACACCATGCTGTTCACCGCGGAGCCTCCCAAGCCCTTCGATCCGAAGCAGGACTCGGGGCCCACACAGGTCGGCAAGGCCGGCCCCGTCAAGCTGCTCCAGGTCCCGGTGGGCACCGCGACCGCGCCCACCACACCGTCGATGATCCCACCGATCCCGGTGCAGAGCCCGCCGTCGATGCCGATGGCGATGGGAGGGCTCGTGGAGGTGCCGACACCCGCGTTCGACCTGCTTGGTAGCCGCTACAAGAAGCTGTTCCCGCTCGGGTCGGGCGGCCTCGGCGAGGTCACCGCGTGCGAGGACATGGTGCTCGGCCGCACGGTCGCCGTGAAGGCCGGCCACCTGCGGGGCGACGTCGACTCGTACTCGTCGAAGATCATCCTGGCGCGCGAGGCCAAGATCATCTCGCACCTCGAGCACCCGAACATCATCCCGATCTACGACGCGGGCACCGATGGCACGCGCGGGCCGTACTACGTGATGCGGCAGGTGACGGACACCTCGCTCGAGGTGATCCTCCGCCGCAAGCGCAACGGAGAGGGCGATCCGAGGGACTACACGCTCGGTCGCCTGCTGCGGTACTTCCTCCAGGTCTGCAATGCCGTGGACTACGCGCACCACCGCGGCGTGATCCACTGCGACATCAAACCAGCCAACATCCTCCTCGGCGACTACGGCGAGGTCTTGCTCGTGGATTGGGGCCTCGCCCAGTCCCGCGCGCATCCCCTCGGTGTACGCGGCGGCACCCTCGGGTACATGGCCCCCGAACAGATGGATCCCACGATCGAGCGGTACGACGAGCGCACCGACGTGTTCGGCCTCGGCGCGATCCTGTACGAGATCCTCGCCGGGAAGTCCGCGTTCCCCGAGGTCAAGAGCTCGGACATCACCACGGTGGGCAAGGATCCGCTCGCGATGTATCAGCCACCCCCGCTGCCTTCGCGCGTGGTGCCGCTCGATGTGCCGCCCGAGATCGAGGATATCTGCATGCGCGCGATCGCGATCGATCGCGCGGATCGGCTCGCCAACGCGCGGATGCTCGCGGACGCGATCGACGAGTTCATCGAAGGCTCGAAGCAGAAGGAGCGCAAGCGGATCGAGGCCGATGCGAGCGCCGATGCCGGCGAGGAGCTCGCCGAGCGCTACCACGAGTTCGTGGAGTCACGCCCCGAGAAGCTCAACGTCTATCGCTCCCTGCGCGCGGACATCGCCCCGTGGGCGGACACCGACGACAAGCAAGATCTGTGGGACGCTGAGGACATCGTCCGTGTCACCGATGCCTTGCAGGTGCGGACGTTCCAGTCCGCGGTCTCGGCGTACGAGCGCGCGCTCGATGCGGTGCCGAATCACACGCGCGCCCGCCGAGGCCTCGCGCGCATGTTCTGGTCCGAGCTCCAGCGCGCGCGTCGCCGCGGCGATGGGCTCGACGAGATCGCGTACGAGCAGCTGCTGCGCGAGGTGGACGATGGGGAGTTCGTGGAGCAGCTGCGGCGCGATGGCCAGCTCGAGGTGACGATCGGTGAGTTCCCGGGCCGGGTGACGCTCGCGAAGCTCGTGGATCGCGATCGGCGTCTGGTCGAGGGCTCGGTCGAGACGATCGCCGAGCGCCCGGTGCACAAGCGCACGCTGCCTGCCGGGCAGTACATCCTCAATGCCAACGTCGGGGAGCGCGGTCAGACGATCGCGTGGCCGATCAGCATCGACGCGGGGGATGCGTGCGCCATCACGATCACCGCGCCCGCCACGCCGCTCGGCGAGAACGAGGTGCTGATCCCGGGCGGTCGTGCACGTCTCGGTGGCGATCCGCTCAGCACCGAGACCGACGAGCCCCTGATCCTCGACGTCCCGACGTTCATCCTCCAGCGTCACCCGGTGACGTTCGAGCAGTGGTTCGAGTTCCTCGACGCGCTCCGTGCCAAGGATCCCGAGCTGGTCGGCCCGCACCTGCCACGCACCACGCTCGGGATGCCCACCTGGCAGCGCGGCGGCTCGGGCAACTGGGTCCCGGATGCGTCGGTCCCGGCGATCCAGGTCCCGCTCGATCCGCAGCGGTACCCCGTGTTCGGGATCAGCGCGGAGTCCGCCGAGGTGTATGCCGCCTGGCTGTCCGAGCGCGACGGCCTCACCTGGCGCCTGCCCACCGAGATCGAGTGGGAGAAGGCGGGGCGCGGCACCGATGGTCGCGTGTACCCCTGGGGCGACCACTTCGACGCCACGTTCTGCAAGATGCGCGACAGCCGGCCCGGCCCGCCGCTCGCGGAGCCGATCGGCGCGTTCCTGTGGGATGTCTCGCCATATGGCGTGTGCGACCTCGCAGGCGGGGTGGCCGATTGGTGCATCCCCGATCCTCGGCGCACCGCACCGCGCGAGCCGCGCGAGGTGGTGTCGCGGGGCGGTGCGTGGTGCGATTGGCCGATCGATTGTCGGCTCGCGTCGCGCCGGCGCTACCTCGCCACCGAGCACTCAGCGCGCGTTGGGGTGCGGCTGGCGCGTGACCCGTGATGAGCGTTTCTTGGCACCGAGGAGAATCATGGAAGACCTGAAGTCTGGAGACCTGACGATCGAGGTGGCCGTGACACCGGACGCGGTGTTTCGCTGCACGTGGAAGGGGAAGAGCAACGAGCGCAACCCGCCGGAGACGCTCAAGCCGTGGTTCGAGAAGCTGCTGGCCTCCGTCGGAGAGAAGCAGGGCACGCTCGAGATGCACTTCGAGAAGATCGAGCACTTCAACTCGTCGACGATCACGGCGCTGATCCGGCTGATCCAGATCTGCCGCAAGACCAACGTCAAGCTGGTGATGGTCTACGACCAGACGCTCAAGTGGCAGCGGCTGTCCTTCGACGCGCTACGCGTGTTCGAGAAGAACGACGACCTGTTCCATCTGAGGTTCGCATGAGCATCGACAACGATTTCGGGTTCTCGATCGACATGACCGTCCGGAACGAGTGGCGGAACGTCGATCTGCTCCGGACCTCGGTGCAGAACTGCTTCACGGCGGTGTTCGCCGACGTCGATGGCTGTCACGCGATCGCGATGGTGACCGGCGAACTGCTCGAGAACGCCCTCAAGTACGGCGATTGGGTCAGTGGCGATCGGGCGATGTTCCGGCTCCGCGTTCAGGGCCGGGCGAGCCAGATCGTCGAGGTCAGCGTCCAGAACCCGCTCAAGGAAGGCGAGGCCCACGCGACCACGCTGCTCAAGGCAGTCGAGTGGATCAACAGCTTCCCGAAGCCGGAGGCGGCATACCGTGCGCGCATGCTCCAGATCGCGCAGAACGACGAGGACACCTCGCCGAGCCGGCTCGGTCTGGTGCGGATCGCCTTCGAGGGCAACTGCCGGCTCGCCGCGACGGTCAAGGACGGCACCGTCACGGTGTCGGCCGCGCTCGATCTCACTCCGGCGGCGGGGGCGTGAACAGCTCGATCAGGTCCGTGGCGGGTGCACCTCCCGCGATCAGGATCTGACCGTTGGGGAGCGTGAACGCGTGCGCTCCAGCGCGCGCGGCGATCGGCAGCTCGGCGAGCTTCACGAGCGAGCCAGCGTCGAACACCTCGGCGGTCGGCACCGGCAGGTCGGCCGAGTCGGTGCCGCCCGCGATCACGAGGTAGCGATCGGTCGCCGCGATCGACGGCGAGAACCGCGCGGTGCCGAGGAGATCGGTGCGGGTCTCCACGATGCCCGTGGCCGGATCGATGACGAGGACGTCACGAACGGGGACCGTCGGCGTTCCGCCGCCCGCGACCACGAACCGACCGCTCGTGGGGAGCTCGGTGACGGCGGCGCGGACCCGCCCGACGCCTGCGAGCATGTCGAACCGATCAGTGCGGAACCGCACGAGGCCGGCCTCGCCCACGAACACCGCGGTGAGGATCCCATCGCCGCCGGTGCCGACAGCGCCGACGGGCGGAAGCGTCGCGATCTCGGTGCGGGCGGCGAGCTCGCCACCGACCAGCTCGCCGGGCGGCGTGCCCGTGAGGAGGTAGCGCTCGGTGCCGATCGGGATCGCGAGCTCGCCAGAGCGCGCGAACGCGGGTTGCTCGCCGTACGAGGTGTACGCGCCCGAGGGCTGCGCCGTGGTGTCGAACCGCAGCACGGTGGCCACCGGCGCACCGTCTGTGCCGACGCCGCCGATCAGGTAGACCCCGCCCGAGTTGCCGCCCATCGCGAACTCCGCGCGCTTGACCGGCATCGGTAGGCCGCCGCTCAGGCTGTGGTCGTAGGCGTTGTAGATCGCGATCGCATCGCTCGGAGCGCCGAGCGCATCCCGGCCACCCGCGAACAGGACACCATAGGGCAGCGTGACCCCCGCGACACCGCTGCGGACCGGGCCGAGTGGCACGGGCGCCGCCGCGATCGAGAGCGGCGCGGCGATGTAGATCACGATCCGCGCATTGGTCGGCGAGACCGAGAACGGTGGGGACTCGCCGGTGGCGATCAGCGTGCCGGCCTGGTCATAGCCCTCGACGATCAGCACCCCGACCTCGCCACCTGCGGGCAGGGATAGCGACAGATCGAACCCGCCATCCGCGCTGCGGGTGACCTCCTCGTCGGAAGGAGGATCCGTGAGGCGCACGCGGAGCCGGGTCACCGGATCGAGGACCGTGGAGCCCGGCGCCGTGGTCAGCTGCAGGTTGATCGTGCCGGTGGTGCCGGTGCACGCGCTCGCGCAGGCCGCTGCCGTCATGGCACCGAGCCAGCACAGGCGGGTCATCCGATCGAGCCTTCGCTCAACCATCGATCAATGCCTCGATCGCTGTGGCGGCGACGCCGGCGATCCGGACCGTCTTGCGCCGCGACGACGCCCCCGCGACCACCTCGACCGAGCCCCGCGACACGCCGAGCGACTTGGCGAGCAGCTCGATCACGGCCGCGTTCGCCTCGCCGTCCACGGGGGGCGCGGTGACGCTGACCTTGAGGCGACCGTCGTGGATCGGGCCGATCTTGGCGCGCGAGGCGCGCGGTTGCACGAGGACGTCGAAGGTGACGCCGCCCGGATGCTCCGTGAGCTTCATTTGCCGCCGCGGCCGAGCTCGCGCGCGCGCTTGGTCGCGGTCTCGACCGCGTTGATCAGCGTGGTGCGAAGGCCGCCCTCCTCGAGCGTGTGCAGGCCCGCGATCGCGGTGCCACCAGGCGAGGTGACCATGTCCTTGAGGCGGCCGACGTGCTCGTCGGTCTCGAGCAGCATCTTCGCGGAGCCCATCACCGTCTGCGCGGCGAGCTTCTGCGCGTTCCGGCGCGAGAGCCCGACCTTGACGCCGGCGTCGGCGAGCGCCTCGAGGATCAGGAAGATGTACGCGGGGCCCGATCCGGAGAGGCCGGTGACGGCATCGAGGTGAACCTCGTCGAGCACCACGGTGATCCCGACGGCGTCGAAGATCGCCTTCGCGGCGGCGAGATCATCCTGGCTCGCGTGCTTGCCCGCGGACACGGCGGTCGCGCCGGCGCCGACCAGGGCAGGCGTGTTCGGCATCGCGCGGACCACGCGCACGCCCTCGGTGAGCGCGGTCTCGATCGCCTCGGTGTCCACGCCGGCGGCGATCGAGATCACGAGGGTGCCCGGCTTCACCTGGTCCGCGATCTCGCGCAGCACCTTGTCCATGATCTGCGGCTTGACCGACAGCACCACGATGCCCGCGCCACGCGCGACCTCGCGGTTGTCGGAGGTGACCTCGATGCCGTAGGCGGCGGCCAGCTCGTCCAGGCGCTCACGGCGCGGCGCCGAGGCCCGGACCCGGTTGGCCGCGACGTGCCCTCCACGGACGAGGCCGCGGATCAGCGCCTCGGCCATGTTGCCGGCACCGATGAACCCGATCGTTTGCGAGGCGAGGATCGACACCCGCTCGGGTGTAGCACGTTCGCTCAGGCGTAGCGGAGCCAGGCCGCGATGTCTCCGAGGGCACAGACCTCGTCGATCGCGCCGGCATCGATGGCGGCCTTGGGCATGCCGTAGATCACGCTCGTCGCCTGGTCCTGCGCGAGGGTCTTGCCGCCGCCGCGTTTGATCGCGAGCGCACCGGCGGCGCCGTCCTTGCCCATCCCGGTCATCACCACCGCGAGCGCGCGCCGTTCGTAGACCCGCGCGGCCGAGAGCATGGTCACGTCCGCGGCGGGGCGGCAGCCGTTGACCATCGGTCCATCCGTGAGGACCACGTGGCCACGCTCGTCGAACTCGAGGTGGCGATCTCCGGGCGCGATCAACACGGTGCCCGGGAACGGACGGTCGCCGTTCACGGCCTCGCGCACGCTGACCCGGCTCTCGGCATCGAGCCGCTCGGCGAGCGCCGCGGTGAACCCGGCGGGCATGTGCTGGACGATCACCACCGCGATCTTGAGCTCGCCGGGGAGGGATGGGACCAGCTCGGTCAGCGCGGCCGGCCCGCCCGTCGAGACGGCGATCACGCACAGCCGCGGCGTGGTCGACGGTAGGGGCGTGCGCATCGTGGTGCTGATCGAACCCGAGATCCGCACCGGCGCGGCCTTGGCGGCCACGCGTGGCCTGGCGCCCGCCGCCGCGGTGACCTTCGTGATCAGATCCTCGGCGATCTTGGACAGGTCGATCGAGACCTCGCCCGCGGGCTTGGTGACGAAGTCCACGGCTCCGGCGGCGAGGGCATCGAACGTCGCGTGCGCCTTGCTTGGTGTGCGCCGAGAACATCACCACGGGGGTGGGGTGCTGCTGCATCACCGCGCGCACGGTCTCGGCGCCGTTCATGCCGGGCATGTTGAAGTCCATCGTGACCACGTCGGGCTTGAGCCTCGCGATCTGGGCGAGGGCGTCGGTGCCGTCCTTGGCCTGGCCCACCACCTCGAACGGGCCGCTGCCGAGGGTCTTGGCGATCGCGGCTCGCATGAACAGCGAATCGTCGACGATCAGGACGCGGATCTTCTTCTGCGGCGGCATCGCGATCGTCATTCGGGTTCCTCGGCGAGTGCTTCGACGACGTAGCCGGTCACCGGCGTGGCCACGCCCTTGAGCTGCAGGCCCGCGAGCTCGCGGACCGTGGCGCGGTCGCCGAGCACGGCCCGGGTCGACGCGGAGATCAGGACCTCTCCCGGCGGGCACTTGGCCTCGTAGCGGTTCGCCTGGTTCACGGTGTCTCCGATCACGGTGTAGTCGCGGCGCACCACGCGCGAGCCGAGATCCCCGCGGATCACGGGGCCGGTGTTGATCCCGATCCGCATCGTCAGGTTGATCGCGCGATCGCGGTTGAACAGGGGCATCGCGGCCTGCATCGCGAGCGCGGCCCGCGTGGCGCGGACGGCGGGCGGCGGCTGGCCGCGGACCTCGTCGTAGATCGCCATGATCGCGTCCCCGATGAACTTGTCGATGTCGCCGTTGTGCTGCTTGACGATCGGGCACATCACATCGAAGTAGTCGTTGAGCAGCGTGATCAGCTCGCTCGGCGTCATGTTCACGGACATCGGGGTGAAGCCGACCAGGTCCGAGAACATCACGGCGACGGTCCGCTGATCGGCGCGGAACGCCAAGGTCTCGCCGCGCAGGGCGCGATCCTCGGCCGCGGCGCGTGCGCCGTCGGAGATGAACAGCGACGACGCCTCCTTGTAGGCCATCAGGCGGCGCTCCGCGAGCGTGCGCTCCACCAGCGCGAGGCACTTGTCCTGCGAGAACGGCTTCACGAGGTACGCGGAGGCGCCGGCCGCGCGCATCTGGGCCATGTCGCGCTTCGAGTCTCGCGCGGTCAGCATGATCACGGGGATCTGGCGCAGCTCGGGATCGCGACGCAGTGCGTGGACGAGCTCGAAGCCGGTCATCACCGGCATCTCGTAGTCGCTGACCACCAGCGCCGGGCGGTGCTGCTGCGCCTTCTCGAGCGCGATCTTGCCGTTCTCCGCGGTGGTCACCACGAAGCCCTGGCGCGCGAGGCAATCAGCCACGTAGTGGCGCTGCGCCGGCGAGTCGTCGACCACGAGCACGCGCTCGCGCGATGCGGGCAGCGAGCCCTGCACGAGGGCGCGGACCCGGGTCGAGAGCTCCTCGGGGATCACCGGCTTGACCAGGTAGTCGTCGGCACCCGCATCGAACCCGCGTTCGAGATCTGTCGCCTCGCCGAGCGAGCTGCAGATCAAGACGGGGACGTGGGCCATCGACGGATCGGACTTGAGGGCCTTGCACACCCCATAGCCATCGAGCTTGGGCATCTCGACGTCGGTGATCACGAGGTCCGGGCGCTTCGCGCGCGCGAGGGCCACCGCCTCCTCGCCATCGTACGCGGACACCACCTCGTAGCCGTCGTCCTCGAGGATCGGCACGGTGTGGCGATGGATCATCAGCGAATCGTCGGCGACCACGATCAGTCGCTTCGCCCGCGTGGTGGTGCCGAACACGTCGAGCACCTCGGCATCGGAGAACGGGACCAGGAGGAAGCCATCGGCGTCCACGTCGCGGGCCACGGCGCGATCGGCGGTGGTCAGGCCGAGCACGATCGCGGCGGCGGGCTCCGCACCGGCGCGCAGCAGCGCCACGGTGTCGGCGAGCGAGCGATCGGGCAGCCGGCGGGGCAGGAGGCACGCCCGGGGCGCGAGCTCACCGAGGCGCGCCTCGAGCTCGGCGACCGAGGACACCGCGGTGACCGTGTGCCCGAGCGGCTCGAGCGGCCGGCGGGTGAGCGCGGCCAGCACCGGCTCGTCGGAGACGATCACGATGTTCACGTGGGCGCTCCATCGTCGGCCGGGGCCACGTGCCCGAGGAGCTTGCGCACCACCTTGAGCAGCAGCGTTCGATCGTGCGGCTTGGTGATGTACTCGTCGACGCCCGCGTCGAAGCCGCGGACGCGGTCGATCCGCTCGCCCATGCTGGTGACCATGACGATCGGCGTCTCGGCGTACTCGGGCATCGCGCGCAGCGCGCGGGTCAGCTCGTATCCATCCATGCGGGGCATCATCACGTCGGTCGAGACCAGATCGAACCGGCGCGATCTCGCCAGCTCGAGGCCGTGCACCCCATCAACCGCGACCGTGACCACGTAACCCGCGTCGACGAGGAGGCGCCGGAGCGCCTCGCGGACGATGTCCGAGTCCTCCACCAGGAGCACGTGTGACCCGGTGCCGCCCGCGACCACGGTGCGCGCGGCGCGGCGCGTGCCACCGGGCTGGGCGAGGCTGCGCGTGATGATCGCGGGGACATCGAGGATCAGGGCCACGCGATCGGCGAGGAGGGTAGCGCCGGCGATGCACCGTGCGCCGGCGAGCAGGGGGCCGAGGGACTTGATCACGATCTCGCGTTTCCCGATCAGCTGATCGCAGACCAGCGCGTAGCTGTGACCGCCATGGTCCACGAGCACCAGGTGGTGGTCCTGCGCCTCGGTGCCGTCATCGAGCTCGAGCACCTGCTCGAGGCGGATCAGCGGGACCTGCTTGCCGCGCACCACGCAGACCTCGCGGTCGCCGATCAGCTCGACCTCGCTGGCCTTGATCGTCAGCACGCGCTGCACGAGATCGAGCGGGATGGCGAACGTCTCGCCACCGGCGCGAGCGACGAGGACCTGGATGATCGCGAGTGTGAGTGGCAGCTTGAGCACGAACGCGCTCCCTTGGCCGGGGGTGGACTCGACCTCGATCGTTCCCTTGAGGCGCGTGACGATGGTCTGGCGCACGACATCCATGCCCACACCGCGCCCCGAGACCTCGCTGACCTGCGCGGCGGTGGAGAACCCCGCCCGGAAGATCAGCTCGCGGGCCGCGCGATCGTCCATCGCGTCGCCTTCGGCGGCGGTGATCACGCCCTTCTCGATCGCCTTGGCCTTGAGCTTGGCGGGGTCGAGGCCCTTGCCGTCATCGCTCACGCGGATCTCGACCTGGTTCCCGCGGTGCGCGGCGGCGAGGCCGATCACGCCCTCGGCGGGCTTGCCGGCGGCGATCCGGACGTCGGGGAGCTCGAGCCCGTGATCCACCGCGTTGCGGACCAGGTGCATCAGCGGCTCGTCGACCGCCTCGACCAACAACTTGTCGAGCTCGGTGTCCTCGCCGACCAGCTCGAGCCGGCCGCGCTTCCCGAGGTTCGCCACCAGATCGCGGACGGTGCGCACGTGCTTGCGGAACACGCCGGCGACCGGGACCATCCGTAACCGCATCACCTGCTCGCGCAGCTCGTCGGAGATCGCGTCGAGCCGATCGGTGCCGTGATCGAGATCGCCGGTGACCTCGGCGAGCACGCGCTCCACGCGGGACAGCTCCTCCCCGAGATGATCGAGCCCGCGCGCGAGGTTCCCACCCGACGAGCCCCTCGCGTTCGCGACCTTGCGGGTGATGCCACGGTCCGCGGCCAGCTCCGACGTGATCGAGCCGAGCGTGGCCACCGCGCCGCGCAAGCCATCGCGCCCGAGCACCAGCTCGCCCACCAGGTTCATCAGGCGATCGAGCTTGTCGAAGTCGACCCGGATCGTGGCGCGGGCCTCGGCGCCGGCATGCGCGGCCGTGGGGGCGGAGACGGGGGCGGCGGGACCTCGCACCGCGCTGACGATCGGAGCTCCCGGGTTGCGCAGCCGGGCGACGATCGGTGCCGGATCCACCGTGATCGGCACGCGCGCGCGCGCCTGGACCAGCATGTCCCGCAGGCCATCGAGCGCGGCGAGCAGCGCATCGACGACGGAGCCATCCGCGGCGCGCCCGGAGTCCCGGATCTGCCCGACGAGATCCTCGGCGGCATGGGCGAGCTGGTTGACCGGCACGAGGCCCACCATCGCGGAGCTGCCCTTGACGGTGTGCATGTCGCGGAACACGTCGCGCAGCAGCTCGGCGTCGTCGGGGCGGCGCTCCATCTCCACGAGCTTGCCGGCCAGCGCCTCGACGCGCTCGGTGGCCTCGTCGAAGAACAGCTCGATCATGTCCTCGTCCACGGCCGGGGTCCACGTGAAGCCGGGAGCGCCTGTTGCCGGCGCCGCGATCTCCGTTGCGGGCGGCGGCACGAACACACGCGGTGCGCGCACCGGCCCCGAGCCGCCGGTCTCGAGAGCCGTGGCATGCTCGGCCAGCCCGAGGCCCCTCGACGCGAGCGCCGGACTTGTCGGCGTTGTCGAGCTGCACGAACGCGGCGCACAGCGTGCCGATCGCGGTCGACAGGGCGTCGGAGCCTGCGGTGCCCTCGCGATCGAGGGCGCGCTCGATCGCGAGCGCGAGGCGGCCGACCTCGTCGGCGCCGATCAGCATGCTGGACAGGCCGATCCGGAACGCCACGTGAGCGAGTGCGGCGAGCCGATCGGCGGCGACCGTCCTCGCGTGCTCCGGGGCGCCGAGCTCGGCGGCGAGCACGGCCGAATCCGCCACGCCCGCCGCGACAAACCGATCCCACAGCAGCTCGCCGCTCATCGCGGATCCTCCGCGAGGCCGTGGCGCGAGAGCCAGCGCCGCGCGCCCGGGCGGGTGGTCTGCAGAGCGATCTCGATGCCGGCGGCGCGCCCGGCCGCGCACGCACGGCGCAGCACGGGTGCGAGCTCGTCGGCGAGGAGATCCGCTGGGTCGAGATCGATCACGAGCCGACGCAGCCCGTGGATCGCGAGGCGCTCGCCGATCTGTGCGGTCACCACCTGCGGCTCGGGGGTGCCGGCGAGCACCAGCACGTCCTCGTCGCGCACGATCACCGGGAGGGCCGGCTGCCTCGGTAGCTCGATCGCGGGAGAGCTCTGGGGCGCACGGCGCTCGGGCACCGGCACGGGCGTGCGCCGGGCCGCATCGTCCTTGCGCACGTAGAACACGGTGTCGCCGGCGCGCTGCGCCTCGAGCTCTTCCACCTCCCGCAGGGACTCGCTGTAGCCGACGAACACGAACCCGCCCGGCACAGTGGCGCCGATCAGACGATCGAGCGCCCGCCGCTTCGCCTCGGCGGAGAAGTAGATGAGGACGTTGCGGCACCACACCATGTCGCACGCGCGTGGAGCGGGAGCGTCGAGCAGGTTCGCGCGCTCGAACGTGACCAGCCGACGGAGCTCGGGGCGAACGCGGATGCGCTCTCCATCGAGCTCGAAGGCGTCACGCCACTCCGGCGGGACGTCGTCGAGCTCGGCACGCGGATACTCGCCGCGCTGGGCGACCTCGATCGCCTCGGCGCTCATGTCCGTGGCGTGGATCTCGATCGTGTGGCCGGGCAGGGCGCCGGCGAGCACGATCGCGAGCGTATAGGGCTCCTCGCCAGTCGCGCAGCCCGCGCTCCACACGCGGATCGTGCGCTTGCCGCGGCTGCGCAGCATCGGGACCACGAGCTCGAGCATCGCCGTGATCTGTGGCTTGTGGCGGAACAGGCTGCTCTCGCCGACCCGCACCGCCTCGACGAGGGCCCCGAGCTCTGCCTGACCGCGCCCGCTACCGATCAGCTCCAGGTACGCCTCGGGTGTCACCGCGAGCGCGGCGATCCGGGCGCTGGTCCGCGCCTCCACGACCCACGCCGGGAGCTGGAGCCCCGCGTGGTCGGCAAGCCGACGGGCCACGCCGGCGAGGATGTCGGGCGCGAGCCCCACGTGTCAGTCGTTCGCCTCGGACCGTGGCTTGGCGGGCCGTGCCGGCGGCTTGGTGGCGCCGGGCAGCGCGCGCTTCCCACCGCCCTCGACGCGCTTGGTGGCCCCGCCGCCGAGGCGGCTGCCGTCGAGATTGAACCCGCCGATCGATTCCTCGAGCTCGAACGCCAGCTCGTGGAGCTTCTCGGCCTGGACCACGGACTCCTCGGAGCCCGACAGCACCTCGGTCGCGATGTGCCGGACCGCGTCCATGTTGCGCGCGATCTCGTCGGACACCATCGCCTGCTCCTGCACCGCCGTGGCCGTCTCCTTGACGACACTGATCAGCTGGCCGAGGCCGGTGAGCGTGGAGGTGACGAGCGCAGAGCCGTTGCCGACCTCGCGGGCGCCGTGCTCCATCGAGGTGATCGCGGCCTGCGTCTGCTCCTTGACCGTCTGGATCAGCGCTTCGATGTCCTTCGCGGACTGGCCGACGCGCCGTGCGAGCGAGCTGACCTCGTCGGCGACCACGGCGAAGCCGCGGCCTTGCTCGCCGGCGTGCGCGGCCTCGATCGAGGCGTTGAGGGCGAGCATCGAGGTCTGCTCGCTGATCTGACGGATCACCTCGACGATGTTCCCGATCCGCTTGCTGCTCTCGGCGAGCTCGCGCATCTTCTCGGCGGCGTCGTCGACGGAGGTCTGGATCTGCGTCATCCGGGACACCGCCGCGTTGACCGCCGTCGTCGATTGCTCGGCGACATCCGTGGCCTGCGCCGCGTTGCCGGCCACGGTCTGGATCGAGGCGGACAGCTCGGTGACCGCCGTGGTGGAGCTCTCGATCTTCAGCGTCTGGTCCTTGAGGCCGCCGAGCATCTCGCGCGAAGCGGCGCTGATCTCGGCGCTCGAGGCGCCGACCTGGAACGCCGCCGATTGCACGCCGCTGGCCAGCGTGTGGACCCGCGCGAACACCTGGTTGATGTTGTCCGCGAGGTCCGCCGTCTCGTCGCGCGAGTTGACGACGATCCGCTGGGTCAGGTCGGTGTCTCCGGCGAGCAGATCGCCGGACTGCTTGACCATCTGCTTGATCGGGCGCGTGACCCAGTACGCCAGGCCCGAGGCGATCAGGAGCGAGAGGCCGATGCCCACGCAGATCTCGAGCCACGGCAGCGAGCTCGCCGGATCGACGATCTTCGCGCGGCTGCGCGTGATGCACAGGTTGCCGACGGTGCCCGGATCCGCGTTCTTGTACCCGTCCGCGGGCGTGCAATAGAAGTCGTAGTCGTAGTCCTTGAGCCGGATCACCTCGCGCGTGTCCTCCCCGACCGTGACCATGACCCGCTTGTCGGGCTGCAGCGCGCGCGCGACCTCGCCGGGGTCCCCCGGCAGTGCCGAGCCGAGCAGCGTGGCGCCATCGATCAGCAAGGGGCGATACCGGAGCGTCGGATCGTCGTCGGTCTGGTCGGCGTACTCGGTGAGCAGTCTCTCGAGCTTCACGCCGACGAGGACGCCGCCGACGAGGACCTCACTCGATGGCGCGTGCACGGGGAGGGACGTGATCTGATAGGCGACGTTGTCGATGACCTGGATCCGGTGCGCGAACGTGCCACCGCTCCGCGCCTTCTCGACGGCGGCGATCGATGGGAGCTGGGTGGCGGTGATCGGTGCGCCATGGTTCGACCACAGCAGCTTGCCGGCGGGGCTGAACACCAGCATCACGTCCGGCTGGAGGTTGTTCTTGCTCGAGAGCGCCTCGAACCGGGGCGTCGATCCTGCGGCGATATCGGGCGCATCCTCGGGCACCGCGATCCCGACCAGCTTCGCCATCGCCTCGCGCAGCTGGCCTTCGCTGACCACCATCTCGACCGCGCCCGTCATCGCGCGGCCGGCGCGCTCCTGGAAGAACTCGTAGCGCCGGAGCTGCTTGACGAGGAACGCGCCGCGGTTCGTGAACTGCGACTTGCTCTTCACCACGAGCGTGCCGCCGAAGATCAGCAGACCCGCGAGCAACAGGCACGCGAGCAGGAACTTCAGGAACATCGGGAACCGCAGCTGCTTCTTGCTGCCCATGCAGGCCTACCTTGCGTGTCGGACGTTGCCGCGATCGTGCGCAGCCGGCAGGTTACCCGATGTTGAAGTCTTCCTTCGCGTGCTGGGCGCCGCTACCGTCCGCGAACCGCGCGAGCCCCGAGCGGCCGAAGATCTCGTGGGGAGCGCCGCCGGTCAGCCACTCCGCGTAGAGCTTGCCGATGATCGGGGCCATCATGAAGCCGTGGCCGACGAAGCCACAGGCGAGGAAGAAGTCCGGGTGCCCCGGCGCCGGGCCCAGGATCGGATTGCCGTCGGGGGACTGATCGTACGGCCCGGCCCACTGGCGGAGGATCTTGATGTCCCCCAGTACGGGCATCAGCCGCACCAGACGGCGCGCATAGGTGGCGAGGAACTCGAGCGTCGAGCCCATCCCGTAGGTCGATCCGTGGCCGGGCAGGGACACGCCGCCGACGATCTCGCCGCGCATCGATTGGCTGCAGTACAGCCCGCTCGCGAGCTCGGACACCATCGGGCGCAGGAACGGCTTGAGCGGCTCGCTCGAGCAGATCTCGTGACGGATCGGCCAGGTCGGCACCTGCACGCCGATCAGCTCCGCGAGCTTCGGCGACCACGCGCCCGTCGCATTGATCACGCGCCGGGCCCGCACCGCGCCGCGCGGCGTGTGCACCACGTACCCGCCACCGGCCATCGGCTCGAGGCCGCCGACCGGCGTCTGCGTGAAGATCCGGACCCCATAGGCCGCGGCCTGGCGCGCATAGCCCCACAGGAACGGCCACGGAAACAGGATGCCGTCGCTCGGGTTGTACGACGCGCCGACGATCCCGGTGAGGTTCAGCTCGGGGACGATGTCGAGCGCGGCCTTGGGCTCGAGCATCCGCGTGGCCACGCCGCAGCGATTCTGCAGCGCGATGTTCTTCTCGAGCCGCGCCACCTCCTTGGCGTTGCGGGCGAGGAACAGGTATCCGCCCTGGCGGAACCAGACGTTCACGCCGAGGTCCACGGCGAACCGCCGGCACAGCTCGACGGACTCTTGCATCAGCCGGATGTTGATCTCGGTGGACCATTGCTGGCGCACGCCACCGCCGTTGCGGCCGCTCGCACCTTCGGCGAGATAGCCGCGCTCGATCACGACGACGTCGGTGAGGCCGAGCTTCGCCAGGTGATAGGCGATCGACAGGCCGATCACGCCGCCACCGACGATCGCGATCTCCACGGTCTCGGGCAACGGGCCCGCGGTGCCCTCGAGCGTGGCCGGGAGCCGGATCTCTCCGGACACGTCGGCGCGGCTCTCGTCCTCCTCGTCCTCGATCCCGCCCTGCATCGCTAGTCCTCGCCGTCCGCGGCTTCGGCGTCCTCGGCGTTCTCGTCCGGGAACCGGTGCGCGCCCGGATCGTTCGCGAGCAGCTTCAGGGGCGTGGGCGCGAGGGGAGGGCGCGACGTGAACGGCGGGATCGCGCTGGGATCTTGCCGGGTGATCCGCGCGAGCTGCAACGCGACGACGGCGAGGCACTCCTTGCCCTGGCACGGCCCGGTGCCGAACCCGGTGTAGCGCTTGACCTCCTCGATGTCGCGATAGCCGCGCGACACGCTGTGCTCGACATCGTCGAGCGTGACGTCCTCACAGCGACACAGCACGATCTTGCCCGGCATCAGCGCACCGCTCCCAGGACCTGCGCCGCCACGCGCGCGCCATCGGCCGCGGCTGCGGTGGGTCCGCGATAGCCGGTGACGTCTCCACACGCCCACACGTTGGGCGTCGAGGTCTGGCCGAGATCGTTGACCGCTACCCGGAAGCCGCCCGCGGCCTCGTCGAGCACGACCGCACAGCCCTGCTGGCGCGGGCCTTCGGAGGCGGGCGCGGGCGTGGCCGCGACCGCGATCAGATCGCAGTCGAGCTTGCCGCGCCGGGTGTCCACCGCGGAGGCCCAGCTGCGGCCGCGCGTGCCGGTGACCTCGGCGAGCGGGATCCGGGTGACCTCCGCGCCGGCGGCCGAGAGGGCCGCCGCGAGCGCCGCCACATCGTCCGCCACCGCCGCATCCTCGACGATGCAGATCTTGTCGCCGGCGAGGATGCCGTGATCGATCAGCAGCCGGCCGACGGCGCGCGCCGCGATCACGCCGGGGCGATCGTTGTCGGGGAACGGCAGGTTCACGACGTACCCACCGGTCGCCCAGATCCACTGTCGGGCATAGATCCGGTACAGCCGATCGGGTGCGGCGACCGCGAGCACGCCGCCATCGTCCTCGGGAAAGAACCCGATCGCCGTCGAGCGCGCGAGCACGGTGACGCCGGCCTGCACGGCCTCGGCCCAGCGGGTCTCGGCGAGCTGGCGTCCCGTCCGCGGATCGGTGCGGAGGCTCCCGCCCGGGCGCAGCTGATCGTCGACGAGCACGGTCGACCGGCCGCCGCGCGAGGTGGCCGTCGCCGCCGCGAGCCCGGCGGGACCGCCACCGATCACGCAGACGTCGACATCGAACCGATGGACATCGGGCAGCTCGGCGGCGGCGACATCGGGCAGCTTGCCGAGGCCCGACAGCTGACGCACGACCTTGTTCGCCAGCTTGTTCAGCACCGACGAGCCGGTCATCAGGGTGTGGTGATCCATGCCGCGCGAGAACAGGAAGTCCACGGCGCCGAGGAGATCGATCTCCGCGGAGGGGAACGCGTTCTGCCCCACGACCTCGGCGCCGGGTGTGCACGGCGCCTGGCACGCGCGCAGGTTCGGCACGCCCCCGATCCGCACCAGGCACCCGCTGCAGTGCCCCTCGAAGCAGAAGAACGTGCGGGGCCGGTGGTACTTGAGCGAGCGCGAGAGCACGCGCCCGCCGCTCGCCAGGCTGGCTGCGGCCAGGCTCTCATCGGCGTACGCCCGCAATGCGGAGCCGGCGATCCTGACCTCGACCGCCTCACCCCGCACGCCATCGTGTCCGGGAAGCCGGCGCGCCACACGTGTTTCTACCACGGACACGGGGCCGATCGGTGGCAGGCAAAACGTCCTCACTTCGTTGCGTCCCGCGTCAGCCGTGCGATACCGTTCACGCTCGAAAGGACAGGGGATCCCGAATGGCGACTCCAACTAGGCCGTGTCCGTACTGCGGCGCCGCAGTGCTGATGAACGCGCCCGCATGCGGAACGTGTGGTCGGCCGATGCCGCCCATGCAGCAAGGCGCGCCCGGTGCGCAGCCCGCGAAGACGATGTTCGGTGTCGCTGCGCCGAACCTGCCACGCGGACCCGCGCCTGCGCCCGCTCAGCCCGGTCGCCCCGGAGCGCCGCCGCAGCAAGGCTTCGCGCCTCCGCAGCAGCAGGGCTTCGCGCCTCCGCCGCAGCAAGGCTTCGGTCAGCCTCCGCAGCCCGGCTATCCCCCGGCCGGTCCAGCTCCCGGACAGCCCGGTGGGTTCGGCCAGCCGCCGCAGCAGGCCAACCCCTATGGTCAGCCGCAGCCGGCGCCGGGTGGTTTCGGCCAGCCGCCGCAGCAGGCCAATCCGTATGGTCAGCCGCAGCCCGCGCCAGGTGGTTTCGGTCAGCCGCCGCAGCAGGCCAATCCGTATGGTCAGCCGCAGCAGCCCGCACCGGGTGGTTTCGGTCAGCCGCCGCAGCAGGCCAATCCGTATGGTCAGCCGCAGCAGCCCGCGCCGGGTGGCTTCGGTCAGCCGCCGCCGCAGGCGAACCCGTATGGTCAGCCGCAGCAGCCCGCACCGGGTGGCTTCGGTCAGCCCGCGCCGCAGGCGAACCCGTATGGTCAGCCGCAGCAGCCCGCACCGGGTGGCTTCGGTCAGCCCGCGCCGCAGGCGAACCCGTATGGTCAGCCGCAGGGCGGCGGCTACCCGCAGGCGCAGCCGGGCTTCGGCGCGCCTCAGCAGGATCTGCCGGGGCCGCTCGATGACATCGCGCGCAAGCTGCCGAACTCCGCGCCAGGAACGATCTTCGGGCTCCCGGTCTCGCAGCTCCGCGATCCAGGGTTCCAGAAGAAAGTCCTGTTCATGGCAGGCGTCGCGCTGATCGCCTCGATCCTCGTGCCGTTCAGCCTGAGCCCGACCATCTTCGCGTGGTCGAGCTTTGTCCCCGGCTTCGAGTTCCTGATCTTCCCGATCATCTCGGGCGGTGCGTACCTCCTGCTCACGGCTGCGCCGGCGCACATCCGCGCGAAGGTTCCGCCCGTGGTGCTCAACTGGATCCCGTTCGGCGTCGCATACGCCGGCGTGTTCATCTCGCACATGGGCTTCGGCATGCTCGCGATGGCGGGCGGTGGCGGCGGCGGTGCCGGGTTCGGCGGCGCTGGTGGCCTCTACACCCTCGGCTACTCGACGCTGGTGTTCGGCCTGCTCGCACGCATCGCGCAGCCGCAGGATCAGACCGCACGCATCATCATCGCGGTGGGCGCGGGTTGCCTGATCCCGACCTGGATCGACTTCCTCAGCGTCGCCTTCAAGTTCAGCTTCTTCCCGCCGCTGTTCATCATCCACAACCTGCTGTTCTTCCTCGTGCTCACGCTCGGTGTGTTCTGCATCGTGTTCGTGGTGCCGCCGAAGAAGCTGCCGCCCGCGTTGCAGGCGGTGGACGCGCTCGGCCCGCTGTTCGCCGCGGTCCTGATCGCGTGGTTGCCGGCGCAGCAGGTGCTGCTCGCGCTGACGTTCCTCGTGCACGCGCACGCGGGCATCGGTGCGATCCTCATGCTCGCGCACGGGCTCCTGCCGATCCTCGCGTACTTCGGCGTCCTCATGATGGCGGCCCCGGCTGCCTACGAAGAGGCGATGGCGATGTTCGGCAAGAAGGATGGCGGTCAGCCTCCTGCCGCCGGTGGTGGCTATCCCCCGCAGGGCGGTGGTGGCTATCCTCCGCAGGGCGGCGGTTATCCTCCGCAGGGCGGCGGTTATCCTCCGCAGGGTGGTGGCGGCTATCCCCCGCAGGGCGGTGGTGGCTATCCTCCGCAGGGCGGCGGTGGCTATCCTCCGCAGGGCGGCCAGGGTGGTCAGGGTGGGCAGGGCGGTCAGGGCGGCGGCTGGCAGTAAGCTGCACCCAACGCTAACAACGACGACGTAACCACGGCCCGCCAGCACCAGCTCGCGGGCCGTTTCGCGTTTCGGGCTACGCTTCACCCATGCGCGAACGTGGTCTGGAGTTCAAGGTCGGCGTCCTGATCCTGATCTCGAGTGCGGTGCTGCTCGGGTTCATCTTCATCCTCGGCAACTTCTCGCTGCGCTCGGGGTTCGAGATCCGGCTCGACTACGACTACATCGGCAGCCTCCAGCCGGGCGCGCCGGTGAAGGTCTCCGGGATCAAGGTCGGCAAGGTCAAGGACGTCGAGTTCCTCGGCGGGCAGGTCGATCCGGAGACCGGCAAGCGGGTCCAGGTCCGGGTCACCGCGTGGGTCGAGGATCGGGTGCGGGACGCGATCCGCAGCGATGCCGAGTTCTTCATCAACACGGCGGGTGTGCTCGGCGAGCAATACCTCGAGATCGTGCCGGGTAAGGACTGGGACAAGCCGCCGATCCAGGCCGGCGCGATCGTCCACGACGATCACTTCGTCCACAACCCACCGCGCACCGATCTCGTGGTCGCTCGCCTCTACGAGGTGCTCGATGGGGTCTCGAGCGTGCTGCGCGATGATCGGGATGCGATCAAGCACCTGCTCTCGAACGGGGCGAGCGCGGTGGCCGAGGTCAACACGCTCCTCGTCGAGAACCGCAAGGCGCTCGGCGAGCTGATCGCCTCGGCCGGGCAGCTCGCCGCCGAGGGCAAGACCACCCTCGCCAAGGTCAACGCGGGGCTCGGCGATGGCCGCCCGATCGCGAACCTGATCGCCAGCGCCGATGGGATGCTGGGCGCGGCGAAGACCTCGCTGACGGCGCTGACGCCGAGCGCGACCGCGCTGATGACGGACGCCACCCGCGTCACCGGCCTGATCACCGAGCAGCGGCTGACCGGCGTGGACAAGGCGATCGACAGCGCCTCCGGTGCGGCAGGCCGTGCCGGCGCGCTCCTCGACAACGCGAACGGCCTCGTGACCGATCTGCGTGGCGGCAAGGGCACCGTCGGCGCGCTGCTGTCTCGCGACGAGCTGTACTCGGATCTCCGCGAGCTGATCCGGGACCTCAAGCGGAATCCCTGGAAGTTCTTCTGGAAGGAGTAGGGGCGCCCGCACGTGAGCCTGTCCGCCCAAGATGAGCGCCTGACCCGGCGGGTCGGCGCGATCGCCCTCGCCGTGATCGCGGCGGCGATCCTGTTCTTCGTGTTCCTGTTCGATCGCATCGAGCTCGGATCACCCGTGCGGATCAAGGTCTACTTCCACCACAGCGCGAGCCTGCGCGAGCACGCCGCGCTGATCGTCGGAGGCAAGCGGATCGGCCAGATCGAGGCGATCGAGAGCGTTCCCCACGGCACGGTGAAGCTGCTGGGCGGCGACGTCGGGATCCGCGCGACCGTGGCGATCGAGGAGAGCGAGGCGTGGAAGGTGCGCGCCGATGCCGAGGTGTTCGTCTCGTCCCGTGGCCCGCTGTCCGAGAAGTACCTCGAGGTCGCCCCGCCGCGTCACGCCGACACCGATCCCGCACCGCCGATCGCCGAGGGCGCCGAGGTGCTCGCCGCCGATCCGCCGAGCCTCGACAACGTGCTCGGCCACACCTGGACCAACATGACCACGTTCCGGCTGTTCGTCGACGAGGTGCGGCCCGAGTTCCTCGCGTTCCGGGGTGAGCTCGACAAGCTCCGCACCCACCTGGCCGAGGCCGCCGCGGACGTCGACGCGATGTCACCCGCCATCACGGGAGCCAAGCCGCTCGCCACCCAGGCGCAGGAGCTGTTCGCAGAGGCGCAGCGCACGTTCCAGACCGGGCTCGGCGGCGAGGCAGGCATGGCCCAGTTTCAGACGATGATCGCGCACGCACGGACGACCCTGGCGCAGGCGAGGGGCGCGCTCGATCAGCTCCAGCCGCTCGCCGCGCGCCTCGGTGGGAACGTCGATCGGGTTCGCGCGGGCCTCGCGGCTCACGATCCGCAGGGCCGGCTCGAGGCGACCCTCGCCGCGGCCCGGCTCGCGATCGACAAGATCGATCCGCTGCTCGCCAAGGCCGACGAGATCAGCGGGCGCCTCGCCCGCGGCGAAGGCTCGCTCGGCCGCCTGATGAAGGACCCGGAGTTCCCCGAGGATGCGAAGGAGCTCGGCAAGATCCTGAAGCGGCAGCCGTGGAAGGTGATCGCGAAGCCCAAGGACTAAGTGGTCTACACTCGCGGGCATGCTGGCCATCGGCACGCCGATCCCCGATCTCGCGCTCCCCGGCGTCGACGGCGCCTTGGTCAAGCTGCGTGGGCTGGTCGGCGCGAAGACCCTGGTGCTCTACTTCTATCCGAAGGATCTCTCGCCGGGCTGCACCAAGCACGCGTGCGGCTTCCGCGACGCCTACGAGACGTTCCTCGGTGCGGGCGCCGACGTGATCGGCGTGAGTGCGGGCACGCCCGCGGTGCGCGCGGAGATGATCCAGGCCAACCGGATCCCGTTCACGCTCCTGCAGGATGTCGACGGCGCGGCGCGTGCCGCGTTCGGCGTGGGCAAGTTCCTCGGCCTCGATATGCGGGCGACCTTCGTGATCGATCGGAGTGGCCTCGTTCGCCACGTCTCGGACTCGCAGCTCCGCGTCGGAAAGCACATCAGCGAAGCGCTCGCCTGGGTCAAGGACCTCGCGTAGGCGTTCACTCAGAACCCCGGCGTCTCCATCGGGCCGCTCGACTTTCCCTGGATGAACTGCTGGACGATCGGATCCGGCGACGCCCGGAGCTCGGCTGGGGTGGCGACCGCGTGGACCACGCCCTGGTAGAGGAACGCGACGCGATCGGCGACCCCGAAGATCGACGGCGGATCGTGCGAGACCACGATCGCCGTGACGCCCAGCTTATCGGCGAGCTCGCGGATCAGACGATCGATCCGGCGGGCGCTCACCGGATCGAGGCCGGTGGTCGGCTCGTCGAACAGCACCACCTCGGGGCCGAGCGCCAGGGTGCGCGCGATCGCGGCGCGCTTGCGCATGCCATCGGACAGCTCGGCCGGGTAGCGGTCGGCGTACTCGGCCATGTAGACCTGCGCCAGCCGCTGCTTCGCCTCCACGAGCGAGGCCGACCACGACAGTCGCTGGTGCTTGCGGAGGGGCAGGGCGACGTTCTCGGCGAGCGTCATCGAATCGAACAACGTCGAGCTCTGGAACACCATGCCGATCCGCTTGCGGATGGGCGCGAGCTGCCGCTCGGGTAGCTGGTCGATCCGCGTGCCGTCGAACCAGATCTCGCCGGCGTCGATCCGCAACAGGCCGATCAGGTGCTTGATCGTCACGCTCTTGCCGACCCCGGAGGTCCCGATGATGAACATCACCTCGCCCTTGGCGATGGCGAGGTTCATGCCCTTCAGCACCGGCTTGCCGGAGAACGCCTTGCTGACGTTCCTCCACTCGACGTACGCCGTGGTCACAGGTCCCCTCCGGTCAGGAACAGGGCGGCCGCGGAGATCAGGAAGTCGAGGACGATCACGGCGAACGAGCTCCCGATCACGGCTGCCGTGGTGGCCCAGCCCACGCCCTCGGAGCTGCCGCGCGCGCGCAGGCCGCAGAAGCCCGCCACCACGGGGATGGCCGCGCCGTACGACAGCGCCTTCACGATCATGAGGATCACGTGGCGCGGGCGGATCAACGAGAGGTCGAAGAACAGGTGCGGGTTGACGCCGAACGAGTACTGCGCGGTCAACCCGCCGGCCCCGTACATCACGGCGCCTCCGAGGACCGACAGCATCAAGGTCATGATCAAGGAGGCGATGAACCGGGGCACGATCAGGTAGTCGATCGGGAGCACGCCGCTCATCCGCAGCGCATCGATCTGCTCGGTCACCTTCATCGAGCCGATCTCGGCGGCGATGCCGGCGCCGACCCGGGTCGCGAGCATCATGCCGGTGAGCGTGGGCCCGAAGTCCGAGACCACCAGCCGGATGTAGTTCTTGCCGACCTGGGACAGGTCGCCGATCGACCGCGAGAACTGCATGCACGCCTGGTAGGTCATCACCATCCCGATGAAGCCGAGCGTGACGATGATGAACACGAGGCTCTTGTTGCCGATCGCATGCATCTGGCGGGCGAGCTCGCCCGCGGGGCGGTGCTTCCCCGGGCGGACGAGCCCCGCGAGCGTGCCCACGTAGACCAGCCACAGCTCCACGACGGCGCGGCTGACCCCGACCATGCCGGCCCCGATCCGTTCGACGCGTGTCCGGACAAAGCTCATGACGAGAGGTAGGTCAGGAAGAAGTCGAGCATCATGATCGAGACCGCGGCCGCCACGACCGCGGCATTGACGGCCTTGCCGACCCCGACCGCGCCGCCGCGCACGGTGATGCCGAAGTAACAGGACGAGACGGCGATCGCGGCGCCAAAGCCTACCGACTTGTAGATGCCGTGCAGGAAGTCGTACGGCTTCAGGTTGTCGACGAACGAGTGGTACATCGTCGACCAATCGATCCCGAGCATGGCGCGGCCCACGATGCTCGCACCGAGCAGCGCGACCAGATCTCCAAGCACCGTGAGCGCGACCAGCATCACGATCATCGAGATCACGCGGGGCACCACCAGGTACCGCACGGGATCGATCGCGAGCGCCCGCAGGCCGTCGAGCTGCTCGGTGACGGTCATCGTCGCCAGCTCGGCGGTGTTGTTCGCGCCGACGCGGCCCGAGAACATGAGGCCGATCAGGATCGGGCCGATCTCGCGCAGCACCGCATAGCCAGCTCCCCAGCCGGCGAGCGAGGTGGCGCCGAGCTTCTTCACGAACGGCCCGGTCTGCAGGGTCATCAGGCCGCCGGCGAAGAACGCCGTGAGCACGACGATCGGCACCGAGCGGTTGCCCATCTTGTAGAGGTTCTTGACCAGCTCCCTGCGATCGATGCGCGGCGGCACCAGGGCGCGGAGCACCTCCCCGGTCAACACCACGATGCCGCCCACCTCCTGCGCGATCCGCATCGCGCTGGCTCCGAGGTTCGCGATCGCGCGCTGACCGATCACGGCGTGGCCGCCTGCTGGCCATCCCCAGGCCGCCATCGAGCGGCCCCTCGAGCGCGCCGCGCACGAACTGGCGGACCAGCGGATCCGGGGGCGTCCGCGATCGTTCCCGCGGGGCCGCGATAGATGATGTGGCCCTGGTAGAGGAACGCGATCTCGTCCACGAACTGGGCGAGCGCGGCAACGTCGGAGCTGATCGCGAGCACGGTCGCCTTGGTGCGCAGCTGGTCCGCGGCGAGCAGGTCGTAGATCTTCTGGGTGGTCACTGGATCGAGGCCGGCGGTCGGCTCGTCGTAGATCACCAGCTCGGCATCGGCGACGGTCGCGCGCGCGATGCCGACCCGCTTCTTCATTCCGCCCGAGAGCTCCGCGGTCAGCTTGTGCTCACTCCCGGCGAGCCCCACGGCCTTCAGGCGATCGGTGACCCGGGTCGCGATCTCCGCCGCGGTCAGCGCGCCGCGCTGCTCGAGCGGGAAGGCCACGTTGCGCTCGACGGTGAGGAAGTCGAACAGCGCATAGTTCTGGAACAGCATCCCGATCCGGCGGCGCAGCGGACCGAGCTGCACCTCGCGCTTTCCCACCACGTCCTCGCCGAACACGCGGATCTCCCCGCGGTCCGGCTCCTCGAGACCGCACACGAGCTTCGCGATCACGCTCTTGCCCGACGCCGCGGGGCCGATCAGGCCAAGCTTCTCGCCCGGTGCGATCGCGAGCGAGATGCCGGCGAGCACCTGGCGGCGCCCGTAGCGCTTGGACACGTCGTGCAGGACGACGGCGGCGTCACTCACAGCCGACCTCGGATCGCCGGGCGCGGTACTTGGAGTCCGGTGATTGCGCGACCAGGGTGGTGATCGCCGCGCATGCCTTGGTGTGATTGCCCGCCGCTTGCTGCGTGCGTGCGAGCTCGAACAGCGCATCGTCGCGCAGGATCGAGGCCGGATAGTCCCTGGGCAGGCGCTCGAACGCCGCGATCGCCCCCGGCAGATCGTGAAGATCGTCGCGCAGCACGCGGCCGAGCTCGAGCTGCGCATCGTCGAGCCAGATCGAGAAGTACGAGCCCGTGCCGATCGCGACCTCGCGCGTGGCGAGCAGGCCGCGCAGCCGCTTGACCGCACCGCCTGGATCGCCGAGGGCCCGGGAGATCCGGGCACCATGCCAGCGCGCGTCGTCGCGGAGGCCGCTCCCCGGATAGTCGGCGGGGATCCGATCGTAGAGCGCGCGGGCGGCGGCGGGGTTCCCGAGCTCGTGCTCGGTGAGATCGGCGAGCGACCACACCAGGTTGTCGGCCACCCCGGTCTCCGCGAGCGCAGTCAGCACGGTGGCCATCTGATCGGCGAGCGCACGGGCATCGCGCTTGCGGCCGTCCTCGAGGAGACGCCGCAGTGCATCCCCGGCAGGCCCCTCGTCCGGCCAGTCGGTGACCACGCGCCACAGCGAGGTCCAGGCGGGGATGATCTGGCCCGCGCGGAGCTGCAGCTCGCCGGCGCGCTGGACGGCGATCGCCGACGTGGCGGGATCCTCGGAGGCCCGCGCCGGGATCGCGAGGTACGCATCGATCGCGGGCTGCGTGCGCCCCGCATGGTCGAGCACCTCGGCCTCGCCGAGGAGCGCATCCGCACACGCCGCGCGCGCGCGCCGGGGTGGCCGTAGGCGGCCGCACTTGCCCTGGGCCTCGCGATACGCGGTGATCGCGCCATCGGTGTCACCGTTGTCCGCGCGGCGCTCCGCCGTGGTGAGCTCCGACAACGTCGCCGGCGCCGAGCACGCGCTCAGCAGCAGACCCACGAGCACGGCGCGCGCTGTTCGCATCTAGTGCGCAGCTTGGGCCAACGTGGCCGCGATCTCGGCGATCACGCGCGCGGCGCGCATCACGCCGGCGCGATCGACATCGAGGTGCATCACCGCCCGGATCCGGTGGCTCGACGCGGAGCCGAGCAGCACGCCGTCCTCGCGCGCGACGCCGATCACGGCCTCCGCCGAGCCGTGCAGCACATCGATCATCACGATGTTGGTGTGGACGCGCGAGACATCGACCGCGAGGTTCGCGGCACCGCTCAACGCCTCGGCCAGCGCGCGCGCGTTCGCATGGTCCTCGGCGAGCCGCGCGCGATGGTGCTCCACCGCATACAGGCCGCCCGCGGCGAGGATGCCCGCCTGGCGCATGCCGCCACCGTGCATCTTGCGCAGGCGATGGCAGCGCCGAACGAGCTCGCGCGTGCCGCACACCAGCGAGCCGGCGGGCGCGCCGAGGCCCTTGGACAGGCACACGGACACCGTATCGAACCCCTCGGCGAGCTGCTTCTCGGTGGCGCCGGAGGCAACGGCGGCGTTCCACAGCCGCGCGCCATCGAGGTGCGTGATCATCCCGAGCGCGTGCGCGGCGTGGGTGACCTCGGCGAGCTGGGCGCGCTCCCAGACGATGCCGCCGCCCATGTTGTGGGTGTTCTCGACGGCGACCACCCGGGTCGGCGCCATGTACGGATCATCGGGGGACTTGAAGGCGGCCTTGACCTCGGCGGCGGTGAACCGATGATCGGCCATCACCTGGGTCTGCGCGCCGGCGAGCGCGGCGAGGGCGCCGGATTCGTGGCGCCAGCAGTGCGCATCCTTGCTGACGATCACCTCGTCCCCCGGGCGGGTGTGCGCCTTGAGCGCGAGCTGGTTCGCCATCGTGCCGCTCGGCACGAACAGCGCGGCCTCGGTGCCGATCAGGTCGGCGACGCGCTCCTCGAGCGCGCGGACCGTGGGGTCCTCGCCGTAGACGTCATCGCCGACCTCGGCGTCGGCCATCGCCTGGCGCATCGCGCGTGTCGGCTTCGTGACGGTGTCGGAGCGGAGATCGACGACGGCCATGGCCGGTAGGGTAGCCCAAGCGAGGCCCGGCGCGTGCTACGGGGTCTTCGAGATCGGTGGCCCACCCTCGTCGGGTTTTGGTGGGTCCTTCTGCGTGTCCTTCGGCGGCGGCTCCTTGGGATCCGTCGGCGCGGGCGCGGGCGAGCCGAGCTCGCTGCGCAGCTTGCGCTCGAGCCGGTTCAGCATGCTGACCTCCATCCAGTCCGGACGATCCTCGATCTGGAGGACGAACCGCACGCTGGTGCGCTTGTCGCGGACGACGGTCATGACCTCGAGCGAGCCGCGGAACGTGTGGCCCTCTTCCTTGATCTCGAACATCACGTAGCCGGCGTCGGGGTCCTTGTCGGTGACCTTGACGTGCTCGTCCACGACGAGGAAGCGGACGGCGGTGGGCCACACCAGCTCGCGCGTGTAGGCGAGCGTCTTCTCGGAGCGCGCGAGCGAGCTGCCACCGAGGGCAGCGACGAGGAGCAAGCTAGCCGGGAGCCGACGCATCGGACGGATCGTCGCTGCCCGCCGCCGGGGGCGCCAGTTTCTTGCCGCCGTCGACCACGATGGCCGCCGGGAGAGGCTCCGGATCGGCCTGTGTGGGCTGGCTGTGGCGCGAGGCCTTGAGGTCCGCGAACGAGACCCACGGGGAGGCGATCCCGAGCGCCCCCATGGCCACATACCAGGTGACCTGCAGGAGGTGCTGCGTGATCGCATACGCGAGCGCCGTGGCGTGGAGCTCGGTCGTCTTGTCCATCACGCCCGGCAGGTACAGCGACAGGCCGAGCAGCGTGAACCACTGGAACTGCCCGACCAGGCCCGGCGAGTTCGGCAGCGAGATGCCCACCGCGACGAGGCCCATCACGGCGAAGCCGCCGACCAGGGACAGCGGCAGGCCGAACGCGAGGGCGAGCACCCACACGCCGATCGCGTTGGCGATCCAGTAGATGAGGCTCCAGATCAAGAACGCGGTGAGCTGCTTGCCGTCCTTGAGCACGGCGAAGCCGCGGATCATCTCGAGGACCTTGGTCTCGATGACCTTCGCGATCCGCGGCGCGAGGCGTGGCAACAGCGACATCCGCATGCAGAAGCCCACGGTCTTCTCGGGCCGCCACATCGCGAACAGGATGAACACGAGCGCGGCCGAGAACACGCCGAGCGCGGTGTACGCCGTCGGCATCATCCAGCCCGGAGCGCCGGGGCCGCGCAGGGCGAAGAACGTCCCGAACACGAGCAGCGAGATCAGGAGCCCATCGACGATCCGCTCGACCGCGACCGTGCCGAGCGCCGCCGAGGCGGAGACCCCGCGTCGCCGGAGGAGGCCGGGCCGCACGAACTCGCCGAGCCGCGCGGGGAGCGCGAGGATCATCATGAAGCCGACGCTCGAGATCGCGAGGAGCGGCCCGGCCGGGACCTTGACGCCGAGCGGGGCGAGCAGGTGGTTCCAGCGGAGCGAGCGGCAGATGTGCACGATGATCTGCAGGCCGAGGTACGCCGCGAGGTACGGCGCAAACGTGCTCCACTCGAGGTGCTCGAACGCGGCGCGAAGCTCGTGCCGCTCGGGCGCACCCGGCCACACGAGCCACAGGCACAGCGCGAGCATGCCGAGCGAGAGCGTGAGGTTGATGGCGAGCTTCATCGCTCAGTCCGGAAGGTCGCCCGCGAGGATCGCGCGGGGAGCATGATCGAACAGGCGGGTGACCGCGGCGTGCCCGAGCTTCTTGTCGATCCAGGCGAGGCCGGCGGCGGCTTGCTGGAGATCGCCGAGCTGGTGGGCATCCGTGGCCACGGCGGTGGCGAGCCCGCACTCGAGCAGGTGCCGCGCGGCCTTGGTCTCGCGCTTGCCGTGGAAGCCAGCGATCGCGCCGAGATCCACCACGAAGGCACAGGACTGGCGCAAAGTTCGCGCGAGGTCATCATTGTCCCAGAGCGCGTGGTACCGCTCGGGGTGGGCGAGGACCGGCAGGGATCCGGCCATCCTGAACTTGAACAGGCGCTCCGCGATCCCGACCGGCATGACCGACGGCGGAACCTCGACCAGGAACGCGGTGGTACCCCGGTAGTGCGGGATGGTGTTGTCGACCGAGCGCTGGAAGAACACATCATCCCACATGTTCTCGGCGCCGAGGCGCAGGGTGGGGTGAGCCGGCTTCCTGGCCGTCTCGAGTTGCGCGAGGGTTTGCTCGATCCGATCCCAGGCCGGGAGGTACTGAGCAGCCTTCTGATGCGGGGTCACGCATTGCTCGGTGATCCCGAGGGCGGTCAGTGCATCGAGCATCGCAACTGCCGTGGATTGGTCGGGAGCGCCATCATCCAAGCCGTACAAGACGTGGCTGTGGAGATCGACATAGCCCATCGCGTGCGGGGGTGTATCCCAAGCCCTTCCCGGGTACAACATCGCGTTGCCGTAGGGGATCCTGCGTGATAATGATCGAAGAGTCCGGGCGGTACCCCGCCGGACGAAGGACGTTCCATGGCCCAGGGTGAGAAGCGCGAAAATTCGGTGTTGTTCTCTCTGCGCGAGCTCCGTCAGATCGAGGAGAACCGCGTACAGGAAGAAGAGCACGCGGTCCGATCGGCAGAGGAGCAGCGCCGGATGGCCAAGGAGGCCGCCGAGCGTGCCACGCGGGAGGCCGAGGATGCCCGGCTCCGCGCGGAGCGCGAGGCTCAGCTCCAGATCGAGACGGCCCGCGAGAACGCCGAGCGCGAGGCGCGCATGCGCGTCGAATCGGCGGAGGCCACCGAGCGCCAGCGCCAGCAGGCCGCGCTCGAGCAGCAGCGTCTCCAGCAGGAGATGGAGCTGCGGCGCGCCGAGGTCGCCAAGAAGCGCCCCACCTGGATGCTCGTGGTCACCGGCATCGCGCTGGTCGCCGCCGTCGGTCTCGTGTTCTTCGCCATCCAGCGAATGAAGGAGTCCGAGGAGTCCAAGGAGAAGGAGAAGGCCGCGCAGGTCGAGCGCGACACCGCGGTCAAGGCCGCGCAGGAAGCCCAGGAGAAGGTCGAGCGGCTCGCCGCGGATCTCGCCGACCTGGACAAGAAGCTCGGGGCCGCGGTCGACAGCGTCGTCGCCGCCCAGTCCGAGTCCGATCGCGCGAACGCGAAGGCCAAGCTCGAGTCCCTCCGCAAGGAGAAGGCGGACATGGAGTCGCGCATCGCTCAGGCGAAGGCCGCGGCGGCTCGCGCCGAGCGGCTCAAGGGAGCCAAGGTGTCCAAGGAGTGCCAGGACAACCCGCTCGCCAAGGGCTGCATGTAGCCAAGGCCTCGACACCCATCGGGTGTAGGTCCTTGGACGGCGCTTCGGCGCCGTTTTTGTTTTTTCGGTGGTTGCGGGCAGGTCGGGTGGTCTGGGGCTCGATGCAATCGTCGTCGGGTGGCTGTGTCTTGTTCCTCATGCAGGCACGGTTTGAAGGTTCGCTGATGACCTCGCTCGCGGAGCTCCGGGCGATCGAGGAAGAGCGCATTGCGTCGGAGCGAGCAGCGGTTCACGCCGAGGTCGAATCGCGGAAGCGGGCGATCGCGGATGCCGAGCACCGCGCGCGGGCTGAGGCCGAGGCCCAGCTCGCGGCCGCGCGCGCCGAGGAGATCCGGATCGCGCGTGAGCGCGAGCAGGCCGAGCGCGAGGCGCGGATGCACGTCGAGGCGGTCGAGGCCACGGAGCGTGCCCGCCTGGCCGCAGCGCTCGAGCAGGAGCGGACGGTCCAGGAGCTCGACCTGCGCCGGCAGGAGGTCGCGAAGAAGCGTCCGACCTGGATGATCGCGGTGACGATCGGCGCCGTGCTCGCCGCGGGTGCGCTGACCTGGTTCGGGATCGATCGCTACGAGCAATCTCAGGCGGCGCTCGCGGAGAAGGACAAGGCTGATCGCGAGGCCAAGGCCGCACGCGAGGACGCCGAGGCGTCGCGCGTGCGTCTGGCGTCGCTCGAGGGTGACCTCGCGGTCCTCGATCAGAAGGTGAGCGCCGCGATGGATCAGGTGATCGCTGCCACCGATGCGGCCACGCGGCTCGAGGCCAAGCGCAACCTCGACAAGCTGCGCGCCGAGGAGGCCGAGCTCAAGCGCAAGCGTGATGCCGAGGCCGCTCGGATCGCGAAGAAGAAGCGCGGCGAGAAGATCGAGATCTCGGAGGAGTGCAAGAAGAACGCGCTCGCTCGCGGGTGCATGTAGCCACCGGTTCGGCGTCTGCGGGCGTACGATGCAGCCATGCGCTGGCAGGCTGCTCTCGCGTTCGTCCTCGCATGCGGGCTCGCGCCGGCCTGTGACTGCGGCAACTCCAACGGCAACGGGCCCGATGCCACGCCGTGTACGCCACCTGCACCGTGCGTGACCGGCGAGGTCTGCCGCTACGATCTGTGCGTCGCCGATCCGGTGCCGTGCACCACGAGCGCGGACTGCACGGGCGATACGTACTGCGACGTCGACCACATGGAGTGCTTGCCGTGGGGCGTGGGGCCGGGCGCGGGCGGCAGCGATCCGGCGTGCAAGCGCGATCCGGTGCCGGGCGTGTTCTTCCCGGGCGCGCAGTGCGAGTGGATCGCGCCTCCGGCAGGCGATGCGTTCCCCGGCCACGTCAACGTGCTCGCCACGCCGATGGTCGCCACGTTCTACAAGCAGGGCGAGTTCTCCGTGCCCTCGCTCGTGTTCACGTCGTACAACTTCACCGACGGTGGCGGAGAATCGTGCATCGGCACGAACCCGGCCTACTTCGGGGTGATCCGGGTCATCGACGGTCGCACGTGCACCCAGCAAGCGACGCTCTCGAGCCCCACGGTGATCGCCTCGGCGAGCGTGGCGATCGCCGACATCGGTGGCAGCGATGCCACACCCGAGATCATCGCGGCGCGAACGGTGGGTGGCCTCGTGGCGTTCACGCTGCGGCCCACGGGTTGGGAGGTGCTGTGGCAGACCACCTCGCAGTTCGCCGATGGGCTGTGCGACTGGGCCGGGCCGAGCGTCCACGATCTCGATGACGATGGCGTTCCCGAGATCGTCTTCTACGGTGCGGTCTACGACGCCACCGGTGCGCTGATCGATGCCTCGATCGCAGGCACGGTGGACTCGATCGGCACCGGCTACGTGCCCGTCGTCGCGGATGTCGACGGCGATGGGGTGCCCGACCTGATCACCGGCTCGCAGATCTACACCTGGGATCGGATCGGCCGTCACTGGACGCCGAAGTACCCGCTGCCCGGCGTCAACGGTCACGTCGCGGTCGCGGACTTCGGCACGTTCCCGCAGAACGGTCAGGATGACCGAGCGACGATCGACGGGATCGCCGAGGTCGCGGTGGTCTACAACAATGCCAACCCGGCCGCCGGTGTGGCCAAGGTGTTCAACCTCTACGGCCGCGAGGTGTTCAGCGCGAACCTCGTGGCGCTCGCGTCGGTGCTCGGGGTTCCGCAGGTCGGGATCGGCGGCCCGCCCACGATCGCGGACTTCGATGGCGATGGTCGCGTGGAGTTCGCGTCGGCGGGCGCGAGCGCGTACCACGTGTTCGATCCCGATTGCCGCGGCACGCCTACAGCGGCCACCTGTCCGTCGATGCGGACCGATGGCATCGCGTGGACGCAGCAATCGCAGGACTACTCGTCGAACACCACGGGCTCGAGCGTGTTCGACTTCGACGGGGATGGCCGCGCCGAGGTCGTCTACGGCGACGAGTGCTTCACCCGGGTCTACGACGGCATCAGCGGCAAGGTGCTGTACTCGCGCTATCGCACCTCGTGCACCTGGTACGAGAACCCGCTCGTCGTCGATACCGATGCCGATTTCAACGCCGAGATCGTCAGCACCTCGAACACGAACTGCGCGGTGACGTGCCCGGTGCTCGATCCGATCTTCGATGGCGTGCAGTGCTTCGATGACTCGGACTGCCCGATCGCCACACCGTGCAAGCGCGAGACGCCGAGCGATCCGCTCGGGCGTTGCCGCTGTGGCGGCGATGCCGACTGTGGTGGCGATGGCTTCGTGTGTCGAGACCCGAGCGCGGGCGCATCCGCCGCGGGCAAGGTGTGCCGCGCCTCCCACCCCGCGACCGCGGCGGCCACCGGCGTGCGGGTCCTCGCCGACACCGTGGATCGCTGGGTCAACACGCGCTCGATCTGGAATCAGCACGCGTACTCGGTCACCAACGTCGACGGCACCGGCAAGGTCCCGCGCACGAGCCAGTGGCTGCAGAACTGGAAGCAGCCAGGCCTCAACAACTTCCGCCAGAACGCGCCAGGGGAGGGCGTCACCGCAGGCGCGGTGCCCGATCTCACCGTGAAGCGGGCGAAGGTCCAGTGCGGTGCAGGCGGACCGACGATCACCGCGGAGGTCTGCAACCGCGGCACCGAGCCGGTGGGCGTCGGGATCCCCGTGGCGATCTACGCGGCGGGGCCACCGCAGCAGCTGCGCTGCGTGGGCACCACCGTGGAGCGGATCTTCCCGGGCATCTGCACGTCGGCCTCGTGCCAGTGGACGGGGCCGATCGGCGATGCGGTGATCGTCGTGGACGATCGCGGCAACTCGACGGGCACCAACCTCGAGTGCCGCGAGGACAATAACTCCCTCGCGATCTCGATCGACTGCCCGTAGGCGTCGCGAGCCTCAGTTACACGCGGCCGCGGACTGCTTGACCGCATCCGCGGCGGCCTTGCACGCGGTGCCGAGGGCGGCCTTGCCCTCAGCGGGGACGCTCGCCCACGCGGTGGAGGTCTGGTCGTAGCTCTGCTTGAGCGCGTCGCGGGTGGCCTGGGGGAGCTTGTCGCACTTGGCGAGCGCGTCGATCGCCGCCTTGTAGTCATTGCACTCGGCCGGCAGGTCACCGGCAGCGGCAGGCTTGGCCTCGGTGGGCTTGGTCTCGTCGGGCTTGGCCTCGGTCGGCTTGGCCTCGGTCGGCTTGGCCTCGGTCGGCTTGGTCACGGGATCGACCTTGGCCTCCTCGGGCGCCTTCTTGCAGCCGGCCAGGGAGAACGCCGTGGTCAACGTCATCATCGCGATCATCTTCGTGAGCTTGTTCATCGGTTTGATTCCTCGGGACCATCAGGTCCGTCTCGAACAAGGTGCCGCACAGCCCGCGAAGCCGCCAAACTTTCTTTGTATTATCAACGTGTTGAGGCGGGTGCGGTTGTAACACTGGAACGACGACCGCGCACGGAGTCGTGCACGATCGTGAACACTCCGCAATGGTGCGACCCGAGATGTCGTGTCCGCGCGACAGCGCGCGAGCGCCTGACGGAAGGGCGGGCCCCCTCGTCTTTACTTCCGTTGACCATCGTCGGTACGATGCCCCGATCCATGAGCGTTCGTGCGTATTCAGCGGCGCTCGTCGTCGCGACCTTTGCGGTCGGGTGCGTCGCGGCGAACAAGCGGGCCGTGGAGTTCCGCAACAAGGGCCGCGAGCGGTTCGCCGAGAGCAAGTACGACGTGGCGATCGCGGACTATCGCGAGGCCAAGGATCTCGACAAGGCCGGCAAGGTCGATGGGCTCGAGAGCGAGCGCGAGCGCGCCGCCTCCGAGCAGGTGAAAGTCCTGCTCAAGGATGCGTGGGGCAAGTACGACCGCGGTGAGTTCCAGCAGGCCCATGGCCAGCTCGTGGCGATCAAGAACGCGAACGAGCTCGCGAACAAGATCACCGATCCGGTGGTGCTGCACGCGCTCGGCGACACGGCGGCGATGGCGTGGGACGAGGTCGAGGGGCTCCGCAAGCGCCGGTTCTATCTGCGCGCGCAGCTGCTCGCCGAGTTCCTGGTCAAGCCGCTACCGCAGGGCCACGCGATGCGGATCCGCTACGACGCCCTGAAGGTCAGCGGCATCGCGTTTCACCTCGCGAAGATGCGACAGCTGAAGCAGCAGTTTCCCGCCGCCGCCGCATTTCATTACCTGGTGGCTCGCCGGCTCGGTGCGGATAGCGATCCGGATGGTCTGTCGCTGATCGCCGACGTCAAGCGCGCCACCGGCGATGCGAGCACGTTCGTGAAGGCGGGCAGCGCGGCGACAGACTGGAAGTCCGAGGACCAGTTCGTGCTCGCGCGCCAGGTCGGGAGCACGTGGGATCCCACGGCGATCACGCTGTTCGGCGCCCGCTACGGCATGAACGACGCCCGGTATCTCGACGAGGTCTGGAACGGCACGACCACGCTCGACCCGTATCCGGCGGTGGCGGCGATCACGCCGGCGACGGCCGACACCATCGCGGTGGTCGCGAACAACGAGCCGAGCACCGATTCGGGGCCGCGCTACAAGAGCCTCGAGTTCTGGTACTCGGTCGGCAGCCACTCGCTCGAGAAGAGCGCGCTCTCCACGGGCGCCGGTGGTGCGATCCGGGTCCCGAGCAAGTCCGGCAAGGCGACCTACGAGTTCTCGGGCTTCTTCGAGTCCGACAAGCTCGGCGGCGTCTCGAGTGGCTATGGCGGTGACCTCATCATCACGGCGCTGGCCAAGGCGCCGCTCGTGCTGGGCGCGGGCATCGGCTACCTGAGCGACGATCTGCCGAGCAAGACGCTGTTCCCCGACATGACGATCACGCAGAAGAGCGTGCACATCCCGGTGGTGGCGCGCGCGCCGATCGCGGCCGGCTTCATGGGCAGCCTCGAGGCGCGGATCAACATCCTGCAGTTCTCGAAGGACAAGCAGCCGCTGCCGATGGAGCAGCACTACAGCCCGGTGACCGCGCGGATCTATGGCCCGATCCCGTTCCTCGGCGAGGCCGTCCCCGCGTTGCGTGCACTCGCGATCGAGGGCTACGCGACCTACACCAAGGATTCGCCGCAGGAGCTGACGTTCGGCGGGCGGCTGGTGTATCGGACCGCGCTCTCGGGCGGCAAGGACGACGGCAGCGACCTCTGGGACCGGCTCGAGAAGTCGGCGTTCGCGATCCAGACGCTCGCGGGACCGACCTGGGACTTCTGGTTCGATCTCGGCACCACGCCGCTCACCAAGGACGATCGTCAGCACGGGATGGGCACGCTGTTCCGCATCCCGAACAAGGACTCGGGGAGCGTGTACGAGTTCTCGCTGCACTTCGAGTCGTCCAACCTCGGTGGCAACGTCGGCGGCTGGGGCATCGACTACATCCTCATGAAGCCGGTGAAGAAGCTCGGCGTGCTCGGGTTCGGGCTCGGGTACTCGTCGAACTCGATCAGCGACGCGCCGGCGATGTCGGATCCGTCGACCTACAAGGCCCCGGAGCAGAACAGCTTCCACTCGCCGATCGTGCTGCGCATCCCGCTCGGGACCTCGGCGATCCTCGGCGTCGAGGGGCGCCTCAACTACCTCGCGCTCGGTGGCACGGGCGATCCCGCGATGAACGAGAAGCGCCACTTCCACATGATCGGCGGCCGGCTGTGGATCCCGATCCCGGTGCTCGGCGATCTGATCTCCGCGCTCAGCAAGTTCCACCTCGAAGGTCACCTCGGCTACCAGCCCGGCGGCGAGCGCGAGCTCAACTACGGTGGCATGCTGATCTGGCGCCCGATCGTCACCACCAAGATGTGATAGAGCGAACCACCCCGTGACCAACCTCGGCTTCATCAGGGCACTGGCCCTCGCGCTCAGCCTCGTCGCCACCGGGTGCGGCAAGACCGGCAAGGTGCCGGCGGCGCCGGGCTGGGTCGGGGACGCGGACAAGGACGGCGTCAAGGACGCGGACGACCAGTGCCGCGATCAGCCCGAGGACTTCGACAACTACAAGGACAGCGACGGCTGCCCGGATCCGGACAACGACGGCGACGGTGTGGCCGACGTCGACGATCAGTGCCCCGGCGTGAAGTCCGACAAGGACGGCGCCGCGGATCCCTCGGGCTGCCCCGGCGTGGCCGCGGCGCGCACGATCGCCAGCCGTCACGCCGATGACTTCGATACGGACAAGGACGGCGTCCTCGACGACGACGACAAGTGCCCGACCGAGGCCGAGGACATGGACGGCTTCCGCGACGATGACGGCTGCATCGACGCGGACAACGACAACGACGGCATCCTCGATGCGCAGGACAGCTGTCCCGACAAGGCCGAGGATCACAAGGGTCCGAACCCGAACGACGGCTGCCCCCTGCAGGATCGTGACAACGACGGCGTGGCCGATGCCGACGACGAGTGCCCGAGCGTGGCCGGCCGGCCCGGCGCCAAGGGCTGCCCCGATCGCGACGGCGACAACATCCGCGACAGCGTGGACCGGTGCCCGAACCTGGCGGAGAACGGCACCGATGGGGATGGCTGCCCGGGCAAGGACGCCGACAACGACAAGATCCCGAACACGATCGACAAGTGCCCGGAGCAGGCTGAGGACTGGGACACGGATCGCGACGATGACGGTTGCCCCGAAGCGGACTGACCCGTGGAAGCCGGCCAGCAGCTCGGGGAGTACATCATCGAAGCCGAGATCGGCGGCGGTGGGATGGCCAAGGTCTATCGCGCGCGGCACGCGATCCTCGACACGATCCACGCGCTGAAGGTCCTCGACGACGAATACCGCGCGAACGCCGAGGCGCGGCGCCGGTTCCTCGACGAGGCGAAGATCCAGGCCAAGCACCTGACGCACCCGAACATCGTCAAGGTGACCAACATCGTGGCCACCGCGGATGCCGCGGCGCTCGTGATGGAGCTGATCGATGGCGGGAGCCTCGAGGGCTACATCACGGCGAAGAACAAGCCGTTCACCACGGACGAGCTGCTCCAGCTCGCGGTGCCGATCCTCGATGCGATGGCCCACGCCCACGACGCCGGCATCATCCACCGCGACATCAAGCCGGCGAACATCCTGCTGCGGAAGACGGACGGCCGCCTGATCCCCGTGGTCACCGACTTCGGGATCGCGAAGCTCACCGATACCAGCGCCGGAGCAGCGGCCAAGAAGAAGTCCACGCACCACGAAGCGCGGATGGGCACGCTCGGCTACATGAGCCCCGAGCAGATCCGCAAGGCGAAGGATGTCACCGCGCGCTCGGACATCTTCTCGCTCGGCGCGATGTTCTACGAGATGGCCACGGGGCGTGCGCCGTTCGACGGCGACAACGACTTCGACATCATGGAGAAGATCGTCCACGGCAAGTTCGATCCGCCCGAGCGTCATGCCGACCCGAGCATGCCGGCTCATGTCAGCGCGGCGATCCGCCGATCGATGGAGTCCGATCCGGACAAGCGGTTCGCGAGCTGCCGCGAGATGTCGGCGGCGCTCACCGGTGGCAGGGAGATCAAGGCGGCCGGCGTGACCGCCGTCAACTTCGGCGCGTCGGGCCCGGTCGCGGCGATCGCACCGAGCGGCCCCAAGAAGTGGCCGCTGTTCGTCGCGCTCGCCGTCGCCGGCGCGGGCCTCGCGGGCGGGGCGATCTATGTCGCGCGCAGCGGGAGCGACGATGCGAAGGTCGCGGTCGGCAGCGGCTCGGCGAGCGGCGGCAGCGGAGGCTCGGAGGTCGCGGTCGCCGCGGCGCCCGATGCGATGGAGCCGGCGAGCGTGCTCCCCGATGCCGCGATCGACGCCGAGGAGATCGACGCCGCGCCTCCGGCCGACGCGGCGATCGATGCGCCGCCCAAGCCGCCCCCGCCACCCCCGCCGCCCGCCACCTGTCGGGGCCGCTGGTCCGGATCGGACATGCGGCTCGCGATCACGACGGGGCGCAGCTGCGGCACGATCACGTTCTCGAGCGGCCTCGGCGATTGTACGGGGGCGCTCACCGGGTGCAGCGATGGACGCTCGTTCAGCGCGAGCTATGCCTGCCGGTTCAAGGAGGTCGACCAGGGGTACTCCGGCACGATCTCGATGGGCTGCACCGCGAGCTCGGTCTCGGCGAGCGTGTACGTCAACGGCAAGGCGAAGTCGAAGTTCCTTCGGAAGAACTAAGCCATGCAGCTCGATGCGCACGACTTCGCCGCGATGGACGACGTGCAGAGGCTCGCCGCGCTCGAGGCCTTCGTCACCGGGGTGCTCGCCGACGGCAAGGTCACGCCCGACGAGGTCCGACGGTTCGACGAGATCGTGCTCGCGTTGCCGTGGGGCGTGGAGCCGGCGGTCCTGACGGCGATGGTCAAGGGCGCGCAACAGCGGGTGGCGGCGATCACGACGCTCCCCGAGGTCACGGACTTCGTGGCCAGCCTCGCGGCGCGGCTGCCGTCGCCAGAGCTGCGCGACAAGGTGTTCTATACGATGGCGACCGTGTTCTCCGCCGATGGCGAGGTCAACCGGCTCGAGACCAACGTGCTCGGGCTGTTCGTCGTGTCGTTCGGGATCACGAGCGATCGGCTGGCGGTGATCAAGGCGGCGCTGACGGACCGGCCGGTCGTGCCGCCGGCGCCACGCAGCGTCGATTGACGACCACAGCGCCCTCGCTGACGCTCGAAGCGCACGCGTGCCGCGCTCGAAGCGCACCCCGCGTCCCGACAGTTGGGAAGCGCGATTCCCGATCGTGCGCGCGGACGCGGGAAGTCCAGCGGTTAGCCGCTGGCGCGGCGGCTGCACATCGATCCGGCATGACCAACATCAACGACACCGACCACGATCTCGCCACCATGATCGCCCAGACCCTCACGGACCTCGAGTGCGAGGCGATCGACGGGGGCATCTACAACGACGGCGGCTGCATCCCGTTTCCGTTCCCGCGCCCGAGCGACGAGGATCCGATCTTCGCGCCGTTCGGCCTCTGAGCACCGAAGCTCGGGGTGCGGCGCGCAGGTGCCGGCCTACTGGGCGGTGACACACGCGTACGTCCCGGGGGCGCCGATGGTCACCGTGGCGTCACTCGACGCCGCGACGGAGACCAGCTGAACGCCGCCGAGCCACTGCGGGTTCGCGCGACAATCGCGCGTGGCGTCGCACGCGGCGACCCGGATCCGGAGGTCGAACGCCTTGTCCTCCGCGAGGCCCAAGCCCGGCGGGTCCTTGAACGTGCCGCGGCCCAGGTACATCTGGCTGATGTGCCCATCGGGGAGGCTGACGTCGAGGAGCAGGGGCGTCGCCAGCGACTCGCCGATCCCCGAGCACGGCAGGCCCACGATCGGAACCTGCCGCATCGTGACCGCGGAGTTCCTGCGGACCACAGACACGATCGCGATCCCCGCGACGATCGCGAGGATCCCGTACATCGCCGGGCGGGACTTCACGGCGTCACCTTCGTTGCTTCGTTCATGCGAGCTCCTTTGGAGGTCGCGGACGAGCACGTGCCGTGCCCGCGGATCGGTCCGGATCCGCGACCGAACCCGCCGGGCGCTGCGCAGATCGCGCCAGCGACTGGCTGCCGCGGCTGCGGTGGCGGAGCGTGTCGCCAGCGCGGACTCAGCGTTCCAGCCGGAGACCGTCTGGCTGGTCTCCAAACAGAAAACCCCGCATCGCTGCGGGGTTAGTCAGAGGAGCCACCCGGATTTGAACCGGGGAATGATGGTTTTGCAGACCATTGCCTTACCACTTGGCGATGGCTCCTGACGTGACAGGCTTTCTACCTCACGGGAGCCGGGTGGCGCAACGGTCCAGCGGCGAGGCCTTCAGCGCGGGGGCATCGCGTAGCCGCGATTCGGGAAGGGATCCGCGGAGTCGCGACGGCCGAGCTCGGCGGGCGTCCACACGGCCCCGCGCTCAGAGAAGATCGCAAGGCCGACCACGCCCACGTTGCGGTCGCCCGAGGTCTGCGCCGCGTAGGAGTCCGCGACGGCACCGAACCGGAACGCGGCGACCGCGTCGTCGGAGGTGCGGAACCCGTCGATCACGAGCACACCGTGCGGATCCACGATGTAGCCGCGGCGGTTCGGATCCGCCTGGTGGCCGTCGATGACGTCGAGACCATCGACGGAGGCGACGACCTCGAACCGGGCCGTGGTGCCGTTGCGGACGACGATGCGGTAGCGCGCGCCGTCCTCACCGACGATGAGCGATCGGCTGCCGGCCGCATAGCCGGGCAGGGTGCGCCCGGCCTCGTCGACGAGGGCCACGGACAGCGACCGGTCATCGGTATAGATCTCGAGGGGCTGCGGAGCCGTGCCGAGATACGCGGCGTGGGCCGCGGCACCCTGCGCGTCGTTGTAGTGCAGGAGGACCTCCGCCCACGGCGATCCGGACCCACGCACGAACGGCGCGAACGAGATCGGCGCGGACACCGCCTCGCCCCACTGCGTGCCGAGACCTGGGCGATCGGGCGCGGGCTCGGCGATCGAGCCACCTCGATCGATGACCGCGTGGCTCGGCTCGGCGCTGGTGGCGACGTAGCCGCCGCCGGGAGCGTAGCCGCTCGAGCTCGACGGCGCGTAACCGCCTCCGCCGGAGGTCGCGAGCTTCTGGGTTCCCGCGCTGCCCGCGCAGGCGCCGAGCAGCAGGCACAGCAAGGTCGTGGAGTGACGGCGCACCCCGGCTTCGATCTGCATGAAGAGATCCTTTCGTAGCGTTTCGATCGTGACGTGACGTGGCGTGACGAGTGGTCGAGTCAGCGGCCCCAGTGCAGGCCGATCTCGAAGAACATGCTGAGGTCCATGCGCGACGGCTTGGTGGCCTGCGAGCACGGGCCGCCGCACACCGCGGGGCCATCCATCTCGGGGCCCTGTGCGATCAGCGAGCGGAACGCCATGAAGTAGCCGACGTGGCGGCGGCGCCCGTGACGGCCACGCTCTCCTTGACCATCGACCTCGAAGCCCACCGCGAGCTCGCCGCTCGGACGGTCGAGGATGCCGCCCTGGCGCCACGCGACGTGTTCGATGCCGAGCCCGGCCTCGCCCCAGAAATCCACGCCGACGCCGCCGCCGCTGCGCGCCTCGCCGGTGTTCGCGAACGAATAGCGCACGGCACCGCCGACGCGCGTCCCGCGGCCGCGACGGACCATGCCTTCGTCGCTCGAGTCTCCAGTGCGGTAGTGATCGAACGTGGCGCGCAGCGTGAGATCGCCGATCCGGTAGCCCGCGCCGGCCGAGACGCCGATCGAGAAGCCATCCGCATCGCCGACGTCACTGCCGCCGAGCAGCATGCCGACGCGGCCTTCCACGCGACGCTCTGACGGACGGTCGTCCTCCGCGTACGTGGCGTAGCCGCCATCGGTGGCCACGGTGTTCGCCGACGAGGGGGTGACGGCCGCCAGCAGCGTGGCGAGACCCAGGCCGAGAGTTGCGCGAGCGGAGTGCGTCATCGTGCACTCTCAACGCAGGCGACCAGGCGCGACTTACAGGGCAGGTCGCGAGGTGGCGCCCGGATGGCAGCGCGTACATGTGGTTCCGGTCAGCTTGAACGCTGTCCCACCGTCGTGGCACGGCTGGCAGCTGAGCTTCGGGGGCGCCGCGAGCTGGGTGATCGACGCGCCGTGGAGATCGTCGTGACACCGGGTGCACGCGACCTCCGCTCCGGGGCTGCCGTTCGGGCCGTTCGGGCCCACGCGGTGCACCGCATGATCGAACGTCTTGCGCACGGACCAGGGGAGTGTGGTGCGGAGCGCGACTCGCTTCGCGGCGAGACCGAGCTGGTGGCAGCTCTCGCACGCGGTCAGCTCGGGCGCCGGCCCGCCCTTCACCGCGTGACAGCCGCTGCCGGTGCAGCTCTTGTGGCCGCGCGGTGGACGGAGCTGCGAGGCCGCGCTCGCGAGCGAGTGGCAGCTGCCGCAGTTCGCGGAGTGCTTGTCGTGCGTCAACGTGGCGCCGAACTCGGTGCGCTCCGGCGGCGGACGATCGGCCGTGAGCTTGCGCCACGGCTCGGTCGCGTTGTGGCACGCGCCGCAGATCTGCTTGGGCTCGTTCGGATCGATCGGCTTGCCGGCGCGCGCCTTGGGGATCCGGCGCTCGCCGAACCGCGCCTCGTGACATGGCACGCACGCGGCGTGACCGGCGACCAGCACCTCTCCCGTCGCGCCCAGCGGGTGGCATGCGGCGCACGGGAGCTTCACGTCCTTGTGCGTGGTGGCGTGCGAGAACCGCTCGGTCGGGCGCTCGACCTCGAACTTCCACGGCGGTGGGCCGGTGTGGCACCGGGTGCAGGCTTCGGTCACGGCGAACGCCGGCTTCCCGTCGTGGCACCCGGCGATCGCGCACGAGGTCTGCTTCGGGCGCGGCAGGATGCTGTCATCGGTGGCGAGGATCTCGGCGTGGCACGTGGCGCACAGCGCACCCGCACCGCCGCGCGCGGCGTGCTTGGGATGGGAGTACGCGGCGATCACGGTATCGATCGGGGCCGCCATCCGCGGCGGCTGCGGGCTCCCGCTCCCCGGTGTGTGGCAGCCGATGCACTGCGACATCGCCGGGCCCTTGCCACTGTTGCCCGAGCCGTCGTGACAGCCCACGCAGCGGCGGTGCGGCGCGGCCTTGCCGGGGAGAAAGTGGCACGCGGCGCACGGCACCTGCTTGTGGCGCTGGTGCGGCATCGAGAGTGCGAAGTCGGTGGCGATGTAGGGCGGGTAGGGCACCGGCACCGTCTTCGCGAGTGGTGCCGCGAGCGCGGTCTCGGCGTGGCAGTTGACGCAGATCCGACGCTGCTCCGCGGCAACCGCGATCGTGCCGCCCTGCTTCGGCTTCACGGGCACCGCGCCGTGACACGCACCGAAGCACGACGCGTGATCGGGCCGCCCGACGAGGAGCCCGTTGCGCTGGCCGTGGCAGGCGCTGCACGCGATCGCCGTTCCGCCGGAGACCGCGATGTCGCGATCGTGGAGGTTGTGATCGAAGCCGGTCGCGGTGGTCGCGAGCATCGCTGGCGCCTGGGCGCGGACCATCGAGGCCGCGAGCACGAGCGCGATCGCGACGAGCCAGGCGCGCACTTAGTAGATCCCCGTGAGCATCAGGCGGAGGCTGCGGTAGCCGCTGATCTCGGGTGCGAACTCGAGGGCGCTCGACACGTCGTAGGCCGTGGAGATCCGGACCCGGTCGCCGACCCACGCGTCGATCGTGAAGCGTCCGCCGATCCGCAGATCGCTGCCCGGGATCACGAGCGTGGGATCGGCGTAGAGCAGCGCATAGCGGGTGCGCCGCCCATAGACCTCGACGAGCGACGAGAACTTCCGCGCGCCGAGCGACATCTTCACCGAGCCGCCGAGCTCCGTGAAGCCCTCCTCGCCGCGGTACTCGTTCGGTGGGAGTGCCTGGGCGACATCCTTCTGATCGAACACCGGCATCTTGTCCGCGGGCTGGTCGTGGTTGGTCTGGCGCGACAGCAAGCTCGCACCGAGCGCGAGCGTGCGGCGCAGCCGGATCTCGAGAGCGCCGCCGATCTCGACGTAGGGTGCCGCGAACGAGTTCTTGATGATCCTCTGGCTGCCGTCGGTGGCCGTGCCTTTGCCCTCGGTGGCGAACGCGCCGCGGATCAGGAGATCCACGTTCTCGGCGATCAGTGTTCCCGCGCGCGCCGAGCCGAGGAACTGCGGGACCACCGGTCCGAGATCGAGGTATCGGCGCGCGCCGGTGGCATCCCGATCGGGCACGACGAACGCCGGGTCCCACTGCCAGTCGTTCTGGGTGCGATGGGTGATGTCGAACACGAGGTTCGTCACCTGCTTGTAGCGGGCGCGGACCTCGAGGCGCTGGCTCGCGGCCTTGCGATCGAGGGTGCGGACCTGCGCGATCACCGCGACGTCGCGACGCGGGCGCCAATCGCCTCGGAGCAGCGCACTCTCGGTCGCCGGCTGCGCGGCATCGGCGTTGATCCGAGAGGCCCCCATCGAGAGCACCTCGGCCTGGAGGGCGAGTGGCACCGGGCGCGAGAGCCCGCGCAGGTCGAAGCGGACCGAGGCCCCGGCGACCGTCGGGCGCTGATCCGATTGATCGCGCGTGTAGTCGGTGTGGCGAACACCGGCATAGGCCGACGCCGTGACGATCGGGCCGTCGTACGCGACGAGCCCGCCGTCGAGGTGGAGGATCCACGGGCCATAGACGTGCTGGCCACCCGCGCGGAACCGTAACTTCGACATCCCCCAGCGCGGCGGGAGGAAGTCCTTGAGCTCCGCCCAGCCATACCGGATGTCCACGCCGCTGCGCTCGAACCACGTCGCGATCGGCGGGGCCACCGAGAGCGTCTGTCCAGGGGCCGGCGAGTAGTCGAGCTTGCGCGCGGCCTGGAGGCGCGCGGCGAAGTAGCTCGAGAGCGAACCGAGGCCGAGGCCGCGTGTCGAGCCGAACACCTCGGAGAACCCGTACGAGCGGAGCTTCGCGTAGTCCTCGCCGACGGTCGGCGGCCGCGATCCGAGGGACGCGCGACCGCTCGGGTTGGCGGACTCCACCTGATATCCGATGTCGATCTCGAACGACACCTGCTGCGAGAGATCGCGCAGCGCGGCGGTCTGCTCGAGCGGCTCCGGGGCGCGCGCGAGCGGGGGCGGGGCTGCGGGCATCGGCGTCGCCGAGCGCGCGGCCGGCGCGGTCTGGGCGACGGGGCGCGCCCGCATCTTGAGGTGCTTCGGCGGCGGCTCGTGCGTGACCTCGAGCCGCGGATCCGCGATCGCCTGCGCCCCGGCGAGCGTGACCATCGCGAGTGCGATGCGCTTCACCAGCTCCTCCGGACGGCGGTGTCGAGGTGGCAGTCCTTGCAGTCCTTGTCACCGTGACAGGCGGTGCAGGAGCGGATGTTGATCCGGGCGAGGTGTCCGTGGTCGGTCTTGAACGAATCGACGCGTCCGTGCGAGCGCGGCCGCTGCGCGTGGCAGGCGCTGCAGAACTCGACGACGTGGCAGCGCGCGCAGCGCTCGCGGTTCGCGGCGGACTCGGGGCCGTGGTCGAGCTCGCGCCACGTGATCCGGTGATCCGAGGGCTGCATCGTCTGGTGGCACTCGTCGCAGGCCTGCCGCGGATTGCCCGACATCCGGGTGTGGCAGGTGGCGCAGCGCGTGGAGTCACGCTCGGCGACCTCGGCGTGATCGCGGCGGAACGCGAGCGTATGGTCGAGGGGGCGCTCGGTCGCCGGGAGGTGATTGCGCGGTGCGAGCGCGGTCAGCGTGCTGGTCCGCGCCGCATGGCAGGTCTCGCAGGTGCGCATGTTGAGCTCGGCCGGCGTGCGATCGCTGTCGTCGTGGCAGGTGACGCAGTTCTCGACGCGCGGCGCGGGGTGGCGCGCGTAGTCCTCGGCCAGCGTGGTCTGGGTGTGGCAGGTCTCGCAGCGGATGACGCGGTTCTTGCGATCGGTCTTGTGGCGGTCGTGCTCGAAGTGGAGGTCGTCGCGGATCAGGCGGGAGCGCGACCGCTCGTGCGCGGTGGCCTCGTGGCAGCCCGTGCAGTCCTCCATCTTCGGTGCTTTTTGGGTGCCCTTGCCGAGCGCGACCTCGGCCGCATGACAGCGCGCGCAGGTGGCGTGATCCGGGCGCGCCTGCTGGCCATCGCGGACGTGGCAATCGGGGCAGCCGACGTGAAACCCGACCCGACCTTCCATGCGGCCCGCGTCGAGGTGCTTCTTGTGCGAGAACCGCGACGGCTCGGTCTGCCACAGATCCTGGACCGGGTACTTCTTCAGCGGGGCGAGCAGGGGCTGGGTCGTGACCTTGATGTGGCAGACCTGGCAGAACGGGCCCGGCGTCGCGAGGAACTCCTTGCGGTGACAGGCGCCGTCGTCGCACGGCTTGTGATCGTCGGTCCCGGGACGCGCGGCCGTCCGATGGCAGCCGCCACACGGGACCTGCGCGTGGTGCTCGTGCGACAGCCGCGTGGGATCGAGCGGCGGAAGCGGCGCATCGATCTGCCGCGCCGGCGAACACGCTCCGGCGAGGATCACCCACGCGATCAGTAGGAGCGCACGCATCTCCCGCGCGCCGACGCTAGCACGACGACACAGCCGGCAGCCCGCCCTGCAGCGCCTCCTCTCGATCACGGGGATCGAGGTGGGGGCGGATCGGGGTCAGCATCCGCCGGGCGATGACCCTGCGTGCCGGGGCATCGGGCCGCCACCAGGTGATGGCGTAGCCGCGCTCTCCGGGGGGCGTGTAGGCGACGGTGACGGCCTCGCCGGCGAGCTCCTCGGGGAGCGCATCGAGGGTGGTGTGCGTGATGACCTCGCCGCCCGGGGCGGTGCACGCCCGCGCCGCGGGCCACATCCGATCGAAGAACCCGCGGTCCGCGTGCCGCCAGATCGCGACGTCGTGGTCGTCCGGGATCGGGGCGTTGCAGGTCACCAGCGCCGCTGGGGCGTGGGTGACCCCGATCTCCGCCTCCTCGATCGTCAGGTGGCGGCAGCCGCTCAGCGCCGCCCCGAGCCGCGCGAAGCGCACCGCCCGTGGGTTGAGATCGATCCCCAGGATCTCGGCGCCGAGGTTCGGGCGGGCGAGGGGCGCGAACGCCGAGCCACAGGCCAGATCGATCCATCGCGGCCGGCGTCCGGGGCCGATCGCGCTCGCGAGGTGGTAGCTCGAGTCATCCGGCCAGCACACGAGCTGCTCGGCGTCCTCCGCGTCATCGCGGTCGCAGACCAGGAGCCCCTGCTCGTGCGGGAGCACGGACCATGGCGCGTGGAAGCGATCTCCCGCGCGCTCGAGCAGACCCACCTCCAGCAGCTCGTCGATCGGCAGGAGGCGTAGCTGATCGGCGGTGAGGTGCGCGCCTGCCACGAACTGGGAGAGCGCGGCGGACGCGGGGACCGGCGGCCGCGCCGACAGCCCGGACAGGCGCCGCGGCAACAGCGAGAGCCGGTGGGTGCCCGCCCATGCGAGCAGCGCGCTCTCGGTCAGCCCCGCACCACGCAGGCGGGCCCCGACCATCGTCAGATCGACGGTCACGGCAGGAGCGCCAGGTAGCGGCGCGCGAGATCGTATTCGGCATCGAGCACCACGTGCGCATCGAGCACCTGGGCGAACAGCAGCTTCTTCGCCGCCGGCGTGGTCGCCGCGGGATCGAGCTCGAACATCGCGGTGTAGAAGGCGAGCTCGGCCCGCCGCGGTCCGGTGGTGGCGGCCGCGCGGAGCTGCGCGTAGGGCAGGCGGCCGGTCGCGGCGCGTGCGAGCAGCTCGTACCACGTGTCCCCCTGGCGGCCGGCGAGGTACTCGGAGGCGAGCCGGTCCTGCGGTTCGCCGAGACGCCGCGCCTCGCCGGTGATCCACAGGGACATGTAGACCTTGTAGAAGTCGCTGAGGTTCGCGCCGAGTCCGCGGTGGTACGCGTCGAGCGCATCGCGGTACTGCCCCGCCTCGATCAAGAACGCCACCGCACCTGCGGAGATGTCGGCGGTGTCCGCATCGACATCGACCGCGCGCATCACCAGATCGATCGCCGGATCCGGATCACCCATGTGGAACATCGCACGTCCACTGTCGAGCAGCCGCTCGGCGGCGACCGCGCGGGGCAGGTCCTTGGCTTCGCCGAGCGAGGCCCAGCTGCGCATCGCATCGAGGTAGCGGGTGGCGGCCTGCTTGTGCTGCCCGAGCCCGCGCAGCGCATCGCCCGCGATCCTCTCGAGCTTCGCGCGTCGATAGCGATCCCCACTGCTCTGATCGCCGAGCATCGCCAGCCCGGTCTTCGCCCACTCCTGCGCGGAGGCGAACTGATCGATCTGCACCTCGATCGTGGTCAGCGTCTCGTACGCATCGATCGAAGGCGCGCGCTCGAGGGAGGCCTCGAGCGCGTGCTTGGCATCCGAGAGCAAGCCCTGGCTCGCGAGGCCGCGTCCAAGCGCGGACTCCGCGATCGCCGCGGTCTGCTGCCACACCATGTGCGGGTGGTCCTTCGCAGACTTGCTGGTGAAGGCGAGCACGCCGCGCCAGGCCTCGTTCGCGGCGCGGGGGCGCCCGCCGCCCGCGAGCCGTGCGATCCGCTCGCCGTAGAGCTTGCCGAGGCGGAGCGCCGCGGCGCTGTCGACATCGGGGGAGGCGTGGAGTGCACGCTCGTAGAGCTCGATCGCCTGATCCACCCGGCCGAGCGCCCGCGCATCGCTCGCGGCGGCGAGCGCGAGGCCCGGATCCTGAGGGAACTTGGCGAGTCCCGCGAGGCAGGTCGCGAGCGCGGCGGCCGCGTCAGGCGCGTGCTCGTCCACGCGCAGGGCCGCGGCGAGCTCGGCATAGGCATCCGCGGTGGGATGGTTGGCGAGGACCTCGGCGTGTGCGGCGAGCTCGCGATCGGTGCCGAGCCCCTTGAGCTTCGCGAGCTGGAGATGGATCTCGTCGATCCGCCCGGCCCGCGCCAGCACGTTCGCGATCCGCCGGCCGGTGGTCAGGATGTCGTGGTGCGCGCGCACCAGCTGTAGCGAGGCACCCTGCTTGTCGATCAGCATCGCGATCGCTCGCTGCCGGTCGACCAGGAGGCCGACGTACCGATCGACGAGCCAGGGCAGCGGCAGCGCGAGCGTGGTGGGCTGGAGCAGCTGGAGGGGCTGCGCGCGGATCGAGTTGGGCCCGTTCTCGGCGGTCGCGAGCTCGTCGGCGAAGGCGAGGATCTCGTCGATCTCGGCGAGGTGAGCTGCGCGCTGCGCGGGTTCGATCTCGGCGAGCAGCACGAGCGTCTGGATCGCAGGCTCGAGTGCGCCGGACTTCGCGAACATCCCGCGCAACCGGTGCAGGAGCGCGGCGTGGGGTGCGAGGCCGCGCCCGAGCTCCGCCGGGTCCGCCTGCCACATCCAGGTCAGCTGATCGAGGAGTAACGCCGCGGCGAACGGGCGTTCTTCCACGATCGCATCGGAGATTCGCCGAGCCACAGCCTCCGCAACCTCGCTGCGCACCCGATCACGCTCGGCGCCCGGTGGGACCACCCAGAGATGATCGATCGCCTGATCGCGATCGCTATCATCGCGCAGGGCCACCGGTGCATCGGGCCAGCTCGCCGGCTTCCGAGCGCCGTGCCCGCATGCAGCGAGGACGGCGACGGCGAGGACGAAACGGACGGCGACCATCGAGAACAAGGTAGCATCGCTCGGGCGTTACGTTGGTGTATGGTGCACGACGTGACTCCGACCGGAATCGTGGTTCAGAAATACGGCGGCTCCTCGGTCGCCGATGCCGAGAAGATCAAGCTCGTCGCGCAGCGGATCTCGCGCACCAAGGCGGCCGGCAAGAAGGTCGTCGTGGTGGTCTCGGCGATGGGCAAGACCACCAATCAGCTGATCGAGAAGGCCAAGTCGGTCTCGGCTTCGCCCTCGCGCCGCGAGCTCGACATGCTGCTGACCTGCGGCGAGCGCGAATCGATGGCGCTCCTGTCGATGGCGTGTACGGAGGCCGGGCTCGAGGCGATCTCGTTCACGGGGTCGCAGGCCGGCATCCTCACCAACGATCGTCACTCCGGCGCCCGGATCGTCGAGGTCCGTCCGTTCCGGGTCGAGGACGAGCTCGATCGCGGCAAGGTCGTGATCGTCGCCGGCTTCCAGGGCGTCTCGTACAAGCGCGAGATCACCACGCTGGGCCGCGGCGGCTCGGACACCACCGCCGTCGCCCTCGCCGGCGCGCTGCGCGCGGACTACTGCGAGATCTGCTCCGACGTCGATGGCGTGTACACCGCCGATCCTCGCGTGGTCGATGCCGCACAGCTGCTGCACTCGATCAGCCATGACGAGATGCTCGAGCTCGCTGCCCAGGGCGCCAAGGTCCTGCACGACGCCTCGGTCGAGTTCGCGCGCCGAGCGGCATCGCCCTCTACGCGCGCGCCACCAACAAGGACGGCGGCGGCACGCGCATCGACTTCACCCCCGAGCGCGAGCGCCAGGTGGCCGCGGTCACCGGGCAGAGCTCGCTGATCCGCCTGCGGGTCAACGGCGGCGCCGCCGTCGAGCACTGCCTGCAGATCCTCGAAACGTCTTCGATCCCACTCACCCACCTCGATCTCGAGGGCAAGGATCTCCGCGCGTGGTTCACGATCGCGGATGTCCCGGACTGGGGCGATGTCCGCAAGCGGCTCGATAACGTGCTCGGCGATCAGATCGAGTTCGGCGAGGAGGGCGCGGTCACCATCGTCGGTCACGGCATCGGCTCGAACCCCGGCGTGATCAACAAGGCCCGAGCGAGCGCGGTCGGCGCGGGCGTGCCGCTCAACGCGGTCAGCGTCTCGCCCCTGCGCGTCACGCTGTGGTGCGATCGGCAGCACGTGGACAACCTGACGCGCGCGCTGCACAAGGCCTTCGTCGAATAGGGATGCCCAAGCTCGCGCTCACCCGCTGGTTGCCCCACCTCGGCAGGCTCGGCCGTGCCTCGCGGTGGAAGCGTGGACGCGGGCGTCCTCCCCGGGTGTGGGCGCATCGCGGGGACTCCGCGCATGCACCGGAGAACACGATGCTCGCGTTCGACAAGGCCAAGGCCGCCGGCGCGGATGGCATCGAGCTCGACGTGCGGTTCGACGGCGAGGGCAACGTGGTGGTGTTCCACGACTCGGAGCTCGAGCGGCTGTGTCAGCTGCCGGGGACGATGGAGACCACGAGCGCCGCGGCCCGCGCGAAGCTCCGGGTCGCCGGCGAGCCCGTGGCCACCCTCGCCGAGGTGCTCCACACCTTCGATCTCGAGATCGATGTCGAGATCAAGGCGAACCGCTTGGGTCGCGAGGGCGAGCTCGCTGCGGCCACGGCCAAGGTGATCAAGGACTCGGGTCGCGAGGATCAGATCCTGGTGTCCTCGTTCGATCCGGTCATCCTGCTCCAGGTCCATCGCCACCTGCCGGCGATCGGGCTCGCGCACATCTTCGCCGATGATCAAGCGCTGCCGGTCCGGCGCGGCTGGATCGGCACGATGATCGGGGTCTCGATCGTCCACCCGCAACACACGCTGGTCACCGAAGGCGCGGTCAAGCGCTGGCACACCGCCGGTCGGCCGATCAACGTGTGGACCGTCGACGACGCGGCCGAGCTCACCCGGCTCGCGCAGCTCGGTGTCGATGGCGTGTTCGCGAACGATCCGGCGCACGCGCGCGCCGTGTTCGATGCGCTCTGAGACGCGCTCGACCGCTACTTCGTGACCGGCGGATCGATCACGAACTCGAGCGAGAACTGCGCCTGGCCGCGCCACAGCTGCGCCGTCACCTGGTTCGCCGTGCGCAGCGAATCCCACACGGTCTGCAGCTGATCCGGGCGCGACAGCGGCTTGCCGTTGATCGCGAGCAGCACGTCGCCGGGGACCAGATCGACATCGACCAGCGGCCCGGTGCGATCGAGCAGCTGCACCAGCTGCCAGCCCACGAACCGCTCGCCGTTCAGCTGCGGCGCGATCTCGAGCTGCCGCAGGAACGCGCCCGGGCCTGCATCGAGCACCGCGACCAGGCGGTCCCGCGCGATCGTCCCGGTCCGGAGGCCCTTGCCGACCGGGGCGATGGCGCGGGGGGCGTCCACGGCGGGTGCGGGTGCGGGATCGGTGGCGGTCGCCCGCGGGCCGAGATCCTCGTCGTAGACCGAGCCCTTGGGCGCGACCTTGGGGCCACACGCGGCGACGGCGACGAGCCAGAGCAGAGCAGGGCGCATGGTCTTGAACGTACGCCGCCCGCCACAGGAGGCAACTTCTACGGCGCGAGCGTGCCGACCAGCGCGACGATCGCCCCGAACACCGCATCCGGGGAGGCCTCGCCGTCGATCGTCTCGATCCGCTCGCCCTGTGCCGCGAGCTCGGAGATCGTGGCCTTGTAGCCGGCGGCGACCTCCTCCTGCATCCGCATGTCCTCGAACAGCTCCTGGATCCGGCCCGCGGAGATCCGGCGCGCGGCGGCGACCTCGGGGCGGACCGACAGGAAGATCGTCAGGTCAGGCTTCCGCGCGCGGGCATTGAGCGTGGTGATCCAGTCGCGATCCGCGCCGGTGCCCTGATAGGCGAGCGAGGAGTGATACCAGCGGTCGGACACCACCATGGCGCCCGCGGCGAGCTGCACCTCGACCTCGCGCTGGAGGTGGTCGAGGCGGTCGGCCGCGAACAGCAGGCCAAACGTGCTCTGCGCGATCGCCTGGTTCTCGATCGCGTGGTGGCCGGTCAGCATCTGGCGGATCAGCTGCCCGATCGGCCCATCACTCGGCTCGCGCGTCAGGTGCGCCTTGCCGCCCTTGGCGTTCAAGTGAGCGACGAGACGGCGGGCCTGGGTCGTCGTGCCGGCACCATCCAGGCCTTCGAGGACGATCAGGCGGGTCATGCGTTCGCGACTATCGCACGGTCAGGCGCGGCGTCGAACCATGGCGAGCGCGAACAGCACGGCCGCGAGAGCGCCCGCGATGATCGCCGCGTACAGCATCCACACCGGTCGGCCCGGTGTCCCGCCCGAGCTCGAGCTCGCCGCGGCGCTCTGGGCGGGGGCGTAGTCGGGCTCGAGAGCCACGGCCTTGCGGAAGTCCGGGCCGCCGTCCTTGCCCTGCGCCTCGAGCGCCTTGCCGAGGGCGTAGTGGTGCGCCGCGAGGGCGTGCACGGCGCCTGCGCCCTTGGGATCGAGGCCGTGCGCCTTGGAGTACGCGGCCGCGGCATCGGCCCACGCCTGCTTCTCCTCGAGCTGCTTGCCCCACGCCGCGTAGATCACCGCCATCCCCTCGCGCTCGCCGCGCTGCGGGTTCGCCGCGAGCAGGCGATCGAGCATGCCGGTGGCGCCGGCCAGATCGCCCGCATCGGCCTTGGCCTTCGCTGCTGACCACTGGCTGGCATCCTGCTGCTTGCGCTGGCCGTCGTAGAACTCGAACAGGCGCTTGGTCAGATCCTCGAGGTCGACCTTCACCGTCTTCGACGTCTTCTCGTAGTCGTCGAGCGTGGGATCGTCGAGAGGGTAGTCCTCGTGCAGCAGCTCGTTGGCCGAGGTGCGCAGCTCGTTGTCCGCGAGCTCGCGATAGGTCAGCCACAGCGGCTTCTCCTTCTTCGTCAGCTTGCCGCCCGGCAGCTGGAGCTTCTTCTTCGGCGCGGGTGGCGGAGGAGGACCCGTGATGTAGTCCATCCAGGCGGCGCGGGCCGCGGCGCGCACGCGCGGTGCGTCGTCGTTGACCTTGCTCCACACCGCGTGAACGGCCTCGCGCAGCTTCGTCGACTGGAAGGTCTCGAGGATCGCGATCGTCAGGAGCTCGTTCCCCGCGGCGGAGGCGAGCGCCTTGCCCGGCTCCTGGCGATCGAGTCGCTCGAGCTGCCAGGTCGCGTAGCGCTTGCGATCGTAGTTCTTCGCCTGCGACTCGCGGGTCAGCGATGGGATCGACTGCGGATCCATCTTGCGCAGGTAGCGACCGCACTCGTCGCGATAGATCATCGTCTCGGTGTAGAACGCCGCCTCGAAGATCGGCTGCGCCGCCGCGATGTCGCGGGTCGCCGCGAGCGCGCGGATCGCGGCGTCATCGGCGAGCACCTCGCCCACGCCGGCCATCGCCGGATCGAGCGCGAGGAGCTGGGTCAGCCAGTCGAGCTCGTCGTCGGCCTTGCGCTCTTTGGCGCTCTGCCGCTCGGGCGTGTTGAACTTGCCGGTCTTGTCGGGGACCTGCGCCTTGATCTCGTGGAGCACGTTGCGGCGCTCCTCGATCGAGGCGGTGTGCGGGCGTGCGAGCCACTCGCCGATCGCGGGGATCGCCTGCGGCGCGAGCGTCATCAGCTCCTTGATCGCGGCCTCGCGCGCGGCCTTGTCGGGGCCGGCGACGATCTTCTCGAGGGCCGCCTTGACCTTCGCGTCCTCGGGGCCGGGCGCGCGCGGTGGGGCAGGGGCAGGGTCGGGCTTGGCGTCGGCCGACTTTTTGTCGCCCTTGTCGCCCTTGTCGGTCTTGTCGCCTTTGGTCGCCTTCTTGTCCTTCTTGTCGGCGGCCGCATCACGCGGGCCGCTCGCGACCGTGGTCGCGAGGAGCAGGAGGACGAGGGTGCGCCGCATCCGGGATGACGTAGCCAATCGCCGAGAATCACGCAAGTCGGGGATCAGACGCCCAGGACGGGGCGCGGATTCCGTCAATGCAGTCGCTCGGGTGCGATCGGGTCGCCGACGTCGATGAACTCGAGGAACCGGAGGCCGATCGCGCGGCTCGATGCCGCCTCGCCCGTGCCCGCGAAGTTCAGGTAGTGGTGGTGCTTGACCTCGGCGCGGGCGACGATCTCGTCGATCAGGTCATCCGCACGCGTGTGCTGGAAGTGCACCGTCACCACGGTGCCCAGCGGCGGCGCGTAGCTCATCTCGACGAGGATCCCGCCGGCGGAGACGTTGCGAGCGATCGCGACGGCCTCTCCATAGAGCTCCGATCCGATGACCACCAGGAAGGCCTTATCGAAGCGCATATGGACGCGCTTCTCGCGGGTGCCCACATCGAGGGGCTCGGCCGGGATCGCGCGCTGGGGGTTGGGCCGACTGTCCTCGAGGACGTGGGCGAGATCCGGTAACGGTTCACGGCGCTTCACAGAAGTAATGATCGCGAGTTGCGGGTGATGAAGTCAAAAATCTCACCTTATCCTACATCGCGATGGATCTGGCTCAGCCCCCCTCGCTTCGCTAGGCTCACGCGGTGCGGTTCACCCTTGGCCTGATCCTCCTGCTCGCGACCGCGGGCGTGGCCGGAGCCAAGCCTTCGAACCCGGCGTTCCTCGGGATCGGGATGCAGGACCTTCGGGTCAGCGGTCCATGCCTGATCACGGAGGTCACGCGCGGCAGTGGTGCGAAGGCCGCGGGCCTGCGCAAGGGCGACCTGCTGCACTCGATCGACGGCAACCCGGTCGTCAACTGCGATGCCGTGCTGAAGGTCGTGCAGGGGCATCAGCCCGGCGACACGATCTCGATCGGCGTCGTGCGCCTCGATCGCGTGGTCACCGTCAACGCCGACCTGGTGTCGCGCGACGAGATCCTGCGCCGGCGCCTCGTCGGTCAGCCGATCGTCGCGACGGATCTGTTCGGCGTCGACGATCAGCGCTCGGTGGATCTCAGCTCGCTGCGCGGCAAGACCGCGATCGTCGGCTGGTTCGATGCGAAGCGCTGCAGCGACTGCACGGCGGTGTTCGGCAAGCTCGGAGACTGGGCGCGGGCGCAGGTGGGCAAGGGCGGCTTCCCGCCGATGCCGCTCGCGGTCACCGTGGGTCAGCGCGACCAGGCCAAGCAGACCACGCCGATCGGTCTCGGCGTGCCGCTCGCGCTCGCGGAGCCCGCGGTGTACGAGGAGCTCACGGTCGGTGATGGCGAGCGCATCAACTTCATGGTGATCGATTGCCGGGGCGTGGTGCAGTACGTCGCCCCGATCTTCCCCAACGGCGATGACACCGACGCGGCGATCGACGAGCTGTTCGCCGCGGCCGAGCAAGCGTCGCGTCGGTCCTCGAAGTGATCCGCGGCGTCCTCGGCAAGCAGCCCGTGCTCGGGCAGCGGGTGTTCGTGGCGGAGACCGCGGCCGTGGTCGGCGATGTCGAGCTCGGCGACGATGCGAGCGTCTGGTATGGCACGGTGATCCGCGCCGACCTGATGCCCGTCCGGATCGGCGCGCGAACCAACCTCCAGGACAACACCGTCATCCACGTCACCGCGGGGCGGTTCGGCACGACGATCGGCGCCGATTGCACGATCGGCCACAACGCCATCATCCACGCCTGCATCGTCGAGGATCTCTGCCTGATCGGCATGGGCGCGATCATCCTCGACGGGGCGAAGATCGGGCGCGGGAGCCTCGTGGGTGCAGGTGCGCTCGTGACACCCGGCACCGACATCCCGCCCGACAGCCTGGTGATCGGATCACCCGCGAAGGTGAAGCGCTCGATCAACGACAAGGAGCGGGAGCAGATCCTCTACGGCGCCGCGCACTATGTCGAGCTGAGCCGTCGGTACCTTGCAGAGGGTGCCTGATCCTCGGTACCTTCGATCGTCGGGGATGAAGTGTCGGCGGGGTCCGACGTCTACTTCGATGACGAGATGATCCGGACGAGCGCAGTCGGCTTCCTGATGCTCCGCGTGCTCGCGGTGGCGACCGCGTTGTTGATCGTGTTCCGCGCCATGCCGGCGTACGCCGACAACGTCAGCGAGCTGATCAAGCAGCTCGACGATGACTCCGACAAGGTCCGCCTCGCGGCCACGGTCAACCTGACCAAGCTCGGCGATCAGAAGGCGATCCTTCCGCTCGTCAAGGTCGTCGGCAACGACAGCGACAAGGATGTTCGCGGCGCGGCGGCCGTGGCGCTCGGCAAGCTCGTCGATGCGAACACGAAGTCGAGCATCAAGAACCTCGTGATCAACACGCTGAAGAAGGCCGAAGCCAACGACGCGAGCAGCTTCGTGAAGCAACAGGCGACCAAGTCGCTCGCCGCGCTCGGCGCCGGAGGTGGCTCGACAGGGCAGGCACCGCCGACGACCGGCAAGAACGGCATCTACGTCAACGTCGGGCCGATGTCGTCGAAGACGGGTGACGCGGCGGCGGATTCGAAGATGCGACCGGTGATGGTCAAGGTCTCGACCCAGACCCTGACCAAGGTGGCCAGCTCGATGGCGACCTCGTGGACCGGCGGGGTCCCGACCTCGGCCCAGCTCAACCAGAAGGGGTTCCAGGGGTTCTATGTGGACGGAACCCTGAACGAACTCAAGGTCACGACGGATGGCACGGTTTCCTGTAAGATCAGCATGTTGCTCGCGAGCTTCCCGGACAAGAGCGTGTTCGGGTTTCTCAACGGAGGCGCCAAGGTCCAGGGTGGGAAGTCGGCCAAGGACGTCGCCTTGTCCAGTGACGATTGTGTCAGTGCGGTCGTCGAAAGCTTGATCGCGACCAAGATTGTCCCGACGATCAAGACCAAGGCCGGAATCCCGTGAACGCCAAGTCTCAAACCCCAGCTGCTGGAGGCGCCCCTGGTGCCGGAGGCGGCGGTGGTGCGCCCAAGGGGTACAAGCGGAGCTGGAAGAACCTTCTCATCAACAAGAAGTACCAGCTCCAGTTCACGTTGTTCATGGTCGGGCTGTCGACGCTGCTGATGGCCAGCCTCGGCCTGTGGGTGATGAAGGTCGCGAACGAGACCACCACGGTCAGCATGGCGAGCGTGCGCGGTACGCCGTGTCCCAAGGTCCCGGCGCTCGTCGAGAGCGCTGCGCCCGACGAGGATGCGCCCGTCGTTCCGATGAAGCTCCCCGAGGAGCCCGTCGATGGCACGGCTCCGAGCGACACGCCGGCTCCCGCACCGGCGAGCGATCCGGCCCCCGCGTCCGAGCCGCCCGCAGCGGGCAGCGCCGCGGGCAGTGGCAGCGTCGTGGGCAGTGGTAGCGCCGCGCCCGAGGAGCCGCCCCGCACACGCACCAAGGTGGTGATGGACGAGAGCTCGATGACGATGATCCCGACCGTCATCAAGGTCCCGGAGGACTTCGGCCAGAAGGTCGTCGCGCGCTGGACGTGCGAGATGCGTCTCGGCGGCGAGATCAACTCGCTCGAGAGCGGTCGGCTGTTGATCCTCTACGTGTTGATCGGCACGGGCCTCCTGCTCGTGGTCGGCCTCGCGTTCTACGGCATCAAGATGACCCACAAGGTCGCGGGCCCGCTGTTCAAGGTGAGCCTCTACCTCGCCAAGATGCAGCAGGGCAGGTTCGACAAGGTGTGGAACCTCCGCAAGGGTGATCAGCTGGTCGATTTCTACGAGCACTTCAAGACCGCCCACGCGGGCGTGGTGACGATGGAGAAGGCCGACCTCGTGAAGCTCAAGGCCGTGATCGCTGCGGCCGAGAAGGCAGGGGCCGGCGAGCACGCGACCATCGTCGAGCTGCGCGAGATCGTCGCTCGCAAGGAGAAGGCCATTGAGTGATCCCACGGCCGCAACGGGCGCTCCGTCGGGTCCCCCGCCGGGCCCGCGTCCTCGCTACAAGCGCAAGCTGTCGAACTACCTGCTCGACAAGAAGCTGCAGCTTCGCTACGTCCTGCTCGTCACGATCCTCTCGGGCGTGATCGCGGGCGCGCTCGGCTATCTGATCTATCAGCAGAAGCGGGCGGCCTCGGAATCGATCGAGAAGGATCTGCAGGCGCTGACCCAGGCCGACGCGACCCAGGAGGACTTCCAGGAGCACGTCGCCTCGGGGCTCCAGTCCGAGGACCGTGCGCTGGTCTACAAGATGGCCGGCGTTGGCATCGGCCTCGTCGTGATCCTGTCGCTGTACCTCCTGATCATGACCCACAAGGTCGCGGGGCCGCTCTACAAGGTCTCGATGTACTTCGATCGGATGGCGGTCGGAAGGCTCGGTGTCGTCACACCCCTGCGTCAGGGCGACATGCTCCAGGACTTCTATCTCAACTTCAAAGACATGCACGACGCGGTGAGAGCCCGCGCGCAGGCCGACGCGTCGGCCCTCGAGAAGGCGCTCGAATCCCTCCGGGACTCGAAGAACCAGGCCGACTATCGCGGCGAGGCACGCGCGCAGTTCGACGAGGCGCTCGACGAGCTCGAGAAGCACCTGACCGAGCGCAAGAAGCAGCTCGCCTGATCGCAACCGCGGCCCGAGCCGCCTGTCCCCGGAGCGATGGATGCTGTTCGCGCGTGGATCTCGCCGGCCCTCGTGGCGCTCGCGCTGGTGACCCTTGCGGCACCGCAGCCCGCCCGCTCGGAGGACCCAGCCGCCGCCGACCAGCTCGTCGTGGCACGCGCAGAGTCTGCGCTGTATCGATCGGCGATCCTCGCGCTCGAGATGCGACTTCAGCTGATGGATCTCCGGATCGCAGAGTTGCTGAGGAGAGTCGACGTGCGCAGCGTCGGCGCCTGCATCATCCCGTGGAGCCACCCCCTCGACCTCGGACCTTCGGCGCCGGTCTCTCTAGAGGCTGCGTGCGTGGAGAACCCGCTCGCCGTCGGCTGCAAGTGAGGCGCGACGCCCACCGCGGGAACGCCATCGGATATCATCTCGCGCGATGGCAACCGCCGCTGCGCTGCTCGAGCTCGGTGATCGCTACTGGGCGCTCGGGCTCCCCGCGGCCGCGAAGAGCGCCCTCGGCCGCGCCCTGGCCGCGACCGACGATGCGGCGCCCGCACTCCGCCTGACCGATCTGGCGCTCGCGCAGGGAGACAGCGCCAGCGCGCGACGCTTCGCGACGGAGGCTGCCAAGCGCGCACCCGGCCCCGCGACGAAGATCCTGCTCGGGCGCGCGCAGCTCGCGAGCGGCGAGATCGCAGCGGCGCGGATGAGCTTCGGTGCCGCCCTCGATGCGCCGAAGATCGCGCCGTGGGATCGCGCCCGCGCGCACCTCGAGCTGTCGAGAGCGTCGGCCTCGCAGAGCGATCCCTCGGGCGCAGCGGCGCAGGCCGCGGCCGGCTTCGAGGCGGCGCTGACCGCGGCGGTCGGCAGCGTGGCGCCCGATGCCCTGACCCTTCTCGAGGAGCTCGCGTCGGCCGTGGTCGCACACGGACGCAGCGCAGATGTCACCGCCAGCCTCGAGGTCGCGAAGGACTCGGCCGGCCGGAGGATGTGCGCGGCTGCGCTGCTGTCGGCGCGACACGCGGCGGGCGATCGCGCGGTCACCGATGCGGTCATCGATGCCGAGCTCGCGGCCCTCGAGGCCGCGGCGCCTAGTGCGGCGCTCCGCCTGCGCCGGCTCGAGCGCCGGACCCGCAAGCTCGCCACCATCGAGCGCGATGCGCTGCTCGGCGAGCTCGATGGGCTGATCCACGCCTCGGCGGCCGAGCCCCTCACGCCGGTGGATCGTGCGCGGCTGTGGTTCCTCTACGGAGCGCTGTGCGCGGATGACCTCGCCACGCGCGACCGCGCCGAGGACGCATATCGCAAGGGCCTCGCGTTCCAGCCCGGGCATACGGCCGCGGCCTGCCGGCTCGCGCTGCTGATGTTCGATCGCGGTGATCAGGCCGGTGCCCTCGCCGAGATCGAGCGCGCGCTGCGCATCGATGCGAACCATGGTCTCGCCTGGCGCAACGCTGCCCGGATGCTCGATGCACAGTCGCCGAGCCTCGGCGTGATCGTGGGGCGGCTCCTCGATGCGGCGAACCCTGGCGCGGGGAGCGCGGCAGGGAGCGTGGCGCCGCGCCTGGTGACGGCCACGGCCGAGGTCGTGCGCCAGGACGTGATCGCTGGCGTCTATGCGCACGGTCATCGGGTCAAGAACCTGCTCGGTATCATCGGTGCGCGTACGCGGAGCGCGCGCAAGCTCGCCGCCGAGGGCGACGTGCACGATCGCCTGAAGGATCTCGAGGCGGATGTCACCGCCCTCTACGAGGAGTGGGCGCAGTACCTGCGCTCGATGCAGGCGCCCACCCCGACGGTGGAGCTGGTGTCGCTCCCACCGCTGCTGCACGAGGTGGTGCTCGCCGCGCAGGCGCGCACGCAACAGGTGCCGATCGCCCTCGAGACCACCGCGGGCCTGCCCGACGTGCGCGGCGATCGCATGTTGCTCCGCGAGGCGCTGCTCAACATCGTCTCCAATGCGGCGGAGGCGTGCGCGGCCGCCGGTGGCGGTGAGGTCCACGTCCGCGTCCGTGCGATCAGCTCGCCGGGCGCGAGCACCGCGCCGCTCGTCGAGCTCCTCGTGGCCGACACAGGGCCGGGAATCCCGCGTGCGTACCTCGGCAGGCTGTTCGTGCCGGGCTTCACCACCAAGGAGACCGGCTCTGGTGTGGGCCTCGCGATCGCCGAGCGCGTGGTCAGCGCGCATCACGGCCGCATCACGGTGGATTCGGAGGAGGGGCGAGGCACCTCGATCACCATCACCTTGCCCACCGACAAGAGCGGGCTCGCCGCGCTGCCGCTGTGGACCGTGGCCGAGCGAGGCACGCCGTGACCATCGGGACGATCATCTGCGTCGACGATCAGGCGGAGGTCCGCAGGCTGCTCGGCGACGTGTTCAAGCAGCGCGGCTCCAACGTGATGCCGTTCGATGACGGCGAAGACGCGATCCGCTGGCTCGAGACCAACGATGCCGACCTCGCGGTGCTCGATCTCGATCTCGGGCCCAATCGCCGCACCGGCATCGAGATCTGCAAGGCGATCCGCGCGCGGCTGCCCGATCTGCCGATCATCATCCTCACCGGGCACGGCACGATCGATGACGCCGTCGCCGCGGTGAAGGCCGGCGCGGTCGACTTCATCACCAAGGATCCGTACCTCGAGGACAAGCTCGAGATCTCGGTCGAGAAGATCGAGCGGATCCTTCAGCACGCACTCGATCGTAAGCGCCTGGAGGAGGAGAACCGCGAGCTGCGCGCGACCAACGAGCGGCTCCGCAAGGCCGCGGGGCGCCGCTGGCAGATCGTGGGCGATTCGAAGGAGATGCGCACCGTGATGACGAAGATCGAGCGCGTGGCCCCGGTGCCGCGCCCGGTGCTCGTCCTCGGGCCACGCGGCACGGGCAAGGAGCTGGTGGCGCGCGCGATCCACACGCTGTCGCCGCGCGCGAGCGAGCCGTACATCACGATCAACTGCGCCGCCGTCGCCGAGAGCCTGCTCGAGTCCGAGCTGTTCGGGCACGAAGAGGGCGCGTTCACGGGAGCCACCAAGCAGAAGGAAGGCAAGTTCGAGCTCGCCGATGGCGGGACCCTGTTCCTCGACGAGATCGGGAACATGTCCCTCGAGTTCCAGGCCAAGATCCTGCGCGTCCTCGAGTACCAGCGGTTCGAGCGCGTCGCCGGCAGTGAATCGATCCAGGTCAACGTCCGCGTGATCGCGGCGACCAACTCCGATCTCAAGCAGGCGATCGCGGACGGGAAGTTCCGGGCGGATCTCTACGATCGGCTCAGCTTCGAGGTGATCAACCTGCCGTCGCTCGCGAGCCGGATCGAGGACGTGCCGGTGCTCGCGATGCACTTCCTCGCGCGGTTCCGCCAGGACGTGGCCGGGATCGCGGTCAAGGAGATCAGCGCCGGCGCGCTCGATCGGTTCGCGTCGTACGACTACCCGGGCAACGTCCGCGAGCTGAAGAACATCGTCGAGCGCGCGGCGTACATGGCGACCGGCGAGGTGATGTCGGAGGCCGATGTCGATGTGGCGCTGCCCCCCGAGGCGCATGGCGCCGCGCCCTCGTCGGGCCTCGCGTTCTCGGATGATGCGAAGCGGCCGCTCGACGAGCGCGTCGATGCGTTCGAGGAGTGGTTGTGTCGCGATGCGCTCGAGCGCACGCGGTTCAAGCAGAAGGAGGCCGCGGCGGTGCTCGGCATCACCTACGACCAGTTCCGCCAGCGCTATCGCAAGTACGGCCTCGGCAAGGACTGACGGCGGCTAACGGCCGCGCTTTTTGTCGTCCTTGCGGTCGGCCTTGTCTTCTTTGCGGTTCTGCTTGTCTTCCTTGCGGTCGGCCTTGTCGTCCTTGCGGTCGGCCTTGTCCTCGCGGCGCTCGTCCTTGCGGTCGGCCTTGTCCTCGCGGCGCTCGTCCTTGCGCTCGGCCTTGTCCTCGCGGCGCTCGTCCTTGCGCTCGACCTTGTCGTCCTTGCGCTCGTCGTGATCGCGGACCACCGGCGGGGCCGGAGGCTGCGGCTGGAACGCGGGCTGGGCAGGCTGGGGCGGCGGCGAGGAGCGATGGTCGCGGACCTCGGCGCGGGCGTTGCCGCGATAGTGGACGTAGGCGGTCGGGCGATCGATCCGACGGACGGCGACCGGCACGGTCTGCACGCGGATCCAGTTGCGACGGTAGTCGTTCGAGCGGAACCAGACCCCGCCGTCGTACCGCCAGTAGTAGTTCTCGCTGTAGAACACGGGCTCGTTGTAGTCCGCGATCACCTGGACCCCGGGGCTGATGACGATCAGCTCGGGGGCGGTGACCTCGGCGCTGTACTGCACGGAGCCGGTGCCCATGCAGCCGGTGAGCGCGGTGAACATGAGGGCGGAGAGGATCGAGGTGCGCATGATGCGGGGTGTTACGCACTGGATGTGCCAGGGGCGCGCATCGCATCCATGCGGGGTTAGCCCCCGGAGGAGGGGCACAGGAGCGCACCGGGCGCGCGTGCCACGGCGCAGTGGGCTATCCTTGGACCGCGATGGGTATCTTCGGAAAGATCAAGAACAGCATCTCGAGCAAGGCAAACGCTGCGCTCGACAAGGCCATCGATCCGGAGAAGGAGCTCGACATGGCGATCCTCGAGCTCGAGGAAGGCCGCAAGAAGGCGCTCGCGGAGCTGGTGTCCTACAAGGCCACCGCGAAGAACATGGACAACGATCTCGAGAAGTACAAGGCGAAGGCCGCCGAGTGGGAGCGTCGCGCCATGGTCGCCGTGAAGGCGGGTGACGACGAGTCCGCGAAGGTGGCGCTCCGCGAGAAGAAGGCTGCCGAGGGCGAGTTCGTGAAGATCCTCCGCGACAAGAACGAGGCCTCCTCCTATGCGATCCAGCTCAACAAGAGCCGCAAGGAGTTCGAGACCAAGCTCCAGCTCCTGAAGATGCGCAAGGGCACGCTGGCCACGCAGATCGCGGCGGCGCGCTCGGCCGGCGGAGATGCATTCGGCAACGACACGAGCGTGTGGGACAAGTTCAAGTCCGCCGAGGATCGGATCGACGCCGAGGTGATCGAGTCCGAGGTCGACGCCGCGATGCGCGGCGAGGATCCGGGCGGTGGGCTGCTCGAGGCCAAGATCCTCGCGGCGTCGCAGAAGGAAGGGCAGCTCGCGCTCGCGAGTGGCGTTCCGAATGGTCCGCCAAATGGTCCGGACGACGCGCTCTCGATGCTCAAGGCGAAGATGGCCTCCGACAAGGCAGCCAAGCAGAAGCCCGCGGATGCTCCCAAGGCGGATGCTCCCAAGGCGGACGCTCCGAAGGTGGACGCTCCCAAGCCCCTCGCGCCCGCAGGCGATGCCCTGGCCGATCCCGTGGCAGCCAAGGACGACAAGCCGTGATCGTGACCACCACGGGCTTCGCGGCGCCCCACAGCGGTGCGCCGGATCCCGACGAGGTGCTGTCGACGCGCCTCCGCGATCTCGCCCTGGTCGACCTCGACGCGCTGACCGTCGGATCCACCGATCCGCAGGGCCTGGTGGCGGTGTTTGCCGATGACGTCGCCGACGCCCTCCGCGAGGCCAGGACGCGGATCGCCGCCCTCCGTGGGACCCTGGGCGGCCCGGATCCCCTCAACATCCTCGATCTGCCCAGCCGGCAGCGGGCCTCGGACACCGCCCAGGCGGGCGCCGTGCGGGTCCGCGAGAAGCTGGCAAGCCACGCCGAGGCCGCCAGGTCCCTGGCACGGCTCTCCGAGCTGGCCGCCAGCCTGACCCCGAAGCTGTTCGAAGCCGACCGCCGCCGGTAGGCCTTTCGATGCGACAGGTTGCGACGGGACCCAAAGCTCGCCGGATATCTGTTGTCCAAGCGTTGGTCACCTTATAGTTCCCGGAATGGCTGACGAGGACCCAGACCTCGACCGGGCGCGGCAAGGTGACCGTGAAGCCTTTGGTCGTCTCGTCAAACGCCACCAACGACGTGTGTATGCCGCCGCGCTCCATATCCTCGGCAATCACAGTGATGCCGACGACACCACGCAAGAGGCGTTCGTTCGCGCCTACCGCGGGCTCTCCACGTTCGACGGTCGCGCGGACTTCTTTACCTGGCTCTACCGGATCACCGTGAACACCGCCCTCAACGCTCTCCGCTCCGACAAGCGAGGCGCCGCGCTCCACCAGCGCGGCAACGCCGAGGCGCAGCACGTGGGCGGGCGTCCCGAGGCCCTGGGACAGGTCGAGCGAAGCCCTGCACAGCAAGTGCAGCAGGCGGGAGAGGTCAGCCGCGTGCTCCACGCCGTGGCCCAGCTCTCGGCGTCGCTGCGCGTGACCCTGATCCTCGCCACCGTCGAGGAGCTTCCGCACAAGCAGATCGCCGAGATCCTGGAGATTCCAGAGGGCACCGTGGCCTGGCGGGTCAACGAGGCTCGCCGTCTGCTCAAGCAAAAACTGTCGGGCGAAGAACCAAAGGCCGTTGCCGCAGCAACGACCCCTGCCACGGTCAAGTGATTTATGGCTGACGAGCTCGACGACCTTTTGCGCCACGCGATGAAAACCCTGGACGACCAGGTGCCGGCGGGTTATTTCGAGGGCCTTCCGACTCAGGTTCAGGGAACTCTCGCTCGTCTGGAGGACGACAGCATGCAGCCAATGGGAACCACGGGTACCGATCGCGAAGGCAGTGGCAGTGGCGCGACGGGCATCCCTCCGATGACCAAGGCGGCCCGTGACGAGGACAGCGGCCTGCACGACATCCGCAGCCTCGCGTCCTCCACCAAGGCGCGGCTGTCGTCGCGCCGCTCGACGCAGAACCCCGTGATGAACGAGGACGATGTCCTCGCGTCGTCGTCGGCCGGTTGGAAGGCCGTGGCACTCCCCGAGCCCGCGAAGATGATCTCGCTCCCCGAGCTCGCCGATCTTCCGAGCGCGCGCGAGGTCAAGGAGAAGGACAAGGCCGCTCGCAAGGCGAAGGCCGTCGAGGCCAAGGCTCCGAGCGTCGCGCCCGAAGCCGTGATCGCCGCCTCCGCCGCCGCGATCTCCACGCCGGTCGCCGTCACCGACGCCGCTCCGTCGTCGTCGATTCCGAACATCGGCTCGCGGATCGCCGCGAAGCAGAGCAAGGGCAAGGGCAAGACCATCGCGCTCGTCGGGATGGGCCTCGCCGCCGCCGCCGGCGTCTCGTTGTTCTTCGTGATGAACAACAAGAAGTCCTCCGAGGTCAGCAGCGCCGACGCCGTCGCCGCGAAGGGGCCGGCCGCGGAGTACAAGAGCACCGCGAAGATGCTGCCGCCGCCAGCGGCCGCGGGCGCCGCACCCGCAGCTGACATCGAGGCTTCCGCCGGAAGCGCCGCTGCTGTCCAGCAGATCGCCGCACCCGAGGTCGCCGAGACGCCGAAGCCCGTTGCCACCAAGAACGCCGAGAAGCCGGGCAAGGGTGGTCACAAGGTCGAGATCCGCGACACGTCGATGACCGAGAAGGACAAGGACAAGCCTGCTCCGACGAAGGAAGACAAGAAGCCGGTCAAGACCGAGGGTGGCGAAGGCGAGCCTTCGTTCGACGCCCTGCTCAAGGAAGCCGGCGTCTCCGATGCGAAGAAGGAGGCCAAGCCCAAGCTCGACAAGAAGTCGCTCTCGGGTGGTGACATCAAGACCGGCATGGCCTCGATCGCCGGCAAGGCGCAGGGCTGCTACGCCGGCACTCAGGGCACCGCCACGGTGAAGCTCACCGTCGCGCCGTCGGGTGCGGTCCAGAAGGTCAGCGTCTCGGGCGTGTTCGCGGGGACCCCGGTCGCCGCGTGCGTCGAGTCTGCCGTGAAGTCCGCGCAGTTCCCGGCGTGGGATGGCGGTCCGCAGAGCTTCGGCTACAGCTACCTGCTCTCCGAGTAAGCCACGCTGGCTCCGGCCAGTTCGCCCCGCACGCACCGCCAAACTGCGGGGCCTGCGGGGCATGTTCGTTTCGGGCACTCGGTCCGTGCCGGGGCGGGTTTCCCGGTTGTCCGCCCCGCGGGGCCGGTATAGGGTCCGTCCTCGCGTCATGAGGAAGGTCTCCACCGGCAGGTTCTTTGAGGATTTCGGCATCGGGCAACACCTGGTGCACGCGATCCCCCGCACGCTCCACGGTGGAGACATCTCGGCGTACATGGCCCTCACGGGGGCCCGGGACGCGCTGTCGTCCTCCACCGAGCTCGCACGCTCGTTGGGCTTTCAGCGCGAGGTGATGCCCGACCTGCTGGTGTTCCACATCGTGTTCGGCAAGAGCGTGCCGGACATCTCGCACAACGCCACGGCCAACCTCGGCTATGCCGACGTCCGGTTCCTGCGCCCGGTCTATCCCGGGGACACGCTGGTCGCCGAGAGCGAGGTCATCGGGCTTCGCGAGGTCTCGAGCGGCGAGGCCGGCGTGGTATACGTGCGGACCCGCGGCACCAACCAGAAGGGCCAGGAGGTGCTCTCGTTCGTCCGCTGGGTGATGGTCCCCAAGCGCGATCACGGCGCGGCCAAGGGCGTCAACAGCGTCCCGCAGCTGCCCGCGGTGGTGACCGCAGACCGGCTCCCCGTGCCCGAGTCGATGAACCTGCAGCGGTTCCCCGATCTCGCGTGGGCATTCGGATCGACGGCGCGGTGGGATGACTACGAGGCAGGCGAGCGGCTCGATCATCCCGATGCGATGACGATCGAGGAGTCCGATCACACGCAGGCCACGCGCCTCTATCACAACACGGCGCAGGTCCACTTCGACGCGCGCGGTATGGCCGAGACCAAGGCGGGCAAGCGGCTCGTCTACGGCGGTCACGTGATCTCGGTGGCCACGGCGCTCGCGCAGAACGGGCTCAACACGCAACTCAAGATCGCCGCATGGAACGGCGGTGCTCACGTGGCGCCCACGTTCGCGGGCGACACGCTGCGTGCGTTCACCCAGGTCATCGAGCGCGCGGAGATCCCGACCCGCCGCGATGTGGGCGCGCTGCGGCTCCGGCTGTCCGCAGTCAAGAACGTCAGCTACGCCGAGCTCGCGCAGGTGCCGCCGCTGCTATCGGGGACCAAGGAGCCGCGGATCGTCCTCGAGCTCGACTACTGGGCGCTGTTCCCGCGCCGCTGACTGACGACCCACTTCGGGGGCGCAGCTCCGATGATGCGCGCCCTCCGTTCAGGCGTGCCCACGGATTCAAAGCAAGGAAGCTAGGAAGCAAGACAGCGGAGGATCGGAAGGCCTCTATTACCCCCCCCCCCCCCCCCCCCCCGCCTTTTTGTGTCCCCCCCCAGGCCAAGACCCCCCCGCCCCCCCCCCCCCCCCCCCCCCCCCCCCCCCCCCCCGCGCGGGGCCCCCCCCCCCCCCCCCCCCCCCCACAGGCCCCCCCCCCCCCCTTTTCCCCCCCCCCCCCCCTCCCCCTTCTTCCCCCCCCCCCCCCCCCCCCCCCGCCCGGCTTCTTTTTCCCCCCAAAAAACAAAGCCCCCGCCGGGCCGCCCCCCCCGCCCCCCTTCCCCCCTAAGTTCCCGGCGGGCGGGCCCCGCCCCCCGTCCCCCCCAGGGGAAGACGGGTGCCCCCGCCGCCCCCCCCCCCCCGGCCGCCCCCCCCCTCCCCCCCCCGGTCCCGGGGGGCAGAATTTTCCGGCCGCCCCGCCCGCGGCCCGGCCGGGGTTTCCCCCCCGGGGGGCGCGCCCCGGGGGCGGCTCCCGGGCCAAGAAGTCCCCCCCCCCAGGGGCGGGTCTTTTTTTGGGGGGGGCGCGGCCTTTTTTCCCCGGGCCGAACGCCCCGGTTTTTGTTTTTCCCCGCGGAGAAGGGCCCTGGCGGGGGCGGCGGGGCGCCCCCAAGGTTTCCTTCCCGGTTTTTCCCGGGGCGGCGCCCCCCCCCTTCCGTCGCGCGGCCCGCGCCGGGCGGGCCCGGGGTTTGTCCCCCCCTTCCCCCGGGGCCCCGGCGGGGCCCGGCCGCTCCCCCCGGTCCCCCCCCTCTTCCCCGGCGGGCCCCCCCGGCCCCCCCGGGCTTCCCCTTTTTGCCGGCCCAAGGGGCCCCGGGGGGGGGGCGGCCGCGGGGGGTTGTCCCCCCCCCGGGGGGGGCCCCCCCCCCCTCCCGGGGCCCGCCCCCCCTTTCCCCCCCCCCCCTTCCCGGGCCCCGCGCCCCCCCGCGTTGGGGCGGGGGCCCCCCTTTTGTTGTCCCCCGCGGCCCGTTTTTCCCCCCCCCCCCCCCCCCCCCCCCCCCCGCCCCTTTTTCTCCGCCGGGCCCCGGGCGCCGCCCCCCCCCCGCCCCCCCCCTTTCCCCCCCCCCCCCCCCGCCCCTCCCCCGCGCTTTTCCCCCCCCCGGCTCCCCCCCCCTTTCTTTCCCGCCGCCCCTCCCCCGGCGAGGGTTTCCCAAAGGGTTCCCCCCCCGCCCCGCCCCCCCCCCCCCCCCAGCCCGCGCGGCCTTTTCCCCCCCCCCCCCGCCGAGGGGTTGGTTTTTCCCCCCCCCCTTCCGGGCCCCGCGGGGCCTTTCCTGTCCTTCCCCTTTCCGGGCCTGTCCCCCTTTTTCTTTTTTTCCCGGTTTTTTCCTCCCCAAGCGGCGGCATTTTTTTTTTTTTCTTCCCCCCCCCCCGGCGCCGCGGAGAGCGGCCGGCGCCCCACACAACTTTCCCCGCCGCGTAGCAAACCCCCCCCCCGGGCGGACAAGTCTTTTTCCCCCCCCCCCCCCGTTTTTTCCTCGTGGTTGTGTTGCGCCCCGTCGGCGTTTTCCCGTTTTGGGCGCCCCCGCCCCAGGGAAATATCGGCCCGGGGGGGGGGGCGTTCCCCCGGGGCTTTTCCCCCCCCCCCCCCCCCCCGGTTTTTTTCCCTCCTTGGGGTGGCGTCCCCCCCCCCCCCCCCGCCCGTTCCCTTGTCCGGCCCCCCCCCCCCGGAGACCCCCCCCCCTTCGTGAGCAGATTTTTTTTTTTGCCCGCCCCCCCTTTTTTTTTTCCCCCCCCCCCGTCCCCCTTCCGCCCCTTCGGGCGGGGCGGTTTCTGCGGGCCGGGGTTTTTGGTTTGACCGAACCCCCCCTTCTGTCCAGAAAAAAAACCCCCCGCCGCCCCCCGCCCCCCCCCCCTTTCCCGCCGCCGGGGCGCCCCCCCCCCCCCCCGGCCTTCCCCCCCCCCCCGGCCCCCCCCCCCCGGTTGTTTTTAAACCCCCCCCTTTTTTAGAAGCAGCCCCCCCTTTTCCCCGCCCCCTTTTTTTTTTTTCCCGGCCCCCCCCCCCTAGTTTCCCCCCCCCCGACCCCCAAAAACCCACCCCTTTATTTAAAAAAAAAAAAATTTTTTTCCCCCCGAAAAAAAAAAAAAAACTTTTTTTTTCCCCCAAAAAAAAAACCCCTTTTTTTAAAAAATTTTTTCCCTTCCCATTTCCTCTTTTCCCCCATAAAAAAAAAAAAAACTTTTTCTCCCCCCTTTTCCCAAAAAAAAAAAAAACAATTTTTCAAAAACCCCACAAACCCTAATTTTTCCCCCCTTTTCCCCCCAAACAAAAAAAAATTTTATTTAAAACAAAAATTAAAAAAACCCCCACACCCCAAAAAAACAAATTTCCCCCCACCCCCAAACAACAACTCAAACAAAAACCTTTTATATTTTTCCCCCCCCTCCCCCCCAAAAATTCCCCCCCCCCCCAAGGCCCCAAACCAAACCTACCCCAAAACCGGCCAACTCTGGCTCTGACCTTGGTTCCTGGCTTCCTGGGTTTGATCTCCGGGCCGGCATTGCCTGCTCGTGCGGTGCGCCCAGTTCAGCGCGCGCGTTCGCGCAGCGCGATGAAGCCAGCGAGCGCGGCGATCACCGCGAGCGCCACCGCGAGCGCGATCCGCAGCGGACCCCGCGAGCTCTCCTCGACGGTGAACGGGCCGACCTTCGCGAGGGCGGGGCGGTGGGCACCGACCACGATCTCGATCGCGGGGTGCTCGATCTCGGGCGCCGTCGCGCCGAACAGCGACGCCGCGGTGCGAGCGAGCGCGTCGCGATCGGCCGCGTCGTCGACCACGATCAGCACCACGCCGCTCGGGGTGCTGGGTGCGGCGACGCCGAGTGGATCGCGCGCGGCGCGGTGCAGCGTGACCGAGGCGGACAGGGCGCCGGGCAGGGCGCCGAGCTGCGCCGCGAGGTGATCTGCGTCCTCTCGATCGGCCGTGCGCTGGCGCTCCACAGGCCCCTCCACGGTCGGTGCGCAGCCGCCGAGGACGATCGCGATCCCGACGACGATCCGGAACCTGGAACCCACGGCGCGAACGTAGCATGCTGCGACGACGTGAATGCCGTGGTGCACATGACCGGGATGCTCGCGCCCGAGACGGTGCGCAGGCTCGCCGCCCTGCGCGCGAACCGCTTCGATGCTCGGCCGACCACGGATCCAACCGCAGGCCCGACCGCGGCTCGGAATCGCTCGGTCGACATCGCGGAGGCCACCGAACGGGTGATCGCGCGCTGGTCCGATGACCTGTGCGGGCTCCTCAACGCGATGACGCGGGGTGAGCTCGTCGCGCTCGCGGCTCGCCTGCGGATCGATGCCGCTGGTCGTTCGCCGATGCTTCGCCTCGCGGTGTGGAGCCGGGGCGCCGAGCTCGAGCGCAACGGATGCGAGATCCCCGCCGCGCTGCAGCCACGCCCGATCCTCCTCGGTGGCCACCTCGTGATCCAGGCCCCGGTGCGCGGGATGGCGCCGCCGGCGGAGGTCTGGCCGCGCCCCGTGCCGGCGCCACGCCCGCCCGCGCAGCCCGGTGAGGAGCCCGAGTCTCTCGACGATCTGCTCGCGGCCGCCGATCGCCTGATCGGGGTGCGCCTCGGCCCGCGCGGGCGCGACAAGGGCGCGTGGGGCACCCGGGCCGCCGAGCTGCTCGGACTGACCGAGCACGGCCGCGGCGAGCCCGACTGGCGCGGTGACGTGGAGGTCAAGACCGTCCCGATCTCGCAGGAGGCGAGCGGGCACTGGGGCGTGGTCGAGGATCCGGCGATCGCGATGGTGGGCGAGGGCGGCCTCGCGAAGCTCCAGCGCACGTTGTGGCTCGCGCGCGCCACGCTCGATGACGATGCGACCATCGTCACCTGGTACCTGCTCGATTGGGACGCGGACATCGCCCGGCTCGCCCGCCGCTACCTCCACGAACGCCCGAAGGGTCCGCGCGGCACGCTCGGGCGCGGCGTCTATCTCTCGAAGCGGTTCTTCGCCGATGCGGGCCTGCTCGCCGCCCTCAATGGAGCCTCAGCATGATCATCGACGAGCTACGGATCGTCGGCTCCACGCAGACCAACGTCGTGATGACCGCGGAGCTGACCCGGGTCGCGCAGCGTGCGCTCAAGCGTCGCCTCGACAAGCCGCCGCGCAAGGAGGGCCTCGGCCAGCTCGTGCTGCCCTTCGATCCGGACCTCGCGTGGGCGGCCACGACCTACATGCGCACGCCGACCCGCGTGCTGTGGGACCTGTTCCGCTCCGATGCCAAGCGCCTCGAGCCGCTGTACGACGATCTGCTGAGCGACCTGCTCGAGGACCGGCGCGAGCTGTGGCAGGACGGGGACGGGATCTCGGTCGACGCGCGTCGCGTGGACGAGTTCGCGGCGGGGGAACGGCAGGTGGTGGGGACGGTCAAGAACGCGATCATCGATGCTGCGCGTCGGCGCGGCGCACGGCTGCACGTCGAGCCGGACCACCCGGTGACCCGGTGGGTCGCGCGGGTCGATGATCGGGGTGAGGTCATCGTCTCGCTCGATCTGGGTGGCGGATCGCTGTCGCAGCGCGGCTGGCGGCGCGAGGCCGGCGATGCCCCGCTCCGCGAGCACCTCGCCGCCGTGCTGCTCATGCTCGCGCGGTTCGATCCGCGGACCGATGTGCTCGTCGATCCGATGTGCGGCTCGGGCACCATCCCGATCGAGGCCGTGCAGGCCGCGCGCGCGCTGCCGCGCGAGGCGCCGATGCTCGAGGCGCTCGGCCTCGGCAAGGGCCGGAAGGCCGAGCCGCTGTTCGCCGATGCTCAGCCGATCGTGATCGGGTGCGACCTGGATCTCGAGGTGCTCGCCGCCGCACGCGACAACGCGCGCGCCGCGGGCGTGACCAAGGACGTGACGTGGCAGCGCGCCGACGTGGCGAACCTCCGCCCCGAGACCATCGCGGACATCGTGCGCGAGCGAGGCCGCGAGCCCGGGCCGGGCCTGATCCTCTCGAACCCGCCCTACGGCGAGCGGCTCGACGTCGCAGATCTGCGCGCGCTCTACGCGTCGCTCGGCAACACGTTGCGCGCGTTCCGCGGCTGGCGCGCTGGCTTCCTGGTCGGGACGCCGCTGTTCGAGGAGGTGCTCTACGAGTTCGTGGGCGAGCCGCGGATCAAGAAGCCGCTCGCGAACGCGAACCTGCGGGCGTACTTCCTGCTGTACGACCTGTAGCGGAGCTGGCTCAGTCGCCCTGCGCGGCGGCCCACGACGAGATCAGCTCGAAGTCATCGATGATCCGCGAGTGGTGGTGGCCCCACAGATCGCTGACCATCACCATCGAGCCGCGCGAGAGCTGCGGGGTCAGGTAGATCGCGTAGTAACGCGCCCCGGAGTTGTCCTCGACCTCGCCCACCAGATCGAGCGGCTGCTTGGACACCGGGCAGAACAGCTCGCACCGGGTGCCAGGCGCGATCTCGAACGGCTGCACCTTGCGGCCATCGCCGTGGATCGGGGACAGGTGGACCAGGCCCTCCTTGCCGTCCGCGCGGATCCCCACGGTGACCGCCGGGTGACCGTCGAACACCACATCGGAGATCCCCACCAGCGAATCTCCGCGAGGCCCGAACGCCTGCGTGAGGATCACCGTCACGTCGTTCTCGACCGCGAGGTGGCTACCGGTGACGGCGCGATGGCGGCCGGTGATGCTCAGGTTGCGGCGATCCACAGGGTCCATGGGCGCCCAGCTGGCCATGGCTTCCTCGGGTTGGCAAGCGTCACGTGACGGGCATCGCAAACTCAGGACGGGTGGCAGGCGGGGGCGTCGTGTATACTCGTGGCTCTGGACCCAATGCCGGGACCAAGCCCGCACGTAGCGGAGGAACGATGAACCGAACCCTGGCGCTGGTGACCGTGGCCGTGGTGGCCGTCGTGGCCCTCGTGGCGAGTCCGAGCTCTGCCGAGGCGAAGCCCAAGCTCGCCCTGACGATGATCGATGGGGACGAGAAGGGGAAGGTCGCGGACTCGGTGATCGAGGCGCTCGATGGCGATGACCTGACGGTGCTCTCGCAGCGCGTCGTGAACAAGGCCGTGGACAAGCTCGGTCTCGACACGGACATGACCGAGAAGGAAGCGCGCAAGCTCGCGACCGAGCTCGAGGCCGATGCGATCGTGATCGGCAAGCTCGACACCAGCGGCCCGAACAAGAAGCTGCAGTTCAAGCTCTACATCCACGGCAAGAAGGCCCGTGGCTTCACGGTCACCTTCAACAATGCGAAGTCCGATCGCTTCAAGGCGAAGCTGAAGGACAAGATGGTCACGAAGATCGCCGGCGAGAGCCCTGCGCCCGCGGACGAGGACCGGCCGAAGAAGAAGAAGGGCGGAGACGAGGCAGAGGACGAAGATCCGCTGGCCACGAAGAAGGACAAGAAGGATCAGAAGAAGAAGGCCTCGAAGAAGGACGAGGGCGAGGACGAGGAAGCCGACGAGGACAGCCCGAAGAAGAAGAAAAAGAAGAAGAAGGTCGCGTCGGAGGACGGCGAGGAGGAGGACGAGGACGCCGAGGTCTCGATCCGCTCCAAGAGCCCGAAGCACTCCGCGAACCGGGTCGCGGCGCGGCTCGACGTCGGCGTGTCCTTCAAGAACCGCCAGCTCACGTACAACAGCAGGACGAACTTCCCCGAGGGTCCCAAGCCGTTCAAGAACGCGCCGGTGCCGGGTGGTCGGTTCGAGGTGGAGCTGTACCCGCTCGCGTTCGCGAACCCCAAGAGCATCGCCGCAGGCCTCGGGCTCGCCGCCGAGTACGACAAGACGCTGCTCCTCACGCTGCGCACCACGGCCGAGCCGGGGGTGGCGGTCAAGGCGAACCAGCAGACGTACTCGATCGGTGGTCGGCTGCGGTTCGTGCTCGGTAGCACCGCCACGAGCCCGTCGATCACGATCGGTGCGGGGTACGGCAAGCGCCGGTTCACCACCGACAAGAGCGGGCTCCAGATGCAGTCATCTCTCGACGTCCCCGACACCAACTACACGACGATCGATCCGGGGCTCTCGATCCGGATTCCGCTCCTCGGCGCACTGGCGCTGACGTTTGGTGGGCGCGCCCTCATCATCACGGACGCCGGGCCGATCCAGCAGCCCACCTCGTACGGCCGCGCCAAGGTGTTCGGCGCGTGGGCGCAGGGCGGCCTCGATATCGTCCTCGGAAACCGGTTCGCGATCCGGTTGGTGGGCGAGTTCCAGCAGGTCGGCTTCGCCTTCACCGGGACCGGCGACCTGGCCCGCAACCGGGACCTCGATCCCGACACCAAGGATGTCGGCGGAGCGTCGGATCGTTCGATCGGCGGCTCGGCGACCCTGGCAGTCCTTTACTGAGAGCTGTCCCGCCCGGCGCCACGATTCTTTGGCACACTGAAGGCCGTGCAACCGTCCTCCGTGCCGCGGGGCAAGCTGGTCGTCGCTCATCCCGAGCGGAAGGCGCAGCGTGCGCTGCAGCGCATCGTGGGCGCGACCCAGTGCCCGGTCGAGGTCGTCGACAACCTCGATGCGCTCCTGAAGGTCGTCGACGAGCACACGATCGCGGTGGTCGACGCGAGCCTCGCGAACACCCGGCCGAAGCTGTGTCAGGCGCCGGCGCGCGCGTGGATCGCCGTGCCCGGAGAGGGCCTGACCGCCGCGGAGGGCCCCGTCGTCGAGGGGCTGCTCGCCGCGGGGTGGAACCACATCATCGCGCACCCGAACCCGATCCTCAGCGAGGAGCTGCTGAGCACGGTGCAGAAGCTGATCCGCGGCGCGACCTTCGGGCTCGAGAAATACATGACCTGGGGTGCCGAGGTCCGCAGCTACACGCTCGATGACGCGCGCGATCGGGACGATGCCGTGAGCTCGCTCGCCCGCGACGTCGTCGCGGTCGGGCTTCCAGATCGGGTCGGCTCCCTCGTGAGCGTGATCGCCGACGAGCTCCTCGCCAACGCGCTCTACGTCGCTCCGGTCGACGCCAGCGGCGTCCGGACGCGCACGGCCGAGCCGCGCGATCGGTCGCGGGCGCTGGCGGGCCGCGATGTGGTCACCGTGCGCTGGGCCACCGATGCACGCTATCTCGCGATCGAGGTCCGGGACCGCTGGGGGTCGATGGATCTCGCCGCGATCGGGCCGCGCCTCGCCACCGGTGGCAAGCAGGCGACCTCGAGCGAGGGCGGGATGGGGTTGCCGCTCGCCTATGCGTGCTGCAACCAGTTCGTGATCGGCTGCGCTCCGGGCGTGATGACCGAGGTGATCACGCTGCTCGACGTTCGCTACAAGCCCACGGAGATCGGGCGCTCGGCCTCGTTCCACACGTTCACCGGGGCGTTCGACGCCGAAGGAGGTTCCTCGTGAGCACGCAGCGGCTGGGGCGCCTCGACCTCGAGCTCACACCAGGCCGGCTCACGCTCGCCGGCAGGATCGACGATGCGAGCCCGCTCGGCGAGTTCGCCGCGCAGGTCCCCGCCGGGGACATCGTGATCGACACCGACGCCGTGACGTTCGTGAACTCGATCGGCATGCGCGAGTGGATGCGCCTCGTACGAGCGCTCCGCGAGCGTGGCACGGTCACGTTCGAGCGCGTGGCAGACGTCCTCATCACGCAGATGAACCTCCGCCCGGAGTTCTCGGGCGTGTCGATCCGCTCGTTCCACGCCCAGTACGTGTGCCCGTCGTGTGGGGCCGAGGCCGCGCCGCTCGTCGATGCGATCGTCCATGCCGACAGCCTGCGTCGGATGGCCGCACCCCGGCTCCCGTGCGCCGAGTGCGGTAAGCCGATGGATCTGGCCGACTTCCCCGAGCGATACCTGTCCCTGTTCAAGGCCTGAGCAGCCCACGGCGCCTGATCTCGGGGCGTTTTCAACGCTGCCCGCGTGCGGTAGGGTGCGCCGGTGCAGCCCGACATTCTCGCACCGTCCGATACGTTCGCGCGCCGCCACATCGCGCCCAGCGAGACCGAGGTCGCCGAGATGCTCGCCGCGCTCGGCTACCAGAGCCTGGAGGAGCTCGCGAGCGCCACGGTCCCCGCCTCGATCCGTCTGAAGCAGCCGCTCCAGCTCGGAGAGCCGCTCGGCGAGTACGAGCTGATCGAGGAGCTGAAGAACCTCGCGGCCGATAACCAGGTCCTGCGCTCGTTCATCGGGCAGGGCTACTACGACACGATCACCCCGCCGGTGATCCTGCGGAACATCCTCGAGAACCCGGGCTGGTACACGGCGTACACGCCGTACCAGGCGGAGATCTCGCAGGGCCGTCTCGAGGCGCTGGTCAACTACCAGACGATGGTCGAGGAGCTGACCGCGCTGCCGATGGCGAACGCGTCGCTGCTCGACGAGGCCACGGCGGCGGCCGAGGCGATGATGATGTGCTTCGAGAGCGTCGGGCGCGTGCGCAAGACGTTCTGGGCCGATGCCGCCACGCATCCGCAGACCCTCGCGGTGATGCGCACCCGCGCGGTGCCGCTCGGGATCAACCTGCGGGTCGCCGCGCCGGCGAGCTTCGAGCTCGACAAGGGCGACGTCTGTGGCGCGCTCCTGTCGTACCCCGCCACCGATGGCCAGGTGATCGATCACAAGGCGCTGGTCGCGCGGGTCCACGCCGCGTCGGGTGCCGTGGTGATGGCCACCGATCTGCTCGCGCTGACGCTGCTCACCCCGCCCGGCGAGCTCGGTGCGGACATCGCGATCGGCAGCGCACAGCGGTTCGGCGTGCCGATGGGCTTTGGCGGGCCGCACGCCGCGTTCATGTCCTGCAAGGACGAGTTCCGGCGCCAGATCCCCGGCCGGATCATCGGCGTGTCGCGGGATGCCAAGGGCAAGACCGCGTTCCGGCTCGCACTGCAGACCCGCGAGCAGCACATCCGCCGCGAGAAGGCGACGTCGAACATCTGCACCGCGCAGGTGCTGCTCGCCGTGATCTCGTCGATGTACGCCGTCTATCACGGGCCCAAGGGGCTCGTTCAGATCGCCCAGCGCGTGCGTGGGTTCGCCTCCGTGATCTCCGCCGGGCTCGCGAAGCTCGGCCATGCACCGCGCGCCGGTGCGTTCTTCGACACCCTGCGCGTCGATCTCGATGCGCACCGCCAGGCGGAGGTCCTCGCGCGCGCCACGGATCGCGGCCTCAACCTGCGCCGGTTCGATGACGGCGTCGGCATCTCGTGCGACGAGACCACGAACCTCGCGGACGTCCACGCGGTGCTCGAGTCGTTCCACGGCGGCAATGGCGATCTTCCGTTCGAGGTCGCGGATCTGGTCAAGGCCACGGACCTGCCGGCGCTGCCCGCCGGGCTCGCCCGGACCTCCACGTTCCTCACGCATCCCACGTTCTCGCGCTACCACGCCGAGCACGAGCTGCTCCGGTACCTGAACCGGCTGCAGTCGAAGGACCTGTCGCTCACCACGTCGATGATCCCGCTCGGGTCCTGCACGATGAAGCTCAACGCCACCACCGAGATGATCCCGGTGACCTGGCCCGAGTTCGGGCGGATCCATCCGTTCGCGCCACCCGAGCAGTGGGGCGGCTACAAGGCGATGTTCGAGCAGCTCGAGGCCTGGCTCGCCGAGATCACGGGCTTCGCCGCGATCTCGCTGCAGCCGAACTCGGGCGCGCAGGGCGAGTACGCCGGCCTGCTCACGATCGCCGGCCTGTTCCGCAGCAAGGGCGAGGCACACCGCAACGTGTGCCTGATCCCGCAGAGTGCGCACGGTACGAACCCAGCGTCTGCGGTCCTCGCGGGCATGACGGTCGTCGTCGTGGCGTCCACGCCCGATGGCACGATCGATCTCGTGGACCTCGCGGCGAAGGCGGAGCTGCACGCCAAGAACCTCGCGGCGGTGATGGTCACGTACCCGTCCACGCATGGCGTGTTCGAGGCCGGCATCAAGGATGTCTGCGCGATCGTCCACAAGCACGGCGGCCGGGTCTACATGGACGGCGCGAACATGAACGCGCAGGTCGGCCTGACCCGCCCCGGTGAGATCGGCGCGGACGTCTGCCACCTCAACCTCCACAAGACGTTCTGCATCCCGCACGGCGGCGGCGGTCCAGGGATGGGGCCGATCGGCGTCACCCAGGAGCTCGCGCCGTTCCTGCCGGGCCATCCGCTCGCCGCGCCCGAGTCGCAAGCGGTGGGGCCGGTGTCGGCGGCGCCGTGGGGCTCAGCGTCGATCCTCCCGATCTCGTTCGCGTACATCGCGATGATGGGCGAGGCCGGGCTGCGTCGCGCCACCGAGGTCGCGATCCTGAACGCGAACTACATCGCGCACCGGCTCGGGACGCACTATCCGGTGCTCTACACCGGGCAGAACGGCCGGGTCGCACACGAGCTGATCCTCGATTGCCGTGGCTTCAAGAAGACCGCGGGCATCGAGGGCGAGGATGTGGCGAAGCGCCTGATGGACTATGGCTTCCACGCGCCGACGATGTCGTTCCCGGTCCCGGGCACGCTGATGATCGAGCCCACGGAGAGCGAGTCCAAGGCCGAGCTCGATCGATTCTGCGAGGCGATGATCTCGATCCGCGCCGAGATCGCCGCGATCGAAGCCGGCCAGATGGATCGCGCGAACAACCCGCTCAAGAACGCGCCGCACACCGCGGCCGAGGTCACGGGCACCGAGTGGAACCACCCGTACCCGCGCGAGCAGGCGGCGTATCCGGCGCCGTGGCTGCGAAGCCACAAGTACTGGCCGCCGGTCGCCCGCGTCGACAACGCCTACGGCGATCGCCACCTGGTCTGCACGTGTCCCCCGATCGAATCGTATAGCTGAGCGGCGCCGGGGATGGGGGATCTAGCAGGGTTGGTGGCGGTCATCATGTCGCTCGGCATGGCGCCGGCGATCGTGTACCTGCGCGGCCAGCACAAGCTCAAGGAGCGCCGGCTCGAGCTCGAGGCGAAGACGGGCGGAGGCGCTGACGAGACCCAGCGGCTCGCCGAGGAGAACAAGCTCCTCCGCGAGCGCGTTGAGAACCTCGAATCGATCGTGTGCTCGGTGGACTTCGAGCTCAACCAGAAGCTCGCCAAGGTGATCGACGAGCAGCGCTCGCTCGTGCTGCCCGCGCCTGCATCGCCCACGGCGCCGGCCACAGGCGCCGCGTCACCCGCACCGACCCCGCCCGGGCTCGATCGCACCGCGACCGCGCATGGCGCCGCCAGGCCCTCACCGCTGACCACGCAGCTCGAGCCGGGGCAGGTGCTCGCACAGCGGTATCGGGTGCAGCGCTTGCTCGGCAAGGGCGGCATGGGCGCGGTCTACCTCGCGGATGACGAGGTGCTCGGCGAGCTGGTGGCGCTCAAGGTGATCTCGAGTGCGTGGGCCACGGACGAGCAGGCGATGGTCGCCCGGTTTCGCCGCGAGGCCGCCGCGGCGCGCAAGGTCAGCTCACCGGCCGTGATCCGGATCCACGATCTCGGTGAGGCGCGGCCGGGCCTGCTGTACCTCTCGATGGAGTACTTCGCGGGGCGCACCCTGGCCGAGGTGATCACGCAGCGAGGCCTCGTCCCGATCGACGACGCACGCGACATCCTCAAGCAGATCTGCACCGGTCTCGAGGCCGCGCATCAGGCCGGTGTGATCCACCGCGATCTCAAGCCGAGCAACGTCCTCGTCGGCGAGCGCGGCGCGGTCAAGATCATCGATTTCGGGCTGGCCACGACGGCGGTCGGGGATGGCCTGACGGCGACCGGCGCGATCCTCGGGACGCCGCACTACATGGCGCCCGAGCAGGTTCGCGGCAAGCCGGTCGACGCGCGCACGGATATCTATGCGCTCGGCGCGCTCGCGTACCACCTCGTGTGTGGGCGCCCGCCGTTCCACGGCGACAACGCGATCGCGATCGGCTTCGCGCACCTCTCCGAGCCGCCGCCGCTGCCGCGCCAGATCCGCAAGGATGTCCCGGCCAACCTCGAGGCCGCGATCCTCGCCGCGCTGGCGAAGGCCCCCGACGATCGTCCGGCGAACGCGCGTGCGTTCCTCGACCTCGCGCAGGCCTCGAGCGCCGCCTGAACTCAGTACCAGTGGTGGGACTGCCAGAACTTCTGCGCGCCGTTCCACCCGCCGTAGCGCTGGTTGACGTAGCCGGTGGCGCCCTTGTACTGCGCCCCTAGATCGGACGACTGCCAGTCCGCGCCCATGTACTGCTTGCGCGTGGCCTTGAGCATCTGGAACGCGCCGTACGCCGTCGAGTGCGGGTTCTGCGCACGCGGGTTGCCACCCGATTCGTGCTGCATGATCCAGCGTGCGGACGCGGGCATGTCGCTCGCGGAGAATCCGCCTGCGACGGTGGAGAGCGTGTCGAGGGAGAGAACTTCGAGCTGATCGGACATGGCGATGACTCCTGATGGCGGTGTCGGTTGTGATCGGAGGGAGTGCAGCGCCGATGCCAGCCGGGCTGTCGCCGCCGGGTGACACCGAGATCACCTGCGCGGCGAGCGGTTCGGCGGGGTTATCGAGCACTGGCGACCGGAGGACGCACGCAGCGCGGGGCAAAGCCCCGGCCACCGAGCGGCCACGGCATCGGCCACCGACCGGTCAGCGCGGCGCGAAGCGGTAGTGGGCGACGATCCACTCGCGCCCGTCCCGATAGCCGAACAGCTCCGCGCACGCGAGGAAGAACACGCGCCAGCGCTGGAATCGCCGCGCCGCATCGGCGCCGTAGGCACCGGCGAGGATCGCGAGCACCTCGTCGCGCTTGGTCATCAAGTTCGCGTACCAGGCCTCGGCGGTCTTCGCATAGTGCGTGCCCGAGAGGTGCCACTCCGCCTCGACCAGCAGATCCTGCTGGAAGTGGTGCAGCAGCTGCGCGCTGGGCATCAACCCGCCGGTGAAGAACTCGCGCGCCATCCAGTCCGAGCCGCCCGCGTCCTCGAACGGGTACGCGTGGTGGCGGTGCGCGAACACGTGGACGAACAGCCGGCCATCGGGGCGCAGCCAGTCCGCGATCCGGCGGAGCAGGAGATCGTAGTTGCGCATGTGCTCGAACATCTCGATCGAGACCACACGGTCGAACGCGCGTGCGGGGAGGAGCAGGGTGCGCACGTCCGCGGTGATCACCCGGAGGTTGGTCAGGCCGCGCGCGGCGGCCTGCGCCTCGATGAACGCGCGCTGCGGCGCGAGTTCGAGACCGCCGTGAACCGGCTCCTCGGATGGCGCGCCGCGGCCCACAGCGAGAACGAGCCCCAGCCGCAGCCGAGATCGAGGACGTCCTGGTCGTCGTCGATCTCGGCGCGTTCGGCGGTGAGGGTGAGCATCGCGGCCTCGGCGTCGCCCAGCGTGGCGATGCCCGCGGGCCAGTAGCAGCTCGAGTACTTGAGATGCGGCCCGAGCACGGCCTGGAACAGGGCAGGGGGCACCTCGTAGTGCTGGTCGTTCGCCGCCGCGGTCTCGATCGCGATCTCGCTGCCCCGCAGCTCGGCGACCAGCGCCTCGTGGCGCGCCTGCTCGTCCTCGACCCCGCGCCGCTCCTGCCGCAGGCGCAGCGCGCACACGGCACGGATGCCCGCGCGGAGGAGGGGCTCGGGAACCAGGCCGCTGTCGACGATGCGCTCGATCATCTCACCGCCGCGCTACCGTGACTACGCCGGAGCCTTGCCGCCGAGGTCGATCGCGGGGAACTGCGCGGCGGTCTTCATCGCCACGTCCATCTGATTCTCGGTGAGCTCGAACGTGGTCTTCAGGTTCTCGAGGAACTGGACCTCGCGCCAGTCGCTCTTGCCATCGGCGAGCGCGACGATCATCACGTAGACGGCGGTCCAGTAACGGTCCGACGGCGCGGCGATCGACTTCGCCACATCGGCGAGCTCGCCCTTGGGATCCTTGCCCTTCGTGCGCTCGATCGCGACGTCGATCGCCTCGTCGAGCTCGGCCGCGGTCAGGACCGACATGTCCGGGATGTTGTGGAGCACGGCGCGCACGGCGAGCCGCTCCTCGTGGTGGATCTCCTCGTCCGCCGCGGCCATCAGGGCCATGCAGCGCACGAACGCCGGCATCATCTCGCGCACGCGCTCGGACTTCTCCTCGAGCGTCTGCAGACCGGAGTGCTTGCGGGCGGCCTCGAACAGCTCCTTGGCCTCGGCCTCCTGCAGCGAGAACGCCGACTGCAGACCGTCGAGGAACGCGATCTCCGCCTCCGCGAGCTCGCGGTCCGCGACGCAGATCTCGCAGGCCATCGCGTAGCCGGCGAGCCGCTGGTTGCGCGAGGGCAGGCCGGCGGCGATCGCCGCGAGCCGGTGCTTGCCGCCTCCCGCCTCGCGGATCGCATCCGCGGCGAGATCGGTGACGCGCGAGATCTCCTCGCCCGACATTCCCTGGAACAGCGAGTGGTTCGCCAGGTTGCCTTCCAGTGTGGCGACCTCTTCCTCGGTCACCTCACCGTCGGCCTCCATCGCACCTAGCATCACCTCGACCAGGAAGCGCCGGGGATCATCGGTCTGGACCCGGCCGCTGAACATCTTGCGCAGAAAGCTCATCGCACCCCTCTCGTTGAGGGCCTACGGTAACATCAACGGTGGGAGGACGCGTATGACGACCAAGAAGAAGCCGAGCCCCCACGTGAAGCCCAGGGAGAAGCCCAAGGCGGCCCCGCCGACCCGGCTCCAGAACCTGGCCGCTCGGCCCTCGTACGAGGACCTGGGCGAGGAGCAGCTCGTCGATGCGAGCGGCGTGTTCCGCGTGACCTCGAGCATCGCGCAGGCGCAGACCGGTCACGACGAGGAGCCCACGCGCCGGTTCCCGAACGACAGCCTCGTGATGGCCGCCCAGCGCGACGGCTTCCGGGACGAGGGGCCCACGATCGACGAGTCGCTCGAGGTCGAGGACGAGGCCACGGCGGCGCTCAAGCGCGAGCGCGTGGCCACGCTCGCGGCCCGGGCCCAGGCGCGCACCAAGCCGCGTCGCTGAGCTACTTGCGGCCGGCGCGGAACGCGAGGACGTAGTATGCGAGCGCCCAGCGATCGGGCTCGGGCAGCTGCGGGTATCCGACCATCTTGGTGTTCGGCAGGCCGAGGGAGATGGTCGTGAACACCTGCTCGACCTTGTCGCCGCCCTTGAACTCGTCACGCACGAAGTTCCGCGGCGGCGGCTTGATCGCGAACGCGACCGGGCCGTTGCCCTCGCCCGTGAGCCCATGACACGCGGCGCACCCGGCGGCCGAGCCCTCGTAGGCAGCCTTGCCCTTGGCGAGCAGCTCGGGTGACGGGCTGGGCGTCCTCGCTACCGCACGCGCGGCGATCGCCACCCCGGCGAGACAGGCGATCACGCTCGCGATCCGACGCAGGCCCACAGCTCATTCTCGCAGCGTGTGGCACCTGGAGGAAAGTCTTTGCGTCGCGAACGTCGGCGGTGTCATGGCTGCGGCCGCTGCTATGCTCGAACCATGTGGTGGCGTGATCCTCTGCGGAAGCGGATCGAGGCCGAGCTCGTCGTCGAGCGAGAGGGCTGGGCCGTCGAACGCGCGCGCCGGGTCACGGATCGCCTGCAGGGCAAGCTCCCCGAGCACGATCGGTTCGAGACGATCGTGATCCGGTCGGATGACCACAACGCTTTCACGGCGCCGGGTCGCACGATCTATCTCTCTCGCCGGTTGCTCGATAGCCTGCCCGACGATGCGGCCGCCGCGTTCGTCGTGGCCCACGAGCTCGCGCACCATCACCTCGGCCACGTCTCCGGGCGGTACGCCGGTGGCGCAATGTTCGACGAACCGATCGCGGCCCACGAGCACGAGCTCCACGCGGACCTGCACGCGATCGAGCTGTGCCTCGCGGCCGGGTACGAGCCAGAGCGTTGCATCGTCGCCCTCCAGATGCTCGATGCGATCCTGCTCGACGCGGGCGACCTCGAAGCGGTGCTCGGCGCCGAGCACGACCGCGAAGGAGAGATCACGCGTCGCGGCTACCTCCCGGTGCGAGAGCGGATCGCGCGCGTCCAGGCGCACGTCTCGGCGTATCGGTCAGGGGCGCGGATCGTGAATACCCTCACCGCCGAGCGCGATCAGGTCGCCCGGCGTCGGATGCGGGTCGCGCTCATGGCGGTTGGATCGATCGCAGCCACGGTGGCGCTCGTGCTGCTCCGCCGGCGCTGAGCAGAAACAACGGGCGCTCCTCGTACCGCTGGCGACTCGCGGCGGCGCCGGCAGGTCGAGTAGCCTCCCCGAAAGCCTCGAGAATCGGGCGCTTGGCACGGCACGGTGACTGCAGACCTCATCTCACCATGAGGCACAACCAGCTGCTCGCCGTCGCCCTGGCCGTCGGCACCACGGCCTGCGCCACCGAGACCGTTCCCGACGAGCTCTCCGGCGAGACCGGCGATGGGGAGGCTGGCAAGGCCGACACTGGCGGCACGTTCACGTACTGGCAGGTCGAGCTCGCCGGTGACGGCTACCGCGTGTCGCGTGCGAACCGCGCCGTCACCGAGTGCGGAGATGGCACTCGGGGCGAGAGCTGCGACGTCGCGTCCCTCGATCTGGCCGGCACCGCGCTGCCCGCCTCGGTCGCCACGGGTTACGAGGATCGGTTGCGGGCCGGCGGCGCCCTCCTCCTGCGCGGGGAGCTGGGCCCGGAGCGGCCGGGGCTCACGTACGCGCGTCTCGCCAAGCTCGCGGGACCCGCGATCGCGAGCGCGGACCTCGCCCCGGCGTTGCCTCCGACCGCCCCGAGCATCCACGTCGGCGACGAGAGCGGCCCTGACTGCCTGTACGCGCGGTTGTTCGTCCAGGACGTTGACGTCGACACCGCGGAGCTCACCGTGACGCCTACCCCGGCGGGCACGCTCGCGTTCCGGGGGCGCTTCGGCGGCGTCTCGATTCCCTCGACCACGGAGCACGCGATCTCGTGCGTCAACGGCACCTCGCAGCTCACCATCCGTGTGACCACGCTCGTCGCGACTGGCACGCTGACCGTGAACGCGGACGGTTCGATCGCGATCGCCGACACGAGCTACCAGCTGGACGGCGTCACCTACGACTCGGCGAACCCGCCGCCTGCGGCGATCTACGACCTGTTGTTCAGCAGGCCCGCGGCGATCGGCACCATCGTGACCTCGTCGGTCGCCCTCGCGCTCGCACCGCGCCTCGCGACCAACCAGCACGCACGCGCACTCGCCGCCACCGAGGTGTGGCTGCCCGGCTCGGTCGATGCCACCGACCTCTCAGGCGTGTTCGTGCTCGCGAAGCAAGACGGCACCAGGATCCTCGAGCGCCGCATCAACTCGACGCGCTTCGCGTCGATCGACGAGCTCGACCTCGCGGCGTCGGGCGCGACCGGAGAGGATGTCGCGCGGGCGACCGCGGCGTTGGGCGGCGACGGCGTGCTCGTCGTCGGCTACCGCTACACGGACGGCGCAAAGCACGGCCGCGCGGCCAACCAGTTCTGGACCAAGGCGCCGGTTCCCCTCCACTGAGGCGGCGGCTCCTGCGCCTGGCGGGACGAGCCGGCTGAGCAGCCACTTAGCGCCGCCTGGGGCTCGCCGCGGGTCTCTTGCGAGCCGCCAACTTGGACGCTCGCCGGGCTGGCGGCATCGACACGATCGCGTGTGCATCGACCAGCAGCTTGCGCAGCGCGCCGATCTTGATCGCCGGGAGGCGCACGAGGACGGCCGGGAAGCCGTTGTAGTGAGGCTCGGTGAAGAACACCCCGGGGTCGCCGGCGATCAATAGTTGCTTCTCGATCTCGTTGCGCACGCGAACTGCGAGCACTTTCCGATTCTCGACGCGTGCACGCTTTGGGTCGATGCGCTCCTTCCAGCTCCACGCAAAGCCCTTCGCCTTGCCTGTGGGAACCGTGATCCCGAACCCCAGTCCGGGACTGCCCTCGTGTGTGTTCGGAAGCGCCATCGCGATCCGCCGCACATCCGCCTCGGTCGCCATCGGCTATCTGAGCCGATGCTTGATCGGCTTGCGCTTCGGCGCCTTGGGCGGGCTCGCAGCCTCGACATCCGCGGCGGCGGCGTCGAGCGTGGCACCCGCCGCGAACAGCCCGAGCACGGCGAGAGGCGATCCGTCGAACCCGGCCACGACCTCTCCCGCGAGCGTGGCTCCCGCTGCCCCTGCCTCGAGCTTGGCGGCGCGCCCGTTCCCCGACCACCGGCCGATGCTCCACGGCATCAGCAGCAGATCGGGATCGCGGTTGGTCTGGCCGCCGGCGACCATGTCCGTGGCCACGCGCGTGGCCTCGTCGCGGAGCGAGTGCGGTGGTGCCAGCCTGGGCGGCGGATCTGTCACGGGACTCGGGACCTGCGTGGGGACCGGCGACGCGACCGCCGAGCTCGGTGCGGTCATACCGGCGGGCCTCGGCGCTGGCGCTGGATCTGCTGACGCGAGCGCTGTCGCGGAGGCGAGGATCATTGCGAGCCGGATCACCATGACCTTCATGATCTCTCCGGACGGAGATCTGTGGAGGGATTTCACGCGATCCTCACCTGCACCAGATTCCCTACGGCTTCTGCACGGCGTAGCGGACGTGGGTGGCACGCGGCGACGCGATGGTCTCGACGAGCTCGATGCCGACGTCTCGGCCGCTGTCTGCGAACAGCCGCGTCCCGCCGCCGAACATCACCGGCGAGATCGCGAGCCCGAACTCGTCGACGAGCCCGGCGCGTAGGTACTGCTGGATGACGTCCGCGCCGCCCGAGATGCGGATGTCGCGCTCGCCCACCACCGCGCGGGCCTGGCGAAGCGCGCTCTCGATGCCGTCGTTGACGAAGTGGAACGTCGTGCCGCCCGGCCGCACCCACGGCTCGCGCACCTCGGAGGTCAGCACGAACACGGGCGTGTGAAACGGCGCCTCCTCGGGCCACATCCGCTCGCCGAGGTCGAACATGCGCTTGCCCATGATGCTGACGCCGGTGCGCCCGAACGTGTGCTCGGCGATCTGATGGTCGATGCCGGTCTCGCCACCGTCGCCGAGCTTCAACATGTTCTGGAAGAAGCGCGTCGGGAGGAACCAGCTGTGGAGCTTGCCCCACTGCGCCCCCCAGCCCTCGTGGGTCGGGTCGCCAGCGTGCTTTAAGTCCATGCCGGGAGGGACGAGATATCCATCGAGTGAAACGCTGACGAGAAAGAACACCTTGCTCATGTGTACGGCCCTTCTACGGTGTGGTGTGGGTGGTGAAACGGTGGTCGCGCGCGCCAGTCATCGGTCCCCGAGCGACAATGAGCGAAGAAGCTCCGCGCGCGTTTGGCCGTCGTCGCGACTACTTGTTGTCGGTGAACGCGATCGCGCCCACGCCGAACAGCACACCGCCGGTCTTCACGCCGTCCATGTCCTGGTACGACGCGCCGAGCTGATACTTCGACCACAGGTTGAGCAGCAGCTGAGCGTGATAGGCCTCGAAGCCCAGCGGGAGATCGTAGGTGGCGTCGACCGCCGGATCGTCGGGGTCCACACCCGGCGACTTTGCACCGCCGGTGTATCGCCATCCCGCGCCGACGTTGACCGCCAATCCGAACGCGTGGTGACGGACCCCGAACATCGCCACCGCCGGCGCGTACTTGCGCGACTCGAGCAGGCCGCCGTAGTGGATGCCCCAGCCGACGCCGAGGTATGCGGTGCGGCTGCGCACGCCGAAGCCGAGATCGAAGCCGATCCAGCCAGCGGCGCCGCCGTTGGAGTAGCCGCCGAGCTCGGCGTTCATCGCAACCATGGCGCCCGCGTTGGCGACGCCGACGACGTTGGTCATCGATCCCTGCACGGTGAAGCCGCCACCGCCCGCGTCATCGGTACCGGCGTAGACGTGGCCACCGAGCGAGTACATCTTGGTGCCGGGGAGGGCGAGGAAGAACGCCGGCACGCCCGCGACGATGCGGAACGGGTTCTCGCTGCGCTCGCGCTCGACCTGGGCGTACGCGGCGGCGACCACCGCGGGCGGGTACGTCGCGAGCTGGGCATCGATCCGATCGATCTCCGCCGCGTATCCCGGGTTGTCCGAGGCGGCTCTGCTCATCCGCCACTTCGCCGACGCGCTGACCCCTCCGCCCTGGGTCGACGTCGACATCGTCGTGGTCTCGATTCGGTTCCCCGCCGTGTCGGTCCGGGTCGACACTGCGGTCGACACCGCGGTGCCGCGCTCGGCGTCGTCCGCGCGCGGGTTGTAGACGCTGTCGTCGAGGTTGACCCCGATCTTGGCGAGGAGCAGCACCTTCCTGCGGACGAGCTCCACGGCCGCGGATGTTGGGTCGGCGACCGCCACCGACGTGCCGATGCTAACGAGGGCGATGAGAGAGAAGCAGCCCGGAAAGCGCGACATCGTCACTCCTGCACTTGTAGTTGTCGGTTCGGGTCGGTAGCGAGGCCACCGGGATCAGTTGATCCCGTAGCAGCCGGAGATCTCGGTCGCACCCTTCTTCGCCTGAAGCTTCCCCCACAGCTCGCACTTGAGCTTCACGTTGAAGCACATGGCGTGGTTCGCTCCATCCTTCTTGTAGGTCATGCACTCCGCGGGTCCGGGAGGAGGGCTGCAGCTGCTGATGTTGGCGCCGTTGGTGTTCGTCGCCGCGTTGCACGCCTCCTTGGTGCGATAGCAGATGTCCGCCAGATCACCCCGGTCCTCGCAGAGCCAGCCGCTGCCCATCGGCCCGGGGACCACCGGGATGTTGAGCGCAACCAGTACGGGCGTCGACGCCCCGCACGCGACCAGACCGAACACCACGAGGACCAACGCGCATGAATGCTTCAGCATCGCCCGAAGTTATCACGGGGCATCGCTCGAGGCCGAGTCGCACGAACAGGACCGCGATGATCACGGTCGCGAAAATCTCGAAGAAGCCTTCGGCCCAGAGGTGGACGACCCGGCGCCTGCGACGACGCCCATGCGACGAGGGCGGCGAGGGCGAAGCAGCGCACGCCGCCTGATGTCACGGCTCCAGCCAAATCAGGGCGCGGTCACGGCGTTGTTGTCGAGTGCGATGAGCGACTGCGCGAACGCACGGCCGTGCATCGAGGCCGTGGTCTGCAAGGTGATCGCGGTCTTCGAGAGGATGATGCCTTCGAAGTGCGAGCTGGCGTGGATCGTCACGCCGCCGGCGACCTGCCAGAAGATGTGTCTGGCCTGCGCACCGCCGCTGAGCGTGACCTGCTTGGCGCTGCTCAGATCCAGGTCATTCGAGATCTGGAAGATCCAGACATCGTTTGCGCCACCCGCGATCGTCACGTCGGTCGGGATGGTGACGTTGGTGCCCCACTTGTAGAGGCCGGGGGCGAGCGTCTGGCCGCCGAGATTGCCGCTGCCGAGGTTCAAGAAATCAGGATTCGTACGGCCGGCCGCGTCGGTGTAGGCCGTCTCCATGGCGAGGACGGCGGTGGTCAGGCTGGAAGGCGTCGGGCTGGCGAAGTTGCTTGCGTAGACCTTGGCGGGCGAGACCACGGACGCCGACGTCGAGAACACGTTCGAGGCATCGGCCACGAGCGAGAAGCCGGTGATGAAGCTCGCAGCCGCCGGGCTCAGGCCAAGGTTTCCGCCGCTGATCGACGAGCCGGTGACGTTCGTGATTCCGGTCTTCGCGAGGAGCACGAAGCTGCCCGACGACGCCACGTCCGTCGGCGATCCGAGGTCGATCGGCGCCGGTCCGAGCCCCATCGGGTTGGGCGGGTTGTGCATGGCGTCCGCGCCAGTGACCGCGCCGTCGACACCATTCGAGTCGCTGCCGCACGCGGCGGCGAGCAAGACGGCGGACGAGAGCAGCACGGTTCGAGACAGCAAATCTAACGACTGGCGCATGACGACTCCTGTAGGTGAAGGGACCCGGCCCGTCGCGATCGAGTGCGACGTGCGACGTGTTCTGAACGAACAAGACGAGCAGCCGAGCTACCCGTCACCCCGACCCGTGATTCAGCACGATTCGAGCCATTGACCGGAGCGCATCGAGCGCACCCCACTGGCCGAGGACGAGGATCCAGGCTCCGGGATAAGCGAGGAGCGTGCGCCAGCGCCCCCACCGTGCGGTGGGGGAGCCCTTGCGTGCGCATTCGCACATGACATCGCCTAGCGGAAGCAGGGAGTCACGCCGGGCGCGCGCGCGCCTGTATCGATGTTCCGCGAGCTGGCGTCGAAGCTGGCCGGGATTCGACGGAGAGAGAGCCGAATGAAGATGACAGGGATCGAGGACGCCGGCCCGGTGAATCCGAGGGAGGTCAACGCGGTCGGCGTCCTGCTGGGCGACAAGAAGGCCGGGGCATTCAAGCTGGAAGTCGCTTGGATCAAGCGCGTCGACAAGGGTGAGCGCTGATCGAAGTCAGCGCGCGCTGGCCGAGCCCGAGACTGACGCCGACGCCTGCACACTGACGCTGATGCTGGCGTTGGCCTGCACCGCGCCGCGGGCGGCGACGTTCAATCGATCGGCGATGCAGACCATCTGCGCGCCGAACTCCTTGGCCAGTGAGCCCATACCCTTTACCGCGCCCCCGGCCGAGCCGGCGAACGCGGTGGCCGACTTCAGCGCCAGCTTGGCTTTCGCGTTCGCCGTGAGCAACGCCGGCAGGCCGATCGCGACCGCCTTGGTAGCGCGCGTGAAGGCGCTGGCGTCGACCGCGACCGAGGTGTCACCCTGCACGTCTACCTTTGGCGGGGTGCACTGCGCGTCGAGGCTGGCGCTCGCCTGGCCCTGCGACTTGCACGCGCCGGCCGCCGATCCCGAGCTGCCGCTGGTGCCCGTGCTGCCGCTGCCCGAGCCCGAGCACTCCGCCGCGGCCTTGGCCGACACCGCCGCGTCGACGGTGCACGTGGCCGGCGTGTAGGTCACGACGGTCTTGCTCTTGGCCTTGGCGGTGACCTTGAGGCCGGCCTTGAGGGCGGTGGCGACCCGGCCGCAGACCGCCTTTGTGTTCCCCGCCGCTGACACCTTGAGCTCGCCCGCCATCTGCTTGCATGCGTCGGCCACCGACGCCTCGAGCGACGCGGCCGACTTCTGCATCCGCGCCGACGCGGCGATGAACGCCTCGATCCGCGCGCCGCCGTCGCCCTTCAGGCCCGTACAGCTGGTCGGATTGGCGGGCAGCTTGCCGACTCCGGGCAGCTTGTCGGGCATCTTGATGTCACCCAGCTGCGCGCTCGCGGTTCCCGCTAGCGCGACGGCCAAGACTCCGATCGAGGTCAGGATGTGCGTCTTCAATGAATCCTCCTGAGCGGCAGACTACGATCTTCATGTCGCCGAAGAGGAGGCGAGGGCATCGGCGGACCCATAGACCCGACTCACACTCCGAGGGGAAGCCTCGCTCTCGCAGGCGGGTCTGGTCATGGCGCTTGGCTGATAGAGTGCCCTCATGAAACGACTGGCAATGATTCTGCTCGTGGCGACAGCGTGCAAGGGCGGCGACAAGACCGCCTCGTCCAGCGGTGGCCCATCCAAGAGCGATGGCAAGGGAGGATGCGAGACCACGGCTGCCAGGCCCGCGGAGCTCGTCGCCGGCAAGGCGCCGCAGCTGCTCGCGCCGCTCGATAAGCTGTCGCTCGGAATGTCGCGCGCTGACGCCGCCAAGGCGTGCCCGAACTTCTTTCAGGGAGAGGACGGCAAGAAGACCGGAACATTCAGCGTCGGCGAAATCGTCGGCAAGTTCGGTGACTCCTACGCACAGGCGCGGCTCGAATTCGTGAACGACAAGCTCGATGCCGTTTCGTTCTCGCTTCCCGCTGAGATCGCCGACGCACTCACTGCCGCGTGGGGCGCCCCCAAGACCTCGAGCGGCAGCAAGCCGGCACACGCATGGGTCGACGACGCATCCGGCATGCGCGGCATCCTCGAGCCCGCCGAGTCCGACGGTCGCCGCCAGCTGGTGGTCTCGAAGTTCGTCCCGCTCGCCGCGTTCTTCGAACCCGAGAACAAAGCGATCGCGTGGAAGCCGCAGGACGTACTCGGCAAGCAGCCTGCCGACATTGCGAAGGCGCTCCCTCAGTACGTCAAGGTCGAGAAGACCAGCGCGGCGGTGAAAGCCAAGACGGACGAGATGATGGCCGACATGAAGAAGGACATGGAGAAGATGGGCGTCAACACGACGCGCGACCCCAATATGCCCGAGTTCGAGCTGCCGGCCTCGCCGTTCTCCTCCAACACGACCACGCAGGTCATCCTCCACACGAACGACAACGGCACGGTGCGCAGCTACGGCGTATGGTTCCGCACGTCGTCGCTGTCCCCGCAGTACGGCTGGCCGACCCAATCCGAGGACATCATCAAGAAGCTCGACGAGGTGTACGGCGCGCACAAGGTCGTGCGCGAGACGCTCGGTGACCGCTGGACGTGGTTCGACGCCAAGCGCGGCGTCCGCGCATCGACGCGCAAGGACAAGCCCGAGGACTTCGATCTCGATTATGTCAAGTACCTGCCGCTCGCGAACCTGTTCGGCGCGCCCGGACCGGTGTGGGGCTTCGAGAAGCCCGAGCGCCCGCTGATGGGCGCGACGCCCGACGAGATCGATGCGACTTACGGCAAGGACTTCGTCGTCAAGCGCGACGACAAGAACGGGACGCTGACCATGGCGTTGCCTCCGACCGACTACGACGGCGACACCGCGATCACGAACATCCTCATGTTCGTGAAGGGCGGCAAGGTCACCCAGTGGAACATGCATATCCCGTTCGACAACTTCGACGCCGCGCGTGGCGAATACGAGGCCGCGCTCGCCACGAAGTTCGGCAAGGCGAAGAAGGCCCCGCGCGATCACTTCCTCTTCGGCAAGGAGCCGACCGTCGACGCCGAGTACAGCAAGTACACGAACGAGCTCGACATCGAAGTGACGAAGTAGCGCTCATTCTTGGAGCGGCGGGAGTTCGGTCGCAACGGGGGACGTGACGAGGGCTTGCCCGGGCGCCTCCTCGAATCGCAGCACGATCCGTCCTGCGGCGCCGCCCCCACCTCCGCCATTGTAAGCGCCATCGGCACCCGCGCTTGGCGAGGCCAGCGCCCCGCCAGCGCCGCCAGCGCCGCCATTCCCGCTCGACGAGCCGCTGCCTCCGACGGCGCTGCCCGCGCGACCGCCCGCGCCGGCGGCAGTCTGGAGCGCACCGCCGCCTCCGCCTCCTTGGCACGGCGGCACCGGAGCGACCCACCCGCCGAGTCCGCCGCCACCACCGCCGCCGAGCGGGATCAGCGTCATCGGTAGACAGGCAGCGCCCCCGGTGCCCCCGAGCGCGACGCCTTGGCCCGTTCCGCCCGCTGCACCAGCAGTGCCGCCGCCGCCACCCCCGCCGCCACCATCGGGACGGTAGCGTTCGAGTCGTCCGAGCGCGGCGAGGTAGTTGTTCTCGATCTGCGCGAAGTTGTCCTCGGCCTGGGCGTAGATCATGCCGAACACCGCGTCGGCATCGGTCGCGCCGTGAACGTGTGCGATGCCCCAGTCGTCGCGCTCGATCGTGATCGGCTCCACGGCACGCGGCGGTGCCGGCGACGCGTGGCACGCGGCGAGCAGGATCAGCGCGCGACGCAACATCGCCGCATCCTCGCCGGTTCTCGCGTGGCGAGGTCAGGTGCCGAGTGGAACATCAGTCGACCGCGGGACCTGCGGTGCGCGACGCTGCACCGCGCAGCCATCTCGCCATGACCGCCGACGGCATCAAACCTGGGCCGTCATGCCAGCGCACCTGGCGCTACTCCGGTCAGTCGACGCTGACGTCGTAGGTCGTCGGGCTCGGCGGATCGGCGTCGTAGATGCACTTCGTCATCGCCGGCGACGTCCCCTTGTGGCCACCGAAGCAGAACCGCCACGTGCCGGTGAGGACGTTGTCGTAGAGCGCGATGTCGGCGTTGTTGCTCTGGCCCTTGGTCTCCGAGAAGTCCGGGACCTGACCCTTCGGGAACACGTAGATCCCGACCTTGGCCGTCGGCAGCTTCTTCGGCCCGTTGAACGCCACGAAGTAGTCCTTCTTGGAACGCAGCGCCTCGTGCAGCGCCTTCCAGTCCGCGGGCGTGGCACCCGTGGGATCGAACGGCTTGGTCGCCCCCGAAGCTCCGACGTCGGCCTCCGACGAGTAGATCACGCTGTCCCCATCGATGAACTTCGACTGCACGTCGATGTGGAACTCGGTCGCGGGTGGAGTTGCCGGCGATGGCGGTGCCGGCGGCGCAGTGGGGCCCACGGCGACCGGCTTGGCAGGCGCGGCGGCCGGCGCCGGCTTCTCGGAGCTCTTGCATCCGAGGGACACGACCAGGAACAGCGAGAGGTATTTCACCAGCATCGCTCAGAGAACCGCGGCGGCCGGACCAGGTCAAGACTGCACGCCTCTCGAATGTGCGATGTTCGATGACGATGCCGTCCTTGAGGACGACGACGCGGAGTTCCCCGCCACGCTGGCGCTACCGGGCACGGCGGGTTGCCAGATCGAGGCGCGGCCCGACGAGCATGCAGAGCTCGAGTGTCGTGCCTTCGCCTCCAATGGGACGGCGGCCGGCGTCGACGCCGGCGCTGCCGCCTACAGCGCAGAGGGTGAGAAGCTCGCGCACTGCCTGCCGAAGGATCGCTTTGACATGAAGGACACGGCGCCGAACGAGGTCACCTTCGTCTCTCACTCGTACTACGGGCCGTCGGTCCGCATTCGCGGCAAGATGTCGGAGCACAGTGGCCAGAAGGTCGTCGAAATCTTCGGGGGGGGGGGGGGGGGGGGGGGGCCGGGCGGGGGGCGGGCGGGCGCGGGGGGGGGGGGGGGGGGGGGGGGGGGCCGGCGGGCCCGTCGTGGGGGTGCAGGCGAGCGCGCCATCGCATCCGAAGCGGCACGCCTCGCCCTCGGGGTTCGTCTACCGGCAGAGCACGAGGCCGTCGTCCGCCGAAAGCACGAGGAAATCAGGTGACGCGGTCGCGCCATGGACGGTGGTGACGTACTGGGTGGGGATCGGAAACAACTTCTCCGCCGTGTCGAGGTTGGTCACGTCGAACACGAGGGGAGGGCGATCTTCGCATGCGTCGTACATCCGGTCGCCGACCCTGTTGAGCCGCCCCGAGCAGATACTCCCGGGCATCCCCATGTCGTTGACGTGAATCATGGGAGCGCTCGGGGTGGCGATGTCGACGAGTCCGCGGCCACCGTACCCGAGCGATGCGATCAGGTGACTGCCATCGATCTCGAGATCGCGACCCGTGATGGTCTCTACGGCCGCCACCGCGTTCCAGCTCGGGCTCGTGTCGAAGACCTTCAGCTGCGTCTGATTGATCGTGAACACGTTGTTCGCGTTGGCGGCGACGCCATACACTTGTTCGTTGTTGATCTGGCCGACCATCGTTGGTGCTGCAGGGTTCGCGTAGTCGTAGACCGCAACGCCCGACGTTTCCGCCGCGACATACACGCGCGACCCGACCACAGCGAGATCGTAGATCGCACTGGGGAACCCGACGTCCGAGAGCTGCAAGGGCGCCGCGGGGTTGGAGACGTCGAAGGCGACCACCCGCCCGCCATGGCCGATCAGTAAGGTCTGGCCGACCCAATTGATGACTCGGCTCTCCGACGGAGTCCGTGGCACCACATCGCTCGTTGCGACGATGCTGGCATCCGTGCCAGCACCGAGTTGGACGACAACGAGGCCGTAGTAGGACTTTGCGTACGCGTAACCGTCACGCACCTCCGCTGCAAAAGCGGTGGTCACGCCAGCGTTCATCGGTAGCTTCGCGAGAAGCTCACCGGTGAGGTTGCCTGGATCGAATCCGCCGCCATCACCGCCGCATCCCGCCAGGCCCATGAGCGCGACGGACACCAGGCCACTGCCCGCCCATCGAATCGATGTCATCAGAACCGCATACCACGATCACGGGCGCCCTCTTCGAGAAAGGCTAGTGCCGCGCTCCGGCTCAGGGCTGCGAGATGCTCATCGCCGAGTGTCGCCGGCAAACTGACGAACCAGGCATCGACGCGAGGTCCTGCCATGCGTCACGCGGTGCAACTCGGACGGATTGCTGACGACCGAGCGGGGTCACGCCGTGGTCGGCGGCGAATCACTCGCACCACTGGCCGCTCTTGTACTCGCTGCGCAACTCGCCACCCGCTGAGCCTCTAAGAGCTGTCCCGCAAAGCTGGCACTCCTGTGCGCACTTTGTAGGTCAGGCTGGTTCGCATCCGCGCCCGCTCCGCCGTGGTCTGGCGGAGGCCAGGCTCATGCGGGGTTGGGTACGGCGCCGTGCCAGCAGTTCGCCGAGCCACCACGATTGCATCGGGTGTCCGCCCCCTCTCCGCGGCGGAGAACCCGCCGTGGCTGGTGAGCGCGTTTGACTCGGACGGGGCGTCTTGCCGCCCCCTGGAATGGAGCTCGAGCGTGCAATCTAGAATCGTGCGCGTGTGACGATCGTCGCCGCACGCGCGCGACGCGTTCAGGTCGACCCTTGCGGTCGACGGTTGCGTGGGATCGGTGAACGCCACAAACGCCGCGAGCGTTGCGGAGACGGCATCGCGGTCCCCGCGGAGGCCGCAGGCCGCGCACGCGTGCACCCGATCTGCGAGGGTCTTGGGTACGCGTGCGCCGCACAGGCAGTGCTGCGAGAGCGCTGTGGTCTGGGTGGACGCTCGAAGCACGCCACCTGTGCCCCCAGCGACGAGCGCGACGGCAGCCGCCTCCCGTTCGATCGCCGACAGCAGGGTCGCCGGCGAGAACGCCGCGAGCGCCGCGCCCCAGCGACGCGCCCAGGTACCGACGTTGCAGTCCTCGACGACGAGTTGGTACCCGTGATCGCGCACGAGCACAGCGGCGACCTGCCGAGCGTGGTCGCGGCGCGCCTGCGAAGCGGCATCAGCCTCGGCCGCCGCGCTGATGCGACCACGCCGATAGCTCGCGGACAGCTGATCCTTGCGATAGGCCTGCAGCGGCTTGCCATCGGAGCGCGCCTTGCGCGGGCCTGCCGGGATGGTCTGCACGGGTGCCAGGCCCGCGAGCTCGCGGCGCCGGGCTCGCTTCTCCTGACGCTTGGACCACTGGTACTGATCGCGATTCGCCGCGCGGCGCGAGCGCTCGAGGTGGCGCTGACGACGACGATCCTGGATCGCCCGCCGCCGTGCCCCGGCCTTGGCCGCCGCACCCAGCTCGATGCGACGGATCTGCAGATCGCGACCGCTCTCGTGAGACGCGACCGTGACGTTCGAGACGTTGACGTCGATGCCGCCGCGTCGCGCCGCGGTCTTGATCGCAGCCATTTGACGGCGAGCCTGTGCCGCAGGCGCTACGTACGGATCTGCGAGCACCAGGAGATGTGCCTCGTAGCGCCAGCCACCGGCGGCCTGCGGATCGCGCCGCCGGACCAGGTCGATCTTGTGCCACCGCGAAGGATCCGCGAGGTGGTGCTCCAAGATCGGCTGGTTCGAGGGCGCGGCCGGGAGCCTCACCGGCAACACGAGCGAACCGCCCGGCAGCCCCGAGAACACGACCACAAGCGGACCCTGATGGCTCCACCACGAGTCCTTCGGATCGGCGACCGCGCGCATCCGATCTGGCTGGAAGAAGCGCCCGTCGGCCTGGGTGTACGCGGCCCGATGACCAGCGAGCGATCCGTGGAGCCGGAAGGTCTCCCACTTGCGCTCCGTGGTGTGAGAACGAGCTCGGCCGGGGAGCCGCGTGAAGTCAAACCAGCGGCCGATGTGAGGCATCCCGCGCGTCGCGCCGCTGGCGTCCTTGAACAGGTGCCGCTCGGTCGCCGTCCACACGTTGTCCGCGAGGTGCATCGCGAGCGCCTTGGTCACGAACCGTCGCAGGTGCGGCGCACCGTCGACGTGGCGATAGGCGGCGCGTTCGAGGGCCTCGCGAGACAGGCCGATCCGAGTGCGGACCGCGGCCGGATCTCGTGAACGCTCGTGGTGGGCCGCCCGGTAGGCGCGTGACCGATGCCGCGCATCGCTCTGGACCGCGCGACGGACCTTGAACGCCGCAGAGAACATCGACTCGATCCGGCGGCGCATGACCGGATCCGTCGTATCGAGTGCGAGCCGCAGGACCGACAGACCGTCCTCGGGGCTTCGAGACCACGGACGGACTTGTTCGACCGCGCGTTCGCTTGCAGGCGAGCGGCGATGCCACAAACAGATCCTAGTTCGACGGTGTGACATCGATCGACATGAGGTCCACGGCAAGCGAAGTCCTGGCCGCGCTGTCGCGGCACGTCGTCGATGATCTTGTTCGGCGACTCACCACCGAGCCTCACCGTGGCAGGCCGTGGGCCACGCCGCTTCGGCAGCGGGTGATCGTTGCGTGTGTCGCGCTGCGTACGAATCTCACGTTTCGTGAGCTCGCCGCGATGTTCAAGATCTCGAGGTCTCAAGCGCATCGCATCGTCGTTGATCTCACCCAACGTCTCGCGGAGCTTCTTCCGCACACCATCCCGGCAGACCGCCGGTGGTCGTGGGTGCTCGATGGAACCCTCGTTCCTACCCGTGACCACTCTACGGCGGCGAAGTCGAAGAACTACCGCTGGTCGTGCAACGCTCAGGTGCTGATCCGACGCAGAGATCTACGCGTCATCGCCGTCACGGCCGGTGGCCCCGGGAACCGCAACGATCCTGTCCACCACCGCGGCTCGGACATCGAACAGCTCTGTCGGCGACACGGCCGAGTCCTTGCCGACGGCGGCTACCGCGGGATCCAAGAGCTAGTCACGCCGGTATTTCGTCACAATCGCATCGTCCGCGACCGCACCTGGCGCCGCCATCGCAAGCGGCGTGCACGCGTCGAGCACGCCATCGCCAGGCTCAAGGATTGGAGGGTCCTACGTGACCACCGTCGCCGGGGCCGCGTCCTGCAGGCTACCGTCCGCGCGGTCGCTTTCCTGCACAACCTCCGTGCCGAATTCCGGGACAGCTCTTAGTACGCCCAGCACTCGTCGAAATCGCAGCGTGTCACCTGGTACTCCTGCTTCGAGTCCTTGGAGATGGAGAGCTCGAGCCGCGCACTGCCGTCGTCGAGCACGAAGTCGATCGTCGCCGGAATCTGATCGAACGACACTTCGAACCTCGCGCGCGTGCAGCTATCGGCCGAGAACTCCAGACCGCCGACCTCGACCAGCGTCCCGGCCACCCCGTTCGCGGTGAACTTGGTGGAGTCGCGGAGGGTCACGCAGTTGCTCGTGTCGGAGACGAGTTCTGTGATGGGTTCGAAGCGCGAGAGCTCCACCGCGACGACGTGGGGATCATTGTAGCCAGCGGCGACCGAGACCTCGAGGCCGCCCTCGGCCAGTGACTGCTCGTCGCGCTCGGTACAGCCGCCAATGGTCGCCGTGAGGAACATCGCCAGGATCATCCGGTAGGTCATGCTGCAGGAGTAGGCAATGGTCGGACCAATGCTCCAAGTCATGGTAATCAAACAGCGTGCAGGCAGCTATTGTTGAAAACCGGTGAACCTCGGACGTCGGTTCTACCAGCAGTCCTCGCCGCGGTTCATCCAGAGCACGCGGCGTTGAGCTGAAGTCGAACGTCGACAGCGAAGTCCAGGGTCAGTATCGATTGCCCACGACGCCTTGGTCGAGCAGGGAGTCGAGACGAATCCTGTGTTCCGTGGCGAGCGCGAGATCCGCCGCACGCCCAGCTATGACGTCGTGCTCGCTGACGTGGTCGCGATGATCGAGGGCGACCAGCGCCCGGTCGCGCGCGCGTCGAACGCGATCAGGATCTCAGAATGCCGGTACGGTGCGCGCGGTAGGACGCGATCGACCCAGATGCGCCGCGGCATCTGCCAGGCGTCACGCGGTGCAACTCGGACGGGTTCCTGACGACCGAGCGGGTTCACGCCGTGGTCGGCGGCGAATCACTCGCACCACCGGCCGCTCTTGTACTCGCTGCGCAACTCGCCATACAGATCGCAGTGGACCTTGGTGCGCATTGCTTCCCGGTATGCATCCGCTTGGTCCTTCTTGAACCCCGTGCAGCCCGGGCCATAGGGGGCCTTGGCATCCATCGGACAGTTGAGCTTATCGTTCGGGCCGTGCCCTGACGTCATGCAAAACGTGACGGTCTCGAGGTCGTGTGCGTCAACCATGCACATGATGGCGCCGGGTGACCACCCGCTGGACGTGCACCCCTCCGTGGTGACCTGGGCGGCTTGACCGGAGCGCCCCTGGAAGTTGGGAAAGCTGCTTTGCGCGGCCGACTCGAACATCTTGGCCATGGAGCTCGCCGCATCCTGGCAGGTGAGCGAGGACGTCTTCGAAGATGAGCTGCCGGCGCCTCCACACGCACCCACGAACGTCACCAGAAGCAGGATCTTGATCATGCGCGCCACGTTACACCTTCCACCTGGTTGTTGACACGAGGCTGGTCAGAAGGGCGATCCACCTTGGCCCCGACCGAGGTTGATCCAGGCCCGCTGAGAGCCGCATCGACCTGTCCGAGACTTGTCCGAGACGCTGCAGCGATCCGGAGCGTGTCCGAGATCTGTCCGACGCAGAGTCCGGGACACACCGTCAATCAACCTCGGTCGGGCTGCTTGTTCGCCTGGTGCTCGAGCTTGCCGAACGTCAACGCGATCGGCGTGCCCGGAATGGGCACGCAGGACACGCTTCCCGCCGGCACAGCGCTGAATGTCCGCCCAACGCGGCGGGCATGACTGCTGCGTACGAAGTGCGCCGGATGACAGGAATCGATCTGATGTTCCGGGCGCCGCTGACCATCGCGGCGGGGGACGACATCCAGATCGAGCTCACGTACGACGACGGAGGCACCGTCATGTCGCGCGACGGTGGGATCGGCGAGGCAGCCGGGCTGCAACGCGGGGCCTGGGAGTGTTCGCGCGCTCTGGGCCAAACGCTTCGTCAGGCGACGATCCGACATGCTCGACAACAGTTCGGTCAGGAATGGAACTGCGGCATTGCCTCGATCCGCGCCAGAAAGTCCGCAGGTGCGTCGGCCGGGAGCGGAACGTCCGCGCGGCGAAGGCGGCGCATCCAGTCGATCGTCAACGGCTGCTCGAGATCCTCGAGTCGCACGGCTGCGGCGGTGGTCTGCCACTTCTCTCCGATCGAGGTGCCGAGTCCAACGGCCCACCCGGCGCACAGCAGCGCGATGCGTGAGGCGGTGGAGGCGGAGTACGTGAAGAGCGTGCATGCGGGTCCCGCCAGCGCACGGATCTGCGCGAAGGCGGCGACCGTCCAGAACATCGGATGCTTCCGAGGCGAGTACATGTCCCAGTAAACGATGTCGGCTCGCGCTGTCTCACGGTCGAGCTGCTCGAACACGTCGCCGTACGCGAGCCGCCAGTCCGTGCGCGCGGTCGTGTGCCGACCTTCCGCGATGAGTTTCCGTGCCGCAAGCCCGGGTTCTCCTTCGAGACCGAAGGCCTCGGGATGCTCGAGCGCAACGACCAGCGCGTCGAGGTTGCGTTCGAAGCTGACGATCTCGAGGGACGCACTGCCAGGCGCACCCGCCTCGGCGATCGACCGGGCCGCGAGCGCGATCGACCCCGCGCCCAGGCCAACGTCGAACACGGTCAGCCGGCGGTCGGCAGACGCGAGGCGATCCCGCAAGCGTGACTGCACGACGTAGAGGTCGCGGGCTTCGGCAAGCGGGCCGACACCTGGGTGCATGACCTCACCGTCTGCGGTGCAGAGCATCGCCAGGTGGCCGCTCTTGGTACGGACGACTTGATGCTCGACCGCCACTGCCAGGAACCTATCCGAGTCTATCGCACCGGTGTCGCGTCGGGCACGCCTGGTGTGGCTGCTGCCGGCTCCCTCTTGTACTCCGTCGTCCAATCCGCCGCCCGGCTCGTCAGTGTGTCCACACCGTCAAAGCGCGCATTCCCGGGCATCTCGGGACCCGTCTTTGCGTAGAAACTATTGGTTCCGTTCGCGATGAAGTACTCGCCTGTGAACACGGCACTCGTGGGGACTATAGTCGCGCTCGATCGTGCAAGCCTCGCTTGCACAATTGCCGAGGGCGGCAGCGATCGACGCGCGCGTTGGCACTACACTAGTGCAATGAGCCTTCGAATCCTCGTCATCCTCGGTCTCCTGTTCATGTCAACAGCTGCGGTGGAGGCCGGTCCGAGCCTCAAGGATCGCGCCACGAAGTTGAAGGTGTTCCTGCCGAAAGCCCCGGCCGGGTGGTCGATGGTCGAGGAGCAGGTCATCGCCCAGGACAGCGCGATGAGCGGGCGCGAGCTCGGCGTCGTCCGCAAGTACCGCAAGGGGAAGGCGGAGGAGGAGATCGTGATCGTTCACATCGGGATCCAGCCCAGCGGCTCGCCGCTCGACATGGCGCTCATGGTCGACGATGCGGACAAGGCAGCGAAGGCAAAGATCAACGACGTTTCGTTCGTGATCTCCGAGGTGCTCGGCCAGAAGGCGGCGAGCCGGACGTTAAAGAATCCGCTCCGTGCCCGCGACGAGCACACGGTGATCCACAAGCTCGAGAACGGCATGATGGTCAGCTACGAGGTGTGGATGCTGCCGGTGACGGCTGCGGAGCCGTTCAAGAAGAAGATCGACTACAAGAAGCTCGGCGCGTTGAAGCTCTGACATGAGGTGAGCGTTCCTCGCCGGGTGCGGTCTCGACGCACCGGCTGCGCGCACCTCTCGACCGGCCTCGACCTCTCGGGTCCGGTCCCCACGGTTTCCGGCCCGACGTCCGAGGTCGTCGTCGTCGTCGGTTCGGGAATCAACGTCGACGCGAGCGGGATCGATCGCTGTCGCTCCTCCGGAGGCAGTTGGTTCCAGCGCTTTGCACAGACCGGTTCGTGGAGCTGCCAACCCCGAGTACCGCGGGCTAGTTCACGAGCGCGATGAACTGCTTCTCGGTGCGGAGCGCGCGGAACAGCGGATCCTTCTTGATCTGCTTCTTGTTCGCGTTCTGCGCGTTGCGCTTGAGTGCGCGGCGCAGGAGATCGATCGCGCGCTCGGCGTCGCCGACGGCGGTGGCAAGGCCGGCGGCTTTGACGAATAGGTCCGCATCGTCGAGCTTGTCGGTGGCATCGAGCCACACCTTGGCGTCGGCGGCGTCGACGTGGCCCTCCGCTACGTACTCCGTGAACCGGGGAAGGAGCTCCCCCGGTGGTTCGTCGCCAGCTCGCCAATGAGCGGCCCGCACGCTGAGGAGCGCCGCGGGCTGTCCGCGAGCTTCGAGATCTTGACCTGATCTCGAGGCCGCGTGCCTCCGTGTCCTCCTCGTCGGCCTGGTCGCCGGTCCACCGCGCACGCATTGCCTCGAGCGAGTCGTCGTCGAAGCGGCGTGTGTACGGACCGTAGATCTCACCGTCGTCTTTCAGCGTGCGCCGTGTGGACGCGAGGTCGGTCCATGCGTCGTGCCATGCGGTGTAGCTGTCGTCGGTCATCTCAAACGGCGTCCCATCGGCGGCGTGGAAACGTGTGCTCGAGGCGAGCTTCTCGTGACGGCCGCGGTAGCGCCGGGCGCGAGTGACGTCGAGCCATGATCCAGGACGGAGACACGAGGCCGTGCTTGGCTGGCTTGAGTTCCTCGCGCGTGAGCCGATGATCCGAGAACCAGCTCGGGATATCGAGTTGGGGGTCCACGCTGCACAACGCGGCGACGAGCGCGGCGCTGTCGATCTGGTTCCCGCTGCTGTTGAACAGCGACAGCGGCGCGAGCCACACCGCCGGTCCGAGCAAGGCCACCGGGGCGCCGGCCTTTCGACGGCTGGTCGCCAGGCCTGCCAGCGTGGCTCCGACCTCGTCGAGCGGAAACGCGATCAGCACCGGTCTCCCAGCTTCGGGGTGTAGCAGGCGAACTCCTTCGGGGGAGTTCTCGGGCGCCGTGGATGGGAGCCATCGTCGATTCGGGAACGCGCGGTAACTGCCGACGGTGTCTGTGATGACCTTGCGCGCGGCCGACATCGCCTTCGGCGCCGCGTGTCGTCGACTTCGTGCCCTTTGCGAGGAAGCCACGGAACACGAGCGGGCGCTTGGTCATCCTGAGTGCGAGGCTGATGCAGGCGTCGATCCTTGCCGCTCGCGGCATCGAACATCACCGTGAGCGCGCCCCATCAGTGCGGTGCGGCCCTTCATGCTGGGATTCGTTGCGAGCGTCTTGTTGACCCGTGCGGCCAGAGCCGAGGACGGAGCTTTGGATGCCATCGCCGGGGATGATATCTGTGCCCCGGACCCAAGGCTACGAGGTCACGACCGCGGTCGCCCGAGGAGCAGCCGGTTCTTGGCGCTCACGTTCGCGGGAATCGCGTCGACGAACACGTCGTCGCCGCGCTCGATAAGCCACATCGTGCGCTCCTCGTCGATCACCGCGGCAGGATCCGCGAGGCCAACGAGATCGGCACGCCGCCTCGTCCGGTGGCAGCAGGGCATGAGGGCCACGCGTCCAGCGCGGCCGCTCGACTCAGCACTGTATCGGAGAGATCGCAGGCATGGGCCGAAACGATGACGTCACCGGTGCCGAGGTGCGTCCTCGAGGCGCGCCCGCTCGGAATGACACGGCCGGCGATGTTCGGAAACGCGGCGACGACGGCGGCGGCCAGGACGGAGTTCTTCGCGGGGCGGACGTCGACCGCGGGGCCCTCGAGGGGATCGTTGCCTTGCGGCAGGAGTACCTGGGCGGGCAAGCCGTAACCGGCGCAGAGGTCCACCACGCGGACGACCGTGTCGCCTGCAAGCCGTACGGATCCGCGTGGCCTCTCACGCCTCGTGCAGCTCCTTGCGTGGCGGCAGTCAACGGCGCAGATCGCACGTCCGGTGTATCGAGCATGCCGTCGTCAGGGTAATAGCGCGCGTGCGACGGTGACAGCTTGTTGCGTGAACCGGGACCGTGCACGAGCTCTCGGGGCGACTATACGCTGCGAGCTCGGCGCCGCCGCCGTGAAGGCAGAGGCGACCATGGAGATCTATGCCTATCCGGAGCGAAACTGAGCCGATGCGGTCATGGACCCTGTACGTCACGCTGCTGGTCGCGGCATGCGCTCCGGCGCCGCCCGTTCCGGCACGCCACGCCACACCTTCGAGCGTGGCTCCGGGCAAGCCGTCGAGCCGCCCCCGTTCGAGGACACGCTTCGCTTGCTGAAGACGATGGAGTACCCCCGACGCCGAGCTCCGCGCGAAGGCGGTGCGCGCGCGGTTCGCCGCCGAGATCGGTGTCTGTCGATGGCGCGGAACCGAGGCGATGAGCGACGAAGCCTTCCAGGCGGTGGCGAGCACGGTGGCTGGCTGTTTCGCGCCTGAAGGTCGCGCGGGATCGACGGTCCACCTGTTCATCAGCGGAAGCGACGGAGGCTCTGCAAAGCATCGACCGGCTGGTGGCGACTTTCGCGTCGGAGCTCGCCTGGCGAGCCCCCACGTTCGATCCGTCCGCGCCCATTCTGCTGAGCCAGGGGCCGTTCCAGTGCGAGCTCGATCACCTCGACCACGCCGCCACCGGGTTCTCCCGTACTGGCTCCGCGGCAAGGTCCCGGTGATGCCGCCCGGCGCGCTCGGCGATTGCTCGTCGGCATGACGTTCGATGCGACGGAACGTTCGCCACGTCGAGTCGCCGGGCAGGGCAGGAGCCCGCGGGCGGACCTTCGATCGCGCCGCCGAGCTCGTCCGACTGCCCACGCGGCCGGTGTCGGCGTGGACTGGGTCATCCCAGCAGCCCGACTGGCCCGGTGGTCGGCGCGGACCGCGGCCGAGCGGCGACGCGTGTTCGACGCGCTCGCGACATCCCTCGCCCGGATCTCCAGCACCGATCGGGTGACGGCGTGACGCTCTGGTTCACTGGCTACCCGCCGACGCCGGAGCGGAGCGCATGTTCGACGACCTGATCTCCGCGATCGTGACCAAGCAGAAGGCGGGCGGCATGCCTGGCCGCATCAGTGTCCTCGTGCCGCATGACGCCGTCGGCACGGGGCTGTACGACTACCGACACCTCGTCAACCTGGTGGGGCAGATGCGCCCCGACGCCGAGCGAAGCCAGGGAGGCGCAGTGTTCGTGCTCCTGGAAGAGCCCACCACGGAATCCAAGAAGCGGCTGCGGATGGGCATCGAGGAGGCGCTCCGCGGCCCCGACCGCATACGGCTGCTGCGGTCCATCGTCCCGGTCATCACGTTCGATGGCCGGTCGTGGCAGCAGCTCTCGGATGACGAGCTCTACGCGGCGGACAACTACGCCGGCCTCGGGTTCTGGCTGAGCTCCACGGAGCTGAAGCCGTCTCGGGCGAGTCGATGACCGACGGCGGGACCGGCACTATTAGGAACCCTGACCGAGGTTGATTCTCGGACAGGGGAGAGACGTGGCGGCCTGTCCGAGACCTGTCCGAAGTGCGGAGCGGCTCCGTGTCCGAGATCTGTCCGAAGCAATCGCCAGAGCGCACCACCCGAGACCCCGTCACTCAACCCCGGAGCGGGCTACGGCAACCCCGGAGGGGGCTACGCGGCTCAGCGACGCGCGTCGCGCCAGCGTTCGATCTCGGCAAGCTGGTCCGCGAAGTAGTGCACCACCTTGCGGCCGATCCCCGACCCCTTGACGCGCTCGAGGGCTGCGGCGGTGATCGTCTCGGCGTCGCGGGCGGCGGTGACGGCGGCGGGGTGATTGCCCTTTGCCCACAGCGCCTGCGCGAGCGCAAACTGCGCGGAGCCGGCGCGGGCCGAAGGGCGGTCGGAGTTCTTGAGGTAGGTCGCGAGCGCTGGCGGAAGGATCCGGATCGCCCGATCGTGCTCGCCGAGGGCGACGAGGGCGCGGCCGAGGCCGAGCTGGGACGTCGTCGCGAGATCGATGCGCTTGGCGCGCGCGGCCGCATCGAGTGCCGCCTGGAAATCGGCGCCCGCGCGCGTCATGTCGCCGACCCGCGCGTACATCCATCCACGGCTCTCGAGCGCCTCGATGCGCGCAGTGGCGGCGCGCTCGTCGCTACCGACCGCGGGCGAGGCCGCGAGGTCGATCGCGCGTGTGTACGCCGCGATCGAGGCCTGATTCTCGTCGGCGAACTCCAGTTGATCTGCGAGCGCCACGATCTGCGGGACGACCTCGCTCGAGCCCATGGCCTCGGTCATCTCGATGACGCGGCGCTGGTGGGTGATGGCGCTCTCGAGGTCGTTGTCCTGCATCGCCGCGAGGACGAGGTTGTTCTCGGTTGCCAGCGCGACGAGGCTGGTCCGCACGAATTTCATCTCGATGCGGGCCCCGGTGGCCGTCTCGCGCTTGGCATCCTCGTGGCGCTGGAGGGCGACGTACGACTGCCCGAGGCGGTAGCGCAGCTGACCCTCCTCGATGCCTTCGTGGCCGTAGCGGCGCTGCATCTCGGCGATGCGCTCGACGAGGAGCGGCACGAGCGCTGCGTTCTGGCCGCGGCTCGCCATGCACTCGATGCGGGCGCCAAACACCTCGTCGAGCTCCAGCTCGTTCTCCTGGGCGCTTAGCCGCGCCGCGCCGGCAGTGGCCATCGCGAGGAAGCGATCGGCTTCGTCCACGCGACCCTGCTTGCACAGGGACCGCGCCGAGATCGCGACCGCGCGAACGCGCATCGACGGAGCGTCGAGGGATTCGACAAGAGGGAGCGCGCGCTCGAGGGCCTTGTCGGCCATCTGCATCTGGGAGTTGTCGAGGGCGTCACCCGCGAGGGCCAGCTCGATTTCGAGCAGGGCGGGGTAGTCCTTCGCCGCCTCCGCGCGGGCTGCCAGCGCCGCGAACGGAGGCTCGTCGTCGCTTGCAGCGAGCGCGAAGTCGCGCATCAGCGCCTGGTGCTCGGGGCCGCCCGAGGCCAGCCGGATCGCGTCGTCACTGGCGCAACTCGCCGCTGGGGCCAGCGAGGTCACGCGGTGCCACATCGAGAACACGTCACCCGCCCCGGCCGCGATCATGCTGTCGACGGCGATCTCGACGTTCGACTTGCGCACCTCGAGGCAGGCGAGCCGTCCGGAGATCTGGGCCGGTGTCGCTTGCTTGGTCACCTCGGCGACGCAAGTCCGTCGCCGCTCCGCCGCCCACCCGGCGGCGTAGCGATCGAGGCGTCGCTCGAGCTCCAGCATGGCGTCGGGCTGCTGGTCCCGCGCTGTCAGCGCGGTCTTGAGCGCCTGGCGCTTCGCCGGACCCCACACTCCGTCGATCATCGTTGCTGTCGGTGCGCAGATCGCGTCCACGTCGGGCGGCGTCTCGCCTCGGGTCAGCACCAGCGTGGTCACGATCGCCGCACCGACCGCGCCCGTGCCGAGCGCTACGTACGGCCAGCGTCGCCCCCGCGGCTCGAGCTCCGCGAGCAGCTCCGTCATCGAGCCGAAGCGCTCGGCCGGGTCCGCGCGCATGCCGCGGCGAAGCGCGCGCTCCACACCGGCGGGGACCGTGTGGCCGCGCTGCGCCGGGGCGATGGTCTGATCGACGATGCTCTTCTGCAGCTCGTCGAAGCTCTTCCCGGGGAACGGACGCGTGCCGAACAGGGCCTCGTACGCGGTGACGCAGAAGCTGAACTGATCGGACTTCTCAGTCGCGGCGCCCCGCGCTTGCTCGGGCGCCATGTACGCGGGCGTGCCGAGCACGGTCCCGGTGAGCGTCAGCGCAGTCATGGCCATCGTCGACGGACGCATCGCCTCGGGCTCCTCGTTCGCATCGCACGCGAGACCGAAATCCCCGACGAGGATCTCGCCGGTGCTGGCGACGAAGATGTTGTCGGGCTTGAGGTCGCGATGGATGAGTCCCGCACCGTGCGCGGCAACGATCCCGCGCGCCGCGGCGCACAGGACGCGAAGGATCTCGGGGCTCGTGTGCTCGGCCGCGAGCCACTGCCGAAGGTTCATGCCGTCGACGAGCGCCATCGCGACGAACACCTGGCCATCGTGCTCCCCGACGTCGTGCACGCCGACGACGTTCGGATGCGAGAGCCGTGCGAGCGCCTGGGCTTCTCGCCGCAGGCGTGCGGCAGGCGCCCCACGATGCAGCATCTTGATCGCCAGATTGCGACCGAGCTCGGGATCGCGCGCCGCGTAGACCACGCCCATGCCGCCGGCCCCGAGCCTGCGGACGATGCGGTAGCGGTCGACCATGCGCGGCGCCTGCTCGCTACCCGCGTGGTCGGGCTCGCTGGCGACGGTCTCCGGCGACGAGGCCGCGGCGGACGCCGACTCGAGCAGGACCACGAGGACGGCCCGGCAGCTCTCGCAGGCAGCGGCATGGTCTGCCACAGCGGCGCGCTCCTCCCCCGAGGCGAATGCGATCTGTGCGAGCGATTCGGGATTCGGGCAGAGCACGTAGGCGACGCTAGCGCGATAAGCTCCGCCTGCGTGAGCGGAGTGTTGTTGGAGAGCCTGGTGGACACCCACTGGGACGCGGGGCGCGCGGCCTGGCCGACCGTCACCGTCGCGCGCGACCGCTACGGCGCGGAGCTGGCGCGCCGCCTCGGGCCCGACGCGACGGAGGACGTGCTCGCGAAGTGCTGCGGTGCGGACCTCTACCTCGCGATCGCGTGCGCCGACGGTGACACCGTCGCGATCGAGTGCCTCGACCGCGAGTTCATCGCCGACGTGCAGCACGTCGCGCGCAAGCTGCGTGCGACGCCGGACCAGGCCGCCGAGGCGAGGTCGCAGCTGTCCCGCGTGCTGCTCGTCGACGAGCCCGGCCGTGTCGCCGGGCTGCGCGACTACGCCGGGCGCGGCAACCTGCGCGGCTACATCCGCGTCATCGTCACCCGCGACCTGATCAAGACCATCCAGCGCGGTCGCCGCGCGCCGCTCCTCGTCAGCGACGAGATCCTCGCGCGCCTCGGCACGCAGCACGATCCGGAGATCAGCGTGCTTCGCGCCCAGTATCACGGCGCTGTTCACGAGGCGATGCGCGACGCGATCACGAAGCTAGACGACCGGACGCGCGCGCTCTTGCGCTACCAGATCGTCGACGCCTGGACGGTGGATCAGGTCGCCGATGTCTATGGCGTGCACCGCGCCACGGCGGCGCGCTGGATGGTCGCCGCGCGCGCCACGCTCGCCGAGGGCATCCGCGCCGAGCTCGCCGCTCGGCTGTCGATCGAACCCGACGAGGTCGCTTCGATCATCCGCCTCGTGCAGAGCCGGGTCGATGTCTCGCTCGATCGCCTGCTCGGGACCGGCTGATCCGGGTACGGACCATCAGTGGTCGGATCGCCGTGTAGATGGCGCACATCCCCACACGGCCGCACTACCCGTAAGTGGCTGTGTTCGCGACGCAATCTTTCTGCGCGACGAAACGGCCGGCGCGGCTCCTTACCACCATGACACGAACTCTCCTGGTCTCGTCGCTCCTCGTGCTCGCCACCGTTGCTGTCCCCACCGTCGCTCATGCGACGCCGACGTGGGTGCCCGGCATCGCTCAGTCCATTCCCTTCAACTGCGCCAGCAAGCCGGATGCCGCTGTCGCAACGCAGGTCAGCTACGTCAACGATCCGGTGAGTCCGCTGAAGACGGGCGATAGCGGATACGTGAGGGCCGTCGCGCAGGCCGTCGACTGCACGAACGGCGCAACGATGGAGGTCTTCCTGCCGGCGGGCGCGAGCCTCGACACCACGAAGCAGATGCTCTGCATTCGCGAAAAGACCACCGGCCTGTCGGACCCGATCACGAACTGCGCCCCGTGGGGCTACGTCGGACCGCACGGCGGCCTGATGTTCACCAACGGCGCGGTGACGCTCGCCCCGGATTGGTACCTCGAGCTCCAGATCCCGATCGTCTACAACGCGGAGCTGGTCGGCGCGGCCGGCGGCAGCGCGCACGCGTTCCGGGTGAGGACCGACAGTCTGTCGGGAAACGCGGAGCCGTCCGTGCCCGTGACGGTCGGCTACCGCGCCAGGCTCGAGAACATCAACTCCTCGAACATCACGACGACGACCGCCCAGCTCAACGTGAATCTGTTCTCGTACTTCAAGGCCGGGCAGCTCGTCATCGACTACGGCACGACGAGCGCGCTCGGCCAGAGCACCACGCCGGGCCAGGTGCCCGGTACCTCCGCCAACTTCCCGAGCGCCAACGCCGTGCTCACCGGGCTCGCGCCGGCCACCGAATACTTCTGGCGGGCGCGCTTCGTCACCACCAGCGGCACGTTCTACGGCGAGAAGCAGGCCTTCAACACGAAGGTGCCAGTTCTGAGCGTCGCCACCACCGGTCGCGGCTACGGCAAGATCACCAGTAACCCGGCGGGCATCGACTGCGGCGCGAGCTCCTCGAACATGTGCGCGGTCAGCGTGGCGCCCGGCCTTACCGTCACGCTCTATGCGACGCCGAGCACGCGTGCCTACACGTTCACCGGCTGGAGTGGCGCGTGCACCGGCTCAGGTGCGTGCACCGTGTTGGTGGACGATTCGAAGTCGGTGACCGCGAACTTCGAGTACTTCGACTCGTCGGGGACGCCGCTGCCGGGCCCGGGCCCGCGCCGCTAAGCGCGCGAGATCGCCGGCGAGTGCGCGCCGCGCGGATTTCTTTGCGACGGATCCCGAGACCACGCTCCTACCCGTCATGAAGCGCCTCCCTATCGTTCTCGTCATGGTCTATCCGGCGATCTCTCGCGCCGAGACCGCGATCAAGTTCCCCGACTGCACGAAGGTCGATCACGCCGTGACGTCGCAGTGCTGGGACTTCGAGGACGGCACGCTCGACGACGCCGGCTTCGGCGCGTGGACTGCAACCGGCACCGCGTTCGCGACCCAGCCGACGTTCGGCGACAATGTCATGGCGTCGCGCATCCTCACCAAGCAACCGAGCGCGATGCGTACGACGGGCACCATGCTCGACGATCTGCGGGATCTCGGAGGCGACTTCTGGGAGACGCCGTACCCCATCGGTCATCAGGGCCAGTTCTGGATCGGCACGTTCGAGAACCGACCCGACGAACGTGCTGCATGGAGCGCGGTCCAAGGCGATAGCCCGATGGGCACCATCACGTCGCCGAGCTTCGTGATCGATCAGCAATACGTCACGTTCCTGGTCGGCGGCACGTGTGACGCCTTGACCGAGAAGGTCGAGGTCCAGCTCGAGGTCAGCGGATTCTGGGTGCCTTTCATCGATGTCGCCGGGGCGTCCATGGTGACCGGGACTTGCAGCGAGCTGATGGAGCGCAAGGTGATCCCCATGTACGCGCTCCAGGGAAGGACCGCACGCATCGTCGTCACGGACGATTCGCCAAACGGGCACATCAACGTCGACGACGTACGGCACACGAGCGTCTATCCGATGGATGGCGGTGGCGCGAACCGCCCACTATGGGGCTTCGCCGACACCCATGCGCATCCGGGAAACCACCAGTCGTTTCAAGCGCTGAACGGCGGTGGTCATCTGCTCGACGGCGTCCCCGACCACCCCGACTCGGTGATGCGCGGTCGATGCGATGGCGGCGATCACGGCCAACGCAACCACGTCGGAGGTCGCACCGCATCGTTCACGGCCGATACCGCGAGTCTAGGCAGCGCACCGGCGATGCCCGAGGGATGCGATGGGCTGAGCTGCTTCTACAAGCAGCAGAGTCCGACCTTCAATGCCCCGGGAAACACTCTCCTCGACCACGCCCATCATGATCCCAACGTCGGCGCACCGTACTGGTACACGCGCACTCACCAGCAGATGTACCTCGACTGGATCAAGCGGTCGTATCAGGGTGGCCAACGCTTGCTGGTTGCGACCGCGGGCAACAACGAGTTGCTCGGCTCGGTGCTACGCGACGGTCATCGCGATCCGCAAGTCTCCGATTACGGCGCGGTGCGGCGCTTCGCGGCGTACATGAAGTGGCTCGTCGCGAACCCGAACAACTCGTGGATGGAGATCGCATACACGCCCGCTGATGCGCGCCGCATCATTCGCGGCAATCGGCTCGCGATCATCCTGTCGACGGAGGTCGAGGACATCGGCGACCACTGCAAGGGCGATATCTCGTGGCCCTATCCCGATCAGGATGGCGGCCAGACGACCACGATGTCGACCAACGGCGCAAACCCGTGGAACCAGATCAAGGTCAGGACGTCGTGCGGCAACAACACCAACGACTGGGTGAATCGCGTCGAGAGCCTCTACGCTGCCGGCTACCGGATGATCATTCCGATGCACTTCTCGAACAACGATCTCGGTGGTCCGGCCGTCTACACCGACCTGCACAACATGAACAACCGGTTCATGAACGGCGCGTTTCTGAGCGTGATGAGCTCGCCCGACGTGGAGTTCCGGCTTGGCGAGTCCGCCCGCAAGCACGACGAGATGTCCGTGAAGAACTTCCACACGCCGCCAAATCCGCTCGCGGCGTGGAACATCGGGGAGATTGGTTGGTGCCAGACAAACTTCGTCGGGGGCTGCGTTGCGGGCATCGGAATGGGGTGGCTGGTCTTTCTGCCAAGGATCGAGGTCGTGCTCTCGATCCTGACCCAGGCCACCTACACGCCGATCCCGATCGCCGCGCTGTCGCCGCTACCAAAGTACGATCCATCGAATCCTCGCGGGCACGTCAACACGGTGGGGCTCACGCCGCAGGGTCGTGCCGTCCTGCAGGCGATGATGGATCGCGGCATGTTGATCGATGTCGCGCACATGAGCGACCTCGGCCGGAATTCCTTGCTCGGCCTCGGGGGGACTACGAACAGCAACTCGATCGTGAACCCTGGCTGCGATCTCACGAAGCCGTCCTGTCAGGACAGCGCGTATCCCGTGATCTCGAGTCACGCCGGTCTGCGCCAGCTCCAGCGCGTCCGCGATGAGGGCGGTATCGACGGCGAGATGATCGATCGCATCCACGCGATCGGTGGAACCGTCGCCGTGGGCACGGCCGGCGGCGACCCACTCGCGCCCGACATGTCGATGGGCCCGGACGATCCGTCGACGGGGCGACCATGGACCGGGATCCTGGCGACGACCGTGATGGACGACTGCGCCGGCTCGAGCAAGACGTTCGCGCAGGGCTACCTGTACGCACTGCGGATGACGAAGGGAAAGGGCATCACGCTCGGTACGGATCTCAACGGTTTCGAGGCTCAGCTCAACCCGCGCTTCGGCACGATGGGCTGCTACGCGCGCGGCACCATTCCGCGGATCGTGCAGTTCGCCCACGACGGCACCACGCTGATCGACGCGCAGAGCGTCGTGCCGTACAAGTACGATTCGGAGAACATCTTCATGCCGTTCGGGACCGCCGGCGCGCAACGCGTCGAACAGCGCGACCACAGCGACGGGATCAACTACACCCACTATCGTGGACGGCCACCGGTGGGCGGTCCCGGCCCGGGACTCAAGTTCTTCAACCTCGTCGATCCGTCCGCCTTCGTGCCGTACATGCAGCAACAGCAATGGGGCAAGCCGCTCCCCGCGACGCTCGACCCGATCTCGATGAAGTCACTCGCGCGGTCGCCTTCGCTGATGGCCCTGACCTCCATGGCCGGTCGCACCTTCGACTTCAACTACGACGGGCTCGCGAACTACGGCCTGCTCCCCGACCTCCTGCAGGACACGCGCGCGGACGGTCTCACCAACGAGCAGCTCGGCCCGCTGTTCCAGGGGGCGGAGGCGCTCGTCGAAGCGTGGGAGAAATCCTGCCGGCTGAGTAACTCCAAGCTCTCGAAGACCGGTTGTCATCCCTAGCTGCCAATCCCGAGTACCGCGGACTACTTCACGAGCGCGATGAACTGCTTCTCGGTGCGGAGCGCGCGGAACAGCGGATCCTTCTTGATCTGCTTCTTGTTCGCGTTCTGGGCGTTGCCCTTGAGTGCGCGGCGCAGGAGGTCGATCGCGCGCTCGGAGTCGCCGACGGCGGTGGCAAGGCCGGCGGCTGCGACGAACAGGCGCGCATCGTCGAGCTTGTCGGTGGCATCGAGCCACACCTTGGCCTCGGCGGCGTCGACGTGGCCCTCCGCTACGTACTCGGTGAACCGGGGAAGGAGCTCCCATAGGTGGTTCGTCGCCAGCTCGCCGATGAGCGGCCGCACGTACTTGAGGAGCGCCGCGGGCTTGTCCGCGAGCTTCGAGATCTTGACCTCGATCTCGAGGCCGCGTGCCTCCGCGTCCTCCTCGTCGGCCTGGTCGCCGGTCCACCGCGCGCGCATTGCCTCGAGCGAGTCGTCGTCGAAGCGGCGTGTATACGGACCGTAGATCTCACTGTCGTCTTTCAGCGTGCGTCGTGTGGACGCGAGGTCGGCCCATGCGTCGTGCCATGCGGTGTAGCGGTCGTCGGTCATCTCAAACGGCGTCCCATCGGCGGCGTGGAAACGTGTGCTCGAGGCGAGCTTCTCGTGACGGCCGCGGTAGCGCTTGGGCGCGAGTGACTTGTCGAGCCACATGATCCAGGACGGAGACACGAGGCCGTGCTTGGCTGGCTTGAGTTCCTCGCGCGTGAGCCGATGATCCGAGAACCAGCTCGGGATATCGAGTTGGGGGTCCACGCTGCACAACGCGGCGACGAGCGCGGCGCTGTCGATCTGGTTCCCGCTGCTGTTGAACAACGACAGCGGCGCGAGCCACACCGCCGGTCCGAGCAAGGCCACCGGGGCGCCGAGCCTTTCGACGAGCTGGTCGCCGAGCGCCTGCCAGCGTGGCTCCGTGACCTCGTCGAGCGGAAACGCGATCGAGAGCACACCGGTCTCACCAGCTTCGAGTGTCAGGTACAGCGCGAACTCCTTCGGGGGGAGCTTCTCTGGGGCGCCGTCGTGGATGTAGACCATCGTCGATTCCTTCGGGAACGCGCGGTAACTGCCGACGGTGTCTGTGATGACCTTGCGCGCGGCCGACATCGCCTTCGGCGCCGCGTAGCGCGTCGACTTCGTGCCCTTTGCGAGGAAGCCGCGGAACACGAGCGGGCGCTTGGTCATCTCGAGTGCGAGGCTGATGCAGGCGTCGATCTCCTTGCCGCTCGCGGCATCGAACATCACCGTGAGCGCGCCCATCAGCGCGGTGCGGCCCTTCAGGCTGGGATTCGTTGCGAGCGTCTTGTTGACTCGTGCGACCAGAGCTGAGGACGGAGCTTTGGATGCCATCGCCGGGGATGATATCTGTGCCCCGGACCCAAGGCTACGAGGTCACGACCGCGGTCGCCCGAGGAGCAGCCGGTTCTTGGCGCTCACGTTCGCGGGAATCGCGTCGACGAACACGTCGTAGCCGCGCTCGATAAGCCACATCGTGCGCTCCTCGTCGATCACCGCGGCAGGATCCGCGAGGCCAACGAGATCGGCACGCCGCCTCGTCCGGTGGCAGCAGGGCATGAGGGCCACGCGTGCGCCCAGCGCGGCCGCTCGACTCAGCACCGTATCGGAGAGCGCCCCGCAGGCATGGGCCGAAACGATGACGTCACCGGTGCCGAGGGTGACGTCCTCGAGGCGCGCCCGCTCGAACGTGACACGGCCGGCGATGTTCGGAAACGCGGCGACGACGGCGGCGTGGACCAGGACGGAGTTCTTCGCGGGGCGGACGTCGACGGCGAGAGCCGTCGTGTGTGGATCGTTGCCTTGCAGCAGGAGTACCTGAGCGAGCAAGCCGTAACCGGCGCAGAGGTCGACCACGCGGACGACCGTGTCGCCTGCAAGCCACGTACGGATCCGCGTGGCCATCTCCCACGCCTCGTGCAGCTCCTTGCGTGGCAGGCAGTCAACGGCGCAGATCGCGCGTCCGAGTGTGTCGAGCAGGCCGTCGTCAGGGTAATAGCGCGCGTGCGACGGTGACAGCTTGTTGCGTGAACCGGGACCGTGCACGAGCTCTCGGCGCGACTATACGGCGAGCAAGCTCGTGAGATCAGATCTTCCGGAGGCTCGCGATCGGTGGTGTCACGCCCCCGGCGCAAGGTAGCGCACCGAAGACTGATATCCTTCGATCATCATGGCGACGCCCGAAGAGACGATCGAGGACTACATCGCGCTCTGGGGAACGTCCGATCCAGCCGCACGACGCGCACACGCCACCGCTTCGCTCACCGACGACGTCGTGCTCCTGTATCCAACGTTCGATGCGAGCGGTCTGGGCGACGTGCTCGCGAAGGCCGAGGGCTTCCAGCAGAGCTCTCCGGGTGCGAAGATCGTGCGGCGTAGCGGCGTGCAGCACCACAAAGGCTGCGTGCGCGTGGCGTGGAAGATGGTGCGCGCCGATGGGACCGTCGCCGGCGAAGGCGAGTCGATCGGCGAGCTCGCGCCGGACGGGCGCATGAAGCGCGTCTACGGGTTCCGCGACCCGTTGCCACCCTCGACGCCCTAGCAGCTGAGAAACGAAGGAGAGTCCCGGACGCACCTGGACGCCCCGTCAATCAACCTCGGTCGGGCTACTTGGAGATCCATGCCTATCCGGAGCGAAACTGAACCGATGCGGTCATGGACCCTGTACGTCACGCTGCTGGTCGCGGCATGCGCTCCGGCGCCGCCCGTTCCGGCACGCCACGCCACACCTTCGAGCGTGGCTCCGGGCAAGCCGTCGAGCCGCCCCCCGTTCGAGGACACGCTTCGCTTGCTGAAGACGATGGAGTACCCCGACGCCGAGCTGCGCGCGAAGGCGGTGCGCGCGCGGTTCGCCGCCGAGATCGGTGTCTGTCGATGGCGCGGGACCGAGGCGATGAGCGACGAAGCCTTCCAGGCGGTGGCGAGCATGGTGCCGGCTGAGCTGTTTCGCGCCCTGAAGGTCGCGCGGGATCGACGGTCCACCTGTTCATCAGCGGAAGCGACGGAGGCTCTGCAAAGCATCGACCGGCTGGTGGCGACTTTCGCGTCGGAGCTCGCCTGGCGAGCCCCCACGTTCGATCCGTCCGCGCCCATCCTGCTGAGCCAGGGGCCGTGCCAGTGCGAGCTCGATCACTTCGACCACGCCGCCACCGCGTTCTACCCGTACTGGCTCCGCGGCAAGGTCCCGGCGACGCCGCTCGGCGCGCTAGGCACGATTGCTTACGTCGGCATGACGTTCGATGACGACGGGAACGTTCGCCACGTCGAGTCGCCGGGCAGGGCAGGGGAGCCCGCGGGCGAACCCTTCGATCTCGCGCACGCCGAGCTCGTCCGGACTGCCCACGCGGCCGGTGTCGGCGTGGACTGGGTCATCCAGCAGCCCGACTGGGCCCGGTGGTCGGCGCGGACCGCGGCCGAGCGGCGACGCGTGTTCGACGCGCTCGCGACATCCCTCGCCCGGATCTCCAGCACCGATCGGCGTGACGGCGTGACGCTCTGGTTCACTGGCTACCCCGCCGACGCCGGAGCGGAGCGCATGTTCGACGACCTGATCTCCGCGATCGTGACCAAGCAGAAGGCGGGCGGCATGCCTGGCCGCATCAGTGTCCTCGTGCCGCAGGACGCCGTCGGCGCGGGGCTGTACGACTACCGACACCTCGTCAACCTGGTGGGGCAGATGCGCCCCGACGCCGAGCGAAGCCAAGGAGGCGCAGTGTTCGTGCTCCTGGAAGAGCCCACCACGGAATCCAAGAAGCGGCTGCGGATGGGCATCGAGGAGGCGCCGCTCCAGGGCCCCGACCGCAGACGGCTGCTGCGGGCCATCGTCCCGGTCATCACGTTCGATGGTCGGTCGTGGCAGCAGCTCTCGGATGACGAGATCTACGCGGCGTACAACTACGCTGGCCTCGGGTTCTGGCTGAGCTCCACGGAGCTGAAGCCGTCTCGGGCGAGTCGATGACCGACGGCGGGACCCGGCACTATCGCACGTAGGCCGGGCGCGCGAGGATCGCATGCTCGCGCAGGCGCTGGACGCCGCGGAGATACCGAAGGGGGGAGTTCGCGGCGCTCGTGTTCGACGATACGCGATGGGGGAGGACGTCCTCTGCGTGCGTATCGAGGTACCGTGGGCGAAGTGAGGTTCAGCAAGTCATGACATGCGTCGGCAGGCCAAGCTCCAGGATGGAGCCCGTCGTTTGGCTCGGCCCGACGGGTCGCGCGCACAACCGGCGGTCGACGCTGGTCGCCGCCCTCGTGGCCATCGCGACTGCTGGCGCCTGCTCCGGCGACGGCGGGGTAGCCAAGCGGTGCGCCCCGGCCCGGGAGGCGCTGGCCCCGGAATGGAAGCGGTCGCTCGACCTGTTCGCGGAGATCGCCGGGAAGTTCGATCTCACCTGGAACAAGCTACCCAGGTCCGTCCTCGACGAGCTCAGCGGCTCGCGCGCCGCGCTCGACCCCGGGCCAATGCTCGAGAAGATCCGCAAAGGCTGCCACGATGGCACCGCGGCAGACTGCCACTCGTACGGAACTACCGTCGAGCAGCTGTTGCAGCGCTACACGATGAGCAAGGACTTCGCGGTCAGTAGCGCGCCAGGCGACACCAATCCTGCCGATCGCGAGACCTACAAGACCGCGATGGAAGAGCTGAATGTCGATTTCCAGAACCTCATCACCGCGGGGGTGCCGCTCGTGCGCCTCGCTGGCCGCGAGCTCGCAGTCAAGGAGCTGTGCTCAGCCGGCGGTGAACACGTTGCTCCATAGATAGCGAGACGCCCACGGGTCGCGACCTCGCGCGATAGTCGCCCGCATGCTTGCTGCGTGGCGTGGTTTCTTGATTGCTCTCTTGCTGACGGGATGCCGGTCCGCTCATGTCGTGGCGCCCGGCTGCCCCGGCTGCCCGCCGGACGGGGCTACAAGTATCAGGGCTGATCAGGTGGGCCGCGCGGTGCATGGGGCGCACGGAACCCTCATCTCGCGGCGTGGCGCTTGCTGGATATCGAGGTCCTCCAGTCCGATCCCGCGACCTTCGATCTCGGACTCGATCGCTGGAGTGGCATCGTCGAGATCTTCGCGCCTTCGAGTAGAACGGCGCGCATCATCGCGCACCCGCACTCTGTCGAACGGCGCCGGCGACCTCGGCGCGGACTGCGTCCATGTCGAGGGCCTCGATCTGCGCGATGAGCTTGTCGAGTGCTGCACCAGGGAGTGCGCCGGCCTGCGAGAACAACAACACGCCATCGCGGAACGCCATCAGCGTCGGGATCGCGCGAATGCCGAGCTCGCCGGCCAAGCCCTGCTGCGCTTCGGTATCGACCTTCGCGAACGCCACGCCAGGATGACGCTCCGCCGCCGCTGCGAAGACCGGCGCGAATGCGCGGCACGGGCCGCACCAGCTGGCCCACAGATCAACCAGGACGATGCCTTGCGCAATAGCGGATTCGAACGTGCCTGCACTCAGTTCCTTGATCGCCATACCGTGCCTCCATGCGGTGAGAGCCAGTGGAACGACGGAGGGTTCCGGCGCCGGCGTGGCGCTCGCTCTCGACGAAAGACCGCCTGCGACGTCGCACACATCGGTACTGGCGCGAACCGTTGCTGCGATCACCGGCTCTCACCGGTAGGAGGTTTTCAATGAAGTGGACCACGTTGCCGTTGCTCGCGTTGGTCGGTGTGGGCTGTACCGACACGGATCCGCCAAGCGTCTCGCCCTTGTCCTCGGAAGAGATCGCGGGGCTACGGTTCTCCCGCGAGGAGGAGAAGCTTGCCCGGGACGTGTACGGCGACCTGACGGCGAGCGGCCCGATCTTCAGCAACATCCAGACGAGCGAGCAGCGTCACTTCGACGCGATTGGAGGTTTGCTCGTGGCCTATGGTCTCGACAACCCGGCGGAGCGGCTCACCGCGGGTGAGTTCAAGGATCCGGAGCTCGCAGCGCTCTACCAGGACCTCGTGCAGCGGGGTGCTCCAGGCGGGCTGAGCGCGCTCGGGGTTGGCTGCACGATCGAGGAGCTCGACCTGCACGACCTCGCGACCGCACAGATGACGGTTGCGCACCCCGACCTCGAGACGGTCTACGACAACCTGGCGCTTGGATCCCGCAACCACCTGCGCGCCTTCTATGGCAATCTGACTGCCGGCGGCGGTAGTTACACGCCGATCTGGCTCGATCAGGCGACGTTCGACGCGATCGTGACCACCCCCAAGGAACAGGGCGGCAACTGACCGGTCGCGACGTCCGGCACGCGGTAGCCTCGCGTACGTGGTCCTCAAACCACTCGCCGAGTCGGTTCTTCTCGGCGTGTTCCTGGACGGCGAGCCGTAGCACCAAGTCGCGCGAATCGCCGACGTGTTCGAACCTTCTGTTCACCCGTGGGACTTCCAGATCATCCTCAACATACGAATATTGACGCGCATGAACCGATAGGCCTGATATGGAAAGAACGTCCGCAGGAACAGCATCCACCGGGATGGCTTCATCGTGAACTTCGCGAGCTGGGTTTGGGGCGGCATCGAGGTGTCCTTCACTATTCGGGGATCAGCCACCAGCCAAGACGGGCCTTCGCCTTGTACAGGAACATCGTGTGAAGGATCGCCTTGATCCAGTGTCCCGCTGACCCGATCTCGCCTGTGGTGTAGCGAAGGTCGCGGCCGGTCTCGGGGAAACGCGTGTAGTCGGGCACGACCGGGTACATCGTCATCGACGCCGCAGTCCCTCGCCAGAAGCTCGCACCGGCCGAGGCAACGCAGGCCGCACCCATCGAAGCGAGCGACGCGGTATGGGTTGGCTCGGTGGCACCTCGCTCGATCATGTCGACGATACTGAGGGCGACGGTGCGCCCCATGACACCCGACGGCATGCCGGTCCGGGGCGGGGCGGGCGCGATCATCGTTCCGGTCTTCGATGTGCGCGGTCGCGAGATCGCGTGAGGTGGCGCGAACGCGATGCCGGCCGCAAACACGTTGGCGTGGCGCGGAGACTGGTACGTCGATGGCCAATCCGCGGCGCGCCACGCTTCGTACGGCTTCGCGGTGTAGTCGGCGTCGACCTTCATGAACCCGCTCGGTGCGAACAGCTCCCCGGTGATGTCGGCGCCGGCGTGATCGAACGCGCGGATCTGGGCACCGCGAAACGGTGGCAATAGCATCGCGAAATCAAAGGCCAGCGAGGACATCTCGCCGTCGAGGGTCTCGTAGTGAATGACTCCGGCCTCGACAGACTTCACGGCCGCGCCCACGATCCATTCGATGCCGCGCTCGGCGAATAGCGACTCGGCAAACAGCTTGCCGGGAACCACGAAGCCCCCGGCCTTCAGCTGCATGCCGTCGACGCCGAAGTCACCGAGCTCGGCCTCGTTCGTGAGGAACACGATCCGAGCGCGGTCGCGCACGCCGGCCTTGCGCAGCTCGAATTCGACGTTGAAGACGTACTCGAACGCCGCGCCCTGGCAGGTGCAGGTCCCGTGACCGGTGCCGATCACGAACGTCAGGTTCGCGCCGGCGCGCATGCGCTCGGTCGCCTCCGCGAGCCGCTGGGCAGTGTTGAGCGCGTGGTCGGCGGTGCAGACCGAGAGGCTGTGACTGTCGGGGCCGAGCCCGGGCGTCGCGGCGAAATCGAGCCGGGGGCCGGTCGCGTTGATCAAGAAGTCGTAGGACAGATCCTCGCGCACGCCTTGGCGCTCGGGATCGCTGCGTTCGATCGTGACGTACGGTTGCGGCGACGCGGCCGACCCTTCGGTATGCAGCTCGACGACCTTCGCCTGCTCGTACCGGATTCCGAGCCGCTCGTAGACCGCCGGGAGGTCGAACGTGACGTCGGCCTTGGTCTTGACCCCGACGCCGACCCAGATGTTCGAAGGGATCCAGTTCCACAGCCGGTTGGGCGTCACCACCACGACCTCGTGGTCGCGCCCCAACTTCCTTCGAAGCACCTGCGCGGCCGTGTGGCCCGCGACCCCCGCTCCCAGTACGACGACGCGTGCCATGGTTGACTCCTGTTTGGTGGACAAGTTCGCCGCGTTCTCTCTCTGAGAGCCGTTCGAACGGGAAACGGTTCCGCCGATCTCGCGGGCGTGCGCGCGCGCATCGGGCTGCGGCGTCGGATCGACGAGCTCGGCCTCACCACCTTCGTCGACCGAGCGGGTCCGGCGCTGGCCTTGGCGCTCCTTGACGCAGAAGCTCCGCGCGATCTGACACAGCCACGTCGAGAGCGCGGCATCGCCGCGGAATCCCGGGGGAAAGAGCTCGCGATCAGCTACGAGGAGGCACTTGTTCGCGTGCCCGAGGCCCTCAGGCTTCGGCGTGCTGCCCGGCAACGGCTCGTGCACGTGATCGCTGGACTATGAGGCCACGAGCGCTGCGTGGTGTCAGCGTCAGTCGATAGCGAGCAGCTCGTCATCGAGTCGCTCCGCATAGGCCTCGTCCAGGGGCGGCTCGCTCGCCAGGGGCCTGCTGCAGGGTATGCGTCTGCGCCTGACGAACCATCCGATGGCAAGGAGAGCCAACACCGAGGCGCCAGCGGCCGTCGCGCCGATGATCCAGCGCGGATCACCGCCCGCGGGGACGGCCCGGATCTTCTCCCCGTAGCGATGCACCAGGTCGTCTTCGATCGACGCAGCGGTCTCGCGACGAGCTAGTCGTTCGCGGATCTCTGCGCGCAATGCGGTCGCGACGGGCGATTCGTGGTCGGCGAGCGGCTGCCGCCAGCAGCATGGGGACAGCAGTCGCTCCTCGAGGTCGTGTTGTTGCGTCGCGAGGTCGTCTCGACCTCCGCTGCACGCACTGACGATCACCAACACCAGCGCGAGTGCCATCTGGGTGGCGTGACGTCTGAACATCGAGGCTCCGAGATCCGTCACTGGAACGGATCGGACAGGGTTGGATCGGTCAGGAACGCGTCGTCCGTGAGCGCCTCGAGGAACGCGATCAGGTCAGAGCGCTCCTGGTCGGTCAGGACGAATCCGCCGACAAACGGGCTCTTGTTCGGATTGAGCCTGCCGTCGCCGACATTCGGGCCGGTCGTCGTCAGCCGACCTCCTCGCTCGTAGAACCGGACCACCTCGTCGAGCGTTGCCATGCTCCCGTCGTGCATGTAGGGGGCCGTCACGGCGATGTTGCGCAGGGTGGGAGGCTTGTAGCGTCCGCGATCGCTGTCGAGCTGGGTCAGCTCGTAGAGCCCTTGATCGATCAAGGGGTATGCGCCGGTCCCGCCGAGGTTGTAGAGACCGTTGTTGAAGAATGCGGTCGCGGGGGTGGCGAGCCCGGCATGATCCACCGCGATCGTGAAGTTGAAGCCGCCGTGGCAGTGCTGGCATTCGAGTGCTTCGGTGAAGAACAGATCCTGGCCGCGTCGCTCCGACGCCGACAGCGCGGCGAGGTCACCCTGCCGAGAGCGGTCGACACGTGATTGCCCCGAGATCAACCGGCGCTCGAAGGCGGCGATCGCCGCGACCACGTGGTTGAAGTCGAGCGGGTCAGTGTCGCCGGGAAACGCCGCGGCAAACCGTGGTGCATACGCCGGATCGGCGCGAAGCCGCCCGAGCACGACCTCCTCGTTACCAGTGATGCCGAGCTCGATCGGGTTGTCGCCGAACATCGGCACGAGCGCCTGTTGCTCGAGGGTGTCGAGATGAAAGTTTGCCCACGTCTGGGTCGGTCCGTAGGCGACGTTGGTCAGGCTCATCGCGTTGCGTCGAAGGGCCTGATCCGTCGACCCGCTCGGCGTGACGAGGCCATCGGAGAACGCGCGGGCCTGGGCGTGGCACGAGGCGCACGCCTGCGTACCGTTGCCCGACAAGCGCTTGTCGTAGAACAGGTGGCGGCCGAGCTCGGTGAGCTCCGGGCTCAGGCGCGCCTCGGCTGGGAGCCGCGGCACCGGGAAGCCGGGCGGTAGCCCGAACGGCCACGCGCCGTCCGGTGCATCGACGATGGGCCCGGCGTCGTGCGTGTGGGTGTGCGCCGGCGGCTGCTCGCTGCATGCCGCGAGCGCGACGGCCGTGAAGATCAGGGGGCGCACGCTCACTGCACCATGAACAACACCTGCGTGCCGGCCGGCGCTGCACCGTAGGCCAGGCCGAGGTGCGGCAACACGGTGGTGCACTCGGGATCGTTGGGGAACGACATGCAGCCGGGGGCCGTGGTCGCCGTGTTGGTGGCGACGTCGACGTCGGCGAGCACCGGCGCGGGATCGGCCACCACGGTGCTGGTCCCCGGCGTGAACCCAATAAGCGAGATGGTCATGACGTTGGGGCTCGTGCACGGCGATGCTGGAGGTGCCATCGGATTGGGCGCGGTGCACCCGGTGGATCCGAGGTGTAGGTTGAATCCCTGGCCGCCGACCACGCCGTCCATCTTGAGGAACTTGTGGCCGGACGCCCACGCCCAGTACATCGCGGGGATGTTGAGTGGCGCGGTGGTGGTGGTCGCGTCGAGGTGGTTCTGATCGAACGGGACGCCGACCTTGAATTCGATGCCGGTGTAGCTACCGGCCGGCGCCATTCCGGTGAGCGCGGTGTGGGTCGGGCCGGAGCCCATCTGGCAGTTCGCGGTGCCGTCCTCGAAGTCGAGCAGAGCCACGCCGCCAGCGTTCTGCCACTCGTTGACGTCGAGCGTGACGGGCACGGATCCGGCGGCGCCGACGAGGCGGACGTCGTGCAGGTAGAACCGGAAGTCGCTGGCGACGTAGTTCGCTGCGGTCATGCCGATGCCGCCGTACGTCTGACCGCAAGCGAAGCTGGTGCCGCCGACCTTCGCAGCGAACTGGAGGGTCACGGGCTGGGGCCCGGCGTCGGGCGCGGCATCGGCCTGGACCTGAGCGTCGGGCGTGTCGCTGGGGTTGGTGTTGTCACCACAGGCAGCGAGCGAGGTCACGACGGGGAGCGAGAGAATCGAGAACAGAAGTCGAGCCGGGAGACGCATGAGGGAACAACCTTCGACGAAGGATCGTCGTGGGAAGAGAAATGGACGCGTCGAGACAGCACGCCGGGACGCGGATCCCGAACGGCGTCGCCGATCGCGGAGCCGTGTCGTCGACGATCGACGCACGAATGGAGCCTGGCAGTGGCGGGCGGCCGAAACCGCCGCGCTCAGCGAGGAGGTTCGTACGGTGGCGTGAGCGCCGGGTTCGGGGCGGCCATCTGCATGACGAGCACCGAGACGAGTACCGGAGGCCGGCGCACGATCGCGACCGTCGGCGCATGACGGTCGAACACGGGGAGCAGGACGGTGAGTGTCGAGCTGCCTTCGACGTAGCATCGGTCGATCGTCGTCTGCTCCGGCCCTCCGTGATCGCGATGCCCGCGCCCGGCCGGGCAGTCGGGGCAGCCGCACTCGTCGCTGACGCTGTGGTCACCGCAGCAACAGTGCGCCACCGAGTCGCGTGCGGACGCGCTCGCGAGCCGCAGGCTCGTCGTCGTCATGACGACAAGGACGGTGAGGGCCACGATGGCGCGACGCAACAGCACGACCATGTCACCGTACTCAGACCATGACCCACGCGCAATCGGCGTCTGCCTGACAGGTCGTCGCAGGATGAGACGTGCAATCGGTGCGTCTGCCACGCCAGCCGCAATGGTTGCGTGCGCTACGTGCTCGCAGGAGATCGCCGGCGCGATGACCGACGACGCATCCACGACTTCCTGGGAATCCTCTCATGGTGGTCTCAGGAACCGCCACCGGGCGGTGGCTAGGGTGACGGTATGGTCACCGTCTCGCTCGTGAAGATGATCGCGAGTGGATCGAGGTCTACCAGTGGATGCAACCGAGGCAGTCGGTGCGCCCACTCGTCAACGCTGGAAGGAAACGCCACATGGACACGCGCCTAACGAACCCATCACGGTCGACCCTCGCAATACTTGCGCTCGTCGTCGGCGCCTGCGGCCACGGAGACAAGGAGAGCAAGAACGACCAGCCGACTCCGTTGGTGACGGAGCCCGCGAAACCGGAGATGCAGGCCGCAACCGTGAAAGGCGCGAAGCCCAACACGTCCTGGTGGCCGCAACAGGTAAACCTGCAGCCGCTGCGCGACCACACGGCGCAATCGAATCCGCTAGGACCGGAGTTCGACTACCCCAAAGAGTTCGCGAAGCTCGACCTCGCTCAGGTCAAGAAGGAGCTCGCGGCGCTGCTGACGGCGTCGCAGGAGTGGTGGCCTGCGGACTACGGGAACTACGGTCCTTTCTTCATCCGCATGGCGTGGCATAGCGCGGGGACGTATCGCGTGAGCGATGGTCGCGGCGGTGCCGGCGGCGGACAACAGCGATTCGAGCCGCTCAATAGCTGGCCGGATAACGCGAACCTCGACAAGGCACGCCGGCTGCTATGGCCGATCAAGGAGAAGTACGGCTCCAAGATCTCGTGGGCCGATCTGATGGCGTTGACTGGCAACGTCGCGATGGAGTCGATGGGCTTCAAGACCTTCGGCTATGCCGGCGGTCGCGAGGACGACTGGGAAGCCGATCAGATGTACTGGGGACCCGAGGACAAGATGCTCGCCGACGAGCGGTACAAGGCCGACCGCAAGCTCCAAGGGCCGCTCGCCGCGGTGCAAATGGGATTGATCTACGTCAACCCCGAGGGCCCCAACGGCGAACCGGATCCGCTGAAAGCGGCGAAGGACGTCCGAGACACGTTCGGTCGGATGGCGATGAACGACGAGGAGACGGTCGCCCTGATCGCAGGTGGGCACACCTTCGGCAAGGCCCACGGAGCGCACGGCCCGTCGAACTGCATCGACGTCGAGCCGGCCGCGGCTGGCGTTGCCGAACAAGGTCTCGGCTGGAAGAACAAGTGCGGTACTGGCAACGCAGGTGACACCGTCACCAGCGGCCTCGAAGGTTCGTGGACGTCCTCGCCCGTCGCGTGGACGCACGAGTACCTCAAGAACCTGTGGACCTTCGACTGGAAGCAGACGAAGAGCCCTGCTGGCGCGACGCAGTGGATCCCGAGCGATCCCGCCGCGGCCAACCTCGTGCCCGATGCCCACGACAAGACGAAGCGGCATGCGCCGATCATGTTCACGACCGACATCGCGTTGAAGATGGACCCGGCGTACGCGAAGATCTCGAAGCGCTTCCTCGACGACCCGAAGGCGTTCGAGCTCGCGTTCGCCAAGGCGTGGTTCAAGCTCACGCACCGCGACATGGGGCCGCGCGCTCGCTACCTCGGTGCCGAGGTCCCGGCGGAGGAGCTGATCTGGCAAGACCCGGTTTCGGCCGTCGCTCACAAGCAGCCAGACGCGGCCGACATCACCCGGCTCAAGAAGGACATCCTCGCTTCGGGGCTCACCGTGCCCGAGCTCGTGCGGGCTGCGTGGGCATCGGCTGCGAGTTTCCGCGGTACCGACATGCGCGGCGGCGCCAACGGCGCGCGGGTGCGACTCGCCCCCCAGAAGGACTGGGCAGCGAACGATCCAGCGGAGCTCTCGAAGGTGCTTACCAAGCTCGGCGAGATCCAGGTGGCGTTCAACAAGGCGGCGACCGGTGGCAAGCAGCTCTCGCTCGCCGACGCGATCGTCCTCGGCGGTGTAGCTGCAGTCGAGAAGGCGGCGAAGGACGCAGGAGTCGTCGTCGAGGTGCCATTCAGCCGCGGACGGGCGGACGCCACGGACGCGCAGACCGACGCGCAGTCGTTCTCGTGGCTCGAACCGCACGCCGACGGCTTCCGCAACTACCTCGAAGACGACGCCGTCACCAGCGCCGGCTACGAGCGGTCGCCATCCACGCTGCTGATCGACAAGGCCGACCGGTTGACGCTCACGGTACCCGAGATGACGGTGCTGATCGGCGGCATGCGAGCTCTCGGCGCGACCGCGGGCGGCTCGAAGCGCGGCGTGCTCACCGACAAACCCGGCACCTTGTCCAACGACTTCTTCGTAAACCTCCTCGACATGTCCACCCAGTGGAAGCCGACGAGCAAGAAGTACGAGTTCGATGGCGTCGATCGCAAGACCGGACGAACGAAGTGGACGGCCACCGAAGTCGATCTGGTGTTCGGCTCGAATGCCGAGCTGCGCGCCGTCGCGGAGGCCTACGCGTACGAGGGCAACTCCCGGTTCGTGCGCGACTTCGTCGCCGCGTGGACCAAGGTCATGAACCTCGACCGCTTCGACCTCCGGCGCTGAGCCAGCAAAGGCGCTTCGAGACTCGAGCGAGCGGAGTCGAACGCATGCCCGTGCCGTTCTTGCCGATATGCAGCCAAGAACATCGCCTGGCGGTCGGTCCGGGCTTGATCGGCCTCAACTCGGACGTCGGCTTGTTCGCCTCTTGCTGCGAGCGTGGCGGCCCCTGCGATCGCGGCGGCCACGCGTGACGCTCGGCTGCGAACGTGCGAGCGTCGCGCGGTGCCGATCGACTTCCGACCTGATCTCAAGCTCGCCGAAGGAGCAGACTATCCGGACCACGTCACCGTCGACAGCGACGGATTCGTGTTCGTGGCGCTAGACCGCGAACAGCAGGACCTGCCGGCGCGATTTCATGCCATCGCGCGGCCCGACGACGACAAAGGCGTACCGTGGCACACGTTGCTGTTCGCGCTGGAGACCGATCGCCTCGACATGCGCGATCGGTTCCTCAGTGCCCTGCGCGCCGACGCGGCCGCAGGTCGCCCGCTCGAGCGGTACGGTCGTCCTCTCGAAGCCGCCTTTCACTCGATCTTCGGAGCCCGCGCGCCGACCGACGCCGCCGTGGGCTTTGTCGGATGGCTGCGCGGTATCCTCGAGGGCGAGACTCGACCGGCAGTTCGCGCACAGCTCGAGCGCGGTCTCCGTACCTTCGACGAGCCCGGCGGCGACCCTCGACTCGTCGCAGTCGGCGCACTCTCCATGACCTTCGGGCTCGAGACCGGTCACGTGCCGGCCGATCACGTCTCGGTCTTGTACTGGATGAGCGCGCTCGTCACCGAGTGGAGTGTTGTGTTCGATCAAGTGTCGTCGGAATTCGATGATCCCGACGACGCAGCCCCGCACGAGCTCCACGCCTGGTGCGGTGGCGAGCATGTTCGTGCGCGGGCGGATAATCGGGGCGACTTCATCGATCCATACAGCTGTGCAGGCTTGGTCAACGCACTCATGCGCGACGTCGCGAAACGAGACACGCGGATCTACCTAGAGGTCGAGGACGAAGGTTGCCGCGCGATCGGCGCGCCGCGCTCCACGATCCTGCGCCTGCGTGAGGAAGGCGTCCTGCGTGTCACGAAAGACGACGACTAACGAATAAACTGAAGATGAAGGACGTGGGCTCGTCGACAGGGCTCCGACAAGTCGGGGTAGAACGGAGAGTTCGGAGATCGCTCACGCGCCGGTGCGGCCCGATTTCGGCGGCCTCGGCACGAACTTGCTCACGCGCTTCTGATACTCGCGATACGCGTCGCCCTTGCTTCGAATCGCCTGGTGTTCCGTCGGAGGAATGCCCGTGACGCCGAAGATGCTCGCAATGATGATCGCCTGCGGCGCGATCGCGATCAGTCCCCACCATCCGAACGCGAGCCCATACACCGCATACCCGATCCACACGCACCACTCGAAGAAGTAGTTCCCCGCGGCGATCGAAGCGTTTGAAATCGTTCGATCCTCGACGGCACGTAACGGGAGAACGAGGGACGAATCCTCGTCGGAGGCGTGATCGTTGAGGAATGCGCGGGGTAGAAGCGGTGTAGAACGAGAGCGCCTGCCAGCCGGTTGCCACAGCGCCTGCCAAGGCCTGTCGCCAGCCGTGACAGCCGGTGACTTGGCGGGGCAACGGCCTGCCTTTGACATGGTCGCGATTTCCCGCGCGCTTTCTCGGGCGGCTAGAGATCAGAGGGTTAGGTTATCAATTCGGGGTGCCGAAGCTGCGTGTTCCGCCCCGCGTATCCGCGAAGCAGGGCGATGACGATCTGAAACTGGCGGCGCTCACGCGCGATGACGTGGCCAAGCGTCTCGATGTCAGCATCTCGACCGTGCGCCGCCTCGAAGGCACGCGGTTGCACCCGTCGATCGACGACAAGAGCGTGCGTCGCTTCAAGGCATCAGACGTCGAGCGACTCGCGAAGGAGATGCAAGCGGAGCAGCGGTCGCCGCGCAACGCACAGCAGGCGGTGGTCCGCGCGGCGGAGATGCCGAAGGGCGAGCTCGCGGCCCTCGTCTTCGAGCGGTTGGAGCAGCGCCACTCACTTTCGGAGATCGTGATCGCGCTGCGCGTCCCGCCCGAAGACGTGCGCGAGCTGTATCACACGTGGCTGGTCGGCCTGTGGGCCGGCGAGCTTCAGCGCAAGGAGCCGGCGCTTCCTGCGCGGCACACCGATCAGGACGTGATCCGTCGCGTCACGCCCGTGCAACTCGCGCAGCTCCTCGGCGCGCTGCCGGCGAAGCAGCCGACGCGGATCAGCATCGCGCGCATGCTCGGCGAGTTCGTGATTCCCGACGGCCCCGAGACCGACGGGGGCTTCGTCGAGTACCGCAACCTCGCCGAGCTGGGTGGCTTCGACGTGTCCGGCCCGGTCGCGCTCGCGGACATCATGGCGCGCGTCGGCGCGGGCGAGTACCGTGTGAGCGCGTACGGCTTCGATCCGCGGGGCCTGCGCTGGGAAGTGTTCGTGCGCTTGAGCGAGGACCCGTCGTGACTCCCGCGAGGTGGAACAGGTTGCAGACAGCGTCTGCAAAATTGCGCAGCTTCTTCGGATTGCCAGGGTTGCAGGATTGTCCAGACGCTGTCTGGACTATTAGCGCGGAGGATTAGGTGACGGCGAGTCGAAAGAATCGGAGCAAGCCAACGCGCGCACTGACTCGGGGTGCGGTCGCGCAACCATCGCTTCCGCAATCGCCGAAGGGCACTCAACGCGGCGATGCGCGGCTCGTGCTCGGCCGTGCTCGCGGGAACGACGCCTTGTTTCCGGTTCCGGCTCCGGTGGCAGGTTTGCCCCACAGCTACTCCCGAACGCTAAACGACATCAAGGAACGCATCGGCAAGGCCCGGCTCTCGACGGTGCTCAAGGCGAATGCCGCCGCCATCTTGCTCTACTGGGAGGTTGGCAAGGTCGTTGCCGCACGGATGGAAGCCGAGCAATGGGGAGCCAAGGTCATCGACCGTCTCGCCGCCGATATCCGCACCGCATACCCCGACATGTCCGGGTTCTCGTCGAGAAACTTGCAGTACATGCGAGCGTTCGCTACGAACTGGACGAGCCGACCAATTCTGCAGCAGCTTGCTGCAAAATTGCCCTGGGGGCACCACATGGTGCTCCTCGACGCCCTCGATGACCAGGCCACCCGGTGTTGGTACGCGGCGCAGGCGATCGAGCACGGCTGGTCGCGGAGCATCCTAAGTCTTCAGATCGGTCGGAAGGCGCATGGACGGCATGGCCGCGCTGCGAACAACTTCAGGCAGACGCTGCCGCCCTCCGATTCCGACTTCGCCGCGCAGGTGTTCAAGGATCCCTACCTGTTCGATTTCCTCGGCACGGCCGACCCTCGCCGCGAACAGGAGGTCGAGCTGTCGCTCGTCGCGCACATCGAGAAGTTCCTTCTCGAGCTAGGCGCCGGCTTCGCGTTCGTCGGCCGTCAGGTACCGCTCGAAGTAGGAGACAAGGATCTCAGGATCGATCTGCTTTTCTATCACCTCAAGCTGCGGCGCTTCGTCGTTGTGGAGTTGAAGTCCGTGGACTTCGAGCCCTCGTTCGTCGGGCAGCTCAACGTCTATCTCTCCGCGGTCGACGATCTCCTCAAGCACCCAGATGACTTGCCAACGATCGGCCTCTTGCTGTGCAAGACCAGGGATCAGACGTTCGTCGAGTACGCCCTGCGCGGCATCGACAAGCCGATGGGGGTGGCGGCATGGGAGACGCAACTGGTCGAGGTGCTGCCGAAAGACCTCGAAGGCAGCCTCCCGACGATTGCGCAGATCGAGGCCGAGTTGGCTCGGCCCGCCAAGGACGGCGCGAATGCCAGGAGGCATACGCCGTCGCGCACAGCGCGTAGACGCCGATAACTGCTTGTCGGCGAGGCGTTGCCAGTTCTTGCAGCAAGCTGCTGCAAAATTGGCTGAGTCATCACCAGAGGACGAACGGAGGACGGCACCGCGAGATTCTTCAGGCAGTGTCTGAAAAATCTCGGTCCGGTGAAGACGCCCGAATTTCTCGACAGTGTCGAGAGAATTCGTTCCGAACGAGGATCACATGCGCTCGGTCGTCGAAGCATTCGCGTTCAGATCGCAGATGACCTGCGCGATCGTACGCGGCCTCGCGATCGGGGCGCAGCGCGCGAGGATCGTCTTCCAGCCGTTCCGTGCATTCGCCGCCTCCGCAACGATGCTCGCCACCTCCTTCGGGTCGACGCGATCCGCCGAGATTCGTCGCTTCAAGCCGTACTCGGCGGCGAGCTCGCGACGCTCCGTGGGGCTCTTCGCGCGGTCGACGATGCGCGCGTACGCCTCGCACGAGTACGCGAACGTCTCGCGCTTGGTGAACTCGATGTCGAGGAGCCACTCCTTGCGCCGGGTCTCGTGCAACCCAACCGTGCGCCGCTTGCAGTTGTGGAAGATATGCGCCGCCTCGTGAACGATGAAATCGGCGAATAGGTCGTCCTCGGTGAAGTAGTCGGCCGCCACGTAGCAGGTGGTCTCTTCGCTCATCCCCACGATCCGCGCGGCCTTCTTGCCGAGTAGTTTCGCGCCGACGCTGAGCAGGTACATGTTCGCGAGGTCCCACGCCGACCGTTCGCATCTCTCGTTCCACAGGATGGACTCGATCGTCTCGGTCGTGACGTAGACGACCGACTTCTCGAGCGTCGCGAGCACGAGATCCTGCTCGTCGCGCCGGAATAGGCCGCGCACCATCGGCTCGACCTTGGCACGCGTAAACTCGACTCCGACGTTCGCCGGCACGGGGGCGTGAGCTCGCCCGCTGGCGAGTCGACGCACCTCGCGGACGAGTGCTTCGTGCAGATCCGCATGCTGGCGCTTCCCGCGTTCGAAGATGTCGCCCGGCCATGCCCGGGCGTCGATGTCGGCGTCGCCGGTGCGCAGGTACCGCGTGATCTCGCTCGCGACGCTCGGCGACCGCACCGTTGCATCCTACCCGTGATCGCGCCTCGTTTCGGAAGTGATCGCGCCACGCGCCAACGCCGGTCGTTTGTGCAACGAGCTGTTGCACAATTGGGCCGCAGCCGCTGCAACATTCGCTCGGTCGTCACCGGATCTCGACGGTGACGGAGAACTACGAGTGCCACGTCGAGGAGTTCGCGCTCGCGCAGCTCACGACGCGGTCGAGGTTGCTACGGCGGCCAAGCCGGCTTCGTCGTCATCCTCCGCCGTCAGGTGCGCCCATGACGGGTTTCGCAGCGTGCACGTCCTCGCGGTCCCGAGCTGCGCGCCGACGACGAAGCCGCGCTCGGCGCTGCAGCTCGCCCGCGAGACGATCGCCGCACGGAACCTCACTTCGCGCATGTAGTCGACGATCCGCTCGCGCGGAGACGTCGTCCATGGCTGGCCTGGAACCAGCATAGGCTACGGCAATGAGCGAGAATCGTCGCGAGCTTGAGACCGGCATCCACGTCGAGCTCCACAAGGGCGGGACGTACGGCGACTACCTGCACCTGGACGAGCTGCTCGCGGCGCAGCGACCGGTAACCACCGTGCACGACGAGATGCTGTTCATCATCCAGCACCACACCAGCGAGCTGTGGATCAAGCTCCTCCTACACGAGCTCGACTGCGCGGCGACGCTGGTGCGCGCAGACCGGCTCGGGGAGTCATTCAAGATCTTCGCGCGCGTCGCGCACGTCCAGCGGATGCTGTTCGAGCAGTGGGCGGTGCTCGAGACGATGACCCCCAGCGAGTACGCGCAGTTTCGCGACGCGCTCGGCAAGGCGAGCGGCTTCCAGAGCTACCAGTACCGCGCGCTCGAGTTCATCCTCGGGAACAAGGACGCGAACGCGCTCAAGCCGCACCGGCACGACCCGCGCATCCACGCCGAGCTCGCGGCCCGGCTCGCGGCGCCGTCGCTCTACGACGAGTTCCTGGGCTGGCTCGCTCGTCATGGCCACGCGGTCCCGGCCGACCGCCTCGCGCGGGACTTCACCCAGCCCTACGAGTCGAGCGCCGGCGTGCTCGACGTGGTTCGCGCGATCTACGCCGACCCGGCGCGCCACTACGACGCCTACGACATGTGCGAGAAGCTCGTCGATGTCGAGGAGCGCTTTCAGCTCTGGCGCTTCCGCCACATGACCGCCGTCAAGCGCATCATCGGCTTCGCGGCGGGCACCGGCGGCAGCTCCGGGGTTGGCTTCTTGAAGAAGGCACTCGACCTGACGTTCTTTCCCGAGCTGTGGGAGGTCCGGACCCTGATCGCGTCGCCGGGGAAGTCTTGACCGTGCTGCGCGCGATCGACGGATTTCATCAGGACGAGGTCGGCGACTGGGTCGCCGAGCTGCGGTGTGGCCACGGCCAGCACGTTCGCCACCGTCCTCCGTTCTGGGTGCGCGAGTGGGTTCTGACGCCCGAGGGTCGCGCCGGGAAAGTCGGGGTCGAGCTGCCGTGCATCCTCTGCGATCGCTTCGAGCTCCCTGCGGGCCACGTGCCCTACAAGCGCACGCGTGACTTCGATCAGCTCTCGATCCCCGACGGCCTCAGAAAGGATCATTCGACGAAGCCCGGTGTCTGGGGCGTGATCCACGTGCTCGCCGGTCGGTTGCGCTACATCGTCGAACCGCCGCTGGCCTGCGAGCGACTCCTCGAGCCAGGGGTGCCGGGTATCGTCGTGCCCGAGGTCCTTCATCGCGTCGTACCGGAGGGCGAGGTGCGGTTCTTCGTCGAATTTTATCGCGCGAGTACCGAGCCGGCCTGAGGCGTCAGGTTGCGAGTGGCCAGCAGCGGTGACACGACCTGTCAGTGTGCGTGGTGCGCGGCCATCGCAGCGCGGAAGGAATCCTCGAGTTCGTTGTCTCGCGCCGAGCGGCGCAGGGTCGTGATCGCGCACAGCGCGGCGACGACCGAGCTCGCCAGGAATGCGATCCCGATTGCGCGCAAGCGCGTCGCGCGCGGACGCCAGATGAGCACGATCACCGCGGCGATCGCTAGCGGAGTCGCGAACGATGCCAAGGGGAACGCCGTGCTCCACACGACGAGAGTCCCGCAGAGCAGGACCACTGCAAGTCCGGACGGGGCGCCGGCGAAGGCGCTCGCCCGTCGGTGATGCGCGAGCACGTGGTGCACGACGATCACCGTCGCCGCGTACGCCAGCGACCATGCGGACCAGATCACCAGCGCATCGCGGAGGCTCATACCCCCGGCCACCGCCACGGGGGAGCCCGCTCCGGCGAGCGCGATCGCGGCGATGCTCTCACCGAGTACGGTCTGAACGTTCCCGCGACGCGACGCGACGATCACGAAGGCACCCAGCGGCGCCAGCGGCAACGCGAGCCAGGCGGCGGGCGCGGGTGCGAGCGCGAGGCCGGTCCCGCCCGCGGTTACCGCGAGCGCGGCGAACAGTGCGAGGCGTGTCCGCGCTCGCGCCCCGGCGGCTTCTCGCATGCGCGGCCCACGTCCTCCAAGTACGACCCTGAGCGGCTCGCTCGCGAGAAATGCGAATCCGGCACCGATCGCGATCGCGACGGCTGCCAAGCTGAGATTGGTTGCGAGCAGCGACGTGACGAGCGGAACCGCCAACTGGATGTAGGCACCATGCTCTCGAGGCCACAGCGATCGTACGCGAGACGGACGTGCGGACATCACCACCATCCCATTAGGCAAGGCGCGTGCCTGGGGTCGGTCAGCGCCCGACCGGCATGCCCAGGCGCTGGGCCATATGGTGAAGGTTGCTGCGATCCATCCCGAGCCTGCGCGCGGCCTCCGCCCAGTTGCCGCCGGTGTCCGCCAGCGTCTGCGTGACCGCGTCACGCTTGAGCTCCTCGATCGCATCGCGCAACGTGACTTGCCCGCGCGCGATCTTGTGTGGGAGCGCATCGCGGATCTCGCCCGAGGCGCTAGGGGGTGCGGCCGTGGGGTCGAGCTCGAGCGCGTCGATCTTGATCGGCCGGCCGGGGGGCGTGTGCATCTGCGCGCGCAGGGCCGCGCGCGCGATCACGTGGTCGAGCTCGCGGATATTCCCCGGCCAGTCGCCCGCCTCGAGCACGGCGGTCGCCGCGGGGGTGAGCACCACCTTGGGGAGCCCGAGCTGTGCGCGGTAGCGATCGAGGAAGAAGCCCGCGAGGATCGCGATGTCGCCGCGGCGCTCGCGCAGCGGCGGGATTTTGAGCGGGAACACGTCGAGCCGGTGGTAGAGGTCGGCGCGGAACCGGCCGGTCGCGACCTCACGCGCGAGATCTCGGTTCGTCGCGGTCACGATCCGCACGTTGACGCGGATCGCCTTGTCGGCCCCGACGCGCTGGACCTCGCCCTCCTGCAAGACGCGCAGGAGCTTGGCCTGCGCCCCGAGCGGGAGCTCGCCGATCTCGTCGAGGAACAGGGTGCCGCCGTCGGCGAGCTCGAACTTCCCGGCGCGGTTGGCGACCGCTCCGGTGAACGCGCCCCGGACGTGCCCGAACAGCTCGCTCTCGATCACCCCCTCGGGCAGCGCCGCGCAGTTGATCTGGATCAGCGGCGCGTCGCGGCGGCGGGATCCATCGTGGATCGCGCGCGCCGCGAGCTCCTTGCCGACGCCGGTCTCGCCGAGGATCAGCACCGGGAACTCGGTCATCGCGACGGCCTCGATCTCCTGCCGCACCAGCTCCATCGCGGGACTCACGCCGAGCATCTGCGCGCCATCCGAAGTGCCACGCCCGCGCGTGAGCTCCTTGACCACGAGCCCGCGCTGCTCCGCGAGCGCCTCGATGGTCTCGATCAGGCGCGCCGTGTGGAGCGCCGCGCCGGCGAGCGCACCGAGGGCGACGAGGAACTCCTCGTCGAGCCCGTCGAACGCGTCGATCGCCAGTGCGTCCGCGGTTAGGACCCCGATCACCTGACCGCCCGCGACGAGCGGACACCCGAGACAGTCGTGCACCTCGTGGAGCGCATGGGGCGCCCCCTCGACGAGGCCGTCGAAGGGATCGGGCAGCGTGGAGTTCGCCGGGAACCGCACGGGCTTCGCGCTCCGCACGATCGACTGCAGCCGAGGATGGTGTGCGGGGGCGAAGCGCATCCCGAGCACCTGGGCCGAGAGACCTTGCACGGCGAGCGGCCACAGCTCGCCATCTCGCAGCACGAGCAACGCGGTCGCGTCGCACGGGATCACGGAACGGACGACCG
>JADKKI010000024.1 GCA_016720595.1 Myxococcales bacterium
CCAGCACGCCGTTGTCGCTCTTGCGCTCGGCCTGCGTGGCCGCGACGCTCGGTGCGAGCACGGTCTGATCGGCCGCCGTGCTGGAGCCTGCGGAGTTCGAGACCGCAGGTGCGGAGCTCTCGACGAACTGATCGCCCTTGCGGTTGTTGACCAGCGTGGCGACGCCGACCACGACGACCAGCATCGCGGCCGCGGCCATCGCGGGATGCGCCATGAACGAGCGCGAGAGCCGGGCGAACCAGCCTTCCTGCTGCGCGGGCTTGGGCGCGCGGCGCGCGGCCTCCTGGAGCAGGAGGGCGCTCACCGACTGCGGCGGATCGAGCTGGACCTGGAGGATGCGGCTCTCCCGGACCGCCTCCCGGGTGGACGTCAGCGCGGCGAGCGCCGTCTTGTCCGCCGGGTGGGTCGCGAAGTGCGCCGTCAGCCGGGACTCCTCGGTGGGCGTGAGCTCACCGTAGAGGGCGCTGATCAGCAGCGCATCGATTTCCTGGCGTTCCAACATCTGGTCCGTGCGTCCTGATTATACCGGGTGTACTCGACGAACGACGAATCGACGAGGCCAGGGAATTCCAGCGGTTGGCACCTAGGGGGTGCCTCGCTGTTTACCATCCGTGCCGTCGGGTTGTCGCTCGTTGATTACAGACGCAGGAGCAGGTCAGACGATCTAACGAGGTGCGGTATGTGCGCGTCGGCGGTGGTCGCAGGGGACAACTCGCCGAAATCACTCAGTCCTTGTTGGGCTCGCAGGACCAGCTGATCGAGTCGATCGTCCACGAGTCATCTCCGCAGACCGCCGCGGTCGCCTGGGCCGATCCCATGCCCGCGTTGGTGAGTGCGAGCTTCGCCGAGCCGGGGTGCGAGGACCGGCGCTTCTTCGAGTCCGGTGCGCAGACCACGCGCCACGACATCGCGCAGTCCACCGGGACCGTGCAGCTGTTGTGGATGGTGAACTCGACGGTGTCCTCGTCCTTGTCGACCTGATCGAACGAGGTGCAGTCGGCGAGCGACTTCTTCGAGCTGCGGTCGGCGAGCGCGGCGGGGACGACGATCATCATCGCGAGGGCGCAGGTCGCCCAGCGCATCCAGGTCGTGGGACGCATAGAGATCCTCCAGTTCCCGGACGGACTTCGTCCGGGGATCCTTCGCCAGCGCGCCGCATCAGCAGCAGCGCCGTCGGGTTCAAAACGTAAGACAGCGGCCCGGCGACTCGGTTCCAAGATTTTTCGCGTGCCGCGATTTCAATGACCTGGACGCGTTCGGGCATGATCTGCCGATGCCAGGCCCCCTCGACGTGTTCCGCGACAACGCCCTCGCCGGCCATGTGGCCCTGATCACCGGAGGTGGAACGGGGATCTGTCGGGGGATCGCCGCCGCCTATGCGCGGCTCGGTGCCGACGTCTGCATCGTCAGTCGCAAGCAGGACGTGCTCGACATCGCCGCCAAGGAGCTGTCGGCGCAGACCGGGCGGACGGTGATCGGCATCGCCGCAGATGTCCGTGATCCGGAAGCGATCACGCGCGCGATCGCGGCCACCGTCGAGAGGTTCGGCAAGCTCGACACGCTGGTCAACGGCGCGGCCGGCAACTTCCTCGCGCCCGCCGCCGCGCTCTCGCCCAACGGCTTCAAGACCGTGATCGACATCGATCTCAACGGCACGTTCAACGCCTCCCGCGCGGCGTTCGAGCACCTCTCGAAGACCGGCGATTCGCTGATCCTCAACATCAGCGCCACGCTCCACTATCACGGCACCCCGCTGCAGGTGCACGCCTCGGCCGCGAAGGCCGGCGTCGATGCGGTCACCAAGAACCTCGCCGTCGAGTGGGGGCGCTTCAAGATCCGCGTGTGCGGCATCGCGCCCGGTCCGATCGCGGAGACCGAAGGGATGAAGCGGCTCGCGCCGGGCGAGCTCACGGACAAGATGACCGCCGGGATCCCGGCCGCGCGGTTCGGTACGATCGACGAGATCGCCGCGGCCGCGGTGTACCTGCGCTCGCCCGCCGCCGCCTACGTCACCGGTCACGTCCTCGTGGTCGATGGCGGGCACTGCGTGGCGACGCCGGCGCTCGGCATGAGCTTCTCGTGACCGCACGCCCGCGCCGGTTGAAGGCGCGGGTGGCCGCACCCGCAGCGCTGGCGAAGGTCGCGCGCCAGCTCCGCGAGAAGCCTCCGAAGCGCACCGGGCGCACGCCTCCCGCCGAGCGCACCGATGCCAGTCCGCTCGATGTCGCTCTCCCGGCGAGGACGATCGCCGTGGAGCTGATCGCCGGGCGCGCCCACTATGACCGGATCATCTCCGCGATCCTCGCCGCGCATACCAGCGTGTGGATCGCGACGGCGAACGTGAAGGGCCTGCTGGTCGAGGATCACCGCGCCGCGCCGGGCCGCCGCCGCACGCTGCGCCGCGGGACGTACGTCTCGGTGATCTCGCTGCTCGACGGCCTCGCCGCGCGCGGCGTGGAGCTCCGCCTGCTGCACGCCGAGCTGCCATCGCGGCCGTTTCGGGAGGAGATCGCCGAGCACCCGCGCCTGCTGGCCGGCGGCCTCGCGCTCGCGCGCTGCCCGCGCGTTCACCTCAAGGCCGTGATCGTCGATGGCGCGCTGCTCTACCTCGGCAGCGCGAACTGGACCGGCGCCGGCCTCGGCGCCAAGGGCTCGGGGCGGCGGAACTTCGAGCTCGGCATCGTCACCGATGACGCGCCGCTGCTCGATCAGGTGCAGGGCATGTTCGAGCGGATCTGGTCGGGCGGCGAGTGCGCGCGCTGCAAGCTGCGCGACGTGTGCCCGGGGCCGCTCGACGGACGCGCCTGACTACGGCACGTCGCCCGGGCACGCTTCGCCCGGATCGAGCACGAGGTCGCCGCAGATCGGTACGCACGCCCCGCAGTCCGCCGCGCACGTGCGGCAGGTCTCGCGCGGATCACACGTCCCGTCGCCGCACCGCGAAGCACTGGCGGCGCAGCTGACGCCCGGCGAACACTCCGGCGAGCACTCAGACCAGCAGTCTGGATCCGCACAGCCGCGGAGCCCGTCACCGTCGAGATCGCTGTAGCCGGTGCACACCTCGTAGGGGCCGGTCGCGTCCCAGCGGAGCTGCCAGAGCTGATCGAGACTGCCTCCTGGGTCCAGACCGCCAAACAGGACCACACCAGAACCGTCTGGGGCACTCGCCATCACGCCACCCGCGCGTCGCGGCGGTGTGTTGAAGCCGAGCACCTCGCTCCACGACGTGCCGTCCCACTCCCAGGTGTCGTTGAACGCCGCAGCATTCACGCCCCCGAACAGGGTGATGCGACCACGCGCCGGGTTCCATCCCAGGTATGCCGCCCACCGTGGCGACGGCCTGGTCGTGCCCGTCGATGGGGTGGCCCAGGTGGTGCCGTCCCAGATCCACAGGTCGTCGTAGATCGTCGAATGATCGTGGCCGCCGAACAGCACGGTCGTCTTGCGGATCGGATCGTAGGCGAGGACGTGCTCGCTGCGCCCTCGGGGTGACGTCGGCGGCGTCAGCAAGCTCCAGCCAGCACCGTTCCACTCCCAGGTGTCGTCCAGTTCGATCGGGCCGGTAGAGCCTCCGAACAGCACCACGCGATCGCGCGCCTGGTCATACGCCATGCGTGCGCCGGTCCTCGCGGGCGGACCGCCGGGCCGCGTGATCCAGTCATGCATGGGATCGCCGTCCCACGACCAGGTATCGCCGAGTGGCCCCATGGCATCGGAGCCTCCGAACAGGAGGACCTCGCGACGGACGGGATCGAACGTCATCGCCGCGCCGACGCGCGCCCCTGGCTCTTTCGCGGGCCCGCTGCTCCACGACAGCGTGGGCCCGAGGACGAGCGTATCGGCAAGGGTCGTCGGACCTTCGGCGCCACCGAACAGTACCAGCTGGCCGTGAACCGAGTCGTAGGCCATCGAGGCGTTGATGCGCTTGCGGACGGTGGGAAGCGCCGCCTTGGTCCACTTCGATCCGGCCCAGGTCGTCGTCGGGAGGTCCGGGGAGCCACCCTGGACGACGATCTGGCCGTGGATCGGATCACTGGCCGAGGTCGCATTGACTCGTGCATCGTGGGAAGCGACCGAGGTCCAGGTCTGGCCGTCCCACGACCAGGCGTCGCCAAGGACCGTTGTTGCCTGGCCAAACGCGTAGACGATCGCGCGTTGGGCCGAATCGTACCCGATGGTCGCGAAGTCTCGCGCGGGTGGGGCGACCGCCCGCGCCTTGCGCTGCCAGGTGGTGCCATCGAACTCCCAGACCACCGCGCGTGGGTTCGCGGGCTCCTGTCCGACCATCACGATCACGCCGCGTGACGGATCGTAGGCCATCGCGTGACCGGTCTGCGTGGGAGGTCGGTTGGTCGGTGTCCGCTCGGTCCAGGTCGCTCCATCCCACTCCCAGGTGTCGTCGAGATCGAGGTTGATGAGAGTGGTCAGGTGCGTACCGCCGAACATCACCACGACGTCGCGCGCGCTATCGTAGGCCATCGTCGCGAACACGCGGCTCGACGGCCATGTTGCCGAATGCGGCGTCTCCACCCAGGTCGTGCCGTTCCACTGCCACATGTCGTCGAAGCTGGAGGCCTGGGGGTTCCCTCCCACGCCACCGAACAGCACCGTGCGATCGCGCTTGGCATCGTAGGCGAGGGCGTGGCCGTTGCGCGGAGCTGGAGAGAAGCTCGGCGTCAGCTCCTGCCAGGCGTGACCGTCGTAGATCCACGTATCGTCGAGCTGCGCGAGCGGACCGGCGGGACCCTTCGTGCCACCGAACAGCACGAACAGCTCGCGCGCCGTGTCATACGCCATCGCCGCGTGCTCACGTGGATCTGGCACCTTGGTGGTCACGACCTTGGCCCATTGCGGCGTCTCGGGGCGGCATGTCGCGCCACAGCCATCGAACGCGAACGTGGCGCCATCGTCACATTGCTCGCCGCCCCCCATCGCCACCAGCGGATCGACGACCCCGTTCCCGCAGGTCTCGTTGGATTTGCAGCTCGCCGAACAACGGTCGCCCGTGATCGCGTTCGCGTCATCGCAGACCTCGCCGTCGATCACATCGACGCGGCCGTTGCCACAGCCTCCCAGGAGGCACACGCCGTCGTAGCAGCGGCCGGCGTCGGCGACGCCGTCGAGCGTGCAGGCCATCCCGGCGGGCACGCCGTCGCAGGCGCGGATCTGGTCCCGATCCACGCAGCGGTCCTCGTCCGGAGAGGTCACGTGGAAGCACACCAGATCGGGGGCGCAGACGATGCCGTCCCCACAGGGTGTGGAGGCGCTCGAGATACAACCGGCGAACACCAGGGCGAGAGCGAGCGAGAGCCAGCGATCGGACAACGCCGATATCGTAGCTGGAACACCGCTCCCAGATCGAGCGAACTCAGGTGGTTACAGGTTTTTCGAGGACCGTGTAACCGGAGCGGGTTCCTCGGTCACTATCAAGCTCAGGTGATGGCCACCGCGTATGTGGACGATGTCCTCCTGGTCGACCGGTGTCTCACCGGCGAACCGGCGGCCACGCGCGAGCTGTTTCGCCGCCACAGAAACCGCGTCCACGCCTGCCTGTTCCGCGTGCTCGGCTCCAACCGCGATATGGATGATCTGCTGCAGGAGGCATTCCTCCAGGTGTTCCAGTCGCTCCGCAGCTGGCGCGCCGAAGCGAGCCTCGCCACGTGGGTCGATCGGATCAGCGTGCGCGTCGCGTATCGTTACCTCTCGCAGCGCGGGCGCCGCGTGCAGACCGACGAGCTGCCCGAGGATGACTTCGTCGCCGGCCCCGACGTCGGGCCCGGCACCCGCCGCCAGCTCGCGCGCGATGGCGTGCGCAGGCTCTACGCCGTGCTCGACGAGCTGTCGCCCGCCGCGCGCCTCGCGTTCACGCTGCACGAGATCGATGGCCGCACCCTCGCCGAGACCGCGCAGCTCGTGGGCTCCAGCGTGACGGCGACCAAGCTCCGGGTCTGGCGCGCACGCAAGCGCATCGAGGCCGTGGCCGCCCAGGATCCCGTGCTCGCCGAGTTCCTCGAGCCGGGCAGTGGCGCGAGCGCCGAGATCATCCCGTTCGACAAGGAGGCCTCGTGAAGCTCGTCGGACGCGTTCCCGTGGAGCCGCTCGACGACGAGCGGATGACCAACATCGAGCGTCGCGTGGTGGCAGGTGCGAGCGATGCCGCCACCGAGCCGCGCGGGCTGCGTGCGCCGCGGCGCCTCCTCGGGTTCGCCGCTGCGGCGATGGCGGCGATGGCCGCGGGCGTGATCGGCTGGAAGCTCGGCCAGCGCCCGGCGCAGCTGCCGGTGATCGCCGACGCACCGATCTCGATCTCCACCGCCACGACGGGCGGCACGCTCGCGATCGGCGACGCCACGATCCAGAGCGATCCGAACACGGTGTTCGTGGTGACCCGCCCCGACGGCGGCGTGCTGGTGGATCTCACCCGCGGCAAGGTCGAGCTCGAGGTGGCCAAGCGCGCCAACCGTCCGCCGTTGATCGTGCGCGCCGGTGACACCGACGTGATCGTCGTCGGCACGCACTTCTCCGTGGACTATGGCGACGGCACGGGTGAGGTCGCCGTCCGCGTCACCGAGGGTGTGGTCCGCGTGGTGCGGCACCACCAGGAGGCGCGCGTGGCGATCGGTCAGGCCTGGGAGACCCAGCGCGGCGTGATCGCGCTCGCCGATGCCAAGCCGGTGGTCAAGCCGACCGCCGTCGCGGTGGCGAACACTCCTGGCACCGAGGGTGGAACCATCGGCGAGGTCGACACCGGTAGTGGCAGCGCGGAGATCGAGATGGGCCCCGGGCCCGACGTGCTCCACGGCCGCACCGCACAGGTGCCGGATCAGCGCACGCCGACGGCGCGGAACACGGGCTCGGGGGCCGAGCCTGTGACGCCTGTGACGCGCGTGACGCCCGAGATCACCACGCGCACCAAGGTCCCCGACGCGGCGGCTCCCTCGGGGCCGCGGCAGACCGTGATCGCGCAGCCGGTGGCGCAGCCACTCGATGTGGGCGAGCAGATCGCCGCGAAGGCGATCGGCAAGTACCAGGAGCTGATCCGGAACAAGACCACCGGCGAGGAAGAATCCCGCGCGTACTACGGCATCGCGTTCACCCAGCACTTCAAGCTCGGGCGCACCGCGGATGCGAAGCTCACGATCGCCGCGTACGAGCGCCGGTTCGCGCAGGGCCGGGTCTACCCGGAGCGCATCGCGATCGCCTGGCTCAAGGTCGGATCGCCTGCAAGGACGCCATCGGTGAGGAGTGCCGGCAGGTGGCAGCCTCGTATGTCCGCCTCGACCCGGACTCCCCCGCCGGCCATGTGGCACAAGGGATCACCCTCGGCGAGTGATCGAAGTTCGCAGCCGCCGGGCCGCTCGTCGTAGAATATCCAGGATGAGTCGGCCGACGCTGATCGTCGAGCTCGCCAGCGACCCGGGGTCCGCCACGGATCTCGCCGCCGGCGGAGTGTTCGTGCCCGTGCCCGAGTGCGGGTTGACGCTCAACGACGAGTGCGAGCTCGTGGTGCGCGGCGCGAGCGGTGAGCTCGCCCTGCCCGCGCGCGTGGTCTACATCGATCCGGCGAAGGGCGCAGGGCTCGAGCTCCTCGGCTTCGGACCGACGATCAAGGAGCGGATCGTCGCCCTCGCCACCGCCCCGGTCCCCGCACCCGAGCCGGCCGCGGATCCCGCCCTCGTTGGCGCCGGCGGCGACGACGTGAGCGACGACGGCGACGACGACGACGAGAAGGACGATGCTGACGCCCCGGATCCGTCGATGCGCGCGGCCACCGCGCTCGACAAGCTCCGTGGCCTCTCCCTGCCGCAGCAGGTCCGCAAGGCGGCCAGCAGCAACCCGGCCACGCGGATGGCGCTCGAGCGGATCTACGGCAAGGCGGTGTGGGAGGCGCTGCTGCGGAACCCGCGGCTCACCGCGCCCGAGGTCTCGAAGCTCGCCCGGATGGGCACGATGCCGCGCGTGCTGCTCGAGCACATCGTCAACAACGGCGCGTGGCTCCAGATCCCCGAGGTCCGCCGCGCGCTGCTCACGAACCCGCGCCTGGGCACCGATCAGATCCTGCGCGTGCTCCGCCTCATGCCCAAGCACGAGCTCAAGGTCGCCTCGACGAGCGCCACGTACACGTTCGCGGTGCGCGATGCCGCGAAGCGCATGATCATCGACGACTGACCTGCGCGGCTCCTCCGTTTGGAGGTAGCCTGCGCGCCATGCGTCCCGATGGCCGTCGCCCCGATCAGCTCCGCTCGCTCGAGATCATCCCGCACTACCAGAAGCACGCGGAGGGCTCCGCCCTCATCAAGCTCGGGGACACCTGGGTGCTGTGCGCCGCCAGCGTCGAGGAGATGGTGCCGGCGTGGATGAAGGGCAAGGGCAGCGGCTGGCTGACCGCCGAGTACGCGATGCTGCCGCGCTCCACGCACACCCGCAGCAAGCGCGACCCCGGCGGCCGCGGCAAGGAGATCCAGCGGCTGATCGGCCGCGCGCTGCGCGCGGCGGTGGATCTCAAGGCGCTCGGCGAGCGCACGATCAACGTCGATTGCGATGTGCTGTGCGCCGATGGCGGCACGCGCGTGGCCTCGATCACCGGCGCGTGGATCGCCCTCGGCTTCGCGATCAACAAGCTCGTGGCCTCCGGCAAGCTCACCAGCGACAAGGCGTTGATGCCGCCGGTCGCCGCGGTCTCCGTCGGAATCGTCGATGGCGAGTGCGTGCTCGATCTGCCGTACGTCGAGGACAGCAAGGCCGAGGTCGACATGAACGTGGTCGGCGATGCGAGCGGCAAGCTGATCGAGATCCAGGGCACCGCGGAGAAAGGCACGTTCGATCGCCCGCAGCTCGATGCGATGCTCGATCTCGCCACCATCGGGATCCGCGAGCTGGTGGCCGCGCAGCGCAAGATCCTCGCGGGAGGCTAGTCATGAGCCGCCCCCTGGTGTTCGCGACCCGCAATCCCGGCAAGCTCGTGGAGCTGCGGCAGCTGTTGCCCGGCATCGAGGTCCTCAGCGTCGACGAGGCCGCGCACCTGATCGGCACCCGGATCGCCGAGGTGATCGAGGACGCGGATACGTTCGAGGGCAACGCGATCAAGAAGGCGCGCGAGGTCTCCGAGCTCACCGGCTTCCCCGCCCTCGCCGATGACTCGGGCCTCGAGGTCGACGCGCTCGACGGCGCGCCCGGCGTGTACAGCGCGCGCTATGCCGGCGAACACGCCGGCGATGCGGCGAACAACACCAAGCTCCTCGCGGCCCTCGCGGGCGTGCCCGCCGAGCGCAGGACCGCGCGGTTCCGCTGCGTGCTCGCGCTCGCGGACGTCCGCGGCCCCCTCGGCCGCGAGACCATCACGACCCACGGCGTGGCCGAGGGCGTGCTGCTCGAGGAGCTGCGCGGCACGGGCGGCTTCGGGTACGACCCGCTGTTCCTGTTCCCCGCGCTCGGCCAGACCTTCGCCGAGCTCGGCGTGGGCACCAAGGGCGACCTCTCGCACCGCGCGCAGGCGATGCGCGCGATCCGGCCGAAGCTGCTCGCCTATCTGCAGCAACAGCTCGAAGTCTGAGCACGCGAGGGCACCGCGCTTGGGTGCCTCGCCCCCGTGCCCTCAGCTGGTACACTGCTGCTGTGCCGGCGATCGTGGACAGCCTGCGTGACCTGCTCCTTCGCCATGCGGAGGATGTGGTGGCCGCCTACCTGTTCGGCAGCGAAGCCCGTGGGACCGCGGGGCCGCAGAGCGACGTCGACGTGGCACTCCTGATGCGAGCCTCGCCGCCGCGGACCCTGCTCGCGCAGCCGTTCGCGCTCGCCGACGACCTTGCGGTGCATCTCGGCCGCCCGGTCGAGATCATCGTGTTGAACGATGCCCCCGTCGATCTCGTGCACCGCGTCCTCCACGATGGCGTGCTCCTCGTCGATCGAGATCCGAGTGCACGGATCCGCTTCGAGGTCTCGGCGCGGAACGCCTACTTCGATCTCAAGCCATTTCTCGATCGCTATCGGCGGACGGCATGACCGACGAAGCCCTCCTTGCAAAGCGGCTGGCGTTCATCGAGACCTGCGTCCAGGAGCTGCGAACCCTCGCGAACATCGATCGAATCGAGCATGACGTACGCGAGGCACGCTTTGTCGAGCACACGCTCCAGCTCGCGATCCAGGCGGCGCTCGACGTCGCGTCGCACATCGTCTCGGATCGCCGGCTCGGGGAGCCCGCGACGAACCAGCAGCTGTTCGCACTCCTCGTCGCGGACGGCTGGCTGACCAGCGAGCTGCTGCCGGCGTTGCGTGCGATGGCTGGGTTCCGCAACGTGCTGGTCCATGGCTACACCGAGGTCGACCGCGCCATCGTCAAGGACGTGGTGGAGCACCGGCTCGGCGACCTGCTCGCGCTCGTGACGCAGATCCGCGCTCGCCTGGCCTCACCGCCGTCGTAGCGACACAGCTTCGCACCGTGCAAGTCGGAGCCCGGTGCGGCTCAGGGGCTCGTGCGGACCGAGAGCTCGAGCTCGCCGATCACCCTCGGTAGCAGCGGCGGCCTCCAGCCCCTCACCGCGCGCGTCAGACATCGCTTCACGCGCTGCTGGTCCGGCGGCGTCGAGCCGTCGCCCGTGTCCGAGTGGAACTGCCAGGCGGGTAGCCACGCGGTGGTCGCGCGCTTGCGCACGTCGAGCATCACGCGCACCGTGCGCGGCTTGCGATCGCACGCCGCGAGCGCCGCCCGCCTGTCGGGGTCGAGCAGCGTGGCCAGCTCCGCGGGTACGTCACGCCACTCCTTGAACGCCACCTGCGTGCCGATCTCGATGGCGAGCAGGACGTGATCGATCTCGGCCGGCAGTGGCGGGAGCTGGATCTTGGCGCTCGCCCGGCCCAGACACCTCTCCTCGGGCGTCGGGCCGCGGTACCCCAGCCCATAGATCGGCATCCCCACCGACGTCGAGCCACCCTTGCTGCGCGTCGCGCTGATGCCGATCGTCCGAGGGAGCTTGTCGCGCACGCAGGCGCGCAGCTCCGCATCGACCGGGGCCTCCGCGGCCGCGAGCAAGGCCGGGAGGTCATCCCACGACGGGGACGGGGCGGCCTGGGCCGTACCCGCGAGCATCAGGATCCCGAGGACACGGCGCATGCCCGTACTGTCATCGAGACGCGGACGGGTGTCGCGGTGTTGACCGAAATCGACGACGGGTCGTTGCGCGGTCAGGGCGCGAGGCGGTGGGTGCCGTCGCGCAGGGTCGCGCCCCACGTCGCCTCGATCGCCGTCACCTGCGCCGCGAGCCGCGCTTCGGCAGCAGCGGGCGTGACGATCGTGTTGTTCGCGGCGTCGACGGTCGCGTCCGCGGCGAAGTCGAAGCTGTGGGCGACGTTGTCGTGCACGACGTTGCCCGCGGCCATGCCGAGCTTCTGGCCGAGCATCACCCACGGGTGCGCCGCGCCGCCCCACCGCGTGTAGGTGAGGTTGTTGACGATGCGCGAACCCTGCGCGTCGTAGAGCGAGACGCCGTGGTAGTGGTCGACGAACACCACGTTGTCCTCGACGACGAAGTTGACCAGTGGCCCGTCGAAGAAGCCGATGCCCTGAAGCTGATTGGTGAGGGGCTGCGCCGCGTTCTCGCGATTGACGACGACGTTTCCCCGCAGCGTCACGTCGCGGACGGTGCCGGTGCCCACGTTGAACAGGAAGCACTGGATCGCGTCGTCGTGGTTGTCATCGCCATCGGCGGCGCTCACGTAGACGTTCTTGATCACGTTGTCGATCACCTTGTCGCCGTCGCGCGTGACGCGGATGCCATCGCCGGAGAAGTTCGCGACGAGGTTGCCCTCGACCGTCGAATCGAACGAGGTGATCGAGATCCCGAACCGGACGTTGTACACGTGCGTCGTGCGGACCGTCAGCCCGGTGCCATTTCGCCCCATCAGGATCCCGCTGTGGGCCGCCATCCACTCGGCCGCAGTCCAGGTCGTGGTGTCCGCGGTGTCGAACACGGCGCTCTGCTCGAGCACGAGATCCGTCGACGTACCCGCCTCGCCGAGCGACACGATCACGCTGGTATAGGGCATGGCCGAGAACGACGGGCTGATCGTCAGCCCCCGCAGGTGCCAGCCACTCCCCTTGCGGATCTCGAGGCGGCCGAGCTTCGGCGACGCCCCCGGCGCCGCGCGGATGATCACCGCGGTCGCGTGGGTGCCCTCGAACACCGCATTGCCGTGATTGCCGTCGCGGAGCACGAGCGTCTTGCCATCAGGGACGGTGGCGATCAGGCCCGCGGCGATCGAATCGGCGAGGCCGGGCCACGGCGCCTCGGCCGTGCCCGGCGCGGTCGCGCTGCCCGTCGCCGGATCGAGGTAGATCGCGTCGTCGGGGATCGGGTCCTCGATCACGCCCGCGTCGACGTCGATGACATCGTCCCCCGAGGGACCACCGCTGCTACCGCCGCACGCGGCGACGATCGCGAAGACGGCGAGGACCGGCTGCAACGGGCGCATGCCGACCATGCTACCGGAACGATCAGGGAAACTTCGGGGCGATCGACGGGGCTCGAACCCGCGACATCCAGGACCACAACCTGGCGCTCTACCAACTGAGCTACGACCGCCGTGAGGCTGGTTAATTACCGGAGACGGGCCGGAATCGCAACCCCGGAGGTGGGCGTTGGGCTAACGGCGTGATCCGACGGGGACACGCGGGGGGCTGAAAACGACGCCAACGCGACGGTTCGCCGTGAGCGCCCGCGGAGCGGATGGGGTCGGGGCCGCGCGCAGCAGCTCACGGCGAACCTCGCGTGCCCGCGTTCTGCGGTGGGGAGATCCAGCCTTGCAGGGCCCCGCGGCAGGATCCGGAATCACCGCCGCCACTGACGACGTCAACGCGACGGTTCGCCGTGAGCGCCCGCGGAGCGGATGGGGTCGGGGCGGCGACTGTAACTACAGCGGCGGGTGCTTGTCCCGCGCGTACCTCGGCCTCGCTCGCGCAGGCGCCGACGGTTCTTCGGCAGGCGCTGTCCCCGACGCCCATCCGCGCAGCAGCTCACGGCGAACCTCGCGTGTGCGCGTTCTGCTCTGCATGGACCGTAGGCTCTACCGAGTGGGCGCGCCCTACGGAGCGCCCCAGACCTAGGCCGCCGGAGCCCGCCGCGCCGCCATGATCTTCACGAACGACTTCGACCGGATCTCTTCGAGCGAGAGGCCCGTCAGCAGCGCCTCCTCCTCGGTGACCGCACCGCAGGCGATGCCGCGGAGGAAGTAGTTGAGCAGCCCCTGCCCCGTCGCCGCGTCATCGAACACGTCGCCCACGAGCGTGGCCTGGGCCGCCTTGTCCACGAAGTTCTTGAGCCGCTCCGAGGCGGGCGCGAGGCCATCGAGGAAGAACCCGTAGACCGCGCCGTAGCGCGTGGGCAGCTGGCCGGGGTGGAGATCCCAGCCCTGGTAGAAGCCGTTGACCAGCGAGTGGCGAACGTCATCGGCGTGGAGGCGCCAGGCGGAGAACACCGCGTTGCGGTTGTCGCGCTTCTGCAGGTCCGAGAGATCGGCGCCGCGATGAACGGGCACCGGCATGATGTTGGTCGCGCCATCGGACAGCATGACGCCGGTCCCGGCGAACGAGACCTTCATGACGTGCTTCGCGAAATCGCACGCCGGGTGGCGCATCTTCTGGTGCGCGGCCGTGATGTCGCAGTTCGCCGTGTAGTCGTACGTCCCGAAGTGCGCGCCCATGAGGCGGCCATCGGCGCAGCGGTGGAGGCGCGGCAGCACGCTCCGGCCCTGGGTATCGAAGATGCTCTGCGTGGTCTCGACCATGAACTCCATCTTCAGCGTGCGATGCGGAAGATCGAGGCGGTCCTCGAGGAGCTCGAACACGTCCACCAGCGCCTCGACGTCGGTCTTGCTGGTGATCTTCGGCAGCGTGACCACGAAGTTCTGCGGCAGCTGACCGCCCGACTTCTCGAGCAGCTCGGTGACGAAGATGTCGAGCGTGCGGAACGAGCGCGCCGCGAGATCGCGGGTCAGCGGCTTGATCCGGATGCCGAGGAACGGCGGCAGCGTGCCCGCGCCGTGCGCGATCGCGACCTGGTGCGCGGCAGCGGCGGCGTGGCCGTCCTCCTCCTCGTCGGAGCGGTTGCCGTAGCCATCCTCGAAGTCGATCCGGAAGTCCTCCACGGCCTCGCGCCGGAGCTTCTCGCGCACGCGCTCGTAGACCTTCGGGCCGAGCGCGCCAGCAATGCCGATCGCTTCGGCGAAGGTGGCGGCATCCGGCGCGTAGGTGTCGAGCGAGCGGATCGCCAGCTCGCCGAGCTTGTTCGCGGTCTCGGCGTTGAACAGGTGCGCACCGCCATAGACCGTGTGCACGGGCTGGCGCGCGCCGGAATCTCCCGGGTACAGCTCGAAGACTTCTTTCTGCGCCTTGTGGACGCGATCGAGGGCCTTGGACAGCTTCTTCTCGGAGAGCGTGGTGCGAACCGACATGGTGAGGCGTTGTATCATGCGAGAAATGCTGGGTGGGCTGAGGATCGGGCGACGCCGAAGCCAGATCCGGAGAACGAGGGGCCCGGCCTGGGCTGGGGCCTGTTCCTCGGCGGTGTGGGCGCCGCGATCCCACTGACCTGGGCGGCCGTGGACTGCGACCTCACCGGTTGCAAGGAGGTCGCGACGCTCGGCCTGGTCGCTGATGGCCTCCTGATGTTGCTGCTGCTCGTGGGCACGCGCTGATCACGGCGAGCGCGTCGTATCCCCGGAGGTCAGCGGGTGCGAGGTCGGGCACGCGAGGCAGACGTCGATCGAGGTCCCGATCAGGCTGGTCACCTTGTCGATCGGGAACAGCGTCGCTCCGACGACGAACAGGTTGTCTGCATCGTCATGGACCAGCCCCGTCATGAACGGCGCACCCGGGTTCGGTGACCCGATCGGGACCGCGGTCGCGGCCGCGAGATCGATCGTGTACAGCTGCTTCGTCGTGTTGGTGTACCAGTACCAGGTCCCATCCGAGGTCTGCGTGATGTCCCCGCCGCTGACCGCCGGCGTCAGCGCGGTGACCGAGATCCCGGCGATCCCACTCCCCGGCGTGAAGCTCGTGATGCGGCTCGTAGTCTGGCTGATCCCCACGAGCATGTTGCCCACGCGCTCGAGCGCCGAGAAGTCGCTGACCGGCCCGGTCTCCGCCGCCACCGTGAACGGCGACAGCGTGATCTTCACGAACGTGGTCCCTGACGCATAGAGCGTGTTGGCGTCCCAGTATGCGAGGCCGATCATCGTCCCGAACGACGGCGGGATATTGCCCACGAGCACGAGCTGCCCCGTCACGAGATCCACTTCGAGCAGCTCGGCGGGCGCAGCCCCATTGCCGCTGATCAGGTAGTACTTCGTGGCGCCCGCCGGCGCATCACTCCCGGCCCCATCGCCGTCGGGTGTGCCGTCGACAGCAGCATCACCCGTGCGCGTCACGGGATCGAATCCGAGCCGTCCACACGCTCCGCACACCATCGCCAGCACGAGCCACCGCACAGCCCATCGTCGCACGACCTCGCGCGATCCTGGTAAAACCTGATGGGCCCTCGAGAAGGGACGAAAGGATCACCATGGGGAACGCGTTCGTACACACCGAGCTGTCCGTCGACGACGTCGCGGCGGCCAAGAAGTTCTACAAGGGGCTGTTCGACTGGAAGCTCGATGACCTGGGCCCGGAGATGGGCAACTACGTCATGATCGATCTGGGCAGCAAGACGTCCGGCGGCGGGATCACCGGCAAGATGAGCCCCACGCAGCCGACCGCCTGGCTCAGCTACGTCGAGGTCGCGAGCGTGAAGGCGACGATGGCGAAGGCCGAGAAGGCCGGCGCGACGGTGGTCGTCGATTACCAGGAGATCGGGACCATGGGCGCGATCGGCGTGTTCCTCGATCCCCAGGGCGCCGCGCTGGGCCTGTGGGAGAAGGGCAAGCCCGCCGCCAAGAAGCCCGCGGCCAAGAAGCCCGCGGCCAAGAAGCCCGCGGCCAAGAAGCCCGCGAAGCGGAAGTAGTCAGCTGCCGCGATAGGTGGAGAACGCGAACGGCGAGAGCAGGAGCGGCACGTGATAGTGCGCCGCGCCGTCGACGACGGTGAACTGGATCTCCACCACCGGAAAGAACCCGGTGACGAGCTGAGCCGCGAAGTACTGACCGGTCTGAAACCGGATCCGATACTGCGCGGGCATCACGGGCCCCGGCGGCGTCAGGGTCTTCAGCCGCCCATCCGCGTCGGTGATGCCGCCGCCGATCAGGTGCCAGGTGCCGTTGTCGTCGCGTTCGAGCTCGATCGCGATGCCGGCGCCGGGCTTGCCGAGGGAGGTATCGAGGACGTGGGTGGTGATCATGCGAGCTCTCCGATCAGCTTGGTCAGCCGCAGCCGGGTGATCTTCGCCTGCTCCTCGGCGGCGATGCGCAGCTCCTCGGTGAGCGTGTTCGCGAGGCGGCCCCGCAGGTCCGCGAGCATCGCGAGGGCGGTGCGGCCCGTCGCGCAGACGATGAACACGAAGCCGAACTTCGCATCGTAGGCGAGGTTCGCCTCGGCGAGCTCGGACAGCGTCGCCGCCGCGGCGGATGCAGCGAGGCGCTGCTCGTCGGTGGACCACGTGGCATCGCCGGTGGCGGGGACCTTGGCCTCGCCGATCCGAGGATGCGCCGCGAACGCCTCCTGATGATCCGCGACCGTCAGAGACCACCAGATGCGCTCGCCGATCCGCAACAACGCCGCGGCGTCCTCGAACGGGCGCGCCCGCTCCATCGCTGCGGCCCACGCTTGCGATCCACAGCAGCGCCGCAGCGCCACGCGTGCATCTTCGGCTGACATCGCCTCGAGCGCGGCGAGCCCCGCCGGCACCTCGGGCGCGAGGGTGGCCCACGCCCGCAACCGTGCGATGCCACCACACGGATACACGCTCAGCCGCAGGTGCGTCACCGGGCCCACACGGCGCAGCTCGTCGTCGAACACGTGGCGTGTGTGGGCCTGCAACGGCGTGGCGAGCAGCGCGCGCCAGCCGGTGAGCTGATCGGCCGCCACGCCGGGCGCGTGCACACCCTCCACGGTCGCGCGCGCGGGCGCGTTGCCCTTGAAGTGCGACGTATCGATCAGCAGCCGCTCGATCGCGCCCGCCGTCGCGAGCCGGATGATCGCCCAATCGTGGCCGGGGCCGCGGCGCCGCCGGGTCTCCCAGCCATCCGCCATCGACAGCGACGGGCCGGGCTTGATCAGGTTGTTGCGCGAGCCGAAGAACATGTCGCTGCAGGTCTCGACGACGGCGCCGTTCTCGAGCGCGGCGAGATCCACGGCACCACCGAGCGCGCGCAGCTTCGACCAGCGGGGCACCGCATCGCCGTGGACCCGCAGCCGCGCCACACCACCATCGGGGAAGATCTCGAGGCGCAGGTGCGTGAACCGCCGGCCACTCGCGATGGCGAACCCGTTCTTGTGATCGCCCTTGAGGTCCGAGCGGGGGAGGATCTCGGTCCACGTCGCGGTCTCGAGTGCGCGCAGATCGAGCGGATCATCGAGCTCGGTCGCGAACAGCGCCGCGGACGCCGGGTAGTTGCCGCGGAACCACGCCGTATCGATCACCACGCCGCGGATCACACCCGGCAACCCGAGGCGGATGATGCACCAGTCGTGGATCCCCGACTCCGGCCCGGGCGCCACGCCATCGATCGGGCGATAGCGCCGGGTCTCCCAGCCATCCATCCACTTGCCGCGATCGGTGTAGAGATGATCCTTCCACACCGCGGCGGCGGGCTTGAGCAAGTTCTCCTTCTCGGCGAAGAACTCGTCGTTGCAGAGCAACGCGGCGCCACCGACAGCGTCGCTCGCGAGATCGGGCAGATCGGTGAACGCGGGCTCGCTCATAGCAGTGCTCCCAGGTCGCTGTGGATCGTCTTGCCGTCCTCCGCCACCCGACAACCGCGCAGATACGTTGCGTGGACCACACCGCGCAGCGTCTCGCCCGCGTACGGCGTGACCTTGTGCCGGTGATGCACGCTCGCGGCGGTCACCGTGGACCGTGCGGTGTCGTCGAACACGACAAGGTCGGCATCGGCGCCTGCCACGATCGCACCCTTTCGGCCGGTGAACCCGGCGAGCCGCGCCGGGCCCTCGCACATCCACTTCACGATCTGCACGAGCGAGTGACCGCGCGCCGACGCTTCGGTCCAGATCACCGGCAGCGCGAGCTGCAGCCCCGAGACCCCACCCCATGCCGCCACGAAATCGCCGGCCTCGAGCGCCTTCAGCGAAGGGGTACACGGTGAGTGATCGCTCGCCACGAAGTCGAGCACACCGGAGGCGAGCGCCGCCCACAGCGCCTCGCGGTTCGCGGCCTCACGGATCGGTGGGGCGCACTTGAACGCGGTGGCTCCGTCGGGGATCCGCTCGGCGGTGAAGTGAAGGTAGTGCGGGCAGGTCTCCGCGGAGAGCGGGAGCCCCGCAGCCTTGGCAGCGGCGAGCTGCGGCAAGGCGCTCGCCGCCGAGTGATGCACGATGTGCGTGCGCGCGTGCGTGGCGCGGCACAGCTCCGTCACCATCGCGATCGCCTGCTCCTCGGCGCCGGGAGGCCGCGAGGCGAGGTACGTGGCGTACTTGCACGGATCCGCGCCCATCAGCGCCGCCGCCGCCGCATCGATCGGGCCGGCGACCTCGGCGTGCACGAGCAGCGGCCGATCGAGGCCGGCGAGGATCGGCATCGCGATCGCCAGGTGCTGCTCGCCGACCCAGCCGAACTCCTCGACGCCGCTGTCGACCAGGAAGCACTTGAAGCCGCGGACACCGTCCGCGACCATCCCCGCGAGCTCGCCGGAGTTGCCCGGCACCACGCCGCCCCAGAACCCGACGTCCACGCTGCACTGCCCCTTCGCCGCCGCGCGCTTGGCCGCGAAGCCCTCGCGTGTGGTGGTGGGCGGGATCGAGTTGAGCGGCATGTCGACCAGCGTGGTCACGCCACCGATCGCGGCCGCGCGCGTCGCCGTGGCGAAGCCTTCCCACTCGGTGCGGCCGGGCTCGTTGAGGTGGACGTGTGTATCGACGATGCCCGGCAGGACGGCGAGCTCGCCCATGTCCTCGAGCGTGGCTCGCGCCGGGACGTCATCCCACGCGGCGACCCGCTCGATCCGGCCGCCGGTGATGTGGATCGCGGCGGGTGCGATGGCGCCCGCGCTCACGACGCGCCGAGAACGAACGACGAGGTCGACCATCGCCGCGCAGTATAGCCGTCAGATCGCCGCGATCACATCCGCGAGCCGGCCCGTCCACACGGCCGTGGCGGCGAGCAGGAGGAGGACGACGAGCACGGCCCACACGCCACGATGCTGGGTGCCGCGCTGGACGAGCTGCGTCAGATCGCGACGCCGAACGGGTTCGGTCGGTGGGGCGTCCTCGTAGGTCGGGGCCTCGTCGTCGATCGCGGGCGCCTCCTTCAGCACGGGCTTGCGCATCAGCGCCGGGATCGCGGGGACCGTGGGCGGCGCCTGACGCACCCGGGTCTGCGCCATGGTCTCGAGCATCCGGCCCACGCCGCTCTCGCTCCACGGCTCGCGCGTGAACGCCCACTCGACCCAGCGACGGGTCTCGCGCGCATCCACCCGGCCGAGGTCCTCGGCCACGGCACGCAACGCCTTGCCCATCGCCTGGGCGTTCTGCCAGCGCTGGTCGGGATCGCGCTGCAGCGCGGTCATCACGATGTCGTCGAGCTCGCGGGTCACGCGCCGCTCGTGACGTGAGGGCGGCGAGATCGCGAGCTCGCGGACCTGATGGATCGTCCCGACCTCGGTCTCGGCGTGAAACAGCCGGTGCCCCGTGAGCATCTCGTGCGCCACCACGCCGAGCGCGAACAGATCCGCGCGCGCATCGAGACGCCCGTGGGTGTACTCGGGCGCGACGTACGACAGCTTGCCCTTGATGAAGCCGGCCTGCGTCTGCACGCGCGAGCGCGCCGCCTTCGCGATCCCGAAGTCGATCAGCTTCACGACGCCGCTGTTCGAGATGATGATGTTCGCGGGCGAGACGTCGCGATGGATGAGCCGCAGCGGGCGACCGAGCTCGTCACACAGGTTGTGCGCGTGATCGAGCGCATCACACAGCTGGATCAGGATGCCGAGGATGATCGGCAGCGGGATCGCACCGGCGGCGGTGCGCGATTGCCGCATCACGGCCTCGAGCGTCGGGCCCGAGACCAGCTCCATCGCGATGTAGTAGCTGCCGTTCGCCTTCCCGAGCTCGTACGCCTGCGCGATGTTCTCGTGGTGGAGCAGGCGCGCGAGCCGAGCCTCCTGCACGAACGATTCGACGAAGTCTCGATCCGCGGTGAGGTGGGACCACAGCCGCTTGAGCGCGACGGGTCCGCCAGCGCCATCGATCCGTGTGGCGCGATGCACCGAGGCCATGCCGCCCTCGCCGAGCGACTCGTGCACGTAGTACGGACCGAACCGCTCGCCCTTCGGGATCGGCGGTGGCGCCTTCGGCGACCGGGTGGCTGGCAGCGCAGGGTGCGAGGACGTGGCGCGCGCACGCAGCTTGACGCGCGCGACGGGCCTCGATTCGCGCATCGCGGCGACCTCGGCATGGTCATCCTGGCGATGCGCCCTCGCTCTCGTCCGTGCGCTGGGCGATGGCATGCCTCCAAGGTCCGCCCAAAGCGCCCTCATCACCACTGACCACCGCTGTGCTTGCGCTGACAGCGCACCAGCGTGCGGGAGCCGCACACCAGCGGAACTACGCGAGATTCATCCGAGGGCGCGCTGTCAGACCACGGGGTTCGCCGCCTTCAGTCCGTGCGCGCGCCGTCGTCGATCCACTTCTTCAGCTCACCCCGCTCGCGCCGCGTGATGCCGGTCTTGTTGTTGAACGGCATGTTCTGCTGATCCACCGCACGCAGCCGGATCGCCTTGGCGTTGACCTGGATCTGGCGTGGCGAATCGAGCCGCAGCCCCGCGGGCGGCGCGGTGAACACGTCGTCCGACGGGTGCGTGCTGTGGCACGGCACGCAGCGCGTGGCGATGATCTCCTGTGCGCGCTTGAACGAGACCGGCTCGTCGATGTTGTCCACGCTGCGCGCATCGATCCGCGTGACGATCATCAGGCTCGCGATCGCGAACGCACCTGCGCTCGCCGCCGGGAACAGCCAGGCCGCCACGGCCCGCTCGCGCCCGTTGCCGAGGTAGCGGATGTTCATGAAGTGGCGGATGCCGGCGCCGCCGATCATCACGAGGATCAGGATCAGCCAGTTCAGCGGGTGGCTGGTGGCGCCGCCGAAGTGGTTCGAGACCATGATGAACAGCAGCGGGAACGTCAGGTAGTTGTTGTGGATGCTCCGCTGCTTCGCGCGGATCGAGAACGCCGGATCCTGATCGCGGCCCTCCTTGGTCGCGTTGACCAGCTCGTGCTGCGACGGGACGATGCACATCCAGACGTTGCCGGTCATCAGCGTGCCGATCACCACGCCGGTCTGCATGTACGTGGCCTTGCCGCTGAAGAACAGCGAGAATCCGAAGATCGAGGCGAACAACAGGACGATCGAGATGATGCCCGCGAGCCGCGGATTGCTGTCGCCGACGAGCTTCCACAGCGAGTCGTAGATCAGCCATGCGACGAAGATGATCGAGATGCTCATCGCCACCGCGACGGTGCGATCCACATCGTGCGTACTCGGATCGACCAGGCCGCCCGCGCCGTTCAGGTAGTAGACGATCACGAACAGCGAGATGCCGGTGGCCCACGTCGCGAAGTTCTGCCACTTGAACCAGTGGAGGATCTTCGGCATCTCGCCGGGGCCGAGCAGCTTCTTCTCGACGTCGTAGAACGCGCCCGAGTGGACCATGAAGATCTTGCCCTGCGACAGCGGGCCCTGGCCGGCGACCTTCTCGAGGTTGCGATCGAGCCAGTTGAACAACATCGAGTTGCCCACCCACATGATCCCGGCGATCAGGTGTGCCCACCGGAAGATGACGTCGAACAGATCGTTCAGGTGCAAGGCGACCTCAGTATAAAGCCCGCGGCTGGTACTGTCGGCACCATGCGCAAGCTTGTCGCACTGCTGGCGGTCGTTGCGGGTCTCACCGGGTGCCCCGAGAAGAAGGAGGACTACACGAAGGAGAAGCCGCAGGCGGAGGTCGAGCGCAGCAAGGCGCCGCCACCACCGGTCAAGAAGAAGGCGGCCGCTCCGGCGGACCTCGGCAAGTGCACGCTCACCGTCTCCGGCGGGATCACCGCCGAGCAGACCGCCGTGGGAGGCAAGGCCTCGACCAACGTCGCGTACTGGTACAAGCCCGAGGAGCGGCGGAACATGATGGGCGTCGACGGGTACGTCGTGAGCTGCAGCGGAGAGAAGTTCCGGTTCCAGCTCCTACCCGGCGGCGGCAAGCTCGACGGCATGCCGTTCACCCCCAAGACCTTCAAGTTCGCGAAGGGCAAGAGCGATGGCGCGAGCGTGATGATCGCGTTCGGTCAGGCCACGCTCTCCGATGCCACCGGCGTGGTGGACGTTACGGCCCTCGATCTCAGGCACATCGCCGGGACCGTCGACCTCTCGGGCAAAGTTGTCCCGGGGAACAAGCAGATCACCATCAAGGGCTCGTTCGACTACATCTGCCCCGGTCTGTCTGCTTGTGACTTCGGCGACGCGCCCCAGTAACTCGCCACGCCCCGCCAAAACCGTGGATACTGGAGGTATGCGGGTCCTCCTGGCGCTGTCGAGCCTTGCTGCCGGCTGCGGGTTCTCCGCTCCTGCCGTGCAGACGGGTGATGACACCACGCTGCCGGAGGCGGGCATGGGCTCGGGCTCCGATGCTGCGATCGACGCGCAGATCGATGCGGTGCCGATCGATGGCTGCACCTCGTTCTCCACGGTGATCAACACCTGCACGGTGGGCCAGTTCGGACCGCCGCTGATCGTGACCGGGAACCGGCAGTACGACACCGATACGTTCACGCTCTCCGACGATCCGGGCGGCGGCAACGCGACCACGCCGACCCACCGCGAGGAGATGATCGGCACCGGCCCGGTCACGTTCCTCGTGACCGGTGGGTTCACCCTCGCGCTCAACGCGAAGCTCCGCGTCGTCGGCAGCCGTGCGTTCGGCGTGATCTCGAGCGGATCGATCACGCTCGTCGGCAACCTCGACGCCTCCAATGGCGGCGCCGGCGCGCGGACCGCAGCGATGTGCCAGGCGTCCGCCGGTGTCGCTGGCGCGAACAACAACGCGATGAGCGGAGGCGCCTCGGGCGGCGGTGGAGGCGGCTATGGCGCGGCCGGCGCCAAGGGCGCGAAGGGCGACAACAACGGCGCCCAGCTCAACGGCGGCAACGGCGGCACCGCGATCACGCTCGCGGCAAACATCCTGGGCGGCTGCCCGGGTGGCAAGGGCGGCAACGACGGCGCCGGCGGGGGCACCGGCGGCAACGGCGGCCCCGGTGGTGGCGCGGTGTTCATGACCGGCGCCCTCGACATCACGATCTCCGGCTCGATCAACGCCGGTGGCGGTGGCGGCGCACGCGGGAACGCCATCGACGGCGGCGCTGGCGGCGGCGGCTCCGGCGGGCAGATCCTCCTCGAGGCTCAAACGCTCGTGGTGAGCGGTGCGGTCGCGGCCAACGGCGGCGGTGGCGGCGGCGGCGCGGGCAACAGTTCGGGCGCCAACGGGCAGAACGGACAGGCCTCGGCCACGGCGGCGAGCGGCGGGAACAATGGCGGCGCCGGCTCCGCAGGGAGTAACGGTGGTGCCAAGGCGCAGCCCCAGCCACCACAACCGGGCGACGCGGGCGGTGGTGGTGGCGGTGGCGGTGGCGGCGTCGGCTTCGTGACGCTCAAGCACGCCGCGCCGATCGTGAGCGGCGTGGTCTCGCCCAACGCCACAACCTGGCCGTGATCGCTCAGAACGCGAAGCCGACGCGGAGGTAACCCGTGGGCATCGGGCCATCGTCCTCGGTCACGCCGTCGGACGAGGTGTTCGTGGTGAGGTTGCGCGTGGCGCCGATCGCCGCAGCGATGTTGAGGCCCGAATCGAACATCCAGTGCCAGCCGAACAGCACCTCGGGGCCCGCATAGGTGTGCGCGACCGCCATCTCCTCGCCGTCGCCGAACAGATCCCACGGCGTGTCCATCGTCTGCTGATAGATGAAGCCGGGCTCGAGGAACGGGCCCGAGAACGTGCGGCGCAGGTAGATCGGCGCGCTGACCGCGAGCTCGTAGCCGGTGGTGTGGCCGAAGAACTCGAAGTCGAACTTCTCGACGTTGCCGCGGATCGCCACGTTGTCGTTGACCGCCGCCGCGACCGAGAGCCCATAGAACCCGACCAGGAACCCGATCGGGTTGGTGGAGATGTTGAACCGCTTCGGGTTCTTGATCAGATACTCGTTGCGCTCGCCGACCTTCACGAGCTGACCGTTGATGTGCGAGACGTCCTCCCAGTTGTCGGTCATCGGCGCAGGCGTGGCAGCCGGCTCGGGCGCGACGATCGGGTCCGGCGACGACACCGGCTCCGCGCCGGGCTGGGCGGCTGCAGAGGACACGAGACCTGCGAGGACGAGGGCAGTGGTGACGAAGCGGCGCATGTCCCGATGTAGGAGCAGCTTCCGGGCCATGGTCCGACCACCTGGCAAGTACCTGACTTCTTGAGGCGTTACCAGCAGATCCTGCCTGGATCCTGACACGCTGACGGGGGATCCCCGGCGGTTGTCACCGCTTGCGGAGGCCGTGCTTGTCCATGAGGCGCATCAGGGCGAACCGCGAGATTCCGAGCGCCCGCGCAGCCTTCGCCTGCTTGCCGTCCGCGGCTTCGAGCGCATCGATCACCGCCATCCGCTCCACGTCCGCCACGCGCCGATGAATGTCGGAAGGCAGGCCGCTGCCCGAGGCGGTGAGGCGCTCCGGGAGATCCGCCGGCCGGATGTGATGGCCGCCGAGCACGAGGGCGCGCTCGATCACGTTACGGAGCTCGCGCACGTTGCCCGGCCAGTCATAGCTCTCGAGGAGCGCGAGAGCGGCGGGCTCGAACGTCGCGCCGCCCGGTGACAGCTGCGCCGCGAACTGGGTGGCGAGCGGCACGATCTCCGAGCGACGATCCCGCAGCGGCGGGACCGGGATCACGAACGCACCGATCCGGAAGTACAGGTCCTCGCGAAACCGCCCGCGCTTGACCTCGGCCTCGAGATCGCGATGCGTGGCGCAGATGATCCGGACGTCGATCGCGATCTCGCGAACGCCGCCGACCCGCACGATCTTGCGCGACTCGAGCACGCGGAGGAGCTTGGCCTGGGTCTCCGCCGGCAGCTCGCCGATCTCGTCGAGGAACAGGGTCCCGCCCGCGGCGAGCTCGAACTGGCCCTGCTTGGCCGCCACCGCGCCGGTGAACGCACCCTTCTCGTGGCCGAACAGCTCGGACTCGACGAGCGCCTCCGACAGCGCCGCGCAGTTGAGCCGCACGAACGGCCCGCGCGCGCGCGGCCCGGCGCGATGGATCGCCTCGGCCACGACCTCCTTGCCCGCGCCAGTCTCGCCGACGACCAGCACCGTGATCGGCGACGCTGCGACGCGCTGCACGATCGTCATCACGTGCTTCATCTTCGGATCGATCACGACGATCGAGGCCGGCCGCGGGGCGCCCGGAGCGGGTGCGCTCCCTCGCAACCGCTCGCGCGCAACGCTGATCAGCTCGCCATCATTGGCACCGTCCGCGGGGAACGTGGCGGCCCCCGTGGTCACGCTGAGCCCTGCAGGAGCCTTCGACACCCGCTCGATCACCGAGTGCATCGCCGTGGGGCCGGTCTCCGGCAGCACCAGCGCGAGCTCCTCCGCGCTGTACTCGGCGAGCAGGTCCATCCGGCGCAGCGTGGGTGCGAACGCGGTGACGAACTCGTCCATCGCCTCGGTCGGCCCCGTGAACCGGAGCATGACGAGCCCGAGCGGCCGGCGATAGCGGCGCGCGCGATCGACCTCGGCCTCGAGCCGATCCTCGAACTCCGTGACGGTCGCCACGTGGCGTCGCTCGCGCGCGGCCGTCGACGTCGCGAGGACCGCGGTGGCCATCCCGATCGAGACCACGTCTCCCGCCGCGAGCCGGCGCGGCCCATCGATCACGGTGCCGTTGACCAGGGTGCCGTTGGTGCTGCCCACGTCCTCCACCACCACCTGCCCTCCGCGCCGTCGGAACCTTGCGTGCCTGCGCGAGACGCTGTGGTGATCGACGACCACGCTGCAATCCGCCTGACGCCCGAACACGAGCTCGTCTGGATCGGCGAACGTCACCACCCGCGAGCTCGGCTCGTCCCCCGCGCCCGAGACGATCAGGTACCAGGACGTCCCGGCCTCGCGGGGCTCGGTACCGAAGGCGATCTCCGTGGTCGAACGAAGGCCTGGCGGCTGGGTCGTCACCGGGTCCCGAGGGTAATCGATCCGGTGCGGGACCCGCACCTCGGCTGCGCACGGCTTGTACGAGCGAGCTGACCTGACCGTCTAACCCTCCAATACTCCGCGAGGTTTCGTGGCACGCCACACGCAATAAGAGGGACCATGACCCACTCGAAGTACCTCCATGTCCTCCTCGTGTCCCTGCTCCCGCTCGGCGTGCTCGCCCCCGCCTGCACGTCGGAGGGCCTCAGCTCGAAGGGCCAGACGATCACCTGCCAGACCGATCCCGGCACCGGCGTGATCCTGAGCTGCGTGCCCGGTGGCGGCAGCGGTGGAGACAACACCTGTACCGACGTGGATGAGGACGGCGACGGCGAGCCCCACGACGAGGCCGAGGATCCGAACGACGACTCGCCGCACACGAGCTTCTCGGGCGACGACGCGGATGATGACGATGACGACGATGGCGTCTCGGACGACAATGACTGCGACCACCACCCGGGCGAAGATGGCGACGATCACGGCGGCGGCGGCGGAGCGGATCTCCCGTACGACGTCGTCCCCGCCCTCGGCGCCACCGTTCGCCCGATCTTCGATGCGTTCGCCGAGGAAGGCACGCAGCCGGCGAGCATCGTCTCGGTCACCCTCGACGGTGGATCGTGGCGCGCGGCCGAGCTGTCTGCGGGTACGCCGTTCGTCGTCACCAGCGCGGACTGCGACCACGCAGGCAATCGCGACACCGGCCGCGACCGCGTGGTCGTGACCTGGACCAACGCGGACGGTTCGACGGCGTCGGACCACCTCGACATCCGCTACTGCTCGAAGTAGCTCAGCCCCACGCGCGGCGCACGGCCTCGGCGATCCCGCCGCCCGTGCCCGCCACGCGCTCGAGCCGATCCGTCGCCTTCTCGCTGACGTGGTCGGGAGCTCCGCCCATCGCGAACGAGCGCCCGGCGACCTCGAACATCGGCACGTCGTTGACCCAGTCACCGATCGCGACGGCTTCACTCGTGGAGCAGCCGATCAGGCGGCACAGCTCCGCGAGCGCGGTGCCCTTGGAGGGTCCCGCGGCACGCGCGAGGATCGCGTACTTCCCGGGGCACTGACTGACCGCGAAGCTCACCGAGAACAGGCGATCCCCGTGTGCGCGCAGCGCCGCGTGAGCCGCCGCGATCTCCTCCTGGTCCCCGATCGCCACCGCCGCGATCGGCTCGGTCTGCCACGCGAGGTCCTCTTCCACGACGCGCAGGTTCGGCGACCACGTGCGGATGTAGCCCGCGTACGGCGCGCCCGCGTGATCGTGATGGATGCCCTGTGCATCGAACACGAAGCCGGCGAGGCCGTGCTGCGCCACCGTCTCGCGCAGCAGCGTCCGGACCCCGAGGTCCATCGGGTGATGCACGAGCGTGGTGTTGGAGTGCAGCTCGACCAGGTGGCTGCCCTCGACGCACGCGATCACGCCCTCGATCCCGCACGCCGCCGCGGCGCCGAGCGAGCCCGACTGCAGCCGCCCCGTCACGATCGTCACCGTGACCCCGGCGCGCTGGAGCTCGCGGATCGCCGCGACATCCGACGCATCGACCTGCTGATCGCTGCGGAGCAGCGTGCCATCGAGATCGAGCGCGAGCAGCCGGTACGACATCCGGGCGTTATACCGGAAAAGGAGTGAAGCGCCCGCGGCAGCCCCGGGTGAGGTCCGAGCGGAGCGCCGCGATGCGGTGGGCGATGTGCGTTGCGTCCGGACCCCGACCGTGAGGCGTTCGCAGCAGCTGAGGACGAGGCGAGCGCGATCCACGCTCAGTCCACGACGGGACTGAGGTGCGGGCCCCGGTGTGTTCGTGCGCCATCCACGTCATGTCGTGCGAACCGAGGATCTCGGCCTGAGGCGCGCGGCGATACGCGTTCGCCGGACCCGACCGTGAAGCACTCGCAGCAGCTCCAGACGAGGGGATCAGTCCACGACGGGACTGAGGTGCGGGCTCTGGTTCGTGCGCCATCCACGTCACGTCGCTCGAACAGACGATCGCGCGCGACCCGAGGCGCGCGGCGATACGCGTTGCCTCCGGACCCGACCGTGAAGCACTCGCAGCAGATCGTGATCCTTGTTCAGTCCCCGACGGGACCGAGCCGCACGCCCGGTGTGTTCGTCAGCCATTGCCGGAGACGAGCGTCGCTCCTGAGGAGCCAGGGTTCCCAAGACTGAACACGGGCCGACACCATCATGTCCGGATCCCGGACATCGGGCTGGGGCGATCCCGCTTCTCGAGGGTAAATCGTCAACGCGAGGAGCTGTCATGTCGCTTTCTCCTTGACGCCTCCAAGCAGCGCGCGCGACACGCTCGCGTGTGAGAGGCCGATTTCTCGTCGAGGAATCGATATCGCTCGCCATGCGCGAGCCTGGACGCTTCGATCGATCGTCGTCGGGTCCAGGTCGTCAGCCGCGCGCACAGCGCAACACAGAGCCTCCGGAACCCCAGTGGTAGAAGTGATCGTGCGCGTGACCACCCACGCGTGTAGGAGGTCGTCGTGTTCGACAGTGCTGCCACGCAAGCGTTTCAGACCCAGCTCGCAGATGCCTATGCGGTCGAGTGTCGCGAGCGGGACTGGCTCAAGCTCCACGAAGAGATCACGTCGGTCGGCCGGCAGATCGCCTGTCTCGAGGCGCGAGAGATCGATCTGCTGCTCGAGGCCGAGGAGACCAAGCTCTACCGGCGGATGGGGTTCCCGACGATCTACGCGTACATCGAGGCCGTGCTGCATCGAACGCATCATGTGGCGACGGAGCGGATGCGCGTGGCGCACGAACTCCTCGAGCTGCCGAGGATCGCGGCGCAGTTTCGCGCGGGGGAGTTGCCATGGACGAGTGTGCGGGAGCTGACGCGCGTGGCGACGCGCAAGACCGAAGGCGCCTGGATGGATGCGGCCGAGGGCAAGCTGTCGACGGAGGTCCAGCAGCTGGTGCGCGGCAAGGCGAAGGGCGACTTGCCGGGGGATCCGGTGGATCCGAAGAAGCTCCGGCACCGGATCGTGCTCGAGAACATCTCGGAGGAGACGATGATGCTGTTCACGCAGGCGCGGAACGCTGCGTCGGATGAGAAGGGCATGACCTGCACCGATGACGAGCTCGTGCGAGCGCTGGCCGCGGCGATGCTCGAGCCGGCATCCCAGAGCTCGCCGAGCAAGCCGCGGCACCAGATCGCGACGACGACCTGCCGCGAGTGCAAGCAAGCTCATCGCGTGGGCGCCGGGATGGAGATCGCGGTCTCGGCCCAGGAGCTGGAGCGCGTGCGGTGCGACTCCGAGGACATCGGAGATCTCGAGCGCGAGGAGCCCCGGCGCAGGCTGCAGAAGTCGATTCCGGAGGCCACGCGAAGGAAGGTCTTCGTGCGCGACAAGCACCGGTGCACGGTGCCCGGGTGTCGCTCCACCAGGTTCCTGGAGGCGCATCACATCAAGCCGCGGTCGGAGGGCGGAGGTCACGACCTGTCCGGCCTCACGGTGCTGTGCGATGGCCACCACGTCTTGCTCCACGAGGGCGTGATCGCGATCCGTGGCACTGCGCCCGATCACCTCGTGTTCGAGCTCCCGCTCACGCACGGCGGGGACTGAAGCGCGATCAGCGAGAGAAGGTCTCTGACAACTGAATCGCACGACGAAGGCCGCGCAACTGCGACGACGTCAGGCGTCGCGAATCTCTCGACGACGGCCGCGCGGTCCCGTCGGGGACTGAACGTGGAGCTTCCCGATCCGGAGCTGCTGCGAGCGCCACACGGTCGGGTCCGGAGGCAACGCCCATCGCCAGGCGCTTCGGGCCGAGATCGTCTGTTTGTACGAGCTGACGCAGATGGCGCACGAACACGCCGGGGCCCGCGCCTCAGTCCCGTCGGGGACTGAACGAGGATCTACTCGCTTCATCCGGAGCTGCTGCAAGCGCTTCACGGTCGGGTCCGGAGGCAACGCCCATCGCCGGGGGTTGACCGGCGCCTCGGGCCGAGGTCGTCTGTTTGTACGACATGACGTAGATGGCGCACGAACACACCGGGGCCCGCGGCTCAGTCCCGTCGGGGACTGAACAAGGATCGCGATCTGCTCCGAGCGCCTCACGGTCGGGTCCGGGGGCGTGGTGGTCCGGAGGCAAGGCGCATCCCCCTGCCAGCTCGGGTTCAGCGAGGGCTGAACACCGTGACCGACTTGAAGTCGGCGGGCGAGCTGTTCGAGTAGAGCCCGATGTAGCCCGTTCGAGGCGCCAGCGGCTGGAGCAGGCTCGTCGAGACGGTCGCAGCGCCGGCCTTCACCTCGCAGCTCCCCACATCGGTCGCGACGAGCCTCTGCGATCCCAGAGCGGTGAACACGGCAAAGTTCGAGTTGTTGGCGTTGCCGCTCTGCCCGACGTGCAGCCCCCCGGTCACGGTGTGGCACTCGACGCGGTCGGCGCTCGTCGAGCCGAGCGCGGAGATCCCGATCCAGACGCCATTCACCTGCGTGGCTGCCGGTCTCTCGATCCAGATCTCGACGACCGCACCGGGCACCATCTGCCCGCCGAGCTCGAGAACGCCGGTGCCCGCTGTCTGATGGAGCACGTCGGAGCTGACGCTCCAGATCGGGGTGCCGGTCACCGTCAGCCGCGTCCAGATCGGGTCGAGAGCCGCGCCTCCGAAACCGTCGAACCACACGATCTGATCCTTCATCCCTTGTCGCGGATCGCACGCATCGCCGACGCCATCACGGTCCAGGTCTTCCTGCAGCGGGTTGTCATCGGCCGGGCAGTTGTCGCAGCCGTCCATCGCCAGATCGCCGTCTTCGTCGTGGTCGATCGCCGCCGGGTTCCAGCACGCCGGCGGCGGGTCGACTCCATCCCCGGGGGGGGGGCGCCCCCCAGGGAGGGGGGGGGGCCAGGGCCCCGCCCGAGGGAGGCGGGGGGGGGATCGAGGATCAGCCCCGTCTCGACAACTTCACCGTCAGCGGCCACCGGATCGTCCGCCGCTCACCGTCGGCCCAGCACGTCGCGAGCGCCGCGTGCACCGCCTCGAGCGGCCCGGTGCCGCGCGCCGCCACCAGCTTCACCGTCGCGGACCACGTGGTGAGGTACCCGAGCAGCTCGTCGCGGGTCCACGCCGCTGTCATCTCGAGGGGCGGCGCCGAGACCACGGCCCCGGGGAGGACGAGATCGCGATAGCCGTTCTCCACGTGCGCGCGCCCGGCCGGCCAGTACGGGCCCGCATCGTCATGGTAGTAGCGCGCGATGATCGCGTTGGCCTCGGCCCCGTCGACGACGAGGATCCCGTAGCTGACCAGCGCGAGCAGCGCCCCGGGCACGGCGACCCGCGTGGCCTCGGCGGTGAACCGCGGCCAGTCGAACCAGTGCGCGGCCTGCGCCGCCACCACGAGCGCGATGCTGTGATCCGGGAGGCCGCTGGCCTCGGCGGAGGCGCAGCGGTACTCGACGCCAGGCGCGGGCGTGGCGGCGTCGAGGAGCGCCTGCGCGGGATCCGTCGCGATCACGCGCGGGAACCTCGCAGCGAGGGCAACCGAGAGCTGCCCGGACCCGCAGCCGACGTCCCACGCGGTGCCGGCGGGTGCGCGATCCGCGAGGACGTCGACGAGGGCCGGCGGATAGGTCGGGCGGTAGGTCGCGTAGCGCGCCGCGACGGTCGAGAAGTGATCGGCGAACGTCATGTCCGCTTGGATGCCGCGATCCGGCTATCGGTAGCGAACCTGGACGCCGATGCCCGCCTCGAGCTCGAACCGGAGCCAGCGCGAGAACGTCAGGGTCTCGCCGATGAACCCGTAGAACCCGTAGGCCTTCTCGAGATCGAGCCACAGGCCGTTGAGGTTGCGGATGCCGATGTCGGTGCCGCGGCCAGCGCCCGACGGATCCTTGTAGCTCGCGAAGTCGAACACCACCTGGGCGGTGGTGAACAGCTTGCTCGACTTGGCGTCGCTGAAGAAGAACCGGGCACCCGGCGAGAAGTGCAGCATGCGCGGGCCTTCCGCGCTCGAAGCCGCGGTGGGGCCGAAGTCGCCCTGGATGCCAACGCGGAGCTCGCCGAACACGTCGATCCGGCGGGTCAGGCCATAGCCGAGCTCGAGATCGAACGAGAACGGCGCGCGCCCGGTGCACACCACCGCGTTGCCGGTGCTGGTCGAGGCGTCGGTGTCGCCGCAGTAGTCCACCTTGTCGTAGGGCACGATCGCGCGGAGGCCGAGGGCCAACCGGAGGGAGAGCTCGAACATGCCCTTGTGGGACAGCGTGTCGGGGGTGGGCGCGGGGGCCGCCGCCGTGGGCGCAGCGACCGGGGCACCCACAGGGTCCTTGGCCGGGGCGACCGGGCTGGCCACTCCGTCGGCGCCCGCGGGGGATACTCCGAAGACGACAAGGGCCAGGATGGCCCCACCCAGACACCGCATCGGGGCCACGCTAACACGAACCCGGTACCCGACGGAGACGGTGGCCTCCGGGCAGCCCCGGCGCTACCTTCCCCGGGTGCGGGATCCCAGGTCCGGGCTGACGCGCCGCCGCCTCCTCGGCGGTGGCCTCGCCGCCGCCATGCTCGCGCTGACCGGCCGCCCTGCCCGCGCGATCGGCCCCGGCTCGAAGTTCCGGTTCGGCCAGCTCCAGCTCGGCACCGGCGCATCGTGGAATCCGCGGCCGAGCGCGCTTCGGCGCGTGGGCTGGGAGATCGAGAAGCGGACGTCGATCGATGTCGAGCTCGAGCCGGCCGTGGTCTCGCCCACGAGTGACACGCTGCACGAGACGCCCTTCCTGTACCTCGCAGGCGAGCGCGAGCTCGAGCTGCCGAGCTCGGCGGGGATCGAGAACCTGCGGCGGTTCCTCACGTTCGGCGGGTTCCTCCTGATCGATTCGGCGGAGGGCTCCACCGATGGCGCGTTCGACGGCTCGGTGCGCAAGCTGATGTCGGCCGTGTTCCCGGCGACCGGAGCGCAGAAGAGCCTCGAGCTCGTGGCGCCGGATCACGTGGTCTACAAGTCGTTCTACCTGCTCGACAAGCCGCTCGGCCGCCTCGCGATCCAGCCCGCCATGGAGGCGGTCGTGCGCGATGGCCGGCTCGTCGCCGTCTACATCGCGAACGATCTCGGCGGCGCGTGGTCGCGCGATGATTTCGGCAACTACGACTTCCGCTGCGAGCCGGGCGGGGAGCGGCAGCGCGAGCTCGCGTTCCGCATGGGCGTGAACCTCGTGATGTACGCGCTGTGCCTGGACTACAAGGCCGACCAGGTCCACGTCCCGTTCATCCTGAAGCGCCGGCGCTGGAAGCCCGATGACGGCGCGGCCACGCCGACTTCGAAGCCGCCGGTCAAGCCGTGAACATCGCGCTGTTCTCGTCGCTGGTACGCTATGGCCTCGCCGGTGCGTTCGTGGTGCTGCTGGTCGCCACGGTGCTCGCGGTGCGCTCGGGGCGCGGCGGCCTCGGCGCGGCTCTCGGCGTGGCGGCACTGCTGTCGGGAGGTGCGCTCGCGGCCGAGGCGCTGGTGGCGCTGACGGTGCGGCTCGCCGCGCCTGGTGCCGCGGACTTCAACGAGTACCGCTGGGTGATGCTCGCGCCGTGGGGGCGGCTGGGCCTCGCGCTCGGCGGTGCCGCGGTGATCGGGATCGTCGGGCTGTCCTGGCGCGCCACGCGCGGTGCCCCTGCCTGGCGCCGCGCCACGATGATCGGCCTGCGCGCCGGGGCCGCGGTCGGCGCGCTGGTGGTGTTCCTCGAGCCGGCCGTCGAGCTGCGCCAGGTCGCGCGCGAGCCGAACCGGATCGCGATCTTGATCGATGACTCGAAGTCGATGGCGCTCGCGGAGGCCACCGATGGCCCGTCGCGGATCGAGCGCACGCGCCAGCTGCTCGAGAGCTCGAAGTCTGCGCTGACGGCGTGGGAGCAGAGCCACAAGATCGACTACTACACGTTCTCCGAGACCGTCTCGGCCACCAGCCTCGCGGCGCTCGCCTCGGACACTGCGCAGGGCAAGGCCACCTTGATCCGCAAGGCCCTCGAGACCATCCGCGCACGCTACGAGGGGCGGGACCTCGCCGGCATCGTGCTGATCTCCGACGGTGCCTCCACGGGAGGTTTCGACGAGGATTCCGGAGACGGCGCGGTCCGGGACTTCCTGCGCTCGCTCGACACGCGCGTCCACACCGTGTGGGCCGCACGGCCGGGGCTCAAGGACGTGGCCGTCGCCAAGGTCATGGCCGACGAGTTCGCGTTCGTTCGCACCGTGGTCCGGATCGATGCCGTGATCCGAACCACGGGCCTGCCGGCGCGCAAGGTGCTGGTCACGCTGTCCACCGACGGGCAGCCGTTGCGCCAGAAGATGGTCGACTTCCCCGGCGGCGAGCACGACGTCACGGTGACGTTCGAGGTCACGCCGCCGCGCGTGGGCCGCTATGTCTACGAGGTCTCGGTCCCGGTGGCGGCCGGTGAGGCGGTGACCACCAACAATGCGCGCAGCTTCGTGGTCCGCGTGATCCGCGACAAGATCCGTGTCCTCATGGTCGCCGGTCAGCCCGGCTGGGATGTCCGCGCGCTCCGGCAGATGCTGAAGAGCAACCCGAACGTCGACCTCATCAGCTTCTTCATCCTGCGTACCCAGGACGACATCTCGGCCGGCGTGGCCAACGACGAGATGTCACTGATCCCGTTCCCCACGCGCGAGCTGTTCGAGCAGCAGCTCCCGAGCTTCGATCTGATCATCCTCCAGAACTTCGAGTACCTGCCATACGGCATCGGCGACTACCTCGAGAACATCCGCAGCTATGTCGAGGGCGGCGGCGGGCTCGCGATGCTTGGAGGCGCCGCCTCGTTCACGTCGGGCGGGTACTACGGCACGCCGGTGGCGACCGCGCTCCCCGTCGAGCTCTACGGCCCGTTCGATACGGGGCCGGTGCTCGACACCGGCAAGTTCACCCCGCAGCTGACGGAGAACGGCGTGCTCCACCCAGTGACCTCACTGCGCTACTCCCCCGACGACAACCTTGCCACCTGGAAGGCGCTGCCGCAGCTCGAGGGCGTCAACCTCGTGGCTTCGGCCAAGCCCGACGCGACCGTCCTCGCCACGCACCCGAGGCTCAAGACCAAGGGTGGCAAGCCGATGCCGGTGATCGTCGCCGGGGACTATGGAAAGGGTCGCTCGCTCGCGGTGACCACGGATTCGGTGTGGCGCTGGGGCTTCGTCTCGGCCGCGAAGAATGGCGACAACGGCCGCCAGTACACGAAGTTCTGGGAGAACGCGATGGGCTGGCTGATCCAGGATCCCGCCCTGCACAACCTCCACGTCGACAGCGACGCGGTCGAGTACGCGCCATCGCAGCCCGCGCGCGTGACCGTGCGGCTCCTCGGCCGCGACTACCAGCCGATGCCCGGTGGGGTGGTCTCGCTCGTCGTCAAGAAGGGCGCGGATCCCACGAGCGCGGTCGAGGTCGCGGCGGCCAAGATCACCGTCGGAGACGATGGGACCGCGGTCCACGAGCTCGGGGGCAGCGTCACCCAGGGGCCGGGCGTGTACCGGATCGAGGCCCACGCCACGATCGCCGGCCGCCAGGTCGATGCGAGCGACATCTTCCTCGTTCGTGAGGGCGGCAGCGAGCTCGACCGCCCGGTCGGGGATCCGGCCACCCTCGATGCGATCGCGAAGGCCACGGGCGGTTCGTCGCTCGGCGCCATCGACACCCTCCCCAGCGACCTCGAGCTCGATCCACCGCGGATCGTGCGCGTCGACCGACGCACCGATGTCGAGCTGTGGAGCCGCCCTGGCCTCCTGTTCTTGGTGATCGGGCTCCTCGGTCTCGAGTGGCTCTTGCGCCAGCGAAGCGGCTACTTGTAGAAGGAACCACGCATGGCCCTCTCCCTCGACAGTCTCGTTACCGACCTGATGTTCCAGGCCAACGCAGCGATCGATCAGCAGAAGCTGATCGAGGGGCTGGGTGGTCAGGAGGCGCTCGAGACCAAGCAGCTGCTCGACGTCGACCGCCTCGATCCCCGCGCGGAGATGGAGCTGTCGCCCTCGATGCCGTTCCGCCGCCGCGGCGAGCGCCGGCTGATGATCATCGACGACAAGGCGCTCGTGCCGCGCGAGGATCCGCAGGCCGACCCGGTGGTGAAGACCGATCTGCGCGCCGCGAAGGAGGCGCTGATCAACACCTGCACGCTGCTCCCGATCCGGCTCGGCCGCCTGTTCACGCTGGGCACGTGGGGCGATGCCGTGATGGTCGCGCGCACCGCGCGGGATCTGCGTGGCATCGCGCTCCTGCCGTACGCGCTCGATTCGCAGGTCGATGTCGATGGCAAGCGCCGGCAGACCCCGCTGTCCCAGAAGGAGTTCGAGACCAAGATCCTCGCGTTCGAGAAGCGCCTCGAGGAGCTCGATGACGAGCAGATCATCGCCGGGCTCTCGGGCGTCACGTTCGAGCGCCGCGGCGATCTGCTGATCGTCGACGTGCTCGAGGAGGACGGCACCTGGGATCAGCGCAAGTCGATGCTGATGGAGAACCAGCTCGCCGCGATGGAGCGGTTCTCGATGCTTCCCGGTGCCCCGCAGCCCAAGGGCCCGGCTCCAGGCGCGAAGCTCGAGAACGGCAAGGGCACCCCCGCGAAGGCCGCAGCGGCGCCGACGCCCGCCCCGGTGCCCGTGCCCGTCCCCGTGAAGGAGGAGCCGAAGGGCCCGCCGATCGACGTGCGCGAGATCGACGGGGCCGTGGTGATCGTGTTCCCGGCGGAGCGGTTCGATCTCGACGTCGCCGCGGCGCTCGGCAAGCGCGACTGGGACCATGTCGTCCGCCGCACCGATAACCTCACCGGCGCCACGCGCGACAAGCTCCACCGTGACGGCGCCACCTGGATCGCGCCGCTCGAGTTCCTCTCCGAGGTGTTCGTCGAGGGCAAGCCGCTGACCAAGGCCGAGTTCGAGCGTGACTCGCAGAAGCTCGAGGGCCTGAAGTCGCTCGACGTTCACTTCCCGCGGTTCGGGCCGGTGATGCTCCTCGAGATCGCGGGCAAGGGCCGGTTCGTGACCACCGTCGACGGCGCCGAGCGCGCCGCGAAGCTGGTGGCCGGATGAAGATCGCCTTCGCCCTCGCGCTCGGCTGCACGCTCGCCACGCAGGCGCACGCCGACGACGAGTTCGGCGGCGCGACCGTGGTGTTCGCGCGCGGCGCATCGCTGTACCGCGTGGATCCCAAGGGCAAGGGCGAGACCGAGATCGCCACCCTCGGTGCGAAGGTCGCCGTGCGCGCGCTGCGCACCGATGCGCAGGGCAAGGTCCTGCTCGCGGATCTCGGGGGCAAGTGGTCGTGGATGCCGCTCGATGGCTCCACCAAGACGCTCACCGAGCTGCCGTGCGCGGATGGTCCCGCGCAGCTCACCGAGGATGGCGAGCTGCTCCTGTGCCGGAGCGCCACGGGCGGCTCGCTGATCGTCAGCGTGAAGGACGGGAGGACCCGCCCGATCGACGTGCCCCCGGTGGGTGCGCGGATCGTGGGGCCGGCCACCGAGCGCCGCGTGGTGTGGGCCGACAAGACCGGCGTGTGGGCCGCGCCCACCAAGGACAAGGACTTCAAGCCCAAGACCCAGGTCGCCGCCGAGGCGCCGCTGCGCTCGTTCCTGGCGAGCCCGGATGGCCAGCGCGCGATCGGCGTGTACCTCGACAAGGTCTACACGAGCGTGAAGGACACCAAGCCGGCCGAGCTGCTGATGGGGTTCGCCCTCGACGGTCAGGCCGCGCGCCGCAAGGCGATCAAGAGCGGCGTGCCGATCGAGTGGTCGCACGACAGCAAGTGGGTGCTGGTCCAGGAGGGCGGCAGCGCCTGCCTGATGATGGCCAATGGCGGCCAGTACAAGTGCTGGAAGGGCTACACCGGCGCCTCGATCGCCAGCGACGGCCACTGGGGCCTCGTGCTCGGCAATCGGGACGGGAGCAAGAAGCAGAGCCCCGCCCCGAAGTCGTCGAAGACGCCGGCCAAGGGCAAAGGCAAGGCGCCCGCGAAGTCCAAGGACACCGACCCCACCGACGAGCCCGAGAGCGCCGTGGACGGCGGTGCGGGCAGCGGTGATGCGCCGGCCGATGACGTGGTGGTGGCGCCGCCGAGCGGCCCGCTCGCGCTGTATCGCACGCGGCTCGAGGGCGCGTTCAACGATCCGCCCGCGCTGATCGTCAAGATCGTCGACGGCGCGGCCGTGTGGGTTCCGCCGCCGCTGCGCCCCGCGCTCTGATCCAGATCGCGACGGGATCCCGCTGGCGATCCGCCCGAATAGGATCCGCGTAGCTCAGGGCACGAAGATCGTGTCGCCGGGGAGCACGAAGATGTTCATATCGACGCGCTTGCCGGAGGCGAGCAGGTCGTAGTCGAGCGGGATCCGCTTCGCCTCCTTGGTCTTGGCGTCGGTGCGCAGGAGGACGATCCCGTCGCGCCGCGCGAACCGCGTGGGGCCACCGGCGAGGGCGATCGCATCCGACACGGTGACGAACTGATCGGTGGTGAACACCCCAGTCTTGACGACCTCGCCCTGGACCGTGAACCGGTAGCTCCGCCACGCCTTGAGCGCGACGGTGATCTCGGTGCCCTGGACCTTCACGAAGTCCGTCAGCTTCCCCTTGATGGTCGCCTTCAGCGTGCTCGGCGTCTCACCGCCCGCCTTGAGGTCCCCGACGAGCGGCATCGTGATGGTGCCGTCCGGCCGGATCGTCGCCTCGGTGTTGAGGCCCTGGTTGCCCTCGCCCCAGACGTTGATCGCGACGATGTCGCCGACGCCCAGCACGACCTCCTTGCTCCGGGGATCGGGCTCCCCTGCATAGTTGTAGTTCGGGAGATTGCTGCCGCAGGCGGCGAGGAGGACGAACAGGATCGTGACCGCACGCATGGGGGCAGTCTGGCAGAAGACCCGTGGCGATGGCCTGGGCCGGCGAAGGATTCGCGCGTGAGACCGCCGAGAGGAGGGCCTCGACGGGGCGCTTGGCTTCAGGGCCCGAAGTCGGCGGCGTTGTTCGTGGACGTACAGCCGCCCTTCATCTTGCCGCCGCACTGCGTGGCACCGTTGAACTGCACCAGCTCGCGGACCTCCTTGGGGGTATCCGGATACTTGATGCACTTGGAGACGATGAACACCTGAAAGTCATAGTCGACCGAGGCGACCGGAACCGGCTCGTCGTCGTTGTCGACCAGGTAGACCGAGAAGTCGTCACCTGCGACGCCATCGAGGTCGTGCGTCACGATCCCACCAGGGCTGTTGAGCCAGACGGGTTCGGTGGTGTCGTCGTCCGCAGTGTTCGCGATGCCGTCGGCTCCGGCGCTCTGGGCGAGGGCGGCATCCCACAGCGGATGGTTGTTGGCGACGATCGGCCGCGCCGCCGCGAGGCCGGCCTCGGCGCAGTACAGCGAGGACATGCCGCTCCGCGTGAGACCTGTGGCGCGGGTCGCAGCGAGCTGCGTGCTCACCAGCGCCGCCCCGCCTGCGATCAGGGCGGCGACGATGACCAGGGTCACCAGCATTGCGCTACCGCGTTCGCCCGTGCGTCGGGTGTGCTTCATGGTGACCCCGTGAGGTTACGGATCTCGATGTTCGATGACAGCAAGCGACGGCGGTAGCCATCCGCCGTTCCGGCGGCAGCGTGATCGAGGATCGCGGGCCGCACGAAGGGCGGAGCGCCGTTGACCGGTGTGGTCGCCCGCGCGAGGAGCTCGATCCGGATGCCGCGCACGAGGCCCGTGAGCGGGCCATCGCCAGCGTTGTTGTACTCCCACTCGTCACCCGCGCCATTGGCCGTCTCGTCCGCGGTGCCGTTGTTGTCGGTATCGATCCCGACCGCGAGCTGGAGATCCTCCACGCCCTCGGCGAGCGGCTCGGCACTCGCGAACGTGCTCGTGCCATCCGGATCCATGAACAGGGTCGGGATCCCGTCGAGGTTCCCGATGAAGAACCGCGCCCGCACCGCCCGCACCACCAGCGCACCAGGGTTGTAGGTGATCGTCGAAGCGCAGGTGGGGTTGGCCATGGTCAGGACGTTTCCCACCTTGGCGGTGATCCGGTAGAGGTGCCCGGTCCCGAAGTCCGTGATCACGAACCAGTCATCGACCTCGAGCCCTGTGGCGTCGTTCACGGTCACGGTGTTGCCCGTGCTGAGTGCGGTCGTCGACGAGGTGACGACGGAGCCGTACGCGAACACCGCGGTGACCTCGTCGGTGCCGGCGATCGCGTCGGTCGCCGTGGTGTTGTTGGTCACGGTGAGCGCGGCCGGAAGGGCACAGCTCAGATCGCCCTCCTGCTCGGTGGTGTAGATCAGCCCCGACGGGACCGCCGGGCTCGCACCACGGAGGGCCTCGGAGAGGAACGTCATCGCGGCACGTGCGGAGGTCTCGGTGGCCACCGCCGCCTTCTGCTCGCGCATGCCGTTCACGAGCGAGACCGCGACAGCGAGCACGCCTGCAATCGCGAACGAGAACAGGACGAGCGAGATCATCAGCTCGACGAGCGTGAAGCCACCCTGCGTGCGTCGCCTGCGATGTCGAAGCACTAGTTCCGCCTCCCGTAGAGCGTCACGGTGGGCTGCACGGCATAGCCCTCCTCGGGCCAGGTCACGGTGACCGCGATGTCGGTGTAGCTGCCGACGATCGGCGTGACCGTCCACGCCCGGTCGAAGATCCCACCCGCCGCGCCGGCGGCGGTCAGACCCGTCTCCGAGCCGCTGACGGCCGCGGTGGTCCGCAGCCGCTCGAGCTGGTCTTGTGCGAGCACGGCGGCCTCGGTGCTATGACGTGCCGTTCCAGACGCGCGGGTCTCCGAGGTGTAGAGCCCGATGATCCCGGCCATCGCGATCGCCGTGATCAGCACGGCGATCATCACTTCGATCAGCGTGAAGCCCTGGTCTGGCCGTTTGGGTGCGTGGCGTGTCATGGCTCGGGATCTCAGAGGGTCTGGAGCCAGAGGCGGCGAGTCGCCTGGTTGGCAGCAGAGGTGGTCGTGGTTCCGGCGGTGGAGGCGGCGCTGGTCGAGACCTGCTCGATCTTGTCCGACGTTCCCGAGTACAGGTCGGTGCCGTTGTTCGCGAGTGAGGAAGCACCACCCTGGATCGCCACGATCGTCGCGCTCCCTGCACCACCACCGATCGCGACCTTGTACACATGGCCGGTCTGGGCAGCGGCGGTGCCGTAGAGCACGTCGTTGACATCGGTGGTGTCGGTCGTGAAGAACAGCTCGTTACCCACGATCAACGCCTGCTCGTAGGCCTTCTCGCCATTGGTCAGGTCGTAGGTCCAGGGCACGCCGGGGGATCCGGACGACTCGTTGAGGTTGCCGGTCGTCGTGTTCAAGGACACGGCGACGGCCTTCTGCGCGGCTGTCGTCCACTGCGGATTGGTGGCTCCCGTGTCGGCATAGCCACCGGGGATCGCCAGCGCGTACAGCGTGCCGCCACTGTCGTAGATCGCGGGGACGGCTCCGAACGGGTGCAGGTTCGTGGTGAACCGGAACAGCGGATTGCCGGAGAACCGGTTGTTGCCGGTGCCAGCGTCGAGCTGCCACAGATCACCCCACAACGTCCCGAACACCACGTCCGTCAAGAAGCCGTTGCCCTGCCGATCGACGGCAACCGCACCACCCGGGATCCCCGACGCAGGGGGTAGCCCGCCGGCGCCGCGCGACGCGTTGCTGCTGTAGATGTTGGAGAACTTGGCCGCCCACAGGTCCGAACCGTTCTCGATGTTGATCGCGGCGACCACGGCACCTGCAGCGCCGGTGCCGCCGTTGTTGGTCTCGACGAACGCGGCCAGCTTCATCGCACCGCCGACGTTCACCTTGCCCATCGAGACCGTGAGCCCGACGCCGAGCTCGACGGCGCTACGGACCGCGGGGGTGGTGTACTCCCACAGGATCGAGGGGTTCGCGGGATCGGTGACGTCGAGGGCATACACGGACGGCGTCTCGCCCGAGGTCGCCGGGTCACCCGAGCCGCTCTGGAAGATCAGGATGGTCTTGAACGTGCGCGTGCCCGTACCGGTGAAGTCACCGAACATGTCGAGCACGTGGGGCGAGCCATCGATCCGGGTCGTGTTCGACCGCACTCGCTTGAGCTGGGTGCGTGGCAGGAACGCCCACATCTCGATCCCGGTCGCGGTGCAGATCGGCCCGGAGATGCTGCCGCACACCGCGTGGATCATGCCGTCCGTGGCGCCGAAGTAGACGACCGTGGGCCGCGTGGTGCCGGCGACGAGGCTCGTGGGGATCACGGCGACCGTGGAGCGATCCACGCCGCCGAGCTTGGACACGTACGGCCCGGTGCCGTAGCCCGCGAGCGTGCGCTGGATCAGCGTGTCCTGCTCGGTGGCCGCGAGATCGGGAGCCATCAACGGACCCACTGTGGGTCGGTTCGCTGTCTTGATAACGGTGCGGGTCGGGCTGAAGCCCGCGCTGGAGTTCGTGAACACCGTCCTGCAGCCCGAGCTGAAGTCCGCGCAGCTATCGTTCGACGCCGGGATCAACGTCGCCGCGTCAAACTGCCGCGTCGGGACGCCGAAGTCGTCCGCGGACGTGGTGACGTTGACGACCGGGATCGCGCGCATGTGGCCGACGATGTTCGGGAACTGGAACGACGCCGGGATCGACGCGGCGGCATTCGGAACGAAGCTCGGGATCGGCGCCGGCGTGACCGACTCGAACGTGCCCTGCACGATCGACATGGTTCCATCGATGCTCGCGACGATCGGGGATGCGCGGCTGACCTCCGACGTCGACGTGACGATCGGGGGCTCGCCGAGCAGGAGGAGCGTCTGGAGAATGAGCTTGGTGCCAGCGACCACGCCGCTGACATCGTGACCGCCAACGTAGATGATGTTCGCCTTCGTCGGGTCGTTATCCTTGTTCATGCGGCTGACGAAGTCGGTGACGACCATGCCGGACGACCGCGCGGTCGCCGGGACGCTGACGAACCCGGTGTTCAGGCTGTTGACGCCGCTGATCAGCGGCTCGGAGCCGGGCCGGTACATCGTGGTGGGCGTGTCGATGAAGCTGGCAACCGAGCCGCCGACCGGGGTCCACTTGAAGTCGGCGGTCTGCGCCAGCGGCTCGTTTGGAGCTGAGAAGTAGATGCAGGCATCGCCGTTGGCCAGGTTCGGATCGCTGCAGTTCTGGGTGGGGCCGCTCGGCGCGGCGTTGTTCTTGACGAAGCCCAGCGGATCAAAGCCGGAGCACGCCCCGGCGGTATCCTTGCAGGTCTGGAACTGCGTGGTGGCGATGCCCTGGGTGGGGCCACCCTCGAGCGACTGGATCGAGTGGCACTCGGCCATCAGGCCGGTCTGACCATCGAGGAACGTGGAGATCTTGCCCATCGCGAGGGCCTCACCCGCCGTGGGCGCTGCGCCAGCCGTGGCCTTGGTCTCCCAGTGCGGGACCCACACCATCTTGTATTTGGCGGGGTCGAGCAATGTGGCGAAATCCGAGAAGTCAAACGTGTCGTAGATCTCGCCGCGGACCCCACCGAGAGGGCACTTGACGAGATCGCCGACGTTCGCACCTCCAGGTGGGCAGCCACCCGCGGTGGCGAAGGTCAGACCAGCGTTCCTCAGATACTTCTGGAGAATGCCGTCGGACACGCTCTTGGTCGGAATGAGCCCGCCGGCCCGGGTGACGTCGCCACCGGAGAACGAGGGAGGGATCGGGACCACGCTCCCCGTGTTGATCGTGATCTGCTTCGCGAGCACCGACGTGATCGTCCAGGTGGCGTTGTAGGCGGGGACGCTCACGTTCGCGATGGAGACGAGCTGACCGGCGAGCATGTTGTGGTTCGCAACGGTGTTCACGATGATGTTGGTGCCGATCTTCTGGATGCCGGCCTTGAGGACCTGGCCGTTGCCCCCGTTCGCGAGCCCGGTGGTCCCCCAGGTGAACGTGAAGGTCTTGGTATCGGGCACGGAGGTCACGGTCACCGCAGCGCCGCCGGTGTTGTAGCCGCCGACGTTCACGCCAGTGAGCGCGACCTGACTTCCAATCAAGAGGCCGTGGTTCGACTTGGTCTTGATCGTCACCACGGAGCCGGCCTCCGTCGCGCCGCCGTTGCTCTTCTTCTCGATGTTCACGGTGCCGTAGGCGATATCGACCGTGGAGACGCCGGGTGCCGTGGTGGCGAGCAGCGCGACCCGTGGGGGAGACGCCGTGAACGCCTTCTGGACCGGCGCCATGAACGTGGCCTTTGCACGGTGGATGTTGACGTAGCCACCGGTGCTCGTGCCGAAGTTGCACGACCCTAGCCCGCTGCGGAAGGGCGCGAAGCTGATCAGCTTTCCAACCGGGGGCCCCGCCGCATCGTCATAGACGAGGGTGGTGCCCGCGAGGATGTTGAGGAACGTCGACGCGTCGCTGCTGTCGATGATGAACGGCGCGCCGAGATAACGAACCGTGGTCTGACCATAGAGGCCGTAGTTGATCGTCTCCGCAGCGTAGCCGGGATACACGTCAGAGTCGCCGACGTGGTCCACCGTGGTGACAAAGGTATCGTTGATCGCTGCAGGGGCCAGGTTGTTGACCTGCATCACCGGTGTCGCCGCGGGGGTCGGGGTGATCGAGAAGTCGCATCCGTCGAGCCACCGGGGATCTCCGGGGAGCAACGGATCGACGCTCTTGTTCGTGGGAGTGCAACGATTGGGCGAGGCCTTCGTCGAGCTGTATGTGTAGTAGAGCTCGATCGGCCCCTTGGGAAACAGCAGTGGGCGCGCGGCCATGTAATCGTTCGCGCGGAGGATGTTGTAGACCAGGCCGTACATCGACACGGCACCACAATCGGACTGGTAGGCGGCGCCCGGCGGGATGATCAGCGACCCCGAGAGGAACTGCTTGTCCGCACGTGCGGACGAGCCGAGCATGCCGACCAACAGGAGCACGATGAAGGGGCGAGGGAGAAATCGCATGGTCTTGCCTCTCATGTGGTTCACCAGTACTGACGGGAATAGACGCCACCCGTCACGTGATAGACGATGACGCGGTACTTCCAGGATTCGGCGGTGTCGGTCACCCAGACGGTCGAGCTCGGAGAGGCCTGACCGTCGGGGCGGAAGTTGATGTAGACGTCCAGGGTGGCATTTGCAGCAGTGGGCTCGGTGCCGCTGGCGGCGTTCGGTGCGGCGCCCGTCGTGACGTCCCAGACCACCACGGTGTTCGGCCAGGTGATCTGCTGGATCGGCACCGGATCCCACGCGGTGGGCAGCGTGAGACCGGTGGTCACGCCGGACTCGACGTAGGCCGCAGTCGGCGTGATCCGGACGCGCTGCGTCTTGCGCGTGGCGCTCGCCCGGAGCCGGGCGAAGTTCATCATCGTGGTGATCTGCTCGGAGACCACCTTGGCATTCGCACCGTACGGACGCGACGACGCCGAGATCATCAACCCCGAGAGGATGGCGATGATCACGACGACCACCATCAGCTCGATGATCGTGAAGCCTCGTTGCCCGCGCTTCATGATCCCTCGTTCTGCGCCTGGATCTGCGAGTTGATGCTGCTCATGAAGAACGTGGCGTTGGTCGAGCTGTCGCCATCGCCGTCACACGTGGCGACCGCGAAGTAGTAGCTCGTGGTCGCCGGCGCGGTGAACACGAAGCCCGCCGGCGCAACGCCGCCGTCGGCCCACACCTGGTACTTGCAGCGCAGGATCTCCATCGCCGGGTTCATCCGCACGGCGACCCAGTCCGCATCGCTCATGCACGAGGACATCGAGACGCCGGTCGTGGTCGTCGTCGTCGGGCACTCGGCGATGTTCGAGTAGACGCCGTTGTCGACCTTGTACTGCTCTTCCTTGATCGAGATCTCGGCGAACACCGCCGCGACCTCGCTCTTCGACTTGACCTTGCTGGCCTGCGTGAAGAACTGCGGAATCACGACGACCGCGAGCACCGCGAGCACGACCACGACGATCATCAGCTCGATGATCGTGAAGCCGCGCTGACCGCGCACGCGTGAACCCTCGATGAAACCCTGATCCATCACGGACCAGATTATCACGCAGGCGGTTAACGCTGCATATTCGATCCGTTACGGATCGTGCGATTCCTCGTCGGGGGCCGATGTCGGATACTTGCCCTCACACCGTCCGCTGGTTCAGGATTTTCCGCGAGAAGGTGACGTAGTCCACGCTCGTGACTTCGCGCCCCGTGGGTGGGAAGCTCCGTTCGCAATGCGTAGGTGGCCGGGGATGGGGATCGTCATATTCCTGGTGTGCGCCTGTGGCTCCAAGGACGCGAGCCCACCGCCTGCCCCCACGCCCACACCACCGATCGAGGTTCGTCCTCCGACGGAGCTCGGCGTGGATCACCTCCCGCAGCCTGCGGTCGACCTGCCCCGGCAGCTGTCATTCCGGCTGCTCGATCCCGGCAAGGGCGAGACCTCGACCCTCCGCTATCAGATCGCCCAGGCCGAGGTCACCACCCGGATCGCGATGACGCTGACCTCGCGGCGGATGGATGGCTCGACCTGGAGCCCTTCCCAGACCCTGCCCGAGATCCGCACTGCTCTGGCCACCGCCGCGATCGACGCGACTCACCTTCGTGCCCGTCCCCTGCCCGGCTCCGTCGACGGCGCGGCCTCGCCAGAGGCGGTCGCCTACCTGGCCGGCTGGACGCAGAGCGAGAACCGCCGCCTCACCCTCGGCCTCGATGCACGCGGCCAGCTGGGGGCCATCACGTTCGGGGACGATCCTCAGACCACGCATAGCCGCGAGGCCGTGGATGATCTGGCGCAGCGGCTGCTCTCGCTCGTGGTCCCGGTGCCCGAGGAGCCAATCGGGATCGGGGCGAGCTGGCGGGTGGTCACCGTGCTCACCCAGCGCCCTGTGGTGGTCAAGCAGACCGCCACCTACACCCTCCTCCAGCGGACCACCACGGGGTGGACGGTGAAGGTCGAGCTCCAGCGGATCGGTGAGGAGCAGACGATCCTGGATCCGGCGATCAGCTCCAACACCAAGGTCGATCTGGTCGCGCTGGTGCGGCGCTATGCCGGCACGCTCGAGATCGCCCCGGCGCGCGCGCTCCCGACCGGCAGCCTCGAGATCGAGTCCTCGATGCACCTCCGGCTCCAGCCTCGCACCGGGCCCGTGGGGGAGCAGATCCTCGAGGACAAGGGCACGGTCGTGCTCTCGATCGATCACTGACGCGATCGTCTGCTGCTCGTCAGTTCCAGTCCTTGCGCACGTAGGTCGCGGTCCCGAGCGGGAGCACCGAGACCCGCGCATGGGCCGCCGGGCTCGAGAAGAACAGCGACGCGGCCGAGCAGCTGCCGTTCGGGAAGCAGCTGACCACGAACGTCGACCAGTCGGACTGCAACGTGACGCTCGCGTGATCGCCCACGGTGAGCGCGAAGTCGTCCGCGGTCACCGAGCCGGGGACCGTCATGCTCGAGACTTCGTCCCAGCGTGGCGTGGACGCCACCGGATCCTCGACCAGGACCTCGATCGTGAACCCCACCGTGGCTCCCGCCGGGCTGCTCCCGACCGTCCCCACGATCCGCGTGCGGCGCGTGCTGCCCTCGTCGACGGCGACATCTGCCCGCACCGGACCTCCACGCACCGCGACCCGGCTCGCCTCGCCGACGAGGTTCGCGAACCGCGAGGCCGCGTCGATCGGCTTGGCGGAGGTCTTGGTGGCCGAGACGGCCAGGGTCGTGATCACGGTGATGATCGCGACCACGACCATCAGCTCGATCAAGGTGAAGCCGGCGGCCGGCGCGCGGCGGGTCAACTTCTCACTCATCTGCCCACTCCGAGGTTGCGGAGGTCGGTCTGGAACGTGAGGTAGCGATAGATCCGGTTGCCGGCGAGCCGCGGATCGGTGGCGCTCGGCAGCACCACCGACGCGCGATCGCCGAGCGGGTTGTGATCGACGTTCGTGGCGTCGACGAGCCGCGGGGTCCGCGCCGTGGTCACGCCTTCGACGTTCGCGGTGGTCCGTGCGACCAAGGACAGCGTCATCATCAGCGGCGGAGCGAACGGGCTCGCGACCGGCCGCGGCGCGGTCAGGACGGTCTGCTCGTCGCTGGACTCCCAGTCGCGCCGCGGATCGGTGTCGGGATCGTCGGTGTCGAGCCCGTCGTTGTCGAAGAAGTACGTCGCGGCCTGGAGATCGGTGATCCCGTACGCCTGGTCGACGAACGCCGGCGTGCCGGTGAGCGCTCCGGTGGCATCGAGCTGCAGCGCGCCGAGCTCCGGGCGTGCCGGATCGATCCGCCAGTAGTGGGCGACGAACTTGTAGACCATCGTCTTGCCGGCCGACGGTGCGGCGCAGTGCACGTTCCCGAGGTTGCCCCAGTCGCCAGCAGTCGCGAACGTGAGCTCGTCACCGGCGAGCGCGGAGATCTGGACGACGCACGCGGTGAACTGCGCGAGGTTCGCGTCGGTCTCGCCGAGCGGGTTCTGCACCGACGTGGTGTCGGCGGTCGAGAGCACCACGAGATCCCCGACGTGGAAGCCGGTGGCGTCGTCGACGACGACCTCCACCGCCGAGGGCACGGGCGGCCCCGCGACGACCAGCGCCTGCACGCCCGGATCGGCATAGTAGAAGCCCACCTCGTCGGGCCCGCTGGCGCTGTTGACCACGCGCAGCGGCGAGTGGTGATCGTCATCGAGATCGGAGGAGATCGTGAAGCCCTGGGACATCGCGAGCCCTGCCTGGCGGGCATCCGCTTCGAGCGCGTTGCGCCCGGCGGACAGCACCTGCTGGATCGTGATGATCTGCTGGTGCTCGCGGAACGCGAACGACATCCGCGAGAAGATCGCCAGCAGCATGATCACGAGGAGCGAGCTGATCACGAGCGAGATCATCAGCTCGATCAGCGTGAAGCCCGCCATCGTGGTCGCCCTGCGCCTCATAGCGCCTCCGTGCTCGCCCGCAGCAGCTCCAGCGGCAGCCGCCGCGGCTCCTGCGAACCCTCCACGGTCCACGCCACCACCACCCGCATGCGCCACAGCGATGCGGTCACCGACGTCACCGCGACATCGACGGTGTAGGTCATCCCGTTGCGCCCGGACACCGACGCGTAGCTGTCGCGCGAGAACGGCGGCGCAGAGGTGCGGCTGCCGGTCAGCTCCGCGCTGAGATCCTCGATCCGCTTCGCGCGCAGCTCCTCGAGCACCCGCTCGCCGACGGTGACCGCCTCCTGCGTCTGGCTCACCGACGTGCTGCCATGGGAGAACGTGGTGTTGAGCGCGAGCAAGCCCATCAGCGCGAACACGGTCACGACCAGCGTGATCATCAGCTCGACCATGGTGAAGCCGCGCTCGCGGCCCGTGCGTCTGCGTATGCGGTCCGGGTGCGTCACAGGATCGTCCTCCAGCCGAGCAGCGTGAACGGCGCGTTGACGTAGGTGGTGTCCGACGCGCCTTCCGAATGGACCGCGCCGCTCGTCGAGTCACCGCCGGCGGCGGTGGAGCGAGGCGTGCCGACCCGCTCGATCTGGCCGGCGACGGTGGCGAAGTACAGCGCGCCTGCATCGCCGTAGATCGGGCCGGTGACCGCGCGATATGGCACCCCACCGGCTGCGGTGAGGTTGAACTGCTGGGTGTACGGCGCTTCGAGCCCGTACGACTGGACGCTGCTCGAACCGAAATCGCACGACCCACCGCCGACCACCGGATCCACGCTGCGCTGGACGATCACCGCGGTCGGCGTGACCACCACGCCGTTGTAGAACTTCTCGCAGCGACCGGCGGTGCAGGTGCCGGTGAGCTTGTTCCGGATCGCGCCATCCTTGGCATAGACGGCGTAGAACTCGTTGACCAGCGTCGGGCTCTGCGCCTCGAGGCCACCGGTGCCGAAGAACAGGACCATGTCCGTCGTGGCATCGGTGCGTGCGCCGAGGGTGCCCACGATCGGCCGCTGCTGACCGGTCGCCAGCGCGCCCGAAGTCGTGCCGGTCCCGAACAGTGCGGTTCGCTCGCGCCCGTTCTTCTGGGCGAGCACGATCGGGCCGAGGCCGGCGTTGCCCATGAACCCACCCGAGAGGTCCTGCGCCGGATCGATCTTGTAGATCGACCCGCAGGCATCGGCGAACACCGCGCGATCCGCGAAGCCATCGAGGATCGGCGCGCCGGGCTCGTACGGGCCCTCGTCGTCGGTCTCGAACACGGTGATGTCGCTGGTCAGCGCGCAATCGAGCTCGTACTTCCAGAGCAGAGCGCCGGTCTCGAGCTCGTAGCCCGCGATGATCTTGCCCTTCGAGGAATCGGTCGCGTGGACGCCGGTGCCCGTGATCACCACGTAGTGCTCGACGCCGCCGATCTTCACCCGCGCGATCCCGGGCTTCGAGGTCGCCTGCCCCGCCGCCGCGCCGCCGGGCTGCTGCGACCACATCGGTCGCGGGCCCTTGTTGGTGACGCTGAAGGTGGTGGGATCGATCGTGTCGGTCACGTCGAGCGCGGTCACCGACGTCGAGCCCACGCCGTCGGAGATCACGGTCGCGGTCGCGATGTTGCCATCGCTCTTCTTGTAGTCGATGAGCCCCGGCGAGCCATCCGGGTACGAGGTCACGGTCAGCGCGTGTGCCGCGGTGGTCGCCTGCCAGTCCGCTTTCATGTTCGAGGCCACGAACGGCGGCACGAAGGCCCACGCCTCCTGACCGTTGTGGCTGTCGAGCATGTTCGCCGCGTTCGAGATCACCGCGTGGATCATCCCGTCCATCGAGGCGAACAGCACGAGCGGCAGCCGGGTCTCGTGCGCCGAGGCGAACGCGTCGTAGCTCGCCTTCTCGGCGCTGGACAGGAACGCGTACCAGTTCGGGCGATAGGGGCGCGCGACGATCGCCGGGGTCGAGCTCTGGACGGCGCCGAGCTTGGTGGCGGCGAAGCTCGTCGAGCCCACGCCGAAGCGCGCGCTCAGCACCCAGTTGATGACGCTCGTGGCCTCGGGGCCGCTGCTCGCGCCGACCCGGCTCTGGAGCGCCGCGCTCGGCGAGCCCGGCGCGAAGTCGATCCGCGTCAGGCCGGTGCCGGTGAGATCGGTGGTGTAGATGTTGCGGGTCGATTGCGCATCGAGCTTGGTGGCCACGTCGAAGTACTTCGAGCCATCGCCCGCAGCGAGCGCGTACATGTGGCCGCGGTTGCCAGGCTGCGTGAACGAGCCGACGTACGAGACGCCATCGTTGATCACGACGCCCGCCTTGTAGTGCTGGCCGACCGCCGTGTACGTGTAGTTCGCGACCACGCTGGTCACCGTCGGGGTCGAGGTGCCGATCGACGAGCACACGCCGGTGCCATCGGTGGTGTTCGAATCGAGCACCGCCTTCCAGGTCAGCGTACGGCCGGTGGAGCTCGCGAACGTCACGCAGCACTGCCCGCTGGTCAGCGCCGGCGTGAAGCCCGCCGAGGTCTGCGTGCAGGCGAGCTGGAAGTTGGCCGGGGATTCGTTGTTCACGTAGTAGGTGATCGAGGTGCCGGCCGGGGTGGAGGCGGTGGGCGTGATGCACGCGCCGCTGACCGTGAGCTCGCTCGCCGGCGTGGGCAGCGTGCCGGAGACCACGTTGCCGCACGCCGCGTAGGTCGCGGGGCTCGCGCGGTTCGCGAACACGTAGAACTCGCTGGTGTTGTTGCCGTTGGTCAACACCATGTCCCTCGTGCTCTTCGGATCGTGGTCGTAGTCGAGCATGAACCCGATGTCGAAGTCGCCGAACGTCGGCGGGGTGGCGTACTGGTTCGCGCAGTTCGCGTTGCCGCAGCTCTCCGACATCTTGGTGGTCGGGTTCGGGTTGCAGGTGGCCGAGCAGTTCGTGCACGAGGCCGGCGCCGAGCTGCAGGTCGGCCAGTTCTTGCCGAACGGGTTCGCGGGGTCGCCGGTGTTCTTCCAGTAGCGCGTGCGGCCACCGAGCGAGGCCGAGTACGCCACGCCATCGCTGCCGGTGACGATGTCGGGATAGCCGTCGCCGGAGAAGTCGTTGACGAACACGCCGGTGAGGCTGCCCTCGAAGCCCGGATACGTGCCGTTGCTCGTCGACAGGACGATCGGCGTGGCGGTGTCGAGCGTGTGGACGGTCTTGCTGTTGGAGGTGCCGCGGAACACGCGGAGCCGGTTGCCGGCGTTCGCGCTGCTCGAGCAGCAGCCGGGTGAGCCGACGACGAGATCGTAGTCGCCGTCCTGATCGATGTCGGAGTACGCGAAGCCGAGGTTCTCGCGCACCGCGGTGTCGATGCCGAGGTTCGTGCTCGGTGCGATCGTCGTGGTGTTGTGGGCGGTGCTCGGTAGCAGCACGTCCGTGTTGTTGCAGCTCGTGCCGTTGCAGGTGCCGGTGGTGCTGTGGCTGAACGCCGGGATGTGACCCACGCACGAGCGCGCGGTCGCGTTCCACTGAGCGGACTGCGCGCAATCGTTCCGCCAGACGTCGATGCCCGAATAGAACACCTGGCTCGCGGTGGTGCACAGCGCGCCCGGGCAGGTGCCCGTGCTGTGACCGATCAGCAGATCGAGATCGCCATCGCCGTCGAAGTCGACGACCACGATGTTCTGGGCGGAGTGGCCGATCGGGCCGAAGTCGCCCGGCTTGGTGGTGGTGGGCGTCGTGGTGGTGGTGCCGGTGCCGGTGACCGAGGTGCCGGTGCGCGCGTCATAGGTCGCGAACGTTGCGAAGTACTTGCCGCAGGTCGCGGTGTTCGTGCACGACAGGTTGCTCTCGGTGAACGCCACGCCCGACCCGGTGGTGCCGGCGCCGCTGCAGGTGCCGTTGGCGGGCTGCCCGGTGCACAGCGTGCCCACGCCGCACGGGTTGTAGCTGGCGTCGTGGCAGTTCTGCGTGTTCATGAACAGGCGCGCCGCGGTGGGCCAGCGCGGGTTGCCGCCGGCGTTGTTGGTGGCGCTGATCACGAACACGTCGGACCAGCCATCGCCGTCGAAGTCTCCGGCGGCCATCGGCGATTCGGTGTTGCTGGTGCCGATCGTCGGCTTGAGGCCAGTGCTCGTGGTCTGCGTGCGGAACGCGGCGGTGCGCACGTTGGTCAAGGTCTCCCACCAGGTGCTCGCGATCGTCTGCACCGTGGGGGCGACGGTCGCCGAGCCACTGCAGCCGGTGGTGCCACAGGTCACGGTCTGGTTGCGCATCAGGTAGATGCGATCGGCGTTGTCGGAGGCGACGAAGTCCTCCCACCCATCGTGGTCGAAGTCGCCCGCGGTGCCGTAGTAGACGTTCTGTGCGACCGCGGAGCCGGGTGGTGGCTGGAAGTTGCCGGCGGCGCCCGGCAGCAGCAGCAGGCTCGTCGAGGACTCATAGGAGGTGCCGCTCTTGCTCGTGCAGCCCTCGGTGATGCTCGACGTGCACTCGGTCTGGACGGTGGTGCCGGCGAACGTGGTGTTCGCGGACACGGCCGGGCACGCGAGGGAATCCGCGCGGGCGTGCGCCGGAGCCAAAGCGACCACGAGAGCGACGAGGGCAAACGATGGGAGGAGGCGGGACATGGGGACCTATGGAGCGAACGCAGCGGTCTGGGACGTATCGATGGTGCCGAGGCAGTCGTTGCGGCCGGAGTTGTCCTCGCTCTGGCCCTTCTGGGCATAGACCGGGCACGGGCGTCGCAGCCGGCCGCCCGCGGACTGCACGTCCCACTCGATGATCGCGGTGGCGCCGTCGGGGCCGTAGCCGGTGGCGCGGATCACGATGCGCTTGTCGGTGTCCGTGTTCGCCGCGAAGCCGCTGTCGCCGCGGTTGTTGAGGATCTCCACGCGATACGACGCGCGCAGGTCATCGCTGAACGGGTTGCCGGCCTCGCCGGGATCCTTGTTGTTGCCGACGATGTCCTCGGGGCTCGGATGCCCGGACTGCAGGAGTGCGGTGAACCCCGTGCTCGGGTCGACCACGGTGCGCAGATAGGCCATCGCTGCCGCACCGCCGCTCTCGGCGGCGTACTGCGCGATCGTGTGGAACCGATCGTTGCCGACGGTCTGCAGGCCGCCGTTGACGCTCACCATCGTGAGCAGGCCCAGGGTGCCGAGCCCGCTCATGATCACGAGCGAGAGGACGAGGGCGTTACCTCGTTGGGGGCTACGGCGCCGCCGGCGGAAAGAAAGGTTCACGGATCATGGGTCGACCCGATCGCCCAACGATCAAGGCTAGCGAACGGGGAGACCGTCGCTGCTGAGCTCGACGAGCCCACCCTGGCCTACATCGCCACGCGCCGCGAGATCTGCGATCGCCTCGCGCAACGTGAGCTGCTTGCCATCCTTCAGGTAGGGAACGTCCTTGCCTCCCTCTCGCACGATCACCTTGGCATCTCCATCACCCACGATCAGGTACACGGCCTGGCCGGGCTTGAGCTGCTTCTGCGCCGCCGCCTTGACCTGTGCGGCGTTGACCTTGCCGATGCCCGCGACGAACGCGTTGTAGTAGTCGAGCGGGAGGCCGAAGTACACGAGGCCGCGGTACTGGCCGAGCGCGGCCTGCGCGGTCTGGAACCGGCCCGGGAGGCCGAGGATCGCGCCCTGCTTCTCGCGCTCGAGCTCGTCCTTGGTCACCAGGCGCGTGCCCTTCCACAGGTCTTTGACCTCGCGATCGATCTCGAGCAGCGTCTGGTACGTCGAGTCGGTGCGAACCGAGGCGCTCGCGTTGAACGTGCCGTAGGTCTTCGTGTAGCCGAAGCCACCACGTGCACCATACGAGTACCCCTTGTCCTCGCGCAGGTTCATGTTGATCCGGCTCGAGAACCCGCCGCCGAACACCGCCGCCATCATCGAGTTCGCGAAGTAGTCGGGCGCGGTGCGCTTGGGACCGAAGTGCAGCATCGAGACCTGGGACTGGGCCGCGCCCGGCACGTTGACGAAGAAGATCCGGCCCGCCGGGCCCTTGGGGGCGGGGAGCGCCGGGACCTTGGGGCCCGCGCCCTTCCACGTGGCGAGCGGCCCACCGGCGCCATCGAACATCGCGCGGACCTGCGCCTCGGTGAGATCGCCCACCACGAACAGCTTCGCGCCGGCCGGCTTGAGCCAGCTCGCCGCGAACGCCTTGCAGTCATCGAGCGTGATCGCCTTGAGCGACTCCTCGGTGACCACGGTGCCGAACGGGTGCTCGGTGCCGTACAGCACCGGGCCGGTGACGCGCGCTGCGACCGAGGCCGGGTTGCCCTTCGATTGCTTCACGTTCTCGATCCGCCGCTTGACCATCCGGTCGAAGTCCGAGGCGCGGAATCCCGGGGTCTGCAGCGTCTGCACGAACAGCGCGAACGTGGTGTCGAGGTGCTTGGTCAGGCTGCTGAGCGACAGGCCGAGCGAGTCATCGCCGGCGTAGCTGCCGACGTTGGAGGCCACATCCGCGAGTGCCTCGGCGTACTGGATCTTGTCGAGCGCCAGGGTCCCCTCGGTCAGCATCGCCATGCACACGCCCGCGAGCCCCTCCTTGCCCTTCGGATCGATCATCGATCCGCCCTCGAAGTTGAGGTCCATCGAGACCAGGGGCAGCACGTGCTGCTCGACGAGGAAGACCTTGATCCCGCTCTTCAGCGTGAACGGCTTCACCTTGGGGAGCTTGAACGGCCGCGGCGGCCCCGCCTTGGGCTGCTCGCTGCGGAACGGCTCCTCGGGGAACGCGAGCTCCTGCGGTGTGGCGGTCTGGACGACCTTGATCGGCGCGGGGGGCTCGGGCTGCATCGGCTTGGACTCCGGAACGGGGGCGGTCACGACAGGATCGGCCGGCGGAGGTGCAGGCGCGGGGATCGGCTTGGCAGGCCCGCTGCAGGCAGCGAGCAGAAGGAAGGTCAGGCTCGGGATCAGAGGTGCGCGGTTCACGGCTTGCCTCCCGGGTTGGTGGTCACGATGGCGACGTGATCCGGGGTGAGGTACCTGGCGACCGTCGCGCGGATCTTGTCCGCGGTGGTCTTGCGATAGCGATCGAGATCCCAGGTGACCCGGTTCGGATCCCCCAGGTAGTGGTTGTAGGCCTGCAGCGTCTCGGCCTTGCCGAACGCGGTCTCGAACCGGCGGATCGTCCCTGCCTCGTTGCCGGCGATCACGCGCTGGATCTCCTTGGCGGTCAGGTTCTCGGTGCCGAGCTTGCCGACCTCCGCGAGCACCGCCTTCTTGATCTGCGCCGGATCGGAATCTCCGCGCAGCGTGACGACGACGTTGAACGTGCCGGAGAACCCGGTGCCACTCTGGAACGCGCTGACCGACTGCGCGAGCCCCTTGTAGACCAGCTCCTTGTAGAGCCGGCCCGGGCCCTCGTTCGAGAGCGCGCTCGCGGCGATGTCGAGCTCGGCATCGCCCTCGGCGAAGTTCGCAGGCGAGTGCCACACGAACTGGAGCTGCCGTAGCTTGGCGAAGCCGTCGGTGATCGCGGTCTCGGTGGTCTGGATCGTGGGTGCCGCCACCGCGACGATCTTCGGCTTGGTGCTCGCGGGGAACTTCCCGAACCACTTCTCGACCAGCGCCTTGGCGGCCGGAGCCTCGAAGTCACCGGCGATCGCGATCGTGGCGTTCGCGGGCACGTACCAGGTCTTGAAGAAGTTCTTCACGTCGTCGACTGCCGCCGAGGTCAGATCCTCGTGCTTGCCGATCGTCAGGTACCGATACGGGTGGCCCTCGGGGTACAGCGCCTGCGCCACCGCGAACCGCGTCTTGCCGTACGGCACGTTGTCGTAGCGCTGGCGGCGCTCGTTGCGGACCACATCGATCTGGTTCGCGAGGCTCTTGCCGAAGAAGTTCGCCGCGTCCTCACCGGGCTTCAGGTTCTTCGGCGGCAGCAGCAGGTAGCCCATGCGATCGCTCTCGAGCCACAGCGCGGTCTCGAGCTGATTGGAGGGCACCACCTCGTAGTAGTTGGTGCGATCCGAGTTCGTGGTGCCGTTGACGTCGGTGACGCCGATCTTCTTCAGGATGTCGAAGTGGTTGTCGCTGCCGACGTGCTCCGAGCCCTGGAACAGCATGTGCTCGAACAGGTGCGCGAACCCGCTCTTGCCGTAGACCTCGTTGCCCGAGCCCACGTGGTACCAGACGTTCACCGCGACCAGCGGCACGCTCTTGTCGGGCACGAGCAGCACCTCGAGCCCGTTGGGCAGCGTGTACTTCTCGAACTCGATCTTCGGATCGGCCGCCACTGGCACCGGCGCCCGGAACCCGGCCTTGGCGTCATCGGCGCGGGTGAGTGAGGGGAGCAGCAGGGCGGCGCCGACGAGCGCCACGTAGAGGGCTTTCATCGGGGGAACGTAGCAGAAAAGGGGTCAGACCCCGTTTTCCGGCAGGCTACAGATCAAGCGGCTGCACGCCGAGCAGCACCTGCTCGCGCGACACCGCATCGAGCCACAGCAGGAGCCGGCGCACCTCGCCATCGGCGAGATCGATCTCGATGATCCGCCGGATCGGATTGCCCGCGATCGTGCGCTGGATGTCGCTCTCCGCGGTGTTCCACGCGTTCGCCAGCGCGGTGGAGCGTACCGGGAGGCCCTCGACCTCGACCTGCAGGCCCATCACGAACTTCGCGAACGCCGGGTTCGCCGCGATGATCACGCCCTGCACGCTGAGCAGCGCGAGCGGCAGACGACACACGTCGAAGGCGATGCGGGCGTTCTCGTCGCGGCGGTTCGGCGGCGGCGGCGCCTGCTCGATCACCACGCGCTTCGCCGCGCCACCACGATTGCGGCGCGAGATCCCCATCATGTCCATGACGGTGCGCATCTCGTAGAGGAACGCGGCCATGTCCTTGTGGCGGTTCGCCGGCTTCTTCTCGAGGGCGTGGAGGATCAGCCGCTCGAGCGCCGGATCGAGGCCTTCGACGATCTGCGACGGCGGCTTGGGCACCTCGTCGAGGTGGCCCGCGAGGATCTTCTGCACCGGGCCGTCCCACGGCACCGCGCCGCAGATCAGCTCGTACAGCAGGATGCCCACGCCATACACATCACTCGCGGGCGAGGCGGGTTCGCCGCGGATCCGCTCGGGCGCCACGTAGTGCGGCGTGCCCGAGAGGGAGGTCGAGGCGCGGCTGGCCACCAGCGAGCGCGCGAGGCCGAAATCGAGGAGCTTCGGCACCATCCGGGTGCGCTTGCCCTCGTACTCCTCCTCGGTGATCAGGATGTTCTCGGTCTTGATGTCGCAGTGGACGATGCCCTGGCTGTGCACGTAGTGCAGCGCGTCGGCGACCTGCAGGATGATCTCGCACGCCTTGCGGACGCTGAGGCGCTTCTCCCGGAACAGGATCCGGTTGAGGGCTCGCCATCCACGTACTCCATGACCATGAACATCCCGACCTTCTCGTCCTCGCCGAAATCGACGACGGACGTGATGCTCGGATGAGCCATGGCCGAGGCGAACCGGGCCTCGCGATAGAACAGCTCGCGCGCCTCGTCGGTCTCGGCGACCTGGTTCGAGATGATCTTCAGCGCGAACGTGCGGGACAGGTGCGCGTGGCTGACCTTGTAGACCTTGCCCATGCCGCCTTGCCCGATGCGCTGGACGATCTGGTAGCGGCCGCCGATCAGCGAGCTGTGCGCAGCCGTGTGGACGCGCTGGGAGGCGCTGCGTGCGGGCGGTAGCGGGGTCTGCATCATCGAGCGCGACGCGACCACGTTCTTGCTGACCGGCTTCTCGGGCGCCGTGGGCCGCCCGGCCCGAGGGAGCTGCGGGGGGGCGACGGGCCTGGCGCGGGCTCCAGACAGGGAGTTGCGATTGGGCGAGAGCGCCCGGGGATCGATGTTGACCTCGCTCGACTCGTCGTGGAGGCCGACCTCGGGGAGGCGCGGCAGCTCCGTGGTGACGTCCTTCGTCGGGGGGCGCCGGGTGCGCTGGCGCGTGGGCTGCCCGTCCTCGTCCGGTGGCGGCGGCAACGGCAGCATGGGCGGCCGACGGCCCGAGGGATTGCGTGGATCCGCCACCTTCGAATTCTACACGAGTTACAGTCACCCGGTCGATGCACGACCTGTGGTCGAGCGCGAGCTACGAAGCTCACCTGCTGTCGCTGCCGTTCGCCCTCGCGCCGGCGGCGATGCTGATCGTGATCGCGTACACGATCGTCATGCGCGGCTCGACCTCCCTGCGCGGGTGGCTCCTGGCGCACTGCCTGGCCCTCCTCCCCTACGCGACGGTGATGATGCTGTCGCCCTCGATCCGATCCGAGGCGGTGGCGGCGAAGCTGTTCCAGGTGGCGGCGGCCTTCATCCCGATGGCGGCCGCCGCGGGCACCGGGTTCCAGCTCGCACTGGTGCGCAAGCATCGCAAGTACCGCTGGCTGATCTGGTTCGGGGTCGCGAACGCGGCGATCTGGGTGGTGGTCAGCAGCACCACGGGCGCCGCGGTGAGTGGCGTCCAGTACATGCGCGGGTTCTGGTACGCGGTGGCGGGACCGTGGGCCTGGCTCGCGCTGCTCCACACGATGCTGCTCTCGATCGGCGGGTTCCTGGCGCTCACCTATGCCGCGGTTCGCGGCAGGCCCACGCTGGAGCGGCGCCAGCAGCGGTTGATCCTGCTCGCCAACTTCGTCACCTATGCAGGCCTGATCGATGTGGGGCTCGCCTACGGGATCGGGGTGTTCCCGCTGGGCTGGCTGCTGTCGGGAATCGGCAGCCTGCTCGTGGTCCGCGCGCTCGTGGTGGAGGATCTGCTCCGCGTCCGCGCGGTCGATACCAGTGCGCCGCTGCTGGTGGCCCACTTCGCCGCCGCCGTGCTCCTCGGCTGGGTGGTGCTCGCGATGCTCGGCGAAGGCAGCCCGTGGTGGCTGGTGACGATCGCGCTCCTCCTCGTGTTCGGCGCGGTCCGCGCGTCGGTGGCCACGATCGGCCTCGTCAATCGCGGCGGGCGCGCCGGCGAGGGGCCGCTCGAGCGCCTCCTCGAACAGCTCGTCACGCGAGCCCGCACGATGGTGGACGCCGGCGAGATCGCGCAGCTCGCGATCGACATCACCCAGCTCGCGATCGGTGTGCGCCCGCACGTGCTGCTCGCGACCGAGACGGACTGGGGCTGGACCACCGAGACCGGCGATCGCCTCGCCGATGACCGGGCTCCCGATCCATTCCTCATCAGCTGGCTCGCCGAGCAGCGCGGCGCCCTGTTCTCCGCCGATCTCGATGCCGTACCGCCCGATCTCCGCGAGCTGGTGACCACGCTGTTCGAGCGCCACGATGCGATCGCGCTGGTGCCGATCGGCAGCGTGGACGAGCTGATCGGCCTCGTGATCGTGCCCAGCTCCGCGCGCCGGCTGCGCGGCAGGCCGCTGGCGTTCCTCGAGCGCACGGCCGAGCGGCTCGCCGAAGCGCTGCTCCACGCGCGGATGGCCAAGCGCGCCGCGACGCGTGCCAGCCTCGCGCGCGAGGTGGAGCTCGCGGCCACGGTGCAGGGCGAGCTCCTGCCCGGCAAGGGCCCGCATGTCCACGGCGACATCACGGTGATCGGCTCGTGGCAGCCCGCCACCCGCTGCGCAGGTGACTTCTGGTGCGTCTATCCTCTCGGGGACGGTCGCGTCCTCGTGGCGATCGGTGATGTCACTGGCCACGGCGTGGCCTCGGCGATGGTCACCGCCGCCGCGATCGGCGCCTGCGATGTGTTCGTACGGCGGAGCGGCGCGAAGCTCCAGCTCACGGAGCTCACCGCCGCACTCGACATCGCCGTCCGGCGCGTCGGTGGCGGCGAGCTCGCGATGACCTGCTTCGCCGCGATCCTCGATCCCACCGCACGCGAGATCCGCTTCGTCTCGTGCGGGCACACCGCGCCCTACCTGTGCCGGCCGACCGACAAGCTGGTCGAGCTGCACGCGCTCGTCGGGCGAGGGAATCCGCTCGGATCGGGGCGTCCCCACCGTCCCCAAGGTGCTCCAGCGTCCGCTGCAGGCCGATGATCTCGTCGTCTGGTATACCGATGGCGTGATCGAGGCGCAGGACCCAGCCGGGACGGCGTTCGGAGATCGCAGGTTCCAGCAGCTGCTGAAGCGCCTCGATCGCGCACGCCTGACGCCCGCGCAGGTCCACGATCTCGTCCAGGCGGGCGTCGCCGCCCACCGCGCCGGGCACCCCCTCGCCGACGACGAGACCGTCGTCGTCGCACAGCTCGCCGCCTCTGCCCGCCTCCCTCGAACCCTCGCGCGAGGCCTCCTCCGTGAAGCTCCGCGTCCTCAGCTACAACATCCACAAGTGCATCGGCGGCGTCGACCGCCGCTACGAGCCCTCGCGGATCGTCGAGGTCATCCGCAAGCTCGATGCGGACGTCGTGATGCTCCAGGAGGTGGATGCGGGCGTGAAGCGCTCGAACGGAGATCGTCAGGTCGAGCTGCTCGGCGACGAGCTCGGCCTCCGCTATCACACGTGGTTCCCCAACGTGGACGTGCGTGGTGGCGGCCAGTACGGCAACGCGATCCTCTCGCGCTATCCGCTGATCGAGAGCTCGAACATCGATCTCACGCTCCGGTTCAAGAAGCGCCGCAGCGTGCTCCACGGCGTGCTGCGCGTGCGCCACGACGAGATCGACCGAACCGTCCACGTGTTCAACATGCACCTCGGCCTCGCGCGCTACGAGCGCAAGCGCCAGCTCGAGATGTTCCTCGGCAGCCACCCGTTCGCGCACCTGCATCACGACACGCCGGTCGTGGTCGGCGGGGACTTCAACGATGTCTACGGGGGCCTCGGTGAGCTACTCGCGCCATCAGGCTTCCGCGGCATCGCGCGGCGTCCGCTCACGTTCCCCGCGTGGGGCCCGCTCCGCGCGCTCGATGCGATCTTCGTGCGCGGTGCGATGGAGCTCCAGGACCTCTCCCGCTGCGACTCCGATCTCGCCCGGCGCGCGAGCGATCACCGGCCCCTGATCGCGGAGGTCAAGCTCCAGCCGCCGGCGCCGGCCGTCGAGGCCGAGCCCAAGCCTCCCACCCCTCGGCCTTGACCGCGGGCTCCACCGCGCAAGAATCGCGCGGCCCCCCGAGCGCCTCGCGACGGTGCCGGGATTTTCACACCCACCCGAACGTTGCAGCGCCTGGCTCTGTTCAAGGTGCCGGCGCTGGATGAGGATGGTTGGGTGGGGGCGGTCGATGCGGAGACGGAGCTGGCGCGCCTGCGCGCGGAGGTCGAGAGCCTCAGGCAGAGCCTCGCGAAGGAGCGGGAGATCCGTCGCTCCGTGCTCGACCACGCACCCGACTTCATCGTCCAGTGCAACGTCCACGGCACGATCCTGTTCATCAACCGCGTGGCGCCTGGGTTCGATCTGGAGGACGTCCTCGGCGCGCCGGTGACCCGCTTCCTCGCGCCCGAGGCCCGCGAGATCGCGCTTCGAACGATCGCCAACGTCGTCGCCACCCGGAGCGTGCAGACCTACGAGTCGATGGGGGCCGGTCCCAACGGCGAGCCCACCCACTACTTCACACGCGTCGCGCCGGTGTTCGCGGACGGCGAGGTCACCTCGGTGCTGCTGTTCGCCACCAACGTCGATCGCCTGAAGAAGGCCGAGGCGGCGATCGAAGATCGCGACGCGCAGCTCCGGATCATCGTCGAGGCGGCGAAGATGGGCGTGTGGTGGGTCGACTTCGCAGCGGGGACGGCGGATGCCGACGAGCTCGGCCGCACCATCCTCGGACTGCCGGAGGGTCCGCTCACGCTCGAGCTCGGGCTGCGCTCGGTGCCCGACGAGGATCGCGAGGAGATCCGGATCGCCGTTGAAGGATCGCAGGTGACCGGCAGCTATGGGCCGATCGACCACCGGGTGGTCCACGCGTCGGGCGCGACCCGGTGGGTGAGAACGGTCGGTCACCTCCGGCCCGGCACGCAGCGCTTGATCGGCGGCGTGGTCGACATCACCGAGCAGAAGCGGCTCGAGATCCAGGTGGCGCAGGCCCAGAAGATGGACGGCATCGGCCGCCTCGCCGGCGGCGTGGCCCACGACTTCAACAACCTCCTCACCGCGATCCTCGGCTCGATCTATCACGCACGGCGCCAGTTGCCTGCCGGCGCTCCGACGCTCGACGAGCTCGCCCACATCCAGGCTGCCGCCGAGCGCGCGGCCGCGCTCACCGCCCAGCTCCTGGCGTTCGCTCGCCGACAGGTGGTGGAGACCCGGGTCGTGGCATTCGCGACCGTGGTCAGCGAGATCGAGCGACTGCTGCGCCGCGTGCTGGGCGAGGACATCGAGCTGAGCTCGGTCCATGGCGCGAAGGGCCACGTCCGGAGTCGATCCGCATCAGCTCGAACGCGTGCTCACGAACCTCGCGACCAACGCGCGACGCGATGCCGGGCGGTGGACGCCTCATGCGCGAGACCAGTGACGTGGAGCTCGACACGGACTACGCCGCGAACCACGCCGAGGTCACCGCTGGACGCTACGTGGTGCTCGCCGTGAGCGACACCGGCCACGGCATTTCTGCGATCCACCTGCCGCACATCTTCGAGCCGTTCTACACGACCAAGAGCGTCGAGCAGGGCACCGGCCTCGGCCTCGCCACCTCGTACGGCATCGTGCGGCAGGCCGGTGGGACACATCAGGTGTACAGCGAGGCCGGCCAGGGCACGACGTTCCGGGTGTACCTCCCCCGCGTCGATGAGGACCTGGATCCGCCAAAGGTCCACACCCCGACCGAGGCCCACGGCAACGAGACCGTGCTGGTGGTCGAGGACGAGGAGGCCGTGCGCCTGATGACCGTCCGCGCGCTCCGCCAGTTCGGGTACACCGTGCTGGATGCGGGCACCGGCGTCGCCGCCCTGGAGGTGGCCGCCGCCCATCCCGGCAGGATCGATCTCCTGATCACCGATGTCGTGATGCCGAAGCTGAACGGGCCCGAGCTCGTCGAGCGGTTGCGTGTGGTGCGGCCCGAGCTCGCGGTCCTGTTCGTCTCCGGGTACGCGGAGAACGCGATCGTGCACCACGGCGTTCTCGACAACGCCGTGGAGTTCCTCGAGAAGCCGTTCACCGTCCCGGCACTGCACGAGCGGATTCGCGCGATCCTCGATCGCCGCTGACCGCGGGCCAGGCGCTACGCCTGATCTTCGAGCGGCACCGGGACGCCGATCGCACGCAGGACGGCACGCTCGACCTCGCGAAGCCGCTGCTCACCGAGCGATCCCCAGTGTCTCGACGTCGAGGTAGCTCTTGTGCAGGTTCGCTGAGCTGCTCGGGCACTTCATTACCGAAGCTGCGGGGACCCGCCCCTCCCTTGCGCAGCCGCACGTGGGTCGGTGCGGCCGAGAGCATCGTCGAACACGGCACCACCAGGACGTCGGAAGCACCCTGGTTGCGCGCGTTCGAGGAGATCACCAGCACGGGCCGGCGCTTGTCGAGCCGGGCGAAGTACAGGAAGCCACGACGTGGGGCACGGGTCATCGGGGGCGGCTCGGTGGGCGTCTCGGTGGGTGGCTCCGGGCGCGACTCCGGGCGCCGTCGCGCGCGCGGGCCTCGGATTCGTCGTAGATCACCCCGGCGGCGCTTCGCGAAGAGGCGTGCGCGATCGCTGCGTGCTCCTCCGCGGCGTCTGTGCGTAGCGAGGCGTAGTAGGCCGCGGTCGCGTCGTCGACCGAGCGCTCGGCTGCACGGGTGGCGCTCTGGCGCAGCCAGCTGTCGATCATTCCGCTCCGTGTGGTCCCGGTCGCGGTCGCGGCGCGATCGACGAGAGCGAGGACATCGGAAGAGACGGTCACGCTGATCTTGAGCTTGGACGTCATCGACTCTTCATCCTACCATATATCCTACTCGATATCCTACCGTCGTCCACGACGCCCGTGGGCACGCCCGATCTGTACCCACCATCGGACCACGCTGGTCACCGCGGCGATGGACGCGGAGCATGCCAGGCCCGCCCTGGCAGTCAGCGCGCTGCCGGTGCCGGGTCGCAGGTCTCGACCACCAGCTCGTATGAATACGTGGTCTCCTCGAACGCGATCGCGGAGACCTGCCGCACACCGAGCCGCGCCGCCGAGCGCAGCGCCGGCACGGCGGCCTCGGCGCAGGTCGCGCTGCAGCGGGCGACGTGGACCTCGCGGAGGTGGACGACCGGCGTCAGGCGCGCGACGACGATCGTCCCTTCAGGCTTCTTCAGTAGGTACGTACTCGCGGCTGACCTCGCAGCCACAGGGCCGCGGCGGATGCAGGTGTTCGGCATCAGCGCCAGCTCGCCGTCGGGGGCGCGTAGAGCCTCCTGGGGCCGCAGCCCGACGATCCCGCCGGTGGAGATCGCCTGCTGGTTCATCTCCACCACCGCCAGCACCGGCTGGAATGACGCGCCGTTCGCCTCCAGGAGCAGCGCATCGCGCGCCCGATCGTGCTCGGTCGCGTTGCGATTGGTCGCGGCCTGGCGCACCGCGGTCAGCGAGGCCGCGCCGCCACACGCGGCCACCAGCAGCAAGACGATCGTCGATCGCGACACCAGTGGTGAGCTTACCCGAGGCGTCAGGCGCACCGGCGGCCTGTGGCGGCCCGCCGAGCTCGGCGACAACGCCTCGTCGAGCTCGCCCCTTCACGAACCCGCCCTCCGATCGACTACGGGACTGCGCCCACCGCGGTCTCGAGCTCCGTGATCTGCTGGAGCACGCTGGGGCGATCGTCTGCAGCGGGAGCAGCCGCCAGGTAGCGCTTGAACGCTGCGATCGCCGCCCGGGCGGCGGCGGGATCGTGGTCTCGCCGGTACAGCCCCACATACGCCGCTCCGGCGTTGTAGAGGAACGTAGGGAACTTCTTGAACTCGTACGACGCCAGGAAGCTCGCCGCCGCCTGCTCGTAGCGCCCGGCTTCGTAGTCCGCCTGTGCGTCGTTGAACTCGATCTGAGCGTGCGCCATGTCCTTTGGCTGCAGAGCCGCCGCGTGCGGCGTTCGCAACAGCGCGACGACGACGACGACCAGACCGGCGACGACGATCGCCCCGCCCGCCCAGATCAACGTGCGGCGTCGCCGAGGGGGGACGGCAGGCGAGATCACGGAGCCCAGCACGGCGAGTAGCTCGTGCAGCGAGGCGAACCGATCTGCGCGATCCCGGCTCAGCCCGCGTACGAGAGCGTCGCGGATCGTGGCCGGCACCTCGCTCGGCGGCGCCTGGTCGAGCTCGCCGTCGATCACGTTTCTCGAGAGCTCGGCGTAGCTCGTACCCGGGAATGGAGGCCGCTGATACAGCGCCTCGTAGAGCGAGACGCAGAACGCGAACTGATCCGCACGTGCATCGACGGCTTCGCCGAGGTGCTGTTCCGGCGCCATGTAACGCGGTGTTCCGAGCAGCGCGCCGGTATGTGTGAGAGATGACGTGGCGAGCTCTGGTGGGATCGAGCCCGACCGCGGCCGCTGTTCCCGTCGATCGCCGCGACCAGGCCGAAGTCGGTCACGCGGACCCGCCCATCATCTCCGATCATCACGTTGTCGGGCTTGAAGTCGCGGTGGACGAGCCCAGCATCGATGCGCCGCCGCGAGCCCACGCCCCGCGCGCTCGTAGACGCGCACGAGCTCCCGCCAGCCTCGATCCTGCTGCCAGCGCTTCAGGGTCACACCCGCGACGTACTCCATCGCGACGTAGTCCTGTCCTCATGGGTCCCGACCTCGTGCACGATGATGACGTTGTCGTGCGAGACGGTGGACATCGCGCGTGCCTCGCGCAGGAATCGCGCGTCGATCTTCACCGCCTTCGCCCCGGGCCCCGAGGACCGAGCGCGACCTTGCGGCCGAGCAGCGGCGGATCGCGCGCGAGCATCACGATCCCCATCCCCCCTCCCCCCTCGCACGATCTCGAACGGCCCGGGCGCCGCGGCCGGCGCTCCCAACGAGAGGCTGCCGGGCGGGCCCCGCCCCGGGGGGGGGGGCACGGTCTCGTCGAGCGCCCCGCCGGGGTCATCGCGGCCCCCCGCCGGGGGTGGGGGCGAAGGGGGGCCCCCGGGGGGCCGCACCAAACCGGGGGGGGGAACCGCCCCGGGGGGCCCCCGGCGGGGGCCCGCCCCCCCCGCCCCCCGCCCCCCCCGGCCCCGCGGCCCTACAATTGATCCGGTGCGGCTGGTCCGCGTCGGCGCCGAAGCGCTTGCGGCGGTTCTCCTCGTAGTCCGAGAAGTTGCCCTCGAACCAGTAGACCGAGCTGTCGCCCTCGAAGGCGAGGATGTGGGTGGCGATGCGGTCGAGGAACCAGCGGTCGTGGCTGATGACCACGGCGCAGCCGGCGAAGTTTTCCAGCGCGTCTTCCAAGGCGCGCAGCGTGTCGACGTCGAGGTCGTTGGTGGGCTCGTCGAGCAGGATCAGGTTTCCGCCGTCCTTGAGCAACCGTGCAAGGTGCACGCGATTGCGCTCGCCGCCGGAGAGGTCCTTGACCCGCTTCTGCTGGTCGGCGCCCTTGAAGTTGAAGCCGGCCACGTAGGAGCGGCTGTTCACCTCGTTGCGGCCGAGCTGGATCAGGTCCTTGCCGTCCGACCCGGTGATCATCCGGAACAGCGTGGTCTTGCCCGCGCCGTTCGGCCCGATCACGCCGACGATGCCGCCGGGCGGCAGCTTGAAGGTCAGGTTGTCGATCAGCAGGCGGTCTCCAACGCCTTGAGACGCCCTCGGCCTCGACCACCAGGTTGCCCAGGCGCGGCCCCGGCGGGATGCTGATTTCCACCGCCTCGGTGCGCTTCTCCTGCTGCTGGGCCAGCATCTGCTCGTAGGCCTGCACGCGCGCCTTGCTCTTGGCCTGCCGCGCGCGCGGCGACATGCGCACCCACTCGAGCTCGCGGGCCAGCGTCTTCTGGCGGGCCGACTCGGTCTTTTCTTCCAGGGCCAGGCGCTTCTTCTTCTGCTCGAGCCAGCCCGAGTAGTTGCCTGCAGGTGGCGCTCCAGCCAGGCGACCGACTCGGCATCGAGGTGGTTGGTCGGTTCGTCGAGGAGCAGCATGTCCGGCTCGGACAGCAGCAGGCGGCACAGCGCCACGCGGCGGCGCTCGCCGCCGGAGAGCTTCGTGACGTCTGCATCGGGCGGCGGGCAGCGCAGCGCGTCCATGGCCACTTCCAGCGCATGGTCGATCTCCCAGGCGTTCACATGGTCGATCGCCTCCTGCACCTTCGCCTGCTCCTCGAGCAGCTTCTCCATCTCCTCGGGCGGCATCCGCGCCGAGACTTGTTGTGACCTCGTCGAACTTCGAGCAGGGCCTGGGTCTCGACCACGGCCTCCTCGATATTGCCGAGGACGGTTTTCGTGGGATCGAGCTGCGGCTCCTGGGGCAGGAAGCCGACCTTGATGCCGTCGGCCAGGCGGGCCTCGCCGATATATTCCTGGTCCACGCCGGCCATGATCCGCAGCAGCGTCGATTTACCGGATCCGTTGAGGCCGAGCACGCCGATCTTGGCGCCCGGATAGAAGGACAGCGAGATGTCCTTGAGGATTCCTGCTTCGGGGATGGACCGCTTGCGCAGGTCCTTCATCACATAGGTGTACTGGGCGGTCATGGTCGTCTCCTCGCGCCGGGGTTATACCTACCCGGGGACGCCTCGGCTACCCTGCACAGGGGACGGTGGCGTATCGCGACGACGCAGGTGACGCCCGAGGCCCTGACTCCCGGGGCCCCCTACGCGCTGGAGCTGGCGCCCTACGCGATCAAGCTCACCATCGCCAACCGCACCTCCACGTCGCCGAGGTTCGCGACCGTGATCGAGCACCACAAGAAGCACGCCGCTGGCGACCGGCGGACGTCGCTCAAGATCGAGGGCTGCCTGATCGTCGCGCGCGACGTCCCCACGAGGACCTCGGCATCCGGCCTGAGGTCGAGCCGGTGCAGGGGGCACGCGCCGGGGATGCGCCGGATCTTCGGCGTGGAGCCGGTGAGCCTGATGGAGCCCACGGGCTTGACCGCCTGCCGCCCTCGACCGCCTCGCTGGCAGACTCCAACGAGCTGGCCCCGTACGCCGGCGAGATCCGGCGCGCGATCGAGATCGGGCGCGGACTCGACAAGGTGCTCCTGGCCGACCACGGCGCACAATCGCGTTCTGCCCGCCGGCTGTTCGCGGACCGGGCCCGCCTCGCCATGTCGATCCACGACGACGGCCGAATCGTGATCCCCGACAAGAAGGGCCCACGCGAGATCACGATCCGCTCGCGCTTCGGCATGACCGTGTGGGACGACTACGTGCGGTTCGCTGATCCCCAGGGTACGGACCTCGCGAAGGTCTCGATCCCGTGGATCGCCCCGGAGGACCGCAAGGAGCTCGCCCGCCGGATCGGCCAGCTCGTGGATCGCGATCAGCAGGATCCCATTGCGTGGCCACCGAAGCTCGCCGCGGGCCCCTCGACGTAGGCTCCCCGCCCCACCAGCTGGTCGTTCGGGGAGGCCCGACGCAAAGCATCGCGCTGACGTCGCATGGTCAACGGAGACCGGGCGGCGGCGTGCGCACGATGTGCATGCTCAAGTCATGGCGCTGGGCTCCCTGTTGGGGTTCCCGATCGGAAGTCAACGTCAGCTTCCTCATGCTGCTCGCGGTGGTGTTCCTCGCGTTCGGCGGCTCGCGGGCGTCGTGATCGTCTCGCTCGCGTTCGCGTCTGTCCTCCTGCACGAGCTGGGGGCACGCCCTGGTGGCGCGCAAGCTCCACGTCGGCGTCTCCGGCATCGAGCTGGGTTCCTCGGCGGTGCTGCGAAGATGACCGATCTGCCGCGCACCGCGAACCACGAGATCGCGATCGCGGTCGCCGGCCCGATCGTGTCGCTCGTCCTCGCCGGGCTTGGCCTCGGCCTCGGCTCGGTACTCCACGTCCCGCTGATCGCGATGATCGGCTGGATCAACCTCGTCCTCGCCGGATTCAACCTGATCCCGGCGCTGCCGATGGATGGCGGTCGGATCCTGCGTGCGGCGCTCGCGAAGCGGATGACGTTCGTCAAGGCGCCCGATGCGTCGGTGCAGGTCGCGCGGGTCGTGGCGATCGGGTTCGTGGGTGCGGGGCCTGGTCGCCGGCTCGGTCCAGCTCCTGATCCTCGCGCCGTTCCTGTGGGTGATGGGCACCCGGGAGCGCGTGATGGGCGCATGATCGAGATGCACCAGGGCCACGGCGGGTACCCGGCGGCATCCCCTTGCGCCGGCGATGGGGTCGAGGTGCTCGGGCGAGGGGCCTGGGAGCAGCGCCAGCGCAGCCCGTTTGGCGGCCAGAGCCCGCGCCGGTACACCATCAGCCAGGTCGGCGGGCGGTTCGTGATCCAACCGCTCGACTAATCTGGCAAAACAAGCGCGCGGGCCCGTTCCTTCGTACGATGCTGGACGATCTAACCGGATCTCCTGCCAGGCGATGACGATTCGATACGCAGCGAGGACCGACGTCGGAATGCGCCGGACCCACAACGAGGACTGCTTCGGCATCCTCGAGGCGGAGTGCATGGTGATGGTCGCCGACGGCATGGGCGGTCACGCCGCCGGGGAGGTCGCGGCAGGGCTGGCACTCGCCGAGGTCGGGCTGTTCTATCACCAGACCTGCGTCGAGCCGGCGCGCCGCTGGCCGTTCGAGCGCGAGCCCTCGCTCGGCCTGCTCGAGAACCGCGTGGTCTGTGGCTTCAAGGTCGCGAACCAGCGGATCTTCGACGCCGCCGAGCAGCTCAAGGAGCTGTATCCGGAGATGACTCTCGAGGAGGAGCGCAACTTCCCGCACAAGAACGTGATCACGCGAGCGCTCGGGCTGTCAGAGGACGTCGAGGTCGATGTCCAGCTCCACTCGCTGAACCCGGGCGACCGATTCCTCCTGTGCAGCGATGGCCTCACCGGCCACCTCTCCGACGAGGACATCCTCGAGCTCCTCGGCGGCGCACAGGATCTCGTGGGCTCCGTCAAGGACCTCGTGGACCTCGCGAACCAGCGGGGTGGCCAGGACAACATCACGGCGGTCGCGCTCGCGGTGTCCTGACCGCCCTGGCGCCGCTGCCCCACCGATACCTGAGCGGTTGGCCGATCCGGTCGACTTCCCCTTGGGCCATCGCCCGGGGGATCACGGATGAAGCTCGCGCGCGCGTTCCTGTTCGGTTCGATCTTGGGCTCACTCACTGGCTGCCTGGACCTCTCGGGCGACGTCGCCCCCGACCAGCGCGACCTCGACGACACGGCGGACCCGGCGGCGGGCGAGCTGCCCAAGGAGGCGTTCGAGATCCGAGGCGCCGGCGCGGCTGCCACGACCGCGCCGATCACCTATCACGGCGGCCCGGTGATGGTCGGGGTGCCCAACGTCTACGTGGTCTGGTACGGCGGCTGGGCGGGGAACACGGGCACCACGATCGTCCCCGCGTTCCTTCAGGCCCTCGGTGGGAGCGGCTACCACAACATCAACACCTCGTACACCAACGCCAGCGGCGTGAAGGTCTCGAACGCACTCAAGCTCGGCGGCCAGGCCACGGACGCGTACTCGCGTGGCAAGGCGCTCACCGACTACGACGTGGCGCTCGTGGTCTCGAACGCGGTCAACACGAAGAAGCTGCCGAAGGATCCCAACGGGATCTACGTCGTGCTGTCGAGCGCGGACGTCAACGAGACCTCGGGGCTGTGCACGCGCTACTGCGGCTGGCACACCTACGCCACCATGGCCTCGACGCAGCTCAAGATCGCGTACGTCGGCAACCCCGATCGCTGCCCGACGTCCTGCGCGGCGCAGGCTGGCAAGTCTCCCAACGGGAACCCTGGCGTGGATGGCCTGATCTCGATCCTCGCGCACGAGATCTCCGAGACCGTCACCGATCCGAACCTCAACGCCTGGTACGACGCGCAGGGCGCCGAGAACGCGGACAAGTGCGCCTGGAACTTCGGCACCACCTACACCGCGCCGAACGGCAGCAAGGCCAACGTGAAGCTCGGCGGCAAGGACTACCTGCTCCAGCGCAACTGGCTCAACGTGGGCGCCGGGTCGTGCGTGCTGACCCGCTGAGCCCGCGACTCACTCGATGTGGGCGCCGGCTCGTGCGCGTGGTCTGCTGATCACTTCTTCGCGGGTGCTGCCGGGAATTGCGCATCGGCGCCGAGCTGCAGGATCACGTCGAGCTGCAGGCTTGCGTACTTGGCCTTGATCTTCTGCTGCACCTCGGCCGAGGTCTTCGACGACGCGACCGCCGCCTCGAACGCCTCGAGGTAGTCCTTCGTCGCCTTGAGGCCGCCGACGTCGTCCTTCTCCTTCGGATCCTTGTGGCCGGCGATCACCGTGGTCGGCCCGAGCGCGGAGATCTCGTCGATCGTCTTGATCCACGCCTTGCGCTTCTCGGCGTTGGTCTCCGCCGTCCACGGGTGGACGCCGCGATAGACGATGTCGCCCGCGATCACGGTCTTGATCGACGGGATCCACACGTAGCTGTTCTCCGGCGCATCGCCCTGCACCGGGCCGTGCAGCTCGATGGTCTGCCCCTCGAGCGTCAGCGTCGCGGCCTTCGACGCGGTCGGCAGGACTGGCTTGGTGGTGAGGTTGTCGCCGTACATCGGGCCCCACTGCTTGACCTTGGCCTTCGCCGTCTTCGCGATGTCCGCCGCGGCCGCAGGCATCGTCACGAACTTCGCCTTCGGGAAGGCCTGCTGGATCACGACGAGACCGAAGTAGTGATCGGGGTGGCCGTGCGTGACGTACACCGTGGTCAACGTCTTCTTGCTCTCGAGGATCATCGCGACCAGGCGGTGCGCATCGGCGAGCGTGAACTGACCATCGATGAGGATCGCCTCCTTGTCTCCCGCGATCAGCGTGGAGTTCACGAGGAAGCCGCCCGGCGAGGCAGTGAACACCGTGGTGGTCAGCTTGGTCTCGGCGGCGGCGGTGCCGGCTGCCAGTCCGGAGACGAGAGAGACCGCGGCGGCGGCGAGAAGGAGAGACATGGGCTTCGACATGGGCTCATCCTAGCCATCGCCACAGCCACGTCGAGGTCAGGACCGGCGCCTGGATGGTAAGATTCGGCGGCCGGCCTGGGCTGCGCGAAACGCGAGCGGGGTCTCACCGGTGTGGTGCCGGAAGAACTTCACGAGGTTGGTAGGCTCCGCGAAGCCGGTGAGCTCCGCGAGCTCCTTGACCGAGACGCCGGTGTACGCGAGCAGGCGCTTCTGGCCGAGCACGACGCGCTCGTCGATCAGCTGCTTCGTCGACCGCCCGGTCTCGGCGACCAGCAGCTCGGCGAGCCTCCGCACCGAGAGGCCCGAGGCCCGCGCATAGTGGGCGACCGATCGCGTGGCCATGTGGTCGCGCTCGAGGATGGTAAAAAACGTCGCGAGGCCCGCGTGCGGGGGGGAGCGCGGGCCCACCAGCCGCTCGGCCCGGAGGAGGAACGCGCGGAGCAGCGCCGAGAGCAGCCACGGCTGGATCACGTCGAGCGGCTTGGCGTGCTCCTCGTCCATCCGCTCGGCGAGCGCCAGCAGCTCGCGGTGCTCGGCCCGCGCGATCGGGATCACGGGCTCGCTCCACACCGGCGAGAGCACCGCGGGTTGCACGAGGGGATCGGCGGAGCCCGCCGTGGTGGTCAAGAACTCGGGCTTGAACGCCAGCATCCAGGCATCGATCCCGCGCTCGGGGAACGACTGCACGCGGCCGCGCGCGACGAACGTGAGCAGATCGCGGCCGACGGGCACCGGTGCGAAGTCGACCTCGATCGTCCCCTTGCCGGAGATCCCGACGTAGACCGTGTGGAACTCGGGGCGCTGGGGGGTCTCGAGGGGATGATCGATCGCACGCCGGTCGGCGCGGGCGAACAGCGACGACAGCCGGAAGATCTCGAACCCGAGAGCGGGCTTGTGGTTGTGCCGGAACGGCAGCGGGCGGATCGTCGGTGCGGGCATCGCAGATCGACTATGATCGAGAGCGATGCGGCGATGGTGGTTCGGGATCGCCTTGCTGGCCGGGTGCTACCGTCCGGCGACCGAGGCCGCGTGCTCCGTGCACTGCACCCAGGTCACGGGATGCCCCGGTGATCAGATGTGCGGAGCCAGCGGGTGGTGCCATCCACCCGGGGCAGACATCTGCGATCCGACCGACGACGCCCGGGTGTTCGACGACGCCCCGCTTGGTGACAGCACGATCGTCGACCTCGCCCTGATCGACATCGGCGGCGGCCCGCCGTACGTGTTCGGCACGGGGATCTTCACGTTGTCGCAGAACATCTTGCCGACCAACGACGTGGTGCTGCCGACGCTGATCAACACCACCAACCCGACGGCCTGCACGGTCCATCAGCCGCCGCTGGGGCCCGAGGTCTGCCTGATCTACGCGCGTACGATCCGCGACACCAACGGCGCCGTCCGCGCCGAGGGGATCCGCCCGCTGGTGCTGGTGGCGAGCGAGACGATCGATCTGCTCCACGGGATCGACGCCGCGTCGCACGTCGGTGGTGTGCCCGGGGCCGGTGCGTTTCCGGGGGATTGTGGGCTCCTCGTCGCCCCGTTGCCGGCCACGGGAGGTGGAGCCGGTGGAGCTGCGGGCGGATCGTTCCAGGGCCAGGGCGGCACCGGCGGCGCCGCCGGGGCGGGCACCGCTGGGGCGCCAACGCTGGCGACCTCCAAGCCGATCTACGTCCGCGGCGGGTGCAACGGAGGAGGCGGACTCGGCGGCTCGCCGCCCGGCAGCGGTGCGTTCGGCGGAGGCGCCGTCTACCTGATCGCGGCGAGCGCGATCACGCTCGGCCCGAACGCCCGGATCAACGTCTCGGGCGCGGGGGCGAGCAACAGCTTCGGCTCGGGCAACGGGGGTGGGTCGGGCGGGCTGATCGGCCTCGATGCACCCCAGTTCTCGAACCAGGGCGAGCTGATGGCCAACGGCGGCGGCGGCAGCTCCGGCTACAACAACATGATCTCGACCGCCGGGTTCGACTCCACCTCCCCTCCGTTCGGCGGACTCGGTGGCACCCAGGCGATCGGCAGCGGCGGCAAGGGAGCTGGCGGGATCACGATGTTGATGGGGCTCCCGGGCGCCGCGACCGCGGCGAACCTGAACGCCGGCGGTGGTGGCGGTGGCTCGGGCTACATCCTCGCGTATCCCGCGGGCATGGCGGGGATGGTCAACAACGGACGGGTCGCGCCGCTGGCGATTTGACTCAGAGCTTGTAGCCGCGCCCGAGCAGCTGCTTCGCGCCTGCGGCGAACGCACCCGGCGGACCGACCTCGAACTCGAACGTATCCGCGAGGCGCGTGATCACGTTGAACGCCCAGCACACGGCGAGCGCGTCCTCGATCTGCGCGCGAGTCACGCCCAGCGTGCGGAGCGCCTGGACTTCGCCGACCGCCACGTTGCCGTGATCCTTGGTCACCTTGCGCAGGAACCCGAGCGTGGCGCGCAACGGCTCCCCGATCGGCGCCGTCGCGAGATCCGCCAGCACCTGCTCCACCAGCTTGTCACCGAGCACCTTCGACGCGACCGCGCCGTGAGCTCGCGTTCAAAACTCGCATTCGTTGGTCTTCGAGACGAACGCCGCCATCAGCTCGCGATCGCCGATCGACCACTCCGAGGAGCCGCGCATCACCTCCTGGAACACCGCGCTCATCGGCGTACCGAAGTATTCGGGACGATAGGTCAGCGTCTTGACCACGTCCGGCGCCGGATGGCCGGAGAGCGCCCGGATCAGCACGAACAGCGCCTTCTTGCCGAACGTGTGGCCCGAATCGAGGACCGCGAGCCTCACGACGCGGCTCCCGCGGGTGCGTCGGCGAATGCCGCATCGAGCGCGGCCGTGGCGGCCTCGAGCTGGCGGGTCGCCTGCCCGAGCGCCGCGCTGACCACGAGCTCGAAGATCTGATCCTCGGTGAGGCCGGCGGCCTTGGCGGCAGCGACGTCCTCCGAGGTGGTCTTGTACGCGTGCTGGGCGACCTTGTCGATCAACGGCCGCGCCCGCGGATCGACACCTTCTGCGGTGAACGCGGCCTCGCGCTGGGCCGCCGTCGAGGTGCCGCTGCCGCGGACCACCCGCTCGATCACCGCTTCCCGGAGCCTGTGCGCCTGTTCGCTCATTCCCGAAGGGTAGCACCGGGGTAGCGAGTCGACCCGGGTTCTGATGGGGTCGCCGCGGCCCGCGTATTGTGGCCTCGTGCAAACACCGTTCTCTCGCCTGATCGCCACGGCGGTCTCGCTCGGCCTCCTCGCCACCACGGCGAGTGCCGGGCCGCTCGATGGCAAGCTCCAGCAAGACGGACTCGGGATCGAGGTCGGGGCGATCGTTCAGGGTGGGCGGACCGAGTACGCGTCGAATAACCTCGGCCTGAACCCGGTCTCCCAGGGCCTGATCCTGCGCGATCGCAACGGGATGTCCGCGCGCATGGTGATCGGCCTGTTGATCGCCGTCGCCGGTGCGCTGGGCTCGTCGGGCGTGAAGAGCCAGACCAGCCGGTCCTATGTCCAGGGCGACTACATCGTCACCGAGACCACGACGACCTATTACACCGAGGAAGAGAAGCGCCAGATGCGCGAGAACAACGCGAAGGCCGTGGCCGGCGTGTTCTCGACGAAGTACTCCGACATGGAGCTGCAGCTCTACTCGCGCGATCGCTTCGGGATGGGCGACTCGAGCGGCTACAAGATCAACTTCCTGATCGGCGCCGACGACAAGTACGCCTTCGAGTCTGGGTTCGGGTTCGGCGTCGTCGACTCGATCGTCGATCACGAGGGCACGCCGACCAAGCTCACGTACAAGTACCTCGGCATGCCGTTCCGGCTCTCGGGCGTGAAGGGCCCGGTCCGGATCGGCCTGACCTACGAGTGGAACTGGCTCAAGTACGGCACCGACAGCGCCGAGCGCCAGATCCACCTCGACGACAAGGGCGCCTCGATCGCCAGCGTGACCAGCCACCCTTGGCACCTCGATGTCTCGACCGTCGCGTTCAAGAAGATCTCGCTCATGGGCGGGATCACCGCGCAGGAGCTACGCAAGCCGCACGTCGGCTACTTCCTCCAGGCCGGGGTGATGTTTTGAGTTCCGCGATCAAGCTCCTGATGCTCTCCCTCGCGATCACCGGCATCGCCTCGTCCACCGCGTGGGCCGGCGATCCGCTGCCCCCGCCGCCTCCGTCGGATGGCTCGGGCGCGGTTCCACCACCTCCTCCTCCTCCGCCCGCCGACCCGACCACGCCACCCACGCCGCCCACGCCGCCCGCGCCGACGGTGACCGAGCCACCACCGCTGCCCGCGCTGCCGCCACCGGCTCCCACGCCGCCACCAGCGCCAGCCCCCGCGCCCACGCCCGTGGTCGCACCGCCGCCACCCGCACCGCCCGCGCCCGACAAGCCGTTCGTCGACGACTACTACGATCGCAAGCGCGGCGTGGGGATGTTCCATCAGTCGCGCCTCGCCGTGGGCGTCATGAAGGGGACGGCGCCGAACTTCACCGATGACATGCCGCCAGTGACCCCAGGCGAGACCAAGGACGTGACCCAGGGAGAACTTTCCTTCGAGGGCGTGTACCTCGGCCTCCCCTCGGCCTACGGGCACTTCCACGGCATCGAGTTCTCGACCGGGTTGCGCTCCGAGCCGATCGATTTCTGGGCGCAGTTCGGCACCGCGGTCTCGCTGTTCAACCTCGGCCGCGGTGGGCCGGGCAGCCTTCGGGTGGGTGGCAGCTTCGGCGCCGGCTTCAACCTCGCGCACGGCTATGCCTACGTGAAGGGCCGCACCGCGATCGTGCTGATCCCCGCCCGGCTCGACGCCGAGGTCAGCGCGATGTGGACGCCGCCCTCGGCGAGCACCAGCAACTACGACGAGGTCCTGTACCGCGCATCCGTGTGGTACCGGCCGGGCGCCCCTGGCGAATCGAAGCGGGCCTACGAGGCCTATGTCGAGGCGTTCCACCGCACCGACGACAGCACCGACAAGAAGCGCGAGTTCGTGGGCATCGGCGGTGGTATCGGTCTGACCCTGTTCTGACCCCGATCAGCGCTTCCTCGCCCGGTCGGTCCGAGCGTATCCTGCGAGGGTGAGTGTCTGGACCGCGGCGTTCGAGGGGGAGGTCTCGACCCTCGTCCAGCGCCTCGTGGACTCCCGCGATCAGCAGACCTGGCGCGCGCTGATGGTCAAGATCGCGCCGCGCCTCGAAGGCTGGGCACGCGGGAACCGGCTGCTCCGCCGCTGCCGGCTCGCCGGCGACGACGATGCCCGGGCCGTCATGGTCGCGGTGCTCGAGCGGCTCGCCGCCAATGACTACGAGAATCTGAGGGCCTTCCTGGCGCACACCGAGGAACCGCCGCCCGAGAACGATCTGGTGGCGGAGGTGATCCGCCTCGGCAAGCTCGATGCCGACGAGGGCGAGGTCGCAGAGGTGGGCGCGGTGGCCCCGCTCGGGGTCGATCTGGATCGAGGTACGCCGCTGCGCGCCTGGCTGCTCCGGCTCGTCGATTTCACCGCACGGGATCACGTGCGTCGCCGTCTCGGGTGGGGCGCGCGCGATGGCGCCCCGAACAAGCGCGATCTTCACAGCGACGCCGCGCCTCTCGACCAGCATCCCGAGCCCGCCGCGCGGCCGCCGATGACGGATCGGCTGACCGTGTCGAAGCTGGTCGCGGAGGTCTCGGAGCACATCGCGACGTTCCCCGTCGACATGCGCACCGCCGTGATCATGTGGCTCGACGATGCGGACCCCGCCGAGATCGCGACCCGGCTCGACCTGCCGGATCCCGGGCGTGCCAAGGCGCTGATCCGCGCCGGCCAGGCGCGGCTGCGCGAGCGCTTCCGCGGCCGCTCACCGGTGCTGTTCACGTGATCTCACGGGCCGTCGTCCTGGTCGGGGCCATCGTCGCGCTCGGGGCGCTCGGGGCGCTCGGGTCCCTCGAGACCGTTGCGTGGGCCTCGCCGTGGAAGCCCACGCGCGGGACGCTCGAGCCCGGCCGGCTCGCCGGCAGCTTCGTGCTATCGAGCGATGCCGCGCCCGGCCGGTACTCGGAAGGCGCGATGATCACGTCGGAGCCGGTCGCCCTGCCCTACACGCTCGAGGCCACGTGGCGCCGCCTCGGCCCCGAGGCCGGCCGCTCGATGCACGTGCTCGTCGCGGGCGGCGTGGTCCTGATCAAGTCCGGTGCGATCGCCTTCTACGCGTACGACGACGCGGCGTTCGCGCAGGGCGAGTGGCGGCCGCTCGCTGGTCACCAGGCGCAGGCCGAGCACGTGATCGCCGTGCAGCAAGATCCGCACCGCGTGATCGTCAAGCTCGATGGGGCCGAGGTCGCGCGCTACGAGCTCGAGGTCGTGCGCCCGAACGCGCACCTGGGCTTCGGCATGAAGGCGGCCCCCGGATTGCGCTCGTCGATCCTGGTGCGAGCGATCACGATCGCGACGACGACCGATCACTTGCAGTAGGGCGCGACGTCCGCTGCGCGATCGAACCGCACGATGATCCGGCACGCTCTCGCGAGCGCTCCCTCCGGTGTCGTGGGCACGGTCCGCACGCCGCCGCTCGAGAAGCCGATCACGAGCGTGGTCCCGGCGAACGCGACCGCGGTCGGCGTCCCGAGCCCGAGCGGCGAGATCACCACGATCGGCGGCTCCGCACCCGTGGCGGCCCACAGGCGGACGGTACCGTCGACGCTCGCCGACGCGAGCTGCGTGCCGTCGGGCGAGAGCGCCGCCGCGGTGATCGCTGCGCGATGGCCGACCAGGCGCCGGTCGCTGGCTCCGTCGGTGACGAGCAGCGTGCCGTCGCCGAGCGCGCGGACCTGGCGGCCTCCACGCACCGCGACCACGCGCCCCTCCAGCGTGGCGCGGACGGCGAGATCACCTGCCGCGAGCACCCGCGTGGTGCCCGCCGGGCGCACGGCCAGGAGCGCATCGCCGCTCGCGATCAGCGCGACGTCCCCTTCGTGATCGGCAGGCGTGTCCACGGGCTCCGCCTCGGCACGCGTGGCGATCGGAGCTCCGGTCTCCGGATCCCAGGCGCGGGTGGTGCCATCGACGTGGCTCGAGTAGAGCCGGCTGCCATCCGCGCTGTACGCGAGGGCAGTGACGGCGCCCGCGGTGTGGACGATCACGCGCTCCCGATCGCGTAACCCGCCATCGAGTGTGCCGATCGCGAGGTGCGTGCCGTCGGGGCTCGCAGCGAGGGCGGAGATCGGTGAACCCAGGTCCCGCTCGTCGAGCAGCTTGCCGGTCCGCGCCTCGTACGTGCGCAGGTGGCCGCCGAGATCGCCGACCACCACCGTTCGATCGTCCTGCCAGACGGCGGCCGTGAGCTCGCGCTCGCCTCGCAACACGGCCCGCGCACTGCCATCGGTGGCGCTCCACAGGCGCGCACTGCCATCGTGACTCGCGGTGAGGATGGTGTCACCGCGCACGGAGATCGCGACGAGCTCTCCCGAGTGGCCGAGCAGCATGCCGGTGGTGTCGCCGGAGGCGAGATCCCACAGGAACGCCGGACCATCGCGGCTCGCCGAGGCCAGGCGATCGCCGATCACCAGCGAGGTGGCCTCCGCGCCATGGGCCGCGAGGGGTAACACCGTCCCGGCCGTCACGACGTCGGCGATCGAGAGCGGTCCGACCCGCTCGATCACGGCCCACGCCGAGCCGCCGGCCCACGCCTCGATGTTCCCATCGAGCTCGACCTCGCCGGGGTGAACGGCATCGAGCACGCGCGAGTGGCGCGCGCCATCGACGTCCCACATCCCGATCGCCACGCGATCGCCCTCGGGGCTGGTCAGCACGGTCGCGAGGTGCGAGCGGGCATCCCGATAGATCTCGCGCGGCGCCGCTGTGGGCGCATCGACGGAGAATGCGCGCACGACCTGATCGTTGCCGTTCTGGTAGAGCACCTTGCCGCTGCGGTCGAACGCCATCGTGCCGCCGAGGGGCGCGTGCGTGGCGACCGTGATCGGCTCGCCGGCGCTCGACCACAGCCATAGCGTCCCATCCACCGCCGTGACCGCGACCTTGCCCCGGCCATCCTGGGCGAGCGAGTTGGCGCGTGCCGGGAGCGCGAAGCGCTGGGTGACAGCGAGTGTTGCCGGATCGCGGATCGCGATCTCGTCGGCGACGGTGATCAGCCGTCCGTCGGGAAGAAAGGCGCAGCCGGCGAAGTCGACCTTGGCCTCGAACGTCGCGTGCTTGCCGGTGGCGAGCTCGAACACCTCGCCGATCGGATCGAAGCCGCACACCACCGCGCGCCTGCCATCGGGAGACACGCTCGGGCGCTCGGGCTGGGGCAGCCCGAGGGATAGCTCGCGAGCCGCGCGCCGGAGCGCGCGTCCCAGATCACGAGCGCGCGGGCATCGTCGACGCCGATCAGGCGATCTCCGGCCGAGGCGAACCACTTGATCACGCCGTCGTGGCGCAGCGGGACCAGCGGCGGGCCAGCGGTCAGCGCATCGGTCAGGCCCTGGACCGCCTCCGGCACCGGGGTGGCGCCGGTCGCGAGGTCCGGAGCGAGCGCACGCACGCCGAGGAGGATCGCCTCGAGCCGCTGCATCGGATCGGCCGCGCTCCGGCTCGCGACGATGCCCTGCGCGCGGCGCAGCTCGCGCTCGGCGCGGTGCTGGCTGTCGGTGGCACGATCGCGCTCGCGCGAGATCCGCACGAACGCGAACACCGCGAGCACCACCACGGCCGCGGCGGCGACCGCACCGATCCGGAGCGCGGTGCGATGCCGGCGCATCCAGTGGCGCACCAGCTCGCCGAACGTGTAGCGCCGCGAGGCCAGGAGCTGTCCGGTCTGGTACCGGCGCAGCTCGCTCGCCAGCTCGCGCGCACTCGGGAACCTCGCGTCTCGCTCGAGCGCCATCGCGTGCGCGACGATGTCGGCCAGCTCCGCCGGCACCTCGGGCGCGATCTCCGCGAGCGGCCGCGGCGGCGTGCGATCGAGGAGCGCGCGCCGGATGTCGCTGCCCTCCACGTCGGCGTAGGGCGGCGCGCCGGAGAGCAGGTGATACAAGGTGGCGCCGAGTGCATAGACATCGAAGCCCGGTTCGGGCTCGTCGCCCTTGGCCTGCTCTGGAGGCATGTAGTTCGCCGTACCCACGCCGAACTGCGTGAGGCCATCCACGGGCGGTGCGCGGTACACGGAGTCCGGATCGCCGCCCTGCTCCGAGATGTCCTTCGCCAGGCCCCAATCGATCACCACGGTCTCGCCGAACTGACCGATCAGGATGTTCGCCGGCTTGATGTCGCGGTGCACGATGCCCTGCTCGTGCGCGTACGCGATCGCCTCCGCCACGGTGGTCATGTTCGGGAGCATCGCGAGGCGATCGGCCACGGTCTTCCGCTTCTCGATCTCGGCTCCGAGCGGTGCGCCGCGAAACAGCGGCATCGCATAGAACGGCTCGCCACTCGCGAACCGCCCAGCCTCGTGAACACCGACGATCGCCGGGTGCTGCAGGCGGGCGGTCAGCCGTGCCTCGCGCTCGAACCGGCGGACCAGGATCGCGCGATCGCCGTCGCTGAGCCCGGGCTTCAGCTGCTTCACCGCGACGAACCGCCCGAGCCGCCGATCGCGGACCCGGAAGATCTGCCCCATGCCGCCCTGCGCCTCCGGCAGCGGCGCCCACTCGGTGTAGACCGCGTCATCGACGATCGACAGCCGCTCGAGATCGTCCGCGGGAGCGGCCGCGACGGTCACGCCCGCGAGCAGCGCCAGCTGGCGGCAGCTATCGCAGCGCTCGACATGCGCGGTGGCGCCGCCTGCGACGATGTCCTCGAGGGTCGGGTGGGCCATGGGTCAGGGCGCCTGTCGCGGGGCGACGCACCCGCGTAACAACCGTAACGGCACGCACCACATCGACACCGGAGACTAACCGAGCAGCCCCCTGCTGTGGTCTCCCGGCTGGGGTCTCCTCTACCCCTCAGCCTGTAAGCGGCCGTCCTTACATTGCCTCCCTGTTGGCCAGGGGCTTGCTCTATCGTCCCCCACGATGAGCAGATTCGAGCCGACCGGCAGGATCGATGTTCCGGGCCTCGAGCACAGCGTTGCCGAGCTGCCCTGGGGCGTGCTCCGTGGCGCGCTCGGCCCCTCGGACGGGACCGCCGGAGCGCTCTCCAACGTCCCGAGTGCCCTGGCGGTGATCCGCCACGCCCCGCTCTACGCCGCCCACCCCGAGGAGATCGACGAGGCGTTCGAGGTGCTCGAGCGCCACGCGATCCGCCACGGCCTGCTCTATCCCGTGGCGGTCACGATCGCCCCGTTCCTGTTCGACTTCATCCGCCGGAGCTCCCCCCTGTCCGCGCGGGTCGCCGAGGTGCTCGCCGAGTATGCCGCCGCCGCGGGCACCCTCGAGGATCACCTCCGCGAGCGGCTTCACTTCCTGATCGCCGGCCACGAGAAGGAGATCCTTGGCTGGATCGGCGTGCACGACCGGGCGGTCGCCGCCCTCGCGATCCACGTCGAGCCGCTGCGCGCGCCGTATCTCGATCGGCTGACCGATGCGACCGAGCTGTCCCCGTTCGCCCTGCTCGCCCTGATCGAGCTCGGGGTGGCGCCGGGAGCCTCCGAGCTGATCGCGCTCGAGCTGCTCGATGACACGGCCGCCCACGAGCTGGCCCGCGCCGCCGCCGCCGCGTTCCTCGCGCGGCACGGTGACCTGAACCCTTCGCTCCGAGAGCGCATCGATGCGGCGCTGTCACCCTCGATGCCCGCCGCGCTCGCGAAGCTCGTCGCCCGGCTGTGGGTCCCCACGATCCAGCGCCCGGTCGTCGCGCCGAAGCTGCACGATGCCGAGGTCGTGTTCGCCGGAGAGAAGCTCGTGCTGGTCCGCGCAGGCAGCCGCAGCGTCACGCTGCCCTGGCAGAACGCCCCCGTGCAGAAGGGCGACGTGATCCAGGTCGGGATCTCCGCGCACGGGCAGCCCAAGCTCGCGCTGATGACGCAGCCCGATGGCCGCGTCACCGTGATCGACTTCTAGCGCTTCAGGTACGAGATCGAGAAGCCCTCGAAGGCCTGCAGCTTCTCGGCGAGCGCGCGCGTGACGATCATCGGACGGCTGTTCACGATCGTCGGACGGAACAGGTTCGCCGCTCCGACCTTCGCCGGATCGATCACGAACGCGGCGATCTCCGAGGCCGAGTCCGGATCGATGTGGTTCCACTGCGGGAAGCACTTCTCGATCTGCAGACAATCGATCGCGAGCGGGTTCAAGAAGAAGTACTTCTCCGGGCGCGGCTTGCCCTGCTGATCGATCAGCGTCACAGGCAACAGCTCGAGGTTCGGCTCGCCCCGGAGCACGGCCGCGACCTTCTCGGAGACCAGCGCGTTGCGATAGCCGCTGCGCATCACGTCGTAGAGCTTGCTGTCCTTCTTCGGCGGCTCCATCTGCGCCTTCGCGCCCGACGCCGGCCAGCGCGCGCCGACCGGCTCGCCCTCGCCGAGCTCGATCTCCACGTCGGGCTTCTCGAACGTCGCGCACTTCGGCATCCGCTGCACCGAGAGCTCGCGGTACGCATCCTTGTCGGGGTGCGTGATCCCCGCCTTCGCCGCCGCCTCCTCGAGAGCCTGCTTGCCTTCGCTCGCGAAGAAGTACAGCGCGTTGCTCTCGCCGTGATCACCTGCCCACGGATCGGCGCCCTTGCCGACGAGGAATGTGCACAGCTCGAGATCGTGGGTCTGCGCCGCCATCGTCAGCGCCGTGGCTCCATGATCTCCACGTGCGGTCACCGAGCCTCCCGCGGCGAGCGCCTTCTCCACGCCCTTGCGATCGCCGGCCGTGGCCGCCGCCCACAGCGCGCGATCGGCAGGTGACGGCCACAGGAAGTCCTTGATCACCGTGTTGTTGATCGTCAGCCGCTCGAGCCTCGGCAGGCCGCGGAGCTCCTCGATCGAGGCTGGCTCGCCATAGAACCCGAGAGTCGTGACGTTCTGCAGCCGCAGGAACACCGCGAGATCGGTGAACGAGCCGTCGTCCTCGTCGAGCTGCAGGCTGTCGACGTCGAGACAGCGAGCGATGTCCTCGGCGGTGGGCGTCTCGTCCTCCCGGTTGATCTCCTCCATCAACTTGGCGCGCGCTCCCTCGGGCAGCGCCTTCCACCACGCCTGGTTCTGCTTCGCCTGCGCGGGCGTCACCTCGTAGCTCTTCTCCTTCAGCCAGCCAAGGAAGCCCTTCGCCGTCTCGGCATGCGGGCGCCCGTCCGCGATGTACTTCTCCACGCCTGCGCGAGCTTCGCGGACCTTCTCCGCATCCGAGATCGCATACGCGAGGACGATCCCACGCAGCTCCGCCTCGGCATTCGCGAGATCCCCGAGCTCGAGGTACGCGGCCGCGAGGTAGCGCCGGAGCCACACGCGTGCGTAGTCGTTCAGGTAGCTCTTGCGCAGCTCGAGCCCACGCGCGATCACGCCCGGGAAGTCCCGCTCGTGATCCGAGAGGATGTCCAGGATGTTGAGGACCGCGTACTCCTCGCCGAGCTTGGCCGCCATCTCGAAGGCCGCGCGCGCCTCGGGGAACTGCTTGCACCCCTGGAGCGTCAGCCCGTACAGGTTCCAACCACGCGCGAGATCGTCATCGGCCTCGTAGCTCGCGTTCGCGGGCATCGGGAGCAGGTCGATCGCGGGCTTGATGATCTTCAGCGCCTCGGCGTGCTTGTCCTTCTCGACCAGCGCGCCGACCTTGTCGAGCAGCTTCTCGAACACCTCGAACGGTGTCTTGTCGGACTTCTCCACCACGCGACCGAGGAAGTCCTCGATCGCCGGCCACACCGTGTAGATCTTTCCGTTCTCGTGCTCCCACATCCCCACCGCGTACGGCGGCTGGGTCGACACGGTCAGGAACTGTGGCTCCTCGCCGAGCGTCGCGAATGGCAGCCAGTCCGGGTGGTCGCCGGGCTCGATCTCGTTGTCCTCGAACAGGCCGATGTCGCCGAGCTTGACGAGCTGGAGCTCGAGCTTGTTGCTGAGCCCGTAGTGCGGCAGCCCGTAGCAGTACTTGCCATCGATGCGGGCGGCGGCGTTCGCCACCACCTGTGCGAGCGCGGTCGGAACGGTGTGCTTCTTACCCAAGGCCGCACCGTAGTCCTCCCGCGCCAGGTCCGCTCGTCGCCGGAGCCAGGATCGAGCAACGATCGAGCACGTGTCTACTGGGGTAGACGAACGCCGGGCCCCACAGACACGCCGCCCAGAGGTCCCGGCCACTTGCGCGTGGCACGGCCGCTGCTACTTCCCGCTCCCATGCGCCTCGCCCTCGCCACCACGTTGCTGTTCGCCGCCACCACCGCCGCCGCCGCCGACCCCAAGCCGCTGTCGCTCTCGGCGGCCGACGTCAGCGGGCAGCTGGCGCCCTACGCCGAGCAGATCGAGCACTGCTACCTCGATCGCACCCCCGACGTCCGGGGCGCTGGGCAGCTCCAGCTCGTGCTGACCGTGACCCGCCACGGATCACTCGAGGCGCTCGAGATCAAGACCCCGGGCCTCGCCGCGAAGCTGGCCAAGCAGATCGACGGTTGCATCCGCGAGACCATCGAGACCGTCGCGTTCCCCGCGCGGAGGACGTTCACGACGGCGACCGTCCCGTACTTCTTCCAGCGCACGCTCGCGCCGAATGCGGGCCCGCAGCTGTCGTGCTGGGATCCCAAGGGCTGCCACGGCCGCTGAGCGCAGATCACCGTTCGTGTTCGTGTGCGCCCCGCGGATCGCAGCCGGACGTGGCGCGCGGCCCCTGAGCGCGCTCAGCGAACGGCGGAGGCCCGGGCGCTCGCGGCGTAGTTCGCCTTCGCCTTCGCGACGGCGTCCGCGATCATCTCGTCCTGCTTCGTCTTGTCCTTCCACTTCTCCTGGATCTCGGGAGACAGCTGGTCGACGGGATCGAAGTAGATGAAGAAGCCGGGCTTGACCGAGGGTGCGGAGAACACCGAGATCCCGGTCTCGCGGTCGTAGTGCTCGAAGCTGTGGGCCACGCGCTTGCCGCCACCGCCCGGTGCATCGACGACGAACGTCGGGGTGTGGAAGCCCGCGGTGGTGCCGCGCACGGCCTTCTCGATATCGAGCGCGGTCTGCAGCGTGGTGCGCAGATCCTCGACGCCCTTCACGAGATCGTGCACGTACACGTAGTACGGCTGGACCTGGCAGTGCCCGAGGCGCTTGACCAGGAGCTGCATGGTGGCGATCCCATCGTTCACGCCGCGCTGCAGGACCGACTGGTTGCGCGTGATGATGCCGCGCTCGAACACGTTGTCGAGCGCCCGCTTCGTGATCGCGGTGATCTCGTTCGGGTGGTTGAAGTGCGTGTGGAGGACGACCTCCTTGTGCAGCTTGCGGCCGCGCTCGACCACCGCCGTGAGGGCATCGAGCCACTCGAGGTCGGTGATCAGCTTCATCGGCATCACGGCCGGGCCCTTGGTGGCGAACCGGATGCGACGGATGTTCGGGAGCTCGAGGAGCTTGTTGCCGATCATCGTGATCTGGCGGGCCTTGAGCTGGTAGCTGTCGCCGCCCGAGACCACGATGTCCTCGAGCTCGGGGCGCTCGGCGATGTACCGGAACGCGCGCTGCCAGCGATCCTCGGTGGCCTTGAGCGAGACCTTCTCGACCTCGTCGGTGTCGACGCCGACCGCGTAGCTGCGGGTGCAGAACCGGCAGTACACGGGGCAGGTGTCGAGCGCGAGGAACAGGGCCTTGTCCGGATACCGGTGCGTGAGGCCCGGGACCGGCGCGTCCGCCTGCTCGTGCAGCGAATCGAGCGTCAGCTTCGGGTGATCGGGCAGGAGGCGCGAGGCCACGGGGACGAACTGGCGCCGCAGCGGATCGGTGTACGCGGCGGACCAATCGATCAGCGACAGCAAATAGGGCGAGACCCGGATCGACATCGGGGACCTGTGGAAGCCCTGCGCGACATCGTCATAGAAGCTCTGAGGCACCAGGTCCTGCACGGCCTGGAGCAGCTTCTGCGGGTTCGTGATCGTGTTCTTCGCCTGCCAGGTGTGATCGAGGAACGTGGCCTCGTCGACCAGCCGGTAGGCGGGGATCTTCTGCCAGAACGTCCCGTCGAGGAGCTGGCGGTGGTGCAGCGTCGACGGATCGACGGGCGCCTTGATGTGCTTGATCGGTTCGAGCTCGGGCGCTTGATTGCCGAGCAGTTTGAGCTGGGTGTCCATGGGGAGCCTCGCAGACCTGGAGTGCACGAAAGTGAAAACGGCGAACGCTACGTCTTCAATCCGTCACGTCGGGTTGGTGCGGGACTGAGCCCAGGTACCACATGGTGAAGGATCGATAACATGCCGTGGCTCCTGGGCCAATCACGAACGACGGTGGTCGGTGAACCACTGCATCAGCGCAGGCACGAACGCCGATCCGAACACGGGAATATGTCCGGCGCCTTCGATCGCCCACAGCTCCACCGCGCCCTGTGCAGGGCACCCGCTCGTCGTCGAGCGGTGGGTCTCGGCACCCGCCAGGTTGGTCTCGAGATCGAGATCGCCGTTCGGCGTGCGCGACGTGCCACAGCCGTTGTGCTGGGCCCACTGCGTGACGCTGCCGAGCGCCCCCACGGTGCCGATCGCCGTCAGGGGGCCGTACGGCACGGTGTCATCGGCGGTGCCGTGCATGTGGAGCACGTTGACCGGCTGGACCGGCGTGCAGGTCGCCGCATCCGAGGCCGCGAGGCCCGCGAGGGGCGCGATCGCCGCGATCACGTCGGCGCGCTCGCACGCCATCCGGTACGACATGAAGCCGCCATTCGAGTGCCCGACCACGAACACCGCCTTCGGGTCCACGGGCCAGCTGTCGAGGATGTCGTCGATCAGGCCGCCGATGTACGCGACGTCGTCGGGGTTCTTGTGGCCGAAGTCGCAGCACGCGGGGTCAGCGTTCCAGAACTGCTTGCCGCTGTCGTCAGTCGTTCCATCGGGCGCGATCACCAGGGCCTGATCCATCGCGGGGAGCATCGCGGTCCCGAAGTACGCGGACTGGGTGAAGCCAGTGACGCCGTAGCCGTGGAGCACGACCACCAGCGGGTACTGCTTGCCCTCGGTCAACATCGCCGGCGCCTTGAGCTCCGCCGGGCGGTCGCCGCCGAACGTGGTGGGGCGCGGGCCATCGGGTTCGCTGCCGCACGCGGCGACCAGGCACAACAGGATCGAAGCACTGCGCATGGCGGTACCGTATATCGTCCCGGCCGCGAGGTGGTCGGTGTTATCGGTCGCGCTATCCTCTTGTGATGCGATCGCTCGTCGTGGCGTGTGCCGTGGTCACTGCCTGCAAGCCCGCGCCTGCGCGGGACCCGCGAGACGTCGCCCGGATCGAGGCCCTCGAGCAGCGGGTCGCCGCGCTGGAAGCGCAGGTCCGCAAGGTGACACGAGACGCCGAGCTGGCGGCCGCACCCGAGGGCGCGCATCCGACCGACGCCGTGGCCGCTGCCCCGGTGGCCGCGCCGCCAGCGCCCCCCGGGCCGCCCACGCCTCCGCCGCCTCCCCCGCCAGGTACGCGCTGGGCGGCGCCGGATCCGGCCAAGGTCTATGCCGTGCCTCTCGACGACAGCCCGATCCTCGGTCCGGCGGGCGCCCCGATCACGATCGTCGCGTCACTGCAGTTCCCCGAGCCGTACACGCACCGCGTGATGCCGACGTTGATGCAGCTGCGCGGCGAGTACCGCAGCGAGCTGCGGATCGTGGTCAAGCAGTACATCGTCCACCCGCGCGCCACGACCTCCTCGATCGCTGCATGCGCGACTGCGTACCAGGACGGCCTCGCACCGATGGACGTGGCGATCTGGGATGCAGCGCAGGACCCGGCGCTCCAGGCCACGCCCACCAGCTCCTTGCGCCAGCTCGACGAGGTGGAGCTGCGCGAGCTCGCGCGCGCGCTGCGCTTCGATCTCAAGCAATACGATCAGGACTTCACGACCTGCAAGGCCGCCCTCGCACGCGATCAACCGGTGTTCACGAAGCTCGGGCAGAACGGCGTCCCCGGGTTCTGGATCAACGGACGCCCGCTCTCCGGTGCACAGCCGATCGAGAGCTTCCGCAAGGTGATCGACGAGGAGCGCGCGAAGTGGAAGGCCGACAAGGCCCGGGGCGGCAAGACGGGCACGTACTACGAGCGGCTGATGAAGACCGCGCTGCCCGCGCCCTAGGAGCCGGAAGGTGGGGGGCCGGGTCGGGGGCAAAAACAAGGAGGGGGGGAAGAAGGGGAGGGGGGTTTGGAAAAACAGGGGGGGGGGGAAGGACACGGGGTCCCTGGGGGCCGGGGGGGGAGGTCTTGATCTGGGGGGGGGGGGGGGGGGGGACCGCGCCCCCTGCTTGGGGGGGGGGGGGGGGGGGGGGGGGGGGGGGGCGACCTCTAGAGCCCTCACCCCGTCACGGAGCGGGGCCAGGCCACCTTTCCGCGGTTCCCCTACCCCACCGCGGGGGGGGCCGGGGGCACAGGCGCCAGGGCTACTTGCGCCCGAGCTTGATCGGCCGGTCGGCCGGTGGTGGCGCCACGTGCTCCGGCGCGACCACGCTCGTGTCCTTGCACTCGGATCCCTGATCGCGCGTGATCTGCGAGCGCAGCGCGAGCGTGTGATCGATCCACGCTTGCTGCACCGCCGCCGGGACCTGATGATCGGCGAGGGTCTCGCGGAGGATCTGCAGGCGGCGCTCGAAGTGCCCGCCGAAGATCGTGTGCTGCGCGTGCGCGGTGCGCATCGGCCGACCGGTGTAGGTCACGCCGGGCGCGCCGAGGAAGTTCGCCGTGAACTCCCACTCGCGCTGGATCAGCTGCGCGCGATCCTTGCCCTGGAACATGAAGCCGATCATCACGTCGCCGAACACCCGGCGATAGAACTCGGTGATCACCGCGCGCAGGGCCTCGCCGCCCAGCTGCTCGAACAGCGCCGGATCCTTCATGCCTTCGCCACCGTGACCGCCAGGCCGGTCAGGACGCTCGTGCCCGAGAGCTCGTCGATCAGCGCAGGATCGACGATGTCGTTGACGCTGACGCCCGGGTTGGCCTCCGCCACGCGCAGCCGCGTTCCGGACCGGTTGTGGCCCCAGCCGTGCGGCACGGAGACCACGCCTTTCATCATCTCGTCCGAGATCTCCACCGGGAGCTCGATCGCGCCCTTGCGGGTGGAGACCTTGGCGGCGCCGCCCTCCGAGAGGCCACGAGCCGCGGCGTCGTCGGGGTGAATCAGGAGCGTGCAGCGCGGCGGGCCCTTCACCAGCCGCTCGCTGTTGTGCATCCACGAGTTGTTGCTGCGCAGGTGGCGGCGGCCGATCAGCACGAGGTTGCCGTTCGGCGGCGAGGCGTGCTTGCGCTCCAGCCGCACGAGATCGGCCAGGTACTCCGCGGGCGCGAGGTGGACGTGCTTGTCGGCGTGGCCGAGGCGCGCGGGCAGCCGTGGTTCGAGCGGCCCGAGATCGATCCCGTGCGGGGACTTCCTGAGCTTGCCGAGCGACATGCCGCCGCGCCCGAAGCCATGCGGGCCGGTGCGCAGCGCGAGATCGAGGATCGCCTCGGGGCCGAGCTTGCCGAGGAGGCGGTGCACGAGCTTGCTCCCTGCGCCCAGCTTCGAGGGCACCCCGATCCGCGTCCACAGCGCGAGGCAGATCTCCCAATCGTGACGCGCCTCGGGGCTGCGCTCGAACGTGGGCGGGGCGTACTTCGCGACGTTGCGCACGGCGAACGCGTTGAGCGCGAGATCGTAGTGCGAGCGCTCGAGCGGCGACGTCGGTGGCAAGATCACGTGGGCGAGCCGCGTGGTCTCGTTGAGGTACGGATCGATCGAGACCATGAAGTCGAGGGTCTTCAGGGCCTCCTCGAGACGCGGTCCTCCGGGCGACGACAGCACGGGATTGCCGGCGCTGGTCAGGAGCGCGCGGATCTGGACCTTGTCCTCTCCGTTGCCGGCCGTCTCGATCTCCTCCGCGAGCGCCGAGATCGGAAGCTCACCACCGAACTCGGGCTTGCCACTGACCCGGCTCTTCCAGCGCGCGAAGCCGCCATCGAAGCCGAGCATCGCCGCGAGCGGCAGCGGATCCACCGCCGGCGTGGTGAACATCAGCCCGCCGGGCTCGTCGAGGTGGCCGGTCAGCGCGTTGACCGCGTAGCACAGCCAGGCAGCGAGCCCGCCGAACTCCTGCGTGCACACGCCGATCCGGCCGTACAGCACCGCGCGCGGCGTGGTGGCGAGCGCGCGTGCGAGGCCCCGGATCTCGTCCGCCGCGATCCCGGTGATCGGCGCGGCACGCTCGGGTGTCCATGCGGTCGCCGCGGCCTCGAGCTCGGACAGGCCGGTGACCGCGAGCCGCCCGCGCACGAGCTTCTCGGCGAACAACACGTGCACCATCGCGAGCAGCAGCGCGGCATCGGTGCCCGGGCGAATGAAGTGGTGCTGGTCCGCCTTCTCGGCGGTCTCGGTGCGGCGCGGATCGAGGACGATGACCTTGCCGCCTCGATCGCGGATCGCTTTCAGGCGGCTCTTGACGTCCGGCGCGGTCATGATGCTGCCGTTGGAGGCGAGCGGGTTGGCGCCGAGACAGACGAACAGGTCCGTGCGCTCGATGTCGGGCACCGGCATCAGCAGCTGGTTCCCGAACATCAGCAGCGCGGCGAGCATGTGCGGCAGCTGATCCATCGAGGTCGCCGAGTACGCATTCTTGGTGCCGAGCGTGCGCATCAGCAGCTGGCCATAGGTCAGGAGGCCGAGGTTGTGCGCGGTGGGGTTGCCCTGATAGACGGCCACGGCGTCCTTGCCGTACGCCTTGCGGATCCCGACGAGCTTCTGGGCGACCAGGTCGAACGCCTCGTCCCATCCGACCTTCTTCCACATCGCGCCGTCGCGGACGAGCGGCGTGGTCAACCGGTCGGGATCGTGGTGCAGATCGGCGAGCGCCGTGCCCTTGGGGCAGATGTACCCCTTGCTGAACGGATCGGCGTCGTCCCCACGGACGCTGAGGACGCGGTCGCCCTCGATCTCGATCGCGACGCCACACGTCGCCTCGCACAACGGGCAGCTGCGATACACTGTCGTGGGCATGGCGACCTCGAAGTCGACCTTAGCAGGGAATCCTGGAGGGGAGCCGATCACCGTCGAGCAGCTCCTGAAGCTCCATCCGTTTCCTGCGGAGTGGGCGAAGGACAAGCGCATCGAGCGCCTGTGGACGTTCGAGCTGCCGTGCACGCCGGAGCAGATCTGGCCCCACATCGCCGATACCTCGCGCATGAACCGCGCGCTCGGCACCGCGGAGATGGTGTTCGAAGAGCGCAACGGCAAGCGCTATGGCTCGGCGCGGCCCGGTGGCGTGCGGCACGAGTGGTTCGAGGTCCCGTGGAACTGGGTCGCGAATCAGTGGCTCACGTGCACGCGGATCTACGAGCGCGGCTTCATGCGCGTGATGTACGCGATCCATCGCGTCGAGCCCACGCCGCGCGGCTGCCGCGTGATCCTGTACTTCGGCGCGGTCCCGCGGGGAGCGCTCGGCGGCGCCGCGCTCCGGCTCGGGTTCCCCAGCCTCGAGAAGGCGTACAAGCGCGTGCTCCCCGCCCTCGGTGCGCAGCTCGAGAAGCTCACCCCCGTGCGCCTCCTGCCGCCGGCACCGCCGCTCGATCCGGTCGCCGAGCAGCGGCTGCGTGGCCAGCAGGACGCCTTGATCGCGGAGGGCCTCGACCGCACGTGCGTCGACAAGCTGTTCGAGTGGATCCGCACGAGCGATGATCTCGATCTCCACCGGATCCAGATCCGCGAGCGCGCGCGCGCCTGGCAGCTCTCCGAGACCGAGCTCCTGAAGGTGGCGCTCCATGCCACCCGCTCGGGCGTGCTGAGCCTGTCATGGGACACCGTGTGCCCGCACTGCCGCGGAGTGCGCGACGAGAACGGCGAGCTGTCGTCGCTGCAGGCCACCAGCCACTGCGAACCGTGTCAGGTCACGTTCGCCACCGATGCGCCGGAGACCGTCGAGGTCACGTTCCGCGTGCACTCGTCGATCCGCGAGATCGCCGATCAGGTGTACTGCAGCGCCGAGCCCGCGAAGAAGGACCATGTCCGCGTGCAGTGGACCTTGCCCCCGGGTGGCTCGGCCACCGTGGATCCGCAGCTGCCACCCGGCCGGTACAACGTGTTCCGCGCGAACAAGGGTGGCTGGTACCTCGATGTCGAGGACACCGGCGCCGCCGCGGTGAAGTGGGAGGCCAGCCTCGAGGGCACCGTGGTCAAGGCCGCACCGAGCGCCACGATCGAGATGACCAACGATGCGCCCGAGCCGCAGTCGTTCACGATCGCCGAATCGCGGTGGAGCGATCACGCGCTGCGCGCCGGTCAGCTGCTGAGCTTCCAGGAGTTCCGGGATCTGTTCTCCGAGGAGTACATCGGCGCCGACGTCCGACTCGGGGTCGGGCAGCAGACGTTGCTGTTCACCGATGTCGTCGGTTCCACGGCGTTCTATGCCGAGCGCGGCGATCCCGGCGCGTTCATCGAGATCAAGCGGCACTTCGACGAGGTGTTCGCGATCGTCGCCGAGTGCCGTGGTGCCGTGGTCAAGACCATCGGCGATGCGGTGATGGCCACGTTCGTCAGTCCGGTCGATGCGGTTCGGGCGTCGCACCGGATCCACACCACGTTTCACCCCGAGCGCGCCGACACGCCGATCCGCCTGCGGATCTCGCTCAACACCGGTCCGTGCATCGCGGTCCGCCTGAACTCCAACGCGGACTTCTTCGGCGGCACCGTGAATGTCGCGGCGAAGCTCCAGGCGCTCGCCGAGGGCTATCAGATCGCGATGAGCGAGAGCACCCATGCCTCACCCGGCGTCGCCGCGTACATCGAGGAGCAGGGCGCCACGGTCGAGGCCCTCGAATACACGTCGAAGGCGTTGCCCGCGCCGGTCGCGGTGCGGCGCTGGACGGTGTTCGCGAGGTGGGCGGGGGGGGGGGGGGGGGGGGGGGGGGGGGGGGGGGGGGGGGGGGGGGGGGGGGGGGGGGGGGGGGGGGGGGGGGGGGGGGGGGGGGGGGGGGGAGGGGGGGGGGGGGGGGGGGGGGGGGGGGGGGGGGGGGGGGGGGGGGGGGGGGGGGGGGGGGGGGGGGGGGGGGGGGGGGCGGGGGGGGGGGGGGGGGGGGGGGGGGGGGGGGGGGGGGGGGGGGGGGGGGGGGGGGGGGGGGGCGGGGGGGGGGGGGGGGGGGGGGGGGGGGGGCTTCAGCAGCGGCCCTGACGTCAGTGGCCGACCCAAGGGTCGGTGTTGGCGAGCCGCTCGACGAGATCCTCGAGCGCGTCCGCCGGCGAGTCCACGCAGTGGGCGTTGTCGATCTGGTGAGACCGGCCCTGGCGCGTCACCTGGATGATGCTGCGCGAGGTGTCGCTGCAGATCGTGACCGAGCACAGGCCGTGGGGCGCCGTGCACGGGGGCGTGCCGTCCTCCTGCAGCGTGAAGAACTGCGCGCGATCGATCGCCGCCGCGATCTGATCGAGCTGCGCGCGGGTCACCCGGCCGTGACGATCGCCGAGGGCGGCGACATCGGAGTCCCCGTGCCAGCGCACCGTGCCGTCGCTCCTCACGGCCACGCTGTAGGCCGGGCAGCGTCCGAAGCAGATCGTGCGCTTGATGCTGATCTCGAAAGGCTCGAGCGCAGGGCCCGCGGAACGCTGGTTGTCGATCGGGCGCGCGGGGCGAGCGGGGGCAGAACACGCCGCGAGCGCGAGCGCGAGCGTGGGCCTACTGAACATCGACGCTCAGGTCGTCGTAGCGGATCTCCCACGGCGTGGTGACGTCGCGCACCGCGCCCGCGCCGAGGCTGAGCGACATCGTCGACGACGGGATCGCATGTGCGGCCATGACGGTGGTGGTGTGCCGTTGTCGATCGCCACCTCGATCTTCGCCGTGTTGAGCGCGCCCAGCGTGATCGTCATGACCACGGCGTGGAGCCCGCTGTTCGCCAGATCGACGAACGCGGTGTTGACGTTGGCGCCACAGCCCGCGTAGGTCTCCTGGAGATCGAACGGGCCGGTGCTGTCGCGCACCAGGTAGAAGCCCTCGGACGTACATCCGGCGAGGGGGAGATCCCAGCGCAGCTGGACCAGGTCGACCTCCGCGATCCCGGGCGCCGTGCTCGTGTAGGCGATCTTGAACGCGATCCGTACGCGGCTGGTCGCCGCCGGGAGGGTCGTGACCAGGAACGTGCCATCGCCAGTGGCCGGGAGCGTGATCTGGAGCTGCCCGTTCGCGATCACGGAGGTGCCGGCGCCGCTGGTGGTCTTGATGTCCCAGCCGGTCTGCGGAGGCGTCGTCCGATCGAAGTTGTCGCAGAACGTGGTGCAGGCGGCCGCTGCATCCGCGGCATCGAGCGCATCTGCCGCATCCGTGCCGCCCACATCACCGTCGCGGAGCGGGTCGAAGTTCTGCCGGCCGCAACCCGCGAGGACCAGCGCCGCACACCACCAGCGCCGCACGCTACGGAACGAGCTCCTGGAGGAACGCCATCCCGTCCGCCTTGCCACCGACCAGGCCACCGACGAGCTTCGAGATCTGGCGCGCCATCGGCGGCCCGTCCTTCACGACCTTGCCGAGCGAGGACTCGGTGGCCGCGCGGCCTGCGTCGGTCTTCGCGAGCGTGATGAACGCGGCCGCGATCACGAGCCGGCGCATCGCATTGGTCTCCGAGTCCCGCAGGATGTCCGCGAGCTTCTCGGGCTCGTTGATCTTCGCGTACGCGGCGCCGAGCGCCGGCAACATCGCCACCCGCACGTCGTGCGAGGGATCGTCGAGCAGCGGCTCGAGGAGCTGGCTCGCGAGAGCCGCATCACGATCGACGAGACCGATCGCCGCGGCGGCGGCCTGGGCCCGCTCGCGCTCCGCGCGCGATCCGAGCGAGCGATGGAGCCGTGCGACCACAGCATCCTTGGCGGCGACGCGCGCGATCGTGGTCAGGGCGAGCTGGCTGAGCTCGGGGTTCGGATCGCGGACCGCGAGGGCGAGCGTCCGATCGAGCACCGCGGGCTCGAGCTTGTCCTTCTGCGCGGCGAGCCGCTCGAGAGCGGCCTTGCGCACCTGCGGATCCGGATCCGCGAGCGCCGCCGACAGCGTCGCACCGGCGCGCAGGCCCGAGGCGAGCGCGGCATCGACAGCCTCCACGCGGACGAGCGGCGAGCTGTCCGCGACGGCGATCCCGATCAGATCGGCGGCGCCGATCAGCTTGGCGGCGCGCAGGAGGGCGAGCTTCTCGGCCTCGTCGCCACGCTCGAACATCTTCGCCATGGTCGCCTGTGCCGACTTCGGCGCATCTGCTCCGAGCGCACCCACGGCGCGGATCGCGATCACGCGGACCTCGCGATCCGGATCGTCGAGCATCTTCACCAACGCCTCGCCGACGCTCTTGTTGCCCTTGGCGGCGGACAGCGCGAGCACGCGTGCGGCATCGGCGCGGATCTCGCTGCTCGGATCTCCGACGAGCTTTGCAGCGATCACCGCGCCATTCTTCGCGGGCTCGGGCCCATCGGCGACGCAGCTCATCACGAGACGGCGCACATCGGCGGAGGGATCATCGGTAGAGCGCGCGAGCAGGCGGCGCGCCTCCGCATTGCCCGCGAGCGCGGCATTGCACAGACCTTCGACGCCGATCGGGTGAAGCGCCGGATCCTCGGGGGTGCGGGCGGCAGCGCTCAGGTACTCGAGGACCGCCTGCGGCTTCTTCTTCGCGAGGTGGGCATAGACCTTGGCCGCATCGCGGCGCGGCCGGCCCTTCTCGCGCCACAGCTGGGCGATGCCACCGACGGCGACGCCGACGTTGCCGCCGCTCTCGGCGCTCGCGGCGAGCCCCTCGGCCGCACCGATGCGGACCACGTAGTTCTCGACCTTCGCCATCTTGATCAGGCGCTCCTGATACGAGCGGCCGGTCTTGCCGGAGGCGGCCGCCGCGGCTGCGCGGATGTCCTGATCCTCGTCCTTGAGCATGCGATCGAGCGCGTTCTCGGCCGCGCCCTTCGCGGTGGGCGCGACCTCGCCCCAGGCGAGCGCGGCGGCGATGCGGAGCGTCTTGTCGAGCTTCTTGTCGTCGAGCATCGTCGACAGATCGCCGCCGGCGCGCTCGGGGTCCGCCTTGGCGTAGAGCGGTAGCGCTGCCGCGCGCACACCGGCCGAGCGGGACGCGAACGCCGTGCGGGCGGACTCCACGAGGTCCGCGACCTTGGGCAAGGGATCCATGTCGCGCAGGAGACCGATCGCGTAGATCCGCGCATCGGCAGGCGCGCGATCCTGCGCGATCAGCTTGGTCAGCTCGGCCGCGGTGGCATCGGGCGCGGTCGCGAGGGCGCCGCGGATCTGGGTCTTGGCGCGCTCGCGGAGTGCGGGTGACGCGTCGGGATCCGCGAGCACCGAGACCGCGCTGGTCACCGAGCCCGTGTCCTCCACGCTGATCGTCGAGACCTCCACGAGCAGCTCGCGCCGCGCCGCCGCATCGGGGTTCGAATCGAGGGCCTTCGCGAACAGTGCGCGACCGCGCTCGCCGAGGCTGCGCACCGAGGAGAAGGCGATCCGGCGGAGCTCGGCATCGGGGGAGATCAGGGTCTGCGCGAGCGTGTCCTGGTAGACGTCACCGCGCTGCGCCGCCGCGCCCGCCGCGGCCACGGCGGCACGCTGGACGGCGGGCGACGGGGTCTTGAGGGCGCCCTCGACGAGCGCGACCTCGGCGGGCGTGCCGCGCGCGATCGGCCGGAGTGCGGTGAGGAGCTCCGCGAGATCTTCGGGATCCTTCGCTGCGGCCTTCAGGCCCTCGAGAGCCTTCTCGTTGCCCGTGGTCGCATAGTCGACGAGCCCCGCGAGCTGCGGCGCCATCATGCTCGGGATCAGGCCATCCCACTCGCCCTTGCCGGCGCCGATGTCGTGGCCCTCGATCTTCTTCCACGCCTCGGCGGCGACCATGGGGCGCGTCAGGCCGGTGTCGGCGATCTCGTCGCCGAACCCGCCGGGGAGCCAGTGGAAGCTCGACAGCCCGGCGCGACCCTTGCGGACCACGATCCGATCGCCGCCGGCCTGGGGCTCGAGGTCGTAGTAGATCCGGCCGCGCATCGCGAACCAGATGATGATCAGAAGGACGATCGGCGCCGCGGCGATCGCGCCGGCGATCATCATGTAATAGCGCTTGCTGCGATCGAGGACGTCCTGCTCCTCGGGCGTGACCGCGGCGATGCCCTCGCTGCGCAAAGCGCGCAGCTCGCGGAGGTTCAGACGCTCCTTGTTCTGCGTCTTGCTGCCGAGGAGATCGAAGCCTCGCCGTGCGGCTGCGCGAGCCGGTGCGGTGAGCTCGCGGACCCGCTGAGTCAGCACCTCGTGGCGAAGGATCCACGTGGTGGCCCCGGGATCCGCGCGGATGATCACGCCCTTGGCCTCGAGGATGTCGAGCGCTTGCTGCGCGTACGCCATGTCGAGGTTGATCCGCTTGACCACCGAATCGGCGGTGCGGGGGATGTGGCCCGTGGCGGCGAGCTCGGCACACAGCCGCAGGGCCGAGCGCTCGTTGCCGGTGGCCTTACACGCCTCGTGCAGCCACAGGGACTCGAGCTCCGTGGGCCCACCGATCTTGTGCAACGCGGCCAACGTCGTGACCCGGAGGTCGCGCATCGCCATCGCCGAGATCTGGAGGTCGGCGGCGAGGAGCGGCTGGCCGCGACTGATGCCCTGCACCACGGCGTCGGCGAGTGGTGGGTCCGCGGCCACGCCCGAGAGCGAGAGCATGCGATCGAAGATCGTGCTCGCGAGTGCGACCGGGATCCGCGGCAGCTCGTAGCGCGCGGAGGGCGGGAACAGCGAGCCGGTGCGGCGCTCGAGAGCGCCGAGCAGATGCTGACGCTCGCTCGCACACACGAACAGGAACCGGGCGCGGCCACCGGAGCGGCTGACCACGCGAGCGAACAGATCCGAGAGCTCGCCGACCGCCTTCTCGTCGGCACACAGCTGATCGATGTCGTCGACGACGAACACGAACTGCTGGCCCGCGACCGCCGCCGAGACGGCGCGCGTGGCGAATGCGACGGGCGCCTCGTTGGAGTTCGGCTGGATCCCGAACGACGACAGGCCCGAAGCGAAGCTCTGCGCGGGCTGGCTGAGGTCCTCGCACGCGAGCGCGACGATGCCGTGATCGCGGAGGTACGGGATCAGGCCAGCGCGGACCAGCGAGGTCTTGCCCACGCCCGGCTCGCCGTAGACGAGGCCCGCACGGAACCCATCGGCCGTGACCATCTTCGCGATCTCGTCACGCTCGGCTTCCCGACCGTGCCAGACATCACGCTCTGCCTCCCCGAAGGGGTCCAACCCCCGCAACGGCGACACCGTTCCCGGATACGTCGCGACCGCCACGGCGTCACTATACACATAGTTGGAACCTCCCCGCCTGGGGCGTCGTCGTATGCTCGTGCCATGAGGCGTGCCTACATCGCCGGTCTCGTCGCTGTGGGCGCCATCGTGGCGACCGCCGGGGCCGGTGGAAGCCCGCCGCGGACCAAGGTCACGGTGTGGTCCGCCCCCGGGCCGGCCGCCGCGGCATATGGCGGCCTCAACTACGGCGGGTACGCCCCGACCACCGGCGCGCTCGTCACCGAGCGACGCGACGTCGAGCTCACCGCGGGCGGCGAGGTCCAGATCGTCGGGGTGGCAGCCACCGTCGATGCCGCGTCCGTGCAGCTCCGCGACTTCACCGATCCGGCGACGACGATCATCGAGCAGCGCTTCATGCCGGGCGCCAGCACCCCCACCGAGATCCTGCGTCGCCACGTCGGAGCGCAGATCACGGTGGTGACCGCGAAGGGCGAGCTCACGGGCGTGCTGCGCTCGGTGGACGAGCAGGTCCTGGTCCTCGAGCTCGGCACGGGAGATCAGCGCCGCCTCCAGGTGATGCGGCGCGATGGCTACATCCAGGATGTCAGGCTGCCGCCCGGATCCGGCGTGGACAAGCCGACGCTGGTGTGGCGACTGGCGTCGAAGAAGCCGGGCAAGCACGACGTCGAGGTCACGTATCGCGCCGACGGCATGACCTGGACCGCGGACTACCTCGCCGTGCTCGACGAGGCCGGCACGGCCGTCGACTTCTCCGCATGGGCCACCGTCAAGAACACCACGGGCGCGTCGTTCGACAATGCGGAGCTCACCCTGGTCAACGGCGGCGCCTCGGGACCTTCGTCGGTGAACCCGTATGGCGTTGCCACCAGGAGCGGCCCGCCGCCGGCGCCCACGCGCTACACGATCGCGCAGCCGGTGCATCTGGGTGCCGCACAGTCCGTGCAGGTCGAGCTGCTCCCGACCCGGCAGGCCACCAAGGCCCGCTCGGTGGTGACCTACGAGGCGATGCCGGATCCGTCGCTCGGCTTCCAGGCGTACCCGAACACCGACTGCAACCAGTTCAACGGCGTGGGGATGGGGAACGGGCGCGCCGAGGTGGCGATCGAGCTCGATGTTCCCACCAAGGACGCGCTCCCCGACGGGCGCGTGCGGATGTTCCGGCGCAAGACGGATCGGCTCGAGGTGGTCAGCGAGGAGCAGCTCCGCTCCAGCGCGGGCCTCGCGCGGATCCGGGTCGCGCCGCATACCGAAATCACGGGAGAGCGGCGCGCGGTGAGCTGCAACTATGACGAGCGCGCGCACACGGTCACGGAGAAGCTCGAGGTCAAGGTCGAGAACAAGTCCAAGCGCGCGGCCGAGATCGTGATCCGCGAGTTCGCGTGGCGGTGGCCAGTGTGGAAGCTCGACGGCGAAGATGCGAAGAGCGCACGTGGCGGGAACCAGACCCTCGAGTACCGCGCGAACGTCCCCGCGGGCGGGAAGAAGACCGTGACGTACTCCCTCGTCTACACATGGTGATGCGCGCGTTGTTCGGGCTCGGGCTCTTGATCGGGCTCGGAGCGTGCGGCCCCAAGGTGCACCGTGCCGCGCCACCTCCGCTCGCGAGCGACGAGCTGACGCTGTATCGCGATCGCACGCTCGTGAAGCAGCGCATCGAGATCGACATCCCACCCGCGGACAAGGCCACCGTCGTGGTCAAGGTCGCCATCGGCGTCGATGTCGACGACATCGTCGTGCTCGATCGCGGCGAGCTCAGCATCTCCGAGCTGCGCGCGACCAGGCTGCCGAGCGCGTCCCCGCCGGTGACCGTGAAGCCAGATCCCGACGAGGGTGGGGAGGAAGGCGGAGAGGAAGGTGGAGAGGAAGGTGGAGAGGAGAGGCCCGAGGGCCAGGTGGTGCCGACCGTTCCGACGGTGCCCACCGAGGTGACGTTCGTCGTCGGTGGGCCGCACGCCGGGCACTATGCGATCTCGCTTGGCTATGTGACCGAGCGGATCAAGTGGGACGCGGCGTACACGCTGACCACCACGCCCGCGCGCGCACAGGTCACGCTGCGCGGAGCGATCGCGATCCGCAACACCACCGGCATCGCGTTCCCCAACGCGCGCGCGTTCGTGATCGATAGTGAGCTCGGCGCGTGGCGCGGCCGGCTCGCGGAGCAGTTCGGAGCGCTGCTCGCGGGGACCACCACCGGCAGCACGCCTCCCCCTCCGGCGCGACCGCTGGGCTCGATCGTGCTCGGCACCGGCGAGACCCGCATCGAGCTCCTGCCCGCGGATCCTCCGCGCGCGCTGGACTCGGTGCTGGTCTACGATCCGATCGGCACCAAGCTCGATCACGGTGGATCCGCGCCGATCCGCGATGCGGCGCTCGGCATGATCCCCGTCGCCGGATCGCGTGTCACCGAGAGCTTCGAGGTCGTGCGGCCCCAGGCCACCAGCGCCGGCCTGCCGGGCGGGCCGGTGCGGCTGCTCGAGCGGCGCGCCGATGGCTCGTTGAGCGTGCTCGGCGAGACCCGGATGTTCGATGCCGCCACGCGGGTCGCCGAGAAGGACACCGTCGCGATCGGCACCGCCGCCGGCGTCACCGGAAAGCGCGAGCGGCGCGAGCTCACGATCGATGATGACGGGAAGCGGCTCGTGGAGGAGTTCGTGCTCACGGTGACGAACACGCGCGCGACGCCCGTCGAGGTCGTACTCCGCGAGCACCTCTATCGCGGGCAGAACTGGAGCCTCGCGTACCGCTCCACGCTCGAGGCGGAGAAGGAGGGGCCGCAGCAGATCTCGATGCGCACGATGGTGCCGGCGCACGGCACGACCAGGGTCCTCTACGTGGTCGTCTACACCTGGGAGCCAGCGACCAAGTGACCGCCCTCGCGAAGATCGACAACCTCACGATTCACTATGGCAAGCGGCTCGCCGTGGATGGCCTGTCCATCGAGCTCGCGCCCGGCGAGATCGTGCTCCTGCTCGGGCCCAACGGCGCCGGCAAGAGCACCACGCTGTCGGCGATCGCAGGGACGATCGTGCCGACGTCCGGATCGATCGTGGTCGCGGGCCAGGACCTCGCCACGGCACCACGCGCGGCGCGCGGCAAAGTTGGGTTCGCGGATCAGCCTCCCGCCCTCTACGAGTTCTTCACGGTCGCCGAGCATGTCGGCTTCGTGGCCGAGGCCCGCGGTAGCACCCGCGCCGCGGCCGACGAGGTCCTCGGATCGCTCGGCCTCGAGAAGATCCTGGCGCGGCCGTGTCGCGAGCTGTCGTTCGGCATGCGGCAGCGCGTGGGCCTGGCGGCAGCGCTGGTCGGTGGGGTGGAGCTGGTGCTGCTCGACGAGACGCTCAACGGGCTCGACCCGCACGCCTCGCGCTCGGCGCGCGCGGCGCTCAAGGCCGCGGCCACGCGCGGTGCGACGATCCTGATGTCGACGCACCTGCTCGGCGTGGCGGAGCGGATGTGCGACCGGATCCTGCTGATGGACAAGGGCAAGCTCGTCGCCGACAAGTCCGGCCTCGAGCTGGCGCAGCTGCTCGGCAAGGGGCCGAGTGCCGTCGAGGACTTCTACGTCTCCCTGATCGCGGACGAAGGCCCCACGTGACCAGCGCGGAGCTGATCCGGTGGTCGTCGCTTCACGAGCGGCGGTCACGCACCGGCGGCGTGCTCGGCAGCTCCGTGGTGCTCGCGCTGATCGCGGGCGGGGCGCTCGCGGGCTGGGTGTGGTGGCGTGGCCTGCCCGTGGTCGAGGCGTACACCCCTGCCGAGATCGCCGCGGAGGCCGCCGCCGGGTTCGTCCGTGCGAGTCACGCGTGGCTCGCGGGCGCGCTCGTGGCGTTCGCCATCGCGTTCATGCGGGTGCCGTTTCACCTGTACTGGCGCACCGATGCCGCGCTGCTCGCGCAGCTGCCGATCGAGGGCGGACCGCTGCTCGACGCGGCGCTGTGGCGCTGCGTGCGCGCCGCCGCCGCCACGACAGGTGCCGTCGCGCTCGGGACGCTCCCGCTCTCGCTGGTCTCGCCGGAGCTCGCGCTCCGTCATCTCGCGCTCGCCGGCGCGCTCGGCCTCGCCGCGGCACTGTTCCTCCCCGCCGTCGCGATCTGGGCCGCATCGCTGGTCGCGGTCGGCCAGAGCGAGCGCGTGCAAGCGCTGCGCGTCGCCGCGGGCATCGATCGGGATCGCAGGCCGACCACGGCACAGCCGCCCGCGCCGTCGACCGCGGCTCTCGGCGCGTTCCCGGGCTTCGCCTCGACCTTCGTGATCGTGGGCGTCCTGATCTCGAGCGCGTGGCTGACCGGTGGCTCGCCCAAGGTCCCTGCCCCGATCGTCCTCATCGTGATCGGTGCGGTCAGCCTCGTGGCCATGCTCGGCACGCGCGCCACCGCTCCGCGGGTGATGGGCACGATCCTCCGCGACGTCTCGGCCCTCGATCGCCAGCGCCTGGCGATGCTGGAGATCCACCCGCCCACGCGCATCGAGCAGCTGATCGCCCGCCTGATCGGTGACGCCGCCATGCCCTACAGCAAGGACGCCCGGCTGATGCGCCGCCGCTACCCGATGGCGTTCGCCCTCGGCGCGCTGATCTTCCTCGTCCTCGCGATCATCGGCCTCGCCCGCCCCACCGATCCCACCCCGTGGCTCACCGCCACCCTCGTCGCCGCCACCGCCTATGGCATCGCCCTCGGCCGCCGGCTCCGCCACCCCCCGATCGAGCTCGCCAAGCTGTCCGCCACCCTCCCGATCGCCCCCTCGGCCGTCTCGCGCGCGAAGCTCGCCTGGGTCATCGGCTGGTGGACCCTGTTCGTGCTCGCGCCCGCCCTGTTCGCGGCCCTCCGGCAACCCGAGCCCCTCGTGGGGCTCTTGCTGGTACTCGGCGGCACCTTGGTGACGAACGGGGACGGTTTCAACTTGAGCAACTTGCGATCGCGATCCCCGCGAGATCACTGAGACGCACCGAAGCCCGGACGCGCCGAACCCGGTGCTAGGGTCCGCGCCATGAAGTCGATCCGCCGTATCCACGCGTGGATCGGGGTGCTGTTCGCACCCTCGATCCTGCTGTTCTCGCTCAGCGGGATCTTCCAGATCGCCGGCTGCCACGAGGGCGAAGGCGGCGACGAACCGGCGAGCTGGATCGTCCGGATCGCCCAGATCCACATGCACCAGACCGCGAGCCTGCCCCGGAAGCGCGCGCCGCGGCCGACCGCACCCGCGCCGAGCGCGACGACGACGACCGCACCTGCGACGACCGCACCTGCCACATCGGGATCGGGCGGCAGCAGCGTGATCGCGACCGCACCCGCCGCGACCACGACCGCGCCCATCGGCGCGCCGGCCGGGCCGTCGCCCGAGGGCCGTGGTTCGGGCAGCAAACCGACGACCGGGCCGCTCAAGGTGTTCTTCGTGTTGATGTCGCTCGGGCTGATCGCGTCGACGTTCCTCGGCCTCTACATCGCGTTCACGTCGAAGCGAGACCGGGGGCTTCACGTGGGTCTGCTGGTCGCCGGGTTCGTGATCCCGATCGTGATGATGTTGCTCTGACCAGCGTCTGGCCACGCGCTGGGCATGTGTGATCGGCCGGACAGCCCGGACGGCCTGGGGTTGTGGGTTGCCGGCCGCGTGTTCTCAGGCAGTTGGAGATCGCAAGTTGCTCAAGTTGAAACCGTCCCCTCGATACGCAGCAGGAGTCATCCCGGTCCACTTCCGGAACGCCCGCGTGAAGTTCGGCAGCTCGCTGTAGCCCAGCCGGGTCGCGACCTCGCCGATCGACAGGGCGCGGTTGTCCAGCAGGAGCAGCGCGCGCTGCCGGCGCTGGTCGTCGCGGATCGCGGAGAACGTGGTGGCGTGCTCTGCGAGCTTGCGCTTGAGGGAGCGTGTCGAGAGCTTCAGCTGCTTCGCCACCACGGTGATCGGGGGGAAGTCCGAGCGTGCGGCGAACACGGCGCGCACGCGCGAGGGCAGGCCCGCATCGGCGACATTGGCGAGCTCGCGCTCGAGCTGCACCGTGGAGATCTGGGTCGCGACGGGGTCCGCATGGACGAACGGCAGGTCGAGGAGCCGGGCGGCGAACACGAGCCGGTGGACCGGACGATCGAACCGGACGCGGCCCGCGAGGGGCAGGCCCTGGATGTACGGCGGGGCGGGGAACGCGAACTCGGCATGGCCGTCGAGAGGCGCGCCGGTCAGGCCCTGTCCGAGCTGCCAGATGCCCACGAGCAAGGCGACGACCACGAACTCGCGGAGCGCGCCGAGTGGCGTGCGCTCCTCGATCACGATGCTCGCGGTCGCTCCCTCGACGTGCAGCGCGAGGCCGATCGCGGAGGTCCGCGTGCTCGCGAACCGGGTGGCGAGGGCGAGGGCCTCGCGCACGGTGCCCGCCGTCATCGCTGCGAACCCGAGGAACCCGTGCGACGACAGCCGCATCTGCGTCCCGACATGAACCGCGAGCGCGGGCTCGTTGGTCAGCGCATGCGCCCGCGCGATGATCGCCTCGCAGACCTTGAGCGGGACCCGCGTCGCCGGATCCGCAAGCGCGGCCGCGGTGATCGGCAGATCCGCAAGCAAGGCCTCCGGCGTGACCTTCCAGCGCCGCGTCAGCTCGACGAGGTCACGCAGGTAGGCGCCGGGCAGGTCGTACACGTGGCCCCAAATGATAACCACTCGGCCTGCGCTGACCTAGGGCGGATCGCGGGGCCGCCCCAGACTGACGTCATGAACATCCCACGCCGCGACGTCGACTTCGCGCTGGACCCGACCACCGTCCGTCGCGATTGGTGCCACGACGATCCATTCCAGACCACGTTCCTGAACGCACTCTCACTCCTGTTCCCCGAGGGCGAGCGGTTCTTCGTGGAATCGGTGAAGCAGCACAAAGCCTTCGTCACGACGCCGAAGCTCGAAGCGGAGGTCAAGGGCTTCATCGGCCAGGAGGCGATGCACGGCAAGGAGCACCGCGCGTTCAACGAGCTCCTCGTCGCCCACGGCTATGCGGTGGCGCCGAAGGTCGAGCTCCGGCTCCGCGGCTTCCTGAAGCTGGTGCGGAAGGTGTTGTCTCCGAAGTCGCAGCTCGCCGCGACCTGCGCCCTCGAGCACTTCACGGCGATGCTCGCCGAGAGCCTGCTCCGCGATCCCCGGATGCGCGAGGAGATCGATCCGTCGGTGCGCGGCCTGTGGCTGTGGCACGCGCTCGAGGAGTCCGAGCACAAGGCCGTGGCGTTCGATGTCTATCGCGCCGCGGGCGGCGGCTATCTCCGTCGCGCCTCGATCATGCTGCTCACCACCGCGGTGTTCTTCGCCGTGCAGGCCCTCGTCCATGCCCGGCTGATGGCCACGCGCGGGATCCTGTTCCGCCCGTGGACGTGGCTGCGCGGCATCGGCCGGTTGTGGATCTGGCCCGGCCACCTCACCCGCCTGGTCCCCGCGTACCTCGCGTACTTCAAGCCCGGCTTCCATCCCGACGAGCGGGACACCACCGAGCTGCTCGCCCGGTGGGAGACAAACCTGTTCGGCGCGGAAGGCGATCTCCGCGCACAGCTCAAGCTCGTCGCCTGAGAACCCGCGCGAGGCCGAGTGAGGCCGAAGGTGCGCGGTCAGTTCACCGCGGAGAACACGTGCAGCGAGCGAACGCCCGACGGGATCGCCCCTCGCGTGCTCGGCTTCGCGAGATCGAACAGGCAGACCACCTCGGTCGCCAGACCCGGAGCGACGTTGACGATCAACGACGCGACATTCGCCAGCACGAGATAGAGGCCGAGCCCCGCGCCTTCGGACTCGGATCTCGGCTGCGGCCGGCCACGCTCGTTGCGCGCACGTCGCACGTGGTCGATCACGTCGCGCTGGCTGAGCGCCCCGAATCCATCCCCGACGGAGATCGCGAGGGTGCCGGCATCGGAGGCCCAGCGGAGGACGGCGCGACGTTGACCACCCTCGTCGGCATCGCGGAGCGCGTTCATCAACAGCTCGTCGATCACCGAGACCATCCGGTGGATCACCGGGCGCCGCGCCCCCACGGCCTCGGCCCAGGCGCAGACCTCGTCGATCGCGTGGCGCTTCTCGGACTCCGAGCGGATCACCCGCTCGCCGACCTTGGTGCCGGCAGGGAGGTACTTCTCCAGCCCGAACACGTCGCCCGAGGCGAGCTTCTCGGTGGTGATCCCGAGGTCCTTGTCGCCCGGGTCGCCCACCAGGTGGCTGACCGGGTGCTCGAGCATCAGGGTGATGAGGCCGTCATCATCCAGGTCATCCCCGACGACCACGACGGGGGCGGCGACGGCCCGGAGCTGCTCCCCGGCGGCCTGCCGGGAGGCCCGGTCGACGACCACGACGGCGACGTCCTCCGTCGAGTCTGGCAGGGCTTCGGCATGCTCCACGGTGAGACCGCAGGACGCGAGGGCGGCCCCCACGACGCGGCGAACGCCCTCGTCGCGGCTGACGCAGATCGCCCGACGCAACCTCATCGCGAGCGAGGGTAGCACCGGAGGGTCGAGTTCTGGCGTCTTTTCCAGGTGTCCTGATACGATCCGCAGTCGCATGGCGGATCCGCCTCGAATCCGACGGCCGGGAACCAAGCCGCCGCCGATTCCGCACGTTCGTGCGCCGATGGCGCCGTCGCCTGCGAAGACGGACGTCGTGCTCGTGCAAGCGCACCCCGACGAGGTCTCCGAGATCACGCGCAACTTCGAAGCGCCCGATGCCGGCGCGCTCGTCGAGCGCATGCTCGAGCTCGTCTCGAGTGAGGCCGAGGCGCTGCTGGCGGGTGACGACGACGGTCGGCTTGCCGATCTCAACGTCCGCACCGCCCTCGCGAGCTGGGATGCCCTGCACCAGCCCGACGAGGCGATGCGGTTCCTCGAGCTCGCAGATCGCCACCCGCTGGCGCACCGGCTGCGGCTCGCCGCGGCGCTGGTGTCCGGTCAGCCCGACGCTCTCGCCGCCGCCGAGCAACGGATCGGCGACGACCCGGGAGCCCTCGCCATCGAGCTCGCCGAAGCGTGGCTGTGGCGCCACGGCCGCGCGGATCGCACTGCCGCGATCGCCGACCGGCTCCTCGCGAGCTCGCTGTCGGCGCCGTGGCGCGCTCACGTGATCGAGCTCGCGGCGCTCGCCCACGCCGCCCTCGGCAACTGGGCCCGCGTGGTGGAGCTGCGTCGCGGCGCGCTGACCGCCAGCTCGTCCCCCGAGGAGGTCGCCGCCACGGCCGCGCTGCTGCTCGACCGCACGGGTGACGCGGCCGCCGCACTCATCACGTGCTGGGCGAAGCTCGAGCACTACCCCGGCGTGGGGAACCTCGAGCGCACCGAGCTGGGGTGGCTCCGCACCTTCGATCTCGCGATCGCAGCCGCCACGATCCTCGACGACGAACGCCGCTACGAGATCCTCGACAAGCGCGCGGAGCTGGTGGCCTCGCTCGCCGGCGGCGCCATCGAGGCGCTCGCCACCCGCCACGCAATCGGCGCCGAGCTCGAGCGCGACCGCGAGCACAAGCAGGCGCTCGCCCTGTGGCTCCAGCTCGCCCAGGATCCGAGCGCCCAGCTCCCCGGGGTCGCGAGCCGGATCGCGTACCTGCGCGCAGCGTGGTCGGCGGCCGGCGCCGTGGATCGAGTCGCCGCGCTCGCCGCGCACCGGCGCCTCGCCGGCGATCCTTCGAGCCTCCAGGTCGCCGCGACCCACGCGTGGCGCGCGCTCGAGCTCGCGTCGGCGACCAGCGATCCCACCGTCGGTGAGCTGGCACGCGCCGTGGTGGATACCGTCGACAGCGCGGTCGCCGAGCGCTGGCTCGATGCGATCGAGCTCGCTGCACCCAACGCGGCGACGATGGTGCGCTTCGAGGAGCGCGGCGGTCTGTTCCTGCGCTGGGCCGCGGCGATCGCCGAGCGCCGTGGTGAGCCCGCGAATGCGATCAAGCTGTGGGCACGTGCCGCGACCGAGACCACATTGCCCACGACCAACGATCACGTCGTCCGCCTCCACCGCGGCGGCGACGAGGATCAGCTCGCCGAGGCCTATACCGGCAGTGCGAAGGCCGAGACCGACGAGCGCAGCGCCGCGGCGCTGTGGTGCGCCCGCGGTATCGTCGATCTGGCGCGCGGTGATTTCGTCGAGGCCGAGGAGTCCCTCCGCCACGCGGCCGATCTCGGGCCGAAGGATCCGTTCTGCCGCGCCGCGCTCGCCGCCGTGTACCGCGCCGGCAAGCACTACGAGCAGCTCTCGAAGGTGCTGTCCGAGCTCGCGAGCTCGCTGACCAGCAAGGATGCCCGGGCGCAGGCCGCGCGCGAGCATGCGGAGCTGCTCGACGAGCACCTCGGAGATCCAGCCGGTGCACGCGCGGCGCTCGAGCGGCTGGTGGCGGAGCGTCCCGACGATGGCAACGCGATGCTCACGCTCGCCAAGCTGTACGATCGCGACGAGCTGTCGCCGCGTGCGATCGAGCTCCGCACCAAGGCGGTGGAGCTCGCCCCGACGCCCGCACGCAAGGGCGAGATCTGGCTCGAGATCGCCGCCGGCGAGGAGCGCCGCGGGAACGAGGCCGCCGCGCTCGCCGCGCTCGATCACGCCGTCGCGACCAAGCACCCCGACGCGCTCCGCGAGCAGGCGCGCCTCCACCGCCAGGCCGGGCGTCTCGACCAGGCGCTCGCGATCGTGCGCGCCGAGCTCGCCACCGATCCTCCGCTCGAGCGCCGGATGCAGCTCCAGACCGAGCTCGCGCGCACGCTGACCGAGCTCGGCCAGGAGCCGGAGGCCGTGGTCGCGGCCTACCTGGACGTGCTGAGTGGCGAGCCGGACCAGACCGAGGCCTTGATCGGCATCGAGGAGCCCGCACGTGCCCTCGGCCTGTGGGACGAGCTCGCACGGGCGTTCCGCGGCGCTCCGCAGACGCCGAGGAACGTCGAGGTCCTGGCCGAGGCGCTCGCGAAGATCGCGGAATGGTCGGAGCTGTCCGAGGTTCGTCGCAAGCAGCTCGAAGCCGCGACGCTCCCCGCCGAGAAGGCCCAACGTGCCGCCGAGCTCGCGAAGCTCTACGAGCTCGAGCTCGGCGATACCGATGGCGCGATCCGCATGCTCCTGATCGCGCAGACCGCGCAGCCCGAGGAGGCACGCCAGCAGGATCTCCTCCGCCTCCTGCGCGCCGCACAGCGGTGGGCCGAGGTCGCCGTGGTCCTCGAGCGGGAGCTCCCCACGATCAAGCCAGGCGATGTGGAGCGGCAGGTGGCGGTGCTCCTCGAACTCGGCGAGCTTCGCGCGACGCGGCTGTCACGTCAGCCCGACGCCGTGGGTGCCTATGAAGGCGTGCTCGCGCTGCGCCCCGACGATCCGACCGCGGCCAAGGCGCTCGAAGGTCTCTACGAGCAGACCGGCCGGGATCGCGAGCTCGCACGGATCCTCGAGACTCGCGCCGAGGCGACCCAGGACGCCCCCGCCCGCGCGCAGCTGTTCGGGCGCGTCGCCACCCTGCGCTCGAACCGCGGGGACGTCGATGGTGCGCTCGCGGCGTACACGGCCGCGTTCGCCGCCGATCCGACGAACCGCGAGGTGTTCACCGCGATGGAGCGGGTCTGCTACAAGGCCGAGCGCTGGGCCGCGGCGATGCAGCTGTACGAGAGCGCGATCGCGCACGTCGAGAACGGAGTCTCCCGTGCCTATCGGCTCGGCGATCTGTACTCGCGTCGCGGCAACGTCCAGCTCAACTTCCTCGGTCAGGTCGAGGCGGCGATCGAGTCCTATCAGAAGGTCATCGAGGTCGATTCGCAGCCCGCTGCGGCGGTGAAGATCCTCGAGACCCTCTGCAGCCAGCGCGGCAACTGGCAGGCGCTGATCGATGCGTACGAGAAGCGCGCGGAGACCCAGCGCGACCCCGCACGCAGGACCGAGGCGCTCCGCTCCGCGGCCCAGCTGTCCTCCGAGCATGCGAGCGATGCGCGTCATTCGATGCGGCTCCAGCGCAAGCTGCTCGCCGTGGATCCGGCGGACGCCGGCGCCGCGCACACGCTCGAGCGCTACTACGAGGACGCGCAGGACAAGAGTGGCCTGATCGATATCCTCAAGATGCGGCTGTCGCAGACCACCGGAAAGGCGGAGTCCGTCGAGCTGCTCAAGCGCATCGCGCGCGTCTCCGAAGAAGGCGCACGCGACGTCGATACCGCCACCGAGCATTACCTGAAGATCCTCGAGATCCAGCCGGAGAACCGCGATGCACTCGACGCGCTCGGTCGGATCTACGAGTCCACCGAGCAGTGGGCGGAGTTCATCGAGGTCACCCGCAAGCTGATCAAGGTCACGAACGATCGCAACACCAAGGCGCTCCTGTACTTCCGCTGCGGCTCGGTGATGGAGGCGAAGTTCGGGCGCGAGCAGGACGCGATCCGCTACTACGACGCCGCGATCAAGACCTCGTCCGCGTGCCTCCCGGCCGTGCACGGCCTGCGCGATCTGTACCGCCGCCGCGAGGAGTGGCCGCGCGTCATCGAGACACTCGAGCTCGAGGTCAAGCTGTGGCAGGACGACAAGGAGCGCGCGGGCGTGTTCGCGCAGATCGGCCGCATCTTCGACAAGCAGCTCGGCGATGCCGAGAAGGCGATGCACTTCTACGAGAGCGCGTTGTCGGTGGATCCGGACTGCCTCCCGGCGAACCAGGCGCTGTTCGAGCACTTCTTCGACGCCGGCGAGTGGGAGAAGGCCCAGCCCCTCGCCACCGCGCTGGCGCAGAAGGCGATGCGGGACGGCGATCCGAGCACGCGGAGCGACTTCTACCGACGACGCGGCGTGGTGGCGCGGATGACCGGAGATCCGCGCGCGGCCGCCGAGAGCTTCATCGTGGCGCTCGAGCTCAAGCCCACCAACGCCGAGGCTCTCGACGAGCTGGGTGCGCTCGCCCGCGAGCGGCCCGAGGCCTGGGAGTTCGATCTCACGTATCGCGAGCTCGACAAGCTGTATCGCCGTCGCGACGACGCGCACGCGCTCCTCGCCCGCGTGCACATCGGGCGCGCCTCGATCATCGAGCGCGATGGAGATCTCGATCAGGCCGCCGAGCTCTACCGCGAGGCCGTGGAGCTCGCGCCCTCGGACTTCACCGTGCTGTCCGCGCTCGTCGAGTTTCACGCCGACGTGCGGCACTGGGCCGAGGCGATCACGGCGATCCAGAAGTTCGTCAACACCAACTCGACATCGCCCGAGGATCGGCTCCGCGCCCGGATGCGCCAGGCCTCGATCCACGCCGACGGCGAGATGGATCCCCATCGTTCGATCGGCGTGCTGCGGGACGTGATCAAGTCCGAGCCTGCACATCAGGACGCGTACTACATGCTCGCGCAGCAGTACTTCCTGATCGCGAAGTACACCGATGCGCGCCAGGCGATCGATCGCGTGATCGAGCTCGCCACGGCTCCCGGCCAGCCACTCTCGGCCTCCGACCTCGCGCGCTACTACTACTACAAGGGCCGCATCCTCGATTCGTCGGGCGACGTGCGCGCTGCCGCGCCGCAGTATCGTCGTGCCACCGAGTACGATCCTGGCTACGCGCCCCCGGCGCTCGTCCTCGCACGTCGCGCCGCCGATGGTGGAGATCAGCGCCAGGCCGAATCGATCCTGATCGAGGCCGCCCACGCCGCGATGGCGCAGGGTGGTCCGCGCGCCGCCGTACCGCTACAGCGCGGCCTCGCGCGCATCCTGCTGGCCTCGGGAGATCGGCCCGCGGCGATCGAGGCGTACCGCGGCATCCTCAACGTCGAGCCGGATAGCCCGAGTGATCGCGTGGCGCTCGCCGAGATCTATGCGGTCGATGACCCGAAGCGCGCGATCGGCGAGCTCCGCAAGGTGCTCGAGCGAGACATCCACCACGCCCCGGCCTACCGGCTGCTCGCGTCGTTCTACAACCGCACCGGTGACGTCGAGCGAGCCAACCGCGTGCTCACCGCGCTCGATCTCCTCGGGTTCGCGGAGGAGGCCGATCGCAGCACGGCGCAGCGGCTGCGCGCGACCCGCGTGGCCGAGGCGATGCGCCGGCCGATCTCGGACGATCAACGCGAGCGCTACCTGATCACCCAGGCCGCACGCGAGCCGCTCGGCGAGGTGTTCGCGGTGTTCGCCGAGGAGCTGTCGAGCCTGGTCGCGCAGCCGAGCCTCGGCGAGAACCTCCTCCCGGCGCAGGGTACCGAGCCGCGCCTGGTGCAGCTCGCCGCGGAGCTCGGGTTCCTCTACGAGATCGACGCCGAGGTGTTCGTCGGCGAGAAGGTGCCGGGCCTGTTCGCGGTCACGGCCTATCCGCGCCGGCTCGTCGTGATCGATCGCTCGCTGCTCGCCGAGAGCGATCTCGCGCTGCGGTTCATGTTCGGCTATGCGTTCGAGGCGATCCGCGGCGGCTATGCGGCGCTGCTCCAGCTCGGTGCACGCCACCGCCGCGAGCTCGGCGCGCTGCTCCGCGCGCTCCTCGCCTCGGATGCCGAGCTCACGGGCCCCGCCGCGGAGCTGGTCAACACCGCCAACACCGAGGCCCAAAAGGTGCTCGAGGCCCACGCCGGCATCCGCGACGTCGATGCGGGCGCCTGGATGGATGGGATGCTCGCGTGCGCGAAGCGCGCGGGCCTGCTCGCCTGCGATGACTTCGCCGCCGCGATCTGGGCCGTGGCGCGGCTCTCCGGCGAGCGGCTCCCGAGCCACGATGCGACGGTGGCTCTCGGCTCCGTGCTCGGTGGGCCCGACCTGGTGCGGTTCTATCTCTCCGATGACTACCAGCAGCTCCGCGACGCGCTGACCGTGGGCTAACGCGCTCAGCGCTCGCGGCCCTCGCGACGCGCGCGCATGATGTCCTCGTTCTCACACGCGGCGCTCTTCGGGATCATCTTGCACGCCTGCGCATACGACGCCTCGGCGGCGCGCACGTCGCGATCGATCCCGAGCCCGCGCTCCTGCGCCCAGCCGAGGTTGTTGCAGCCGTTGCCGTTGTCGAGAGCGCAGCCCTTCCGGTACAGCGCCGCCGCGCGCTCGTAGCTGAGCTGGATCGTCTTGCCCGCATGATAGAGATCCCCCATCGCCGTGCACGCGAGGCCGTTCCCCGCATCGCAGCCCCGGCGGTGCGCCGCGAACGCTGCCGCGAAGTCCTTGCGCTGGTACGCCGCGAGCCCTTCCTTCCAGCACGCATCGCGGCCCGTGCACGCGGAGTCTGGACAGCCGTCGTCGTCGTCAACGCCATCGCGGACCTCGGCGAGATCGAGACACGCATCATCGATATCGCTCACGCCATCCCGATCGCGATCGTTGGCGATCGCCATCGGAGGCGCCAGCGTGGCGCAGACCTTGGCGGCCTCGGCGCGCGAGACCTTCGCCGGCTGCCCCTCGGCCACCGGAGCCCAGCAGATCAGCGAGTGCGCGCCGTGATGGTGGACCGCCACGAACACGGTGACCGCGGCGCTCGCCGAGGTGCCTTCGAGGAGGCCGTCCCAGCCATACGCGGTGGAGCGGGTCGAAGCGACACCAAGCACCTTGTCGAGGCCGAGGAGCGCGGCCACGGTGGGCAGCTCGCCGACCTGCTCGGCCCGGCGGGGGATCTCACCCGTCAGCAGGCGGACCTCGATCTTCGTCGGGCTCGCGATGTGGGAGAACGCCAGCTGGCGCTTCGCGGCGTCCCACTCCGGCCGCCACCCAGCGACCTCCATCACGGGGAGGCCCCACCTGACGCCGCCTGGGTCGAATCCTTTGGCCGCAGGCGCCTGTGCTCCGGTTCCGGCTCCAGAGCCGGCGGTTGGCGCTGGCTTTGGCGGTTCAGACGAGCTGCATGCGAGGAGTGTCACGAAGCCGATCCAGCACCGCTCCATCATCGCGCAACCATACCTGCCTGACCCGCTCGGCCGGCTGCGCAGACGGTCAGGTTCGCCCTCGGCGACACCTGCCTACAGGTGAATCTGAAAACCACCTGCCGCTTGCTGGATCCGTCGACAAACGCCAAGGTAGACTTGGCCGTGCGGCAGCTTATGTGGGTCCGGTGTAACAGACCATACCGCCGTTACGTGGCGGAGGAGCGATGAGCCAAAAGTTCCAGGCATCCGTGCAGCACCGAGGCGACGTCTCGTACGTCAAGCTCGGTGGCGTTATCGACGAGGATAACGAGCTCACGGATCTCGTCGACAAGATTCCGGCGGGCACCGCGGTGATCGACCTCGGCGAGATCGAGCGCATCAACTCGTGCGGTGTTCGTGACTGGGTGAACTGGCTCTCGAAGCTGGAGAACAACGGCACGCGCTCCGTGCTCGTCGAGTGCTCGCCCGCGATCGTCGCGCAGATCAACCTGGTCAATAACTTCACGGGCAGCGGCGTCGTGAAGAGCTTCTACGTCCCGTACTTCTGCCCGGAGTGCGACGAGGAGAAGGTCCTGCTCGTCGAAGCCACGGACATGGGGCCGCCGCCACACGAGCCGCCCACGTGTCGCTGTGACGAGTGCGATCTCGTCATGGACTTCGACGACATGCCGGACTCGTACTTCGCGTTCCTCTCGAACCAGAAGAAGCTCGCCGAGCCCGACAAGATCAACGGCGCGATGCGCGACCTCGGCCGCGGCTCGGAGCCCGAGTCCGGCAAGGGCAAGGTGCGCTCGCGCGCGAGTCAGCCGAACCTCTCGGGCGCGGGCTCGAAGCCGAGCGTGCCGTCCTTGCCCTCGATCCAGCGCACCAGCACGCAACCGGCGAGCGCGATCATGGGCTCGGGTGGCCAGAAGCCGCAGAGCAAGCCGCCGAGCCGCCCACAGCTCGGCTCCAAGCCGCCCACCGGCCCCGGCGGCAGCCGTCCTCCCGGCTCGATGCGCGGCTCCGGATCGGACGCCCTGCCCGGCAACTCGTTCGGCTTCGCCGGCCAGAGCATGAGCACCGGCTCGGTCGCCCCTCCGGGCCGCTCCAACGCGCTGGTGTTCGTGCTGATCGCGATCCTGCTCGGTGCGATCGGCGTGCTCGCCTATCTCGTGCTCACGAAGTAGTGCGGCCGCTCCCACACGCCCTGCTCGTCGCGGTCGTGACGCTGGGCGCGTGCGATCAGGTGTTCGACTTCACCGCCGACGCGCTCTGCAAGCCGCGCTCGGATCCCACGTTCCACGACGAGGACGGCGACGGCTTCGAGGACCTCTGCGACAACTGCCCGACCGTCGCCAACCTGACGCAGGCCGATCAGCTCGAGCTCGATCGGGGCGGAGCGGCCGATGGTGTCGGCGATGCCTGCGATCCTCACCCGACCCTGAGCACGGACGTGCTGGCCGGTCTGGTGACGTTCGCCGAACCGAACGTCGCCCAGCGCTGGGTGCGCCACGGCGGAGACTGGCACGGCGATGGCGAGGACATGATCTACGGCGATACGGTGAGCGGCGCGTTCAGCCAGCTCGAGGACGTCGCGGTCGCGCCGCCCGCACCACCGTTCACGATGGTGGTCCAGCTCCACCTCGACTCGGTCCCGGAACCCGCCGGCTCCGGCGCCTTCGAGGTGATGACGGCGTTCACCGAAACGGGGACCGACGGTGTGGCGGTCGGCTGCGGGCTCTACCACTACGCGGCTGGTTCGTTCGGCGTCGACGGGATCCGGATCCAGAACGACTACAACCCTATGGAGTCGAACGGCCGCGACCTGACGACCCGCCCAGCGCTCGTCGAGTACACGCTGGTGTTCGAGTTCCAGCCGGGGGCGATCTCCGCCTGTAACCTGCTTTCGGAGTCCACGACCGTCGCCGAGGTGACGGCCCCCTTGACCGTGCCGCCCACCGGGACCATCGGCTTCATCGGGAACAACATCAGCGCGACCATCCACTCGCTCGCGATCTACCGGTGAACGCCGCCGGTCCACGACCTTGCACCGCACCGCGTGATCTTCGCGTGAAGCGCCACCCGCGACATCGCAGCCCCGGATAGGCTCGTCTCGATGACCACGGCTCGTGTCCTCGTGATCCTCGGCACCCTGGCGATCGCGAACGCTCCGGCGCATGCCGACTATGCGGATGACGCCGCCGTGGGCCTCAAGATGGCCAAGCGGACCTTCGACCGGATCCGCCGCGGGATCGCGCTCGGCCCCTACGTCGGCTATGCGGGCGGCGTCGACCTCGACGGCCACGGCTCGCAGGGCATCTCGTTCGGCCTCGGCCTCTACCTGTTCGAGATCCCCACCGTGTTCGATATCCAGGAGGTGCTCGCGGAGAAGATCCGCGCCCGGGTGAAACAACGGGTGAAGGACATCCTCGCCTCCGGCGGCGCTGCACCGACCGACCTCCGCGAGATCGCGATGCAGGTGGCGAACGACGTCAAGCAAGAGATCATGGGCCCGATCCAGCCAAAGACCCTCGAGGACCCGCTCCTCAAGGTCATCGTCGAGGGTGTGGCCCTGCTGTCACCCGGTGGCTTCCAGCTGCGGATCGGCGCGGCGAAGGGCCTCGGCCCGGTCAGCCTCGGGCTGTACACCGCGTTCCAGCGCTCGAACACCAACAACGTGTGGTTCCTCGGCTCGGAGCTCAGCCTGCACCTGACGCCGATCGGCAAGATGCGCACGCCCGTCCTCGATCTGTTCGCCCGCGGCGAATACGGCTACGACCGTGTCAACCACGGGGACAGCCCCGCGCGCCACCCGATCGTGCTCACGGTTGGCCTGCGCGCCCTCGTCGATGTGCTGTGACCGAGGGTAAGCTGTCTGGATGACCGAGGCTCCCGGGCTGCGTGACGACATCATCTCGAAGCTCTACGTCGAGCTCGCCAAGTTCCCCAGCGTAGCCACCCGCAACGACCACTACCTCGCCCTGTCGTTCGCGATCCGCGATCGCCTGCTCCATCGCTGGGTCGCCTCGGCTCGCTCGATCCTCGAGACCCGCCGTCGGGTGGTGATCTACCTGTCGGCCGAGTACCTGATCGGCCCGCAGCTCGGTGCGAACCTCCTGTCCCTCGGGCTCGAGGACGCGGCGCGGACCGCGCTCGACGAGCTGGGCGTCTCCCTCGATGACGTGATCGAGCACGAGGAGGAGCCCGGCCTCGGCAACGGCGGCCTCGGGCGGCTCGCCGCCTGCTACATGGACTCGCTCGCCACGCTCGATCTCCCCGCCGTGGGTCACGGCCTGCGCTACGAGTTCGGGATCTTCGATCAGGACATCCGCGATGGCTGGCAGGTCGAGCGCACCGATCGCTGGCTGCGCAACGGCAACCCGTGGGAGGTCCGCCGCTACGAGATCGAGCACACGGTGAAGCTCGGCGGATACACCGAGCACACCGCCGACGCGCACGGCCGCCTCCACGTCCGCTGGGTCCCCGAGCGGGTGGTCAAGGGCGTCCCGTACGACGTGCCGGTCGCCGGCTATGGCACGCAGACCACGAACTTCCTCCGCCTGTGGTCCGCGGTCGCCGACGAGGAGTTCGATCTCGATGCGTTCCAGATCGGCGAGTACTGGCGCGCCGTCGAATCGAAGATCCGCAGCGAGAACCTGACCAAGGTCCTCTATCCCAACGACTCGAGCCCGGCGGGCAAGCAGCTTCGCCTCGAGCAGCAGTACTTCTTCGTGTCGTGCGCACTGCAGGACTGCGTGCGCCTGCTGACCTCGCGCGCCTCGATCCGCGAATTCCCCGATACCTACGCCATCCAGCTCAACGACACGCATCCGTCGCTCGCCGTCGCGGAGCTGATGCGGCTGTTCGTGGACGAGTTCGAGCTCGGCTGGGACGAGGCCTGGGACCTCACGCGCCGCTCGATCGCCTACACCAACCACACGCTGCTCCCCGAGGCGCTCGAGACCTGGCCGCTGCCGTTGATGCAGCGCCTGCTGCCACGCCACGTCGAGATCATCTACGAGATCAACCGCCGGTTCCTCGACGAGGTCCGCGCCCGGTTCCCCGGGGACGAGGCGCGCCTGGCCCGGATGTCCCTGATCGGCGAGTCCGGCCAGAAGGTGATCCGCATGGCGCACCTCGCCACCGTGGCGAGCCATCACGTCAACGGCGTGGCCGAGCTCCACTCGCGCCTGCTCAAGGAGACGGTGCTCAAGGACTTCGCCGAGCTGTGGCCCGAACGGTTCACCAACGTGACCAACGGCGTGACGCCGCGCCGGTTCATGGCCCAGGCCAACCCGCGCCTCGCCGAGCTGATCACCGATGCGATCGGCGAGGGCTGGGTGCGTGACCTAGATCGGCTCAGCGATCTCGAGCCGTTCGCCGAGGAGCCCGGCTTCCGCGATGACTGGCGCGCCGTCAAGCACGCCAACAAGGCGGACCTCGCCGCGTGGCTGCGCTCGCACCACACGTTGATCTGCGACCCGACGTCGCTGTTCGATGCCCACTGCAAGCGCATCCACGAGTACAAGCGCCAGCACCTGAACCTCCTGCACGTGATCGCCCTGTGGGACCGGCTGCGCCGCGGCGAGCCCCTCGGCTCCGCGCGCACGTTCATCTTCGCGGGCAAGGCAGCGCCCTCGTACCGCGCCGCCAAGCTGATCATCCGGCTCGCGCACGGTGTGGCCGATGCGATCGCAGCAGACCCGCGCACGCGCGATCACCTGCGCATCGTGTTCGTGCCGGACTTCAACGTGAAGACCGCCCAGCGGATCTATCCCGCGGCGGATCTCTCCGAGCAGATCTCGACGGCGGGCATGGAGGCCTCGGGCACGGGCAACATGAAGTTCACGCTCAACGGCGCCCTCACGATCGGGACGCTCGACGGCGCCAACGTCGAGATCCGCGAGGTCGTCGGCGCGGACGACTTCTTCCTGTTCGGCCTCACCGCCGAGGAGGTCTCTGCCAAGAGGCAGGCCGGCTATCGTCCGAAGGACGAGCTGGCGCGAGATCCGGAGCTCGCGCGCGTGCTCGAGCTGGTGGCCTCGGGCGCGTTCTCGCCCGGCGATCGCGGCCTGTACGCGTCGCTGGTCTCCGATCTCGTGGAGCGCGATCCGTTCCTCGTGCTCGCGGACTTCCGCGCGTACTCGGACTGCCAGCGCGCGGTGGACGTGGCGTGGGCGGATCAGGAGCGCTGGACGCGGTCCTCGATCCTCAACGTCGCGCGCGCCGGCAAGTTCTCCTCGGATCGATCGATCCGCGAGTACGCCAAGGAGATCTGGCGGATCTCGCCCGTCACGTCGTCGTAGTCCGTCGACAGAATCGTCCTCGGAGCGTCGGGGCCAGCTGCTATCCTGCTGCCATGTCGGATCGCGCCGCGCAGCGCCGCGCCACCTACCAGGACGTCCTCGACGCCCCGGCGCACCAGATCGCCGAGATCATCGGCGGCGAGCTGCGGCTGTCGAGCCGTCCTGGCGGGCTGGCCTCCGCAGCGGCGTCCGTGATCGGCGAGGAGCTCGGTCCGCCGTTCAAGCGCGGGCGCGGCGGGCCCGGCGGCTGGATCATCCTGGACGAGCCGGAGCTCCACCTCGGCGACGAGATCGTGGTTCCGGACCTCGCCGGCTGGCGGCGCGAACGGCTGCCCGTCATCCCTGACGAGGCGTTCTTCACCGTGCCGCCGGACTGGGTATGCGAGGTGCTCTCGAGGTCCACCGAGCGCACCGATCGTGCGGAGAAGATGCCGCTGTATGCAGCGCACGGTGTGAGCCATGCCTGGTTGGTCCATCCACGCCGGCGCACGCTCGAGGCGTTCCGGCTCCACGAAGGCAAGTGGCTCACGCTGGCGGTGTACAAGGACGATGACCGAGCCCGCATCGAGCCGTTCGAGGCGATCGAGTTCGATCTCGCGTTGATGTGGGCCGACGTGGCCCTGCCGACGCGCGCGTCTGAAGGTTCCGGCGAGTACGAGTACGCGCGATAGGCGCACGAGCGCCGAGACCGCGCGCGGCATGAACGGTCGCACTCCATCGCCGGCACATCCGCCTCCAGATGGGGACGCCCCGATGCGCTTGATTCCGGCAGAGATCGACTCGCCACTCGGCGCGTCGCTGTCGGGGCCGTCCTCAGAGATGTCCCGTAATGATCGAGCGGTGCCGCGCCAATCGATCTGACATAGAACGCGGAGCTGGGATTGGCACCGAACGAGGCCGGGATCGCGCGCGATGCCAGGACGCAGGTACACGACGCGATTCGAGGTTTGAAGTTGCCGCAAAACCTGTCCACGGGATCGGGGCAAGCTCAGCTCGACCGCCGCGGGTTGTCCGGACGCCGGACAGTCAGATCTCGAGTGGTGTCGATTCCCGAAGATTCCACTTGACCGCTCGGCGGAGCGCACGCGACGCCAGCCTGTGAGACCGGCGGTTTCTTCATCGAGGATTCGCTGGAACGCGCTCTGCGCGAGGTGGGCCGGCGCGATCGATCTGCGTCGGGTCGAGGGGCCCAGGCGCCCGCCACGCGCAGCGGAGAGCCTCCGAAAACCCGGTGGTAGAAGTGATCGTGCGCGTGACCACCCACGCGCGGAGGAGGCTCTCGTGTTCGACAGCGCCGCAACGGAAGCGTTTCAATCGCAGCTCTCAGACGCCTACGCGGCCACGTGCCGCGAACGGGACTGGATCGCGCTGCACGAGGAGATCACGTCCGTCGGCAAGCAGCTCGTCTGCCTCGAGGCGCGCGAGGTGGATCTGCTGCTCGAGGCCGAGGAGACCAAGCTCTACCGGCGGATGGGGTTCCCCACGATCTATGCGTACATCGAGGCAGTGCTGCATCGCACGCACCACGTGGCCACCGAGCGCATGCGCGTGGCGCACGAGCTGCTCGAGCTGCCGCAGATCGCGGCGCAGTTCCGCGCGGGCGACCTGCCGTGGACGAGCGTTCGAGAGCTGACACGCGTGGCGACGAGGAGCACCGAGAGCGCGTGGCTCGATGCGGCGGAGGGCCAGACCTCGACCGGTGTTCAGCAGCTGGTGCGGGGCAGGGCCAAGGGCGATCTGCCGAGTGAACCGGTGGACCCGAGCAAGATCAGGCACCGGATCGTGCTGGAGAACCTGTCCGAGGAGACGATGATGCTGTTCAAGCAGGCGTGCACTGCCGCGTCGGATGCGAAGGGCGCGACCTGTACGGATGACGAGCTGGTGCGGGCGCTGGCCGCCGCGATGCTCGAGCCGGCATCGCAGAGCTCGCCGAGCAAGCCGCGGCACCAGCTCGCGACGACGACGTGCCGGGTGTGCAAGCAAGCGCACCGCGTGGGCGCCGGGATGGAGATCGCCGTGTCGGAGCAGGAGCTCGAGCGGGTGCGGTGCGACGCGGAGGACATCGGCGATCTCGAGCGGGAGGAGCCTGGGCGCAAGCTGCAGAAGTCGATCCCCGAGGCGACCCGCCGCAAGGTGCTGGTCCGCGACAAGCACGCGTGCTCGGTGCCAGGGTGTCGATCGACCAGGTTCTTGGAAGTCCATCACATCAAGCCGCGGTCCGAAGGCGGCCGTCACGAGCTGTGGCAACTCACATCGTTGTGCGACGGCCACCACGTTTTGCTTCACGAAGGCGTGATCGCGATCCGCGGCACGGCGCCAGACCATCTGGTGTTCGAGCTCCCGCTCGATTCCGTCGGGGACTGAACAAGGATCAGTCCCGGCGGGGACTGAGCAACGATCACTCTCGGCGCGATCGGGGAGCGTGGTCATTGACAGTCGAAGAGTTGAACGAAGCCAGCGTGGACCACGCTGGACCCGGGGACCGAAGTGCTCGCGAACCTCCGGCGGCGATCTCGCGCGCGAACCGTGCGCGTTCCGAGGAGCCTCCCCGACCACGACCACGTCAACCTCATCGTCAACGCTGTCGCCTTTCTGCAGAGCCATCGTGCAGAATTGCGGCACAGGTCTTAGTTGGTCAGCAGCCCGTCGAGGTGCGCAGCGCGTCCTCGGCCATCCAGCCCCAGCGCTTGGCGCCGTCAGACGCCTTCACGTAGCCGTAGAAGAACCGCAGCTCGCCGGACTGCTTGGTGTAGTGACCGTTCGCGGCCTTCACCCACAGCGGGATCGTGATCGAGGGCTTGCCCTCGGAGGTCGGCACCTCCACGCGGCGGAAGCGCGTGCCCGCCACGAAGTGATCCGTGGTCGCACCGCCGAGGCCGAAGCCCGGCACGCTGAACACGAGGTTCGCGGAGCGCACGCCGTTCGCGCGCGGCAGCGGCAGGTAGTCGCCCGCGCGCTCGTGGGTCGCGGTCGAGTCACGCACCACCTTCTTGAGCTCGAGGGTGGTGTCGTGGGTGTTCCGGATCTCGTAGCAGGCCATCGTGGCGCCGCCCGGGTCGCGGCCGTTGACCTCGCCCATCCGCGCCCGGAACGAGGTCTCGCCCTTGATGTGATCGATCGGATACCAGCCCGCGCTGCCGTTCGCGGTGGACAGCGCGAGGGCGTGCGCCTTGCCCGCGAGGAACCGCGTCTGCCCGAAGTTGAAGGTCATGCGGGATGCGGTCTCGGGCGTTAGCGCCGTGCCGTTGCCATCGCGGACGCTCGCACCTGGGGTGATGCCCCAGCTCTCGCTGCCATCCGCGGTGGTGACCCGCGAGCCGCCCTCGCGGAACCGGCAGTTGAACGGGCTCGCGATGCAGAACTCGCCGTTGACGCCGCGGACGTAGCGGTTGGCCTCGATACGGAGGTCAAGGCTGTCACCTTCCCCCTCGAAGTCGTCCTCGTCTCCGACCATGCAGGAAGTGGCAAGGATCAGCAGGAGCAACGAGGCGAGCTTCATGCGTCGCGAACGAGTGCAGCGGGTGTGCCCGTGGTGGTCAGCGCGAACTGAGGCGGTCTCGCACCGCAACTCCGCGAACGATCATGGACGCGAATCGACGCGGTGCGCGAGACGGCCCACGGCCGTGTGCAGTCGCGCGGGGGCGCGGGCCCTAGCGGGTCAGCACGGAGGACAGGAGCTCCTCGTCGGCCCCGAACACGCCGTGCAGCGCGGTGTGCACCGCCATCGGGGCCTTGGTCGTGGACAGGTACGCACACGCCGCCGCCTCCTCGGTGGAGAACGAGATCGCCGAGCAGTACTGCTCGCGATAGCGCGCCTCGAGCTTGCTGCGCAGCTCGTCGCGGAGCCGGCCCTCCTCGCGGGCCGTGAACTCGACGAGCGTGGGCAGGTTCGCGCGCTCTGGGCTCACGCCGGCGTCGCTGTTGGTGACGTCGTGATCGAACCCGTGTTCGCGGAAGTCTCCCGTGATCTCGAGAGCGACCTCGGGCGAATCGCGATCGAGGCGCAAGCGGACCGAGCTCGTGTAGCGCCCCGTGCGCTCGAGGGCCTCGTACGTGAACGACCGCGGCGTCGGGCGATAGCGCGTGACTGGCTTGGTCACCGGGCGGTACGCCGTGCGGTACTTGGTGACGGTGCGCGTACGCGACTCCGACGTGTACACCGTCTCGGGGTGCGTCTCGGTGCAGCTCGTGCTGCCGCACGGATGGGTCTCGGTCCGGTATTCGGTGTGCGGGACCTGCTCGGTGTACGACTCGGTGTCGTTGTACGGCTCCTGATAGGACTCCTGCTCCGTGACGTAATCGGTGTACGGCACCTGCTCGGTCCAGTTCGCGGTGCGCGACGTGGTTCGTGCGTCGAACGTCGCCGTCAGCTTGCCGCCGAGGAAGGCGTGCGCCGGGCGAGCCGCATCGGGTGAGAACCACACGCTCTCGCGAAACGCGTCGGCGAGCGTGGCGCGGATGCGCGCCGTGTCCTCGGGTGGGATCCCCACGATCGAGCCCTCGACGACGAGGCTGGTGCGCAGGTTCGCCCGCGGGAGCATGCGCACCTCCGGACCGCCGAAGTGGCGGCAGTAGCTCGCGATCGCCCAGCTCAGGTACGGCGAGGTCGCGCGCGGCACGAGCGCCGTGCACGCGGTGGATCCGGCACTGCGTACCGAATCATCGATCTCGCGGCGCCAGTTCTTGAACTCGGCGTGCGCCAGGAGCGGCGCATAGTGCGCGGCCTGGGCCTCCGCGGACAGCGGCCCCGCCGCGCCGGCGGTCCCGGTCACCGCGGTCGCGATCGCCGAGCCTGCGGCGACGACCTCCACGGTGAGCGCCTTCGTGGTCTGCGGATCCACCGTCATCGCCCAGCTGTCCCGGCGGACCAGCATCTCCGCGAGCTTGCCGGTAGCGACGTCGAGCTGCCCAGCGCTGCGTAGCCGTGCGGTCTCGGCGAGCAGCTCGCGCAGCACCGCGGTCCGCGCCTCGGTGCGCTTCGCGAGCGCCTTGCCGTCCCTCGGATCCTTGCGGACCACCTGATCGTAGAGCTCGGCAGCTTCGAGGTACTTGTGGTGCTTGAGCGCGTCGTCGGCGCGACTGTTGATCGAGGGCGCGCATCCGGCCAGCGCGGCCGCGACGAACAACGCGGAGCGGATCGGCGTCCACACGTCAGTCCACCCCGTAGAGCTGGAGCCCGAGCGTGGCGGACCAGGCGCGCGGCTGATCGCCCACCCACAGGAGCGCCCCCGAGATCACGGGGCCCACGCCCGCGCGGGTGTGCGGCCAGTACCAGCGATCGCCGCCGAACCGCGCCGAGAAGCTCGTCCAGAACAGATCCGCATCGAGGGGCCCATGGTGGTTGGTGTTGGTGATGCCACGCTCGCGGATCACGAGCCCGCCGAAATGCGCCGGGCCCAGGGGGACCTCGAGCCAGCCGGCACCGGAGACCGCGAAGTGCCCCCCCGTGATCACGCTGCCACCGACGGAGACTCCCGCCACCGCGGGTCCCAGCCGGACCGCCGCACCGAGCGGGCGCAACCCCACGGCCTTGTAGTCGCCGACCCACTGCGCGGTGATGCCGCCGTGCCAGCCGAGCGGGCGCGGGCGCGCGAGCTGCACCGAGGCCGTCCCGGCGAACACGATCCCCTCACCGATGCCGGCGCCGAGCTCGATCGCCTGGGTCCAGCCCACCGGATCACCGCGCAGCCGGCCGAGGTACGGCATCGCCGGCTGCACCGGGTCGCCGCCGGTGTGGGCGTCGAGCCACGCGAGGATGTCGTCCTCCACCTGCTTGCCCTTCGGCTCGTGGAGTAGGTCGTGATAGAGGCCCTCGTAGATCCGGAGGGTCTTGTCCGTCGACGGCGCGGCGGCGATCAGCGCGCGGCTCCCAGAAGGTGCGGTGAGCGCATCGCGGGTGCCGTGCAGATCGAGGATCGGCAAGGTCAGCCCATCGGTGTGCGCCCAGATCAGCTCCATCGCACCGATCAATCCGGCGGCGGTGCGTGCCGGGCCAGGCCCCTGGGAGATCAGTGGATCGGCGCTCATCGCCTTGCCCACCGCGGGATCCGAGGAGAAGTCCTCGTTCGCGAGATCCAGCGCCTTCGCACCCGGCGTGAGCGCGCCGGCCATCTGCGTGGCAGCGAGCAGGAGCGGTGGAGCATCGACCTGTAGCGCCGGCGCCGACAGGATCAACCCGGCGAGTGAGGCGCGGTGGCGGATCGCGGTGATCGTCGCGATCGCGCCGCCCATGCTGTGGCCGAACAGGAACACCGGCTTGCCCGGCTCCTTCGCAGCGACGTGCTCGACGAAAGCATCGAGATCGTCGACGTAGTCGAGCCAGCGCTTTGGCGCGACCCGCGGCCCCGCGGACCGGCCGTGGCCCCGGAGATCGAAGGCATAGACCCCATAGCCCGCCGCCGTGAGCCGCGCGGCGAACGCCTGATAATGATCCGCGTGGTCCTTGAGACCGTGCATGATCACGACGACGGCCTTCGGTGCCTCCGCTGTGGCCCAGTGACGCGCGTACAGCTGCGTGCCGTCGCGCGCGGTGATCACCTCGGCGGTGACGCCCGCAGGGAGCGCTGGCAATGGGCGCACGGCCAGCTCCGGGGTCCCGGCGCAGCCGAGCACGCAACCGAGCGCCAACGCGAGTCCGAGCACGCGGGTCATGGCCGCTCGTACGCGCCGATGTCGCGCGCCGCACCGGCGGGCCGCGCCCCGCCCTCGAGATCCTCGGCTTCGGTCGCCGCTGGATCGGCCGTGTCGATCGCGGGGGACCCCGCGCGCAGGTGGAAGTCGGATGCGTCGGTCACGAACATCGGGCTGCCCTGAAGGTTGCCAGGCCCGGTGGGCGGGGTGGCGCTGAACAGCGAATATCGCGCGCTGCACATCGCGCCGAGCTCCGGGAAGATCAGGCTCGCGTTGGCCGCGACGATCGAGTCCTCGACGGTCACCGGCTGATCGCACTGGATCCCGGAGGACGAACCTCCGGTGTTCGCCGTCACCGTGACGAACTGGAACACCGCCGGCTTCCCGGCCACCGGGCCGAGCCGCGCTCCGCCGATTGCACTCGCGATGCCCCCGTTGTTGGCGATCACGGTGTTGATGATCGTGAACCCGGACGAGGCCGAGATGCCACCACCGGTATTGCGGACGAGCTCCGTGCGGCGCACGTCGAGGAGGTCGTTGCTCGTGATCCCGGCGTTCATGCTCTCCTCGATCCGGCAGTCGCGCACCGTCAGCGTGCCGCGGTTGTCGAGACCCGCACCGCCCGCCTTGTCGATCTTGACGTGCGAGATGGTGGCGGTGCCGCGGTTGACGAACCCTGCACCCTGGGTGTTCGCGATCGTCACGCCCTCGAGCACGGCCGACGAGCTACCATCGGTCTCCAGCTGGCCGAACGATGGTGACAGCGTGGCGCCAGCAGGATCACGATCGCTCCCCGAGATCACGACGACGGCATTGCCGATCGACTTCACCTTGAAGTTGTCGGAGTAGATCCCGTCCCCGACCCGGATCGTATGGCGCGTCGCCGTGACGAGGGAGAGTGCGGTGTCGATGGAGGCGCACGGCAGGCTCCGCGTGCAGCTGCTGTTGCCACCGCCACCCGGTGCCACGTACAGCGCCGTCGCCTCGTCGACGCAGGTCCCGGCGAGCTCGTGGCAGACGTTGCTCTCGCACTCCGCATCCGCGATGCACCCTCGACAGGTGCCGACCGCGAGGTCGCACACCGGCTGCGCCACCGGGCACTCCGAGGACAGGGTGCACGCGGGTGCGGTCCCATCCGGGTGCGTTCCTGCGTCTCCCAGGGTCTCGACGCAGAGCGGCGGAGACTGGGTCAGATCACAGACCTGATCGCCTGGACAGGTACCCGCCCCCGAGCACGGCAGTCCCGGGTGGGCGGAGGGCTGGTAGCAGGCCACCGCGGCCCAACCGGCGACGGCAACCAGACCGACGCGCGCCGCCCACATGCCCCGATCGTATCAGATCAGACGGTGAGGCCCTTCTTGTATGCGAGCAGCTCCTTCTGGGTCTTGAGGAGGAGCTGGTTGGTCTCCAGGAGCTCCTTGGTACGGGCACGGACCTGGTTGGCCAGGCGCTCCCGTTCGCGGGCCTCGGTCTCGAGCATCTCCTGGTACTTGACCTGGACCACGGCCTCGTCGGTCACGTTGCGCTGGATCTCGAGGGCCCCGACGTGGTTACCGGCCTCGTCGGTGATCGGCACCGCAGACAGGATGAACCGCAGCTTGCTGGCCTCTCCCGAGATGCTGCCGGAGATCTCGTCGAGGCGAACATGCCGGTTGTCGTTCCAGCACTGCTGGGCGATGCACTCGGTCTTGCAGATGTTCAGCTCCAGCACCTCGTAGCAGTGCTTTCCCTTGAGGCCACGGGCGAGCTGGCGAGGCAGGAGGGCGAAGAACGCCCGGTTGAAGTCGACGATCTTACGCTCCGTGTCGACGATGAAGTAGCTGTCCACGATCGCACTCGCGACTCGCTTGAACTCCCCCAGGAACTGCGCCAGCGCGGGCGCCACAGAGTCACGGTCCCCGACCATGGGTCGAATGGTAGCAGTTCCGCCGTCCCTGTCATAAACTCGCGAATGGGATGGCCAAGCGCGGGGGTTTTAGCCTCTCCGTCAAGATGATCCTGACCACCACGGCGTTGATCGTGGTGACAGTGGTCGGAAGCGGAGTGCTCAACGTGATCAACGTCCGCAAGGCGTTTGATGAGGGCAGTCAGCGCCAGATCGAGATCTTCCGCAGCGGTCGCGAGACGCTCGGCGAGTTCGGCACGCCGCTGTTCGCCCGCGCGGTCAGCCAGCTCCTGTTCGACAAGGGGCGCGACCCCGACATCCTCTCGGTGGTGAAGGAGACCGTCGAGCAGGACACCAAGGATGGTGCGGCCGGGCGTAAGGACTACGGGCTCAAGCTCGCCTACGTCCTCGACCTCAACATGAAGGTCATCGCGCACTGCTACGAGGAGGCCAAGCTCGAGTGTAACGCCGGGAACCACGAGCCGATGAGCCCGGCGATCGGAGCGATCGCCGCCGACAGCTGGAAGCTCGCCCTCGAGGCCTGGAAGGCGAGCGCGAAGGGCGAGGCCCTGGTCCGCTTCGATCTCTCCGCCTCCGGTTCGCAGCACCGCGTGTTCGCGTTCCCGGTGTTCGCCCCGGGCACCCCCGCCACCGCCGCCGGCGCCCTCGCCGCCGACGCGCCCGATGCGCGGCTCGGGTACGTGGTCCTTGGCTACGACCTCGCCCCGATCGAGACCTTCATCAGCGCCGCCGCCGAGCAGAAGGCCGCGGCCTCCACGCGCGCCGCGCTGAACACCGGCGCCATCGGCGCGCTGTTCGTCCTGATCGGCACCGTCCTCGCGATCTTCCAGGGCCTCTCGATCTCGCGGCCGATCAAGCAGCTCGCCTGGAAGGCCGATCAGATCGCCCGAGGCGACCTCGAGGCCCGCGTCGAGATCACGTCGAACGACGAGATCGGCTTCCTCGGTGAGAACTTCAACTTCATGGCCGACCAGATCAACATCCTCCTGTTGCAGACCGCCGAGAAGGCGCGCATCGAGCAGGAGCTGGAGGTCGCCCGGGCGATCCAGGAGACCCTGGTCCCCACCGCGGAACCCGTCGACAAGGGCTCGCTCAAGTTCGCCGGGTTCTATCAGCCCGCGGCGCAGACCGGCGGCGATTGGTGGACGTGGAGCGACCTGGTCGGCGACAAGGTCCTGCTGGTGATCGGCGACGTCACCGGCCACGGCGTGCCCTCTGCGATGATCACCGCCGCGGCGAAGGCGGCCTGCGATGTGGCGCGCCATGTCCACAACGACGACGTCACCGTGACCCGCCTGCTCGAGATCATGAACCACGCGATCTTCGAGAGCGCGCAGCGGCGGTTCGTGATGACCTGCTTCGCGTCGATCATCGACATCAAGAAGCGCACGATCACCTACGCCAACGCCGGCCACAACTTCCCGTACCTGTACCGCCAGGCGTGAGGGCAAGGGCGAGTTCGGCTCGCTGATGATCCGCGGCAACCGGCTCGGTGACGATCGCACGTCGAAGTACGAGGCCAAGACCACCGAGCTCGCCGGCGGAGACGTCCTGATCTGGTACACGGACGGGATCGTCGAGTGCGAGAACGAGGCGGGCGAGGAGTACGGCGAGAAGCGGTTCCGCGCGAGCGTGCGCAAGTCCGCCTCGCTCGACTCCGGTGAGATGCGGGATGCGATCGTCGCCGACGCCACGAACTTCTTCGGCGGAGCCCAGCGGAAGGACGACATCACCATGATCGTGGGGAGGATCCAGTGAGGACCTGGGGGAGGAGCTCCATCGTCAGTGCCATCGTGATCGTCGCGAGCGCCACGGCCTCGCAGGCGGCGATCGAGGATGACCTCCGCGACGGCGACAAGTACTTCGAGGACGGCAACTGGCAGAAGGCCGCGGTCGCGTACGACCGGGCGATCTCCAAGGCCCCGGGCCAGGTCGCCGCAGAGGCCTACGGCAAGCGGGCCGCGATCTTCATCATCCTCAAGGACTACAAGGGCGGCCTCGATTTCATCGCCAAGGCGAAGGCGCGCAACAGCGCCCTCTCGAGCTCCGCGGAGCTCGGCGAGCAGGAGGCGCTCCTCCTGTGGGAGACCGATCACAAGGACGAGGCGATCAAGGTCGCCGAGAAGGTCGTGGCCTCCCGGCCGCAGACGTTCACGAACCAGCAGCTGATCGGCGAGTACTACGCGAACCGCACGCCCGCGCGCACCGTGACGGCGTACGAGGCCTACCTCGCGAACCGCCCCGCCGAGCTCGAGGGTGGCGACGTGCTCCCCCGCATCCGCCTCGGCTTCGCTCTCCTCGCCACCGCCCGGGGCACGCTCGGAGAGGGCGACGAGGCCAAGGCCAAGGGCCTCTACGAGAAGGCGGTCACCCAGTTCGATACCGTGTCGCGCAAGTTCGGGAAGAAGCCCAACGCGGCCGTCAACGCCGACAACGGGCTGTGCGCGGCGTACACCGGCCTCGGCCAGTTCGATCAGGCCGTGACGGTGTGCGAGCGCGTGATCCAGGATCCCAAGCGGATCGATGCGAGCGGCGCCGTGTGGTTCAACCTCGGCACCGCGTACCTGGCGCGCAAGCAGACCAAGAAGGCGCGCACGGCGGCCAACGAGTTCACGCGGCTGCGCAAGACCGAGGCGCGCGGCTTCCGGCTGATCGGGGACACGTACTTCGCCGATCGCGAGTGGACCTCCGCTCTCGAAGCGTACCTCCGCGCCGAGAAGCTGCTCCGGCCCAACCAGCCGCACGATCAGGTCCAGCTCTCGATCCAGCTCGGCAAGACCTACCGCCGGCTCCCTGCCCCGCCGACCGGCGTCAACCCGAACCTCGCGCTCGCGATCGACAAGCTCAACGCGGCGTACGCGGCGAACTCGTCGAGCACGGAGCTCGCGATCGAGCTCGGCGGCGCGTACCTCGAGGGCAAGCAGGACGCGAAGGCGACGGCGCTCACGGATCGCCTGCTCGCGAATCCCGAGCTCGCCAAGCAGCCCGCCGAGCTGCGCGCCGGTGTGCTCTTGCTGGCCGGGAAGTCGCTCTACAACCAGAAGAAGCTGAAGGAGGCGCGGCAGCGGTTCGAGGCCGCCGCGCTGATCCGGCCGAACGACATCTCGATCCAGCGCAACCTGGTCCTCACGATCAACGAGCAGGCGTTCTCCACCGGCAACGCCAACGATGCGAGCGCTCTGCTCGAGCAGGCACTCGCGATCGATCCGGCCTCACCGGTCACCCTGACCAACCTCGCGATCCTCGCGATCGATCGGGGTCAGTGCGAGCCCGCGCAGAAGCAGCTGATCAAGCTCGCCGAGATCCGTGGTCACGACGAGGTGGTGCGAACCCGCCTCCTCGCGCGCACGTTCGTGTGCCAACCGCGGCCCGATCTGAAGCGCGCCGCCGAGGCGTACGCGAACGCCGAGAAGGAAGCGAAGAAGGCCGGTGCGGCACTCTCGCTCGCCGAGATCTACGTCGAGTGGGCGCCTCTCCTGTGGGACACCGACCTCGCGTCGGCCGTCGACAAGCTCGAGGCCGCGGTGCAGACCGGCGGGCAGGACGCGGAGATCGCGCCGGCGGCGAAGCGCAACCTGGCGCTCGCGCTGTTCCGTCGCGGCTGGAAGCTGATGCGCGAGAACAAGGCCACCGAGGCCACGGCGGACTTCGAGCGCGCCACGCGGGATGCCGGCGTGTTGAAGGGCACCGAGCCGCTGGCGTTCGAGTTCAGCTATGGCCTCGCGCTGATCGATTCGGGCCGCGCGGCCGACGCCGCGAAGCTGTTCAAGACGCTCGGCGGCAAGGGGAACCAGGCCGCGTACCTCAAGGGTCCGTATGCGAAGTTCGGCTCGCAGTTCTTCAACGCGTACGCGAACTATCGCTCGGGCACGCTCGCCGCTCGTCAGCAGGCCGCCGCGGATCTGACCAAGCTCGAGAACGAGCCTGGCTTCGGTACCAAGCTGCGTGACCTGCTCGGCTCCTCGTACGAGCTGATCGCGTACGAGCAGTGGCGCAACGGCCAGGCCGGCGCCGCGGCGAAGTCCCTCGCCAGCGCCGAGAAGTATGCCGACAACGATGCGAAGCGCCGGATCACGATGGACAAGGCCGCGCTCTCGCTCGGCAAGGGTGACCTCGCGGCGCTCGAGGCGCTCGGCGGCAGCCCGCCCGAGGTGCTCGTCAACCTCGGCATCCTCTACGATCAGGCCGGCCGCCCCAAGGACGCCTACGACGCGTGGACCAAGGCCAAGGCGAAGGGCGTGCAGAGCCGGGATCTCCAGAAGTGGATCGACGCCAAGAAGAGGATCTACGGATTCTAGCCATGCGCACCACACACCTCCTGACCATCCTCGCGGTCCTCGCCGTGCCCGTCGCGGCCAGCGCGCAGCCCGCGCCCACCAAGATCACGATCGGCATCTATGCGCCGAGCGTCGAGTTCGGTGCCGCGCAGGCCCGCCTCGCCTACGTGCAGGGGCTCGCCAAGGCGATCGAGCAGAACACCGGCATCAAGACCGAGGCGCAGTCGTACGCGAATGTCGGCGCGCTCAAGAAGGACAACGTCGACTTCGCGATCATCGATGGCCAGTGCTACGCCGCGAACCTCAGCTGGAAGCTCCTCGCCTCCGCGAATATCGGCGGCGGCACCACGCGCGCGTGGGGCCTGTATTCGGCGGCCGGTGGCGACATGCAGGCACTCAAGGGCAAGAAGCTCGCGTTCATCAACACCGGCTGCAATGACGCCGGCTTCGTCGACAACGCGATGCTCGAGTCCGAGGTCGATGCGAACTTCTTCGGCGCGCGCGTGGGCAAGAACGATCTGACCGCGGCGATCGCCGAGGTCGCCTCGTACAAGACCGCGCAGGCCGTGTTCGCCCCGTCCGCCTCGGCCAAGGGGATGACCAAGGTGTTCGACACCGGCGCGGTACCGAACCCGGCGTTCGTGGATCTGTCGGGCAAGCTGCCGGCAGCCACCGTCGACAAGGTCGCGGGAGCCGTGATCGGGTTCGGTGGCGGCGGTGCGATCAGCGGCTGGGCCAAGGGGGATCGCGGCATCTACGCGGCGCTCGCCGGCCGGCTCGGCAAGGTCACCAAGGCCGGCGTGCTGGCCACCCCCGAGCCGGTCCGCATCGACGCGCGCGACGTGCTCGTCGATCCGCCGACGCTCAAGGACACGGCGCTGGTCGACGTGCGGCACCACTTCGTGCGGCCGCCCGGCGCCCGCATGGAATAGTGGACGCGGTCCACGGCATCTCGGTCGCCCTGCTCCGCCCTCTCGCGGAGCTGCTCGGCAGGCTCGACGTCGACTCGGCCGGGTTCCTGGCCGCGCTCGGCGTCGAAGAAGCGATGCCGCCGAACACGTACATCGCCGCGGCGACCGTCGATGACCAGCTCGCCGCGATCGCCGCCCGGCGCGCCGATCCCGCGTTCGCGCTCACCCTCGCGCGGACCTCGCTGGTCCGCCCGCTCGGGCTGTTCGGCCACATGGTCTGGCTGTCCGGAACCGTGCGCGATGCGGTGACGCGCGCCGCGAAGTTCTACGCGATGGTCACCCGCCGCACCACGCTCACGCTCGACGAGTCCGCGGGCGAGCTGGCCACCCTGCGGATGCAGCCGGTCACGCGCGGTGTGACCCGCGGCAGGATCCTCACCGAGTTCCCGTTCGCCTCTCTCGCCCTTCGCGCACGCGAAGCCACGGGCGGCGCATTCGCCCTCCGCGCGGTCCGCTTCACGCACGCGGGCGAGCCGACGCCCGCCTACGCCGAGGTGTTCGGCGCACCGGTGACGTTCGCCGCGCGACACGACGAGCTCGAGCTCGCGACCTCCCAGCTCGACCTCCGCCTCGCCAGCGCCGATCCGATCACGTCCGCGGCTCTCGAGGCCAAGGTCGCGCAGCTGACCGCAGGCGGCTCCGGCCACAGCGCCTTCGTGGCCAGGGTCCGGAGCGCGATCGCCACCCACCTCGAGGCCGAGCTGACGCCCACCGCGATCGCGCGCGCGCTCGGGATCAGCGCGCGGACGCTCCGCCGCCACCTCGAGCAGGAGGGCGTGTCCTTGCGGGCCACTCTCGACGAGGTCCGGCGCGAACGCGCCGACGAGCTGCTCGCCGCGGGCACGCCGATCAAGGAGATCGCCTTCGCCCTCGGCTTCTCCGAGCCGAGCGCGTTCTCACGTGCGTACAAGCGGTGGACCGGCGTCGCCCCTCGCAAAGGGAGCTGACCCTGCCCCGGGCGATCCGGGTCACGCGGTTGGCCCTCGCGGGTCATGGCCGTGATCCGACGCCTGCGGTCATCTACGCGGCGATGCGCATCCCCTTCGCCCTCGCCTTCAGTCTCACTGCCCTCACTGCCTGCGGTGGCTCGTCGACGTCGGGTGGCGACGATGGGCCAGATGCCGCGGCGGTTGACGCCCCGCCTGGCAACGGCGCCGCACCCGTGCTCCCCGCGCCGACGGGGACCTGTCCGACGATCGCCGCCGGTGACGTGACGTTCGCGCCTGCGGGGATCCCCCCGCGCAAGGTCAAGCTTGCCCTCGACCCGGCGGCCGCCTCGGACCACGGCGAGCTCGTGATCTACTGGCACGCCACCGGTAGCGCGCCGACCGAGGCCGCGTACTCGCTCGGCGCCACGCAGCAGGCGATCACCGGCCAGGGCGGCATCATCGCCACGCCATACGCCGATCCCGCGGCCGGCCAGTTCGAGTGGTTCATCGTCAACCAGAGCCCGAAGCTCGACGACTTCCTGGTCGCGGACGAGATCGTCGCGTGCCTCGCCGCCGCGCATCGCATCGACCCTGCCCACATCCACAGCATGGGGATGAGCGCCGGTGGGTTGCAGACCACCGCGGTCAGCTTCTATCGCGCGAAGTACATCGCCAGTGTCGCGACGTTCTCCGGCGGTATGCCCGCAGGCTTCGATCCGCCGAACCAGGAGCCAGCGAACAAGTTCGCGGCGCTGATCTTCGACGGTGGCACGAGCGACAACGTGTTCGGTGTCGACTTCAAGGCGGCCAGCGAGGCCTACCAGGCCAAGCTCGCCGCGAGCGGTCACTTCGCGCGGATCTGCGACCACGGCAAGGGCCACAACATCCCGTTGGACGCCGCGCCGAGCGTCGCCACGTTCTTCGCCGCGAATGGCTTCGGCGCGTGGCCCTCACCGTTCGAGGCTGGACTCCCGGCGACGTTCCCGAGCTACTGCGCGCACTGACCTCGTCAGGGCGGCTGCCCCTCTTCAAGAAACCCCACCTCTGCCACCCCCGCCACCCCAACCCACACCGGCACCCCCCCCCCCCCCCCCCCCACCCCGGCCCCCCCGCCCCCCCCCCCCCCCCCGCGCCCCCCCCCCCCCCACCCCTTCTACACCCACCCCCCCACCACCTCTTCCACCACAAACTCCCCCGGGAACACCCCCACCGGTAGCAGAGGGCTAACGGCCCTGCGTCATCTTCAGCATCACGAGCGGCGTCTTGAAGATGATGTCGAGCTCCGTGCGCAGGAACGTGTCGAACCGCTCGAGGCCCGCAGTGTATGCGAGGTCGTAGAGCAGCTTGATCCGCATGTCATCGGCGAGCGAGCCCTTGGTCTCCTCGAGATCCCACGGGTTCTGCAGCGTCGAGGCGAGCTTGGCGATCTCGCTCCCCTCGGGGATCGAGCCGGTGTAGCCGAGCGAGATCTGGGCGAGGCCGGTGATGCCGGGCTTCACGTCGCGCATGCGCTCCTCGAACAGCGGGATCGCGTACGACAGCTGCTCGAGCAGCTCGGGCCGCTCCGGCCGAGGGCCGACCAGGCTCATCTTCCCGCGCAGCACGTCCCAGAACTGCGGAAGCTCGTCGAGCCGCGACTTGCGGAGGAACTTGCCGACCTTCGTGATCCGCGGATCGTCCGCACCTGCGATCACCACGCCCGTGTGCTTCTCCGCATCCATGATCATGGTGCGGAACTTGTGCATCTCGAACTCGTGGAACGTCAGCGCCTTCTTGCCGCCACTCGACGACACCGACTTCAAGCTCCCGGCGCGCCGCTGGCGGAACATCACCGGGCCCGGAGACTCGAGGTAGATCGCCGCCGCGATGATCGGCATCAGCGGCGCGGTCAGGAGGAGCCCCGCCGCCGCGCCGGCGATGTCGATCGCGCGTTTGGCGAGGCGAACGCTCAGGAGCACGAAACCAACGTATCACGCGGACCTCCACCCCGTCGGTGGGTCTCGCGGAGTCCTTACGCTCGGCCACATGCGGCAGGCGCGCACACTTTCGCCGAGCACCCGACCTGGTTATCCTCGGGGGGATGGCTCCCACGATCAGGCTCACCGTGCCCGGCACGCTGCGCTACCGCGGCATCGCGGTACGCCTGGTCGCCGAGGCAGCGCGCCTCGTGTCCGGATCCTCTCCGCGCGACCCCAACGACCCACTCGACAACGACGTGCGCGATCCGTTCGACACCGCCGTGGTGTCCGCGTTCATGGAGATCTTCAACAACGTCGCGATCCACGCCTACCGGCGCAAGGACGTCGGGCCGATCCAGATCGCGATCACGCCCTCCGCGACGGAGCTGGTGATCGAGATCGAGGACCACGGCCACGCGTTCGACATCGACGGCGTCGCCCCACTGCCCTCCGAGCTCGATCCCGAGGCTCTCCCCGAAGGTGGGATGGGCATCCACATCGCGAAGACCATGCTCGACGAGGTCACCTACGCACCCGGACCGCCAAACCTGTGGCGGCTCTGTAAACGATTTCCGGCGAATCAGGTCGCCCGAGAAGCTGGGAGAAGCTGATGGCCACTCCGTTCGAGACCAAGACCACCCCCGCCGGGACGCTGCTGATCGTGCGCGGCTCGCTGGACATCACCACCGCCTCGGCGCTCGCCGAGGAGATCGACAAGATCGTCGCGACCAAGCCATCGAAGGTCGAGTGCAACCTCGCGGCACTGGATCTCATCGACAGCTCCGGCGTTGCCGCGCCTGGTCAAGCTCTACAAGGGCGTCCGCGGTGTCGGCGGCACGGTGGCGATCACCGGCGCGCGTGATCAGCCGCTCGCCATCTTCAAGCTGCTGCGAATGGACAAGGTGTTCAACCTCTAGTGCTTCGCGTCCTCGCGATCACCAAGATCTTCCCGAACGCCGCCGAACCGCTCTCCGCCCCGTTCAATCGGCAGCAGTTCGCGGCCCTCGCCACCCGCTGCCGCCTCGACGTGATGGGGACCATCCCGTGGTTCCCCGGGGCCGGGCTCCTCGGCAAGTGGTCGAGCGCCGGCAAGCTCGCCAGCGTGCCGCGCCACGAGACGATCGAGGGCATGGCCGTCCACCACCCGCGCACCCTGTTCGTGCCGAAGCTGGCGCACGTGACGTGGGGGCCGCTGTACGCCGCCTCGATCGCGCCCGCCCTCTTGCCGTACCGCAACCGGGTCGACGTCGTCCTCGGCTCGTGGGCGTATCCCGATGGCTTCGCGGCCGTGATCGCGGCGCGGTTGCTCGGCGTGCCGTGCGTGGTCAAGCTCCACGGCTCGGACATCAACCTGATCGCGAAGCTCCCCGGGCCACGCCGCATGCTGGCCTGGGCCCTGCCACGTGCCACGCGCGTCGTCGCGGTCAGCCGCGCCCTCGCCGACGAGGTGGTGGAGCTCGGCGTGCCGCGCGACCGGATCTCGATCGTGATGAACGGCGTCGATGCGGAGCTGTTCCACCCGCGCGATCGCGCCGCCGCACGCGCGGAGCTCGGGCTCCCGGCCGGGCCACTCGCGCTCTACGTCGGCAACCTCAAGGCCGAGAAGGGCATCCTCGATCTCGCCACGGCGTGGACGCAGGTCGCGCGCGCCCTGCCCGTGGCCACGCTCGCGATCGTCGGAGGTGGCCCTGCCGCCGAGGCACTTGCGGCCGCGGTCGCTCCCCACGGCGAGCGCGTGCGGCTGATCGGCCCGCAGCCCCTGCCCCGGATCCCGACCTGGATGGCTGCCTGCGACGCCCTGGTCCTGCCCAGCCATGCCGAGGGCACCCCCAACGTGGTCCTCGAGGCGCTGGCCTCGGGTCGCCGGGTGGTCGCGACCGCGGTCGGCGGGATCCCCGACTTGATCACCCGCACCGAGCTCGGCGAGCTCGTCCCACCGAGCGATCCTGACGCACTCGCCAAGGCGATCGTGCGCACGCTGCCCACCTCCTACGATCCCGCGTCCGTCGCGGCGCTCGGCGCCCGGGGAGGTTGGGAAGCCAGTGCCGCCGCGCTCTACGAGGTCCTCGTTGGCGCGGCGAGTGCTAACGTCAACGGAACGCCATGACGCGCCTCTCCCTCCACCAGCTCGGCGACGGCTGGTACGAGTCCGAAGAGTCGACGCGCGCGGGCCTGGTGGCCGAGCTCCAGCGGATGCGGCGGCGGCTCGTGGTCCGCCCGCTCCCGGTGCTGCTGCTCGCCGCCCTGATCACCGCCGCGGTCACCTACAAGGTCGTGCACAAGCAGCCGCTCGTCGAGGCCGAGGTCATCCTCGCGCTCACGGAGGGCCAGCTCGGTGGCACCGGGCAGGCCGGGATCCCCGCGGATCAGCTGCGGGCCTACGTCAACGCCGTGCTCCTGCCGGACCAGCAGCTGATCGCGATGATCGAGCGCCGGAACATGTACACGCTCCGCAAGAAGCTCGGCGCTCAGTTCGCGCTGGGCGAGCTGCGCGAGCAGATCGAGATCGATATCTGGAAGAACTCGTTCCAGTACTACGACGACGACGATTCCACCGCGAAGAAGTCCGCGCGCATCGGGATCACGGTGATGGATGCCGATCCGGATCAGGCGTTCGCAGTGGCCCACGATCTCGCGAGCATCGCGATCGTGCAGCACGAGATCGAGCGCGAGCGGATCACCCGCGCGGTGACCGACGAGGTCACGTTGATGCGCGAGGCCACCGCGACCAAGCTCGGTGGCCTCGAGACAGCGATCGCGCTCAAGCAGGCGGCCCTGATCCGCGCCAAGCAGGACGGCAAGAACGGCCTCGCCTCCGCGATCCTGCTCGACCTGGCCACGCTCGGCAGCCAGCACAAGCACGCGTCCGAGCAGATGCACTCGATCTCCACCACCCGCGACGGCATCGCAGATCAGATCTCGGCGGCGGGCCTCGATCTGACGCTGCAGATCGTTGAAGAGCGGCGCCCCGAGCGGCCGGAGCGGTCGAAGTTCGTGCTGATCATGGTGCTGGTCGTGGTCGGGACCGGTTCGCTGATCGGGGCTGCCTTGTTCATCGGCGCGTTTGACTCCCGGATCCACGATACCGACGACGTGGAGCGGCTCGGCCTGCCAGTGCTCGGGCATGTGCCCGGATTCGCTGGTGACTCCGTCGGTTCCTTGCACGCACGAGGTGCGCGGCGCGCTCGTGTAGGATCGGTGATGCGATGGCGCTCTCCTCGGTAACCCCCCGCGACCGCCTCCAGCGGATCGGCGATCTCGGCAAGAAGACGCTGCGCTACTGGTGGCTGATCGCCGTGTTCGCGGTGGTCGGCGGCGGCCTGTCGCTGGCGTTCGCGATGTTCAAGGCGAAGACCTACCAGTCGTGGGCCACCCTGTTCTATCAGGAGCGGATCCAGACCCAGCTGATGACGCCCAACCGCGAGGAGGTCTCGCAGCGCAACATCGGCGATCGCTACCGCGAGCTCCTGCTCGCGCGCGCGCAGCTCGAGCAGGTGCTCGCCGATCCCAAGCTCGATCCGTTCCCGAACCTCGACGATGACGAGGTCAAGATCGACAAGCTCCGCCAATCGATCCGGTTCGAGGCGCGTGGCGCCAACGCGTTCCGCATCACCTACAGCGACATGGATCCGGATCGCGCGAAGGCCGTCACCCTGCGGCTGACCGAGCTCCTGAAGGACAAGGACAAGGACCTCCGCAACGAGATCGCGCAGGCCACCGTGACCTTCGCGACCGAGCAGAAGGAGACCGCCTCCGTCGCGCTGCGCAAGGAGGAGCTGGCCCTCGCCGAGTTCCTCGCGCAACACCCCGAGTTCGCGCAGGACGCCAACCAGAACAACTCCGAGGGCGCGTCGATCCGTGCGATCCGCAATCAGAAGACCACCACGGGCAACGCCCGGATGTATGCCCTCGAGCGCCAGCGCCAGCGCATCCAGGCGCGGCTCAGCGCGAACCCCGATGCCCCGCCGGTCCGGACCGTCGTCGCGGCGACCCCGGAGCGGATCGCCGCCGAGGCCAATGCCGACGAGGCCAAGCGGGAGCTCGGCTCCGCCCAGCGCGAGCTCGAAGATGCCAAGACCCGCTACACCGACAAGCACCCCACGGTGATCAAGGCGCAGGAGCGCGTGGCCGCGGCGCAGCAAAAGCTCCGGTCGGCCCAGGCCGCCATCCCGCCCTCCGTCGAGACCTCGGTGGCCCCCGCGACCCCGCAGGATCGCGCGAAGCTGCAGAAGGAGCTCGATCAGCTCGAGCAGCAGATCGCGTCGGAGCAGAAGAAGGCCGGCGCCGGATCCGCGGCCGCCGCCGATGCGAGCACGAACTGGGTGGTCCAGCTGGAGACCCAGCACGCCGATCTCCGGCGCGCTGTGGCCGAGCAGCGTGAGCACGTGGAGTCCCTCGCCGACTCGGTGTTCCGCGCGCAGATCGATGCGAGCCAGAAGCTCGCCGAGCAAGGCGGCCGCCTCTCGGTCGTCGACCCTGCGTTCAAGCCGATCAAGCCGTCGGGTCCGGGCAAGACGATCTTCCTGCTCGCCGGCATGGTGCTCTTCCTCTCGCTCGGTGTCAGCCTTGCCGTCGGGCTCGCCGTGATCGACGATCGCCTCTACCGCCGCGCGGATCTCGATCAGCTCGGGATCGCCGTTCTCGCCGTGATCCCCAAGGCCCGGCTCCAGCCACACCGGCGAAGGAAGCACTCGTGACCACACCGAAGCGCCCACCGGGCCGGTTCGGCGACGCGCCCTCCTCCCCGGAGCGCCGCGGTGCGCCACTCCCCCTCCTCACCCAGCCAATGCTCCCGATCGTCGATCACGATGGACCGGATCAGACCCGCGTCGACAACGCACTCGGCCAGGTCAAGCCCGAGACCGCCGCGGTGTTGTTCGGCAGGTCCACGGTCGCGATGACCGTGCAGCCCAAGGCCTCGCTCGCCCCCACGTCGCATCCATCTCTCGCGCCTCCGGAGATCGGGCTGACCCAGCACGCACTCCCCGACGAGGAGCCGGATCGCCGGCTGACGCTCATGATCGATCCGGACTCCGAACGCGCTGCGGCGTTCCGCGTGCTCCGGCATCACCTGCTCGAGCTGGGCCGCCCGCAGTGCGTGGTGGTGTCCTCGCCGCGCCAGGGCGATGGCAAGACGACCACGGCCACGAACCTCGCCCTCGCGCTCGCCGAGTGCGGGCGCGCGAAGGTCCTCCTCGTCGAGACCCACCTCCGTCGTCCGCAGCTCGCCGCCGTGTTCAAGCTGGTGCCGCCGTGGTGCTTCGCCGAGCAGCTCGCCGCGCACCGGCACCAGCCGATGATGCCGTGGTCCGTCGTGGACATCCCGCAGCTGTGGCTCCACGTGGCCGCGATCAATCCGCGCATCGAGCAGACCCAGCTCCTCGATGGTCCCGCGTTCGCGATCGCGATGGAGCGCCTCCGCCTCGGCGGCTACGACCACATCGTGATCGACGCGCCCCCGGTGCTCGGCTCCGCTGATGTCAACCTGATGGCCGACGCCGCCGACGCCGTGATCCTGGCCCTCCGCGCCCGCGTAACCACCACGCGTGACCTACGCAAGGCGATCGATCAGCTCGGCGCCGCGAAGGTCGTCGGCACCGTGCTCGTCCAGTAGGTACCCGAATAGGGAACAGGGAAGCGGAGCCGGGAACCTGAAGTTCAGGATCCGTTCTAAGACCGCTACCGGATCACCCGGGCGCCGGGGAGCCAGCGGCCGCGCATCGAGTACAGCACCGGCACCGCCATCCGGCTGATCAGCAGCGACGCGATCTCACCCGCGAGCAGCGAGATCGCGAGGCCCTGGAAGATCGGATCGAACAGGATCACCGCCGAGCCGGCCACCACGGCCAGCGCCGTCAACAGCATCGGCCGGAACCGCACGGCGCCCGCATCGACCACCGCCTCGGCGAGTGGCATCCCCTCTCGCAGGCGTTGTTCGATGAAGTCCACGAGGATGATCGAGTTGCGCACCACGATGCCGGCACCGGCCATGAAGCCGATCATCGACGTGGCGGTGAAGAACGCGCCGCCCGCGGCGTGGGCCGGCAGGATCCCGACCAGCGAGAACGGGATCGCGGCCATCACCACGAGCGGCGTGGTGAACGACTTGAACCAGCCGACCAGCAGCCCGTAGATCACGATCATCACCACCGCGAACGCGGCGCCGAGATCGCGGAACACCTCGAGCGTGATCTGCCACTCGCCATCCCACTTGAGCGCCGGTCGCGCGTCATCTTTCGGCATCGAGGCGTTGAACACCTCGATCGGGCCAGGGGCGCCACCGAACTGGGCGGCGTCGAGCTTCCCGAGCTGGTCGTTCATCGCCGAGATCGCATAGACCGGGCTCTCCGCGCCGCCCGCGATGTCGCCGGTGACATAGACCACCGGCAACAGGTTCTTGTGATAGATGCTGCGGTCCTCCTCGACGGTCACCACGCGCACGAGCTCGCCGAGCGGGACGATCGCGCCATCCGCGGCGCGCATCCGCAGCGCGGCGAGATCTTCGGCCGACGAGACCTGGGAATCAGGCACGTCGACCATCACCACCACGTCCTCGCGCTCGAGCGGCAGGTGCACGAGCCCCGCGGGCGCTCCGCTCGTGGCGATCCGCAGCGCGGAGGCCACCGAGTCCGGCGAGATGCCATGGAGCACGGCCTTCTCCTTGTCCACGACGAACCGGACCTTGGGGTGCGCGGCCTCGACGTACCAGTCGACGTCGACCACGCCCGGGGTCGATCGGAACACCTCGCGCACCGCGACCGCGAACCGCTGCCGCGCCTCGGCGTCCGGACCATAGATCTCCGCGACCAAGGTCTGGAGCACCGGCGGACCGGGTGGCACCTCGACCACGGCGATCCGCGCGCCATAGCGTGCCGCGGCGCGCTCGGCGAGGGGCCGCAGCCTGCGCGCGATGTCGTGGCTCTGCGCGCTCCGCTCCTCCTTGGGCAGCAGGTTGACCTGCACGTCAGCGACGGCCGCGCCCTGACGCATGTCGTAGTGGCGCACGAGGCCGTTGAACGTGAACGGCGAGGCGGTTCCCGCGTAGACCTGATAGTCGGTGACCTCGGGCTCCCCGCGCACGGCGGCGGCGATGTCCCGCGCCGCGGCGGCGGTGCGCTCCAGGGAAGCGTCCTCCGGCATGTTGATCACGATGTCGAGCTCGCTCTTGTTGTCGAACGGCAGCATCTTGACGTGGACGGCCCCCAGCGGGACCAGCGCGATCGCGCCGACGAGCAGGCCGCCGATCACGACGAAGAACCCGACGCGCCACCGCAGCCGGCCGACGAGGCGCGACATCAGCCACCGATAGCCGCGCGTCAACCGGCTCTCGCGGGCGTGGGCGGGGCCGTGCGCCGCTCCACCTTTCAACAGGCGCGAGGCCGCCCACGGCGTGACCACGAAGGCGATCACCAGCGAGAACGCCATCGCGGCGGTCGCGCCGATCGGGATCGGCCGCATGTACGGCCCCATCAGTCCACCGACGAACGCCATCGGGACGATGGCGCCGATCACGGCGAGGGTGGCGAGGATCGTGGGGTTGCCGACCTCGGCCACGGCGCGGATCGCGATGTCCCTGAGCGAGCGCCCCTGGTTCTCGGGGAGGTCGCGATGGCGCACCACGTTCTCGACCACGACGATCGCGTCATCGACGAGGATGCCGATCGAGAAGATCAGTGCGAACAGCGTGATCCGATTGAGCGTGTACCCCACGAGGTAGAACACGAACAGTGTGAGCGCGAGTGTCGACGGGATCGCGATCGCCACCACGAGCGATTCGCGCCAGCCGAGCATGAACAGCACGAGCAGGGAGACGCTGAGGATCGCGATCGCCATGTGAAACAGCAGCTCGTTCGACTTCTCCGACGAGGTCTCACCGTAGTTGCGGGTGGTGGTGACCTGAACGTCGGCAGGGATCACGGTTCCCTCGAGCCGATGAAGCTCCGCGAGCACCGCATCGGCCACCACGATCGCGTTGGTGCCCGGCCGCTTCGCGATCGAGAGCGTCACGGCCGGCTCGTCGCGCGGCGCGCGGGTCACCGCCCCGCCCTTGCCGAAGAACACGTACTGCGCGGGGTCCTCGGCACCGTCCTCGATCCGCGCCACGTCACGCAGGTGCACCGGACTCGCCGCGTGCACGCCGACCACGGTGTCGCCCACATCCTCGGCGTCCGCGAAGAACCCGCCAGCCTCGACGATCACGTCCTGATCGTGTGCGGTGAAGGCGCCGACCGTGGCCTGGTGGTTGGCCGCGAGCGCCGCAACCAGACCATCGGAGAGCCCGAGGCCGCGCGCAGCGAGCGCCGCCGGATCGAGCCGCACCCGCACCTGCCGGCGGAGGCCACCGATCAGCTTGGTCTCCGACACATCGGTGGTGCGCTTCACGCGCGCCTCGACCTCGGCCGCGACCCGACGGAGCTGCTCGTGATCGTAGACCGTGGAGTGAAACGTCAGCGCGAGGATCGGGACATCGTCGATCGAACGCGCCTTGATCAGCGGCGCGGAGGCGCCGGGCGGGATCTTGTCCGCGTTGCCGATCAACTTCTGGTGGAGCTTCACCAGCGAGCGCTCCACATCTTCGCCGACCCGGAACCGCACGATCGCGGTCGCGCGACCCGGCTGGCTGGTGCTGTACACGTACTCGACGCCCTCGATCTCCCACAGCAGCCGCTCGAGCGGCGAGGTCACTCGGCGCTCCACCTCGGCCGCCGTCGCGCCCGGCATGGTGACCAGCACGTCCACCATCGGGACCTTGATCTGCGGCTCCTCCTCGCGCGGCAGGATCACCGCCGCACCGAGCCCCAAGAGCACGGAGACGATCACGAGCAGCGGCGTCAGCTTCGAGTTCACGAACGCCTTCGCGAGCGCGCCCGCGAGCCCGAGAGACGGGACCTTCTCGCTCATCGCGTCACCGTCACGGGCTGGCCATCGACCAGCGCGTCTGGAGCATCGATGACCACCAGCTCGCCATCGCGGACGCCCGAGCGCAGCTCGATCCGCTCCTCGGCGCTGCGCCCGGTCCGGACCAGTCGCATGCGCGCCGCGCCGTCAGCGACCACGTAGACCGCCTCGAGCTGGCCGTGACGGACCACCGCACGCACCGGCACGGTGAGCGCGTGGACCTCGCTCGCTGGCACGGTGGCGCGCCCGAACGCACCGGCGCGCAGGCGGGGATCAGGAGGAAGCGCGAGCTTCACGAGCACGGTGCGGCTGATCGCATCGGCGTTCGGGCTGATCTCCGCGACGGTGGCCGTGATCGCCGCATCGATCACGTCGAGGCGGACCTGGATGCCGGGAGCGTGCTCGAACGCGCGCGCGAGGTTCTCCGGCACGGTCGCCTCGAACCGCAGGGAGCTCGGATCCTCGATCACGCACACCGGCTTGCCGGGCATCGCCATGTCCCCGGCGTTCGCGAGCTTGGCGGTGACCACGCCGGCGAACGGGGCGCGCATCGTCGCGTACCCCGCCATCGCGGCCGCCTCGGCGCGCGCGGCCTCGGCGATCCGGTGACGCGACACCGCCGCGTCGTAGTCCGCTCCCGGGAGCGCGCCACTGGCGTGCAGTCGGGTCACGCGCGCGAGCTCGAGATCGGCCTGGGCCAGCGTCTCGCGGGCCTGATCGAGCCGGGCGTTCAGCTCCTGGACTGACAGGCGGGCGATCACGTCCCCGGCCTTGACCCGACTACCCAGCACGCAGTGCAGCTCGGCGAGCTTGCCCATCACGGTCGGCGACAGCTCGACGGTGTCGCGCGCCCGGACCGTGCCGATCACCTCCTCGCCGACCATCCGGGTCACCATCCGGGCCGGCTCGGCGTGGACCGCCCGGCTCGCCGGCAGGTGGTCCTCGGGCTCGTGGTGCTTGGAGCTGCGGCAGCCGGCGAGGACGACGAGGCCGCCAAACGTCAGCAAGAGCGTGCGATCGGGCATCTTCCGGCGTCAGAGCCGGGGAGGCGTCAAAGGATTCAGGAAATTGGCCCGAACCGTTCAGCCTTCCGCCAGACTCTCACGGGCATGACGACCTTCTGGGATGAGCGCTATTCGGGCGAGGACTATGCCTACGGGACCGAACCGAACGACTTCCTCCGCGCCGAGGCGCACCGCATCCCGCCTGGCCCGGTCCTGTGCCTTGCTGAAGGCGAGGGCCGCAACGCGGTGTTCCTCGCGGGCCTGGGTCACCAGGTCACCGCGGTCGATCAGTCTGCGGCGGGGCTGCGCAAAGCCGAGCGGCTCGCGCAGCGCAACGGCGTCACCCTCGAGCTGATCCAGGCGGACCTCGCGACGTTCGATCTGGGACGCGATCAGTGGAGCGGGATCGTCGAGATCTTCGTGCACCTACCGCCCGAGCTGCGTCGACGGATTCACGCCCAGATCCCGCTCGCCTTGCGCCCCGCCGGGGCGTTCGTGCTGGAGGTCTATCGCCCCGAGCAGCTCGTGCACGACACCGGGGGCCCGAAGGACGCGGCGCTGCTGTGCTCGCTCGCAGACCTTCGCCAGGAGCTCGCGCCTCTCGAGCTCGTGATCGCCCGCGAGGTCGACCGGGAGATCCACGAGGGTCGGTTCCACACCGGAGCGAGCGCCACGGTCCAGCTCGTCGGTCACCGCCGCTGAGCGCTCGCGTCGATCACGCGAGACGTTCGAGCACGCGCACCAGCTTGCCGCGGACTTCCTCGGCGATCGCCGCCAGCGCTGGATGGCCCGCGGCCATCGTCTGCATCGGATCGACCGCGGTCACCACGGCGTGGCCTGCATCGTCCTCGTAGACGACGACGTTGCACGGGAGCATCACACCAACCCCGAGATCGGTCTGGAGTGCGCGATGGGCGAGTGGCGGGTTACACGCTCCGAGGATCTTGTAGCGCCGGAACTCCACCCCGAGCTTGTTCTGCAGGGTGTTGCGGATGTCGATCTCGGTGAGCACGCCGAACCCCTCGGTCTTCAACGCATCGACGACCTTGAGGAGCGCCTCGTCGTACCCGATCGACAGCTGTCGTCTCATGCCCGGCATGGTGGTCATGTGGGTGAGAGCCCACGCGCCGGGAGAAGGTTCACGGCGCGGACCGATCTGGTGCCACGTCATGACAGCGATGCGCCTCGGCCATCCCTCGCTCGGCCATCCAGCTGACGAGCTGAGCGTGTGCGCGCACCGCAGCCACCGCCGCGGGGGTCTTCCCGCGCTCGGTGACGTGGATGCCGCCGGTGATCGGCTCGACAGTCACCTCGATCTCGCCAGCCGCGGCGAACACCTTCCGGAACAGCGGATCGAACCCGTGGATGACCTGACCTTGCTTCATCCGCGTGACCATGTCTTCGAGGTGAGCGGGGAGCGTGGCCGCGATCTGCGGATCGGAGCTCGTGGTCCAGCTCTCGATGCCATCGGGCAGCTCCACCACCTTGCGCGTGATCTTGTCGTGGCTACCCAGCAGCTGATGGATCCGCCCCATATCGGAGCCCATCCCCATTCCACCCATCCCCATCCCACCCTGCCCCATTCCACCCACCCTGCCCCATTCCACCCATCCCCATGTTCTCGGTGCACTCGACGTGCACGGCACGGGCCTCGGGCGCTGGCGCTGGCTTCGGACTCGCTGGCGGCGACGAGGACGAGCACGCCCCGATCAGCGCAACACCCAGCAATGCAAGGTGCAGCGTCATCGCGCACCTGCCGTGCGTCGTACGGCGCCCGCGATCTCGGCGCGAACGGCGTCCATGTCGAGGGCCTCGATCTGCGCGACCAGCTTGTCGAGTGCCGAGCCTGGCAACGCGCCTGCCTGGGAGAACAGCAACACCCCGTCGCGGAACGCCATCAGTGTCGGGATCGCCTGGATCCCGAGCTCCCGCGCGAGGTCCGGCTGCATCTCGGTGTCGACCTTCGCGAACGTCACGCCTGGATGACGCTCGGCGGCCGCGGCGAACACCGGTGCGAACACACGGCACGGACCACACCAGTGCGCCCACAGGTCCACCAGCACGATGCCGCGAGAGACGGTCGGTTCGAAGGTGTCTACGGTCAGCTCCTGGATCGCCATCGTCATGCCTCCACCAGAGGAGAGCCGGCGGAGCCAGAAAGGGTTCAGCGCCGGGGGCAGCTCGCGAGCTCGAGGAGCTCCCTGCGCGCCAGCTCCCAGGTCGCCTCGTCGGTCGGCCAGGAGGGCACTCCGGTCGCCGGCGCATCGCCCAGCGCGGTCGGCACCAGCTTCTCGGCCAGCGCGGCGGTCGCGGCCGGATCGCAGGCTGCGGCGAGCTCGAGGAGCTTCCGATCATAGAGCCCCCGCCGGATCGCGGCGAGACGGAGTGTGGGACGGCAGCCGCCCGGGCCCGGCAGCGCGAGCACGCCGTCGAGGTTGCCGTGATCCTCGCCGCCATCGAAGCTGGTCGGATCTCGCCGCACGTCCAGCTCCCTTCCGGCCAGTGGCGTGTCCTTGCGGTTGTGCCGATCGTGCCAGTACAGCGCGTCCCACACGTACCAGACCGGGAGCTTCCAGCGGTACCCGATCCAACCCCACGTGCGCGGCCCGGGCGTCGCCGCATCCAGCACCATCGAGCCCGCCCGCGGCGGCGCCCCGTTGTAGGTCCACTGCGTGCCGTTCGCCGAGCGTGGTGTACGGAGCGAGATGTAGAGATCGATCAGGTCGCCGTACTCCGGGCGCGGATCGGCGGTCACCGCGAACCGAAACGTCTCTTGCCCGCCGCCCGCCGCGCGCACCGCCTTCGCGAGCGCGATCACCTTCGCCCGAGCCTCGGGCGTGGTGGGCTCGTCGATCGGGATCGCGAACGGCACCACACCCGTGCCACGCGTCGCCTCGATCCAGGCACGCACCTCGCCACCCGCGATCGCCGGATCGTCGGAGATCACCACCGGGAGATCGTGCATCCCGGCCACCAGCGCGCGCCGCGCGGCGTACCACTCGAGGTGCAGATCCGGCGTCAGCCACACGCCATGAGCGGCGAACAGCGTCGCGCACTGCACCTCGTCGGCGGTGGGTGCCGGGCCGGTGCTTCGCAGCTCTCGTGGATCCGCGTAGGCCCACACCCGCGGCACGAGCGGTGGGATCGTCGCAGCCACGACCCGCAGGTCCACCGGCAGGCGGCGCTCGCCGACCGCGAGCTCCCCCGTGTAGGTGCCGGGGGCGAGCGCCTCGCTCACCGAGAGCTCGAAGTAGGCGGGGTTGCTCGTTGGCACCGTGGCCGGGGTCAGCCCATCCGCGAACGTGCCTGACCTGCCGCCGCCGTACATGTCCGTCGACGGCCGCGTCACCGCGAAGCTGTCGACCTCGTAGCCTCCGATCGTCACCCCGGTCGTTGCCAGCGTCAGGGACACGGCACCCTGGCCGCGATGCAGCACCTGGATCCCGAGCTTCTCGCCACGCGCCGCGACCAGCTGCACCCGTCCGCCGACGAGCCATGGGGTCTGCGCCGGTACTGGATCCTCGAGCCGCACGCGCGTCGATTCGCCGACGATCTGGAGGTCCGGCCCCGGGTCCGCGCGCCGGCACCCGAGCGCGGCCGCACATGTGGCCGACAAGCACGCGACGACGACCAGCTCTCTCACCGAGTCCGCACCATGCCTGGGCTCCGTCGGGGTTGCTAGCGTTGTATCGTCCATCGTCGTGCTCACTCCGATCATCGCCTTCGCCAAGGACTGGCACGAGGATCCAACCTCGAACCATCACGTCCTGCGCGAGCTCGCGAAGACCCGGCGCGTGCTGTGGCTCAACTCACTCGCCACGCGCACGCCGAAGCTGTCGTCGGGACGAGACCTCGGGAAGATCAAGCGCAAGCTGGGCGAGTTCGCGCAGGGGCCGCAGAACGTCGAGAACGACCTCTGGGTGATGTCGCCGCTCGTGCTCCCGCTGCCGCACTCGCGCGTCGCGCGCACGATCAACCGCCAGGTGCTGCGCGCCACCATCCGCGCACTCCGCCTCCAGCTCGGGATCAAGGACTTCCAGCTGTGGACGTTCCTCCCCAGCACCGCGGATTACGTCGGCACGCTCGGCGAGGCGCTGTCGATCTACTACTGCGTGGACGAGTGGTCGCTGTTCTCGTATCTCGACAAGGACCAGACCGTGGAGGCCGAGCACGCGCTGCTCGAGCGCGTGGATGCGGTGTTCGCGATCAATCACGCCCTTGCCGATGCCAAGCGCCTCGTCAACCCCAACACCTTCGTGTCACCGCACGGTGTCGATCACGCGCTGTTCGCGCGCGCGCTCGACGACGCGACGGAGGTCCCTGCCGACATCGCGTCCCTGCCCCATCCGCGGATCGGGTTCTATGGAACGCTGCAGAGCTGGGTCGACTTCGAGCTGATCGCGGAGGTCGCGCGCCAACGCCCGGCGTGGTCGATCATCCTGATCGGCCAGCAGCTGGGAGATCTGTCGGCGCTCCGCGGCCTCGCCAACGTGCACCTGCTGGGGCAGCGGCGGCACGACGAGCTGCCCGCGTACTGCAAGGGCTTCGACGTCGGCGTGATCCCCTACCGCATCGACGAGCGGATGAAGTTCGTCAACCCGCTCAAGCTGCGCGAGTACCTGTCCGCAGGCCTCCCGGTGGTCTCGACCGCAGTCCCCGAAGTGAAGCGGTATCCGAGCATGTGTGAGATCGCGACCACGCCCAGCGAGTTCGTCGCGGCGATCGAGCGCGCGCTCGCGGACACCAGCTTGGCCGCGCGCAGCGCGCGCTCGGCCACGATGCAGCACGAGACCTGGGCCGCGCGGGTGGCAGCCGTCACACGCACCATCGATCAGCTCGGGCAGCTCGGGGGCGCCCGCGTGGCGGAGGTCGAGCCCGTGGCGGAGGTCGCCAGCTCTCCATACGCGGACCACGTCCCGTTCCTCGTCACCGGCGCGTCGGGCTCGCTCGGCACGGCGATCGTCAAGCAGCTGCGTGCCCAAGGGCACCTGGTCCGTGTGTTCCAGCGCCGCGCGCCCGAGCAACCCGAAGACGGTCTCGAGTACGCGTTCGGCGACCTCGGTGACCCGGCCGCCGTCGACCGCGCCGTGAAGGGCGCGCAGATCGTGATCCACTGCGGCGCCGCCACGAAGGGTGACTGGCTCGAGCACAGGAACGGCACTGTGGTCGGCACGCAGAACGTGATCGACGCGTGCAAGCGGCACGGCGTGAAGCAGCTCGTGCACATCTCGTCGATGTCGGTCGTCGACTGGGCGGGGAGCTCGGGGAAGGCGCCGATCACCGAAGCGACCAACACCGAGCCGCGCGCAGCCTCGCGTGGCGCTTACACGCGCGCGAAGCTCGAGGCCGAGCAGGCGGTGCGTGTCGCGGCCAAGCAGGGCCTCCCGGTGGTGATCCTCCGCCCGGGTCAGATCTTCGGTGGCGGCATCCCGCTGATCAACGGCGCCGTCGCGCGCCCTGCCGGCGGACGCTGGCTCGTCCTCGGCGATGGCAAGCTGGAGCTGCCGCTGGTCTACATCGACGACGTGGTGGACGCGGTGATGGCAGCGATCGCGAGCGGCCTGCACCAGGGCGAGCTGTTCCACATCATCGATCCCGAGCACCTGACCCAGGACGACGTGCTCGAGCTCGGCGGCGGCCACAAGAAGATCCTCCGGATCCCGCGCTCGGTCATGTTCGCGATCGGCCGGCTCAGCGAGCTCCCGCTCGGTGCGATCGGCAGGCCGAGCCCGATCGGCGTCTATCGCTTGAAGTCTGCGCTCGCCCGCCTCCACTACGAGAGTGACCACGCTGCGCAGCAACTCGGATGGAAACCGCGAGTCGGGGTCCGCGAGGGCATCCGTCGGGTCTCCACCGCCGCACGCGACGTGGGCTGATGTACTAAGCTCGGCGAATGCGTCTCGCCGCCTGCCTCGTAGCACTCCTCGCCTCCGCCTCCGCCGCCCACGCGGACACGTCCGTGAACGTAAATCTGTCTCCGGAGGGGCAGATGCTCGCCATGGCGATGGGCGTCACGCCGGCCGAGCTCGCGGCGCAGATCAAGACGAGGATCGACGACGCGTATCACACCGGCGAGATCAACAACTTCCTCAAGGAGTTCACCAACGCCACCTCGTTCTCGGCGCGCGGCCTCGGTGTGGACTACGCCTCGGCCCCCAAGAGCCTGCTGATCGGCCTCGCCGCGAACCTCGCACTCGCCGGCAACCCCGACATCCACGACACCAGTCACCCCACCGGCGGCCTCGCCGTCAACTTCGGGCTGATGGTCGGCATGAACCTCTCCGAGTGGGATCACCCGCGCTGGACGGTGTTCGCCAACGGCTTCTATCAGAAGGCGAGCGTCGGTGATCTCGAGGGCAGCATCACCAGCGCGGGCGCGCACCTCCAGTACAACCTGATCCAGCCGGCGGCCACCGGCGGCGCCGCGACCCTCGTCCGCTGGATCGGGCTGTCGTTGACCAGCGGCATCGAGTACACGCGCTGGGATCTCGGCACGGGTGGCACCACGCTGTCGACGAAGTTCGATGTCAGCGGCGGCGGCATGACCCAGCCGATCACGCTCGATTCGACGGGCCGGTTCGACCTGACCTCGAACGCGGTCACGGTGCCCGTCGAGGCCACCACCGGGATCCGGCTCGCGCTGCTCGCCACGCTCTACGGCGGGATCGGCATCGACTTCACTCCCGCCGGCAACAGCACTGTGAACGCCGGCCTCGACGGAAATCTCCACACCGCCGACAACCGCGACCTCGGCACCGTCTCGATCACGGGCACCGGAGACAACAAGGGCAGCCCGGGCCAGGTGCGTGTGCTCGCGGGCGGTCAGGTCAACTTGTGGAAGCTGAAGATCTTCGCGCAGGCGAACGTGTCGCAGGCGCCGGCGGTGAGCGTCGCCGTCGGCCTCAAGTTCGTGAACTGATCACGCGCGCGATCCGGATCCCGTCGAGTGCGGCCGAGACGATACCGCCGGCATAGCCTGCGCCCTCGCCGCACGGGTAGAGCTCCGCGAGATCGGGCGACATCAGCGTGGTCGCATCACGTGGCACGCGGACCGGCGAGGACGTACGCGATTCGACGCCGACCAGGACGGCCTCGTCGGTGAGGTACCCGCGCATCTGCTTGTCGAACGCTCCGAGCGCCTCCCGCAGCCGCGCGGCGAGCGGGATCCCCGTGGCGTCCAGCACCTCGCCGATGTCGGTCGCCGCGAGGCCGGGCTGGTAGCTCGTCGCCGGCACCGTCGACGAGGCCTTGCCGCGGACGAAGTCGGTGGCTCGCGTCGCGGGGGCGCGCAGCCCGCCGCCGCCGGCCTGCATCGCGGCGCGCTCGAGGCGGCGCTGCAGCTCCACACCACCGAGCGGGCGCGTGAGCCCGAGGCGATCGAGATCCGCGAGCTCGATCGCCACCACGAGGCCCGAGTTGGCGTACGGCGAGTCTCGCCGCGACAGGCTCATGCCGTTGACCACGAGGCCATCGGCCTCCGTCGAGGCGGGCACGATCCAGCCACCGGGGCACATGCAGAACGAGAACGCGCCGCGCCCATCGGACGGCGTGAACGCGAGGCGGTACGGCGCCGCCGGGAGCTTCGGATGCCCGGCCGCGCGGCCATACTGGATCCGATCGATCAGCGGCTGCGGATGCTCGATCCGCACCCCCATCGCGAATGGCTTCGCCTCGAGCTGCACCCCGGCGCGGATCAGGAGGTCGTGAACGTCCCGCGCCGAGTGGCCCGTGGCCGCGACCACCGCGCGCCCGAGCAGCTCGTCGCCGTCCGCGAGGCGCACGCCGATCGCTCGCCCCCCGCGCACGATCAGATCGGTGACCCGCGCGCCGAACCGCACCGTGCTTCCCACGCTCTCGAGCCGCTCGCGCAGCGCGGTGATGACCTTGGGGAGCTTGTTGGAGCCAATGTGCGGGCGCGCATCGAGGAGGATGTCGGGCGGCGCGCCATGCAGCGCGAGGATCTCGATCACGTCCCGCACATCGCCGCGCTTGTGCGAGCGCGTGTACAGCTTGCCGTCGGAGTACGTGCCAGCGCCGCCCTCGCCGTAGCAGTAGTTCGAGTCCGGATCCACCACGCCGTGTTGCGTCAGCCCCTTGAGATCTCGACGCCGCGCCTGCACCGGCTTGCCGCGATCGACGATCACCGAGCGCACGCCTGCGCGCGCCAGCTCGTACGCACAGAACAGCCCGGCCGGACCACCGCCGATGATGATCACGGGATCGCCGCTGACCTCGCGCACGGGCGCTCCACCCACCGGCTCGTCGGGGCCCTTGACCCCGAGGATCATGTGGAACCGGATCCGGCCGCGACGCGCATCGATCGAGCGCTTGCGCAGCTCGAGCGGAGGGAGTGCCGAGACCGACATCTCCAGCTGCTGCGCGAGCTTGCGCCGCAACGTCTCGGGGTCATCGGGCTCGTCGAGGCCGAGCTCGACGGTGTAGTCCTGATCGGCGGCGAGCTGCATCGAGCGGGCTGATGTTACGCCGCGACGTGTACTGGCGTCCGGACCTTCGATGCGTCTGTTCTGCCTGCCGCTCGCGATCGCCGCGTGCAGCGCGCCCGGCGCGGATGTGGCGCCCGCCGCGGACCCTGCGCCGCCCGGGGGCCGCCCGCCGATCGCGAAGATCGGCGATCGCCAGCTCGACGTCATCGTGGCGCACGAGCGGTTCGCCACGGTCAGCGAGGCCGAGCTCCGCGCGGGCATCCGGCTCGATGCGCTGGTCTCCGGCCATCCGCTGGGGTCGTGGACCTCGCTCGCCCTCGGCGGGGGGGGGGGGGGGGCGGGGGCCGCCCGCCCCCCCCCGGCGGCCGGGCGGGCGGGGGGGGGGCCGGGGCGGGGGCGGGGGGGGGGGGGCGCCGCGCCGGGCCCCCCGCGGGGGGGCGGGGGGGGGGGGGGGGGGGGGGGGGGGGGGGGGGGGGGGGGCGGGGGGGAGGCTCCGCCTACCAGTTCAACACCGACATGACCTGGCACTTCGACCTGCACGTCGATCTCGGGCTCGCACCGGTCGGGACCCACGTCGGCACGCTCCGCGCACACAGCACGTTCGCGGGGATGTTCTCGATCGACTGCGTCAGTGAGCTCTATCGGGCAGCGGATCGAGGAGGGCAGCGGATCGTCGTCGAGCGCGTGCGATCCGGCGACTGTGTGGATGGCACGATCGCGTTCTCGTGCGCGGACACCAGCCTCAAGCTCAAGGGGTTCTACACATCGGGCCAGTACGTCCTCAACGGAACCCTCGAACCCGATCCCTGATCGACCGTCAGTTCATATCGTCGCGGCGACGCTCGGCCTCGTACGCGGGCGTGCCCTGGAACTCCGCGAGCCAGGCCTTGGCCGTCTTCTCCTGCCAGCCCCACTTCTCGCCGAGCACGTGGAACATGCCGCCGATCAGCCGCTCGTCCTTCGGTGGATCCTGCAACAGCTCCCACTTCACGTGGTGGTTTCCGTGGCGGAGCATCCGGTCGAACAGACCGATGGTCTCGAGATCGAGCGCGAATGCGCGGAGCGCTGCGACCGCCGCGGACAGCACGGCGGTATCCGGATCGAGCAGGTTCGCACCGCCGGGCCGTGCACGCGCGATGGCCGCATCGGCGGCCGCGATCACGGCTGGGCGCGCCGAGGCAAGCTTGCGCCGGCCGACCTCCCCGATCAGCGCCGCGGTACCGACCACGTGTGGATCGGCGACGAGCTTCGCGAGGGCTCCGTCGGCCACGCCCTTCGCCGCCTGCCGATCGAACACCGGGGCCGGCGCCACGTCGTGGCCGAGCCGCACCAGCAGCGCGTGTGACCGCGAGCGGACATCGGGCTCGGGGAACCTCGTCAGCCACACGAGATCAGCGGGATCCACGACCTCGGCCAGCGCCTCGCCGATGCGGAGCGCCGTGCGGATGTTGCGGACGGTGTACTCGTGCGCGTAGTCGATCTTCGTCAGCGCCTCGTGAACCAGCGGCCGGAGCTCTGCCAGCGCACCGGCATCCGGCGTCCCCCCTCGCGCCAGCACGAGCGAGGCCTTGCGAGCGAGGGTCGGTGTGGCGTCACTGCGCTTGGTCGAGACCTGCTCGAGACGCTGGCGGGCCAGCTCGCGACGCGCGGGCGTCAGCACACTCGCGAGGCGCACGTAGGCGAAGTGCAGCTCGGCATTCGCCTCGCCATCGTTGCGCTCCGCGATCGGAGCGAGCAACGCGGCGAGCACCGCATCATCGACATCGCGGGGCTCGGGCGCTGCGGCGAGGCATGCCGCGAGGGCCTCGGCGGCGGCCGGGCGCGGCTCGTCGTTGTAGTCGCCTTCCGCGCGGACGAGCCTGGTGAGCGCCGGGATCGCCGCGGGATCACCGATCGCCCCGAGTGCGTTCGCGACCTTGACCAGGAAGTCCTCCTTGCCGATCGAGTCCAGCGAGCTGGTGATCGACGTGCCTTCGAGGATCCGGATCATCTGGGGGACGCTGGCGCGATCGCGGAGCGCACCGAGGATGTCGACCACCGCTCCACGGCGATGCTCGTACTTCTCCGGGACGTCGAGCACGGGACGGAGCTTGTCGGCAGCGCGGGGATCGAGCGCCCCGGCAGCAGCGCGCGCCACCAGGACCTCGCCTGCGAACCGCGTGAGGTGACGCGCGTCGTCGGCGGCGTCGGCGTCGGCATCGGCATCGGCGTCGGCATCGGCATCGGCATCGGCGTCGGCGTCGTCATCGTCATCGTCGTCGGCATCGGTCATCAGCGGCATCGGCATCGGCGTCGGCGTCGTCATCGGCAGCGGCCGCGGCGCGAGCGGCGAGCGCCCGGTGAACACGGTGGTCTCGGCGGGGCGCCGCCGGCGTGGCGCAGGTGCCCCTCCGCCAGCCTCGGCCTCGAACACCGCGTCGACGACTGCCTCGACCTCTGACGCGTCGTCGTCATCGTCGTCATCGTCGTCGTCGTCGTCGTCAGACGCCGTGACCAGCTCGATCGCCAGCTCTCGCAGCATCTGAGCCAGCTCCTCGTTCGACCACGCCGTCTGCGTCCGGATCCACGCATCGACGGCCTGCTCTCCACCCTTGGCGTGGACCGCCAGCAGCGGATTCCCGCCGAGCACGAACGGCTCCGAGCTATCGCCCATCAGGCCCCCATACTTCTGGGCCATCGTCGCGCCGCTGAACCGTGCGTGAAGCACCGGGGTGATCTCGTGGATCTTCATGAGGATCCACAGCAGGTGGTGGACCTGCTCGGCGGCCGAGCACGGCACCGCGAACCGATCCACCCAGAGGTGCGCCGCGTGGTGACGTGCATCGATGGTGACGGCTGCGTTGCGATAGCGGCCGCCGTACGGCGCGAGCCACAGCGCGTGGAACCCGAGCAGGACCGTGCTCTCTCCGGGGAGCCAGGCACCGGCGAGCTTGAACGCGATCCCGAAGTCCTCCCAATCGAGCTCGTCGAGGATCGCGGGATAGCCATCGACCGGGAACGGGACCTCCAGGACCTGCGGTGGCGGACCATGCGACCAGGTCGCCTGCTCGTCGCCCTCGTCGTCGTCGTCGTCGTCGTCGTCGTCGTCGTCGGTCGTCGTCGTCGTCGTCGTCGTCGGCCGCGCGGTCCTCGACGATGATCTTCCGGCTGCCGGTGACCTCGCTGTCATCCCACTCGGCCTCCGCCGCGCTCGCGACGTCGTCCTCGTCGTCCTCGTCGCCCTCGGCGTCCTCGTCGTCACCCGTACTCGGCAGCGAGGTCCCGGTCTGGAAGAACCAGGCAGCCTCGATCGCAGAGACCCGCGCGAGCAGTGCGCGCTGCTCCTCCACGCCGTCCTCGTCGATCGCGGGCTGCCACGGCATCCCGACCACCCGCATCGACTCCTCGAGATCCTCGGGCAGCTCTGCGATGAACGCCTCCGCATCCGGAATGATCGTGGCGACCTGCCGGATCACATCGGCCAGCTCGTCGCGATCCGCAGCGCGGCGAAGCCGGAGTACGAGGAACGCGAACGCCGTCTCCCCCTGGAGCGCGTCGAGGCCATGGATCCGCATCAGTTGCCCTCCTGGCGGGCATGCCAGTCACGGAACATCGCCTTGAACTCGGGCCACTCGCGCAGCGGGCCCAGATCGTCGTCGACCTCGACCTTCTCGACGTGATCGTACTCGTGCTCGATCGCGAGCCGCACCTGATCGAGCGCCTTCGCGTAGTCACCGATCGCCGCATAGGCACAGGCGGCCGAGTGATAGATGTAGGGGTTCTCGTGCGCCACCGGCTGGGCGCGATCCGCGATCCGGGACGCCGCCTCGTACGCCTTCGACGCATGCGCCTGGACGCACGCGTTGTTGATCGCCCGCAGGTAGTTCGTCCGCTCCTCCCCCTCCGCGGGGATCGGGAGCGCGAGGACCCGGTCGTAGAGCGCCATCGCCGGGTCACGGAGCTTGGCCACGACGGCCCGGTAGGCGGTCTCGGCGATCAGCGCGACGTCATCCGGGAGCAGCGGCACCAGCGCCCCCAGCCGATCAGGGACATGCTCGATGATCGCCTCCGCGAGCTCGCTGAACAGCTCGTTCGCGACGTCACCGAACGAGACGATCTGGGCGCCGCTGCCACCGCCGATCGCGGTCGTCGAGCTCGACAGGATGCGCTCGGGGAGCGCCTGCGCGAGCGCGAGATCCACGATCTGGCCGAACCGCGCGTGCCCGCGCTTGCCCATCCGCGCGGCCACGTTGACCCGCACCGACGGCACGAACGCCGGGAGCACCGCGGCCAGCTCGTCGACACGCTCGACATCGAGCAGCAACATCGCGTGGGTGAACTGCACGTCGCTGTCGTCGGGAGCGAGCCGGAGAGCGCGCGAGGTCATCGCGATGGCCTGGACCACCCGCACGGGATCCGGCGCATGTTCATCGTCTCCGTCGTCATCGAGATCGTCATCGACGTCCTCGTCCTCGTCGTTGTTGTCCTCATCGTCGTCCTCGCCCCCCTCGACCGAGACACCGGCGGCGATCCGCGCATTCTCCTCCGCCAGCAGCTGCCGCGCCCGCTCGGGATCCGCGATGCCCTTGATGTCGGAGACCGAGCCGTCCTGGGCCCGGATGAAGCTCGGCGTGACGACGATCTCGAGTGCCGGCCACGCCTCGAAGTCATAGGTCCCCGCGAGGTTCTCGCGCAGCTGCGCTTCCATCTCCCGCGCCAGCTCCTGGGTGATCTCGAGGGTCAGCTCGCCCTCGTTGATCGCGTAGCCGACCTGGCTCCCCGGCTTCAGATCGAGCGTGGAGCTCTTGCCTCGCAGCATGTACTCGCGTCCGTGGCGGATCCGCCCGCGCATCGCTCGCGGCAACACCGCCGCATACAGCGCCCCCAGCTCGATCCGCACCCGGCCGTCGTCGACCTGGAACTGCAGCTCGCCGGCGAACGTCAGATCCTCGGAGGACCCCTCGGCGGCGACGCGCTGCTCGGCCTCCCGTGCGATCTCGGGATCCGCGAGGACCGAGGCCCGTGTGAGGTCGGTGATCAGGAAGGGCAGCTTCTTCGTCAGGATGTCGATCAGGCCATGGGTCGACCACTCCTGGATCAGCCGGTACTCGTCATCGGTGATCCCGACGATCTGCACGAACCGCGCCTTGCCGTGCTCGGACACGATCTCGCCGAGCTCGGGATCTTCGGCGAAGCAGACCGCCGTGATCTGCGTGTCGAGATCGAGCGCGATCGGCCCGTTGAGCCCCATCTTGTGGCCCGCCGCGAACCGGTTCCCGCTGCTGAACACGTAGCGGCCGAGGTTCTGGAGAAAGTTCAGCGCCCAGGTCGGAGGCTGCTCGTCGGTGAGCTTGCGCGCGAGGCGGAACGTCAGCTCGAACCCGAACCCACTCTCCTCGGGGTCCTCGTTCTCCTTCTCGAACAGATCCGTGAATCCGTACGTCACGAAGTGCCAGTGCGGCGATGGGTCGGTGCGCGGGTACGCCGAGATGCCGTGAATCGGATCGTTGCCCCCGAGTCCGTAGGGCATCACCACGCCCCAGTGCATCGGGTCGGCGTCGCCATAGATCGGCTTCAGCGCGGCATCGATCGCGTCCCAGCCCGGTGACCGGGCGGTCTCGTCGGCGTCGCCCTCGGGCGCGATCTTCAGCTTCGGCTTCGTGAGCACTCCCGCGAGCTGATCGTCGCGGACCAGGCTGCCGACCAGCACCGCCTCGAGCACCGGCGCGAGCTCCCCGGCCAGGCGCGGCAACGCGGTGGCGCGCTCGTCGTCACTGAGCTCCCCCAGCTCGTCGAGTGCGGCGAGCTGCGCCCCCACCGAGCTCTGATCGAGCCGCTTCAACAGGGCGCGGTGAGCCACCCCATCGTCGAGCCAGGTCCACGCGAGATCCTGCCACTGCGGCTCTGGCGTGCGCTCGAGCTCGGCGACCACGTGCCCGGCGCGCTCGGCCTCCTGCTGCGCACGTGCCTCGGCCTCCAGCGTCCGCTCGCCGGCGCGCCGCGGATCGAGATCGAGCGCGCGAAACGCGGCGAGCCACGCTCCGACGTCCTTGATCGTCCCCAGCTCCTTGCGGCCACCGCGAAGATCGTCGATCAGCTTCGCCGCATCGCGCACCAGGCGCGCCGCGTGCCGGCGACCGATCTCGAGATAGCTGGCGAGCTCCGGCTCGTCGAACAGGTACCCGCGCCACATCGCGTAGAGCGCGGTGGGGATGAACTTCTCGCACGCCTCGAAGCGCGCGGGGAGCTGCTCCGAAGGAATCACCTGGTTGAAGTCCGCCATGAACAGCTGCGGGACATCGCTGATGTCGGTGACGCCGTCGTTCTTGAGCAACGCCGTGATCCAGCGCGAGCGATAGAAGAAGAACTCGGTATCGCGCCGCGTGGCCTCCAGCTTGACGAACTCCGGGTCCTTCTCCTCGATCGAGAAGTGCCAGGTCGGGGCAACCTTGCCGCGGAGCCGCCGGATCCCGGCCTGGTAAGCCTCCTTCGAGATCGCGCGCGCCTCCCCCGCCTTGACGATCGCGGCGAGGTAGACCAGCGAATCGAGCGATTCGGAGAACACGCCCGAGAACGAGTGGGTCTCGTGATCGAAGTGGAGCACCTGACGAGGCCGCTGCTCGTCCCAGGGGTAGATCTCCATGTGATAGGTGTCGCCGTTGCCCTGCGACCCGATGCCGAACACGCCGCAGAACGCCTCGACGAGATCCGTGCCGAGGTACGCGAGCTGGTTGCGGCGCACCATCAGCTCGAACAGGTTGTGCTCGCCCACATCGGGGCGGAGGTCGTTATCGAGCCGCAGCTCGTCGAACGTGCTCCATCGGTCACGGCCTTCCATCGAGGCGAACAGCCGCCCTGCCTCGGCGGGAAGCGGAACGCCGTAGATGTCGCGGAAGTCCTCCGCGTCACCGGGTACGCCGAGCACGCTGAAGGCCTCGTTGCCGCCCTCCGCGTCGTCGTCATCGTCATCGTCGTCGTCGTCATCGTCGTCGTCGTCGTCGCCGTCGTCGTCGCCGTCGTCATCATCATCGTCGTCGTCGTCGCCCTCGGCGTCGTCGTCCTCCTCCTCGGCATCGACGTCCTCACTGGCCTCGCCGGTCGCGTCCGCGGCGAGGAACGCGGGGAGGCCGTGCTCGAGGAACCCATCCGGGCCGATCGCGAACGCGAGATCGAGCGGCTTCGCGCCGCCGAACGCGTTCGGGCGATCCCGCCAGGTGGCATCGTCGGGAGGTGCGAGCCGGAGGATCACGCCTTCGTCGCCCCCGATCAGCACGCCGGCGCCGAACCGCTTCACGCACCACAGGTGGACGAGGCCGAGCGAGTTGGCCACGCCGTGCCAGGTCCGCCCCTCGTCGGTCGAGATCAGGATCTGTCCCCGATCACCCACCACGATCAGCCGGCCATCGGCGAGCAGCGCGAGGCCCTCGAGATCCACGTCCACACCGCTCGCCACTCGCGAGAACCAGGTCCCATCGGGCGACCGTCCGATGAAGCCGCCATCGCCGATCACCACCCAGTTGCTCTTGGTCTGGACCAGGCCCGTCAGCGGCTTGGTCGCGCCGGTGGAGATCTCCGTGACCGTGCCCTCGCTCCAGCGGCGCAGCTTGCCATCGAAGCACAGCACGCAGATCTCGTCGCGCACCGCGACCACGCGCGAGAGCCGCACCGTGGTGCCGAACTCCACACGCACCACCTTCTCCCCGAGCACGCGCGCTGCATAGCCATCATCCCCGCACACCCAGACCGCGCCATCGTGGCCGAGCGCGAGCGAGTACAGGCAGCCCGTGGTGCCGGTCTCGAGCAGGCGCCACGTCATCCCGTGATCGCGAGACACGGCGAGCTGGCCGTACTCTCCGCACGTCCACACCGCATCCCCGACGGCCAGCACGCTCCGCAACCCGAGCTCGCGCGGCGTGCTCCGTGGCTCGAAGTCGCGAGCATTCGACGACACCAGGCAGGTCGGCGTCCGGTTGGAGGTGCCCCCCACTGCCACCAGCAGCTGGTCGGTGATCGCGAACCCCGCCACGTACCCGACCTCGCCGCTCGCCTCGTGCAGTACCGTGAGCTCCAGATCCGCGGTCATCCAGTGGATTCTGACCCACGGTCGTTCCGATCCGCCTCCGGAGTGGCCCGGGAAATCAGCTACGGATCATTGGCGTCCCAGTAGTCGACCTCGGCCTGGACGACCGCGGAAAGATCCTCTCCACCGCCGCCCTTCACCGCCCACAGGTAGTCCGTGAAGAAGTTGTTCCGGACCCGGGTATCACCGTGGTGCGGGAAGTTCACGAGGATCGACTCCGCCGACAGCTCCGTCCCGCCGTGCTGGTGGCAGCCGATGCAGTTGGTGCCCGCGTTCCCGCCGCCTTGCTCGATGTACGGGTTCGAGCACCAGCTCGGGGTCCCCGCGCCACCGCTGACCGCGGCCAGCGAATCTCCGAGCGAGCCGGGCTGCCCACCGCGCGGATCCGGATCTCCCTCGAGGTACTGCGTGGCCACGCACATCTTGTAGTTCTTCCACGGGCCCGGCAGCGCCGCGATCGAGGCCGGGCGATCCGCGCCGAAGTCCGTGTTCGGGGTCGGTGACCACCACAGGGTGATCCACATCCAGTGATCGAGCTCCTTCGACATCACGTGCATCGCGGGCATGCGGAACTTCGCCCCCGTCGAGAGCAGCGCCGTGTAGATCTCGTCGGAGCCGGGCCCGGCGACGCCGTCGGACTGCCACTCCGAGGTGCTGGCGAACCGCGAGGTCATGCGCGCCGCCGAGGTGTCGAAGATCGGGATCAGATCGCCGCCGAGCTGACGCCGCCAGTCCGCCTTCACGAGCACCGCATCGCGGGGCATCTCGCCGTCGAGGCAGGTGGGATCCTTGACGTCGGCGGTCACGTACGTGACGTGGACCTCCAGGCTCGAGGCCTTGGCGCCGAACACGGCGACGTACACCGGCCCGCTGCCCGCCACGGTGCAGTGCTCGGTGCTGTCACCGCCGGCCGACTTGCAGTCATAGCTCGAAGGATCCGGCGCCTCGCCACGGCGCACGTAGAGATCCGCATCGCCATCGCCGGTGGATGTGATCTCCACGCTGGCATCGCCGGCCTGGAACGGGCCGAGCTCGCGCCACTCGCAGCTCTCGAGCGTCATCACGTCGGTCTGCACGACCTCTTGCCCGGGGCGCATCGCGTCGCCATCGAACGGATCGGGCACCGGGTTCAAGCGGCACTGGTGCTGCTTCTCGTAGCTCTTGATCAGGTGCCCGAGCGCACCGGGGCTGTAGCCCACGCGCGAGGCATTGCCGACGCCGCTGGCCTCCTCGACCGTATCGATCGTGGCGAGGTAGTCGAGATATCGCTGCTCCGGCCACTCGGGGACGGAATCGAGCGCGACCGCATTCCACGCGAAGCCGGCCAGCGGATCGATCGGCGCGCGCGCCCGGCGCTGCGCGGGCGTGAGATCGCGATACAGCTTCTTGAACACGCGCTCGAAGTCATCGTGCGCATACCAGGTGTGCCACGCGGGAATGGTCGGCTGCGTCCCGCCGAAGTTCGGCGCGAGCCGGGTGTCCCCGAGCGGGACCGGCGTCAGCACGCGCTCCACCACCTGCCACGCCGCCGCGCGCCGCGCCGCGATCGACGTGCGCAGCTCCTCGTCGCGCGCCGCGAGGGAGAGATCCGCGGCGTACGGCGCGGCCACACCGATCACCCTGCGGTCCTCGATCTTCACCGCGCTCTGCGTGGAGCCGGTCAGATCGCACGCGGACGTCTTGTCATCGTCTCCGCACGCCGCAGCGAGGGTCGCGAGGACAGCCAGGGACGCGTACCGCACGACGAGGATGATACCGCCAGAACGACGAAAGCCGCGCAAGGATCTCGAGGATCCGTGCGCGGCTCACACCCGGCGGGGCCGGATGAACGTTTTCAGGGGAGCGTCAGCGCGGCGTCGCTACCGACCGCGTACTCCTTGTTCGTGTTCTTGTCGCGGACCGTGAAGTAGAACCAGCCGTCCGACCGGAAGTGCGGGAACAGGGCGTACTGGCCGGGCTTCATGTTCGTCACGCGGGTGCGAGCGCCCGTCGCGATGTTCACGATGATGATGTTCGAGGTGCCCTTCTGCAGCATCTCCTTGAAGGTCGTGTCGTTCGCCGAGGCGAAGCCGAGGTCCTGCCAGTCGTTCGCGCCGACGTAGTGGTGGGTGACGAAGAACTTCTCGTCGAAGCTGATCGAGGGCTTCGCACCCTGCGTGCAGTAGCGACCGATCTCCTGGGTCGACACGGTGTACGACGAGCCAGCGGGGGTGGTCGTCACCTTGCGGAGCACGTAGCCGAGCTGGCTGCCTTCGTTGCCGAACCGGCTGATCGCCAGCTTCGTCGACGGCGAGAGCACCGAGTCACCCTCGTACGGCGCGTTGACCGTCACCGGGGTCTTGCCGACGTAGTGCGTCCCGTCGAACACCATCGGGGTCAGCTTGATGGTCGAGCTCGCACCGAACGCTGCGCTCGGGTCGTCGTTCTCGCCGCTCGACGGGTTATCCGAGGTGAACTGGCTGTTGATGACGAAGTAGTCGCCGCCGTTCAGGCCCTGGCCGAGGTGCTGGTAGAGGCTGACGCTCTCGACCGAGCTGCAGGCCGACTCGGAGAAGTTGATGCGGTCCGGGTTTGACTGCAGCAGCGACATCTTGCAGAAGCCCGCGCCGATCGGCGTGCCCTGGAACACCCAGGACTTGTTGTCGGGGAAGAAGCCGGGGTCGTACGCGGCCTGGACCTTGATGTCCTTGCCGGTCTGGAGGTCCGAGATCACCGCGCCGTCGCCACCGGTGGCGCCGTTCGCGACGAACCGGCCGTCGGGCGAGCTGCGCGTCCAGTAGTAGCTGTTGAACGAGAGCTCCTTGAGGATGCGCAGCGTGCCGGTCTTCGCCCAGCCCGTGCCGTACGGCTTGGACTGCGCGGTCGCCAGGTTGGTGAGGCAAGAGCGCGGGTCCGTGGCGCCGTTGCAGCCGAACATCGCGAGGCCCGCCTGGCGGTTGATCGCCGTCCAGCCGCTGGTGCTCATCGCGGTGACGTGCGCGCCGACCTCGGTGGTGATGTTCTGCGTGCACGACGTCGGGCCGGTGTCCGGCGCGATGTACGTGGTCAGGCGCGGCAGGCCGCGAGCGAACCACTCGGCGACGATGTCGAACTGGCCCTGCTCGAGGCGCGGGTGGTTACCCTTGGGCATCGACGAGCGGCTCTTGAACTTGCCGTACTCGAGCGCCCAGGTGTCGGTGGTGTTGCCGTTGACGCCCTCGGGGAACGCCGCCTTGAAGGTGTCCTGGAACCAGCCGAGGTGCGCCGCGGCGGCGTAGATGCCGACCTTGGCGGGAACGAACGGGGAGTCCGCGGCCGCCTCGAGGCGGAAGCCCATGACGCGATCCTTGGCCGGGATGGCGTTCGGGTCGGGCGACGTGTACTTGAGCGTCACCTTGACCGTGCCGGCCTTGGTGCCCCACAGGCCGACGTAGAACTTCGCCGGACCGGCCGCGTTGTACATCGACTTGTCGCACTTCTCCGTCGACGACTGCGTGAACGGGCGGCAGTCGTAGACCGACTTCAGCACCTTCTCGTTGCGCTTGACGTAGAGGTCGATGTCACCGGTGCCGGTGATCGAGACCTCGAAGAACGAGCCAGCGGCGACCTCGTACGGTCCGAGCTTCTTGAAGCCGTTCTTCGCGACCGCGATGCCCGCGCTGGTGTCGTTGTGGACCTGGCCCTGCGCATCGGGGTTCTTGAGCGGACCGGCCACGGCGGCGTCGGTCTTCTCCTGCCAGTCGCGCAGCGTGGTCTGGTTGCCGGCGTGGCAGTCCGAGCAGATCTTGTTGCCCGCGACGTTCTTGTTCATGCCCAGGATCGTCGTCGCCTGCTTCGCGAGCTCGTCATCCGACAGCGTGACGGGCGTGCGCAGCTTGCCGCCGCTCGCCGCGCCACCGAGGGTCTCCGGGACGTCCTTCCAGCCGCACGCGGCCGAGGTCGGGGTGCCGTTGCACGCGATGATGAACTCGAGCGCCTTCTTCTCCGGCGACGCCTGCCACTCCGCGTCGGTCGCGAACGAGTGCTCCGGCGGCATCCAGTACTTGTGCTCCGGCTTGTTGCCCTCGGCCGTCGTGATGCCGGTCCACGAGGTGTCCGTGCCGTTCAGGCGAGCGAGGTAGCTGTCCGCCCACTGGCCGGCGCCCATGCGGTGGCACTTGGTGCAGGCCGCGGCGCCGTCGCCGGTGATGTGCTTCTCCATCGTCCAGCCCTGACCGCGGCGGTTGACGATGGCGTAGGGGGTGTCGTTCGCGCCGATGGCGAAGTCCGGGTCGACGCCCATCTTGGGGACGACCGGGCGGCCGTTGGAGTCCTTCGCGCCGTCGATCCACGGGCTGTGGATGAACGCGTCGGCGTCGTGGCACTTGGTGCACTGGATGCCGCTACCGAGCGCGCCGTGCACGCCCTCCCACAGGTTCCCCGACTTCACCTTGTCGGCGGGGTGCGGGACCTTGCTGCCGTCCTTCTTCGAGTACAGCGCGTTCTGGAAGAAGCAGGTCTTGCCGGTGAACGGGTTGGACCCGATCATCGCGATGTCGTTGTACTGGTTCGACGCGTAGCCGCCGATGCTCTTGCGGCACAGCAGCACCCAGCGGGTGCCCTTGTCGTTGATGCGGGTCGCGACGCGGGGGCCGGCCTCGCACAGCGAGTAGATGTACTGGGGGTTGTCGCAGGCAGACAGCGTGCCTTCCTGCGGGGCGTTGACCGTGCCGTTGGCGGCGGTCGCCGTCATCGGGATCGGCGTCGAATCGAGGCAGTTGTAGGTGCCGTAGTCGCCCTCGCCGAGCTTCTCGAAGAACGGGATCTCGCCGAGCTCGGCGACACAGCGCTCGCCGTAGGTCACGGGGCTGTTGATGCGCTGCTCGCCACTCGGGTCATCGGCCTTGCCACCGAGGCCCTGACCGCGCGCGTCGTCCCACGCCTCCATCAGGCTGCGCTCGATGCGAACGACTTCCTTGCTGCCGTCCATGATGCAGACGTCGATGATCGAATCGACGCCGCCGGCGAGCTGCTGGAGCATCGCGGGGGTCGGGTTCAACCAGGCGACGTCGTCGTAGATCGACTTGGTCAGCGCGATGTCGACCACCGGACCGTCGATGGGGTCACCGCTGGTGTCCTCCACCGCGTCGATCTCGGAGGCGAGCTTCGCGCAATCGAGGGTCTCGAAGTTGCCGCGGCGGGCCCGGGTGTAGAGCCGCTCGTTGTCGCCGATCGACTGGTTCGTCTGGATGACGATCCGGCCGTTGGCGTGGTTGTAGAGCGGGGTCACCTCGCGCTCCTCGGTGCAGGCAGCTGCGCCGAGGAGGGAGACCAGGATGGCGAGTCGGGTAGCCGGGTGAGACAGCATGGGATGGGGTATCCGCAACTTTGGATCCAATCCCGCACCCTTTGCGCACCCTGTGATCTCAATGATTTACGTAGGGGTGGCTGATCGATCAGCTGGCGTCAAATGTCGTCAGCCCAGTACTCCCGCGGATTTAACGCAGCAAGCCACGCGCAGTCCCGAAGGTCTGCACGTGGCTGGAAAGAGCGGTCCGACCGGATGTTAGAGGGTCAGCGCTGCGTCGCTCGCCATCGCGTACTCCTTGCCCGACGCCTTGTCGCGGACCAGGAAGTAGAACCAGCCGTCCGAGCGGAAGTGCGGGAAGATGGCGTACTGGCCGGGCTTCATGTTGGTGACCCGGGTGCGGGCGCCGGTCGAGATGTTGACCAGGATGATGTTCGAGGTGCCCTTGGCCAGCATCTCCTGGAACGTCGGGTCGTTGGCCGAGGTGAACCCGAGGTCCGCCCAGTCGTTCGCGCCGACGTAGTGGTGGGTCACGAAGTACTTCTCGTCGAAGCTGATCGAGGGCTTCGCACCCTGCGTGCAGTAGCGACCGATCTCCTGGGTCGACACGGTGTACGAGGAGCCCGCCGGGGTCGTCGTGATCTTGCGGAGCACGTAGCCGAGCTGCGCGCCCTCGTTGCCGAACCGGCTGATCGCCAGCTTCGTCGACGGCGAGAGCACCGAGTCGCCCTCGTACGGCGCGTTCGACGTCACCGGGGTCTTGCCGACGTAGTGCGTCCCGTCGAACACCATCGGGGTCAGCTTGATGGTCGAGCTCGAGGAGAAGCCCGCGCTCGGGTCGTGGGTGACGGCGCCGCTCGGGTTATCCGAGGTGAACGTGCTGTTGATGACGAAGTAGTCGCCGCCGTTCACGCCCTGACCGAGGTGCTGGTAGAGGCTGACGCTCTCGACCGAGCTGCAGGCCGACTCGGAGAAGTCGATGCGGGCCGGGTTCGACTGGAGCAGGGACATCTTGCAGAAGCCCGCGCCGATCGGCGTGCCCTGGAACACCCAGGTCTTGTTGTCGGGGAAGAAGCCGGGGTCGTACGCCGCCTTCACGCTCATCAGCTTGCCGGTCTGGAGATCCTCGATCGCGGCGCCATCGCCACCGGTGCGGCCGTTCGCGACGAACCGACCGTCGGGCGAGCTGCGCATCCAGTAGTAGGTGTTGTAGCCGAGCTCCTTGAGGACGCGCAGCTGGCCGGTCTTCGCCCAGCCGGCGCCGTACGGCTTGCTCTGCGCGGTCGGCAGACCGTCGACGTTGAACATCGCGAGGCCCGCCTGGCGGTTCTGCGCGGCCCAGCCGTTGGTCGCCATGTCGGTGACGTGGGCGGTGACGGCCGAGGTGATCGACGGGGTGCAGGACGTCGGGCCGGTGTCGGGCGCGATGTACGAGGTCATGCGGGGCACGCCACGCGCGAACCACTCGGCGACGATGTCGAACTGCGCCTGCTCGAAGCGCGGGTGGTTGCCCTTCGGCATCGAGGTGCGGCTCTTGAACTTGCCGTACTCGAGCGCCCAGGTGTCGTTGGTGTTGCCGTGCTCGCCGACCGGGTACGCCTGCTTGAACGTGTCCTGGAACCAGCCGAGGTGCGCCGCGGCGGCGTAGATGCCGATGCGGGCCGGGACGAACGGCGAGTCCGAGGCCGCCGGGTCGAGGCGGAACTTCGCGATCCGATCCTTCGCCGGCATCGCGTTCGGGTTGGGCGAGGTGTACTTGAGCGTGATCTTGACCGAGCCAGAGGCGGTGCCGTTGAGGCCGATCCAGAACTTCGCCGGGCCGGAGGCGTTGTACATCGACTTGTCGCACTTCTCCGTCGAGGACTGCGCGAACGGGCGGCAGTCGTAGACGTCCTTGGTGGGCTCGTCGTTGCGCTTCACGAACAGGTCGACGTCGCCGGAGCCGGCGATGCTCGCCTCGAAGAACGAACCCGCGGCGACCTCGTACGGGCCCATGACCTTGAACTCGTCCGTGTTGACCTGGACGGCGGCGGAGGTGTCGTTGTGAACCGCGCCGGTCGCGTCGGCATCCTTGAGCGCGTCGGCGACGGCGGTGTCGGTCTTCTCCTGCCAGTCGCGGATCGTCGTGGCGTTCGGCGCGTGGCAGTCCGAGCAGGTGTTGTTGCCCGTGACGTTCTTGTTCATGCCGAGGATCGTGGTCGCCTGCTTGGCGAGCTCGTCATCCGAGAGCGTCACCGCGTTGCGCAGCTTGCCGCCGCTGTTCGCACCACCGAGGGTCTCCGGGACGTCCTTCCAGCCGCAGCCCGCCGCGGTCGGCGTGGTGTGGCAGGTCTGGATGAACTCGAGCGCCTTCTTCTCCGGCGACGCCTGCCACTCCGCGTCGGTCGCGAACGTGTGCTCCGGCGGCATCCAGTACTTGTGCTCGGCCTTGTTGCCCTCGGCCGTGGTGATGCTGGTCCAGCCGGTGTCCGTGCCGTTGAGGCGCGTCAGCCAGTCGCTCGCCCAGCGGCCATCGCCCATGCGGTGGCACTTGGTGCAGGCGTTCGCGCCCTCACCCGTGATGTGCTTCTTCATCGTCCAGCCCTGACCGCGGCGGTTGACGAGGGCGTACGGGGTGTCGTTCGCGCCGATGGCGAAGTCCGGATCGACGCCCATCTTGGGGACGATCGAGCGGCCGTTGCCATCCTTCGCACCGTCGATCCAGGGGCTGTGGATGAACGCGTCGGCATCGTGGCACTCGCTGCACTGGATGCCGCTGCCGAGGCCACCGTGGACGCCGGCCCACAGGTTCGACGACTTCACCTTGTCGGCCGGGTGCGGGACGTGCTCGCCGTCGGTCTTGGAGTACAGCGCGTTCTGGAAGAAGCAGGTCTTACCGGTGAACGGGTTGGAGCCGATCATCGCGATGTCGTTGAACTTCGACGAGGTCAGGCCACCGATGCTCTTGCGGCACAGGAGCACCCAGCGCGTGCCCTGCTCGTTGGTGCGGCTCGCCACGCGGGGGCCGGCCTCGCACAGCGAGTAGATGTACTGCGGGTTATCGCAGGCAGACAGCGTGCCCTCGGTGGGCGAGTTGACCGAGCCGTTGGCCGCGGTCGCCGTCATCGGGATCGGCGTCGAATCGAGGCAGTTGTAGGTCTTGTAGTCGCCGTCGCCCTGCTTCTCGAAGAACGGGATCTCGCCGAGCTCGGCGACGCAACGCTCGCCGTACTCGAGGGGGCTGTTGATGCGCTGCTCGCCGCTCGGGTCATCGGCCTTGCCGCCCATGCCCTTGCCGCGGGCCTGGTCCCACGCCTGGAACAGGTCGCGCTCGATCTTCAGGACTTCCTTGTCGCCGTCCATGATGCAGAGGTCGATGATCGAATCGACGCCCTTGGTGAGCTGCGCGAGCATCGCCGGGGTCGGGTTCAACCAGTTCGGCGAGTCGTAGATCGACTTGGTCAGCGCGACCTCGACCGTCGGGCCATCGATGGTCTCGCCCGAGGCATCGGCCACGGCCGGGATCTCGGCGGCCAGCTTGGCGCAGTCCAGCACGCCGAAGTTGCCGCGGCGGGCGCGCGTGTACAGCTGCTCGCCATCGGACAGCGACTGGTTCATCGCGATGACGATGCGACCGTTCGCGTGGTTGTACAGCGGGGTGACCTCACGCTCCTCGGTGCACGCAGCGGCGCCGAACAGTGAGACCAGGATGGCGAGTCGAGTAGCCGGGCTGGACAGCATGGGTTGGGGTATCCGCAAGTTCGGATCCAACTCCGAGGTCCTGTGATCTCGCGATCATCGGCGAGGGTGGCGACTGGGGTAGCTGGCGTCAGCTGGCGTCACGCTGAGCGTCAAAACCTGGGACTCACGCGGGTTTGCGCGGGTCGCGCACGCGGATGCACGAGCTGTTCGGGGCCCCGCCGCGCGCGGACGACGCCCGTCTCAGCGCAGGAATCGAGGTGGCTCGGCGGCCTCGCCTTCGGGCGAGGTCTCGGCGCGAGGCACGGGCGCGGCGCGGAGCTCGGGCGCCACGACGATCACCGGCGCGCTCGGCGTGGCGTTCGGGATGCTGGGCGCACTCGGCCGCGGCATCGAGCGCTGGCTCGGCCGTGGCGTGGGCGCATCGGTCTCGACGGTGCCGGGGTTCACCAGGCGCGCACTCGGCAGGTGATGCGGCTCGTTGACGAAGTACGCCGCGTTCTCGAGGAACCGCTGCAGCCGCAGGTGGCAGTAGATCCAGTAGACGACGACACCGAGCGAGACCGCGAACCCGAGGAACGGGACGATGCTCGCGCCGGATCCGAGACCATACGTCAGCTGATAGAACACGTCGGAGATCAGCATCAGGACGATCAGCCCCGTGAGGTGGCTCGCCGCATCACGAAGCGCGAGCTGCTCGTTGGCCACCGCGGCCTGCCGCACCGTGCGGACGATCGTGATGAGCCCGATCGTGTACGACAGGTCCTTCACGACGACCGCGATCTTGAGCGAGCCGAAGTTCTCGATCGCAGCCTCGACGTCCGCGGCGGTGCTGTCGGGATCGAGCGCGACGTGCATGAAGTTGCTGATCACGTGATGGCTCCACCACAGCGCGACCGTGGCGGTGGCGAAGCACGCGGCGCCGAACAGCACCATCCCGAGCGGGAGCCGTGCAGCGCGGAAGTCCGGGATCGCGAGCACGCTGCCGACGAACATCGCGCCGGTCGCGCCCATGTTGGCCCACAGGAAGTACTGGATCCACTTGAACGCGTCCTCGGCGCCATCCGTGCTGGTGGCGCCGAACGCCTTCACCGACATCACGAGCCCGAGCACGAGCTGCGCGAGCATGATGAACACGCCGATGCGCGCGAGCTTGAGGCCGCGCGCGTGGCGCGGGAGTCGCATCAGGGGCCCTTCCATGGCGCGAGCATACCGCGCCGTGGCCGACGGTGCCGGCGCGAAGCTCAGCCCGGGGCGAAGGCCGCGGCCGGGATGTCGAGCGCGGTGCGATCCTCGCGCGCGATCAGCTGCGCCTTCGCGGCCACGCCGGGGAGCACGTTGTACGCGAAGTACAGCGCCGCGTAGCGCTTGCCCTCGTAGAACGCCTTGTCGGGATGATCCGCGGCGAGCTTGGCCGTCGCGGCCTCGGCGATCACCGCCTGCTCGAGGAGCAGCCAGCCGACCACGGTCTCGCTCATCATCTCGAGGAACCGGTTCGCCACGGTCGGCACCATCTCCATCTTGCCGCCGCCGAACCACTGCATGAACTTGCCGCCGGTGGCGGTCATCGCCTCCATCGCCTGACCGAGCACCATCACCGCGTCCTTGAGGACCGGGTGCTCCTTGTTCGCGGCGACGAACGTCGCGACGTCCTTGCCGAACGCCTGCACGTTCGCGCCGCCGCGCTGCATCAGCTTGCGGCCGACCAGGTCCATCGCCTGGATGTGGTTGGTGCCCTCGTAGATCGAGAAGATCTTCGAATCGCGCGCGTACTGCTCGACGGGCCAGTCCTTGAGGTACCCGGCGCCTCCGTAGACCTGGATCGCCGTGGCGCAGATCGAGAACGCCTGGTCACTGCCGTAGGCCTTGATCAGCGGCACCAGCAGATCGACCTGGCCCTGGTGATACTCGGCGAGCGCCTTGTCTCCGCCGGTCTTGGTGATCGCGGCCTCGCGATCGATGTGCATGGTCAGCTTCACGGCGAGCGCGCGGATGCCCTCGACGCGTGCCTTCATGTCGAGCAGCATGCGCTTGACGTCCGGGTGCTCGATGATCGCCACGCGCGGCGCGGTGGCATCCTTCCACTGCTTGATCGAGCTGCCCTGCTTGCGATCCTTCGCGTACTCGAGCGCGTTCAGGTACGCGCTCGACGCGCACGCGAGGCCCTGAAGCCCCACGCCGATGCGCGCGTAGTTCATGAGGTGGAACATCTGGGACATGCCCTTGTTCTCGACCTCGCCGATCAGCTCGCCGATGCAGTTGTCGTTCTCGCCGAACACCAGCTGCGCCGTCGACGACGCGCGGATGCCCATCTTGTGCTCGATGCCCGCGGTGCTGACGTCGTTCGGCGTGCCATCGATGCGGACCTTCGGGACGATGAACAGCGACAGGCCCTTGGTGCCCGCGGGTGCATCCGGCAGGCGCGCGAGCACCATGTGGATGATGTTCTCCGTCATGTCCTGATCGCCGCCGGAGATGAACAGCTTGGTGCCCTTGATGTTGTACTGGCCGTCGGGGCGCTTGACCGCCGTGGTGGTCGCGCTGCCGACGTCGCTGCCGGCCTGCGGCTCGGTGAGGCACATCGTGCCGGCCCACTTGCCGTTGAACATGTTCGGCACGTACGTCGCGATCTCGGCCTCGGTGCCGAACGCGAGGATCACATCCGCCGCGCCCTGCGTGAGCGCCGGGTACATGTTGAAGCTCGTGTTCGAGCCGCACATGAACTCCTCGACCATCATCGCGAGCGTGAACGGCCCGGCTTGCCCGCCGTGCTTCTCGTCGATCGCGAGCGTGCGCCAGCCAGCCTCGAACAGCGCCTTCCAGATCTCCTTGAAGCCGGCCGGGACCTTGACCTGACCATTCTCGAGGCGGCAGCCCTCGGCATCACCGCTCCCATTCAGCGGCCCCATGTGCTTCTGCGCCCAGCCGTACGCCTCTTCGAGCACCGCGGTGACCTCGTCCTTGCCCCAGTTCGCGAAGGGCGCCTTGCCGAGCAGGTCGTCGATCTTGAACTGCTCGAACAGGAGGAACGACAGGTCGCGGAGGTTCGCCTTGTAGTAGTTCTGATTCGCCATGGGGGGTCCTCGCTTGCTGAATGAACCGTCATTCAGTTTATGGCCACAGTTACGCGCCGCGTCAACCACCGACGGTGATTTCTACGAGATCGGCCTCCCAGCCCGATTTTGCCTGGGTTTCCGTGTAGGGACGGCCGCCTTCCCGCGATGCTCTGGCCATGACGCAACGCCTCGCCTCCTCCCTGCTGGTTCTCGCGATCGGCCTCGCCCTGGCCACACCCGCGCACGCCGATGACATCGCCGCCGATCCCAACGACGCCGGCAAGGTGACGCGGATCGGCAAGGGCGTCTCCGAGATCGATCTCGGCGCGCTCGGCGTGTTCACCTACGACAAGCAAGGCGACGCGTCGAACACGCGCCTGTCGATGCTGTTCGGGCTCGGCTATCAGTACTTCATCAAGTCCAACGTCTCGATCGGCGGACAGTTCCTGTTCAACTACGATCGCGCGAGCGACGCGATCAGCGCCACCACGCTCGGCGGCACGCTGTTCGCCTCGGCCCACATCCGGCTCGGCCTCGGCGCGTTCCTCCGCCCGACGTTGGCGCTCGGTGCGCTGTTCGGCAACCGCGAGCTCGATACCGGCGGCGGCATCGTGATCGAGTCCAAGCAGACCGCGTTCCTCACCCGCATCCAGTTCCCGTTCGCGTACTTCCCGAGCAAGCGCGTGGTCCTGCAGGCCGGGCCGGAGATCGACATGTCGTTCGGCAGCTTCAAGCCCGACAACGCGGACTCGCAGTCGTTCACGAGCATCGCGGGCGGGTTCTCGGTCGGCGTCGGCTACGCGTTCTGAGCGGCCGCGCCGTTCGTTGCACGACCCGTTGCATCGAGGCGCGTCTCCCGCGTATGCCATCACCATGGTGGTGAAGGCATCGGTCCTGGCGTTGATGTGTGTGGCGGCCTGCAAGGGCAAGGACTCGGGTCCGAGCGGAGGTGGCGGATCCGGATCGGCGGCTGCTTCGTCGGGCTCGGGCGCGAGCGCGGCGACGACCGGGACCGAGCGCTGGAGCGCGACGTTCGTCGTCGGCGCGACCTTGCGCGACCTCCCGCTGTCGTTCGCGAAGCACGGCGCGGCGTGGACGGGCACGCTCGACGTCGCGTCCGGCAAGACCTTGCCGCTCGGCGACGTGAAGCTCGATCCCGAGCACATCGCGTTCACGATCGAGAAGCCGGGCGCGCCGAAGGAGACCTGGGAGCACTACGAGCTCCAGCGTGCGAAGGATGCGGGCGACGCCAGTGGCGGAGGCGTCGTCGGTGGCACGCAGATCCGGGTGCGGATGGTGCGGCTCGCCGAGGGCGAGGCGCCGCGCTCGGCGTACCCGCGCCCGCAGACCCCGAAGCCGCCGTTCCCGTACGAGAGCCGCGAGCTCGAGATCGCGGCGCCCGATGGCGGCAAGCTCGCCGGCACGCTCACGGTGCCTCCAGGCGCGGGGCCGTTTCCCGCCGTGGTGCTGCTCTCGGGCTCGGGTCAGCAGGATCGCGACGAGACGATCTTCGGGCACAAGCCGTACGCGATCGTCGCCGACAAGCTGACGCGTCAGGGCTTCGTCGTGTATCGCTTCGATGATCGCGGCACTGGCAAGACCACGGGCGCGGTGGGGACGCTCGACACCGAGATCGCGGATGCCGGAGCGATCGTCGACGCCCTCGCGAAGCAGCCACCGATCGATCCGAAGCGGATCGGCCTCGTCGCGCACAGCACCGGCGGCATGGTGGCGCCCAGCGTCGCGACGGCGCACCCCGTCGCGTTCCTGGTCTCGCTCGCGGGTGTGGCGGTGACGGGTCGCGAGCTGGTGCCGCTCCAGCTCGCGATCAGCGCGCGCGCCGGTGGAGCGACGGAGGATCAGGTCAAGCAGCTGGTCGACATGCAGACCAAGGTCGGCGAGGCCGCGATCGCCGGCCCCGCCCAGCTGCAGGCCGTCCTCGTCGAGCTGACTCGTCCACAGCTCGTGCAGGCGCTCGGGCATCCTCCCACCGATCAGGAGATCGCCCAGGCGATCGCGAAGCCGCTCGCCGATGCGCAGGCGCCGTGGACGCTGTCGTTCTTCAAGATCGATCCGCGGCTCGCGTGGAAGAAGCTCGAGATCCCCGCCCTCGTGATCGTGGGCGAGCGCGATACGCAGGTGCCCGCCGACATCACGATCAAGACGGTCGAGGACAGCGTCTCCAAGACGGCCCGCGCCAAGCTGACCACCAAGAAGCTGCCGGAGCTCAACCACCTGTTCCAGCACGCGAAGACCGGCGCCACCGACGAGTACCTCGAGATCAGCGAGAGCTTCGATCCCGCAGCGCTCGAGCTGGTCGCGAGCTGGCTCACCGAGCAGGCCAAGCCGCACTGAGACGCACCGGATGCACCCGTGACCCACACCACGCGCGGTCCAAAGCCAGCGGCGTGGCTGCGGGCTACGAGCTCGACGCGGCGGCGTCGGGGATGAGCTGACGCAACTGCCAGGCCTGGATGTGCAGCCTGCGCTGCGCCTCCGCGAAGCGATTCGCGATCGCCCAGCTGACGATCGTCGCGACTCCGATGAATCCGATGACGTACCCGGTCAAGCCCAGACCGGTAGGCAGCGGCGGGAGTTCGAGCGCGAGGTTGCTGATCACGAACTCGTCACCGGTAAGCCGGATCGTCGGAGAGATGACCCCGAGCGCTTCGAGCATGTAGGGCCCCACGACGGCGAGCGACAGCACACCGATCGCAGCGGCGACCAGCCGCTTCGTCCGGAACATCGCGCTGCCCATCAACACCACGCCTGTGAGGGCCGCGACTCCCGGAGCGATGATGAACGGCGAGTACATGCGGGCGAGCAGCGCGACCAGGATCGCGCTCAGCGAGAGCGTCAGGATCGGCGCGAACCGTGGGAACCGGATCGTCCGCGTGCCGAGGAAGGCGTGTCCGATCAGGAGCCCGAGCACCACCACGAGCGCCACGACAGGGAGCGGCTTCCGGATGCCCGCCCAGACCAGATGCGGAATGAAGACGCCCAGCACGGCATACGCACCGATCCCGATGCGGGCCTGGCGCTGTCTCTCCTCCATCGCCGCCTCCTGGAGCTCGCGGGTCAGCTCGTCAGGAAGCAGCCGCGGTGGCTCGAGCATGAACCACGTCACGAGCTGCGCCGCGTTGGCGTGGGTCGGGTTCAGGGCGAGGGCGCGACCGGCCTCTCGGATCGCCAGACGCTCCTGACCGTCATCGATGTCTCGCTTCAGCGCCGCACGCGCGGCTCGGCGGTAGTGCTCGTCGGCAAGCCGCTTGCGTAGCTCGAGATCGCGATCGCCATCGAGGAACCGTTGGGTGACCGCGCCGAGCTCGCGAGCGCTGGCCACCCGGGCAGCCGGCACGGGCGCGGTCGCCTTGACGCACAGCGCGTCGAGCTCCGGGCTGACGTCGGGTTCGTGTTGCGATGGACGCAGGGAGGCGTGGACACCGCTCTCGGCCGGCACCCGCATGAACGTGAGGATCTCGAACAGCACGCAGCCGAGCGCGAAGATGTCGCTGCGCGCATCGACCTCGTCGCCGTGGCGCTGCTCCGGGGACATGTATCCCGGGGTGCCGATCACCGTGCCCGGGACGGTCGCATCGACCTCCGGCGCCGCATCGTTGGAGCTGCCGGCCCAAGGATCGAAGTCGCCCGTGACCTTCGCGACGCCCCAATCGATCAGGAACACCTCCCCGAACTCGCCCAGCATGATGTTCGCCGGCTTGATGTCGCGGTGGATGATGCCGCGGGTGTGCGCCAGCTCGACTGCGAGGCAGACATCGACGAACGCTCGCAACAGGCGCGAGCGTGGGAACTGGGCGACCACGGCGGGGTCGCCCGCGGCAAGTCGGTCGATGATCTTGCCGAGGGTCATCCCGCTCAGACGCTTCATCACGAAGTAGGGAAGGCCTCGCTCGTCGTGCGCGAGCTCGTGGACGGGCGGGATCGTTGGATGGTCGAGTAGCCCCTGGATGTGGGCCTCGCGCAGAAACCGGCTGATCTGCAGCGCGGACGGCGTGTCCGAGCGCATCCGCTTGATCGCGACGTCGCGGCCGAGGACGCTGTCGTGCGCCGCGATGACCTGGCCCATTCCGCCCTGGCCGAGGAGCTCCAGGAGCTGGTAGCGCTCGTCGGGAGACGGGGCGATGGTGGCGCCGCGCTTGCGCTGCTCCCGGAGCTGCTCGGACTCGGTCGCTGCGCCCGTATCGACCTGGTACGGGCTGGTCCCGCCCTCGTCGCCATCGTTGCTAGCCATCTTGCGAGTGTCTCTCCCGCGAGCACCGACGTGGTGCCGATCAGTCGTCGGCGAGCGGCAGCTCGGTGACGCCCTTGCCGCTGCCCGCGAACGATGCGCTGACCACCCGGACCATCACCCTGCGCGCTCGCTCGATCGCGGCGGGCGAGACCTTGCGGCCTTCGTCCCCTTCGGTGAGCACCTGCCGGGTGATCGCCTCGAGGGCGAACAGGGTGGTGCGTACCAGCAGCGGATCGATCTTCGCCATCTGCGGGCTCGCCACCTGAAGCAACTCCACGAGCCTGTCGTGGATCTTCATCCGGTGCTCGTGGAGCGGCGACTCCTGGCGCGTGGCCTCTCCGCCGAGCACGAAGATCAGCCGCCCCAGCATCGCGGCGTTGTTCAGGTGGACGTCGATGCACTTCGCGAACTGCTCGATCGGATCCGACGACGAGGCGAGCGCCCGCTTCCAGTTCTCGACCAGCGCGCCGGTACCGAACTTGTAGAGCGCGAGGGCCACGTCGTCCTTGCTGGAGAACAGCCGATAGAACGTCCGCCGCGAGACCTTGGAGGCCTCCAGGAGATCCTCGACGCTCGTGTCGCGAATCCCGCGCGCCGCGAACACCCGGGCACCACCGGCGATGATCATGCTCCGGGCGACGTCCTCGCCGAGCTGAACACCAGAAGCCCCCTTGCGCTTGCGTGTGGCCATCGCGGCCCTCCCCGGGCTCGAGTCAAAGGTATACCGGCCGTATACCGTGCAGCAATCCCGCGGTGCGTCGCGCGGTGCGCGATTCGCGCATGCGATGACGGTCGTGCACACGCGGGGCTCGAGCCCCCGGTGCCATACGCCCCGCCACCTGCGATCACGGGTGCTTGCGAGTTTCCGCCGGTGGTATACGACGTGTATACGAACGAGCCATGGACGTCAGATACCTCGCAGCGCTGCTCCTGGTCTCGGGCTGTATCGTGGGAGGCGGCGAGGAGGCCGACGACACGGTCGAGGGAGGCGCCAAACAGGTCTCGATCGGGACGAAGCGCGCGCGGTACGAGCAGATCCGCGAGGCGGCATCGGCCCGAGACATCGACAACGCCTTCTTGCTCGCGGGGATCGCGAACGACGAGACCGGCCTCGCGATGTGCTGGTCCGAGGCGACGTGGGCGTGCAAGGGACCTGCCTCGCCGGACTGTGGCGGCGGGCCGATCATCGCGGGCTCCGCCGATGGGCCGTGCTCGGCGCAGCAGGGCGGGCTCGGCATGTTCCAGTTCGACGCCGGCACGTTCCAGCAGACGATCGCCATGTATGGAGGCGACGTCCTGACGACCGCCGGCCAGACCTCGCATGCGATCGACTACGCCATCTGGATGGTCAAGGTCTCTGCGTACACGACGGATGCGGAGACCGATGCCAAGGCGCGAACGTGGATCAACCAGTTCGACCCGAGCAACGCCACGCTGCGGGATCAGTGGATCAAGACGGTGGTCCGCTACTACAACGGCTGTCAGCCGGGCTGGAGCTGCTGGACGCCGCGCTACCAGACCTACGCGGATGGCTACGACCTGGCGATCAGCGAGGTTGGTGGTCTCGGGTTCTGGGCGGCGCGTCGTGGGACCCGGTGCGGAGACTCGCCCGCCGTGGTCGGGGAGATCGAGCGCAAGTACCTCGCGCTCGGCGGCTGCGGCTCGGTGCTGGGCGCGCCGATCACCGACGAGACCGGCGCGCCCGACGGCGTCGGCCGCTACAGCGTGTTCGAGAAGGGCTCGATCTACTGGTCGCCGCAGACCGGCGCGCACGAGGTGCACGGCCGGATCCGCGACGCCTACAAGACGGCGGGCTGGGAAGCCGGCTCGCTCGGATACCCGACTTCCGACGAGTACGGCGTCTCCGTTGGTCGTCGCTCCGACTTCCAGCACGGCTCGATCACCTGGACGCAATCCACCGACACGACGTCGATCACCACGAACTGAGGGACCCATGAAGCGTGAACTCTTCCTGCTCGCATCTCTGTCGCTTGGCGCGTGCGTCGCCGATGCGCCGGGCGACGATCCACCACCCACCTCGGCAGACACCCCCGATGGCGACGCGCCCCGACCCGCAGTGGCTCGGGCGCGAGTGGGGCCTCGGCGTACGGCAACCCGGCCAGCACCGCGCAACCGTCGCGCGTCCTCGACGTCACCTACGAGGTGCAGAGCACCGGGTACTGGTGTGGCCCCACCGCGACGAAGATCGCGCTGTCGGGGCGGATCGCGGCGCCCAGCCAGCAGGCCCTCGCGAACCAGCTCCACACCACGACGAACGGGACCGACTGGATCGGTCAGGTCACCGGTGTGCTCAACGCGAACCTGCACGCCACCTGGTACCTGACCCGCGAGCTGCCGAACGATCCGCCCACGCCGGCGCAACGCGATCAGCTCTGGCGAGACATCCGACGCTCGATCGACAACGGCTTCCCGCTCGTCGCGAACATCGTCGCCCCGCCGACCAACCATCCACCCGGCTATCCGACCAATCAGACCATCTATCACTACTTCACGATCATCGGCTACAACGTCGACACGCGGCAGGTCTACATCGCAGACCCGGCGAACTTCGGCGGCAACCAGAAGTACTGGCTGGCGTTCGACCAGGTCGCGACGCTGATCCCGCCCAAGGGCTACGCGGCGCCCGCGACCTGCGCGCGCGACGCGGTGGGCGGCAGGATCGCCGACAAGTACGACGCGCTCGGTGGCTGCGCGTCCGTGCTCGGTCCGCCGATCACCGAGGAGCGCGGCACGCCCGACGGCGTCGGACGGTTCAGCGTGTTCGAGCGCGGCTCGATCTACTGGACGCCGCAGCACGGCGCGCACGAGGTGCATGGCCGGATCCGCGATGCGTGGGCCGCCGCCGGCTGGGAAGCCGGTCAGCTCGGGTATCCGATCTCGGACGAGTACGTCGACGGAGACGGGCGGCGCAGCGACTTCCAGCACGGGTTCATTCACTGGTCGGCCGCGACCGGCATGACGACGATCGGCCACTGACGGCACACTCTCGAACGGCGGAGCTCGCTCGCGCTCACCCGAGTGTCGGCGCCCCACCCGGAGCCGAGCGAACCCGTTCATCCCGTCGGAGCGATTGTCGAGCTACCGCAGCTTCTCGTAGATCCTCCAGCCGGTTCGCGCGTCTACGCGTTTCCACTTGCCGACCGATCCCGAAATCCTTAGGGTGGGCAACTCGTCTCTCCCGACCGGGAGGTACCCCGTGCTTCCATGCAATCCATGAACATACATAGTTCGTACCGGGCGTCGCGGAGCGTCCGCATCCCGGTCCGGAGCACGATGCAACGACGCACGCCTGCGTGACGGTTCCTCTGGTGGGAGCAGCTGGGCGTGTCCCCCGGCACTGCGCCCCCCTCCGCAAGTGGTGCCTTCGGGTGCTCGACCGTCTCACGCCATCGACTTCGGCACGCTTCGTCGTGGACCGCGCTTCCAGCCGCAAGGCTGGGTCTGCCGCGCCTGCTGATGGACGAGCCGACTCCGGATCGGGCGCGCGGGTGACCGTCACCGATTCCTCTTACGTCTGACGCGCGCGGCTCGTGCGCGCGTCGGCATTGCCGAGGGTCTGCGATGGTCACCGGCGCACGCGGACGCACCGCGACGCCACATTTACCTCCGCAACGCCTTCGCGTTGCTGCGCGCCCCACGTTCGTGGGGCTTGCGATTTGTTACAACGGAGACGGGATGCGTGACCTCGAGCTGTGGCGCCGGATCGCGAGCGGCGAGGTCACGGCCGCAGAGCTGGCGCCCGTCGCCGAGTGGTCGCTCGCGCGCCGTGCGGCCCACCTCGGGAGGCTCGCGCCGCTCGTCGGGCATCCGGATCCACAGGTCCGCGCCGCGGCGCTGGCGACGCTGGCCGGAGTGCGCGGCGTCCCGGGCGTGCGTGCGCTGGTCACTGCGCTCGACGACCCGGATGCGCGGGTGTGGCGCGCCGCCCTCGACGCGCTGCGCGCGACGGCGCGTGATGCGCCCGGGCGCTACGTCCACGCACTGTTCCACGAGCGCGAGGAGATCCGGCTCGCGGCGCTCGAGGACGTCCCGCGCGCCGCGCTGGAGGCCGCCGCCTATCTCCGCGCGGATCCCGCGTGCGCCCAGCTCGCGGGCACCTTGCCGTGGCCCGATCGGCCGCTGCCGCTCGCGTTCGATCTGCATCGCGGGGGAACGCTCGCGTCTGCCGAGCTGCTGACGCTGGTCCTCGCCACGCCTCCCACCGAGCTCCGTGGGTTCCTCGAGGCAGAGCGCGGACGTGATCCCGAGGTGGTGGAGGCCTACTTCGCAGCCGCCGAGAAGGCGACGACCCTGCCGATCGCCTCCGGCGACGACGTGCTCGATCAGCTGGCCCGCGCGTTCCATGAGGTTCCGAATCCCGAGCGCGCGATCGAGGCGGTGCTCGAGGTCGTGACCCAGCGAAAGAAGACCGGCCTCGTGCGCCGCACGGCCGCGGCACTGCTGTCCCGGATCGCACGCGCGCCGAGCCGCCACGTGGTGATGGCCTGCGCCGCGCTCGAGCCGCGGGTGATCGAGCTCCCGGGCTGGCCGCGTCGCGAGCTCGCCGCGCCATTCGCCGCCGGGCTGATCCAGCACGGCTGGCCGGTTCGTCCCACGACCAAGCAGGTCATCGCCCTCCTCGCTCTCCCCGAGGTGCGCGAGGACCTCGCGGTCGCGGTCGCGGTCGCCGGGTTGTTCACCAATCGCAGGCTCGGGCGGCTGATCCGGGCGCTCGGCGAGGCGACGATCATCGAGTCCCTCGTGACCTCCGGCGCCGGCTGGCAGGAGATCTGTCGGCTCCCGCAGGAGAAGCCGCCGATCGAGCTGCGCTGGCTGGCGGTGATCGAGCGCGTTCGGCCCGATCGCCACGCGGTGCTCGCCGGCATCGCGCTCGGGACGCTCCACGGCCCGCGCCTCGAAGCGTTCGTCGAGCAGATGCAGCGCAAGAACCGGCACGCCGCGTTCCTCGCGCTGGTCGGGCGCCCCGAGCTCTCCGCCGACGATGCACGGCTGATCGCGGCAGCACGGGCGATCGCACCCCGCGTCGATCGATCGCAGGTCGCCGAGATCCTCACCGCGCTGCTCGCCCCCGAGGCAGGCGAGCGCGGGATTGCGATCGCGCTCGTGGTGGCCCGCGCGCTCGATGACAAGCAGCTCGCCTCCGCGGCGAAGCTCGTCGACGACGCGGCGGCCGCACGCCTCGTGCTCGTGCTCGATGGGTTCGACGCGTTGCCCCGCGACCGCGAGCTCGCGCTCGCGCAGGTGTTCGCGGAGCGCGCCCACCCCGAGGTCAAGGCGTGGGCGGAGCGCGTCACGCGGATCACCGCCGCGATGCCGCCGGTCCCCCTGCCCGCGATCCGCGCGCGGCGCGAGCTCGATGCCAAGCAGCGCGCGAAGATCCAGAGCTGCGACGACCACGATCTCGAGGCCGCGCTTCACCCCGCGTTGCTCGCGCCGGTCACGGGGCTGGTCCAGGCGCTCGGTGCGCGGCGCGCCGTACCCAGCGTGGCCGCCTGCGCCGCATTGCTCGGCTGCGCCGATCCGCTCGTCGAGGTCGCGCGCCAGCTCGATCGGTTCGCGGAGTTCTCGCCGCGGTTCGCCGAGGAGCTCGACAACGCCGCGATCGCCCTGTGGCGCACCGGTGTGGATCTCCCGCCCCTCGCCCATGCCCGGCTCTGGCGCTGGGAGGCACACACCTCCGCGCTGCTGCGCTGGGTCCACACGGCGAGCGGCATGCTCTCGGCGCTCCGCGCGCTCGATGCCCTGCCCGGGGTGGTGGCGAACGAGACCCTGTGGAAGGGCCTGTCCGAGCTCGTGATGTTCACGCGCTACCGCGATCGCGAGCGGTTCCTCCATGAAGGCACTCCCGAGCTCGCCGCGTTCGCCGCGGAGCGCGTGGATCGTCCCGTGATCGGCCGGCATGCCGCCCGGATCGCGGTCTCGCTCGTCGAAGGCGGTGCGGTAGCTCTGTCGGTGGTCAAGCCGCTCGTACTCGACCGCACGGCCGACGCCGAGGCCCCCACGCGCGAGCTGCTCGCCCGCCTGGTCCGTCTCGACGGCATGCCCGAGCCGCCGAGAGCCGCAGCCGGCGCACCTGCCGGCGACGTGATCGCCACGATCAAGGCGTGCCGCGATCTCGACCAGCTCGTGCAGTGGTGCATGGATCCGCGGACCGCGGTGGTCCAGGAGGCCGTGCTCGTGCTCCTCATGCTCGGCGAGGCGGCACAGCTCCGGCTCGCGGCGTTGATCTCTCGGCTCGGCGACCTCCCGGCGCCCGTGCCGCTGCTGGCCAGCGTCGCGCTGTGGGACTCCGAGCCCGCGCTCGCGATCGCACGCCGCGTGGCCGCCGAGGCAGAGCTCTCGCCCGAGTGGCAGTTCCACCTCTGCCTCGGGCTCGGCGATCCCGCACGCGCGATCGCCGCCGTCCGTGCGCCCGGCACCAGCTGGTTCCGCCGCGCCGATTGGGACGCGCTGACGCGCGCGGCCGATCCGATGACCTGCGCCCTCGCGTTGACCGAGGCACCGCATCACCACGCGTACGCACGCGCGATCGCGCTCCTGCTCGGCGCGCTGGTCTCCGAGCCCCGCATCCCCGATGCGCTCCGCCGGTTCCTCGAGGTCAGCGCCGAACGGCCGATCGATCTCCGGCGCGCCGTGGCGCGTCGCCTCGCCCTCGATCACGGCGATCCCACCGGACTGCCGATCCTGATCGACGAGCTGATCGACGAGGGTGCACCGGAGGCGAGCCTGTCGTTCCTGACGATCGCCACGGGGACCGTGGTCGCACACGCGGTCGTCGACGCCGCCCTGATCGGCGGCCACGGGGCCTGCACCGAGAAGCGCATGTGGGCGGTGCTCGATCGGCTCAAGCGCACCGCGCTGATCGAGGTCGCCGCCCTCGCCCCGCTCTACGTCCGGATCCTCGACGAGGGCTCCACCGCCCTCGCCCGCCGGACCGCGGCACAGCTCAGCGTGGGCGAGGCGCTCGCGCACGATCGGCTGGAGGCGCTCGCCGAGGTGTTCGCGTGGGGCGTGCGCCGCGGCGTGGAGCTGACCGGCCGCCTGATGCGGATCCACATGACCAGCGCCGAGCGCGACCTCGGCCACACCTATCTCGATCAGGCGCGGATCTTCGTGACCCCGCTCCCCTTGCTCCGCAAGGAGGCGCACGGCCGCGACATCGTGGAGGGCCTGATCCTGCACGAGCTCGGGCATCACACCTATCACCGCGGCGAGGAGGCGATCGCCCTGTGGAAGCAGGCCCACGCCGAGGGTATCGGGCACCTGCTCAACCTCGTGGCCGACGAGCACCTCGAGCGCAACCTGCGCGCCGTGGATCGGAGCTATGGCGATCGCCTCAAGCGGCTCGGGGCCTACGCGTTCCAGCACGCGACCCAGGAGCTGACGATCAGGCTGCTCCTCGAGTCCCTGCGCGGGTCCACCGCGAGCGCGCTGATCGGGATCGAGCTCGGGGTGGCGTTCGACGAGGGCGCGGTCCGGATCCGTCGCGGGGCGATCCTCGCCGAGCTCGAGCGTACGGGTCATCCACTGGCGCGCTTCGCGCGGGCGCTCCGCATGGGCCTCGGCAACCGGTTCGACGATCCACGCATCGCGGCCGCCCTCGGGATGTGCGGGAAGGATCTCCGCAAGCTGGACATGCGCGGCCTCTACGAGCTCACCAAGCGGCTCGCCGCGATGTTCGGCGGATCGATCGCCGTCGCCCGCGTGTTCGGCGGTGCCGAGGGCCTCGAGCTCGGCCAGAACGAGCGCGAGCTCGACGTCCATGGCGCCGGCATCGACGACGAGATCCTGCAGCGCGAGGTGGAGCGCATCCTCGATCCGCGACGCAGCGGCGCCAAGGGCAGCTCCGGGCCGCGCGATCGCCTTCAGATCAACGTCAGCCCCGACGAGGAGTTCGACAAGATCGGCACCGTGACGCGCGTGCGCGGCGACCAGGCGCTCCATCGCCTCCTCGCCACCGAGGTCCACCGCCACTCCGTCCGCCTCCGCGCACATCTCGACGATCTCGGCCTGCGCTGGGAGCCCGCGAAGGCGCGCATCAAGGGGCACGCGCTGGATCGCGGTCGGCTCAGGTCCCTCGTCACGCGCGGCGATCCGCGGATCCTGATCGCGCGCACGCCCGTGCGCCGCACCGATCTGTTCCTCGGCACGATCATCGATTGCTCGGGCTCGATGCAGGCGGGTCAGAACATCGATCGCGCGAAGCGGTTCGGTGTGCTGATCGCCGAGGCCGTGCGGCCGCTACCGGGCGTGGAGGCGCGGTTCTTCGGCTTCACCGACAGCGTGATCTACGATGCCGGTGATGCGAAGGACTGCGACGTCACGGCGCTCCACGCCGACGGCGGCAACAACGATGCGGCCGCCCTGCTCCACGTGGCGAACCTGGCAGCCGCGTCTGCCAAGCGTGCGCGCGTGATCGTGATGATCAGCGATGGCCTCCCCACCGAGTGTTCGGTCTCGGCGCTGCGCGGCCTGGTCACGATGCTGACGAAGCGGCGCGGGATCGTGTGCGCGCAGGTCGCCGTGCGCCGTCTCGAGGAGCAGTGCTTCCCGAACCACATCGTGCTCGACGATGCCGAGATCGACGTGGCGGTCGCGCGGTTCGGGCGGATGATCGGCGACCTCGCGCGCAAGGTCCTCAGCAGCTGAGCGAATCGGTAGCTCGCCATCGTCGCTCGTGGCGCTGGCGGGTGGAGCAGCGACCGTCGTACCGTGCCGCATGCCAGCGAAGTGGAACCTGGAGGAGCTGACGCCCGGGCGCACCGTCGAGGCGACGTTCTTCCCCAACCCTGCCGAGAATACCGAGTTCCGGCTACGCGCGACGCACCTCGATGGGCGGCGTGCACCGAAGGTCGTGCTGACCAACGACGATCGTGTCGTCCCCGGCGTGCCGTGCCTGGTCCGCGTGGTCATGGTCCACAAGCCGGACCGTGAGGATCGCGGTCGGATCGAGGTCGAGTACGTCGGCAAGGCGCCGTTCAAGATCGAGGGCGTCTACCTCGATCCGATCGTGTCCAAGAAGCTCCAGGTCCTGCTCGAGGGCGGTCTCAACATCCTCCTCGATGGTCCGCAGGGCTGCGGCAAGACCGTCCTGGCGCGATCGATCGCGGACAGCCTCGGCATGGAGTTCGTGTTCTTCAACTGCGGTGCGGTGGTCGAGGCGAGTGACTTCTTCGTCAGCATCCAGGTCAAGGCCTCGTCGTCCGGGGCACCGGTCACGGACTTCGTCAAGACCGACATCCTGATCGCCCTCGAAGAGGCGGGCGAGCACCCGGACCGCAAGTACCTGGTGTTCCTCGACGAGCTCAACCGCTGTCAGGAGAGCGCCCGCAACGCGTTGATGCCGGCGCTCGATGCCACCCGCCGCGTGTTCCACCCGATCGAGAACACGTTCATCCCGATCCCCGACAACGTGCAGTTCATCGCCGCGGTCAATCGCGGCCGCGAGTTCAGCGGCACGTTCGGCATCGATGCGGCGCAGCTCGATCGGTTCGCGCCGCTGCAGATGACCTACCCGCCCCCGAAGGCCGAGCTCGACATCCTCGCGAAGCGCCATCCGACGATCTCGGCCGCGAACCTCGAGATCATCATCGACGTGGCCGACGCGATCCGGACCGCGGCGGATCTACCCGGCACGCTGTCCGTACGCGCCACCGACGAGGCGTGCGTGTATCTGGAGCACCCGCTGTTCGCGGATGACGGCAAGCGCTCGCTTCCCGAGATCCTCAAGACCTCGTTCTGCGGCCGGTTCCCGGGGCGCTGGGACGATGTCACCTCGGATGCCGGCGCGGTGTGGGCGCTGGTCCGCAAGACGCTGGCGTCCAAGAAGGTCCCGCTCCCCGACGCCGACCTCGGCTGATCACGCGAACAGCTGTGGCAGCACCTGACCGGCAGGCCCGAGGGCGAGCTCGTCGAAGCTTCCGGCGTTGACCGGGCGCTCCGCGTTGACGAGCCAGCTCCTGCCACCACGTGCGCGGACCACGTCGACGAGGCCGGCCGCAGGATAGACGAGCCCCGAGGTGCCGACGGCGAGGTAGCGAAGGCCGGCACCGGCGCGATCGACGAACTCCGCGATTCGTGCCAGCGCGCCCGCAGCGATCGTCTCGCCGAACCACACGATGTCGGGGCGGAGCAGCGCGTCCTTGCCCGCCCGGCGACACACGCCACACATCGGTGCGACGCCCGCCCGATACGCGGTGCGATCTTCGAACGGCGCTCGGTCACACACCGTGCAGCGCGAGCGCATGAGGGTACCGTGCAGCTCGAGGACCCTCTCGCTGCCGGCCGCACCATGGAGACCGTCGATGTTCTGGGTCACCAGGAGGAATCGGTCTCCGAGCTGACGCTCGACGTCGACCAGGGCGCGATGGCCGGCGTTCGGCGTGACGCCCTCCATCGCCGCACGCCGCTCGGAGTAGAAGCGCCAGACCAGGAGCGGATCCCGCAGGAAGCCGGCCGGAGACGCGACGTCCTCGACCGAGTTCCCCTCCCACAACCCGCCGGCGTCGCGGAAGGTCGGGATCCCGCTCTCCGCGGAGATGCCGGCTCCCGTGAGTACGAGGAGATGGTTGGAAGCGTCGAGGTTCAGCATCCGCCCTTGATAGTGTCTACACGACACGATGTCAAGGAGGTTTCGGACAGCCCTCGAACAGGCAGTTGTCGTACTCGGACTCGATCACGGTCACGAACAGCTCCGAGCCGCGGTCCACCGACTCGATCGCGACCTCGGTGTGGAGCTTGCGCCACACGCAGGCCGCCCGCCCATCGACGGTCGCCACCGGAGTGCAGGGCAGCTTCGCGAGCTGTGCGCGGTCCGCCCGGGGGAGGCAGAACGTGGTGATCGTGCGGCTGTCCCGTAGGCCCGCGAACTCGTCCGTCACGTGGATCTCGAAGGCCGCCGCGGGCAGCGTCACGGCAGATCGGACGGCCGGCGCTGGCTCGGGCGGCTTGTCCGAGGAGCACGCCGCGAGGGCCGCCAGGGCGAGAAGCCGCATCGGCAACGATGATAGCGTCGCGGCCATGCTGAAGGACAAGGTCATCGTGGTCACCGGTGCGAGCCGGGGCATCGGCGAGGCGATCGCCCGGGCCTGCGTGGACGCAGGCGCGCGGGTCGTGCTCGCATCGCGCAAGCAGGCGGATCTGGATCGCGTGGCCGCCGACCTGGGCGAACGCGCGCTCGCGGTGGCGTGCCATACGGGCAAGGCCGAGGAGGTGGACGCGCTGGTCGCGAAGGCGGTGGAGAAGCTCGGCCGCGTGGACGGCTACGTCAACAACGCCGCCACCAACCCGTACTTCGGACCGCTCGTCGACACGCCGGATGCCGCGATCGACAAGACGTTCGAGGTCAACGTGCGCGGCTACCTCTATGGCGCACGCGCGGTGGTCAAGCACGCACGGGCGCGCGGTGGTGGCGCCTCGATCGTGAACATCGCGAGCGTCGCGGGCATCCGCGCCGCACCGATGCAGGGGATCTACGGCGCCACGAAGGCGGCGGTGATCAGCATGACGCAGACCCTCGCGTTCGAGCTCGGTGGCTCGGGGATCCGGGTCAACGCGATCGCGCCCGGCCTGGTCGAGACCAAGTTCGCCGCCGCGATCGTCGGCAACCCGATGCTGCGCGACCACGTGGTCAAGCGGACGCCGCTGGCGCGTCACGCGCAGCCCGCGGAGATCGCGGGTGCCGTGGTGTACCTGCTCTCGGATGCCGCGTCGTTCACCACCGGCTCGGTGATCACGGTCGACGGCGGCCTGACCGCGACCTGAGATCAGCGGCGCCAGGCTCGCTGCCACGGTGGCGTCACGATGAACACATCGCGGACAGACCACGAGCCCCAGCGGGCCGCTACGACGATGACGGTGGGAGTGGTGCTCATCCCCACCGGTACAGCACACCTCGTACCAGGCGGCCGGCCAGCGATCCCTTGGAGTTACGCCGGACCTCGCGCCCCGCCTCGTCTCCTCGAGGAGACGATCTGGGACTGCAGACGGCACGCCTCCGCGAGGTGAGGGTCAGGCGCGCCGCGCGAGGGCACGGAGCCCGAACGCGGCGCCGATCACGATCGCCACCTCGAGCGTCAGCCAGATCCACTGCCGCGTGTCGGGCGCGCCATCGACGATGAACCCGATCGTCCGCGCGAGGCCGATGCCCGCCATCGACCACAGCAGGAGGCCGAGCACGGCGCGCGCCCACGGCCGCAGCCCCGGGCTCCACAGAAGGTAGGCTCCGAGCCCGAGCACCGGCCCACCCCAGCTCGCGCGCAGGTTGATCAGCTGCGAGCTCGTCTCGTGCGGCCTCTCGAGGACGGCCGCCACCGTCAGCGGCGAGAGTACGAGATAGATCCCGAACGCGACGATCAGTCCGCCGATCACCCGCTGGAGATCCCGAGGCTTCATCGCTTCGCGAGCCCTGCGCCGATCGCAGGGGCCACGGTGGGATCCGCATCGATCGCCGCGGCCCACGCCTTCGCCACCTCGACGTAACTCGCCTCGTCGAGATCGAACTGCGCGATCGCCTCGCTCGGTGGCAACGCCGCGAGGTCGCGCAGCAGCGCCACGTAGTCGCTGATCCGCTCGATCTTCCCACCGGGCACCACCACGCGATCCTTGAACGTCGGCGGCGGCGGTGCATCCTCGCCGAGCACCACTCCACCGCGTGCGCGGAACTCCTGGTAGAACGCATCGCGGGTCATCCGGTCACCGAGACGCGGCATCGGATCGCGCGCGAAGTACGCCTGCTCGCGGATCTGCAGGGCCAGCGCACGGCACGACACCGCATCGCGATCGGTGACTCCGATCGAGGCCGCGAGGATCGCGCTCGCCGCGGCGCGGGCACGCGGCGTGACCTCGACGTCGTTCTCCGAGCTGAACCGATAGCGAGTGGCCTCGAGCGCGGCCCGCCGCACACGCCAGCTGGGATCCGTGGTCAGCGCGGCCGCTGCCGTGGGATCACCTGCTTCGAGGAGCGCGAACACGGGCTCGCGTGGCTTACCGATCGGCCCCAGCGCGGGTGGGGTGGTCTGGGTCTTCGTCTTCGCGCGCTCGAGGGTGGCCGCGAACCCGGCCGTGTTGTCGGGCAGCGGATTCTGCTTCACCGCATCGCTCGCGAGCTTGACCGCCTCGTCGAACCGACCGAGCCCGATGCACGCACACGCCTTGTGGTTCCAGCCGTTGGTCTTCCACATCACGTCGTCGCCGGCGAGGGAGATCAGCTTGTTCGCGATCCTCTCGCACGTGACGTAGTCGCCGACCTCGTCGAGCACGCCCGCGTAGGCGTTGAGCTGGGAGGTGTCGAACGCCTCGGGATCGAGCTGGTACGCGAGGGCGTACGCCCGGACCGTGCGCGGGTTGTCCATCGCCGCGTACGCGACGCCACCATAGGTCAGCCACTGATCGGCACGGACGTACCAGCGGCTCGCGTAGTCGAGCACGGCCATCGCCTCTGGGAGCTTGCCGCTCTGGTACAGCACGCCCGAGAGGATCTGCGTCGCCTGCTCGCGCGTGCCGCGCACGAGGTGCGGCATCGCCTCCGCGGCCTTGCCCTGCTGCGCATAGGCGAGCCCGAGGTTGCGATGCGCCTCCGCGTTGCCGGGATCGAACGCCACCGAGAACTTGCCGAGCCGTTCGGCCCGCGCCGGATCGCCCTTCTGGAGCGCCTCGAACATCTGCGCGGCGACCTTCTCGAACGCGAGCGGGACATCGATCTTGATCTTGTTCCAGGCCTCGGCGAGGGACGCGAGCTGGCGATCTCGCCACGCCTCCCCCGCCGCGCCGAGCCCTGCGGTCAGCACGGCGAGCGCCGCTGGGCCTCGTCCCGCGGCGAGCAGCACCCGCGCCGCGTGGACCGAGGGACCCGCGCTGATGCCCTCGACGAGATAGCAGCAGGTGTGGAGCTCGTCGATCGCGTTGTCGGTATCGAGCTCGCGGGCGGCGAGCAGCGCCACCACGGAGTCTGCCCACTCGTCGGCGCCGAGGTACCCGGTGTGAAGCGCGAGCTGCATCGCCTGCGCGTTGACCGCAGCTGCCCAGTTACTCGGGCGATCGCGGTGGAGGCGTGCGATCGAGGCCGCGAGCACGGCGGACTCTTCGGGGCCGAGGATGCGCGCCGCGATCGTGGCGTGATCGCGCGCGAACCCCGCGAGGTCCCCGCCCGAGCGCTCGTCGATCCCGAGGCTGCGCTCGATCGTGCCGAGCCAGTTGCTCGCGACCCACCGATCGGCACGTCGCAGCACCGGTTCGAGCGCGCTGAACAACGCACGCGCATCGCGATCGGAGAGCGCCCGCTGATACCGGCGGACCAGTGCGAGCGCCTCGCCGGCGACCGTGCGCAACGCGCCCGCGATCGGGGTTGCCGGCAGCGCCGTGGCGATCAGGTAGCGGGACAGGGCCTGTGCGGCGGCATAGCAGGCAGCCTGTGCCAGCGACGGTGGATCCTCCTCGTTCGCCTCGCTGAACACGACCTCGAGCCAGCCATTGACCAGACGGTCCGCGCGGCCGAGCGCATCCTCGGCCTTGGCGAGTGGACCCACCGCCGCGAACAGCGCATCGATCGCGGCCTTGCTCCGCGTGTTCGGGGCGAAGGCGCCGAGGGCGGGCTCGGACTCCGCGCCACTCAGCTTGCCGAGGGCACGGGAGACCACGGAGCTCTTCGCGGCTCCCGGAATGAAGTCCGCGATGTCGCGCGCCATCCGCCGGGCGAGCGTGTTCGCCCCGATCGCCACGCGCTCGCCGAGCGCGAGCTCCGCGATCTCGATCGGCGCGCACGAGAGCAACAGGCCGCAGCGCGCGATCGCCACGTGCTCGTCGCGGCCCGGCTCCGCCAGCTCCACGCGCCACAGCTCCTCGAGCCCGCGTCGCCACTCACCGGCAGCGAGCAAGGACCGTGCTGCCGCGAGCCGCGCGAACGGTCCGTTGTGCCCCTCCCCCAGGCCGTGCTGCGCCCACGCGAGCAGGACCTCGTCTTCGCGGCCCATCGCGACCAGCGCGTCGAGGAACACGGCGAGATCCACATCGTCATCGGGCTGGATCCGTCCGAACCCCTCCACGGCGCGCGCCGGGTCTCCCCGGAAGTAGCCCTCGCGCGCATAGCACCACGCCACGAACCGCGGATCCTTGCGCCAGTTGTTGAGGATCCGCGTGTGCCGGGGCCAGGTGGCCTCGCGGCCCTCGAGGCGGTTCCCGCGTAGCGCGATCGCCTCGTCGAGGCGGCCCACCCGCAACAGCGCATTCGCGACCAGCAGATCGATCTGGATCTGGTCGGGGTACCACGGCAGCGATGGCTCCATCGGGCAGCCGTGGATCCGTCCGCTCGCGTGAGCCTGGGCGAGCAGCGCTCCCTCGCGATCGGTCTCCATCACCATCTCGACCAACGCGATGTGCGCGCGTGACTCGTCATCGTGCTGCACGAGCGCGCGCTCGAGGAGACGCACGCCTTCGTCCACCATGCCGGAGCTCTCGAGCAACTCCGCCACGCGCTCGATCACGTCGAGGTGGGCAGGCCGGCACAGCGCCGCGATCCCCGCGCCCGCCACCGATTCGAGCTCGGTGGGCGCGATCGCCTTCGCGCCCTCTGCGTCCCCGTCATCCTCGTCGTCTTCATCGGCATCGCCGCGCACCAGCTCGGCGTAGGGCCTCGCCCAGCATGGCGCGGACGCGATCACGCGGCGGAGCAGCGGAAAGTCGTGCCCCTGCGCCTCGGTCGCGAGGTACTTCTCGAACAGCGCCTGGGGCTGCTCGGGATCGACCGCCAGGATCAGATCGTCGAGCTCCTCGCGGATCGCGAGCTGCAAGAGCCGCAGCGCCGCGAGCTTGAGCGGTGCGGGCAAGCGGTTCGCGAGCGCGCGCGCGATCTTCGGACGCTTGACGGCGGGCTCGGGGACCACGACCGGGACGTTGCCCTCGGCCTCATCCTCTTCGGACACCTCGACCGGGAACTCGTCGTCGTCGTCGTCGTCGCCATCGTCCTCGCCGTCGCCGACCGCGTCGAGGGCGTCGACGTCGTCGAGGGCGTTGGCCTGTTCGCCGGAGTCGGTGCTCTCGTCGCCACCGAACACGGCGTCGAGATCGGCCTCGCTCGGGGCCGCCTTGGACGGCGTCGCCCAGGCGCGGGCCTGCTCCACCAGCACCGGCGTCACCATCCGCACCACGGTCACCAGCTCGTCTCCGGAGACCGCCTCGAACTTGCGTGGCAGGGCGCCGAGCCCGCGCGCGGCGAGCCACGCGGTGAGGACCTGCTGCACCTGCTCGCCGAGGTTCTTGCCGAGCGCATCGAACGATTGCTTCGTGCCATCGCGCGCCAGGGTGTGCAGCCGCACCGCCGACGCCTTGGGAGCCGAGAGCTCGAGCCACACCAGCTCGTCGCGCCGGGTCGAGGCGTAGAACCCATCCGACGGCGAGGACCCGACCGCCGCGTGCGCGGGTGCGAAGTGCCCTTCGTGGGGAAGCAGCGGTGTCGAGTCCGGGTCGTACACCGCGAGGCCCGGGTGGCGCTGACACACCTCGATCAGCGCGACCCACAGGAGGAGCGCGGCCTCGGGCTCGAGCCCGACATCCGAGCCCGTGATCGTCACGTCCGGCAGCAGGAACGCGACGCGATGCGGCTTGCGCAAGGCCGGCACTAGATGCCCTCCAGCTCGCCGGTGCGGAGCCGGCGCGCGCCTTGACGCTCGAGCTGCGCGATCGTCTGCACCAGGCACCAGTCGCCGTGGACGTAGTAGTCCGTGCCCGGGAACGGACCGCTGACGAGCCTCGCTCCGGCGGCCTCGACGGCCTTGGCGATCGCGTCCTTGTTCATGTACTTGAACTCGCCCGCCAGGTAGACGGTGGAGCCGGGGAGTCCGCGGCCGAGGCGGCGCACCACGGCGAACGTCGGCTCGATCGTCGGGCGATCGGGCTCGCCGTCGTGCGGTGCCGGCTTCGCGAGGCCGATCACGCCCGCATGACCGCCCGCAAGCGCGGCGATCGCCGGCTGATGCGCCGTGGCGCGCTCGATCATCCACCGCTCGTGCGGACCGGGGAACGGATCGAGGGCGACATCGTTCGTGATCTCCGACGGTGGAAGATCCTCGGCGAGCAGCCGCTGCATCAGATCCGGCCGCCCCGCGCGGTAGCAAGCGAGCGCGCGGGCGCACACCAGCTCCGGCGTCTGGAGCCGCGCGGTCGCCGCGAGCTCGAGCGCCGCCAGCGGGCGGCCGTGGATGGCGAGATGCAGCGCGCCGAGGTCTGCGCCCTGCAGCGTCTGCGCGGCGGCGGTGAGCTGCTTGACTCGACCGCGCCGAGCGAGGTCCTCGAGGTAGAGCTCTCGCACGAGCTTCTGCGATTCGGGATGCGCGGAGACCAGCTCGCGCGCGCGCAGCGGATCCGCGGCCCCGCGCACCATCCAGCCCCACATCGCGTACAGGTACGCCTCGGGGTGCCGGGCGAACTTCGTCAGCGCGCCGAGATCATCCGCGGCCTGGCGGCACTTCGCGGTGCGCTCCGCGAGCGGGATCACCGCGCTCGCGCGCGCCACCTTCAGCCCGCGCACCGTGGGCACCACGCCGCGATTCGCGAGGTGCCACTTCGCACGCTGCCGGAGCAGATCGGCGAACTTCATCCCGGCGAGCGTGTCCTCGAGCTTGCCGAGGTGCTGCTCGCCACCGAGGCCGATCGCGAGGAACAGCATCTCGAGCCGCTCGTCGACCGCGGCCTCCGCGGCGCGCGAGACCAGGAGCGGGACCGCCTCCTCCCCGAGCGTGGCGCCGACCAGCCGGAGCGCCCGCAGGCGATGCTGCGCCTGGATGTCCGCGATCGAGACGAACAGCACGCGCGCCAGGGGCGGGCTCGCGAACGCTTCGAGCGCATCACCCCACAGCCCGGGCGCCTTGGCGAAGATCGCCGCCACCATCTCGCTGCTCACGTGCCGCAGCGCGTGCGGCAGCTGTTCGCTGGTGACCTTGCCGGCGATCGTGGCGGCGTCCGCGAGCTTGGCCAGCGCCTCGTCGGCGAGCTGCACGGCGTCGGCTGGCCACAACGTGCTCGGATGCATCGCGCGGAGCTGGCGGTAGCCGAGCGTCCAGGTGGCCTGCTCGCGCACGGGCTCGGGGGTCAGGGGGTCCGCGACCAGGGCCGCGAGCCGCTTCGCCGTCTCGGCCGAGGGGAAGCGCGTCAGCCAGATGCAGCCACGGCGCCGAAGCTCCACCGCATGCTTGGCCTGGATCATCCAGTACCCGACCTCGGCCAGCGACGGATCCGCCCCGACCCAGGGCTCGCCGTCATCGATCACGCGCGCGAGCCGCTCGAGGGGGACCCCGTCGAGGACCCCCCCATCGGTGGGCATCATCCCGAGGACGTCGCGGATCCGGTACCGGAGCGCGGGCGGCACCGCGTCCAGCTCCCCCAGCTTCACCGGCAGCTCGGTCACCTCGCGAGCATAGGGCACGGAGCCCGGGTCCTGGTACCGTCCGGGTGAACATGCGCACCGCCGCACCGTCCAACCCGGTCATGACGCACCCGCGCCTGACCTCCCTGCTCGGCGCCCTCCTCGGCGCCCTCCTCGCGGTCCACCCCACCGTGGCCGATGCCGATGCCCCCAAGCGGGCGCCGGCCCCGCCGGCCGAAGTGGCCAAGGGATCGATCAAGGGGACCGTGCTGTTCGAAGGAGAGCCGCCGGAGCGCGCGACCCTCGATCGCAAGAGCGATCCGTTCTGCGCGAAGCAGACCGCCACCGCGAACGCCGATGACGTGGTGGTGACCAAGGGCAAGCTCGCCGGCGTGCTGGTCCGGATCAAGAACGGCTCCGCGGGCACCCACGCTGCGCCGACGACGCCGGCCGTGATCGATCAGGTGGGCTGCGCGTATTCCCCGCACGTGATCGGGATCGTCGCCGGCCAGAAGATCGCGGTGCGCAACAGCGACGGCACGTTCCACAACATCCGCGGCATCCTCAAGGGCAAGGACGTCGTCAACAAGATGCAGGCCGCGAAGGCCGCCGACGTCAGCATCGAGAGCAAGGCGGCGGCCGATGACGTGATCGAGCTCGCGTGCGGCGTCCATCCGTGGATGCACGCGTTCGCCGTGGTCCAGGATCATCCGTACTTCGCGGTCACCGGCAGCGATGGCGTGTTCGCGATCTCGGGCCTCGCGCCCGGCACGTACACTCTCGAGGCGTGGCACCCCACGCTCGGCGCGAAGTCGATGACCGTCAAGGTCGGCGTCGGGGCGAAGGCCTCGATCAACGCGCGGTTCTCGTACAAGCCCTGAGGGCTGTCACCAGTGGCGCTTGCGCACGTCGCGCAGCCACGCATCCACCGCGGCGACCGCGGTCGGCGGAGGATCCGCGGGGATCACCGCCGTCCGCCACGCGCCATCCACGGCGTCGATCATGTCGGTCAGCCGGCTGCGCCACACCGCCGCGTGCGTGGCCTCGAGCTCGGAGCGCTCGCCGGTGCGCTTGATCGTCAACAGCTCGTCGACCTCGTTCGGGAGGTGATCGCGCAACCGCTCGAGATCGATCACGAGCTCGCCGCGCGTGAGCAAGTGGACCCCGGTGGCCGCGGTGCGCAGCACGTAGAGGGCGCGCTTCGCGGTGGGCTTCTGATCGAACAGCCGCAGCTGGCTGGTGGCGAACCCGCCGTAGTGCTTCGCACAACGGCGCGACAGCACGGGCCGCACCACCGATCTCGCCTCGGCGAGCAGCGCCGCATCGCCGCCGAGGACCAGCTCGCCGAGGATCCTCTCGAGGTAGTTGCCGTTGCCCTTGATGGCACCGCGCAGCACGTGCGCGAGCTCGTTCGAGCCATAGTCCAGCTCGACGCCCTCGATCACCTCGATGCGATCGCCGGGGTCCTCCACCACATCGAGCCCGACCAGCGTCTGCGTGGGCGCGATGTGCACGCACTTGAGATCGAGATCGCTGTCGGGCGAAGGGAACCCGTACGCGTGTGCCCCCGAGAGGTACACGACGAGGTGCGTGCGCTCGGCCTCGCGGGCGGCGATGAACCGCTTCGCGATCACCTGCTGGTGCGCGCTGAGGACACTCCAGGGATCCTTGGTCACGTCATTCATCGAACCGAGCCTCCGGTGGCACAGGCGCACCCTCGCCCCACGGACCCTCCGTGCGCACGATCCAGCGCCGCGCCGCCTCCTCCCGCGCCAGCCGCAGCACGCGATCGGCGGCGGCGACATCGGGATGCCTCGGGAGCGGGCTCGCCTCACGCGCAGCCTCGAGCCGTGGGGTGAGATCGCGCGCGAGCGCCATGACCTCGGGCATCGGCACCAGGCCGCGCTTGATCGCGAGCAAGGTCGGGCGAAGGGCCTCCGACACGCGGACCTCGGGCGGCTCTCCGCCGAGCCAGCGGATCGCCATGTCGAGCAGGCGGATCAGGTTGTAGGCATTCTTCGGCCTGAGATCCCGCGGCAGCTCGAGCTGCGTGGCCGCGGCCGCGCGCAGCGAGGCCCAGTCGTTCGCGGCGATCGCGCCTTGATCGAACATCGAGCGATACAGCTGCTTGATGTAGTCCCGCGCACGCGCGATCGCATCGGCCCGGGTCGGCGCCGCGATCTGGGCCGAATCCGCGAGCCGCTCTGCGGCGGCGCCCAGCTCGAGTGCGGGATCGTCGCGGAGCCAGCCGATCACCGTCACGCGGTGCTCCGCGAGCCGCTGGTTGTGCTCGAGACGATCGAGCTGCGAGAGCGCATAGCGCCCGAAGCTCCCGTAGATCTCCTGCGAGACGAACGCGCCGCGGATCGCCACCAGCTCCGCGCCCATCGGATCCACGATCGCGGGCGCCGCGAATAGCATCTCGAGCGTGTTCGGATCTGCCCGCAGCGCCTGCCGGATCGCCTTCCCGATCTCCCAGTAGCTCTGCGATCCATCCACCGAGGCGAGATCGAGCGGCGGATCCACGAGGCCTGTCGTCCACGGCATCGGCAGCACGAACACACCGCGCCGATCCTCGTCGGAGCCCTCCTCCGCCACGCCCCACGCGCGTGAGCCCACGATGGTATCGATCACCACGCACGGTCGTAGCTGCTCCCAGGCGAGCGCACGCCGCAACGCGTAGCGCGCCACGCCGAGCTTTCGCGGCAGCACCTCGTCGCGGAGGAACCGCGCGCGCTTGCCATCGAGGAACACCACCTCCACCCCCTCGCCATCGCTCACCACCACCCGGGCGGTCGCACCCTGCGTGCGGAGCTCGCCAAAGACGATGCGATCGACGCGCGTCGTCACCTCGGTGCCCGCCGGGAGCGGGACCGCGGCCGGATCGAGATCGGCCAGACCGCCGAGCCGCAGCGCCATCGGGTGCGATGGTACCGCGCTTACACAGGCCTTACCGGCGGGTGATGCACCGTGTGGAACCCTGTACGAATGCACCGCCTCACGCCCTGGATCCCCCTCACGACGATCGTGGGCCTCTCGGTCTCGCTCGCCGTCCTGCTCGCCCGTCCACCGCAGACGACGATCGTGATCACGACCGTGGTTCCATCACCCACCCTCCAGGTCGCGCCGCACGTGGTCCCGGCGTTCTGCTACCGCTGGGACCTGCGCTACAGCAGCATCGACCTCAGGCCGTGGTGCTCGTGATGGCCATCCCGTGCACATCCGGGTAGTTGTGGTGTACTGAGAATCTCTGGGGCGACTCCGGCGTTACGCGAAGAAGGTGCGCAAGCGGCTGTGGCCGGTCATGGCGATCGCGGCGGTGCTCGCGTTCGGCGCGATCCTCATGGCCGTGATGGTGTTCGGCGGCGACAAGGAGCCCGGCCTCGAGCTGCCCGCCTGCGTCGATGGCCCGGTCACCCCCGGGATCGATGTCTCGTACTACCAGGGCACGATCCAGTGGCCGCGCGTCCACAAGGCCGGGATCCGGTTCGCGTTCATCCGCGTCTCCGATGGCCTCACCGTGCGGGACTCGATGTTCACGCAGAACTGGGCCGGCGCGAAGCGCGCTCGGATCCTGCGCGGCGTCTACCAGCACTTCCGTCCCGATGAGGGCGCGGTCGCACAGGCCGATCTCGTGATCGCGGCAGTGGCGCACGAGCCGGGAGAGCTCCCGCCGGTCCTCGACGTCGAGGTCACGGGCGGCAAGTCTCCGGCCCATGTGGAGCGCCAGGTCCGCGCCTGGGTCGAGCGGATCCGCGCCAAGCTCCACGTCGAGCCGATCATCTACACGAGCCCCGAGTTCTGGAAGGATGCCGTAGGCGGCGCTGATCTCGAGACAGCCGCTGTGGG
>JADKKI010000025.1 GCA_016720595.1 Myxococcales bacterium
TTCGCGTCGTAGGCGAGCGTGGCGTTGCTGCGTTTCGGCGGCGACATCGCGGGTGCGAGTGGTGACGCGTTCGCCCACGCCTTCTGCCCACACGCACCTCGCCACTCGTAGGTGGTCTGGTCAGGGCCCGCACCCGTCAGGCCGCCGAACACGACGAGCGCGCCGCGGGCCTCGTCGAAGGTCATCGCATGAAACGCGCGACCCACGGGGGCCGTCGGTCCCGCGGTCCACTTGGCGCCGTCGTGGGTCCACAGGTTGGCGAGGTAGGGCGAAGTGATTCCACCATGCTGGATCGTCGTGTTGCACTCGGGGTCGTACGCCAGCGCGCCGCCGGTGCTCGCAGCCGGACCCGTGACGAGCGTCCGGCGCCACCCGATCCCGTTCCACTCCCAGGTCCCGGCGGAGGAGCCGCTCCCCGTCGCGCCGTCGACGACGATGGTCCGGGCCCGCTTCGCGTCGTAAGCGGCGATCGTTCGCGAGGGTCCGCCGGCTGGACCGGCCGCGCCATCGTTGGGGACTCTCGGAGATCTCTGCGACCAGGCGGAGGGGGAGGTGGAGGTCTCGAACATCCAGGGCACTATCACTCCGGGTTGCATCGTGCTCGTGGCGAACCCGATCACGCGGCCGGCGATCGGGCTGTAGGCGAGGTCGGCGAGGTTGAGGGGAGCTGGTGACTGGACCTGATTGCTCCAGGTCGGGTTGCTGAACGTCCAGGTCTGCTGGCCCATGACCACCATGGGCCGGTGCAGCGTCTCGTCATACGCCCCGCTGACGAGTGACTGTATGAATGTTCCGCTGTTGGCCGTCTGGATCCACCGTGTCGGCTCGAGCTCCCAGGCATCCGACCGGACGATGCTGCTACCCGCGTTGCCGCCGACGAGATCGAACACGTCGCGATCGACGTCGGCGATCCAGACCGCCGACTTGCGCTGCGTCGGTGGGCCGGAGAACGTGATCTGGGTCCAGCTCGAGCCATCCCATTGCCAGGCATCGTTGAGCTCCCCGCCGTCGCCGGTCGACGTGCTGCCGCCGAACAGCACACAGCGCATCTTGGTGCACGCGAAGCCCGCGGCCCTGCGTGCGGTGGGGGTAACCCCGGTCGGCGTCCGCTTGATCCAGCGCAGGCCATCCCACTCCCAGAGATCGCCGAGCACCGTGGTGCCATCGCTCGCGACCCCACCGAACAGGAGCACGTGATTCTTGATCGGGTCGTGCGCGACGGCGAAGCCGGTGCGGGTCGGCGGTTGCTGCCCGAGCGTGGAGATCGGGAGCCACGATGCACCGTCGTAGGTCCAGATGTCTCCCGTCGAGGGATTGCCGGTCCCCGCAGACGGCCCGAGTGTGCCGCCCATTCTCGCAACGCTGCCATCGAGACCGGTCACCATCACCGTCCCGTTCTCGGCCGGCGGCTCGAGCCCGGGCGTGACGTCGCGCCAGATCGGAAACTCGGTCTTACACGTCGACGAGCAGCCATCGCCAGAGAGTCCGCCGCCGTCGTCACACTGCTCCTGCTGCGCAAAGTCGACGATGTTGTCGCCGCACTTCTCGGTCGAGGTGCAGGTCGAGGAGCATCCGTCGTCGCTCTCGCGGTTGCCGTCGTCGCAGACCTCGGTCACATCGATGATCTTGTCGCCACAGAGTGCCGGGTGGCAGGCCTCACCGAAGCAGGTCCCGGGCGCGACGGCGGGCTCCGAGGGATCGAGGTCGCAGGGTGTGCCGTCGGCGATCCCCGCGCACAGGTCCCGCTGCGCCTGGCTCACGCACGCGTGCACGTCGAACGCGGGCAGGTCGAGGCACGTGGTGCCGTCACCACAGACGATGTCGTCTCCGCAGGCCTCGGTGCGGGACTTCACGCACCCGAGGGCGAGGACAGCGAAGGACACAGCGGTGGCAACATGGATCCCGCGACGGAGTCTCACCGAAGTTGAGTACTACACGGCCGATCGTGGCGCGAACTTTGGGATATCGGGCAGTTCACCGCGAGATCGCCATGCAGTTTCACAGCTCCAGTGTAGCGGCCATGGCAACTCGGGTTGCCACGCGGATCGGGCGTAAGCGCGCGAACGTTTGTCGGGTTGCACGGGCACGCATGCTGCACCGCGGCGCAGCACCTATGCGCCCTATCGTCCTGTCGGCTCTGCTCCTCGGCTCCACTCTCGTCGGTTGCACGGAGGCGAGCCTCGAAGAGGACGGTGGCGCGGATCTCGCGGGTCAGGACGACAAGGGGGACGCGGTCCCCGGGATCGAGGTCCAGGCTCGGCTCGAGCCGGGCACGGTCGACACGACACTCACGACCGCGATGCCCCGCCCGGGCTTCGTGTTCTACGCCGCCGAGGGCACCAAGGTCTCGCTCGAGGTCACGCACGCAGGAACGACGACCGGCCTCGATACGCTCCTCAAGGTCTATGGCCCGCGGCTCGCGGACGGGAGCTATCCCAAGACGTTGGCGACCGATGAGGACGCGGGGTACGGCAAGCTGTCGAAGATCTCCGACCTCGCGATCTCGATCCCCGGCTTCTACCTGGTCGAGGTCACGAACGGCGCGACTGCCACGCCGACCGCCTCGGCCAAGGCGCGGCTCAAGCTGAGCTGCACCGGCACCTGCAAGACCGACGCGCCGGTCAATCCGCTCGGCCTCGACGTCCGCTGGTATCAGCGCGCGGCCGAGCGCCACGCACTCTCGCTGCAGTCGTACGGCGCTGCCACGGCGAAGGTCGCCGCCAAGGTCGCGGCCGGCGTGCCCGCGAGCTGGGGCGTGATCATGGACATCGACGAGACCACGCTGAACAACAGCGCCTATCAGCACGCGCGCTCGGATCTCGGCACGGGCTATTCGCCCGCGAGCTGGACGGCGTGGGTCAACCAGAAGGCCGCGACGCCGATCGATGGTGCGCTCGCCTTCACCAAGAAGGTGAAGCAGCTCGGCGGTAAGGTGGTGTTCGTCACCAACCGGATGGCCGGCACCGAGTGCCCGCAGACCGAGGCGAACCTCGCGAGCACGGGCTTCACCTACGACCAGATCCTGTGCCGCCCGCAGGGCGCGCCGAGCGACAAGACCCCGCGGTTCGATCAGGTGAAGCAGGGCATGGAGGTGGTGGCGTTTGTGGGCGACAACATCCTCGATTTCCCGGCGCTCACGCAGGACCTGCGCAAGCAGCCCGAGTCCGCGTACGCCGCGTTCGGCGAGACGTTCTTCATCATCCCGAACCCGATGTACGGCAGCTTCGAGAAGAACGTCGACTGAGCACGGCGTGCTAGCCTCGATGTGATGTTCGTCTGCGCGGCGTGCGGTCAGAGCTACGACCGCGGCGGCTTCTGCGCCGAGGACGGACTGCCGCTGCCCGAGACCACCGATCCGCTGCTCGGCACGGAGGTCGGGCGGTTCCGCCTGGCGCGCCAGATCGGCGAGGGCGGGATGGGCCAGGTCTATCTCGGCGTGCAGCCCGCGATCGGGAGCCGCGTCGCGGTGAAGATCCTGAGCGATCAGTGCGCTCGGAATCCCGAGCTGCTCCAGCGGTTCTTCGCCGAGGCGAAGGCCGTCAACGTGATCAAGCACGAGAACATCGTCAGCGTCCTCGATCTCGCGCAGCTCCCCGATGGCCGGCCCTACATCGTGATGGAGTTCATCGAGGGCCAGACCCTCGGTGCGATCGTGCGCGCGGGGCTGCCGCCGATCGGTGGCGTGGTGCAGGCGATGCGAGAGGTGCTCTCGGCGCTCGGCGCCGCGCACCAGCTCGGGATCGTGCATCGCGATCTCAAGCCCGACAACATCCTGATCACCGGCGAGGGCCACGCGAAGGTCCTCGATTTCGGGATCGCGAAGCTCGCTCCGAGCCTGTCGAACGCGCTGTCGCCGCGGACGCAGACCGGCGCGCTGCTCGGGACCCCGGCGTACATGGCGCCCGAGCAGATCAGCGGTGCGGCCAACGTGGATCCCCGCACCGATCTGTACGCCGCGGGGATCGTGCTGTTCGAGGCGGTGACCGGTCGGGTGCCGTTCAAGGGCGACACGGTCTACGACCTCATGCGCGCGCACCTCGAGGAGGTGCCGCCGGCCCCGCGCACCCTGCGCCCGGATCTCCCCCCCGCGTTCGAGCAGGTCATCCTGCATGCGCTCGAGAAGGATCCCAAGGACCGGTTCCAGACCGCGAGCGCGATGACGCAGGCGATCGAGAGCGCCGCCCAGGGGCTGGCACCGGAGCAGTGGCGGGCGCTGTCCAGCCGCGGAGGCGCGATCGCGGGCCGGCCCTCTCTCGAGCGGATGCTGCAGCCGACGCCGGTGGATCTGGCGCGCGCGCCCACCCGCGTCGCGACCCCGATCCCGATGGAGCGGACGGCCGCGGGCCCGCGTTCGCGCACGCCCCTGATCGCGATCGGCGCGGCGGTGCTGGTCGCGGGTGGCCTCGTGATGATCATCGCGAGCCGGCGCACGAGCGATACGCCCGCACCCGCACCGATCGCGCAGGAGACACCACCGCCCGCACCGATCGCGCAGGAGGCACCACCGCCCGCACCGATCGCGCAGGAGACACCACCGCCATCCTCGCCACGGTCCGCACCGCCCGCAGCGCCCTCACGGTCCGCGGCACCCGCCGGTGGGCCCTCCGCCGTGGCCACACCGCCCGCGAAGGCCCCGCCCGCGATCGCGCGGCCCGTGGTCGTCGAGCCGCCTGCGACCGTGGCCACCGAAGGCGACGTGACGTTCCTCGAGGCGCCGGCCACCGGCAACCTGGTGCTCCCCGCGGACTACAACGCGAAGCGCTTCGATCCCGTCGCGTACCTCCCGAAGGCGACGGCGCTCGCGCAGCGGCTCCTGCCCGATGCGAAGCTGACGAGCTTCGAGTTCGATCCGGTCTACCCCGATGGCCACGTCGACCTGACGTTCGACGGGCGCGATCGCGAGTACGAGTTCCGCTCGCCGGCGCGATCCGGGCTGCCGGCGGGGCACCCGAAGAACGTCCCGCTCGAGCGCGCGTGCCGGGTGATGGTGGAGGTCACGCCGCGCGAGGTCACGGCGCGGATCGTCACCAGTGACAGCTGCAACGCGGTGCTGGTCAAGCTCCCGCGGTGCAGCTTCGCGCAGGTCTGGGCCAAGGCGCGCGCGAAGGGGATCCCCGACGACCTCGTCGCGCGGATCGGCTGGCTGTTCGACAGCGCGTGGTTCTTCGACACCAGCCTCGGGGGGAGTGGTGGCATATCGACCTTCGTGGACGACTGCTGAACCCCGATGACTGCCCCTCGGCCGCCGTCTGCGGTATGCCTCGGGCGCCGTGAGTAACCAGAACGCCAAGCCGCAGACCGCGATCGTTCCGACCCGAGCCGACAACTACCCGGAGTGGTACCTGAAGGTGATCGAGGCCGCGGATCTCGCCGAGAACTCGGACGTCCGTGGCTGCATGGTGATCAAGCCGTGGGGCTACGCCCTGTGGGAGAACATCCAGCGCGGCCTCGATGGCATGTTCAAGGCCACCGGCCACGTCAACGCGTACTTCCCGCTGTTCATCCCGGTGAGCTACCTCGAGAAGGAGGCCGCGCACGTCGAGGGCTTCGCGAAGGAGTGCGCCGTGGTCACCCACCACCGCCTCGAGCTCAAGGACGGCAAGCTGATCCCCACCGGCGAGCTCGAGGAGCCGCTCGTGGTGCGGCCGACCTCGGAGACGATCATCGGCGCCTCGTTCGCGAAGTGGGTGAAGAGCTATCGCGACCTCCCGCTGCTGATCAACCAGTGGGCCAACGTGGTGCGCTGGGAGATGCGCACGCGCCTGTTCCTGCGTACCGCGGAGTTCCTCTGGCAGGAGGGCCACACCGCGCACGCCACCAGCGAGGAGGCCGTGGAGGAGACGATGAAGATGCTCGGCGTCTATGCCGAGTTCGCCGAGCAGTACATGGCGATCCCCGTGATCCAGGGCGAGAAGACCGCCGGTGAGCGGTTCCCCGGCGCGGTGCGGACGTACTGCATCGAGGCGATGATGCAGGACCGCAAGGCCCTCCAGGCCGGGACCTCGCACTTCCTCGGGCAGAACTTCGCGAAGGCCTCCGGGATCGAGTTCCAGGACGACAAGGGCCAGGTCGTGCACGCGTGGACCACCTCGTGGGGCGTCTCCACGCGGCTGATCGGCGCGATGATCATGACCCACTCCGACGATGACGGCATGATCTGCCCGCCGCGCCTCGCGCCGGAGCAGGTGGTGATCATCCCGGTGATCCAGAAGCCGGAAGATCGCGAGCGCGTGATGGCGTACTGCAAGCAGCTCGAGAAGGATCTCGAGGCGCTGACCTTCGCGGGCGAGCGCGTGCGGGTCCACGTCGATGGGCGCGACATGCGCGGCGGCGACAAGGCCTGGCAGTGGATCAAGAAGGGCGCGCCGATCCGCCTCGAGATCGGGCCGCGCGATCTCGAGAAGGACAGCGTGTTCATGGGCCGTCGCGACAAGACGCCGAAGGACAAGGTCGGCCTCGCGCGGACCGAGCTGCTCGCCACGGTCAGCACGCTGCTGCAGGAGATCCAGGACGCGCTGTACCAGCGTGCGCTCGCGTACCGCGCCGAGCACACCCGGGTGATCGACACCAAGGACGAGTTCTACGCGTTCTTCGCGGATCCGCCGAAGAAGAAGCCGAGCGACCCCACGCCGATCCACGCCGGGTTCGCGATGACGCACTTCAACGGCGATCCGGCGCTCGAGACCAAGATCAAGGACGACCTCAAGGTCACCGTGCGCTGCATCCCGCTCGATCCCGCCCTCGGCGGTGGCCCCGGCACGTGCCCGTTCACCGGCCAGCCGAGCGCCCAGCGAGTGGTCTGGGCGAAGTCCTACTGACGTGTCACGATGAGCGCGATGGAGCTCGCCTGTCCTGTCTGTGATGCGCCTCTCGAAGAGGCCGGCCGTACGTCGCGGTGCCGCCTGTGCGAAGGCGCGTGGATCTCGGAGGACGTGCTGGTCGCGATCCTCGAGCAACGCGCCTCCACGCTCGTCGATCTGCCGTGGGAGCCGCGGCAGGACAAGCCGCGACCGTGCGCTGGCTGCAAGGCCGAGATGCAGACGGTGAACCTCGGCAGCGTGCAGCTCGACCGGTGCCCCGCGCACGGCGTGTGGTTCGATGCCGACGAGCTCGCCGCGCTGCTCAAGCAGGCGAAGGCGTTCACGACGAAGGAGATGGCGGCGGTCTCCGAGCCGAAGCACGGGCTGCTCGGCAAGCTCGCGAAGCTGTTCGGCGGCTGATCGGCTAGCGCGGGCGGATCCGCCACACCTCAGGCGCGAACACGCGCGCGAGGACCAGGACCCGCGAGCCGTCCTTCGAGGGCCGCACGAGCGACAGGATGTCGTCGTCGGTCTGGGTGACGAGCTCGAACGCCTTTCCGTTGATGCGCCCGACCTGGTAGTTGTTCCTCGTCAGCGTTCCGCCGACGAGGATGCCGCCCCTCGGATCGTACGCGACGCTGCGGATGTTGGTGAGCGGGGACTTGTACTGCGCGATCACCTTGCCGGTGAGATCGATCTCCGGGATCACGGCCGCGGGTGCGGCGAGCAGCAAGCGCTTGCCGTCGTCGCTCACGGCGACATCCTCGAATGCGCCCGTGGTGATCTGCGTGGTCCCGAGCTCGCCGGTGTGGGGGTCGAGGGTGACGAGGCGCTCGCTGCCGTCGGTGCTGCGCACGGCGAAGCACGGCGGGTGGCGATCGCTGGCGCACCTCACGGCCACGGTCTGCTTGTCGCTGTGACGCCACAGGAGCGCACCGGTCGAGAGGGAGAGGGCGACGACGCTGCGCCCCGCATTGCCGCGCAGCGTGACGATCAACGTGTCGTCGCTGAGCGTGGCATTCGCGGGCTCGCCATCAACCGCGAGCTTGGTGACGCCAACCTGCAGGCCGCTGCGTCGATCGATGCGATGCGTGTCGCGGTTCCAGGTCAGGAACTCGTCGTCCGAGGTCCAGGCGAGCGCGGCCCCGCCCGTGGCGTTGTCGAGATCGTGCGCCGCGCTCCGGTCCCTGGCGCGTTCGACGATGCGCGCCCGCGTCGAAGGATGCATCTCGATCGCGTAGATCACGCCGTTCCGAGAGGTCAGCTCGCCGAACCAGCCCACATCGATGCCGTACACCTCGCTCGCGCCCGTGAAGCCCTGCGCGGTCACCTCCGCGCGATGGATCCGCGGTTGCTCGAGTGTGCCGGTGCCGTACGCGATCATGCGATCGTCGATCCAGGTGATCGCGGTCGGAGCCTCGAGGATGCCGCTCGAGACCTCACTGCCGGTGTCGATGTCGCGAACGCGGATCTCGCCGGTGAACCGGGTGGCCTGGAGGTACGCGACGCGCCTGCCGCTCGGCGAGATCGCCGTCACGTCGACCCGGGTGCGCGTGGGCCAGGAGGTCACCTCGCTGCCGCCTTCCACGATCGCGAGCACGCTGGTGGTCAGGCGGAACGTGAGATCGCCGCGCGCAGTGCGCCCCATCCAGCGCCCGCCGAGAGGCTGGTCGCTCTCGATCTCGGCACCGGCGAGGTATCGCCAGAGACCCACGTTCTCGCGGTTCCGCAGCGCGAACCGCACGGAGTCCTCGCCGAGCTCCATGTGCGAGACGTCCGCATCCACAGGCAGCGCGGCGCTCCATAGATCGGCGGTCTCGAGGCCGCGGACCTCGAGCCGATTGGACCCGAGCGCGATCCGCTTGCCGTCGGGCGACACCGACATGCCGGTGCGCGAGGGGACGTTGAACAGCCGCTTCACGTCGACGTTCGGGTACGCGACCGCCGGCGGCGCGGGGATGGGCGGTGGCGACGGTGCGACCGTGGGGGCCGGTGGTGGTGATGCGTGATCGGGGCGCCGCAGCACCACGATGGCGACCACACCTGCGATCGCCGCGGCCCCGAGCCCGAGGGCGAGGTGGCGGCGGGGCGAGGTGCGAGGCGCAGCGATCGGCGGAGCGCGACGGTGGACTCGCTCGAGCGCGAACAGCAGCGCTCCCATGTCGGGCCAGCGGGCCTCGGGATCGGGCGACATCCCCCGCACGAGGATCTCGGCGATCTCGCCGGGCACGGGCGAACTTGGTGGCGGGATCGGACGCTCGCTCGCGAGCTTGTCGAGCAGCTCGTGGATCGCCTCGAGGCCCTGCGCGCCGACCTCGAACGGCCGTGCGCCGTAGAGCGCTTCCCACGTGGCGATGCAGAAGCTGAACTGATCGGCGCGGGCATCCACGGGCTCGCCGCGCAGCTGCTGCGGCCCCATGTACGCGGGCGTGCCGAGGAGGGCGCCGGTGGTCGTCAGATCGAACCGGCGGCCGGGCTCCCAGCGCGCCGTCATCGCGGCCGCGAGCGTCTCCTCGCCGAGGGTCGCGAGCCCGAAATCGCCCACGCAGACCCGACCCGCCTCGTCGACGAGGACGTTGTCGGGCTTGAAGTCACGATGGAGCACACCTGCGCGGTGCGCGGCGGCGAGGCCGCGGCCAGCCTCGAGCATCAGCTCGAGCCAGTGATGCCAGTCCTCGAGGGAGCGAGGGTCGCGCGTGCGCAGCATCGCGCCGAGGTTGGTGCCGACGACCAGCTCCATCGCGAGGAACAGCTGGCCCTCGACCTCGCCTGCGTCGTGCACCGTGACGACGGCGCGGTGAGACAGCTTGGCCATCGCACGCGCCTCGCGCAGCAGCCGGGCGGACGCCTCGGGCGAGCGCGCGAGGTTCGGGTGAACGAGCTTGATCGCGACCTTGCGATCGAGCTGCGGATCGTGCGCCGACCACACCACGCCCATGGCGCCCGCTCCGAGCCGAGCCACGAGCTGATAGCGCCCGATCGGATCGCCCTCACGGAGCGCCGAGATCGCGGGCCGGGAGGAGCGCTCGCTCGGCGCCGTCTCGACCGCAGAGAGCGTCGGCGCGATCGCATCCTCGTCGGGCCTGCTCCCCATTACGGTCTCGAGTATCGCATGCAGGCTCAGTCGCGACGGAGCTCGGCGCGCGAGAGGGCGCTCGTCGTTCCCACGAGCCAGCTGCGGAGGCGTCCGTCGCGGACGATGAAGACGTGGCCCTTGCCATCCGTGGTGGCGACCGCGCCGTCGCGCAGCAGCGCCAGGATCCGCTGCCCGCGCACCACGTGCACGAGCGCGAGCGGGAGCAAGGCTCCCGGGACGCCGGCGTACCAGGCGGCCTCGGAGGCGGTGCTCCCGAAGACGATCCCGGCGCAGACCCCGATCCCTGCGAGCACGAGCAGCGCGAGGCCTCCAGAGCGGAGCACGCGCGCGCTCGCGCGGATCGGCTCGGTCTGCAGCGGAGTGGTGGTGGCCGAGCGACGGCGCCCGACGCGATAGCGGCGCACCAGCGACGCGAGCACGAGGAGCGCGGCGACCGCCGACCACACGAGGATCGGCGTGCGCGGGCTGGGCGGAACGTAGGTGCGGGCCGCGATCTCGTCGGGGCTCTCACCGTGCGGGCGGAAGCTCGGTGGGGGGGGCGGTGACGCTTCGCCCGTGACCACGCAGCTCACGACCTCGGGGCTCGCGTTGTCGGCGAGATCGAGCGCGCGGACGTGAAAACAGACCTCCTGCGCGTATCCGAACTGGAAGCCGGGGCAGTCCGCCGGGACCGAGCCGGTAAGACCCGCGCGGGGGATCCGCATCGTGGAGGACTGCTTCGTGGTGCGGTTCTCGGTGGTGAGCGACAGCGCGACGGTATCGGCCGAGGCCTCCACCGGGATCCCGACCTCGCGGATGCCAAGCGCGAGCGCCGCGCGGACCTCGCCCAGCTTCGGTGCCGGCGGCGGCGTGGTGTCCTGTGCATCGCTCGTGGTGAACGACACGAGCACCCCACCCTCGTAGCGCAGCGCCACCGAGGTGCGCGGCGGGAGCAGGCGCGATGGGCCGAAGTGCACGGTGCGCAACGCGTCGCTGCTGTCGGCGCGGAAGGTCTCGCTGTAATCATTCGCGGTCAGCTCGTACAGCCCGGGGTAGCCCGAGAACAGCGTCACCGTGGCGTTGCGCGGGACCACGTCACCAGCGAGCGGAAACGTCGCGATCGGCAGCTGCCAGCAGCTCCAGGCCGCCGAGCCGGCGCTGCTCTCGGCGCGGGCGACCCCCGGAAGGGCGAGCAGCGCGACCACGGCCCCAGCACGAAACCTCATCGTGGACATCATGACGCTCCCGGACCACCGGCGCCAACGGGAGGTGTAATCTGCGTCGGTCATGTCGTCTCCCGGAAAGCCGCGCTACAAGCGCATCCTGCTCAAGATCTCCGGCGAGGCGTTGATGGGGGACCAGAGCTACGGCATCCACCCCGAGGTCCTGAACCACGTCGCCAAGGCGATCGCCGATGTCGCCAAGGTCGGCGTCGAGGTCGCGGTGGTCGTCGGTGCGGGCAACATCTTCCGCGGCGCTCAGGCGCGCGGCATGGAGCGGGCCACCGGCGACTACGTCGGCATGCTCGCCACCGTGATGAACGCGGTGTCGTTGCAGGAGGCGATCGAGCGGCAGGGCGTGACCACGCGCGTCCAGTCGGCGATCCCGATGTCGCAGCTCGCGGAGCCGTACATCCGCCGGCGCGCGATGCGCCACCTCGAGAAGGGCCGCGTGGTGATCTTCGGGGCGGGCACCGGCAACCCGTTCTTCACCACGGACACCGCCGCGGCGCTGCGCGCGATGGAGATCGGCGCCGAGGTGCTGCTCAAGGCGACCAAGGTCGACGGCATCTACGACAAGGATCCGAAGAAGCACGCCGACGCCAAGCGCTACTCGACGGTCACGTTCACCGATGCACTCCGTCAGGATCTGCACGTGATGGACGCAACCGCCTTCGCGTTGTGCCGTGACAACGAGATGCCGATCATCGTGTTCAACATGACCACCCCAGGCAACATCGCGCTCGTCCTCACGGGCGATGCGGTGTGCACGCGGGTGGTGCGAGATATCGAGAAGACCGAATACGCCTAACCAGGCTGACGAGGACGAGGAGCCCACCATGATCAACGACATCACCAACGACTCCGAAGACGGCATGAAGAAGGCGATCGATTCCTTCAAGCGCGATCTGCAGAAGATCCGCACGGGCCGCGCGAACACCGCGATGCTCGACGGCATCAAGGTCGACTACTACGGCACGCCGACCCCCGTGAATCAGGTCTCGACCGTGCAGGTCGTCGACGCGCGCCTGATCACCGTGAAGCCGTGGGAGAAGGCCATGCTCGCCGTGATCGACAAGGCGATCCGTGCGAGCGATCTCGGCATCAACCCGGTCTCGGACTCCGATCTCGTGCGGCTCCCGATCCCACCGCTGACGCAGGAGCGCCGCAAGGAGCTCGCCAAGGTCGTCAACAAGCAGACCGAGGAGGCCCGCGTGGCCGTGCGCTCGGCCCGCCGCGACGCGATGGACATGATCAAGGACGCCGAGAAGGACAAGCAGATCACCGAGGACCAGCGCAAGGACGGCGAGAAGAAGGTCCAGGATCTGACCGACAAGTACATCGCCGCGATCGACGACATCGCGAAGGCCAAAGAGAAAGAGATCATGGAGATCTGAGGCGCCCGAGCGCGCCGGCGCCTGCTGGCCCGGGCTCAGAGCGATTCGCACCACAGTTCCAGCAGGTTGCGACCCGGGCCCGAAAGCGCGCTTTCCCGACAGACGCGGTATGATTATCGCTGATGTCCGGTATTCCGGCGGGGGCCGGGTCGCTGCTCGGAAAGCGGCTCGCCAAGTACGAGATCCTTGCCCTCCTGGCGCTGGGCGGGACGGCGGAGATCTATCTCGCCCGCATCGGTGGCGCCGCCGGGTTCGAGAAGTACGTGGTGGTCAAGTGCCTCCACGACCACCTCGCGGACGATCAAGAGTTCGTGAAGATGTTCCTGGACGAGGCGCGGCTCGCCGCGCACCTCGATCACTCGAACATCGTCCAGACCATGGAGCTCGGCGAGCACGAGAACCGCTACTACATGGTCATGGAGTTCCTCGCCGGCCTATCGCTGGCGATGGTGATCCGGCGCGCTGGTGAGCGCCTGCCGGGCGGCCGCGTGCCGGTGCCGCTGGTTCTCAACATGATGGCGCAGGCGTGCGCCGGCCTGCACTACGCTCACGAGCGCGCGATCAACGGGAAGGCGCTCAACATCGTTCACCGCGATATCTCGCCGCAGAACCTGGTCGTCAGCTTCGAGGGCGTGGTCAAGGTCGTGGACTTCGGCATCGCGAAGGCGGAGCAGCGCGAGACCAAGACGCGGTCCGGAACGATCAAGGGCAAGTTCGCGTACATGTCGCCGGAGCAGTGCATCGCGGCGAACGTCGACCGCCGCACCGATGTGTTCGCGCTCGGCGTGATCGCCCACGAGCTGCTCACCGGGCGCCGCCTGTTCAAGCGCCCGTCGCCCTACGAGACGTACCAGGCCGTGATCGACTGCGCGGTGGATCCGCCGTCGAAGCACAACATCGAGCTCGATCCCGCCATCGATGACGTGATCATGAAGGCCGTCTGCAAGGACAAGGACCAGCGCTATCCCACCGCCGAGGCGTTCGGTGATGCGCTGCTGAGCTACCTGCACCATCGGGGGAAGGGGTCGGGCCCGGGTGACGTCTCGCGGTTCTTCGACGCGAGCTTCGCCCAGGAGATCGAGGAGCACGGCGCGCGCATGCGCGAGCTGATCTCGGGCCGCGACGCCAACGTCGATTCGGGCAGCAAGTGGGACGAGGAGGAGGAGGCGAGGCGGAACCGCACCGTCGACCTCAGCCGCGGCAAGGACGACAAGTCCGAGGAGCAATCGATCTCGCTCGCCACCGGCGACATGATGATCGATCGCCCGAGCTCGCACTCGCTGTCCGATGCCCTCGGCTCTCTCAACAGCAACACCGGAGACGAGGAGGACGCTCCGGCCGATCGGACGCGGATCGAGACCAATCCGCTCGAGCGCGTGAGCGAGCTCGACGTCGGCCGCCCGACGCCGATGCCCGCACCGAAGGCCTCGCCCAAGGCCAATCTCCGGACGCAGCCGGCAGAGCCCGCACACGCTGCCACGCCGCAGAGCAGCCCGACGATGGCGGCCAAGGGGCAGGGCAACACGCCGCGCCCGGTGGTGATGCCACCCTCGGGCCCGCTACCGCTGCCCGCGCCGCCGACCGGCCCGGTGGCGATGGTCACGAGCCCAGCACCTCCACGGTCTGCCGGATTCCCGAACCTCTCCAACCTGCCGACGATGATCGCCGAGCCCGAGCCCGACGATCCGGGGCAAGCGCGGACCGAGATCGGTGGCCAGCTGGTCGACCCACAGCACGGCGCGGCGCGGCCGCAGAATGGCGCGAGCTCCGCCCTCGCAACGGCGCCCACCGCACTCCGTCCGGTCGCCGTGCCGGCGGGCTATCCGGTGATGAGCCCGGAGATGAGCGAGCAGATCGCGCGCGGCGCCGACATCTTCCCGAGTACCCGCCCTTCCCACAGCAACCCCACGGCACCCCAGCCCAACCTCGCGCCACTGGGGGCGCCGATGAACGCATCGCCGATGGGTGGTCAGCCGCAGTTCGGTGGTGCGCCGATGGGCGGTCAGCCGCAGTTCGGCGGTGCGCCGATGGGCGGTCAGCCGCAGTTCGGCGGTGCGCCGATGGGCGGTCAGCCACAACAAGGCGGGCCGCCGATGGGCGGGCAACCGATGATGGGCGCGTATCCGCAGGCGTCACCGCAGCAACGACCGCCGATGGGGCACGACGTCGGGCATCAGGCGGCGGCGCTGATGTCCCCTGTCGGGCAGCAGTATCCGCAGCAGGTGAACTGGGCGGATGCCGCGGCGATGCCTGCGCGAGCGATTCCCCCGTGGCTGCTCGCGGTGCTGTTCGTCGGCGCGATCGTCGGCGCGCTCGTGATCACCATCGTGATCGCCAAGATCGCGCGGTGACCGGGACGAGGATCCCGCACGGCGGGTGCGGCCCCGACGGCGGCTTCGCGGGGCGCGCGCGGAAACCCCGTTAGCTCCCGAGCTTGGGGTACTTGCAGGCCGAGGCCGTGCGCTCGATCGTGCGGAACCCGGCGCGCTCGTAGACCCGCGCGGCCTCGCTCCCCGGCTCCGCGACGATCACCAGCTGCTCGATCGTCGGGAGCACCTCCCGCGCGGCCGCGGCGAGGAGCGCACTCGCGATCCCGCGCTTGCGGTGCGTAGCAGCGGTCTGCACGTCCTGATAACGCCCGCGAGAACCGAGGGCCACGAGCCCGAGGCTGCCGACCAGGTCGCCACGATCGAACGCGCCGAACCACACCGCGCGCCCGGTCGCGACCAGGCTCTGCTTCCAGATCGCTCGCCGCAGCAGGAACTGCCGGTGGATGTCGTCGTGACGGTCGGCGTCGCGGTACTCGAGCTCGGCGGTCAGCGTGACCTCCGCCGTCGCGAGCGGCCGAACCTCGAGCTCGATCCTCGGGGCCGTCACCGTCCGCGCGCTCATCACCTGAGTCACCTCGACGGTGAACCCCGCCGCCGCCAGCTCCTCGGCGGCGCCGACGTCGCCGGCGATCCCATCCCAGCGCAGCGTGACGTGGCGGATGGCGGGATCGCGACCGAGCCCGTCTTCCTGCGCGAACTTGCGGGACCAGTACGCGACCTCGCCGACCTGAGGTGCCGCGGGCAGCACGAGCATGTTCCCGTAGTAGTAGGTCGGGTCGTCGGTGGTCACCACGAGGTAGTCCTCGCGATCCGTCACCACCCCGCGGGTCGCCGCGAGCTCGAGATCCGTCTGCAGGCCAACGCTGCGCAGGTGCATCAGTTGCGAACGAGCCCGAGCAGCTTCGACATGGTCTTCTCGTCGGCGGGCGGGAAGTCGTAGTCGAGGAACTCACGCGAGGTCACCCACCGCAGATCCGCCACGGTCGCTGGGTACGGGCGTGCCTCCGCCGGCAGCTTGCACGAGTACATCGTGAGGTGGACCTGGTACGTCGTGTAGTCGTGGAGGTGCTCTCCGAGCTTGGCGCCGAGGATGACCTCGACGCCGATCCGGCCCTTGACCTCACGGAGGAGGCAGCCGGTCTCGGACTCGTCGGGCTCCACGCGCCCACCCGGGAACTCCCACAGCCCCGGAAGGACCGCATTGGAGTTGCGCTGGGTGATCAGGTAACGACCGTCGTGATCGATCACGGCGGCCACCACACGGATCACCTCTTTTCCCATCGCGGGCGATTATCGATGCTTTGGCCTGGATTGCAACGGGGTCGCTCCCATGTATGCTGCGCCCGCCATGGCGATCCGGTTCGTCGAGATCAAGGCCGCTGAAAACGCGGAATCACTCAACTCGGAGTACGTCGTCCTCGAGAACGTGGGGAAGACGCCTTTCAACACGCGGGGCTGCGGGATGACCGTCGGCCGCCGTGGCTCGGCCAAGAAGTCGCTGCTCGGCATCATCGACCCAGGCTTCGTCCTGCAACCCGGCGCCCAGGTGCGGATGTGCACCGGAAATCCGGCCACGGTGGCCCACGGCGCCCCGCCGCCCGAGGACGAGACGGTGAAGAACTACTTCCTGTTCCTCCCGCGGATCTACCTCGACAAGGGCGCCGGCACCGTGCTCACGCTCGTCCTGCGTGGCCTCCAGGTCGCCAAGGCCGAGTTCGATCCGGGGCAGACCGGTGGTCTCGCGCCCGCCAAGCCCGCGAAGTCGTAGCGGTCGCGGACGTCACGGCCGTCACGGACGTCAGGGCAGGACGGCGAGCAGGGTCGACCACGCGGTGCCGTGCGAGGCCACGAGGTACCGCTGCTGGCTCGCCCCGGACTTCACGAGGACATACGTCGCCTCGCCCTTGAGGTAGATGATGAACATTCCGCTCGCGCCGGTCGACGTCGCGCCGGCGGTGGCGGTCAGCTTGTTCGCGCCTGGCTCCACGTAGACGACCTTGCCCTGCGTTGGATCCTCGAGCTCCACGGTCGCGCCGACGATCGGGGCCTTGGTCAGGGTCGTGGCGGGGCTCTGCTTCCAGACCGCACCGAACACGGGCCGACCGTACTCCTGCATGAGAGCGGTCTCGGCCGAGGCGAACCCGAGCTGGTAGTTGATCATGCCGACCTCGAGCTCACCGGGCGCCGCACAGAGGGTCGGCGCGCTCGGGTTGATGCACGAGCTGGCCTCCTCGTTCGTCGAGAAGAAGCCGATCGCGGCGCACGAGCGGGTGGTGCTGGCGCCGGAGTATCCCTCGAGGGTCGCCTTGCCCATCGCATTCACGTTCGAGAACGAGGCGCCGTCCTCCCACTTCGTCAGCGGGAACTCCGGGCCCATGAGCTGCGGGCGGATGTTGCCGGTGAACACCTGCGGCATCCCGGCGGCGGCGGGGAGGGCCATCGCACAGGTCTTGGTGGTGCCGAGCGCCATCATGTCCACCGTCGAGACCGCATAGGTCTTGCGGGCGTTGCAGCTGATGTTGGCGACCACGGGGATGGTCATCGACTCCGAACCGTCGGAGTACGGTGCACCGCCGTAGAAGATCGATTCGTACTGCGGGAACTCTTCGGTACAGGTGCCGCTGCGGCCGCGGAGCGTGATGGCGGCGAGCCCGGACTGCGGGAGGTTGATGTCGAGCCGGCCGGCGATCGCGGTGCGCAGCGCGGCGAACGAGCTGGGGGGCGTCGTGATCTCGATGCAGCGATTGATCACGTCCGCGGGGCTGTCGGGGGTGCCGTGATCGTTGCCCGCGACCACCACGTCGACGGCGGTCACGCACGACAGATCGAACGTCGCCGGCATCTGGCTCGCCGTGGGCAGACGGAGCGACAGATCGATCGCGGGGTCGGCGCAGCCGGCGGATGCGCCAAGGGCGAGGAGGAACCAGAGCTTGTTCATCAGAAGCCTCGGATGGAAGTGGGCTCGCGAGTCATGTACTCGTAGCCGATGATGCCGCCACCGACGACGGCTCCGACGCCGACCCACACGTACCAGCGCTCGTACCAGCGCTGCTTGCGCTCGGTCTGGATCACCGTGACCTGCGTTGCGTCGACGAGGTTGTCGGGATCGAGCGCCGCGTTGACGAGGCGCATGATGGTGGCCGACGAGGCGGTGTCGAGCAGGTCGACGGGCTTGGACACCTTCTTCATGCTGACGTCGTAGAGGCGGACCGTGACGTGGTCGTCTCCGCCGTCCTCGATCATCAGGTAGCGCTTGGTGCCGGTGACCGACGACAGCGCCTTGGCCTGCTTGAGGCGCGCCTTGCCGGGCGCCGCCGTGACGGTGGCATCGACGAGCTTCGCGGCCTTGTCGTCCGTGCTCTCCTTCTCGAGGGCGATCGGCATGCTCTCGGTCTTACCCTCCTGGATCTCGACCATCTCGGAGTAGCTGGTGCGGCCGGGGGCCGTGATCGTCACGAGGTGGATGCCCACCGGGACATCGATCTTCGAGCCGGTCTCGACGGGCTTGCCCCCATCGATCTGGACCATCGCGGTCTCCGGCTCGGCGGCGATCTTGAGCCGGCCAAGCGCCTCGGTCTCCCGGTGCGCCTTCTTGATCATCTTGCGGACGGTCGGCGAAGCGAGGCGCTTGTCGACCTGGCGCGCCGGGTTGAACCGGTATGCGGTGCGGAACCAGGTGATCGCCTCGTCCTCGTTCGCCTTCTGCGCCTCGATCATGCCGCGCCACTCGGCGAGCTCGGCGAGAGCGGGCAGCGGGTCACCGGCGGCGGCGGAGCGGAGGATCCGGCCCTCGTCCTCCTCGATGATCTTGAGCGCCGTGCCGTAGTCCTGGTTCGCGTAGGCCTCCTTGATCGCATCGACGTCGCCGATCTGGACGGCGCGACCGTCAAGGGCAGCCTCGAGGCGGCGAGGGAGCTTGTGCAGCATGCCGCGCGAATCGAGGACCTTGCGCAGCTTCTCGATCTTGCCGACATCGCCCAGACGGGAGGCGGCATTCACCAGCACCAGCCCGGACTCCTCGTCCTCCTGTGCCTGCTCGTCGTCCGCGCCTTCCTTGGCGAACGCCGGGTGGGCGAACGCGAGGAGGATCACCGCAGACAGGGCGACGCTGCGCATCAGTTGGTCTCCTCGAGAGTGTCTTCTTCGAAGTTGACGGTGATCGTCTTGATCCGGTTGGGCTCGATCACGATGGTGCGAACCTTGGTGGCGCCGGAGTCGTTGTAGAGCTTCACCTTGTGCGTGCCCTGCGAGAGCTTGACCTTGAGGAACCGCTCCTCGGTCCGCGAGCCGCCATCGATCTGGATCCATGCCCACGGATACGCGTTGATGCGGAGGATCCCGGGCTCCTTCTTCTTCGCGGGCGCGACCGGGCGCGGCTGCGTACGCACCGGCTTCGGCGTCTCGGTGGTGTCCTCTTGCGGGGGGGCGACCGTCGGCTCCGGCGTGGTGGTCTCGGGCACCGTGGGGACGGTCGGCGTGATCGGGGCGGGCGCGACGGGGGGCTCGACCACGGCGGCGGTGGGCGCGCTCGGCGTACCGGTCGCGAGATCGATGGTCTTGCGCGGCGGCTCCTGCTGCGCGACCTGGATCGGCGCGGGCGACGGCGCAGCACCGACCTCGGTCGGGCGGAGCTGCAGGACGACCGCGGCGACCACACCGAGGATGGCGGCGGAGGACATCACGAGGATCGGCCACTTGTTCGAGCGCGTCGATTCGCCACCAGGCGCGGAGGCGACGTGGACCGAGTGCGCGGTGCCACCGTGCACGCTCGCGAGATCCGCGGCGGGCATCCGGGCATCGGGGAGGCGGAACGCCGGCATCGCGGGCCCATCGAGGCGGAGCGCGGCGGGAACATCGAACATCGGCGGGGTCGCGGTGGAGTCATCGATCTCGGCCACGGCCGCGGACACCGAGCTGCTCTCGATGCCGAGCGTCTGAGCGCCGGAGTCCATCACCACCGGCGCCGGGGTACGCTCGACGAGGCGCGGCGCGGAGCGGCGGTGCGGAGTGGCCTCGATCAGCGAGCGCGTGACGATCGTGACGGGGCGGTCGGTGACCATCGTCCGCGGGCCGACATTGCCATTGGCGGAGGTCGCGGGGACGACCTCGCGGATCGCCTGCGCGAGATCCGAGGCGCCATCGCGCCACTGGTTCGCGAAGCGCTCCTCGACGATCGCATCGATCATCTGGGACATCCGCGCGTAGCGGTCGCGGGGGTCGTGCGCGAGGGCGCGCATGCAGATCTGATCGAGGCCGTGCGGAACCGTGGGACGAACCACGCGCGGCGGAATCACGCGCATCTGCTCGCTCTCGCGCTCGTCGGCCGTGACCTGCCGGCCAAACGGGTGCGCACCGGTGATCAGCTCGTAGAGCACCACACCGAGGGCGAACACATCGGAGCGGGGCGACAGCCCCTCGCCGCGCGCCTGCTCGGGCGCCATGTACGCCCACTTGCCCTCGACGATGCCCTGACCGCCACCCTCGCGGCGCGCGATGCCGAAGTCGGCGACGCGGACCTCGCCGGAGGTCGTGAGCAGGAGGTTCGACGGGGAGATGTCGGCGTGGATGATCGCGCCACCGGCGCGGCCGTGGGCGAACTCGAGGCCGGCGGCGGCGGCCTGCACGATGTACGAGGCAACGCCGAGCGGCAAGCCACGGGTGCCGCGCGCCTTCAGCAGCTGGCGGAGGCTCGGGCCATCCACGAAGTCCATGACGAGGAAGACGTCCTCGCCATCGCGGGCGAGGTCGAGCACGGAGACGATGTTGCCGTGCTGCAGGCCGACCAGGAGCTTGGCTTCCTGGATCAGGCGTTCGACGAACACCTTGTCGTTGGCGAGCTCGGGAAGCAGGCGCTTGATGGCGACCGGCTTCTGGAAGCCGTGGTCCCCCATCACGTGGCCGGCGAACACCTCGGCCATGCCACCACGGCCGAGCAGGTCACCCAGCACGTAGCGCCCAGCGCGCTTCATGCTTCCGCCTTCGCTAGAAGGACGCAGATTTCCTGATGAGGTAGCCCCGGCCACGACGGGAAGGGGTAGTGCAACCTGTGTACCGCAGCCAACCGAACCTTCACCCCACGGGTTTGGTTGGGTTAGCCGATCGAGGGTCCATCCCACATGGTGGGATCGGGGGACACCCCTCCCAGGGTGGGGGGTGGCTCCCCGAGTTGCCATCGTCCGTAAGTGATCGAGACCGGAAGGGAATCGCGCAGATCCCTGCACAACCGGGCCTCCGAAACGGAGGATCGATTACGCTCCGCCGCACATGGAGACCCCCTCCGCAGACAGCCAGCGTGTGTTCGCTCCCGGCATCCTGGCGGGCCAGGTCGCCCTGATCACCGGGGGTGGATCCGGCATCGGGCTGGCGACCGCACGAGAGATGATCCGGATCGGCGCGCGGGTCGCGATCTGCGGCCGGACCCAGGCCAAGCTCGATGCGGCCAAGGCCGAGCTCGGCGATGCCTGCCTCGCGGTCCCGTGTGACATCCGCGAGCCCGCGCAGGTCGAAGCGTTCGTGAAGCAGATCCTCACCACGTGGGGCCGGCTCGACATCGTGGTCAACAATGCCGGCGGTCAGTTTCCGTCTCCGGCGCAGCACATCTCGCCCAACGGATTCCTCGCGGTCGTGAAGAACAACCTCGTGGGCACGTTCCACGTCTGCCGCGAGGTCGCGAACCAGTGGATGATCCCGCACAAGGGCGGGCGCATCATCAACGTGATCGCGAACATCTACCGCGGCTTTCCGGGGATGGCGCACACGGGTGCCGCGCGCGCGGGCGTGGAGAACCTCACGATGACGCTCGCCGTCGAGTGGGCGCAGTTCGGGATCCTCGTCAACGCGGTGGCTCCCGGCATCATCCTCTCGTCGGGCACCGCGCAGTATCCGCCGCAGCTCCTCGAGCGAGGGATCTCGCAGACGCCGCTCAAGCGCGCGGGGACGGTCGACGAGGTCGCGGCCTCGATCGTGTTCCTCGCGTCTCCGGCCGCGCAGTTCATCACCGGATCGACCTTGCGCATGGACGGCGGTCAGGCGCTGTGGGGCAACACCTGGGAGATCCCCTGATGGATCTCCAGCTCGCGGGCAAGCTGTGTCTGGTCAGCGGCGGCACGCGTGGCATCGGCCGCGCGATCGCGAACTCGCTCGCCGCCGAGGGTGCAAAGCTCTGCGTGATCGCGCGCGGCGCCGACGGGCTCGCCGAGATGGCATCACTCGGGCACGCCACGATCGAGGCTGACGTCTCGACGCCCGAGGGTGCGCAGACGGCGATCGACGGCTGCGTGCGCACGCTCGGTGGGATCGATGTGGTGATCGCGAACGTCGGCAAGTCGTTCGGCCGTCGCGCGCAGCAGATGGACGACGAGGATCTCGGCAAGTCTCTCGACGCGAACCTGTGGAGCGCCGCGCTGATCGCACAGCGTGCGGTGCCACACCTGATCGCGCGAGGCGGCGGATCGATCACGATGATCAGCTCGCTGTACGGTCGCGAGGCGGGTGGCGCACCCGGCTACAACGTGGCGAAGGCGGCGGTGATCGCGCTGGCAAAGGCACTCGCGCGTGACTACGCCAGGGACAACATCCGCGTGAACACGATCGCGCCCGGCTCGATCCTGTTTCCGGGTGGTGGCTGGGACAAGCGGCAGAAGTCCGATCCCGAGGCGATCGCCGCGATGGTGGACCGCGAGATCCCGATGGGCCGGTTCGGCACCGTCGAGGAGATCGCCGATGTGGTGACGTTCGTGGCCTCGCCGCGCGCCAGCTGGATCACGGGTGCGACGATCGCGGTCGACGGCGGCCAATCGCGCTCGCTCTCTAGGCGAGCTTCGCATCGTGCGCCGCGAGCTTGCCGAGATCGGGAAGCTGCGCGGCCGGCTCTCCGCCGGCGAATCGCTTCGTCGCGGGATCGAGGCTGGCCTCGGGGCAGTGTCCGATCAGCACGGCGAGCAGCGCCCGTGACCACACCTCGCCATCGCCCGTGACCGTCTCTCCAGAGATCCGGGTCCATGGCAGAAGGCGCATCGTCGAGCCGGCCACCGAGACGACATCGACGAACGTGATCCCATCGAGCTCAGCGGGGGTGCGCCGGGCGACGAGCCCCACCACGTCACGCCACATCACGAGCAGCGAGGATCCGTCCTCGCGTCGTGCATCGATCCCGCCGCGCGTGACCTCGGCGCTGAGGGCCGTGTACTTGAGCTTCTTGCGAAGGTGGTCGGGGACGATCGAGCTGGGTCCCGAGTCCTGCTGGTCGGTGCCGAGCACGGGAGTCGGATCGGACGTGCGCGGGCGCGCTTGTGGTTGCACGACGATCGCCACGGGAGGAGCCGTCGGACTTCGCGCCGGCAGCTGACCGAGCGGCTTGTACGTGCCGACGTCGTCCTGGGTGCCCTGGTTCACCGCGTAGAACAGGACCCCGAGTCCGGCGATCAGCCCGAGCAACAACAGGAACGGGCCGCTGGTGCGGGAGACCTCGAGCGAGAGCATCTCGCGCTCGACCGAGGTGGGCTCGGGGCCGAACAGGAACGCCGCGGCTCCCGAGGTCGCGATCAGCACCATCGCCGCGAAGTAGCCGAGCTTGCTGAGCGACTCGCTCGCGTAGCTCGAGGTGAGGCGCTTGAACGCCTGGAACAACACGAGCAGCGAGAACAAGATCGTGCCCCAGAACGAGATGCCGGCGAGTGGCGCATAGAAGCCCGTGCCACGCATGTCGCTCAGCGAGAAGCTGACGCACGCGCCGTCGGTCGAGCAGACCTGCGCCGAGCGCATATCGATCGTCATGTTGCCAAACGGTGTCGACGCGACGAACCAGTCGAGTGCGAACAACGCGGCGCCGACCAGGCCCAGGTACACGAGGAGCAGTGCGAGTACCCGAGACCGACCGCGATCCATTCAACGCGACGCTATCACGGCTTCGCCGGTGGTCCAGAATCGACGGTGATCGTCACCGTGCCGAGGTCGAGGGTCTTACCCGCCTCGAGCACGAGGCCGCGCTTCGTGAACGGGCGAGGCGGCGTCATCGCCAGGAAGATGGTCGCGCCTGCCTTCGCCTCGAGACGAAACGTACCGTCGGGCCCGCTGGTCGGAGGTGGGCCCTCCAGCGACAGCTTGACGTGGCCATCTCCCGCATCGGGGATCAGCACCACTCCCACGTCGGGCCGCGGCTTTCCCTGCGGATCGACGAGCTTACCGATCACCACGGCGTTGGCGACGAGCGTCAGATCGACGGTGGCCGGCTGCCCGGGCCGGACCTCGATCTTGGTCTCGGCATTTCCGTCGACCGAGCGCACGCGCACGGTGTACGCACCAGGGTCCACTCTGCCGAGCTGGAATTTTCCATCGGTGAACGTGCGTGCAGCGGTCGTTGGACCATCAAGCTCGACGGTGAACAGTGGGGTAGCGCCTCGCGATCCGTGCACGGTTCCGGACAGCGTCGTGACCCCGGCCGCCTGGATCGTGACCGTGGCGTCTGGGGTGATGTTCGTGAGCCGACCACGCAGCGCGCCTGCCTGTGCCTCTGCGATCACCTCGTAGTTCGCGTGCGGCAGGTTGCCGATCTGGAACCGCCCCTGCGCATCGGTGAGCACCGGAGCAATGCCCGTTCCCCCGCCGTCACCATCATCGGACTGCACGGTGATCATGCGCGCGCCATCGCCACCACCATCGGGACCACCGGGACCGCCGGGACCACCCGGACCACCCGGACCACCGGGACCACCGTCCGGCCCTCCACCAGGCCCGCGGCCCATCACGCCCTCGATCATCGCCTCCAGATCCTGACGCACGGACACCCACGCATCGGCGAGCGGTTTGCCGTCGACACCCGTGACCACGCCCTTGATCACACCGTTCGGGCGATCGATCGCGATCTCCACGTTCGTCTTCTTGTCGGTGGCTCCGAGCGTGACCTCGACGGGCTTACCGCGGAGGCGGAGCGGGGTACCGCGGTCGAGCACGCGCAGGACGTAGGCGCCCGCTTCGAGAGCGTTGAGCGTGTACGTGCCGTTGGTCGCGGTGAGCGTCTGGGCGCCGCTCGTGACCATGCCGTTCACGATCATCGTCGCCTGTCTGGGGCCTTGGTGGCTGCCCATCACCGTCACGCCACCGACGGGCTTGCCCTCGCCATCCACCACACGTCCCGCGATCGAGGCGCCGGGCTTGACCGCGAGGACCACCTCGGGCATCCCAACGCTCACGACGATCTGCATCGAGCCCTGATCTCCGCCGCTGCAACGCGCGGTGAGCGTGGCCTTGCCCGGTGACGCGGGCCCGATCCGGAACACGCCATCCGCACCCGTCGTGACCGGAGGCAGGAGACGCGGCATCCCTGCACCGAGCTCGCTCTCGTCGATCTCGTGTGCGACCTCGCACGGCTGCCGCGGCTCGACGTGCCCGACGATCGTGCCCGCCTTTCGCACGTGGACAAGGACGTGCTCGACGTCCTTGTCGGCGAGATCGAACTGCGCCATCCCTGCGGGCACGTAGACCTCGTCCGTCGCCATCATGAAGTAGTGCCCGGCGGGGAGACCGGTGAGCGTGAAGGCACCCTTCGCATCCGTCTTGCTCTCGGCTCCTCGACCGCGACCCTCGCCGTTCGCGCTGACGGTGAGGTTCGGCACCGGCGTCTTGGTCTCATCGAGCACCACGCCGTGAACCACGGGACCGGCGCTGATCAGCACCTCCACGTCACTGACCTGCTCGGCCACGCCGATGCCGACGATGGTGGGAGCCTTCGACGACCGCGCGGCCTCACGAGCGCCGAGCTCGTACGCGCCAGGGCGCAGCCCGCTCAGCCGGAACCGCCCATCGGGCCCGCTTCGCGTGAGATGACCGCCACCTTCGGCGAGCGCGAGCAGGCCGCCACCATCGCGGCGCCCTTCGACGTCTGCCCCGGCGACGATCGCCTTGGTCTGTGCGTCGCGCACGATGCCCTCGATCACGCCGCCGGGGACGAGCTGGAAGTCGGCCGTGGCGCCAGCGGGCCCGACCTCGACGTACCGCGACTGTGCTGCATAGTCGGCGCTCGACACCTCGACCATGAGCTGACCCTGGGCGACCGTCAGTGCGTAGCGGCCGTCGACTCCGGTCGCGGTCGTGGCGACGGCGCGACCAGGGCGCATCATCCCGCCGAGCCGTGCCGCATCGATCCGCGCACCTGCCACCGGACCACCGGTCGCATCGGTGACGAGACCGACGAGACGCTTGCCACCCACGGGGAGCGTGAGCGCAAGATCTGCCTTGGTACCGGCCGTCAGGGTCTGTGGCTCGAGAGCGGCGGGCTCGTGGTTGGCAGCCGAGGCGCTGAGCGTCCAGGTCCCGGGTGCGAGGCCATTGGCGCGGGCGAGGCCATCGGGGCCCGTCATCACGACGATCACGTCGCCCTCTTCGGGCGCGAGTCGCACGCTCGCATCCGCGATCGGAGCGCTCGCATCGGTGATCTTGATCGTCACGCTCGCGGGCGCGATTGGCTGAACGGAGGTCGTGACGGTGGCCGCGGATCCTCGCGTCCCGCTCCCCGATGACTGCGTCACCGTCGAGGTCGCAGGCGTCGCACCGCCGCGATGCGCTTTCCACCACCATGCGCCCGCGATCACCGCTGCGAGCACGACCATGCCAACTACGACCCTCCGGTTCGTCATGCGCGACGAACCACTCGGGGTTTCGCGGAATCCCGGGGGCGATTCCCTGGAGCCAGGACGGGCCCGGATCAGAGCGGCGCGAGCGCGACACGCCGGAGCGACGCGATGTCGGCGACGAAGTCCGAGCCGACGTCGTGATAGGCCTCGATCCAGTACTCGACCGTGCCCATCGGCGCGGTCAGCGGCACCGTGAGCGTAGCCGTCGCGAACCCGGTGAGCGTCGCGTCCATCGTCGTCGGCGTGATGGTGACCCGCAGCGTGAACGCTCCGTCGAGAGGCAGCGGCCCGATCGACGTCTCGACGATGCTGACGCCGTTCTCCTGGATCTGGAAGTAGCCGTAAGGCCCTCCTGAATCACCACCGCTGATGCGGGCGAGGTAGTCGACCGACCCCTGAAGGGGCGTGAATCGCAGCGCCACGTAGCCGAAGTCGGGCGCGGGGGGATGGGTGGTTCGGCGAAACCTCCCCGTGATCTCGTACGTTCCGTCTCCGTCGACGCGGGCGTCGACGTGGCCCGAACCGGCGATCTGAGCGGTGCTGGGGATCGGGAGCTGGAGGACATCGTTCGCGACCGTCGCCTCGGCGAGCCTGATCCCGCGCGAGCTGCCGAACCCGAAGAACTCCTGAATGTGCGGGATCGTGTCGTCGGGATCGCATGCCGCGCCAAGGCCATCGCAGTCAACATCGGCGCCCGCGGTCACCAGCTGCGGACAGAGGTCGCAGGCGTCGAGTGTGCTGTCCTGGTCCTCGTCGTGCGCCTCCTGGTTCGCCACCCGCGGACAAGCGTCGACCCCATTGAGGACACTGTCGTGATCCTCATCTCCATCCGGGGCGAGCGGCTCCGCGCACGTGGCCGCAACGGGATCGGCGTTGAACTCGAACAGCCGATCACAGCCCGTCACGGCAACAAGCCCCAGCACCAGCGGCCACCGCATCTCGTCATCGTAGCGCATCACGCGGGCCCGCCGGGTCGCGTACGATGGGAACGTCATGCTGTCCAGGATCCTCGTGTGTCTGTCGTTGACGATGTCCCTGTCGCTCGTCGGGTGTAGCGGCAAGGGAACCGCCTCTGCGCCGAAGTCGGCAGCACCCACCGGAACGCTCGGCGATCCAGCGAGCGAGACGATCGGAGGGCTCTCGCTCGGGGCCACACCGGCCTCTGTCGAGAAGCTGCTGGGTGCACCCGCGACCAAGTCCCCGCCTCAGGAGATGGGCGCGACCGGCGAGTTCGTCTCCGACTGGCACTGGACCACGGGCGAGACGTTGTCGATGGCCGGAAGCACCGCCGATGCCGCCCCTACCGTCGGTTCGATCACGCTCGAGGCCCCGAGCAAGCTCACCACGTCGCGCGGCGTGGGGATCGGAACCTCGCGGGCCGAGGTGGAGACGATCTACAAGCAGTTCCTCGGCGTGGGACGGCAGGAGGGCGAGCCCGATACCACGAGCCCCGAACAGCTGATCATCGGCTCGGTCTACGGCGGCACGTTCTTCCAGTTCACGGATGGCAAGGTCTCCCGGATCTTCGTCGGCGCCGGCGCCGAATGACCTAGGCGAGATCGCGCGCGGCTTCGGCGATCCCGGCGGCGTAGGGATCGATCCCGCGCTGCTGGAGCGGACGCACCACGTGCTCGGCCATCGCGCGGCGCCCGAGCGCGAGGTACGGCGTGGGCTCCATCCAGCCGAGGTCGCGACCCACGGTCGAATCGGCCTGCTTCGCGATCGCATGGTGGTTCTGCGTGAACTCCTCGATCGCGGCACGGGCGATGGTGGCGAGCCGTGTGCGATAGGCGGCGAGGGAGTCGCCGGCCCAGTCGAGGAAGGTCCAGCCGAACGCGCCATGGGCCGCCTCGTCGCGGACGATGATCCCGAGGACGGCATGGAGCAGCGGGTGGCGTGCGGCGTGCCAGGTGTTGCGCAGCACGGGCACCGAGAACGCCTCGCCCACGCAGTACGCGGCGACGATCAGCTCGGCCGCCTGCAGGAGCGGCGGATCATCGCGATCGGGCGCGGGCGCGAGCCGTCGCGGGTCGTACTTGATCGGCGTCCCACCTCCCAGCTCCTCGGCGACGCGTGCACAGAGCTCGACGTGGACGACCTCGTCGAGAGGGAAGCGGCTGGCGACAGCGACGAGATCGAGCGGCGCGCGACAGGCGAGCAGGGCGCGCACCGTCTCGGCGCACACGGCACCCGTGCGCTGCTCCTGGAACGCAGCGAGGGTCCAGTGCCCGCGCGCATCGAGCTGGTCCTGGGCGGCGTGGTGGGAGACATCGATCGTGCCCCACGGCAGCGCATCCACCTCGGGCCGTGCGCGGCGATAGCGCCGCTCCGTCCCACCTCCGAGCATCTCGAGCTCGAACAGCTCGAGCTCGGCCTCGGGTACGCTGGTCCGACGCCGGAGCACCGACCTAGATCCCCGGCGCGAGCATCGCGTCGATCGGCGCATCGATCGCCGCATCGATCTCGGCATCCACGCCGGCATCGATCGGCGCATCTCGTGGTGCATCGACGACCGCGGCGTCCGGGCACTCCGACGCCGGACAGCGCGGCTCGAGCGGGTTGCCGCATGCGAGGCCCTCGAGCGCCGTGAACGCCGCGAGGCCGAGGCCGGCGCCGAGGAGGCGCCGACGGGTGCGAGGGGGGCTCATGAGTCGAGGATAGCAGGCGGCTCAGTGATCTCGCGCCGTTGCCGATCGCAAGTTGCTCAAGTTGAAACCGTCCCCATCACGTGGCACGTCCAAGGCCCGAGCCGGACGTAGAGGCCCGCGCCGACGAGCTCCGCGCCGTCCCGCGGGTAGTCCGTGCCCGTCATGCGATCGTGGAGCGTCACGGCCCGGCCGTCGATCCCGTGGAGATCGATCACCACGCGGCCCTGCGCCTCGGCCGCCGAGTAGTTGACGATCACGATCACCGAGCCGCGCGGGTGCTCCCAGCGGTGCGCGACGAGAGGGCCGGAGGTGGAGAGGGTGCGGAACGCGCCCTCACGGAGCGCGGGCAGGCGGAGGAGCTCGAACAGGCGCTGGTGGAGCTGGACGCTGCTCGGGTCGGCGGTCTCGCCTACGCGCTTGCCGAGATGGATCGGGGTGCGGATCCGGCGGCCCTCGATCTGGCCGTCGTGGATGAACCGCATGCCGGGGATGGTCAGGGCGATCACGAGGGCGGCGGCGCGCTGAGCGTCGGGCAGGAGCTGCGCGATCCGCGGCTCGTCGTGGTTCTCGACGAAGCGGATCGAGCGGGCCTGGAACTCGAGGTCGGCGGCGAGGTGGGTGCGGATCGCCGCGGCGTCGCCGTGGAGCAGGCGGTCGTAGAGGGTCTTGTCGTAGGTGAAGTCGAAGCCGAGGCGCTGCAGCCGCGGCTCGAGATCCCAGTACGCCTCGGCGATGAAGCAGAACGCGGGGTGGCGGGCGCGCACGGCATCGATCGCCGCGGGCCAGAACTCACCATGCGCGCGCGCCTGCGCCGGGGTGGGCGGCAGGTGGCGCCAGGTGGCCTCGAAGATGTCGCCGAGGACGAGCATGCTCATGTCGCAGCGCACGCCATCGCAGCGCTCGGCGATCGAGAGGAGGGTGGCGATCAGATGCTCGTGGGTACACGCGAGGCGATGATCGAGCTGTGCGGTATCCGTCCACGCCGGGAAGTACGGATCCTTGCCGCACGCGATCGCACCGTCGAGCTCGTGCACGAAGACCTCCGGGGCCTCGTGGATCCAGTGATGATCGCGCGCGGTGTGATTCGGAACGAAGTCGAGGATGAGCCGGATCCCGCGGTGCGCGAGGCGGGCGCGGAGCTGAGCGAGGCCGGCGTCACCACCGAGCGAAGGATCCACCTCGTAGCGCGCGATCGCGTACGGCGAGCCTACGATGTCGCTCGGGGCCCAGCCGGGATACATGACGTCGAGATCGCGCTGCACGCCATCGTGCGCGCGTGCGATGTCCGGACCGATCGTGCCGGTGGTCCACACGCCCATCAGCCACAGGTGATCGAACCCCGCCGCAGCGAGCCGATCGAGCTCGGCGTCGGGGAGCGTGCCGAGATGGACTCGCGTTCCGGCGCGCTCGCTCGCCTCGGCGACCCAGACCCGCGCGAACACCTCGTACAGCAGCGGATGCATCAGCCTTCAGGTGGCGGCGCCACGAGCTCGCGCCACGAGCGGCCATCGCGCTTCATCAGATCCGCGGCCGCGGTCGGGCCCGAGGTGCCGGGTTCGTACGGCAGGACGCCAGGCGTGGCCTCCCAGACCTGGAGCACCGGCTGGATCAGCTCCCACGCGCGATCCACCGAGTCACGCCGGTTGAACAGCGTGGCATCGCCGCGCATGCAATCGAGCAGCAACCGCTCGTACGCCTCGGAGATCGGGCGCTTGAACGCATCCGCGTAGCTCATCGTCATCAGCACGTTGCCGACGGAGATGTTCTCGCCCGGGACCTTGGCCACGAACCGCAACGAGATGCCCTCGTGCGGCTGGATCCGCAGCGTGAGCACGGCGGGCTGGAGCTCGCTGCCGGCGGCCTCCTCCTTGAACAGGACGAGCGGCACGCTCTTGAAGTGGATCGAGACCTCGGTGAGGCGCTCCGCCATCTTCTTGCCAGCGCGCAGGTAGAACGGCACGCCCTGCCAGCGCCAGCTGTCGATCATCAGGCGCATCGCGGCATAGGTCGCGGTCTGCGAGCCAGGCGCCACACCTGGCTCGTCGCGATAGCCCTTGTACTGGCCTCGCACGCAATCGTTGGCGACCTCGTTGAGCGTCAGGTTGCGAACGGAGCGGAGCAGCTGGGACTTCTCGTCGCGGATGTCATCGGCGGCGAACGAGGACGGGACCTCCATCGTGACCAGTGACATCACCTGGAGCAGGTGATTCTGGATGATGTCGCGCACCACGCCGGTGGCCTCGTAGAACGCACCGCGGCCCTCGATGCCGATCGATTCGGCGGCGGTGATCTCGACGTAGTCGATGTGGTTCCGGTTCCACAGCGGCTCGAAGATCGAGTTGCCGAACCGCAGCACGAGGATGTTCTGGACCGTCTCTTTGCCGAGGTAGTGATCGATCCGATAGATCTGCGACTCGGTGAGGTACGTGCCGATCATCTCGTTCAGCGCGCGCGCGCTCGCGAGGTCATGACCGAACGGCTTCTCCACGATCACGCGGCAGGAGGCATCGGTGCCGCGCTGCTGCGTGCGATCGATCAGCTGATGCTTGTTGAGCTTCTCGAGGATGATCGGGAACTGCGAGGGCGGTGTGGACAGGTAGAACACGCGGTTGCCACGCGTCCCCTTGACCTTCGCGGCCTCGAGGCGGGCCTTGAGCGCGATGTACGTGGCGTCATCGGCGAACTCGCCGCCCACGTAGTCGAGCATCGATGCAAACTTGTCCCACGCCGCGAGCTCCACCTTCTGGCGCGAGTGCTGGCGGACGGGGCCCTCGAGCTTCGTCGCGAACGCCGCCGGGGTCATCTCGCTGCGGCTGACGCCGATGATCAGCGTGGGCTCGGTGAGCGCCCGATCGAGCATCATGTTGAACAGCGCCGGGGCCAGCTTGCGGCCGGTCAGGTCGCCGGTGGCACCGAAGATGACGATCGCCGTGGGATCGGGGCGGCGACGCTTGATGGGCTGGTCGCTGAGGATCTCGCCGATGACCGAGGAGTGGTCCATGGGCGGCGGGGTGGTGGGGTTGCTTCGGCTCATCGAGGTTCGTCCTTCGGTGCGTGCAGGCGAGCGGCCGCCGCCTCATCGACGAACCAGGCGAGGTCCTCCGACGAGATCAGCTGAGAGGGATAGCGAGCGGGGAGCCGTGGACCGCCGATCACCGCGGCGAGCGTCTCGGCCTTGTCGGCCCCTGCGACGAGGAACCGAACGTGGCGCGCGGCGTTGATCGCGCGGGCGGTGAGGGTGATCCGTGTGGTCGGGCCCTTGGTGAGCGGTGAGCTCACGGGATTCGCCACCACCCACCGCCGCTCCTCGCCGAGCGCGGGGCTCCCGGGGAACAGCGACGCGGTGTGCCCGTCGGGGCCCATGCCGAGCCACACCAGATCGAACGCCGGCGGCGTGCCGAGGCTGGCGATCAGCTCGGCCTCGTAGGCACGTGCAGCCGCGTCCGGATCCGCCGCGCCACCGTCGATCGGATGCACGTGCGTGAGCCCGAGCGGCGCGATCAAGGTCTCCTTCGCCATGCGGTAGTTCGAGTCCGCGTGGTCGGCCGGCACCGTGCGCTCGTCGCCCCACCACAGCACCACGTGGTCCCACGGCACGGCCTCGCGGCCCATCGCGGCGAGCAGCGTGAACAGCCGCTTCGGGGTCGAGCCGCCGGAGAGCGCCACATGGCACACGCCCCGCGCGGCCACGGCGTCGCGCGCGATCGCGACGAGATCGTCCGCGGCGGCGCGGCTGAGCGCGTCGAGCTCCGAGAACCTGCGGATCACCACGAGGGACATCAGATGGGCTTCGGCTCGGGTCCGATCAGGTCCGGGTCACTTCGGGCGTTCGGAGTGTCCGCCGAACTGTGCGCGCATCGCGGACAGCAGCTTCTCCGCGAACGATTGCTCCATGCGCGAGCGGAACCGCGTGTACAGCGCCGCGGTGATCACGTCCGCGGGCACGGCCTCCTCGACGGCGGCCATCACGGTCCAGCGGCCCTCGCCGGAGTCCGGGACGTAGCCCTCGAACTTCGATAGGGCGGCGTCCTCGGCGAGCGCGTTGGCCGTGAGATCCACGAGCCACGAGCTGAGCACGCTGCCGCGTCGCCACACCTCGGCGATCTCCTCGACGGGCAGCGTGAAGCGGTGCTGCTCCTCGACGGTGGGGTTGGCGGCGCCCTTCATGATGTCGAAGCCCTCGGCGAGCGCCTGCATGATCCCGTACTCGATGCCGTTGTGGACCATCTTCACGAAGTGGCCCGCGCCCGTGGGGCCGCAGTGCAGGTATCCGTCCTCGGCAGTGCCAGCGGTCTTGCGGTTCGGGGTCTTCTCGACGTTGCCGGGGCCCGGCGCGAGCGTCTTGAAGATCGGGTCGAGGCGCTTCACGGCGGCGGTGTCGCCGCCGACCATCAGGCAATAGCCGCGCTCGAGACCGAACACACCGCCGCTGGTTCCGGCATCGACATAGGTGATCTTCTTCGGCGCGAGCAGCTGCCCGCGTCGCACGTCGTCCTTGAAGAACGAGTTGCCGCCGTCGATGATCGTGTCACCGGGCTCGAGGAGCTCCGCGAGAGCGGTCACGGTGGATTCCGTGGGACCGCCCGCGGGCACCATGATCCACACGGCACGCGGCGCCGCGAGCGACTTCACGAGGGTCGCGAGCGAGTCCGCGCCCTTCGCGCCCTCGGCGACCATGCCCTTGATGGCATCTGCGCTGCGGTCATAGACCACGCACTCGTGACCACCGCGCATGAGGCGGCGGACCATGTTCGCACCCATCCTGCCGAGACCGATCATTCCGAGCTGCATCGCCCGGACGATCGCACCCTAGCTGGGGCGGCGAAAGGCCTTGAAGCGATTGATCAGCCCATTCGTCGAGGCATCGTGCACGGTCACGGGAGTGGACCCTTCGAGCTCCGGAAGGATCTTCGACGCGAGCTGCTTGCCCAGCTCCACGCCCCACTGATCGAAGCTGAACACGTTCCAGACGATGCCCTGCACGAAGATCTTGTGCTCGTACATCGCGATCAAGGCGCCGAGGCGCTGCGGCGTGATCTTGTCGATCAGGATCGACGTGGTCGGCCGGTTGCCCGTGAACGTCTTGTGCGGCACGAGCTTCTCGATCTGATCCGCCGGCAGCTTCGCGGCCACCAGCTCGGCGCGCGCCTCGTCCGGGGTCTTGCCCTTCATCAGCGCCTCGGTCTGCGCGAAGAAGTTCGCCATCAGGATCGCGTGGTGCTGCCCGATCGGGTTGTGGCTCTCGATCGGCGCGATGAAGTCGCACGGGATCAGCCGCGTGCCCTGATGGATCAGCTGATAGAACGCGTGCTGCCCGTTGGTGCCAGGCTCGCCCCAGATCACCGGTCCGGTGGTGTAGGCGTCGAGGCGATGGCCATCCCGGTCCACGCTCTTGCCGTTGGACTCCATGTCGCCCTGCTGGAAGTAGGCGGCGAATCGGTGCAGGTACTGATCGTAGGGGAGGATCGCGTGGGTCTCGGCGCCGTGGAAGTTCGCGTACCAGACCCCGAGCATCGCGAGGATCACCGGCAGGTTCTCGGCGAGCGGCGCCGTCCGGAAGTGCTCGTCCATCTCGAACGCACCGGCGAGTAGCTCCTCGAAGTGATCCATCCCGATCACGCACGCGATCGAGAGGCCGATCGCACTCCACAGCGAGTACCGGCCACCGACCCAGTCCCAGAACTCGAACATGTTCTGGGGGTCGATCCCGAACGCCGTGACCTCCTTGGTGTTCGTGGACAGCGCCACGAAGTGCTTCGCCACCGCCTCGTTGCCGGCGCCGAGCTTCTCGAGCAGCCAGGAGCGCGCGGTCCTGGCGTTGGTCAGGGTCTCCTGTGTGGTGAACGTCTTGCTCGCCACGATGAACAGGGTGCGCTCGGGATCCACCTTCCGGAGCGTCTCGGCCATGTGTGTGCCGTCGACGTTCGAGACGAAGTGAACGTTCATGCCGGCCTGCCAGTATGGCCGCAGCGCCTCGGTGACCATCACGGGGCCGAGATCCGAGCCGCCGATCCCGATGTTGACGACCTCGGTCAGCGCCTTGCCGGTGTGGCCCTTCCAGGTGCCGTCGCGGAGCTTGTCCGTGAAGCCGCGCATCTTCGCGAGCACACCGTTGATGAGGGGCATCACATCGGCGCCGTCGACGTGGATCGGCCGGTTCGCGCGGTTGCGCAGTGCGGTGTGGAGGACGGCGCGGTTCTCGGTGCCATTGAGCTTGTCGCCGCCGAACATGCGATCGCGCCAGTCCTCGACGGATTGCTGCTTCGCGAGATCGAGGAGCAGCGTCATCGTCACATCGGTAGTGCGGTGCTTGGACCAATCGACGAACAGTCCGCAGGCCTCGCGCGACATCCGGCCGAAGCGGCCCGGATCCGTCGCGAACAGCTCGCGGATCGAGGTCTTGTCGATCGTCGCCTTGTGGGCGAGGAGGGCGGTCCAGGCGGGAGAGCTCGTGAGCGTCGACATGCCTGGAGCAGACCACGCGCCCGCGCGCGGTGGTATGGCTAGAGGCCTGTCCGCGGTGGATCCAGCACTTGACCCCGAGCGCGCTCGCGTCCGGAGCATCACCGATGACGCCACGGGCTGGCGCCGCTGGGGCCCATACCTGTCGGATCGCGCGTGGGGCACCGTGCGCGAGGACTACTCGGCCGATGGCAATGCGTGGCGCTACCTGACCTACGACACGGCGCGCGCCAAGGCGTACCGCTGGGGCGAGGACGGGATCGCGGGGATCAGCGACCGCTATCAGATCCTGTGCTTCGCGCCGGCATTCTGGAACGAGCGCGACTCGCACCTCAAGGAGCGCCTGTTCGGCGTCACACCCGAGGAGGGCAACCACGGCGAGGACGTCAAGGAGTACTACTTCCACACCGACAACACGCCGACGCACTCGTACATGAGCCTCCTGTACAAGTACCCGCAGGCGGCGTTCCCGTATCGCGAGCTGATCGAAGAGAACCAGCGCCGCGCAGGGCAGGGTGCCGAGTACGAGCTGCTCGACACCGGTGTGTTCGACGAAGATCGCTACTTCGACATCGTGATCGAGTACGCGAAGGCCAGCACCGATGACCTCGTCATCCGGATCACGGCGCACAACCGCGGTCCGGATCCCGCGCCGCTGCACATCCTGCCGAGCCTGTGGTTCCGCAACACCTGGGCGTGGGGCAAGACGCCGGGGCAACCGCAGACGATCGAGCGTGGGACCGACCTCCCCGGGGTGCTCACGCTGCTCGCCGAGGATGACGAGCAGCTGCACGACGAGGATCTCCCCGCACACTCGGGCCTCGGGTTGCGCTGGCTGTACGCGCCCGCCGGCGGCGAGGTGATGTTCACCGACAACGAGACGCACGGGGAGCGCGCGTATGGCCCGGGCAACACGAGCCGCACGCCGCACACGAAGGATGCGTTCCACCGTGCCCTGTGCGAGGACGATCGCTCGGCGCTGCGCACCGACGCATGCGGGACCAAGGCGGCGCTGCACTACGCGTACACGATCGCGCCGGGCGCCAAGGTCACGCTTCGCCTGCGGCTGTGTGATGGCAGCAAGCGCGATCCGCTGGGCGACATCGACGCGATCTTCGCGCAGCGCAAGGCCGAGGCCGACACGTTCTACGCGGCGATCGCGCCTCCCGAGGCCACCCTCGACGAGCGCCTGGTGCAGCGGGCCGCGCTCGCGGGCCTGCTGTGGTCCAAGCAGAACTACATCTTCGATGTCGCGCGCTGGCTCGATGGCGACAACCCGGAGGCACCGCCGCCCGCGGAGCGGCAGAACGCCCGCAACGCGCACTGGCGTCACCTCAACTCGCTGCGCGTGATGTCCGTGCCCGATGCGTGGGAGTACCCGTGGTTCGCGGCGTGGGACCTCGCGTTCCAGTGCGTGCCGTTCGCACTCGTCGATGCGAGGTTCGCGAAGGATCAGCTGTGGCTGCTCCTGTTCGAGCAGTTCCAGCACCCGAGCGGGCAGGTCCCCGCCTACGAGTGGGAGTTCTCGGACCTGAACCCCCCGGTCCACGCATGGGCGGTATGGCGGGTCTACAACATGGATCGCGTGCGCAACGGCTCCGCCGATCGTCCGTGGCTCGAGCGCTGCTTCCACAAGCTGCTGATCAACTTCGCGAGCTGGGTCAACAAGGTCGATCGCGACGGCAACAACGTGTTCGAGGGCGGCTTCCTCGGGCTCGACAACATCACCGTGGTGGATCGCAGCGCGCCCGCGAACGATGGCTCAACGCTCGAGCAGTCCGATGCGACGGGCTGGATGGGGATGTTCTGCTTGAACCTGATGCGGATCTCCCTCGAGCTCGCCCGGGAGAATCCGTCGTACGAGGGGCTGGCGTCGAAGTTCTTCCAGCACTACGCCTACGTCGCGGCGGCGATGCGCCGGGTGGGCGGCCGTGACTACGCGCTGTTCGACCAGAAGGACGGCTTCTTCTACGACATCCTCCATCACGCCGACGGCCGCTATCAGCGGTTCCGGGTGCGATCTCTCGTGGGATTGATCCCGCTGTTTGCCGTGGAGCGGCTCGAATCGAAGTGGATCGAGCCGTTCAAGGAGTTCTCGCGGAACCTCGCGTGGTTCCTGCGCAACCGGCGCGAGCTGGTGTCCGACGTCGTCCACACGATCGAGGGTGCGGACGGCAACACCACGTACCTGCTCACCATCGTCGAGCCCGATCAGCTCGATCGTCTGCTCGGGCACATCCACGATCCGAGCGAGTTCCTCTCGCGCTATGGCGTGCGCTCGCTATCCAAGCAGCACGAGGATCAGCCCTTCGAGCTCGAGGGCCGCAGCGTCGGGTACGAGCCCGCGGAATCGATCTCCAAGCTCAAGGGCGGCAACTCGAACTGGCGAGGGCCGATCTGGTTCCCCACCACGTTCCTCATCATCGAGTCCCTCCGCAAGCTCGGCACCGCGTTCGGGCCGCGCCACACCCTGCGCACCGCGGGCTCGGGCGGCGAAGACATCACGATGCACGACATGGCGCACGACATCGCGCGCCGTCTCGTCGACATCTTCCTGCTCGACAACCAGGGCCGCCGGCCGGTGTTCGGCGATGCGAAGAAGTTCTCCGACGATCCGACGTGGCGCGATCATCCGCTGTTCTACGAGTACTTCCACGGCGACAACGGCGCGGGCATCGGGGCCAGCCACCAGACGGGCTGGACCGCCCTCGTCGCGAACCTGATCGACGAGTGGCGCTGAGTGGTACGATCGGCCGATGGTGTGGAGCGGGCTGATCGTGTTCGCGCTCATGCTGGCCGCGTGCGACGAGCACGGTAGCGGCGGGGCGTGCACGCTCGACGGGCGGACGTACAACGTCGGCGACGTGTTCCCCGCCGGCGACGGTTGCAACTCGTGCAGCTGTAGCGCGAGCGGCATCGCGTGCACCGAGCGCGCCTGCTCTGACGGAGGAGTCGACGCGAGCCCGTTTGCCTGTGCCCCGGCCGGCGGGTGCCCCAACGGACCGGTGTGCGGTGGTCTGTGCTGCGGAACGGGGGAGAAGTGCGTCGGGGACGTTTGCGCCTGCGGTACGGGCCCGGTGTGCACCACGGGGAACTCCTGTGAGGCAGCAGGGCCGATCGGCACCGACGCCTGTGGCTCGATCTGCTGCGGCGCGAGCGGCCCCTGTCCGCTGTGATCGGCGCTGTCAGCGAGCGCCAGTGAGGAGTTGAACAGCGGTCAATAGCACCGTTGCGCCTAGGATGCCCGCCATGAAGCTCGTGGTCGTGGCGCTGTCCCTGGTGGTGGGCTGTAATTCGTCGTCGTCGCCGGTGACCGGCGATGATCAGCCGGAGGTGGATGCGGCGGTCACAGGTGACGCCGCGCTCGACGCACCGGCCGTCGACGACCCCACCGCCGGTGTCGACTGGCTGACCTGGCCGGAGCAGCAGCCCGCGTTCGGGCAGGCGAGCTATGGGACCGATCTCGTCGACATCGGGCGCCACCTGCCGGCCTCGTACGGCACGCAGTACTGGGATGCCTCGGCGATCACGGCGGCGCACGAGACCTCGCATGGCATCCATGCCCACCTCCGCAACTACGAGAACCACATTGGCGTGCGTGCCAATGCGTTCTACGTGCTCGGCAACAAGGCGGCACTGGTCGCCGAGCCGGCGATCCGCAAGCAGGACATCAAGGCGCGGATCCCCGCGAACCTCCGCGGTCCGCGCTATCAGCTCTATCTCGTCGAGCAGACGGCGTGGGATGACACGCCGCTCTACGTGTTCGACGAGTGGAACGCGTACCTCAACGGCGCCGAGGTCGGGATCGATCAGGTGCAGCACGGCCTCTACACCGCCGGGTGGACCGATGCGGTGATGGGGCCGCTCGAGTTCTCCGCGTATGCGATCGCCACGGCGAAGACCGTCTCCGACCTCGATCCCACCTACTTCGCCGCGAACCTCCAGTTCCGCCGGTTCACGGCGTGGAACCTCCAGCGCGCGATGTCGCTGTTCGGGCAGGGGCGCGCGATGACCCAGTTCACCTACGCCGACCAGGATGCGTACGCGGCCAAGCTCCGGAGTAGCCCCGAGGCGGAGCCCCTCCGGCAGTTCGCACGGACGACCTGGGGCACTGCGTGGTGCCAGACCGTCCTCGGGTTCTGAGCCTGCGCTACAGTCGCGGCCGTCATGGCAAACGGACTCCGCACCCTCGCAATCGATATCGGTGGCACCGGCCTCAAGGCGATGCTGCTCGGCCCCGACGGCAGCGCGCTCGGCGAGCGCATGCGCGTGGACACGCCGCGCCCGGCCACACCGGATGCGCTCCTCGCGGAGCTATTCAAGCTGATCGCGCCCGTCGCCGGGTACGATCGCGTGTCGGTGGGGTTCCCGGGCGTGGTGGTCGATGGCATCACGCGCACCGCGCCGAACCTCGATCCCGCGTGGAACGACTTCGATCTCGCCAAGGCGATCACCACGCACACGTCGATGCCGGTGCGCGTGCTCAACGATGCGGGCGTGCAGGGCTACGGGATCATCGAGGGCAGAGGCCTCGAGATGGTGCTGACGTTCGGCACCGGTCTTGGCTGTGCGCTCTACCACAACGGCATCTACATCCCGAATCTCGAGCTCGCTCATCACCCGTTCGGGCGCGGCAAGGGCTCGTACGAGGACTACGTGGATGACAAGTCGCTCGACGAGGTCGGCAAGAAGAAGTGGAACAAGCGCGTGCGCCGCGTGATCGATCAGGTCCTCCCGATCTGGAACCCGCGCATGCTCTATCTCGGCGGCGGCAACTCCAAGCACATCAAGGGCGAGCTTCCACCAAACGTGAAGCTCGCCGATAACATCGCCGGCCTCACCGGCGGCATCGCCCTCTGGCACGACGGAAAGGACGTCTGAATGACCACGCTCACCAAGCCCCGCCTCACCTACTTCGATGCTCCCGTCAGCCGCGGTGAGGAGTGTCGGCTCGCGCTCCATCTCGCCGGGATCGAGTTCGAGGACGTTCGCGTCAAGACCAGCGACTGGCCCGCGGTCAAGGCCGCGGCGCCGTTCGGCTCCGTGCCGTTCCTCGAGTGGCCGGGGCAGCCCGTGCTCGCGCACTCGAACGCGATCCTCGTGCTGATCGGCCGGCGTCACGATCTGCACCCGAAGGATGACTTCGACGCCGCCCGCCACGAGGAGCTGATGCAGCACGTGGAGGATCTTCGCCATCACGTCTCGCCGACGCTCCGTATGGAGGACGCGGACAAGAAGCGCGTGCGCGAGGGCCTGGTGGCCAACTACCTGCCGAGCTGGGGAGCCAACGCGGAGAAGCACCTCGGGGATGGGCCGTTCGTCGCGGGCGCCAAGCTCCACGTCGCGGATCTCAAGCTCCACATGGCCGTGCGCTGGTTCATCGGCGGCAAGGTCGATCACATCCCCGCGACCATCTTCGACAACTTCCCGAAGCTGATGCGCGTGCACGATGCCGTGCGCGATCACGCGGGCGTGAAGTCCTGGTACGCGAAGTCGTAGCGGGCGGGGGGGGGCCGGCCGGGGGGGGGGGGGGGGGGGGGGGGGGGGGGGGGGGGGGGCCCCGGGGGGGGGGGGGCGGGGGGGGGGGGGGGGGGGGGGCGGGGGGGGGGCGGGGGGGGGGGGGGGCGGGGGCGGGGGGGGGGGGGGGGGGGGGGGGGCGGGGGGGGGGGGGCGGGCGGGGGGGGGGGGGGGGGGGGGGGGGGGGGGGGGGGGGGGGGGGGGGGGGGGGGGGGCGGCGGGGGGGGGGGGGGGGGGGGGGGGGGGGCGGGGGGGGGGGCGGGGGGGGGGCGGGGGGGGGGGCGGGGGGGGGGGGGGGGGGGGGGGCGGGGGGGGGGGCGGGGGGGCGGGGGGGGGGGCGGGGGGGGGGGCGGGGGGCGGGGGGGGGGGGGGGGCGGGGGGGGGGGCGGGGGCGGGGGGGGGGGCGGGGGGGGGGGGGGGGGGGGTGGGGGGGGGGGGGGGGGGCCTCTCGCCGGCCCGCCAGGAGGCGCAGCGTAGCAAGGCACACCGACACCGTCGACGGCGATCGTGAGACGCTGTGGGCGATGCAGTACAGGCACCTCGCGGGGGCGTTGCTCGCGACCGCAGCGTGTGGCCGGGTGGTCGGCCTGCAGCCCAAGGCCCCGCCGACGATCGCCTCGCGCGATCGGGCGCCCGGGTTCACGCTGCCCTCGCACGAGGGCCGCACGGTGGATCTGTCGACCGCGCTCGCGGCGAGCGACGTGGTGCTCGTGTTCTATCGCGGCCATTGGTGACTGTGGTGCAAGCACCAGCTCGGCGAGCTGGCCCGTAACTCCGAAGCACTCGCGGCGCGGCACGTCCAGGTGCTGGCGATCAGCACCGATCCATCCGACGAATCCGCGAAGTTCGCCACGAAGTACGGGATCCGGTTCCCGCTGCTCTCCGATCTCGACGGCGCGGTGTCGAAGCAGTTCGTCGGCGTCAACTACGACGACACCACGATCCCGGGCATCGTGGTGGTCAGGCGCGACGGCACGATCGCGTTCCGCCAGGTGGCCAGTTCGAAGGATGATCGCCTCAGCAGCGCGGAGCTGCTCGCCACGCTCGATCGCACGCTTGGCACGCGCGGTCAGGGCGCGCGACGCGGGTACGCGGCGTTCGAGCGCGTGCAACTCCACGTCGATGCTGGCGGAGGCGCGCGTCACGACCCGGTCGACGGCACGCACGCGATCCCCATCGCCTCGCTCGGCGTGCTGGTGCCGCTCGCGCGCCAGCTGATGATCGGCCCGTGGCTGTCCACCGAGGTGACCTCCGTGACCGGTGTGGATCTCGCCGTGGTGGGCCGTGTCCCACTGCTCCACGACAGCGGCGCGATCCAGATCACCACGACGATGGGCTGGAGCCCGACGGGCGATGCGCCGTGGAACGCGGGCGTCCGGATCGGCCCGTGGCTCGCGCTGACGCCGAGCTGGGCGCTCCACCTCGATCTCGGTGGCACCGTGCGCGGTCAACGCGATCGCGAAGCGTTCGGGACGCTCGGGCTCACGTACCTGCTCGGGCCTCGCTGACCGGCGCCGTGCCCACGTAGCGCGATGCCGGACGGATCAGGCGCCCGGTGCGCCGCTGCTCGATCACGTGCGCGGACCACCCCGCGATCCGGCTGACCGCGAAGGTCGCCGCGAACTGCTCGCGCGGGAGGCCGGCGGCATCGAGCAGCACGGCCGTGAAGAACTCCACGTTCGCCGCGAGAGGACGATCGGGCTTGCGCTCGCGGAGGATCTTCGACGCGGCGGTCTCCACGGCGCGCGCGAGCTCGAGACGGCGCGATGCGAGAGGGCGGACCGCCGTCTCGAGCACGGCGGCGCGCGGATCACGCACGCGATAGATCCGGTGCCCCATCCCCATGATCCGGCGGCCCGCCGCGAGCTCGGCGAGGATCCAGGTCTCGGCGTTCCCCGGCGCGCCGATCGCATCGAGCATGTCGAGAACGGGCCCGGGCGCGCCGCCGTGCAGTGGGCCCTTGAGGGCGCCCACGCCCCCGACGATCGCCGAGATCAGGTCGGAGCCGGTGGAGGTGATCACGCGGGCGGTGAAGGTCGAGGCGCTCATCCCGTGATCGATCACGGTGACGAGGTACGCATCGAGGGCCCTCGCCGCAGCGGGCGTGGGCATGACGCCGGTGGTCATCCGGAGATAGTCCGCGGCGTGCGCCAGCGTGGGATCCGGCGCGATCGGTGACAGGCCGGCGCGCGTGCGGCTCCACGCGGCCACGAACACCGGCGCGGCGCCGACCGCGGCCAGCGCGTCGGCGAGATCGTCGCCGGTGGGCCGCAGGTGACCGAGCGACGTGCGCAGGGCATCCATCGCTTCGGGCAGAGCGAGCGCATCGCCGAGGCGCGGGATCAGCTCCCAGGCAGCCGCGCGCGCAGCGCCGAGCGGCGGGACACCGACCTGGGCACCTCCAGCCACGAGCACCTCGGTGACTGCCTCCTCGAATGTCGCGCGCTCGGCCAGGCGCTCGACCTCGCTGCCGGCGATCACCAGGTAGCCGCGCTCGCCATCGACTTCGGAGATCGCGGTCTCCGCGACCACCACTCCCTCGAGTCCGTTGCTCGTCGTGTTTGTCATGGTCACCTCTCGATGCTTCTTGTAGGGTCATCGTTATGGTTGATCAACGTAGAATCGACGATCAACGTTGGGTCGATGCGCGGGCCGCGGCGAAGCACCTCGGGATCCAGGTGAGATCGCTGTATGCCTACGTCAGCCGGGGCCAGGTGCGCAGCGTCCCCGGCGAGCAGGGGCGACCACGCCTGTACGCCCTCGGGGATCTGGAGCGCCTGCGGGTGCGACGGGATGCGCGCGCGGGTCACGGGGCGGTGGCGGCGGGTGCGCTGCGCTGGGGCGAGCCGGTGCTCGATTCGGCGGTCACCGCGATCACCCCACGCGGCCCGGCCTATCGCGGCCGCCTCGCCGTCGAGCTCGCGGCGGAGGGGCTGCCGTTCGAGAACGTGGCGGAGCTGTTGTGGTCCGGCTACCTGCCGCCGGGCGCTGTGACCTGGCCGCGCAGCGCGATGCCACACGCGCAGCTCGCGCGGCTGATCGGGGCCGACGCTCCGCCGCTCGACGTGATGCCGCTGCTCGTCCAGGTCGCGGCGCTCGCAGATCCCGAGCGCGACGATCGCCGACCGGATGCGTTCGTCACGCGCGGTCGCCGGCTGATCCCGTTGCTCGCCGCGGCGCTCGCCCCGGGCTTCGGCGCGGCCACCGTGACCCGCGCGCTCGGGGCGGGCAGCGTCGCGCGGATCGCAGCGCGAGCGCTCGGCGTGGACGAGGTCCACGCGCCCGTGATCGATCAGGTGCTCGTGCTGCTCGCAGATCACGAGCTCAATGCGTCGAGCTTCACGGCGCGGGTCACCGCCTCGACGGATGCAAACCCGTACGCGTGCGTGGCCGCTGCGCTCGCCACGCTCTCGGGGCCCAAGCACGGCAGCGCCTCGCTCGAGGTGGCGCAGTTCGCCGACGAGGTCGGGAGCCCGGAGGCCGCGAAGGCCGCGGTGCGCGCGCTGCGCAAGCAAGGCCAGGTGCCGCCCGGGTTCGGGCATCCGCTGTACGCCACGGGCGATCCGCGCACCCCACCGCTCCTCGACGCGGCGGCGCGGATCGGCCACGCGCGGCGCACGCGCACGTTGCTCGCGGTGGTCGCCGCCACCACGGACGCCTTCCCGAGCGTCGATGTCGGGCTCGCCGCGCTGGTCGCCGCGCTTGGCGTGCCTGCCTCCGCGGGGCCGGGCCTGTTCGCCGTCGCGCGGAGCGCCGGATGGCTCGCGCACGCGCTCGAGCAGCGCGCCGCCGGGCACCTGCTGCGGCCGCGCGCGCGGTACGTCGGCGTCCCCGTTCGCGACGCGATCGCCATAGAATCGGCGAACCGATGAGCTGGTGGAGGCGGCTGTGGTGGCCGACGACGCACGGTGAGCCCGTGGCGCGTCAGCTCGCGCGGGTGCAGCCGCGGCCCTTCGCCGAGTTCGGTGAGGGTGGGGTGGTGTGTATCGCGGGTACGGTCGATCCTCTCGAGGCGCTCCTCGAAGCACCCCTCACCGGTCGGCGCTGCGTGTACTGGGCGGTCACGGCGACCGAGCTGCGCTGGAACCTCTCGTCGTACGAACGCGGGAGCCGCGATCAGGGAGTGCCGTTCCTCCTCGTCGATGGGGGCAGCCGCGCGCGTGTGATCCCGGAGGGCGCGCGGGTCGCGGTGCCGTTCGACACGCGGATCCGCGCGCTGATGCCCGTGGTCGTTCCGCTGAAGCTGTCGGCAGGTGGCTGGGGCGTCGCCGAGCCGCCGGTGATGTCCACCGGCGAGCGTGCGCTCTACGATTCGCTGCAGATCCGGATCATGTCGACCTCGCGGGTGCGGCTCACCGAGTACGTGATCGAGCCCGAGATGTCGATCGTGGTCCAGGGCCATGCCGAGCAAGAGCCGGATGATCAGGCGGCCGAGGTCGGCTATCGCGAGGCACCGACGCGGCTCGTGGTCAGCTCGGCGAGGCGGGCGCCGCTCCTGGTCAGAACGGCGAACCGATGAGCTTCTGGACCTGGCCGTTTCCGTCGGACACGCATGGTGCGCCGGTCGCGCGGCGGCTGTCGCGTGCGCGACCGCGGCCGATCGCGGAGACTAGCGAGGGCCGCAAGGTCTGCATCGCCGGCAGGGTTCATGCTCTCGAGCCGCTCCTCGTGGCGCCGCTCACCAAACGCCAATGCGTGTACTGGTCGGTCGTGGCTCGCGAGGTGTTCGCGAGCTTGCAGTCGTGCGAACGGGGCAGTCGCGATCAGGGCGCACCGTTCTTGCTCGTCGACGGCGGCGGGCACGCTCGGGTGATCCCGGATGGTGCCCGGGTTGCGTTGCCATCCGAGACGCGGCTGCGTGCTGTCGGTCCGGTGGTTTCAGGCGAGTTCAACAGGCCAGGTATCTGGGGAGACGTGGACTCGGACGAGATGTCTGGAGACGAACACGCACTCTACGAGTCACTGCAGATCCGGATCGCGAAGAGCTCGCGGGTGCGGCTCACCGAGTACGTGATCGAGCCCGAGATGGCGATCGTGGTCCAGGGCCACGCCGAGCCAGAGCCGGATGATCAGGCGGCCGAGGTCGGCTATCGCGAGGCCGGGACCCGGCTGGTAGTCAGTTCGGCCCGGCGGGCACCGCTGTTGATCGGGCTTTCGCCAAGGCCTTGAGCCTGGCGGATCGACTGTCCAGTGCGGCCCAGACCCGGAGGTAACCACCCGGAACCATGACCGTGTGGCCTGGTACTGCCCGTGCAGCCCTCACGCGCATGACGCGTTTCCCAGCCCGATCGGCAACTTGGCTCGCCACGGCCGCGACCGCCGCCCTCCTGCTGGGGACCACGGCCTGCGCCGGGGACGACTCCACCGACGAGGACGCGGAGGACGGGTTCGTCATCGAGGATGGCAAGGCGGACGACTTCCTGTCCGTCAAGGCGCGCGAGTTCATCGTCAGTGGCACCGCGCGCGTGGTGGTCGAGGAAGGGCAGGGCGAGGCCCGCGCGAAGAAGCTGATCATGCTCAAGCACGTCGCCACGACGTGGTTCCTGAATCAGTACCTGGTCGACAAGGAGACCGGGCCGCATGGCGACGTCAACGCCGACTACGGCGGGTTCGCCGCGATGGTCAAGGACGGCGCGTACCAGGACCTCAACCTGCGCCAGATCAACGGCACCACGTGGGAGTTCAAGTTCGAGCAGGTGATCGCCGGCAAGAAGAACCTGATGTCCAAGCTGCCGCTCGATGCGCATGGTGCGTTCTCGATCGAGGTGGGCAAGCCGACCAACGCCGAGATGGAGCACGACAAGGAGTGGTACCGGAAGGCGCCGTGGGACGGCTGGAACCCGGCGACGGTGCCGGCAGCGCAGAAGGAGACACTGACGCTCTCGGTCCGCGAGGAGAAGAAGACCACCGACGGGTGGTGGGACTACGCGCGGCTGTTCGAGGACGGCAAGCTCACCGTCGACGTGCACTTCGGCTACGACTACAACCCCGAGAAGGCGCACCTCGTCGATTCCAAGGCGTTCTACACCTGGCTGACGGGGCGCGGCTTCCGCTCGCCGGTCTCGACCTGGGACAAGTACTCGCGGACCAGCGGCCCGCTGACCAAGACGATCGATGCCAACGGCAAGAACGTGAAGGTGGAGGTCCGGATCTTCTATCCCCGCCCCGGCACGAGCACCGATCCGGAGACCGACGCGGGCGGCAAGCAGCTCGAGCGCGACATGTTCGGCTCGCTCGCCGATCGCGACGTGATCGTCTACTCGGGCCACTCGGGCTCGCTCTATGGCTTCGCGCTCTCGAACTGGGACAAGACCGACGAGGGCGATGTCGATGACGTGGAGCTCGCCACCGCACAGCTGGCGCGCGACCGGTACCAGATCGTGTTCGCCGAGGGCTGCAACACGTACATGCTCGGCAACACGTTGATGCAGAACCCCAACAAGGCCGGGAAGAACATCGACGTGATCACGACGACCTCGTTCTCGGTCTCGTACTCGCCGGTGCAGGACTTCCTCGGCCGCATGCTCGAGCTCGATTCGCAGGGCCGGCTTCGCCCGCGCACGATGAGCCAGACCATCGAGGATCTCGACCTCTACTCCGTCGGCGAACCCTCGCCCACGATGTACGGCATCCACGGCATCAACGACAATCCGAAGCTCCACCCGTTCGCGAACCCGGAGAACGCGTGCAAGTCGTGCTCGTCGAACGCGGCGTGCGGCGGCGTCGGTAACTCGTGCGTGTCCGTGGGCACCAGCGGCCGCCGCTGCGTGGCCGCCTGCACCGATGACTCGGGTTGTGGCACGGGCTACAAGTGCAAGCCGGTCGCTTCGGCCTCGAGCGCCGCGATCTATGGCAACTACTGCGTGCCCGAGACGCGGCGCTGCGACTGACCGGCGGCGCTACTCGTCATCGTCGCCGTCGGACTCGCCTTCGTCACTGTCGAAGTCGATGTGGCCCTCCCACAGCTTGAGGCGCTTGGCATCACGCGCCCACGCCTTGGCGAGCTCGCGCATCTCGGGCTTGGACAGCTCCTGATCGAAGCCGTGCTGGCAGATGCTGCCGGCGAGCTTCGTGGTCTCGTTGGTGAACACCACACCGTCGCCGTAGCCAAACAGGTGCATCTGGTACTTCACGGTGCCCGTCGCGCCATCGACGATGTCGACGATCTGCGCGGCCTCCCAGTCCTCCTCGATGTTCCCGTCGAACATCGCGGCGACGTTGCCGCCGTCGACCACCTGCGCGAGCTGGCTCTTCTCGAACTCCTCGAGGTCCGCGAGCTTGCCCTTGAACGGGAGGCGCGCGTTCTCGAGACGTAGGCCGCCGGCGTCAGCCTTGCCCTTGGCGGGCTTGGCCTTGGCAGCTTTGCCCGCGGGTGCGGCCTTGCCCGCCTTGGTCTTCTTGGCCTTGGTCTGGCCCTTGGCCACGGTCTCCGCGACGGCCTCGCGATACGCCGCGCTTGCGGTGACCTTGGCTCCGCCGCTGGCCTTGGGGACCAGGCCGCGGATCACCGCGACGTCGCCATCGGTCAGCACGCGGGGCGTCTGCAGGGACATCCCGAGCGCGCCCTTCTTCGGCTTGAGCCCGGTGCCGCTCTCGAACTGGAGCTTCTTGATCGCCGCGGTGATGTCCGCGAGCGGCGTGGCGTTCGGGGCCGAGATCCAGTCCGCGCCCTTCTTCTTGGGGTTCTCGAGGATGCCCACGAGCCAGAGCTTCTCGCTCGGTGGCCGCACGGTCACGAGGAAGATCGCTCCTCCCTTGGCCACGCCCTCGAAGGCCTTGTTGCTCGAGCTGTAGCGGTCGATCTCGACCACCGCTCCGAGCTTCACGTCCTTGGGGACCATCTTCTCGAACAACGCCTTGCTGACGATCGCGAGAACACTCGACATGGGACGAGAGCGTATCCTCACCGCATGGCCGATGTCTTGTGGGTCATCCCCCGGACCAGCTTCGAGCGGGAGCAGCTGGGGCTCGGAGAGATCTGGCGGTCGGCACGGCGCCCGGCCGGCGCTCGCCCCGCGGACACCCTGTACCTGGTCACGGCGCGGCCCGCCGGGAAGCTGTGGCTCGTGGCGGTCCTCGCGGGGAAGCGGCGCAACCAGGCGCCGATCGTCGAGATCAACAAGATCGTTCCGAAGCTGCGGCTCGCGCGTGGCAAGACCACGGTGAAGGCCCTGCGCGCCGCACGCGGCTCGCGCGTGCTCGCAGATGCCCGTGCCCTCGCGGCGTTCGCGGCCCCCGACGCGCCGGTGTCGCCCGTCGCGGCGGGGGCGCGCTCGCCGGCGCTCGAGCGTCAAGCCCGCTCCCGAGCTCGATGGCCCGTCACGGGCGGCGCTCGACGAGGCACTCGCGCTCGTCGCGGTGTCTCCCAAGCGAGCGGCGACGGCGGCGCGCGCGCTGGCGAAGCGGATCGGCGAGCGACCGGCGGCGATCCAGGTCCTCGACGCGTCGCAGACGCGTGTCTCGCTGCGGATCCGACGTGGGCGATCGCGCCGTTCACCGACGCCCGGGAGCTCGAACGTACGCTCGAGCTCCCGATCTCGCTCGCTCGCTACGCCACGTTCGCCGCACGTGGCGCCCTCGACGAGCGCGAGCTGCTTCACCTCGCGGCCACCTCCGGCAGTGCGCCGATCCTGATCGATGCGGTCGTCCACGGCGTCGCAGCCACGATCGAGCTCGTCGACGAGCTGCGCGCGAACGACGCCACCCGCGCGCGCGACGTGCTGCGGGGCTGGCTGGGAGCCGGACTGCTCGCCACCATCGATCTCGAGGTCTGGCAGGCCGCGGGTCCGCTCCTCGGCGAGCTGCTCGCCGGCGATGCCGGCGCGCGGGCGACGGCGCTGACCACGCTGGCGGGCCGCGACGACGTGGCGGCGCTGCTGCTCCTCGCGGAGCTCGACCTCGCGGCCGGCGCACCGCCGGCGCTCGCCGCACAGCTCGGCGAGCTCGCGCTGCGGCTCGCGAACAAGGCCGTCACGGCGGAGTCGCTGGCCGCTGCGGGCAAGGTGCTCGCCACGATCCGGGGCGTGGTCGATCGGCCGCTGGCGATCGTGGAGCAAGACGCCTGGTCGCCTGTGGCGTCCCGGCTGCTCGACCCGGCGGTCCTGGAGGTGGCGCTGGCCCACGGCATCGCACTGACGGAGCCCCCGGGGGCGCCGGACGCGTACACGTTCAACCTGTACGCGTGGGCATCGCGCGATCTGGCCGAAGATCACCTGCGCCGCCTTGGCGCGCATCCGTGGCTCCGCGCGGCGCTCGCCGGCACGTTCGCGCCCCGTCATGGGCGGCAGGTCGGTGCCTGGCTCCGACGCGCGCTCGCAGCGGACGGTTGCGGGTGCGTGCTCGAGGCGCTCGATCACTGGGCGGCCGTGATCGGATCGCGCTGGACGCTCGGCGCGCTCGAGGTTCATGGCGCGTGGCTCGAGGCGGTGTGCCTGCCCGACGTGCTCGAGCGCGTCCCGGCGCTCGCCGACGCGATCCGTGGGCTCGATCCGGCGCGGCTCCTCGGCAACCAGCTCCGCGCGGGGATCATGGACGAGTGGGGGTGGCCGGCGTACGACGAGGCGCTCGCGCGGTTCGCGGATCCGCGGGACGCCAAGGTCTGGGGTGGCCCGATCCCGTACCTGGCGCTGTTCGGCGAAGGGAAGCTCGTCGTCGTCGGCCCCGATCGGATCGTGCTGGACCGGCCGTACGCGCATCCGAGTGGGCAAGCGTCGCTGCGGCGCGTGTACTGGGTCGGGGGTGAGGCGCTCGCGTGCAGCTGGGGGCCCGAGCTCGGGCACTGGGTCGACAGCGATGGCGAGCTGTTCGACAGCAGCGGGGGCCTCTCCGGTCTCGGTGAGGACGGCGTCGCGATCGACGCGACGGATCGGTGGTTCCGGCGCGGAGACCGCGCGCTGCCTCACCGCAGCGATGGCCGCGGTGCCGGCCGGCGCGTGTGGTTCGACGGCAGCCACTACTTCAACGTCACGCAGGAGTGCGTGCTGCGTCGCGACGGCACCCCGTGGCGTGGCGATCGCGCGCCCGGAACGGAGCTCTACACGTTCGAGCCCGCGACCGGCGCGACCACCGGCCATGCGTTGCCCGCGTGGATGGCGGGGCTGCTCGAGACCGACGCCGACGTGCTGATCGTGCACATCGAGGTCACCGAGCTCCGCGCGGTGCCCCCGGGGGCCGAGCTCTCGCCGCTCGGCGCGCGCGATGGGTTTGGTGGCTTCGCGGTCTACACCCGGCAGGGTCTCGTCCACTCCAAGGCAGTCGACGGGCGACGCGGGCCGGGCTTCGTCAACGGGCTCCACGTCGCGCAGCTGATGACGTTCCCGGAGCGCGACGAGCTCTATCCCGTGGTGCAGAGCGCGTTCGATCACGGCATCACGCTGCCCGATGGCACCACGCCGTTGATCCCGGCCGACAAGCTCGACGGGCCCGAGTACTGGGGCGGGACGGTCGGCCTCGACCTGCCGTACTTCTGGCAGCTGCGTCCTCGCGATCCGGCCGCGTCGCGGGCGCTCGCCGCATGCAAAGATGACGCAGCTCGGGCGCTGGTCGCCGCCGCCGCGCCGACGCCTACCCGCCCGGAGCACGTCACCGACTACGGCAACATGCAGGCGGTCCTCGTCGAGGCGGCGGCGGACACCTCCGCACCCGAGGCGCTGCGCGCGGCGATCGCGCGGGTACTGCCCGAGGTCACGCATCCACGCATGGTGGCGGGCGTCGCGGCGCTCGCGATGGTGGCGGCCAAGTTCGAGGCCACCTGTGTTCGGCTACGCGGGCAGGTCACGGCGAGCGCACCCGGGAGGCGATCGTCGTTGACCAACCTCGGCGGCAAGGCGATCGCCACGCTGTTCTCCCACGACATGCACTGGTGGATCGAGCAGCTCGGCACCCAGCTCGGTCAGCAGATCCTCGATGTGTCGAGCTTCCTGTTCGGCGACCATCCCGGCCCGGTGACACCCGCGCGCACCGTGCTGCCGTGGGAGCTGGTGATGCCGCGGCTCGGCGAGCTGTTGTATCGCCTGGTCGCTCCCGGCACGCCCCGCAGCACGCGCGCCGAGCTGGTACGCGTGCTCGAGCTGTGGAGCACGACCGAGCTCGCGGCTCACCCCGAGCGCGTGCGGCTGGTGTCGTTCGCGATGCCGCCGTGCGCCGAGCTCGTGGGCCTCGATCGCGAACACCCCGATCGACTGCTCGTCTGGACCAACCGCTACTTCGTCCGGTTCGCCGCGATCGAGCACGGGCACGTGGTCGTTCGTGCCGTCGAGGCGACCCGAGATGGCACGTTCCGGCTCCCCCCGGGCGCGCAGCTCGTCGAGGAGCGCTGGCCCGATCGGCGGTTCTCGTGCGACACGATCGTCCGGGCGCTGGCCCTGCTCGCCGAGCGTGGCCCCGTTTCATTCGCGCCCATCGCCGTCGCGCGCGTCGCCGCGGAGACCGGGCTCGGTGCGCCAGCAGCGACACTGTTGTGGGCGGCCGGGTACGAGCCGTGGCTCGCGGGGACCGCCGTCCAGCGCGCGCTCGGGATGACCCGCGAGCAGCTCGCCCTCGCCGAGCTCGAGCTCCGCGACAAGCGGCTGCGCGAGCTCTACGCGGACGCGATGCCGGAGGATCCGGAGGTGCTCTATGGCGTGGGCGGCGCCGAGCGGCTCGCCGCTGCGTGGACCACGCGGTTCGGGCGGACCACCGGGCTCCCGACCGAGCTGGTCGCGGCGCTCCGCGCCGATCTGTCGGATCCGACGCTGCCGCTCGAGCGCGACGCGCGGCTGCTGCTCGATCCGGAGGCGAGTCCGATCCTGACCCGCGACGTCGTCTGGGCGCTGCGCCCGGCGGTGGCGTTCGACGCGGGTCGGAGGCGCTTCCATGGCGAGCTGCCCGCCGCCTGGCCCGTCCCCGCGAGCGCACCCGACGACGACCGCAAGCCCGATCGGGACGATCAGTTCCACGGCTACGCGATGTCACGCTTCGTGCCGTACCTCGCGTGGGCGCAGCTCGCGCTCCCCGGTGGAGATCCGGCGCGGCGCGGCGCGGCGCGGGTGGGGGAGCTGATCCGCGCGCGGCTCGCGAACCCGGAGCTGCTCGTGCTCGCGGCGTTGCTCGATCTCACCGACTACGACAACTCCGCGTTCAAGACCACGCCGCGTCCCGACGCCTCGGCGGTGTTCGCCATGATGCGCGAGCGGTTCGGGAGCATCCCGTACGTGTCTCCCGACGGGCGGCCGGTGGCGCTCGGCGTCGATCGAGGGGATGCGGTGGTGACCTGGCCGAGCGAGCAGAACGGGCTGGTGATCGCGTTCCGTCCGCACCGGCTCGCCGACGATGCATCGCTGTTGCGATTCCTCGACGACCTCGGCGCGGGCGACGCGTACCGGCGCACGCAGGGCGCGGTCCCGATCGCGGTCGACGTCGCGGGGGCACAGGTGATCTGTCCCTCGTGCTTTGGCCACTGGCTGACCTGGCGCGCACCTGGGTTCCAGCGGCTGGTCGACGCGCTGGCTGCGCCCCTGCCGACCGGTCGGTTCGCGGCGGATCCGCGCGTGTCGGCGCCCGACGCGGTGGCGCGCGTGCGCGCGGCCCACGATCTCGACGAGGCCGCCGCCACGCTCCGGCTCCAGGAGCTCGTGCTCGCCGACGCCTCGCCGGCTCGGGTCACGCGCTACAACGCGTGGTCCGCTACCGAGCTCGCGCGCGCACGGCGTACGCTCGACACGCGTGCGCTCCCCGCTCCGGCGCCACGCGCGCTCCACGGCCTGGGGTCGGCAGACGAGACGGTGTTTCGCGTGCTGCTTCCGCTGCGTCCGCTCGGCGAGCTGTTCGCACTGGCCGCAGACGACCGCGGCTGACTCAGTGCGCTGGCGCCGGCGCCCCAGCGGACCATCGCGCGACCGCATCACGGAGCCCGGGCGCGAGCGGCGCGATCAGCGCCTCGAGAGAGAGCAAGGTGCGCGATCGCGCGTCGAGGACGTCGGGTCCACCGATCCCGATGATCGGTCCGCTGTATCCGGCCCAGCGCACGGTGTACAGGCGCTCGAGGTTGGCTGGCGAGATCGCCGCGAGATCGATCACGGCGAGCGCACACGCAGGATGTGCGTTGTCGCGCAGGCTGGTCTCCACGTGCCGGAACGAGCGCGCGAGCAGCGGCTCGATCCCCGCCGCGCGCAGCTCCGCGGCGATCCACGCCGACACGGCTGGGTCGGTCGCCCACAGGATCGCGGTTGGCGTGGTGGATCCGAGCACCCGGCGCGGTCCTACATGTCCCCACGGATCGAGGATCTTGAGGAGGCGCTGGGACGGCATGCCTGCTACATCGGCCGGACCAGGTGTGTGGATAGGGGTGTAGGCTGGTCGCGTGGCGCTTCGAACGGACCGTCGCGCGCCACATGCCACGTGCGCGCTCGCGCTGCTGCTGCTCGCGGGATGCGCGCAGGGGCAGAGCTACGACGAGGCGATGCGGATCCTGTGCGCGGCGGATCGAGCGCCGGCCGTGGTTCATGCGAGCCCCGCCGAGCGCAATCGCCAGATCGCGATGGAGATCGAGGCGAAGGTCTCCAACAAGGAGGTGCTCGGCTGGTTCGGGGAGCTCGGGCAGCTACCGCCGGACGCGATGGATGCTTCGGTGGCCGAGCATGCGAAGCGCGCGGGGCTGACCAGCTGCCTCGGGCGCGAGCTCGTCGCACCGCCTCGCACGCGCTGATCGCGCGATACTCAAGGTGCCTTTCTCGTCTCGTGCTTGCTGCCACCCTTGCCGTCATACGTATCGAGCGAGGCGTCCTTGAGCTTGCCGCCCTGGATGGCGAGGTGCACGGCCACGGAGCCCGCGACGTTGGTCGGTCCGCTGCGGAAGTAGACGTACAGCCACGGCTGGGGATCGTAGCCACGCTCGGTGCGGATCTCGAGTGAGCCGAGCGGCATCGCGGGGAGCGTGGCGAGCCACTTCGCGGGGATCGCGATCGTCTTGCCCTTCATCACCACGTCGACGGTCGCCACGGTGCCCTTCGCATCCGCTGTCGCGCTGACCGCCACGTCGCCGAACAGGTCCGTGGCGACCGTGAGCTTCACGGCCTTCCAGGTATGGATCTGCTCCTCGGAGGCAAGCGCGGAACCGCTGAGGGCAAGGACGACGAGGCAGATGAGTGGCGTGCGCATCCGCTAACCCTAGCGCGTGGCGTTGGGGGATACTCGAGGACGTTGCGGGCGCCGTGGCTGTACCTGCTGAACCTGGCGCTCCTTGTCGGCGCTTGCGATCAGGTGTTCGGCCTCGAGCGCCCGGAGACGCCGCAGCTGCCGCCCGGTGACTGGGCCGTGGTCGCCGCGGGTAGCGAGCATACCTGCGGGATCCGGCTCGACGGCACGCTGTGGTGCTGGGGCGAGAACCGCGATGGTCAGCTCGGGATCGTCGGCGGGAACCGCGAACGCCCCGAGCAGGTCGGGGCGGATCGCTGGATCGCCGTGGCGGGCGGTGGCGATCACACGTGCGCGATCCGCGAAGACCGCTCGCTGTGGTGCTGGGGCTCGGGAGCGTACGGACAGCTCGGCCTCGGGCTCGTCCAGAGCGCGCTGACGCCGATGCGCGTGAGCGCCGGCCCGTGGCAGGCCGTGGTGGCGGGGATCCACACGACCTGCGCCCTCGATGTGGCCGGGGATCGCTGGTGCACCGGCGCCAACAACGTGGGGCAGCTCGGCGTGGGCGGAACGAGCGACGCCGCGGTGATGACTCCGCTCATCGAGCCCGGCGTGAAGTGGCGCTCGATCGCGCTCGAGCGGTTCCACGGCTGCGGCATCAAGCAGGATGACTCGCTGTGGTGCTGGGGATCCAACCATCGCGGCGCGCTCGCCGATCCCAATGCCGCGCCCGAGGCGATCCGTGAGATCCCGTCCCCCGCCGATGGCGGCCCGTATGGCGACGTGGCCGTGGGGCTGTGGTTCACGTGCGCCCGCCGGCTCGACGGCCACCTGACGTGCTGGGGCACGAACACGTACGGCGCCCTCGGTGATGGCACCACGTCCGACAACACGCTGGGCGGCGTGGTCGGCAACGACGCGAGCGACTGGACCGCGCTCGCTGCGAGCGAGGAGTTCACGTGTGGGATCCACGGCGAGGGCGAGCTCGCGTGCTGGGGCGCGAACCAGTACGGCCAGATCCCGAGCGCGGCGATCGGTGCCGTGTCCTCGAGTCCCGTGGAGATCGTCGCGCCGGCGGAGCGCTGGACCGCGGTGGCACTCGGCGCGCGCCACAGCTGTGCGATCGACGATGCGCATCGCCTGTGGTGTGCGGGCTCCAACGGCTCGGGCCAGCTCGGGATCGGCGGCGCGGTTCACCTCGCGCCCGAGCAAGTGCCGGGGACGTGGCACGCCGTGCGCGCCGGGCGCTCGTTCACCTGCGCGCTCGACGACGTCGACGCGGTGTGGTGCTGGGGTGACAACGCCCAGGCGCAGCTCGGCGATGTCAGTCGCTTGCCGCGGCAGGAGCCGGTCACGGTGCACGCCGCGGGGCCGTGGGATGCGCTGGTGGTGGGATCGTTCCACGCGTGCGTCCGCAAGGCGGGAATCCGGTGGTGCTGGGGTGACAACGAGCAAGGCGAGCTCGGCGATGGCGACTACACCTCGCCGATCTATCGCCCGCGCCCGATCAACGGCTTGTGGGCGGAGTCGGCAGCCCAACACGCGTGCGTGATCGACAGTGGTGAGCTCTCGTGCTGGGGCTACAACGATCACGGCGAGCTCGGCATCGGCAACTACACCAAGACGGCGAACCCCACGCTGGTCCAGACCATGATCACGAGCTGGCGCACCGTCGCCGTCGGTGCGACCCACACCTGCGCCGTCGCCGCCACGGGGATGTACTGCTGGGGCGAGGGCAACGAGGGCTCGATCGGCGATGGCATGTTCAACAGCTCCACGACCCCGGTCGCCTCGTTGCCGCCCGTGGGTGCTCCGGGCGTGCTCTACGATCGCCTGGTGATGGGCACCCGTCATGGCTGCGCGCTGGCGGGGACCACCGCGTATTGCTGGGGGGCCAACGGCGACGGGCAGCTCGGCATCGCGGCCGTGAGCCAGGCCGGTCGCGTCCCCATCCCGACGCTGTTGCCGGGTGCCTGGGCCACGCTCGCGCTGGCGTCCCATCACACCTGCGGCATCCACTCCGATGGCTCGCTCGCGTGCTGGGGTGGCAACGCGTACGGCGAGCTCGGCGATGGCACGGCGATCGGGCAGGTCGTGCCGGTCGCCGTCGGTACCGACACCACGTGGAAGGAGGTCACCACCGGTGAGAACCACACCTGCGCGCTCAAGGCCGATGGCTCGCTGTGGTGCTGGGGAGACAACCGCGTGGGGCAGCTCGGGATCGGTGCCGCGTGGCAACAGGTGCTCGATCGTGCCGAGTGAGCCCCAAAGAGGGGTCGGACCCCTTTTTCGCTCAGCGGTGGTCCGTGGACTCTTCGCTGTCGCCATCCGGGTCGCCGGTCGGGGCGCGGCGCTTGGCGCCGTCGTCGAGGCCGAGCCGACGGATCATCTTGTAGATCGACATGCGCTCGATCCCGGCGGCGCGGGCCGCGGCGGAGATGTTGTTGTCGTGCGCCTCGAGCAGGGCCGAGAGGTAGCGGCGATCGAACTCGTCGACCAGCTGCTGCTTCGCGGTCTTGAACGGCACGTCGATGTCGACATCGCCGAACGTGCCTTCCTTCTTCGGCGGCGCCTCGAGGCCACCGGTGGGGTGGTTCGGGAGCAGGACGGCGCGCTCGACCGCGTTACGCAGCTCGCGGACGTTGCCCGGCCAGGTGTGGCGCTGCGCGCGGGACATGAAGTCCTCCGGCAGGCGCGGATCGGAGTGGGTGGAGTGGAGCTGGCGGAGGAAGTGCTCGATCAAGAGCGCCAGGTCCTCGCGGCGCTCGCGGAGCGCGGGCACCGAGAGCTTGGCCACCGAGAGCCGATAGAACAGATCGGAGCGGAACGTGCCGCGGTTGACCTCGGCCGCGAGGTCACGGTTGGTGGCGGCGACGATGCGGACATCGCAGGCGATGACCTTGGTCGAGCCGATGCGCCGGATCTTGCGGGTCTCCACCGCGCGCAGGAGCTTCGACTGCACGTCGAGCGGGAGCTCGCCGATCTCGTCGAGGAACAGCGTGCCGCCGTGCGCGGCCTCGAACACGCCGATCGTGGCCTTGCCCGCGCCGGTGAAGGCGCCGTGCTCGTGACCGAAGATCTGGTCCTCGAACAGCTGCTCGGGGATCGCCGAGCAATCGAGCACGACGAACGGGCCCTCGCGGCGCGGCGAGCACTGGTGGATGGCATCGGCGACGCCTTCCTTGCCGGCGCCGGTCTCGCCCTGGATCAGGACGGTCGCATCGGACTGCGCGAACCGGTTGATCAGGTCGAACATGTGCCGCATCGCGGCCGAGCCACCGATCAGGCCGTGGAGGCGGTTCTCGTGCCACAGGGGGACCGAGACGGCGTCATCGAGCGGATCGAACGTGATCGCGCTCTTGCCGATCTGGATGGTCGAGCCCGGGGCGATGAAGCCATCGACGATGCGGACGCCCTTGACGTGCGTGCCGTTGGTCGAGCCGAGGTCACGGATCCGGTAGCCGTCGGGCTGGAGCCGGAGCTCGCAGTGGAGGCCGGAGACCTTCGGATCGTTGAGGTTCAGGTCCGCACCGGCGCGGCCGATCATGATCGTCGGCTGCGCGAGCTCGATCACCTTGCCGGCATCGACACCGGCGACGACCTCGAGGCGGCAGCGGCGAACGTTGACGGAGCGCGGGAGCCCCTGAAAGGAGGTGACCCAGGTGGGCGACTCGAGATCCTGTCCGGGCACTGGGAGAGAATTTAGCACGCTCATCGGAGGACTCCTGCGGTGGTGGCGCTGGACGTGGTGGTGGTGGTCGTCGTCGTGGTGGGGCGGGCGTCGGCGAGCGTGATCGTCGTGTTGGCGTTCACGCGGACTTCATCGGGAACGAGCTTGGTGTCGTCGATGTCGGCCTCGACGATGACAGAGTTGATGGGCGGCTCGACCTCGTCGGAGATCCGCTGGACGCTGGCGAAGATGTCGTGGTTGACACCCTCGACCGCGAGCTTGACGCGGCCCCCGAGCTGGATGGTCGCCCGGAGGTCGTGGGGGACCAGGAACCGGACCGTCAGGTCGCGGGTGTCGTAGACGCGGGCCAGGATCGTTCCCTTCTGGGGGATCGCGCCCTTCTTGGCCGAGACCATCGTGATCACGCCGTCGATCGGCGCCTTGAGGTCGGCCTTCTTCAGCATCTCCTCGATCTGCTTGCGACCGACCTGAGCCTCGCCCAGGTGCCCGCTCGCCGCGGAGGTCGAGGCGCCCGCGGAGGCGGCCTCGGCGTTCGCGTTACGGACCGCTGCGAGCGGCGCGGCGCCGGCGCGGGCGAGGATCGCCTGGCTCTTGGCCTGGCGGGCGAGGGCGCTGGCGCGTGCACCAGCGGCACCGACCTCGCCGCGGAACGCCTTCTCGGAGGCCTTGGCGCGCTCGAGCTGCAGCTTCAGATCCGAGTCGTCGAGCCGGCCGATCGAGTCACCGGCGCGGACGCGCTGGCCGCTGTTGAGGTTGAGCTCCATGATCCGGCCTTCGAAGTCGGCGGTGATGACGCGCACCTCGCGAGTCGAGATCACGCCGGTGAACGTCGGCGGGGCGGCTGGGGCTTCGGGGGTCACGGCGCTGGTTGCCTGGGTGGGATCAGGCGCGGCCGGCTGAAGATCCGGTGCTCCGCACGCTGCGAGAAGAAGAGGCAGGAGCGACAAGGATCGGGTCATGGGCGTTCTCCGTGGGGTTCTGCGAGGCCTGGATGAGCTTGGTGTAGAGCCCGCCCTTGGCGAGCAGCTGGCTGTGAGTTCCCTGCTCGACGATGCGACCCTTGTCCATCACGACGATCAGGTCGGCGTTGCGGACGGTCGAGAGGCGGTGCGCGACGGTGATCCGCGTGCAGCGCTGACGCTCGAGGTTCTCGATGACGCGCTTCTCGGTCGAGTTGTCGAGCGCAGAGGTCGCCTCGTCGAGGAGCATCAGGCTCGGGTTGCGGATCACCGCGCGGGCGATGGCGATGCGCTGGCGCTGGCCACCCGAGAGCGAGCCGCCGCCATCCGAGACCACGGTGTCGTAGTTCATCGGCATCTCGGTGCTGTCGTCGTGCAGGTTGCTGACCTTGCACGCGGCGCTGATGCGGTCGAGGGTGGCGCCCGGGGCAGTGAGCGCGACGTTCTCGCGGATCGTGCCGCCGAAGATGAACGGGTGCTGCGGGACGATGCCGATCTGCTGGCGGACCGAGCGCAGGTCGAGCTCCTGCAGCGGGCGGTTGTCGTACTGGATGTCACCCGACACCGGCTTGTAGAGGCCGGCGAGCAGGTTGAGCAGCGTGGACTTGCCCGAGCCCGACGGGCCGACGAGCGCGACGCTCATGCCGGGCTGGATGTCGAGCGAGACATCCTGGACCACCAGCGGGGCCTGCTCGCCGTACTTGAAGGAGATGTTCTTCACCGTGACGCCGCCGCGGAGCCGGGGCGGCTGCTGCACGGCATCGCGATCCTGCTCGACCTTGGTCTGCAGCACGTCATCGATGCGGTCCATGTGGCCCTTGACCAGCTGGAGCTCGAGAGCGCTCGACACCAGGGCCGAGAGCGGCCCGAACAAGCTGGTCGCCAGCGAGTTCATCGCGAGCATCATGCCGAGCGACATCTTGCCGGTCATGACCGAGCTCGCACCGATCGTGAGGATCAGCATCGGTCCGAGCGCCGTGACCGCGCCGCGGATGCCATCGACCCACGCCGAGGCGCGTGCGCGGCGGAGCTTGATGTTGAGCTCGTCGGTGTAGAGGTTGCTCCACTTCTCGACGCCCAGGCGCTCGGCACCGGCGCACTTCAGGGTCTCCATGCCGCCGAGCATCTGGATCATGTAGCTGTGCGCCTTGGCCTGCTTGTCGAGGTCCGCGGCGAGCAGGCGCTGGAACGTCGGGCGGGCGCACAGGAACACGAGCGCCTCGGTGGCCGACATCGCGATCGTGATGAGCCCGAGCACTGGGTTCACGTAGAAGATGATGACGGCGTAGAGCAGCACGAACACGCCGTCGAGGATCGCGCTCATCGACTTGCTGGTGACCATCTCGCGGACGGTGCCGTTCGAATCGACCCGCATCATCAGGTCGCCGGTCGAGCGCCGCTGGAAGAACGAGTACGGCAGCGAGACCATGTGGTCGAGGAAGCCGAGCGTCATCCGCGTGTCGAGTGCGATCCGCAGGTGGAGCAGCAGGTAGCTGCGCACGAGCTCGGCGATCAGGTTGAACAGCACCATGCCGCCGATCGACGCGAGGCAGACGTACAGCAGGTGGTAGTCCGACCGCGGGACGACCTTGTCGATGATCATGCCGGTCGTCAGCGGCAGCGCGAGCGCGATCAGGCGCAGCGCGAGCGAGACGATGATGATCCGCGAGAACAGGCCCTTCTCGGACATCAGCTCGTTGAAGTAGCGCTTGAGGCGGCCCTTCTCCGGCTTCACCTTGGTGAACCGCTCGGTCACCGTCAGCTCGATCGCGACGCCGGTGAACGCCTTGCCGAACTGCTCGAGCGTCAGGTCGCGCGGGCCGGTCGCCGGGTCGACGATGCGGACGCCACCCTTGACCAGGCCCTCGAACACCACGAAGTGGTTGAACTCCCAGTGGAGGATGGTCGCCTTCTTGAGGAGCTTCAGCTGCTCGAGGTTGACCTTGATGCCACGACCCTGGAGGCCGTAGCGCTCGGCGGTATCGAGGATCGCCTTGGCCGAGACGCCGTCGCGGCCGATGCCCATCGCCTCGCGGACCTCCGCGAGCTTGGACTCCCGGCCGTGGAACGCCATCACCATGCACAGGGAGGCGGCGCCGCAGTCCGTCCACTCGAGCTGCTGCACGAACGGCACGCTCTTGTGGGTCCCGGAGAAGCCGAGCTTCTGGAGCGCCGGGAAGGACTTCGCGATGTTGGGCTTGGTCGACATGGGGAGTGGTGGTCCCTTTCGCAGCGGTTGGTTGGGCCGTTCCGCTGAGGTCTTCTTCATCACGATGCGTGCCGAACGTTGCACCTCGTGACTACCGGGGGTTGCACGCCGATCGCCGGGTACTCGCGCCGCTGGATGTAAACCTCAAGACGCATCGGGGACCCGGGCCCCGCCGACGTCCGGTGCTCCCCCAAGTGCCGGAGACTCCGGACGTACGAAGCGCCGACGATCCGCGAGGATCGCCGGCGCTCGGTGCGCAACGCTTCCGGCCGGACTCAGTCCGGGATGTACTTCTCGAGGGCCGGGAGCAGCGAGATCAGGAACGGCTTCTCGGAGATCAGGACCTCGGTCGTCGCCTGCATGCCGTGGTGGAACGACAACGTGTTGTGCTCGGTCTTGAAGGTGCGCCCGGGTAGCTTCGCCTTGACCCACACGTACGAACCGTCCGGAGGGAGGCGCAGGGAGTCCGCGAGGGCCGGACCGAGGATCTTCGCGGCCTCGGTGCTGCCCACGCCCTCCCGCGAGATGAACGTGATGATCGCCTTCTCGCGGGTCTTGGTGTACCCGGCGAGGCCGACCTGCAGCTCCATCCCCACGCGTAGCCGGGGGCGGTCGGTCGCAGGGAGGAAGGCATAGACCTCGGGGAACGTCTTGTCGCTGTCGACGATCGTGACGATCGCGTCTCCCGGCTGCAGCAGGGCACCGCTGCGGGTGCGGATGTCGGAGATCGTGCCGGTCTTCGACGCGCGGATGGTTCGCTGTTCGAGCTTGGATCTCGCGGTGTTGAGCCGCGCCTCGAGGCTGGCGAGCTGCTTCTTGTTGTTCTCGTCGGAGGGGTCGGTCAGGTACGCCCGCGCCGCGTTGTCGCGCTCGGCCTTGACGTTGACCAGCTCGTCCTGCTCGGCCGAGGCCTGGAGCCTGACGAGGATCGTGCCGGCGTTGACCGCCTGGCCCGGGGTGACCAGGACCTGATCCACCGTCCCCATCGCCGGCGCGGTGACCGTGGTGCCTTCGAGCATCACCAGGCCACGGCCGGTCGAGTAGGTCGGGACCTTGATGAAGATCGTGAAGGCGAGCGCCGCGAGGATGGTCGCGACCAGCAGCGGGTACGCCCGACGGACCCACACCGGGGAGATGTGGATCGGGGAGCCCTCCGTGGTCTTGCCGCGGTGCGCCTCGAGGGCCTCCGGGCGGTAGAGCGAGCCCTTGTCGGCGGCGAGCTCGGTCGCCTTCTGCATGTGCTGGACGACGAGGTGGTGGAGGATCGCGGCGGACTCCCGCGCCAGGCCGAGCATCGCGAGCTGCTCGATCGGCTGATATGCGGGGTTCCGCGGGTTCCGGGTGAACAGGATGACCGCGACGGTCTCCGTGGTCGTCACGATCGGGATCAGCGCGGTGTGCGACGCGATGATGGCGCGGCGGGCCTGCGCGACCGCGACGATCGGGCCGGCCTCACGAGGGATCTCGTTGTCGCCGCCGAGCGACCACAGGCCGTCCTGGCCCGGGTAGACGATGGTGACCGACAGCGACGACGAGATCTCGGTCAGGGCCTCGCGGAGGACCCGATCGGCGGTCTCGAGATCCGCCTGGAGCGCCAGGCGGCGGATCCAGCCATAGATCGTCGGGCCGAGCTCGGGCGGTACCGGAACCGAGAGCGGATCGATCATGCCGGGCATCTGCGGTGCGGCGGCCTGCGGCGCGGGCTGAGCGACGCTCTTCGCCTTGCTCTGGCTCTTGCTGCTCTGGCTCTTGCTCTGGCTCTTGCTGCCGCTGCGCTCGCTCGCCGACACACTCTTCGTGTGGACGACCTGCGCGACCGGCAGCGGCGCCGGCGTGGCCTTGGGCTCGCGCCTGGGTGCCGGGGCCGCGACGCTGTGGTGCGAAGGCTTGAGCGCGTGGGCCGAGCGCTCCGTCTTCTCGTTGATCGGCCCCTTGATCGGCAGCGGCGCGAGCTTCTGGCCGGCGAGGTGCGTGGGCGCCTCGCTGACGTGCTCGGAGATCTCGAGGTACTCCGGCGCGAGGACCGCGGGGGCGATCTTGCGATGAGTCGATAGTTCCTCGTGGCGCATGGAGGACCGAATTTGCAAGGTCGAGACCACGGCGCGGATCGGCGCCAACTCCAGGAATCAGATGCCTGGGGGTCCGCCGGACCTGGCCGGATCGTGGGGGGTGGGACCGTGATCCGTAACCCGAGGTAGTCGAGTCCCGGGGCGAACACCGCCTGGATCCGCTGGTAGACAGCGGACTTAGCTATGGCATGGCGACTGCTCTAGCCATCGTCCATGACGAGCCGCAACTACCTGGTCGCCGCAGCCCTCGGCACCCTCGGTACCCTGATCCTGACCTCCGGAATCGCTCGCGCGGATCGCGATGATGATGAAGAGGGCGAGTTCGAGGGCGACGGCCCGGAGGCCGAAGAGGTCACCGAGTTCAAGCTCGAGACGCTGATCCAGGTCGCCGTCCGTCACTCGCCTGATCTCATGAGGGCGAACGTCGAGCGCGACGTCGCCAAGGGGCCAGGCCGGCGCCGCCCGCGCCAACCAGCAGTGGGTGATGACGATGGGCGCCCAGTTCAAGAGCGACTCCGTGGGCGGCCGGGTCGAGGTCGCGCCCTGGAAGGAGGTCGGCCACGACACGATCAATGGCTCGATCGGCCTGGGTCGCAATCTCCCCACCGGCGGCAACCTGCAGCTCGAGGTCGGCTTCGGCCACACCGAGACCGAGGTCTCGGCGGTGAAGGGCCTCGATCGCGACTCGCTGACCAACATGGGCTCCACGGCCGCCGCGACCACGGGCACCGATGCGGGCCGCGTCGAGGACAAGTACACGAACGTGCAGACCATGGGGAAGCTCACGCTGACCCAGCCGCTCGTGCGCGGCTTCGGCCCCGACATCGCGCTCGCCGACGAGCAGCGCTCCGACTACACCGCCGCCGCGGAGACCCTCAAGGCGCAGCTCGCCGCCGAGGACATGATCCGCGAGGTCGTCACCGGCTACTGGGAGCTCGCGTACGCCAACTACGAGCTCGAGGTCCGCAATCAGGCCCTCGCCCTCGCCGAGTCGCAGGAGAAGCTGACCAAGGAGGAGCTCCGCGCCGGCCAGACCGCGCAGACCCAGCTGAACGCGGTGGTCTACGAGATCGCGGTCCGCAAGGAGGCGGTCCTTCGCGCGCAGCTCACCCTCGAGCAGAAGTCCCTCGAGCTTCGCCGCAAGGCGGGCCTCGGCCTCGGTCGCCGCCAGACGGTGATGCGCCCCGGCGAGGTGTTCGACATCGGCAATGATGAGTGGGACATCGACGAGGTCCTCGCGCAGAGCCGCAAGGCCAACCGCAAGCTCGGTGCGATCGCGCTCCAGAAGAAGGCTTCGGACATCGAGGTCCGCGTCGCCAAGAACGCGATGCTCCCCAAGGTCGATGTCTCGCTCTCCGGCGCCCTGATGGGTGGGGGAGAGACCACGAGCCAGTCGATCTCCGCCGTCAGCGACATCAGCGGTTACGAGGTGATGGCCGGCCTCTCGGTGCAGTTCGAGCTGTCGGGCGCCGCGAAGTCCAACCACGACGCGGCGATGGCTCGCCGCCGCCGCCTCAACGTGGACCGCGCCGACGCCGAGCGCGTGATCGACGCCGAGGTGGTGACGGCCGTCAAGGGCGTGACCAGCGCGCGCACCCGCGTGTCGCTCTCCGACAAGGCGATCGCCGTCGCCGAGGACAACGCCAAGGCGGAGCGGCTGAGCTTCGCCGCGGGCAAGTCGACCAACTACAACGTGATGGATCGCCAGACCCAGCTCGTCGAGGCGCAGCTGCGCCGCGGCCGCGCCGTCGCCGACTACCACGCGGCCGTCGCGCAGCTGCAGTTCCTGAGCGGCACGATCCTCCAGCAGTACCGCGTCAACGTCCGCCCCCGTGGGGGCCGCTAGTCCCATGCGTCTCGAGGTTTACATCGTGCGGGATCGAAACCCGGAGATCACGGTGCAACCCCCAGTAGTCACGCAGCCCGGCACTCGGCACGCAAAGTGATCAAGGAGAACATCATGCGCCACACCATTCTTACCGGACTCCTCAGCCTCACGGCGACCGCCTGTCTGGCGGACGTCGGCGGCGGAGACTGCGTCGGCGAGCGGTGCAAGGACGGCACGACCGATGCCGGCATGTCCACCGACACCGCGTGCTCGGATCCCGCCAAGGTCACCGAGCTCACCTCGCCGCTCCTCCTCCGCACCGCCGCGGACTTCGACACCCTGCCCAAGGGTTGCTGGTCGCTCAACTCGAGCCTCCGCCTCGAAGGCCAGGCGATCAGCTCGCTCGCCAAGCTCGGCGACCTGATCGAGGTCAACGAGCTCGAGATCGTCGATACGTCGCTGACCTCGATCGATACCAAGAAGCAGCTCAAGGTCTGGAGCTCGCTCCTGGTCAGCGGCAACACCAAGCTCGCCGCCCTGAACAACCTCGCCGTCAAGAAGTGGGAAGGCGCCACCCAGGGCGCCCCGTTCACGGTGACCTACAACATTCGCAACAACGCCCTCCTCGCGAACCTCGAGGGCCTCAAGTACATCCAGACCGTCGATGGCGATCTCCGCCTCACCGACAACGGCAAGCTCGGCGCGATCGAGTTCGGCGAGCTGACCCGGGTCGGCGGCGCGATCGTCATCACCAACAGCGGCGCGCCCTCCATCGGGTTCGCGCAGCTGACGCAGGTCGGCCGCGTGGAGATCGGCTCCAACCCGGCGCTGACCTCGATCCGCGGCTTCTCCGCCACCTCGATCGGTGGCGACTTCGTCCTCCGCGGCAACCCGCAGCTGACGCAGCTCGGCACGATGAGTGCGCTCACCACGATCAGCGGCGCCCTGACGATCGACGACAACGATGCGCTCGTCGACCTCACCGGCCTGACCGGCACGATGCAGCGCGTCTCCGGCGCCGTGACCATCACCGGCAACGCGAACCTCACGAGCCTCGGCTCGCTCAGCCATGCCACGGCGATCGGCGCCGGCTCGATCCTCAACAACCCGAAGCTCGGCACCTGCAAGGCCGTCGAGGTCGATCACTGCGTGCCGAACAGCACCGTGTCGATCTCCGGGAACCTCACCCAGAACAACTGCGCTTGCTGGTGCGGCCTCTAGGCCCACCGGTCGAACTCGCCCACCAGCCCACCAGCCCATCCGAAGGAACCACGCCCATGTCCACCACCTCCAAGGCTTTCCGCTTCGCGCTCACTGCACTCGCTCTCAGCTCGGCGGCGGCAACCGCCGAAGCCAAGCCGCGCCGCGTCGTCATCCTCGACTTCGACGGCCCGCGCGGGCTGGCCGATACCGGTCGCGAGGCGGTGGTGACGCTCCTCGGCGAGACCTACGATGTCGTCGCGACCAAGCGCTGGGAAGATGCGCGGGCAGCGGCGGAGCAGAAGACGCACGGTCCGGCGACGTGGTCGAAGGCCGCGAAGAAGTCCGGCGTCGATGCCGTGATCGAGGGCTGGATCCAGGACGAGGGCCGGCACAAGGTGCTGACGGTCGCGGTCCGCGAGGCCTCGACCGGCAACGAGATCGATTCGGTCTCGGTTCGCCTCGGGCAGAAGGGCCTCTCGACCGAGGGCAAGACCAAGCTCCAGACCGAGCTCGACGGTGTGCTCGAGTACATCGAGGGATCGCCGGAGCCCGTCGGCTCGGGGCTGCGCCTGATCGATTCGCGCAAGATGATCGGCGCGAAGTCGACGCGCACCGAGGAGACTGCGAAGGGCGCGGATCGCTCGGCGAGCGACGAGGAGGCTGATGCCAAGCCGACCAAGAAGAAGAAGACCGTCGCCAAGCTCGATGACGCGAGCGACGAGGCGACCGACGCGGACGTCAGGCCGGCCAAGAAGAAGAAGACCACCGACGCGGCGCTCGAGACCGATGCGGCCGCGGAGGGCGACGAGGCCACCGATGCCAAGCCGAAGGCAAAGAAGGACAAGGACAAGGAGGTCGCCACCGCGACCGACACCCAGGACAACGCCGACCTGGTCTCGCTGTTCGGCGCGACCTCCGACGAAGGCAAGACGATCGACCCGGCGGCCTCGCACAAGCCGGTCCCGACGCCGCGGTTCCGCATCGGCGGCGGCGGGTACTATGCCTCGCGCACGCTGACGTTCGACGCGGAGAACCAGGTCGGACCGATGAACTACGCCGGCATCCCGCACAAGGGTCTCGAGGTCAACGCGGCGATCTACCCGTTCCCGCTGAAGAAGCTCGACGGCGACCTGTCGGGCATCGGGTTCTCGTTCAACATCGCCCACTCGGCGGGCTCGGTGGTGACGTTCGACGACGGCGAGAACGTCGGCGACTACAACATCAACCAGAGCTCGTTCGACGCCGGCATCCACTACCGTCAGCCGCTCGGCAGCCTGATCAGCCTCGACGGGCACGTCAACTACGGGAAGACCTCGTACCTGATCTCGGATGCGCCGGAGACGCTCGAGGTCCCGGACACCGAGTACAGCTACCTCGGCGCCGGAGCGAGCCTCGATCTCAACATCGCGGGCCGCGCCTCGGTCGGGTTCGGCGCCAAGTACATGTACCTGCTCGACGTCGGCGACATCAGCTCGGTCGACTGGTACGGCCCGGGCCGCGCCTCGGGCTACGGGGTCGACGCGAACTTCGTGATCCCGCTGCCCAAGCAGCTCTACGTCCAGGGCGCGCTCGCCTACGAGCACGTCTCGATCGAGTTCGATGGAGTCGGCCAGATCACCGAGGATGAGGGCGTGGTCAGCTCGAGCGACGGCACCGTGGCTGGCCAGGTCAACCTGGGCATCCAGTTCTAAGCCTCGGGCATCCGCGAGACGACGTCGGCCGGCACTCGCCGGCTTTCGTCGTTTCGGGTCGTTTCGGCGGCGGTTTCCGTCGAGAAATCGATCGTCTACCGGCGGAAGCGATCGGGGGCCGAGCACCCGGTGTGAGACCTCCCAGGTACGTGATCAGACGTCGATCCAGCGCTGGCACATCGCGTGCTCATGAACCTGTCACCCACCCTCACCACAAGGACACGCCCAATGTCGAACCCCAAGACCAAGACCGAGCAGCAGGACCCGTTCATGTCGATCGATACCGCGCAGCTGGCGAATGTCGCCGGTGGCGCCGCGCGCATCACGGCGCGCTCGAGCGGCGCGAACTCCGAGCTGACCGCGATGCTGACCTCGATCGGTGACTCCATCAAGTCGCTCGCTGCCAACCAGGGCAACAGCGGCTCGGATCCGATGCAGATGATGATGATGATGATGATGATGGGAGGCATGGGCGGCGGTGGCGGCGGCGGAGCCCCGGCGGCCGCGGCGCCTCCTCCGGCCCCGCCGACGATCAACATCTCCACCGACGTCAAGCGCTGCCGCTAACCCTCCCGCTCACCACTCTCGCTCACCACTCCCCATTTCTCCGCGAGGATCCCATGGCGAAACCCAAGACTCCTGACTCCCTCGAGTCGATCGATCTCACGACCCTCGAGGCCGTGACCGGTGGACGGGTCAGTCGATCGAGTGCTCCGGATCCGAACGTGATCGCCGGGATCAAGCAGCTCGCGGAGCTCATCCAGCAGGTAGGCCAAGGCCTCATCCAGGCCAAGGCGCAGGGACCGCAGCAGATGATGCAGATGATGCAGCAGATGATGCAGATGCGCGGCGGCAAGTAGCGCGACGACCACTCTGCAAGGAAGGCTCGAGGCGCTCGCCTCGGGCCTTTCGTCGTTTTCTGGCGCGGCTTGCCGGCGGGTTCGCAGCACCGCGCGTCACGCGATCAGATGATCGTCCGCTGCGTGGCGCCATGAGGACTCGATCCGTCGCTTCGAGTTGACTGCTCGCGAGGTGATCGCACACGGAAGTCCGCGAACCCACAGATCGCGAAGCGCGGCACGCTCGCTGCACTGGTCCTGCTCAGCCTCCTTCACCCAAACCTCCAGCGACAACAAGGATCACCACCATGAAGACCATCACCACCAGCGAGCTCGTGACCGTGACCGGCGGAACCTCCAAGGCGAACGACGCCGTCACCACCCAGCTGACCGCGCTCCAGGGCTCGATCAAGGATCTCGCCTCGGCGCAGAACAAGCCCGCCGGCAACGACTCGATGACGACGATGATGATGATGATGGCGATGCGCCCGCAGCCGTCGCAGGCCGTGGTCGCCGCGCCGGCCGCTCCCTCGCCGGTGATCAACGTCGACACGCGCGTTCGCCGCTAGTCTCAGCTCCTCTCGACCGCCAAGCGGGCGTGACCTTCGGGTCGCGCCCGTTTTGCGTTGAGGAACCGCCAGGGCTTCCGCTCGCTGGTGCGCACTTCCGTGCCCCGGAGGTGACGAACCGCCAAGGACGCCAAGGACGCCAAGGTCGGAGAGCTTCCTTCAACCTGTCGCGAGCTCCCGCCCGAGGACGCGAGCGCTCCTGTTGGCTGGTTCGTACTTTGGTGTTCCAGAGAAAGCGCGCATCACAAGAATGCGGCCCCAGGAGCGCCACACAGAAATCGGGCACGGAAGTGCCACCCAACAAACAGGAGCGCTCGCGTCCTCGGGCGGGAGCTCGCGACGCGTGGAAAAAACTCTCCGACCTTGGCGACCTTGGCGACCTTGGCGGTTCGTAAACTCCGGGGCACGGAAGTGCCAACCAGCGAACGGAAGGCGCTGGCGGTTCGTGTCGCGGTTCGCTGGCGGTTCGCCCCGCGGTTCGCCCGAGTGGCTTGGCGGCTAGCCGTTGCTCGCAGGTTGCGCTGTGTCACCCACGATGATCGCCATTCCTCGTCGAGAACACGCTAGATGCGCGGAACGACACGCGCGGAGAACCGGCACACCAGCTGCACATAGTCAGGTCATGCAGGACATCGACGCCATCGAGGCGATCAACTTCGAACAGCTCGTCACGGTCACGGACCGTCTGCTGCTTCGCGGTCGTCCCGCACGGCGTCCGAGCACCAGCCGGATCACGGTCGAGCGTGTCGACCAGGCTCCAGAGCTCACGTTGCGCCTGAAACCGAATCAAGCACTGTGGCGGAGGTTCACCACCACCGCTCTGTTCACCGCGCTGTTCTCCGTGACCGCGGCGATCGTCAGCCTTCTCTAACGAGAGAACACAACAACCGTCTTTTGGTGAGAACAGTCGAGACGTGGTGACTCGACTGAGGGTGCGGCTCGGAATGGGCCCCGGGCCGCACCCGCTCTCACCGATTTTTTGGGGCCTGCTACTCCTCGTCGAGTGGCAGGCCCAGCTGCTGGGTCGGGCGATCTGGGGCGCTGCCGTCGAGGCGGACCGCGCCGCTCTCGTCGGTGTAGTTCGCGGCGAGGCGGGTCGCGCTCACCGGATCGATGTTCTCGAGCCGGGTCAGCGCGAGCGCCACGATGTCGCTCCACGCCACGGACTTGCGGCCACTGTCGACCAGCGTGGCCTCGATGTCGCGCGCGAGCCGGCGAAGATCGTCGTCGGTGATCGTGTCGCGGTGCGCGGCGATCCGCTGGAGCGCGGCGTACAGCTTGTCGCCATCGAACGGCTCGAGCGTCCCATCACGCTTGGCGACCTTGAGGCTCGGTGCGCCGATCGTCTCGTAGGTGGTGAACCTGCGCTTGCACACGGTGCAGGCGCGCCGTCGGCGCAGGCCGTCCGCCGTGACCCGGGTCTCGGTCACGCTGGAGTCGCCGGTGCAATACGGGCACTGCACGTACCCGATCGTAGCGCCTCGGCGCCGATCGGCGAAATTTCAGCCGAAACCCTTGTTCGGGACGCCGTGGTACTTGGCCCACGGCCCGATCGCGAGCTTGAGCGCCTTGGACATGCCCTGCGGCAGCCCGATGGTGTTGCCGTTCCACTTGATCAGGCGCCAGAACACCGTGTGCTTGATCATCGAGATCTGCGAGGCCTCGAGCACGAAGCTGCCGGGCCGCTGCGCCATCACCTGCTGGACGGTCAGCTCGTCGACGATCGGGGGAACGTCACCGGCCGCGCCGGGGGTCCCGAGGGCGACGATCGCCCCGCCGATCGCCCCGCCGAGGCCCTGGCCGATCGCGGCGGCCCAGGCGCCTCCCTGCTTGTCGCAGACGAAGTACATGCGGCCAGCCGCCAGGAACAGGTGGCCGTAGTACCGCTTCATCTTCAGCTGCATCGTCAGCGGAAACGGGATCAGGCCCGGCGGCGGGGCGGGGTGGGTCTGGTCGGGGGTCATGAGGGTGGTCATGCCAGGGTCCGGACGGAGCCCGCAAGCGCCAGTCGCATCGCCCAACGCAACCCGCTTATCGCGTGCAGCGGTACTTGGTCATCAAGCTCGGGGAGCCGCCGGTATCCGACATCCGGTAGAACATGTCCCCACGCACCGCGAGGGTCTCGGGGAAGCCCACGCCGAGCGCTGCGAGCAACGACACGGTCGCCGTCGAGGGGTTGCTCCAGCCTTTGACCTCGTAGACGTTGGCGAGGTCGAACAGGTTCGAGCCCGCCCACAACGACCCGTCGTCGCTGAACGCGCAATCGGCGAGCGCTCCGGGGCGCGTGATCGGGATCGCCAGGTCGTGATGCGCGATGAGCTCGCCGTCCTCGTCGGTCAGGCAGTACAGCGCACCATCGGCCTTCGAGGCCGCGAACCCCACGCACGGGCCGGCCCGATGGGCGGGATCGACGAGGCACAGCCCCTCGTAGTTGCGCCCGCAGTTCGTGATCTTGGCGCCGCACGCCATGCCTTCGCCCGTGGCCGGGCGGTTGCCGTCAGCCTTGTTGGACAGCGTGGCATCGCCCACGGGGTACGCCCGCTCGACGAGCTCGAACGACCGGGTCGCATCTCGATGCTCCCATACGCGGATCCAGCCCGACGACGTGATCGCCACCAGCTGTTCTCCACGCGCAGCCGCACCCTCGAGATCCTCGCCGGCCTCCCCCAGTGGGAGCTTGCCCTGCTCGACGGTCACGCCCGAGTCGGGATCGATCACCGCATAGGCGCCGTCGTTGCCGCTGTCGCTGACGACGACGAGGGACAGCTTCCCCCCGATCGTCAACCACGCGGCGCCCGAGGCCTCCGGCACCGGCGAGGCGTGCTTGAACGGCTGCGCCGCGCATGGCGGCCCGAGGGCCGGGGCACGCGCCGCGGACCCGACGGGGACCGTGGGCGGGGCATGCCCGGCGTGCCCCGAGTCGCGGCATGCGCCGACGACGAACGCGAGCAGTAGGAACCGGGTCACCTGTGGGCTATAGCATCCCGCTTCCCCGATGTCCGAGCGCCGCTACCTCGTGAAGGAGATGTTTGGGCCCACGCTCCAGGGCGAGGGTGCGCACACCGGGCGCGCCGTCGTGTTCCTTCGGTTCGCCGCGTGCAACCTCGCGTGCACCGGCTGCGATACCGACTTCGATCCTGAAGGGGCGCGCCGGATGAGCAGCGACGAGATCGTGGGGCGGCTCCGCGAGCTCGATGCCGGCAACACCGCGCGTGTGGTCGTCACCGGAGGGGAGCCCACGCTGCAGTGGGACGCGCCGCTGTCCGAGGCGATCCGCGCCGCTGGGTTCCGCGTGCACATGGAGTCGAACGGCACGCGCGAGCTGGCGGGGCAGGTCGATTGGCTCACGGTGTCGCCGAAGCCTCAGCACCATCCCTCCAGCGTCACCCTCGCGACCGAGATCGCGCCCGACGAGCTGAAGGTCATCGTCGACGACACGGTCGACGAGCGCGTGCTCGATGGCTACGCGGCGCGCTACCGCTGCGAGCACTACTTCCTGCAGCCGTGGATGGACGACCGCTACGCGCACCACCTCGCCCGGACGATCGCCTTGATCCACGCCCGCCCACAGTGGCGGCTCTCGCTCCAGACGCACAAGATCGTCGGCGTCCCGTAGCGCGTCTCGTCAGGGCGGTGCGGTGCCTTGCTGGTCGACGTTGGCGTCGAAGCTCCCGGTGATCGTCGCGCCCGACGTCGTGCTGGCCTGGGTCAGCGTGAACTTGCCGAGCGTGAACCCGACATAGACGGTCGTGTTGGTCGCCGGATCGAAGTCGTAGACCGCGGCATTGGAATCGAAGAACCCGAGGGTCCCGGTCCGTGCGAAGAAGATCGCGGGCGGGATCGCCATCGAGAACACCAGGATGTGGCCATCGGACGCGCGCTGACCGAACACCTGCACCATCGCCTGGGCCGAGGTGCCGGGAGCCGGCGTCGGGTCGAGCCCGGCGCGAGCACCGACCGGGGTCAAGGTCGTGGTGACGGTGCCGACGGTGAGCGAGAAGGTTCCCGTCCCGGTGGTGAACGGGTTCGCCGCGCCGATCGTGCCCCAGGTGGTGCTGAACGTGCCCGTGGCGTGGGCCTGGATCGCGAGGCACGGATAGCCGGAGAGTGGATCCGTCCAGGTCGGGCCAGCGTCGAGTGCGGCGACGAGCTTCGCGCGCCGGCCTTGCACGAACTGCCGGACCCCGGTGACGTCGGCGTGCCACGCCATGCCCTGCACGCTGTTCACGATCGGAGCGATCAGGTTCTCCATGCGCGTGATCTCGGCGAGCAGCTTGGTCTCGTCGAACGCACTCGTGAGGAGGGCGCGCTGCCGATCGAGGAACTCCTGACGCGTCGCAGGGATCGCGAACAGCCGGTGCGCGAGTGCGCCATTCGCCGCGACCGCGATCGGGCCAGAGGTCGAGCCGAGGTTGCCGAACGTCGCGTCCTTCTGGAGCGCGCCGTCGGGCCCCCACGGGATGAAGTCGAGCTTGTCGGTCGTCGGGTCGTGATAGATGAAGTAGTTGTTGCGGTCGTTCGCGTAGCCGTCCCAGTGGTTCGCGATGACCTCCATCGCCCAGAACGTCTTGAACCGATCGAGGTCCAGGTACGGCGCGAGATCCGCGACCAGCGTGGCATCCGGCGAGTTCGCGATCACGTTGGTGGCCGGCATCAGGTCGCTGCCGTCGCCGCCGCCCTTGGCGTCGAACGTACCCGTCCACCCCGGGCGCAGATCGGAGAGCGTGCCCTCATAGATGTTGCCGGTGCCGTTCGCGTAGCGCTTCTTCGTGAGGTGGTGATCGATGGTCTCGACGTTCACGTAGATCCCGAGATCCGTGCCGTTGACCCGCACGTGGGCAAAGTTGCAGCGCGGCACGACGATCCCTGCGGCAGCGAACAGCTGGTACGAGACACACTGCCGGACGTACGCCGGATCCTGGTGCGAGTTGTTGAGGGTCAGCTTCTCGAGCCCGAGGTATTCGGTGCCTGGGACGAACTCGTCGAGCTTGATCTTGAGCGACGGCTTGATGTCATCGAGAGAACCGAGGAAGCCCTTCTTGTGGATCCCGACCTGGGGGAACGTGGTGCCGTCGATCGTGATCGCGGCGGAGTACCCCATGAACGGGCTCGGCGCGGGCTGGGCGAGGCAATCGCCCTCGATCACGGAGCCGATCGTGCGGGTCTCGACGCGCATCGCATTCCAGTCGTTCGCCGCCATCGTGATCGAGACGTCGACGATGTGGTTCGGCTCGAACACCGGACCGGAGAGGTCCACGTACGCATCCGGTGTGCCGGCATCGACGCCCGCGTCCGGCCCGAGAGATGGGTCCTCCGACGTCCCACATGCCGCCACCAGGATCGCGAGGGCGAGCGCCGCAAATCGAGGCATGGGGGTGGGTCCACGCACACCGCGTGCCGTCCGAACCCCGCGGACCCACGTCGGGCGGTGTGGCTGTTTCCCACAGCTCATGCCTGGCCTTGCTCGTGCAGCAGGGCCGCATAGGCGCCGTTCTTGGCCAGCAGCTCGTCGTGGGTGCCTCTCTCGACGATCTCCCCCTTGTCCATCACCACGATGGTATCGGCCTTGCGGATGGTCGACAACCGGTGCGCGATCACGAGGCTCGTGCGGTTCGCGAGCAGCGGCTCGAGGGCGGCCTGGATCAACAGCTCGTTGTGGGTGTCGAGCGCGCTCGTTGCCTCGTCGAGGATCAGGATCCGCGGGTCGCGCAGCAGCGCGCGCGCGATCGCGAGGCGCTGGCGCTCGCCGCCCGACAACCGGTAGCCGCGGTCACCGACGATCGTCTGATAGCCCGCGGGGAGCGAAGCGATCAGGTCGTGGATCTGAGCCGACTTCGCGGCGGCTTCGATCTGTTCGGTGGTCGCGTCGGGGCGGGCATACCGGAGGTTCTCGAGGATGGTCTCGTGGAACAGGTACGTCTCCTGCGTGACCATCGCGATCTGGGAGCGCAACGACGCCAGGTCGAGCGTGCGCACGTCGTGCCCATCCACATAGACCGCTCCCGAGGTCGGATCGTAGAGCCGTGGGACGAGCGCGGCGAGCGTGCTCTTGCCAGCGCCTGATCTCCCGACGAGCGCGACCACCTGCCCGGCAGGGATCTCGAGCTCGATGCGGGCGAGTGTGGGGCCGTCGCCACCGGGATAGGCGAACTCGACGTTCTCGAACCGGAGCGAGCCCCGGGCGTCGGTGAGCTGCTTCGGTGCGGCCGGGTTCTGGATCTCCGGCACGAGATCCAGCACGGAGAAGATCCGGTCGAAGTAGGCGTACGAGGTCACCACATCGACGCGCACGCCGGCGAGATCGGAGGCCGGTGCGTAGAGGCGGCGGAGCAGGGCGACGAACGCGATCACGGTGCCGAGTGCGACGCTCCCGCGGATCACGAGGATGCCGCCGGCGGCGTAGACCAGCGCCGGGCCGACCTCCTCGAAGAACTTCATGAGCATCTGGAACCAGCGCCCCACCAGGTTGTGGCGGAGCGAGATGTCGCGGAGCTCGCTGGTCTTGCGCTCGAGGCGTGCGGCCTCGTGCGCCTCGGAGCCGGAGACCTTGACGAGGAGCGCGCCGGACACCGAGAGCGTCTCGAGCAACACGCCGGTGACCTCGGCGAGCGAGCCCTGGGCCTGCCGCTTGAGGACCTTGCGGCGCTGGCCGATCCGCCGCGTCGGCAGGATGAACGCGGGGAGCAGCGCGAGCGCCACCAGGGCGAGCCGCCAGTCGAGCCACAGGATCGCGCCGATCGCGGTGGTGACGACGAGGCCGTTCTGCAGCATCTTGACCAGGTTGTCCTGGAGCATCTGCCCCACGCCCTGGACGTCGTTGAGGACGCGCGACACGACCTCGCCCGGCCGCGCGGTCATGAAGTAGGTCAGCGATTGCTTCTGCACGTGGCGGAACACCTGGTTCCGCAGATCGAACATCACGTGCTCTGCGATGTACGCGGCGAGGTAGCGCTGGACCACGCTGAGGAGCCCGGCGAGGAGTGGGCCGGCGACCATCGCCCCACACAGGATCAGGAGCTCGGTCTGATCGTGCGAGGGGATCGCGTGATCCACGATCTCGCGGATGCAGAACGAGGGTGCGAGCCCGAGCATCGCGCCGAACACGATCGCGAGCACGACCATCACGGTCTGCGCGCGGTACGGCCCCAGATACGTGAAGATCCGGCGCAGCGTCGCGCGCTGCACCTCGGGCAAGTCCCGAGGATCGATGTGGCTGCGACGGGTCGTGGTAACCGTCACCACATTGCTGCTCCCCGCGCCGGATTGTAGCATCCTCGATCGAGATGTTCGTCGTGTTCGAAGGAATCGACGGCGGTGGCAAGACCACGCTGTCCAACATGGTCGCCAAGCGACTGCGCGCTGATGGCCTCAAGGTCGCGCACGTGCGCGAGGGCGGAAAGTTCGCCTCGAAGGTCACCCAGGCGATGCGCGAGCTGGGTCGCGACGCGCGCAACCTCGAGCTCGGCCCGCGCGCCGAGCTCATGCTCTACCTCACGCGCGAGGTCCAGCTGGTCGACGAGGCCACGCGCCCGGCGACCGCGACCAACGATGTCGTGATCGCCGATCGCTACATCTACACGGCCGAGGCGCTGGCGATCTACGGGCGCGGCCTTGCGCCCTCCGACGTCGAGCCGCTGGTGCACGCTGCAGCGGGCGGGTTGTTCCCCGAGCTCGTCGTGCTGGTCGATGTGGATCCGCACGTGGCGCGTGCACGCCGAAAGGTGTCGAAGATCGTCGAGAAGGACGACAAGCCGCCCTCGCGAAAAGGGCTGACGGGCACGGGGCTCCAGCACCGGCTGCGCGCCGGCTACCGGGCGCTCGCCGCCCGCGATCCTGATCGGTGGCTGGTGATCGACAACACCGAGGCGGATCTCGAGGCGACGGCCGCTCACCTCGTCGAGGTGATCCGGGCCGGCCGCAAGCACGACGTCATGGCGGCCGCCACGGCCCCGACGATCGGTGCGACCGACACCGAGACCGCGCGGGAGGCGCTGCTGGGATGGATCGACCGCCGCGCGGTGAAGGAGCCCGGCCTCGCCGCCTACTTCCTCGATGGGGTCCCCGGCGTCGAGTTCGCGGACCGCCGGCGCGCGCTCGGCGAGCGCGCGCCGCACGTGGTCGCGACGGGCCTGCGTGGGCTCGACGATGCCGCGAGCTGGGACCTGCGTCGCGCGCTCGCCGAGCAAGCCCCCGACGACGTGGCGAAGTCGATCGTCGATACGGCTGCGAGCCATCCCGCTGCGGCGGACCTCCTGCGGAGCCTCGTCGCGATCGCGCCCCGCGCCGTCGGCGAGGCGCTGTACGGCCGGGACGACGAGCTCGCCTGGGAGCTGCGGGCGCGGCTCCAAGGTGCGGATCTGATCCGCTCGCTCGGCGGTGTGTTGGGAGCGCGGGCGTGGAGCACGCGCGAGGCCTGGCTCGCCGAGCAGGGCGGTGTGGATCGGATCGACACCGTGATGACGGCGACGATCCTGTGCGCCGGGATCACCGGCGTCTCCGACGATCGGGCGTGGGAGCTGCGTGAGGCGATGCGCGAGGTGGCGCCGGTCGCGGCCCTCGAGGCGATCTACGGGATCACCGACGAGCGAGCGTGGGCCTGGCGCCGGCGAGATCTCCTCCGTGCGCCGAAGACCGTGATGCGCACGCTCGACGGCATCGATGACGCGCGCGCCTGGGAGCTGCGCGCACAGGTCGCGACGGACAGCGAGGAGGCGCTGGACTCGATGGTCGGGCTCGACAGCGCTTCCGCCTGGAAGCTGCGGGAGGCCACGATCGACGTGTGGCCGTCGACCACGGTGAAGAGCCTCGGTGCCCTCGGCGCCACCGCACGCGGCCGCGCGATGGCCCTCGCGGTGCTCGCCCGCCATCCCTCGGATGTCGCGGTGTGGCACCACGTCGTGTCGGTCGTTCCTCACTAGGTCAGCTCGTCGTCGTCGTCGCCGCTGATCGCGTTGGCGACGCGGAACAGGTGATTGCCGACGTGCTCGTAGCTGTCGACCAGCTCGGCCAACCCGAGCCGGAGCGACGACGAGTCATTCTTGCGCCGTGGCTCGACCGTGGCGCTGCGCGCCTCTTGCTCGAGGAGGTTCATCCGGATCTCGCGAGCCCCGGCGGCCTCGAGGTCGATCGTCCCGCTCTCGAGCGCGGCGATCACCGCGTCGTAGGATTCGCGTGCGATCGTGTACAGCTGCCGGAGCCGCTCCTGCTCCGCAGGGGTGAGCACCACGCGGCGCTCGACACTCAGCTCGGAGATGTGCACGAGCTGCTCGATGACGCGCTGGAGCTGGAGGGCGGCGACGGTGGTCCGCGTCAGGCGCTCCAGGTCGGCGGACGATGCGGTCTGCTGGAGCCGCCCATAGAGCGCCTCCATCTCGCGCCTCGCTTCGACCAGTGCCTCCTCGACCTCGGTCGAGCGCGAGCGCTCGGAGGCGCACGAGATCTCGAGCGCGATCTCCATGGCGATCCGGTGGCGGTCGAGGACCTGCGCCAGCTCGCGCCGTCCCGCGACGGCGACCGCATCGGCAGGAAGCGCGTCGACGACCACCGGCGGTGCCCGATGCGACGAGCGGGCGATCAGGACGGGAAGCACGAGCGACCAGACGGCGACGACCGCGATCTGCGACGCCGCGAACGCGACCGCCAGGCTGGTCGAGATGTTGGTCTGAACGACGGTGTGCCCGTAGTCCACCGCCTCGCCGTGCCCGGTCACGGCCTCACCGAGCAGCGTCCAGAGGGGGAGCGAGAGGAGGACCAGCAGCGTCCCCGCGGCGCCGAACGCGAGGTGGGGGGCGACGAGTGGACGACATGACTTGCCGGCTTGCCACGCCACCAGCGCCATCCCGATCGCCGCACCGAGGCTCGCGCCGGCGAGGATCGCGAGGGCGTTCGCGAGGGGGAGCGCTCCACTCGCCTGCGCGAGGCCGACGACGAGCACGTAGAGCGGGCCCGGACCCTGAAGCACCAAGGCGAGGAGCGCGCCGGTCGCCGCACAGACGAGCTTCGCGGCGAAGTCATCCGTGCGCAGGTAGCCGAGGTAGGGGAGCAGCTTGGGATCGCTGACCAGCGGTTCGACGCTGGTCTGCAACAGGTGGAGGCCGTAGAGCATCAAGCCCGCGCCGAGGATGAGCTGTCCCACCGCGTGGGCCCGGCGGTCCATCGACATCCGCGTCCACAGCACACCGATCGCGATCACGAGGAGGCTCTCGCGTGCGAACGCGACCGGGATCAACGCGCCGGTGATCGATGCGCCGAGCTGAGCGCCGACCAGCACCGCGATCGTCGGCCCGAGGGCGAGCAAGCGGGCTTCGACCAGGCTGACCGTGAACGCGGCGGCAGACGAGGTGAGCTGGGTGACCGAGCCGACGAGGACACCGACCGCGACCGCCTTGTGGGGGGAGCGCGTGATCCGGTTGAGCAGGGTGCGGATCCGCTGACCTGCGAGGCCGCGGGCGCCCGTCGCGAGCATGCCGAGCCCGAACACGAACAGCGCGAGGCCGCCGAGCAACCGCCCGATCAGCTTGCGATGGTTGGTCGCGCGGACATGGAGGTCCCACGACTTGGTCCTGCGCTCGCCCTGGATCAAGCGGAGCGCAGCCTTGCCATAGCCGATGTCGTTCGGGATCCGGATCACCACCGAGCCCGGCTCGCGCACGATGACCTGTGCGGGCTTCCGCGCGAGGCGAGCCTCGATCGGTGCGGGGCCCTCGGCGCCATCGAACGACACCACCACGGCATCGCCCGGGTTGACGTCGGCGTCGCTGATCGCGGTGATCCGCAGCGCCGCGGCCGCACCGGGCTCGTCGCTCGGCTCCGCGGGCGCTGGCTTCTCCTGATCGCCGCCCCAATCCGCGACCGCGTAGATGACGATCGCGATCGTCAACGTCCAGCGGATGATCGTGCGCCAGCGCCAGCGCCGCTCAGCCATGGACGGCGCTCGAAGCGGCCTCGAACTTGCTGAACGGTACGGGGTGGATCTCCTGGTCCCGCAGCACGTCCACGAGCCAGCGCGGCTGCTCGCCGTGGCACTTGATCTCGAGCACCCGCCGGCCCTCGGTGGCGACCGGTGTTCCGAGCGTCTGGCGGACCAAGGCCCAGCCGCGCTCCCAGAGGTCAGCGGGCGGTGCGAAGAAGGCGAGACCGGTATCGATCGTCACGCGGAGCTCGCCGGCGGCGTCCTGCCACGCGGTCCGGCGGTAGTTGACGAGGCAATCGGCGACCAGCGGCTCGGCGCAGCTCGCACACAGCGATGCGACCGCATCGAGCACGGCGCGGTCCTGGAGCGCCACCATCCCGGGGGTGATCGTACCGCCGCCGAAGAACGCGGGGACGTCACGCTTGGGGATCCCGATCCGCTGCTTGCCGGTGTGCCCGCCATCCTTGCTCTTGATCTCGAGCCAGAGCACGGGGATGAACCGCACCAGCTGCCGAGGGTCGGTCGCGGTCTCCGTGAGCCCGGGCTGGAGGTCGTAGTACTCCTTGGCGCGCAGCTTGAGGTGGCTCTCCGTCGAGGTCTGCGCCGCGCGATAGAGCGCGCGACTGGTGGTGTCGAAGTAGATCGTGGTCACGTAGTGCTGGGCCGCCGGCAGGCGATTCGCACCCTCGCCCCGGTGGCGGTGCGATTCGAGGTGCTGATTGAACGCCCGCGCCACGACCTTCGCCTGCTCGGGCGAGACGAGGTACTTGGTCTCGCGGCGGTGCGCGGTCATCCGCGCATCGATCCGCTCGTCCTCGCGGTGCTTGGCGGCTGCCTCGATCATGGCGTGTAGGACTCGAGCTCCTCGTTCTGGCCGCCACCCGTCTCCTTCACCTTGCCCACGCCGCGCGCATACCAGTAGTCCTGGATCGAGCCGCTCGAGCTGGTGCGGCGGACATGCAGCGCCATGTACGTTCCCGCGATCACCGTCACCGACTCGGCAGCGCTGACGACGCGCCACTGATCAGTCTTGCTCTTCGCCGTCGGAGCCATGCCCGGGACCGTCGCCGTCTCGGTGAACGTCACGGACCAGGCGGCGCCGGTCACCGTGTGCGCAGGGCTCTCGTCGAGCTTGAGCCGGTACGGCTGATCGGTCTCGGTCGAGGTCAGCGCATGCAGATCGTCGTAGAACTCGGTCTTGTAGCGGACATCGAGGTCACCCGACACCGACTCGTAGACGTCCTTGGTCCCGACCAGCTGATCGATGTGAGCGACGAGTGCCTGCGTTCCCGCCTGCGCGCCACCGACGTCCACGGGGCCGGTCAACGTCGTTAGCTGACCCGTCTGCGGAGCGAGGGTGTTCGACGGATCCGTCAACTTGTAGGACCAGACCGAGCCGGCCGTCCAAGGTTCGTAGCGCTGGGTGGAGCCGGGGGCATCCACGGCCCCATCCGTGCCTGGTCCGACGGGCGCATCCGCGCCACCACCACCATTCGAGGAGCCGCACGCGAGGAGGCCGATCGAGAACACGAGGTTGAGCTGGCTGAGCTTCATAGCGTTCACTGAGTGCTTGGGGGGCTCAGGGCGCGATCGTGTACGACATCAGCTCTTCATCCTGCCCACCGCCGGTGTCCTTGACCTTGCCAACGCCGCGGACGTACCAGTAGTTCTGGACCCCGCCCGAGCTGGTGCGCTGCACGTGGAGCGCATTGAACGTCCCCGCGATCACGGTGATCGGCTCGTTGTCGGAGATCACGACCCACTGATCGGTCTTGGACTTGGGCTGGCCACCCGTCGACGTCTCGGTGAACGTCTCGGACCACGCCGCACCGGTGGTCGTGTGAGCGATGCTCTCGTCGAGCTTGAGCCGGTACGGCTGGTCGACATCGCTCCCGGTGACGGTGCCGCCGTTGTTGTAGAACGTGGTCTTGTAGCGGACGTCGAGATCGCCGACCGCGGCCTCCCACACATCCTTGCTGCCGGTGTACTGCGCGTGGTGAACGAGGAGCGCCATCGTCCCCGCGTGAACGCCACCGACATCCTCCATCCGCATGATGGTGGTCGGCTGGTCGAGCTTCGGCGTGCCGGGTTGCTGTGGATCGGTGAGCTTGTAGTTCCACACCGAGCCCACGGTCCACGGCAAGTAGCGCATGGCGGGGTTGGTCGGTGCATCCGCGGGACCATCGGAGCCCGAGGAGCCGCAGGCCCCAAGCAAGGTCGCCAGGGTCGCGCCGAGAAGGATCTTGTAAGGCAGGGTCGTGTGCATAGGGCTCCTTGGGTCCGAAGGACTAGAGACGGGCTCCGAGCTGAACGAGGATGGTGGTGGTGTTGCCGGGGGCGACGGCGAACTGCGCGATGCCGAGCGGGGCCGCGTCTGCGACGCGCCACACCTCGGCCTCCGCCTGGACGCGCCAGACGTCGTTCAGGCCGTAGGTGAGCCCACCCGCGATCTCGACGAGACGATCGCCGCTGATGATCCGGTCCGGATCGAGCGCTCCGGCCTGCGCGTACAGCTCGCCATAGCGATGCTTGTTCTCGCCGCCGATCCGGTACGCGACCACGCCGCGGGTCTCGAGGAACCGGGTCAGCTCGTGCCCGGTCGACATCCCGCCGACGAGCCACGACGTCCCGATCATCCCCTCGAGCCAGAACCGCAGGAGGCCGGGCCCGACGGTCGCCTCGATCGTCGCGTCGACCTCGGCGGCATAGCCGCGGCGGATCACGACCGGGACCTCGAGCAGCTGACCCACCCGCGCCTCGCCGGCGGCCCCGATCTCGAAGCCGTGAACTGGCTTGACGCTCGCGCGGAGCACCAGGTCCTGTCCGAAGCGATCACTCGACGACGACGCCAGCGGCGTGCCGGCGTCATCGAAGCCCTGGAACACGCCGGCCTCGAGCTTGGTCGGGACGTCCCCCGGAAGCTCGACGATGATCATCGCGCCGACCGAACGCCCGGCGACCTGAAGGCGCTTGGCGAGCACGTCGTGGAGGAGCCCGCGATCGGCGGTGGGCAACGACCACAGCGATTCGCGTTCGATCGCGGAGAACGGCATCTTGAACTGGCCGGCGCGGACGTCGATCCGGGCAGGCCCGTCGACCAGCGGCAGCTGGATGTACGCGTTCTTCAGGCGCGCCTTGCCGGCGAACTCGACCTGAAGCTCTGCGTGCATCCCGTGCGACCGAAAGTCGGCCTTCGCGCGCGCGCTCGTCACCGAACCCTGTCCAGTCCAGTCGGTCGCGGGCGCGGCCTTCATCACCGCGCCGCGGACGAACAGCCGCCCGCCGAACTCGAGCTTCTTCTTCTTCTTCTTCTTCTTCTGGCCGTTCTGGCCCTTCGCCTTACGTTCGGCCTTGGCCTGCGCCTTGGCTTCGGCTTTCGCCTCGTCCTCCGGCTCTCCCTTGGTTTCGTCGTTCGCCTCGCCCGGCGGCGTGACCGTGGTGGTCTCCGATCCCGCTTCGTGGTCGTGCTTCTTGTGATGCTTGGGACTGCCCGTTGCCGCCGGAGCCTGCGCCGGCTCGGGAACCGTCGGAGACACGCCGGGGACCTGGGGATCCACGGGCGGGTTCGGTGCGGTGGGTGGTTCGTCCGCGAACGCGAGCCCGCTCGACACCAACCCTAGAGCGAAGATCAACTGCCTCAGGACTGTCACAGGGATTCAACGCACATGCCACACAGGCCGTCGACCCAACTATGCGAAATCCATTCGACGAACGGCCGAACGTACGTACGATCGTTGCGCAACCCGACAAACATGTCCCAGGTCGACACGTCCTCGGTGCTGGACGTGGTGGTTCCCTACACCGAACCCGATCCGAGCTCGATCCTCAGGGGCAGGGCACGGTCGTCGGGCACGCGCCGTTGTCGTCCTTGGGATAGGTCTCGCGGCAACCGACGTAGCCGTTGATGTTGTTGGTCGGCAGGTAGCTCGGCTTGGTGTTGCTGCGGAACCCGCGATCGATGCCGTGGGACGCGCTCGCGTTGACGTCGGTGTTGGTGATGAACACGTTCGCGGGGGCCGCACTGAGGATGCGGATCGCAGCGGGGTTCTCCGCCAGGGGGCCGGGGTAGTTGCACGAGTCGCTGCCCGAGCCGCTCGGGGTCTTGCCGGCGAAGTCGACGTGCATGTGATCGACACGGGTGGTCGGATCGACGAGGCCGCCGAACCACAGGCCGTGCCAATCGCCGGCGGCCGGCGTCGCGTTCGCCGAGGTCAACACGATCTTGGCCGTCGCGGTCCCGTTCGCGATCAGCGCGCCACGCGCCGGGAGCGTCCCGCTCGCGGGATCGACGCGGAACCTGCCCGCGGGCATGAACTTCATCGTCACGCCCGGCTCGATCGTCAGCGTGGCCACGCCGGTCGGGGCGGCGACATCGAGCGTGGGGTTCGCGGCGATCCCCACGCGATACGGGATCCCGCGCGCGTGGATCGTGATGCTCTCCGTGATCGCGCCGTTGCTGATGATGATCTCGTCCGCGGTGTTGCCGGTGTACGTGCCGGGAGGGATCGTGCCGAGCGCGCGGGCGAAGGTCGTGATCGGCGAGACCGTCGATCCGGAGATCTCCACGCCCTTCGACGAGGTATCGAAGCCACCACCATCGTGCAGGCTGATGCCACAGCTCTTGGAGCCGGTGATGGTCAGGTGCTCTGCGTGCAGGATCCCGGTGACCAGCTGGCTCGTACCCGCGATGTCGAGCGCGGCCGAGGTCTGGACGTTGCCGTTCAGCGGATCACCACCGCCATCGATCGTGGTGTGCGTGAACGAGACGGTGCCGCCGTTGAGCGTGCGGATGTTGACCCAGGCGGCGGTGTCGGCCCTCTCGATCTTCACCGGCAGCCCGGCGACCCCTTGCGTGGTGATCGAGCCACCGGCGGCAACCGAGATCTGCTTGCCGCCCCCGATCCGCACCACGGCGCAGGGCTCGATCGTCACGGCCGCGTTGATCGAGGTGTCGAACGGCAGGATGTGCGGGCTGGCCGCGGCGGTCCAGGTCTGGGCCGCGGCGACAGATCCACCATGCATGGTGCCCGCACCTGTCACTGGCGGACAGGTCGCGGCATCGATCGCCGCGTCGGGCGGAGGCGGGGCATCCGGGAGCGTCATCGCGCCGTCATCACCACATGCCGCGAGACTGACCAGGACCACCCACCCGATGCGCTTCATGCGCCGAAGCTACACCGGGTTCGGCACACAGGTCGACGGACTTGCGCAATGCGGCGTTCTTGCGCACCCCGCGCTGGATCTGCGCTGCGAACCGCACTTCACAGTCACCTCATGGCAGTGAGGGGTCGCCTCCTCGGCCGGCACGAGCAAGTGTCAGCACCGCTGGGACACCAGGTGCGACAAGGCGCACTAGATTGCCCGCGATGTCCAAGCTCACCGCAGTGGTCGCGACCTCGCTCACGCTCACGCTCGCTGGGACCGCAGCCGCCGCGCCCCGGACGACCGCCGACGGCATCCTGATCCGCGACGAACAGAGCTGCGGCACGCGCCAGGAGCCGCACCCCGGAGCCGTGGAGATCACGCCCTTCATCTCGGGCCCACGCACCGTGTACCTGAACCGCAACGGCGGCATGTACAACGTGATCAACGGCGCCACCAGCTCGGCGACGAACAGCGCGAGCACCGTCGCGGCGGGTGATGGCCGCACCCACGCCAACGCCGTGATCCCCGCGCTCGAATCGACGTTCGACTGGCCCAAGATCGTCGCGTGCGTCAAGGACCAGTACAAGCCGTACAACGTCACGATCACCGAGGTGGAGCCCGTCGGCGGCATGTACATCGAGGCGGTGATCGGCGGCACGGGTTCGAGCACCGGGTGGAGCGCGAGCTCCGGGATCCTCGGTGTCGCCTCCGCGGATAACTTCTGCGGCGTGACCGAGCGCGGGATCGCGTTCGTGTTCGCGACCAACCATCGCGGCATCCAGCGCGCCGATGACGAGCTGTGCGCCACGATCGCGCACGAGGTCGGTCACCTGCTCGCGCTCGAGCACGAGGTCGCGCCGAAGGACACGATGTCGTACACGCCGATCGCGAGCTCGGTGACCAAGGCGTTCCTCGATCAGAACGCGCAGTGCGGGACGATGCCGAACCAGCCGCAGCAGTGCTCGTGCCAGACCACCGCGGCGGGGATGACGAACTCGGGCTCGCGCCTGCGCCAGTTCCTCGGCCTACGCTCGACCGAGACGGTGCCGCCGACCCTCGAGGTCAAGTCGCCTGGTGAGGGCACGGAGCTGCCGCCGGTGTTCACGATCAGCGCGAAGGCCACCGACAACGAGCTGGTCGCCGACGTCACGGCCTATCTCGACGGCGTGGCCGTGGGTTCCGACACCACGGGCGAGGCCGACATGTACTCGCTGTCCGTGACCGGCGCTGCGGAGGGCGCGCACACGCTCGAGGTCAAGGCGACCGACGCCGCCGGCAACGTGACCGCGCGATCGATGCCGATCACGATCGCTCTCTCGGCGACCGGCGACACCTGCGCCGTCAACGCCGAGTGCCACGGCAACCTGTGCGCCACCGCGACCGGTGGGAACTTCTGCACCGAGACCTGTGACATGGCCAACGACGCCTGCCCCGATGGGTTCGCCTGTGATGCGGTGGGCGGTCAGACGATCTGTGTGCCCCACGACGACGGCACCTGCAGCGCCAGCGGCGGCAACCACAGCGGCTGGCTGATCCTGATGCTCTCGGTGGGTGCGGTCCTCGTGCGTGGGCGCGGCAAGTCGTCGCGCGCAATTCGCTCGCGGGCGCCGCGGGCGCCGCACCGCTAGACTCCGGCCATGCGCTCGATCCTCTTGATCCTCGCCTTCGTCGCCAGCGCCTGCGGGCGCTCCAGCACCGAGGGCTCCACGGCTGCGCGCGTCGATCACTATTCCGCGCGGGGGAAGGTCACGACGCTGCCGGGCAGCGGCGCGCACCGCGAGCTCGAGATTCATCACGAGACGATCCCGGCGTTCAAGGGTGAGGACGGCAAGGCGAAATCGATGATGTCGATGCCGATGCCCTTCGGAGTTCCCGACACCCTGAAGCTCGATGCGATCGCGGTGGGGGATGTGGTCCGCTTCGGGTTCGACGTTCGCTGGACCACCTCGCCGACGATGACGCTCACGGACCTCGAGAAGCTGCCTGCGAGTACGCCACTTGTTCTCGAGTGAGAGGCTCCCAGGGCTCGCGCAGTGCGCGTGTTTCGCGCAGCGAGGTAGAGTTCGCTGCTGTCACGAGCGGTTAGTGCCGATGGGTGCCGAACTGCTCGAGGAAGGCCGATGCTCCCACCGATGAAGTCCCTCGCCCTCGCCCTCGTCCTCGCCTCGGCTCCTGCCTTCGCGGGATCGCTCGAGCACCCGATCCTCGGTGGGACACAGGCCACGCCCGATCAGTTCCCGAGCGTGGTCGCGATCGAGCTCGGTGGCGGGCTGTGCAGCGGGACCTTGATCACCAAGGACTGGGTACTCACCGCAGCGCATTGCGTGTCGCCGGCCGTGATCGGCATGAGTCAGAGCCAGATCACCGCCAGCGTCAAGGTCCACTTCGGGACCGTGAACATCCGCACCGCGCCGGGCACGATCGTCCGCGCCTCCGAGACGATCCCGCACACCGGCTTCGACATCAACAACCTCGGCGTTCACGACATCGGCCTGATCAAGCTCGCCACCCCCGTTACCAACGTGACACCGCTGCCGATCAACCTCGTGACCGCCGATGCGCCGGTCGGGATGGCGCTGACCATGGTCGGCTTCGGTGCGACCGCTCAGGGTGGCGGTGGCTCCGTGGGCATCGAGTACATCGTCGCGCAGACCTCGATCGCGTGCGCCGCGAACGTCGGCACCGATGCGAACCTCCTGTGCTTCAACCAGCTCAGCGGCAAGGGCAAGTGCGAGGGCGACTCGGGCGGTCCCTCGTTCGCCGCGGTCCGCGGGGCGCAGGTCCAGGTCGGCATCACCTCGTTCGGCGATCAGAACTGCGCGCAGTTCGGCGCCGATACGCGGGTCGATGCGGAGAAGGCGTTCCTCCTGCAGCACGTGCCCGAGCTCGAGTGCTCCGTCGACACCGATTGCCCCGACATGAAGGCGTGCTTCCAGCACCGCTGCATGGCGCAGCCGTTCTCGCCGATGGGACTCGGCACCACGTGCACCGCCAACACGGAGTGTGACTCCGGGACCTGCGCGCAGAGCACCGATGGCGGCAAGTGCAGCATGAGCTGCACCGTCGGCGCCGCCGAGACCTGTCCATCCGGCTTCGATTGCATCGCCTCGGGTGGCGGTGGGGCGTGCTGGCCGACCGCCAAGGATGACAGCGGCTGCAACGCTGGCGGTGGCTCGCCCGCTCCCGCGCTGTTCGGGCTCGGCCTGGTCGCGCTGGTCCTGCGTCGGCGCCGCTGAACCGCTATGGCGGCATCTTGCAAGCGATCCACTCGCCGAGCTGCCTTCGCTCGTCGAGCGTTGGCGTCGGACCGTCCACGGGCATCCCGTCGTTGGTCGCGGCCGGGCCTGCGGCGGTGGTCTCGTCGATGTGCTCGGAGACGGCCTTGATACCGAACAACGAATCGAAGTCATGGAAGGACGGAGCGCCGTGTCGTTGCGATCCAACCAGCTCACTCGAATGGCACCGCGTGCAGTAGGTCTCCATGAACGGTTTGCCGAAGTTCGTATAGGTCAACGTCGACCCTGGCTCGCACGTTGCCTCGGTCGGAGGGCCAAACACGGGATCACCAGGACATCCGGTGAGCAGGCATGCCGCGAACGCGAGCACGAGCTTCACTGAGGACCACTCCGCTGCATAGTTGTCGAAGCAGCCTGCCTGCAATGCCTCCCCTGAGGGGTGCGATAATTTTGCGCAGCCGAGCGCCCCGAAATCCGTGGGATTCACCCAGAGTTGAGCTCTCTCCCCCAGCGCTCGGTCCGCTCGCTGACCCCCTCGGCTAGTCGATGGATCCATCGCCCCTGATTCATCGTCGGTTTCGAGCAGTTGCCGAGGGCGCGCGCGCGCGGATCGGGCTCCGCACGCCGGGGCGGGATACCTCGTTCGGAGAGCTCGTGGATGGAGTCACGGCCCTCGCGCGTGCGCTCGTCGGTTCGGGACGCCGCCCGGGAGATCGCGTCGCCATCCTGGCGGCGGACCACGCGGTCGTCGTGACCGCACTGCTCGGCGTCGTCGAGGCCGGTTGCGTGTTCGTGCCGCTCGATCCGAATGTCGGCGTCGAGCGGCTCGCCCGCCTGATCGCGACCGTGGGTTGCGCGACGGTGATCGTGGATGGCCCCTCGCGACCGCGCATCCCAGGTGGGCTCTCACGTTCGCTGGCGATCCTCGAGCTCGATGGCACCGAGCTCGTCGGGAAGGTGGGGCCGCGCTCGGCGCCGCCGGTGACGGTCGATCGAGATGCGCCGAGCTCCATCTACTTCACGTCGGGCTCGACGGGGGCGCCGCGCGCGATCCTCGGCCGTCTGGCGGGCATCGATCACCACATCGCCTGGGAGCTGGACTATCTCGGGCTCGATGCCAGCGTACGGGGCGCGATCGTGCACGCGACCATCTACGACGCGTACCTCCCCGACGTGCTCGTTCCGCTGTGTGCCGGCGGCGTCGCGTGTGCGCCGGCGACCCGGGACGTCGTTCTCGACCCGAAGGCGCTGTGTGCGTGGATCGAGCGCGAGCAGATCTCGCTCCTCCACTGCGTGCCCTCGTTGTTCCGCGCGCTGCTCGCCTGCGCGGAGGCGCACCGACTCGGCTCGCTGCGGCACGTGCTGCTCGCCGGGGAGATCGTGAGGCCGGCGGATGTCCGTGCAGCGCGCGCCGTACTCGGGGACCGCGTGCGGCTCGTCAACCTGTACGGGCCGACCGAGGCGACGTTCGTGAAGCTGCACCACGAGATCACCGACGCCGACCTCGAGCGTCCCGTTCCGATCGGCCTCCCGATGCCAGCGGTCACCGTCCACGTTCTCGACGATCGCGGTCAGCCATGCCCTCCTGGCGAGGTCGGCCAGATCGCGATCCAGTCAGCTTACGGCTCGCACGGCTACCTCGACGAGCCTGACCTCACGCAACAGAAGTTCCTGCCAGCACCCGACGGCTCCGCAGAGCAGCTCTACCTGACCGGCGACTACGGGAGTCAGCTGCCCGACGGGCGGCTCGCGTTTCATGGACGCCGCGACCGCCAGATCAAGCTGTGGGGAGCGCGGGTCGATCTCGATGAGGTCGAGGCATTGGTGGCCGGCTGCGAAGGCGTGCTGGAGGCGGTGGTAGTGCCGACCGAGGACCACATCGCGCTGCTCGGCTACGTCGTCCTCGCGGCCGATGCGCGGATCGCCGAGGTCCGCAAGCGGGCGATCGCGCGGCTCACCCCGGCGATGCGGCTGGCGCGCCTGACTTCTGTCGCCGCACTGCCGCGCACGCCGAGTGGCAAGATCGATCGGCAGCGTCTGAACGAGGTGACGTGACGGTGGCGCGCGCGTCGATCTCGCTCGATCGTCTCACGCTCGCGGAACTGGGCACGATCATCCGGGACCGCCCGCGTCTCGAGCTCGACCCCATGGTGACCGCGCGGATCGCGCAGGGCGCAGACTACGTCGCGGCGCAGGTGGAGCGCGGGCGAATGATCTATGGCGTCACGACCGGATTCGGTGCGCTCGCGGAGCGGCCGATCCCGATCGCGCAGGCCTCGGAGCTCCAGCGCCGGCACGTGATCTCGCACGCGTGCGGGGTCGGGCCGTGGGCGCCCGAGTCGATCGCCCGGCTGACGCTGCTGATCAAGCTGCTCACGTTCCGTAGCGGGCACACCGGGATCACCGTCGAGACCGTGGAGCGGCTGGTGGAGCTGTGGAACGCCGATCTGATCCCGGCGATCCCCTCGCAGGGGACGGTCGGGGCGAGTGGCGATCTGGCGCCCCTCGCTCACATGGCCCTGCCGCTGCTTGGGCTCGGGCACGTACATCTCGGAGAGCGTGTCGTCCCCGCCGCGGAGGCCCTCGGCGGCCGCGAGGCGAGGGTGCTCGCTCCGAAGGAGGGCCTCGCGCTGACCAATGGAGTCCAGTTCATCTCCGCGATCGCGACGCACTGCGTGCTGGCGGGCTCCCACCTCGCGCGCGCGGCCGATGCGATCGCGGCGCTGTCGATGCAGGCATTCAGCGCCGCGAGCGATCTCGCGGCGGCGCGCTACCACGAGACCAGCTTTCACCTCGAGCGGCGCACGGTCGCCGCGAACCTCCGCCTGATGCTCGAAGGCGGCAACCACGCAGCGCTTCCGACCGCCGTCGCGTCGAAGCAGGACCCGTACTCGTTCCGCTGTATCCCGCAGGTCCACGGCGCGGTCCGGCAGACGCTCGGGTTCGCGACCAAGGTCGTCGAGGACGAGGTCAACGGCGTCTCGGACAATCCGCTGTTCTTCCCCGACGACGATCTCGTGCTGTGCGGCGGAAATCTGCACGGTGAATCGATCGCGATGGCCCTCGACTTCCTGGCCATCGCGATCAGCGAGCTGGGCAGCATCTCCGAGCGACGGACGTATCAGCTGCTCTCCGGTCGCCGTGGGCTGCCGGACTTTCTGGTACCGGATGCGGGGCTCAACTCCGGGTTGATGGTGGTGCAGTACACCGCGGCGGCCCTCGTCAACCAGAGCAAGGTGCTCTGTACGCCCGCGAGCGTCGATTCGATCCCCACCTGTCAGCTCCAGGAGGATCACGTGAGCATGGGCGGCACGTCGGGCCTCAAGCTCCTGACCGTGCTCGACAACTGCGAGCGGATCCTCGCGATCGAGCTCCTCGTCGCCGCGCAGGCCACGTCGTTCACGCCGGGCCTCGAGCTGTCCGCGCGCGGTGCCGCTCTCCTCGCGGCGTTCCGCCGGCGCGTCCCGATCCTCGTCGAGGATCGTGTGCTCGCAGACGATCTCGAGGCTGCGCGACGGTTCGTCCGCGACGAGCTCTACCGCTGGACCGAGGGGCTCGCGTGACCCTCGAGGACCGGATCCGCGCGTACATCACCGAGAGCGGAGGTCTCGCCAGCCCGCCCGCCGATGACGATCGGCTGGTCGACCACGGGTTCGTCCCCTCCGTCCAGATGCTCGATCTCGTCGGCTTCCTGGAGGATGAGCTGAAGATCACGCTCCGCCCGGTCGATCTCGTGCCCGAGAACCTCGCGACGATCGCGGCGATCTCCGGCATGGTCCGCGATCGCCTCGCGTCCCGCCGCTGAGAGGGGCGAGCTCGATGCGTCGCGAACGACGCAGTTGGTCAGCGGCCGTCATCCAGCGCCTGCTGTGCGCCGTGGGCGCGTAGGCTCTACTGGTGACGATGCAACGCTCGTCGTGGCTGGTCGTGATCGCGCTCGCGCTCGGCGCGTGCGGCGACAATCTGCAGGGCACCTGCTTGCCCGACTGCACCGGGGACCGGAGCTACGATGCGCTGTCCTATCACCTGCAAGCCCGCTTCGACTGGGGCGCGACCCACGCCATGACCGCGAGCGAGGACATCTCCATCGTCGCGCCGGCACCCGTGGTCGAGCTCGATGCTCGCGTCGAGATCTCGCGGGTGCATGCTGGAGCGACGGAGCTAGCGTTCACTGCCGACGCCGAGAGCGGCCGCCTCCGCGTCGATCTCTCGCCGCTCTCGCCAGGTACGGATCCGGTGAGCTTCACGGTGGACTTCACCGCGCTTCCGTCGAGCGCGCTGCTGGTCGGGGGGCCACGCGATGACGATCCGGTCCGCGGCACGGTGCTGTTCACCGACTCCGAGCCAGATCGCGGGCTCGCATGGCTGGTCGCAAAGCACGATCCTTCCGACCGCGCGAGGTGGTCGATCGATCTCGATCTCCCTGGGGAGCTCGATGCGGTGGCGAACGGCACACGCGTGAGTGACGAGGCGAGCGCGATTGGGCATGTCGTGAGCTACGCAATGCCGCAGGAGTTGCCGACCTACCTGATGGCGTTCGCGGCCGGTGATCTCGTGCACGCCGATCGCAGCACGGGCCACATCCCGCTCGCGATCTGGCACCGCCGCGGGCTGGCGATCGACCCGGACCTGAACCTCGACGCGGTCGCCGATGCGATGGCCACGTTCGAGGCGCTGGTCGGGCCGTATCCGTTCGACAGCTATTCGGTCGTGCTCGCTCCGGGCTACGGCGGCGGGATGGAGAACGCGACGATCACCTTCAATGCCGAGTCCTCGGGCGTCGGCAACGTCGGCTTTGTGCTCAACGCCCACGAGCTCGCGCACCACTGGTTCGGCGATTGGGTGACGATGCGGACCTATGACGATGTCTGGGTCAAGGAGGGCATGGCGACGCTCCTCGAGGCCGAGGCGCAGCGTTCCCAGCGCGATCAGGGCACGAGCGTGCACCGACTGTTCGGTGGCGATCACTCGTTTCGCAGCGGCGACGCGGTGGTCGATGCCGCGCTTCACGGTCTCGACAAGTACACCACTGGTCCCTACGAGCGCGCCGCATGGATGATCACGCAGGTGCGGTCGCTCGTCGGCGAGGATGCGTTCTGGGGGAGCCTGCGCCGGTTTCTCGCGGACCACGCCCTCGACAGCGCGACTGGCGAGGAGTTCGTTCGTGCCTTCGCGCCTGCGCTCGACGACGCGCGCATCCAGCAGTGGCTCGCCGCGCTGCCCTCGCATGACTCGCCCGGGATCTCCGCGCACTCGACAGCCACCACCGGTGGCACGCAGCTCGTGCTCGGGCTCACCGATCCGGGCCACACCCTGCTGGCCCCCATCGAGATCTCGGTCCTCGCCGCCGGCGGTGTCGCGACCGAGGCCGCCTTGAGCCCGGCGGCGCCGCTCACCGTCCTCGTTCCGACCGGGGGGTATCTCGCCGCGGACGAACGCGACGTTCATGCGTCCTGGGGTGTCTCGTTCGAGATCGCGTCAGCCGACGAAGCGGCGGTGAGCGCACTCTCGCTGCCGTCGAGCGCGTCCGCGATCGACGCCTGGGGCGCCCGCTCGGCGGCGCGTCAGGAGCGCACGCTGGACGACGCGGGGCTGCCACCCGCCGACGTGACAGCCATCGTCGCCATGCTGGACTCGACCCGGGCGCGCCGGTCGGCGGTGTTCGCCGGCTGCGCCTCGCTCGCCAACCTCGGTCTCGCGGAGGCCGCCGCACTTCGCACCGCGCTCGGCCCGCTGATCGCGAATCCCGCGGTGCCGACCTATACGTCGACGTATGCCGCGTGTGGGGCCGAGCTCGCGCAGGGTCTCGCCGGCGAGCTCGCGTCGCTCACCACAGCCGTGACGCCAGCGACCTCCGGCCGGCTCGACTATCTGCTGTCGTTCGACTACGGCGACAGCACGCTCGCGTTGATCTCCCACGTCGCCGCCACCGCGCCCACGCTCGGGCTCCGTGACCGCGCGATCGCCCGGCTCGCGCTGTCGACGGTGGGCGTCTACGGCCCGATCTCATCTGCGCAGCTACCGGCCTGGCAGGCGGTGTTTCGCGGCTTCCTCGCGAGCGTCACGTCGCAGACCCGGTTGTCGACGGTGTGGCGGGGCGTGCTCGGGCTCCGCGACGTCACCGCGCTGCCACTGGTCGCTCCGCTGCTGCACTCGGTGCCGATGCAGGCGAGCACGCAGCGGGCGATCGCATGCGGTGCGTCGCAGATCGCGCGCTCGACACCGGGGGCGTGGGAGGCGTTCCAGCAAGCGACCAAGCCGTGGGACACGTTGTCACCGGAGGCTGCCGCGGTACTCGCAGACCAGACACGATGCCAGACTCAGCGGTGGGAAGAGTCCGTCGCGCCTTCGAAGGTCGCGCGCGAGCTGCACTCGCTCTGATCGCACCTGTGGCCGCGGATCACCGGCGACGGCGGCGCCGCGAGGTGAGGAGCCCGAGCAGGACCACGGCGCTGGGGAGCGACGCGTCTCGGCTTGAGCAACCACCGCAGCCCCCGGTGGTCGTACCATTGCCGCCGCCCGTGCCCGCTTCGTCACCCGCGGGCACGCCCGCGTCGACCAGCGGGGCCGTCGCGGACAGCGTCAGGTCGGCGCAGTTGAAGTAGACGTCGTCACTGAGCAGGTCGGTCGTGTACGGTGGCTTGTCGGCCATCACCTGGATGAACTGGAGGGTGCAGGTCGTGCACTCGATGTTCGGGAGCGTGACCTGGGTGCTCGAGGTGCCGTCCGCGATGAAGTCCTTGAGCACGATGCTGCCGTTGGCCGGATCGGTGAGCCCGGTCTGATCGAGGCTTGGGAAGCCCGAGGGAGGGCCGCTGCCTGCGGGGGGAATCCCGAACTCGGCCCCGTTGGCTTGAAAGGCGATGCGGAAGTGTCCCGGGTGATCGATCGTCTCCATCCAGGTCACCGTGATCGTCTCCCCCGGCCGGAACATGCTGACCCGCGCCGGGTTGCGCAGCTGGTTGGTGACTCCGCAGTGCTGCTCCTTCTGATCGCCAGTCAGCAGCTCCGTCCGCGATAGCGGCGACACCAGGTGGATGTGCGCCTCCGCCATCGTGGGGATCGCCAAGAGGAACACGACGAGGACACGTGAGCGCATGTGCAAGATTGTCGCACGACTCATCGATTGCCGAGACCACTGACTCTCGGTGCGAAGTTTCTTCGCAGCGCCCGCGCGATCGACATGACCTAGGCTGCATCGTGCCTGCTCGCGTGATCGTCCTCGCTACCCTGCTCCTCGCGACGCCATCGATCGCTCACGCCGACGGGGAGCATCGGAGCTCCGACCTCGAGCGCGAGGATCTGGGAACGGCGATGCAGTTCCAGCCCACGTCACCGACGGCGGAACACCTGATGCACGGCCTGCTCTGTCAGTGTCCCGGCTGCCAGCCCAAGCGCATCACGATCCAGGACTGTGCGTGCGGCTATGCAGCGAAGCAGCGCCAGGAAGTCCTCGCGGTGCTCGCCAGCCATGACCTGGCGACCGCCTCCGGTCGCACCGCCGCCGAGCATGCCGTGACCGACGATCAGGTGGGACGGTATGGGCGTCAGGTGCTCGCGCAGCCCTCGAGCGCGACCGTGTGGATGTTCCCGCTGATCGCCACGTTGGGAGGCCTCGGTCTAGTGTTCGGGGGAGTCTCCCGTTGGCGGCGAAGGCGGGTGGTGCCTGGTGCAGCGGCGCGTGTGAGTACGCTGGATGACGAGCTGCTCGCCGAACGTCTCGATGACGAGCTCGCGCTGGTCGATTGAGTTCGCGGTCAACGCTTAGCGGACAGCCTGGCCAGCTTGTACTGAAGCGAGCGACGATGCATGCCGAGGACGCGTGCCGTCTTCGACACGTTCCCGTTGCAGTCCCTGAGGACCCGCTGGAGATGCTCGCGCTCCACCTCCGCGAGCGACGGCACCAGGGTCTCGAGCTCGTCCGAGCCGTCGCGAGTCTCGAACGAGGCCAGGATCTGGTCGGCGTGGGCGGGTTTGGTGAGGTAGTCGCGCGCGCCGATCCGCATGGCTTCGACTGCGGTGACGATGCTGCCGTAGCCGGTGACCACCACGATCTGGATCGCTGGGTGGAGCGCCAGGAGATCGTGCACCACCGCGAGACCGTGCGGCCCCGGCATTCGCAGGTCGACCACTGCACGATCGAACGCGCGCGTGCGTGCACGATCGAGTGCCACCGCATGGTTGGAGGCGGTCTCCACATCGAAGCCACGATCGACAAACGCCTGCGCGAGCCGCACCCGGAGCCGGTCGTCGTCGTCGACGAGCAGGATGCTGGTCGTGCAGCCAGGTGGCTCGCCGAGGTCGCGGTCGACGGTCGTCATGAGCGATCGCCCTGCATTGCTAACATCGCCGGTCCAGGACGTCCCTGCGCAGTGTTTTCGCACTGATGCAGGTGGGGGGAGATGTGGGAGTGGAGGCGTGCTGACCCCAGGCGGTGCATGCGAAGGTCTTGAGATCAGGCCACCTGATGGTTGGCATTCGACGTGAATCAGCCCCCCACATGGTCAGCAAGTTCCTCGGCTCGCTCCTCCCCGTGCTTCTGCTGGGATGCGCCGTGGACCAGCCAGAGCTCAGCTCGACCGCCGGGAACAGCTTCGAGGAGTTCAAGGCTCAGGCACGCCGGGAGCCAGGGACGAACAACTACGTCGTTGACTGGGACACGGTCCTTCACGGAGACGACGAGCTCCTCGAGTTCTACTACCGCTTTCAGCAAGGGGGCCTCGCAATCGACACCGCAGGCGGCGTCGACGTGAAGTGGAGTGCCACCCAGAAGAAGCAGCTGACTTACTGCGTCAGCAACTCGTTCGGCACGCGCAAGCAGGCGGTCATCGACGCGATGAAGGCGGCGAGCGACAACGGCTGGGAGAAGCTGGCGGACGTCAACTTCACGTACGTCCCCGGTGAGGACGCAACGTGCACCGCGCAGAACGCCAACGTGCTGTTCGACGTCAATCCGATCACTGGCGCCGACTACCTGGCCCGCTCGTTCTTTCCCAACGATGCCCGTGCGAACCGCAACGTGATCATCGACGCGAACGCGTTCGATCCGGCGCAGACCAACAACATCTCACTCGGGAACATCCTCGGTCACGAGCTCGGGCACACCCTCGGGTTCCGTCACGAGCACATCCGCCCCGAGGCCAACGCCACGCAGTGCGTCGAGGACAACCAGTTCCGCGCCCTCACCACGTACGACTCGGCATCCGTGATGCACTACCCGCAGTGCAACGGGACGGGAACGACCCTCGCCTTCACCACCCGCGACCAGCAGGGCGTGGTCGCGGTCTATGGCGCCCCGGTCGCCAACATGGCCCCGACCGCGCAGCTTACCGCACCGACCAACGGTGCCACCGTTGGGCCGACGTTCGCGGTCGAGGCGGCGATCGTCGACACCGACGTCTCCAAGGCCGAGCTCTCGATCGACGGTGCCGTCTACCAGACCGTGACCGCCGCGCCGTTCACGTTCCAGGTCACGGCCCTCGCGCTCGGCTCGCATACGCTCGAGATCAAGGCGACGGACTCGCAGGGTCAGACCGCGGTGCAGACGATCACCGTCACCGTCGCCAAGAATGGCGGGAATGGAACGGGTGGTGGCGGTTCGGGCTCGGGTACGGGGGACGGCGAGGACGATGCGATCACGGGCGGGTGCAGCACGGGCGGTGCGGGTACGAGCCTGCTGGTCGGGATCGGCCTGATCGCTGGTCTCCGCCGCCGCCGCGCCGCCTGAACCGACTCACCATGCTCCCCAGCCCTACCTGGGCGCGCGCGTCCCTCGTCACAGCATCCGGACGCTAGCGGCGATCGTCATCGTCACCGCCCAGCCGAGCGCGTGGCTCGCGAGACCGCGCGCGGGCGCGTGGGTCCGCCGGCGATGCTCGAGAAGACAGAGATCGATCGCGAGGACCACGCCGATCGCGACGTTCGCGACCATCATGCGCGCGATCCACGGACCCGGATCGGGGAAGAAGCAGTAGTTCAACGCGAGGTGGATCAGCGTGTTGCCCACCACGAGGGTCCACAGCGTGGCGAGCACGATCGCGACGTAGCGGTTGTGGCGGCGCAGGTGGAGGAGCGCAGGCGTGTAGAACAGGAACATCTGCGCATCCTTCTGGTGCGACGCAAACCGCTGCCAGAGCTCGGAGTAACGGGTCGCCAGGAAGGGGCGATCGAGCGGCGGCGCGACGTCGATGCCGTGGAGCAAGAGCAGCGGCAGCACGAGGTGCGCGAACGCCGCGAACTCGAGGACGACCGCGAGGAAGTGCCCGTACATCGTGGGGACCTCGACGTGGTTCATCGCCTGTCGCAGCCCTTCGAACAGGATGGCGAGCGCCACGTGCCTGGCGATCCGCACCAGCTTCGCGCGGGTCAGGCCCGGCGCGATCTTCTGGGCGAAGCCACCGAACAGCGGGATGAACGTCAGGTACGGCGGGAACATCACCAGTGGTGCGGGGAGCGTGTAGACGAGGAACTCGCCGAGCGGTGTTCTCGCTTCTCGGTGCTGCCAGCGGTCGTAGGCGAGGACCAGGAGGCGGAGCGAGAAGATCATCGCGAACAGCAGGCCTGCGGGCGCGAGCTCTGCGCACCATGCGGTCGCATCGACGGTCGCGAGCAGGGCGATCGCGAGGACGAACCGGCCTCGCCCGAGGCAGCGCGCGTCGAGCACGGCCCACCACGTGAGGAGGAACGCGAGGCATCCCAGGCCGGTCAGGCCGAACCCGAGCAGGCAGACGCTGCCCTCGATCACGATCACGCGCCGCGCGATCGGTGCGGGCACGAGGTTGACCACCAGCACCCCGAGCACCAGCGCGCCGAGCTGGAGCGCGAGCCCGGCGTCGGAGATCACGAGGCCGATGAACGGGCGCCCCACGGGCACGTGCCACCGCGAGCGCACGAGCGCGAACGCCACGCCGGCCACGAGCAGCGCGAGTGCGGCCCCGACCGCGAGCGCGGGGCGGCGGTCACGCACCGACAAGGAGCACCATCGCCACCGCATATTGCCCACTGTGGCTGAGGCTGAGGTGGAACGTGACGCCCCCGAGGGCGCGGGCGTGACGCTTGAGTACGCCGCGGACTGCGAGCGTGGGAGCCACCCCACGGGCCGACACGACCTCCGCATCGCGCCACGTCACACCACCACTCCAGCCCGTGCCGGCCGCCTTGAACGCAGCTTCCTTCGCGGCGAACCTCGCGGCCAGGCGCTCCACCCGCCGCGGTCCCTTGGCACACCACGCGAGCTCTCCCGGAGTGAATACTCGCCGGAGGACGCTCGGTCGCTTCAGCACCGTGCTGGCGAACTCTTCGAGCTCGACGAGATCCACCCCTACACCAACGACGCTCGGCGCGACCTTTCGCGGTGGGCTGGCCACTCGTCGCAGCTTACCGCACGGCTCGACGAGCCGGGCGGTCACTCGCCGCCGGCGTCCGGATCTTCGTCGCCCTTGCCGCCCTTCTTGACCGGAGCGCGGGTCTTCGGCTTCGGCGCTGCCTTGGACTCGGTGGCCATCGGGGCGGGTGCGGCCGCGGGAGCCATCGGTTCGGGCTTCGCCGTCTCGACGGCCTCGGCAGGAGCCTCGGCCTCGACGGGCGCGCCGCCCGCCGCCACCGGGAGCGGTCAGCTCGGTCGCCGGTGACTTCGGCGCGGCCTTGCTACCGCCACAGGCCACGAGTGCGAGACACAGCGCGAGTCGTTCGATCCTCATGGCCGAGAATCGTAGCGCAGCCCCGGCGCTCGTGCCCGTGTTACGACAGGTCCCATGCGCCTCTCGTACGTCGCCGCCGTCGCCGTCGCGCTGCTTGCCCTGACCTTCGGCTCGCCCGCGGGCGCAGTCCCGAAGACGCCGACGAAGTCGGAGCAGGCGGTGATCGACAAGCTCGACAAGGAGCTGACGCAGCACCAGCTCAAGCAGGCGACGTTCGCCGCGCTCAAGGTCGCGAAGCAGGTCTACGACCTGACCAAGAAGGGGTGGGGCGACGACGCGCCCCAGACCCTCCGCATCGCGCAGACCCTCGCCGGCCTCCTCACCCAGACCGGTGACTACGCAGGCGCGGTCGCGATGTACAAGGAGATGCTCGCGACCACCGAGCGGCAGCACGGGGTCGATTCGCGCGAGGCGATGTACGCGCTGATGCCGCTGATCGGCCCGTACTGGGCACAGAACCGGCTCGACGACCTCGAGCCCATCTACCTGCGCATCCTGACGATGTCGAAGAAGCTCGATGGCGAGCGCAGCGCGCAGTACGCCGGCAATCTCATGCAGTACGGCACGCTGCTGAATCAGCGCAACGAGTACTCCGCCGCGCTGCGGCTCTACGAGCAGGCGTACAAGATCCAGGAGGCCGCGGCGGCCAGCAAGGATGACCTGTCGCTGACCGGGCCGTTGCAGGCTCTTGCCGCCGGCTACTGGCAGGCCAACCAGAAGCAGAAGGCGATCGCGCTCTACGACCGCGTCCTCGCGATCGTCGACAAGTCCGCGAGCGGCAACGTGCAGCTGATCGCCGGCACGTACTGGGGGGTCGCCGCGCAGTATCACTACGGCGGCCGCGATGACCTCGCCGCGCCGCTGACGAAGAAGGTCGTGGACCTGTTCACGAAGGAGGTCGCTCGGCTCGAGAAGACCAAGCCCGACGATCCGATGCTGTCCGCCATGCTCGGCCAGCTCGGCTATCAGTACCGGCAGGCGGGTGATCTCGCGAAGGCCGACGAGATGCTCACGCGATCGGTCGCCCTCGACGAGAAGCGCGGCAACTCGTACTCCGGGTGGCTCGGCTCGCTCGCCGAGATCAAGCGCGCCGAGGGCAAGCCCAAGGAGGCGCTCGTGCTGCTCGAGAAGGCGCAGGCCCAGCTCACCAAGATCTCGCCGATGAGCTCCACGATCTACAACACTCAGATCGCCGAGGTGCTCCGCGAGCTCGGCGACTATCCACGCGCCGAAAAGCTGATGCTCGGATACCTGGCGAACCTCGCGAAGACGTACGGCAAGCGCCACCCGATCTACGGCATGTCGCAGCTGACGCTCGCGCACAACTACATGGCGAGCGGCAAGCTCGCGCAGGCGGAGGTCGTGCTCCAGGATTCGCTCGAGATCGCCGAGCGCGAGCTCTCGCTGGTGCTCAAGACCGGCACCGAGACCGATCACGCCGTGTACTTCGGCAAGAACAACTACCAGCTCGACATGGCGCTCAACTTCCAGCTCGACTACGCGCCGAAGAGCGCCTCGGCCGCGCGGCTCGGGCTGACCACGCTGCTCCGCCGCAAGGGCCGCGTGCTCGATGCCGCGGCGGCGAACCTCGCCACCATCCGCAGCAAGCTCTCGCCTGACGACAAGAAGCTCCTCGACGATCTCGCGAGCGCTCGCGCGACGCTCGCCAAGCTGACGGTCGCGGGCCCCTCGGCCACCGGCGATGCGGACTATGCCAAGGAGGTCGCGCGTCTCGAGGACCAGGTGGTCAAGCTGGAGATCACGGTCGGCAAGAAGAGCACCGCGTATCGCGCGGTCACGCAGACGATCGATCTCCCGAGCGTGCAGCGGCTGATCCCGAAGGACGCGAAGCTCGTCGAGATCGTCAACTTCCAGCCCGGCGATCCGAAGGGGCCGTACGTGATCAACCCGGTGCCGAAGCCCCGGAAGTACGCCGCGTACGTGGTGGGCGCGAAGGGCGATCCGGTGCTGATCGATCTCGGTGATGCAGCGGCGATCGACACCGCGATCGAGAAGTTCCGCAAGGCCGTCGCCGATCCGGCGAACAAGAAGGTCGTGGACCTCGGCCACGATCTGTACACGCTGACGATGGCGAAGCTCGCGCCCGCGCTCGGCGGCGCGACCAGCGTGCTGCTCGCACCTGACGGAGCGCTGAACGTGGTGCCGTTCTCGGCGCTGGTCGATGATCAGCAGCAGTTCCTGATCAAGACCTACACGTTCACCTACCTGACCTCCGGTCGTGATCTGCTCCGCCTCAACATCAAGACCAAGGCGCAGGGCGGCGGCGTGATCTTCGCCGACCCGAGCTTCGATGCGGGCGGTCCGGCACCCGCCGCGAAGCCCGGCGATGCCGCGGGAGATGGCACGCGTGGTCGCCGCTCTTCGGATCTCGCGTCGCTGATGTGGCCGCCGCTGCCGGGCACCGGGCAGGAGGCCGACGAGGTCACCAAGCGAATGACGGGCCTCAAGCTGTATCGCGGCACCGAGGCCACGGAGGCCGCGGTCAAGAGCGTCCACGGACCGCGCATCCTGCACCTCGCGACGCACGGCTTCTTCCTTCCAGACGAGCCGCCGCCGCCGCCGAAGGATGCGGACCTGCGCTCGGCGCCCGGCGCGCCGATGCCGGTCGCGAGCTACGAGAACCCGCTGCTCCGCTCCGGCCTCGCGTTCGCGGGTGCGAACAAGCTGGTGTCCGGAGACGACGACGGCATCCTCACCGCGATGGAGGCCTCGGGGCTCGATCTCCAGGGCACCAAGCTCGTGGTGCTCTCGGCGTGCGAGACCGGCGTCGGCAAGGTCACCAACGGCGACGGCGTCTATGGGCTGCGCCGCGCGCTCGTGATCGCGGGCGCGGAGAGCCTCGTGATGTCGCTGTGGCAGGTCGATGACGTGGCCACCAAGGATCTGATGGCCGGCTACTACGCGCGGCTCAAGGCCGGGAAGGGCCGCAGCACCGCGCTGCGCGACATCCAGCTCGAGCTCGCCGGCCGCAAGGACTACGCACACCCGTTCTACTGGGCGAGCTTCCTGCCGGCCGGCGACAACGCGCCGCTCTGAGCCCTCAGACTGAGATCACGTCGACGTGAAGCCCGGCCGCGTGGACCAGCGGGCGAAGGTCGTCCGGATCCGACGTCAGGATCCAGTCTCCATCGGTCGCGAGGAGGACGATCGCGGCGTCGATGACGTCGCTCGTGCGCGTCTGTGCGAGGAGGAGGCCCGCGCGCCGCCCGAGCGCGAGGTCGAGCGGGCGTACTTCCACGAACTGGAGGGCGCTGGCGAGCACGGCCTGACGGCCGCCGGCTCCTCGCCAGACCTGGCCGACGACGCCGCCGTGCGTGAGCGGCACGAGGCCGCCCGTGACCTGACGCTTGAGCACCGCGGTCACGCTTCGGTCCGAGCGTTCGACGGCGATCAGCGCGCCTGCGTCGAGGACGAGCCTCATCGCCGCGACCGCGATTCCGAGGCACGAGATGCGCCGGTCTTGCTCGCCGGGCTCGACGGGCGCACGTGAATCGCGCGGCTCTGGAGGGATCGCATCGCGCGATTGATCTCCTCCTCGGTGATCTCGCCGTGCGCTGCCTCGTACTCGCGGATGAACTCGCGGCCCGCGCGCAGGCGTTGATCGTTCTCGAGCTGGTTCCGGAGGCCGACGCTGACGTAGGCACTCAACGTCGGCGCCTCGCCACGCTCGACCGCGGCCTCAGCGGCTGCCAGCAGCTCGGCGTCGACGGACACACTCAGGCGACGCTTTCCGGTCATACCTTCATGCTACGAACCTGCCACGTTCGTGGCAAGCTCGAAGCGCGGCTCGCTCACTTCGGCTGCGGAACGACGCGCAGGTACGGGCGGACCGTCTTCCAGCCGCCCGGGAACAGCGCCTTCGCGTCCTCGTCCTTGAGCGACGGCACGATGATCACGTCGCCGCCCTGCTTCCAGTCCGAAGGCGTGGCGACCTTGTACTTCGCCGTCAGCTGCAGGGAATCGATCACGCGCAGGATCTCGTCGAAGTTCCGGCCCGTCGACGCGGGATAGGTCAGCGACAGCTTGAGCTTCTTGTCGGGCCCGATGATGAACACCGAGCGCACCGTGAAGGTGTCGCTCGCGTTGGGATGGATCATCCCGTAGAGGTTCGCGACCTTCTTGTCCGCGTCGGCGATCAGCGGGAAGTTGAGCGCGTGACCCTGCGTCTCCTTGATGTCGTTCGCCCACTCCTTGTGCGAGCCGAGCGGATCGACGGAGAGGCCGATCACCTTGGTGTTGCGCTTGTCGAACTCGGGCTTGAGCGCCGACACGCGACCGAGCTCGGTGGTGCACACCGGGGTGAAGTCCTTCGGGTGGCTGAACAGCACGCCCCAGCCGGAGCCGAGGTACTCGTGGAAGTTGATCGAGCCCTCGGTGGTCTCGGCCGTGAAATCGGGAACGTCATCTCCAAGCTGCAGTGCCATGGCGGCCTCCGTGATCGTGTTGTGACATCCGTTCTAGCGGACGCCGCGGTCACGGGCAAGGGCGTCAGGGTGGATTGCGTGGGGCCGGAAGGCCGGCCCAGCCGGCGATGCCCGCGCACAGGGCGAACAGCAAGCCCCAGGCGGTGGCCCACAGGAACCAGCCGAGCAGCGAGGTCAGCGGCTCACCGACGTGCATCATCAGCGGCACCATCGCCACGATCGCGAGCAGGTTGATGAGGCCGAACGCGAGGGAGCGCAGCGCGAGCGAGGTCTTGCTCCGGCGCTGGAGGAACCAGATCCCGAACAGCGTATCGAGCGCCATCACGATCAGGTACGTGCGCACGTCGTCGGTCGGGTAGGGCCACGGGCCGTCGACGGCGACGTCCCAGTGCCTGCCCTTGTAGCCACTGGGGTGGGCCGAGCGCACGATCATCCCGTGGGCCGCGTTGCCGAGGAGCACCAACAGGCCGATCGTCGCGATCTGCCAGCCGGGGGCCCGGGGCAGCGGGGTCTGGTCACCTGGCATCTCGGCGCGCACGCGGGTGGTCACACCGATCATACGCACGACCCGCCCCGGTCACCCCGTAAGCAATTGTCGTCAGGCGTCGCGGTAGTCGTCGCGGATCATCGACAGGGCGACGGTCGCCACCGCGAGGAGCCCGGGGATGATCAGCGCAGTCCACAGGCCCACGCCGAGGACGCCGCGCACCTTGGTGGCGCCGAACAAGAGCACGGCCGCCAGCACCGAGGTGATGCCGATCAGGAACGACCATGCACCGCGGGCCTTGGCCAGCGACCTCCAGATCAGGACCGCGAGGATGAGGCTCGTGACGATCAGCGAGACGGGAAGGACCGGCGTCATGTCCCGAGTCGCAGCGCCGATGCCGGCCGCCATCGCGGCGAGGGCCGCGACACTCGCGATCCCGTGACCCACCCACATCGGCTTGAGCGCGGCGATCACCGACGCGAGCCCGATCGAGCCGGTGAACATCGCGAACGTGATGCGAACGTCGTTGATGTGGCCCGAGGTCACGGCGCCGTAGATCGCCGTTCGATCCTCGAAGTACAGGCTCGAGAGGAAGTAGAACGCGATGTTCGTGATCACACAGGCTGTGACCACGAGACCTGCGATCTGCATCGCCTGGCGGGAGTCGGGCGGAGTGCGATCAGAGGCCATCGCGGATCAGCATGCGCTACTTACGCTTCTTGAACAAGGATCCCCAGAAGCCCTTGGGCTTGTCGCCGCCCGGGCGCGTGTCGGGGGTGCCGGGCTCCCCAGGATCCCCGGGCTCCCCGGGTTCGATGTTGATCTCGGGAGGTGGGGGCTGGGGCCCGCTCTGCATCGTGTTGCGGGGCACGGTCTCCGTCGGCGTTCCCGCAGGCGGGGAGGTCTGCATGCGCCCCGCCGTTGTCGTCATCGACATCGACAGGCCACCCGGCTCGACATCGAGCGCGGTGAGGGTGTCCTCCTGCTCCTTCGCGTACTCCTTGCGGAACAGCTGCCGCATGAACTGCCGCAGCTCCTTCGGATCGAAGCGGTAGCCCGCGATCAGCGCATCGAGGTCTGCGGCGAGCTGGGCCGCTGTCTGGTAGCGATCGGCCACGTCGCGCGCGAGCGCCTTGAGGCTGATCGCATCGAGCTCGGGCGTCACGCGGCGATTGAAGTTCGAGGGCGGCGGCACCTCGGCCTTGCGAACCTTCTCCATCAGCGCGAACTCGGTGTCGCCGCGGAACAGCTTCTCGGTGGTCAGCATCTCGTGAAGGATGATGCCGGCGGAGAACACGTCGGTGCGCGCATCGAGCGGCATGCCGCGGATCTGCTCCGGGGACATGTAGCTGAACTTGCCCTTCAGGATCCCGATCTCGCTGGTGAACTTCATCAGCGCCTGCGCGATGCCGAAATCGAGAAGCTTGACGTCCCCGTCATACGACAGCCGCACGTTCGAGGGCGACACGTCGCGATTGACGATGTTGAGTGGGCGTCCGTCCTTGTCCGCGAGCGTGTGGGCGAAGTGGAGGCCCTCGGCGATCCGCGCTGCGATGAACACGGCGTGCGGCACCGGGATCCGCTGCTGGGTCTCCTGACAGCGTCGCAGCACCTGCGTCAGATCGCGGCCGGGCACGTACTCCATCGTGATGAAGTGCCGCCCATCGTACTGGCCGACCTCGACGGTCTCCACGATGCAGCGGTTCTTCAGCACCATCGCGAGCTTGCCCTCGCGGTGGAACATGTCGATGAACCGCGCCTCGCGTGCGAGCTGCGGGCGCATGACCTTGACGGCGTACAGCCGGCGCTGCCCGACGGCCGGCTTGGCCCGATAGACCTCGGCCATGCCGCCGCGCGCGATCAACCCCAGCAGGTAGTACGTCCCGAACGGCACCGGATCATTCGGTGCGCCAGGCGATAGTTTGCCTTCCTGCGAGGGTCGGTCCGAAACCACGGCGGGCGGACCTTACCACTTCACCGCGAGCCGTTGTCCTGGCTCGATCTGGACCATCCGCTCTTCCGTCCTGACACCACTGTCGTCCTTGAGGATCATCTTCAGCCGGCGGCCATCCGCCGGGGCGGCGACGCCGATCTCGGGCGAGGTGATCCCGAGGTCGATCATGACGCCTGGCGCCTTGGGGTTCTCGAGAGCGATCCGGCCCAGCGGGCGCTCGAGCTTGTTCTCGACGATCGCCCATCGGAACATCATCGCCGCCGGCTTGCCGGCTTCGACGGTGGCGTACTCGAACAGCGCCATCTCGTACTTCGGGTTGAAGCACAGACCCTTGTAGCTGCCGGGCGCCACGATGATCCCCTTGTCGGGGAGCTTCCCGGAGACCCGCTGGCGATTCACCCACAGCTCGGTGCACGGCAAGCTCGAGGACACGAGCAAGGTCCCGAGCACGTCCTTGTCCTTCGCGAGCTCGGTGCGCACCACATCGGCGTTCGCACCGAACGGGCGCTGCACCAGGTAGCGGCGGTAGAACTCGCGCTTGGGCGCCGTGGCGCCGAGCTTGTCGTAGGTGGAGCCGAGCTCGCGGAGGAAGCCCGGGAGCTCCGGCGCGAGGTTGTAGCCGATCGTGAAGTACACCAGCGCATCGCCGTACTGCTTGGCGGCGAACGCCTTGCGGCCGGCGGTGAACGCTTGCTTGGCCTCGGCGGCGAGGGCGACCAGCGCGAGCTTGTCGGCGAACGGATCGACGAAGTTGGCGAGGCGTGTGGACTCGGCGAGCGCCGCATCGCGCTCCTTGGGATCTGCGTTCGCCGCGGCGTACGCGGTCCATGCTTCGGCCGCGCGTTCGTTCTGCCCGGCGAGCGTCCACAGGGTGGCGAGCTGCTTGGCCTCCGGACTCGCCGGTCCGCGCGCGACGACGAGCGCCTGGTACAGCGGGATCGCACGCGCCCAGTCACGCGCCTTCTGCGCCTTCTGCGCGCCGGCGACGAGGAACTGCGAGAGCTCGGCGCGCGCCTTGATGGTCTTGACCGTCTGCGCGAGATCGCCAAGCGGAGCCGAAGCGGGCGGCGCGGGTGTGGGTGCTTGCGCCACCGCGACACCCGTCCGAAGGCCTGCGATCAAGCCGATCGCTATCACACCTCTTCGTACCCGCACGGTGCGATCGTAGCACGGCCTACCAGGATTACCGGGGAGCGCACGGGGTAGCGAACCAGCTAGTTTCCCGACGAAAATCGCATGGTAGGGTGAGTTTGGGGTTCGCGGGAATCACTCCATGCACGCCGTCATTCTCGAGCGCAACAAGCTGGTCGGTCGCAAGGTCGCCAGGCTGTTCATGTCGACCGGTGCCACGGCGCTGAGCCTGGAAGATCCGGCGCAGGTCGCGGGCGCACTCGCGGGTGCGGATCTGCTGTGCGCCGATGCGTTCGATGCGGATCTCGTGGCGGAGCAGCTGCGCGCGAACCCTGGCGTCAAGGGCGTGCTGTGGACCGCGGAGCCGCTGCGCCGCTCGTTGAAGTACATGATCGAATCGACGGCGATCGATCACGTCCTCGGTCGCAAGGACTTCGAGTCACCGCCGCGCGCGTGGGAGACCTTGATGGTCGCGCGCCGGCTCGCGCACCTCGGCGGCCTGCCGCCGCCGCTCTCCGCGTACCTCGATTGGGGACACCACGCGATCGAGCTCGAGGTGCGGACCACGGCGGACCGCGATCTCGCGGCCGCGCGGATCCAGGAGTTCGTCGGCGCCCTCGGCGTTCCGAAGCGCGTTGCCGAAATGTTTGCAGAGCTCGGCCACGAGCTGATCATGAACGCCATGTACGACGCCCCGGTCGATGCGCATGGGCGCCCCAGGTATGCGGGCGACCGCAAGGCCTCGGTCACGCTCGAGGACGCCGAGCGTCCGCACGTCAAGCTCGGCACCGATGGCTCGCGCCTCGTGCTGCAAGTGCGCGATCCGTTCGGCCGGCTCGAGCGTCGGCACGTGGTCGATGGGCTGGCGCGCGGGCTGGCGGGTGGCGAGATGGATCAGTCGCACGGTGGGGCCGGGCTGGGGATGATGGTGTGTCACAACGCGTCGTCGGCGATGGTGTTCGACGTCGCGCGTGGCAAGCACACCGAGGTCACCGCGATGTTCGAGCTCGACATGAACCTGCGCGAGTTCCGCACGCAGGCGAAGTCGCTGCATTACTGGAGTCACTAACTCATGGAAGCAGTCCCCCACAGGCCGAGTCAGCCGGTGATCCCGAACCCGGGAGATCCTGCGTCGAAGCTCGCGATCGAGAAGTTCGCCGACGGGACGATCGCCTGCCTGAAGTTCACGGGCACCATCGACGAGAGCTTCGAAGGCAAGAAGCTCGGCGCCTCCGCGGGTGGGGACACGTTGATCCTCGATCTCGGCGGCGTGAAGAAGATCTCGTCGTTCGGCATCCGCGAGTGGGTGGACTTCGTCGCGGCTGCGGGCAAGCAGGTGCGCTCGATGATCCTGATCGAGTGCTCCCCCAAGGTGGTGGACCAGCTCAACATGGTGGCGAACTTCGCCGGCGGTGGGCGTGTGTTCAGCTTCTACACGCCGTTCCGCTGCGACTACTGCGACTCCGATCATCGCGTGCTGCTCCAGGTCGACAAGGATCACGAGACGATCAAGTCGATGAAGCTCGCGGAGCGCCCGTGTCCATCGTGCAAGGAGGCGATGTACTTCGACGAGGACGGCGCCACGTTCTTCTCGTACCTCATCGGCCAGGAGAAGTTCGAGCTCGAGCCCGACGTGGCCGCGTTCCTCGCGAGCAAGCTCAACTACGCCGTCAGCGATCTCAACCGCAAGCTGCGGGTGGACAAGGTCATCGAGGGCCGCACCACGTACGTGAAGCTCGCCGGTGATCTCGAGAAGTCGTTCCCGCGAGAGAAGCTCGCCGAAGGTCTCGAGGGCACGGTGATCCTCGATCTCGGCTCGATCGGCCGCGTCGAGCCTGCCGGTGCTGCGGAGTGGCGTGGCTTCGTCAAGATGGTGACGCCGCTCGTCGAGGCGCTCTACCTCGCGGCGGTCCCGCCGGCGGTGCTCGAGAAGCTGTGCAGCGCAGAGGACCTGGGCCCGAAGGCGCAGGTGCTGACGCTGACCCTGCCGTATGCATGCTCGACGTGCGGCACCACCAGCGCTCAGAGCATCGACGTCGGCCAGCACCACGATGTCCTCAAGTTCGCCACGGCGCCCGAGCTGCGCTGCACCACCTGCAAGCACGCGATGCAGTGCGTGGCGGGTGAAGCGCAGATGACGTTGTTGCCCGGGCTCCCGAAGCCCAGCGCGAGCACCGAGGTCGTGAAGGCACTCGGGATCCTTCGCGAGCGCGCGCTGCAGATCCAGCGCGAGAAGAAGCCGGTGAGCAAGAGCAACGTGATGGCGGCGGTCGCGCCGGTCGCGGCCCAACGCTCGTCGCTCCTGGTGCCGTTCCTCGCGGCGCTGCTCGCCGTGGTGGTCGCTGCGGGCGGGTACCTCGCGTATCAGCGGATGAACAAGACCGCCGAGGCGCCGAAGACCGCGCTCGGTACGCTCGCCTCGCGCAGCGCTGCCACGCGGCCCGCGTGGATCGCGAGCGACACGCAGGGCACCGCCGCCTGCGTCGACACCGCGGACAAGGGCCTGTCCTGCGTCGGGGTGTCGTCGATCTCCGCGCGGCAGGATGATGCCGAGGACGAGGCCGCGGATGCCGCGCTCGATGCCGTGGCGAATGCGCTCGCGGTGCGGATCACGAGTGAGGACTGGAAGCTGTCCGTGATCCCCACGTACAAGGCCGCCCGGGATGCCAAGCTCGCGGCGTTCGATCGCGATCCGAGCAACACCTCCGCGCGCCGCGACGTGCGCGAGGCACGCAATGCAGTGGGCCGCGTGCTCCGGGCGACCAGCGGTGGCGCCGTTCCGGCCGCGCCCACCGGCCGGTACTGGGAGGAGTACGCGGGCGCGGATGGCAAGCGCTACCTCGCGTTCGCGCAGGTCTCGCTCGGCGCCACCGAGCTCGCGAAGCTCGTCGAGGCGTACACCGCCACGTCGACGGCGCTCGGGGCGACCGCCGTCCCGATGTTCCCGCTCGTCGGCTGGCGCTATCCCAAGCTCGATCACGGCGCGATCATCACGAAGCTCGGCAGCGGCGCGTTGCAGGATCTCGGGCTCGCCGAGCAGTACGTGGTGGTGGCGGTCGCGGGCCGCGATGTCATCGATGGCGCCTCGTTCGCCAAGCTCGCCGGCGACGAGCACGCCCAGCTCGTGGAGCACGGCGGCACGCTCCGCCTCAAGGTGCAGGCCAGCGACGGCGCACCGCGCGAGTTCCAGGCGGTGATCAAGGCGAAGTCCGACGACACGTCGGTGAACACGGGCAAGGGCCAGAACGGCGGGAAGACCGGCGGCAGTAACGGCGGACGTCCCACCGGGAACACCGGCGGCGTCAACGTCTGGGATCGGTACGGCGGCGGCAAGGGCTCGGGTCGCGACGACCCCACGCAGTAGGCCGCGCGATTCCTGAAACCGCGGGCGCGTGGCGCTGTCGTATCGCCATGCGCCGAAGCCTCGTGCCTGGACTCGTGGCGGTGGTGACCGTGGTCGCCGGGCCCGTGAGCGCAGAGACCCGCGTGCGTGGCTCCCACGATCGGGAGCGCCCGCCGGCAGGATCGACCCTGGGGTTTGGCAGCGCGAGCCCCGGGGCGCGCCTGGATCGGGTCTCGCTGTCGGTCCGCGGCTCGCGTGCGACCGCGGTGCTGACGCTCTCGACCACGGCGAGCACACCCAAGGACACGTCGCTCCTCGTCGACGTACCGGCCGGTGCCGAGGTCACCTACCTCGGCTTGCGTCTGGCAGGCACGCGAAGGATCGCGCAGCTGGCGAACGCCGCCTCGGCGCACGCGACGTATGCCGAGATCGTCGAGGACAAGATCGATCCCGCGCTGCTCGAGTGGGTGGAGAGCACCGAGACCACGGATCGCCTGCGGCTCCGTGTGTACCCGCTCGTGCGCGGCAAGACCGCCGAGGTGGAGCTGATCATGACGCTGCCGCCGTCGACCAGCCTCGTCCTCGATCCGGGCACGCGCACGATCGCGCGTGTGGAGCTCGACATCGATGGCCGACAGCTCGCGACGAAGCTGACCAGCCCGCGCCGGATCCCGCTCGTCCCCGAGGCGCTCGGCGAGGCCGCGCAGGGCGCACCGCACGTGGATCGTCAGACCTCGCTGTTCATCGACATGCCGTTCGACCGACCGACGCGCGAGGAGCTGGTGCGCGCGGCCGTGCAGGAGCGGCGCGGACCGCCGCGCGGCGCGATCAAGATCGCAAAGGAGTGTCTGGACAACCCGCTCGCGCCGAGCTGCATGTAGCCCGCACGCGCCGACACTAGGTGGCGATCAGAACGGATCGTCGCCGGTCGGCGTCGGGGCCGGCTTCGGAGAGGTGGGCTTCGCGACGGCCTTGGTGTTGCCAGCCTTGCCGGCCTTCGACGGGAGCAGCGACTTCACGGCACCCACGTCGCCGGGCTCGGTCTCGGCGACCTTGGCGTCGGCGCGTAGCGTGAAGGCCGCGGGCAGCTCCGCGATGCCCTCGAGATCGTCGGGCGTGCGCAGGCTCATCACGCCGTAGACCGTGTGGCCCGCGGGGTCGTAGGCGATCCAGGCCTCGACGTGGAACGCATGCCCCGCGCGCGAGCCGTCCGCGATCACGTGGTTGGCGGTGAACGGTCCGAGCTTCACCTTCTCGTCCTTCGCCTCGTACTTGCCCTCGAACATGCCGAGCATGCCGTCGCGAGCGCCCTTGAGGCCCTTGGGCACGTCGTAGGGGAGCTCCTTCGGGATCGGGATGTAGATCAACCCGGAGAACCGATTGCCGCTCTCCACGACCGCGACGGCACCGGGGATCGTGTCGCCGAACGGCGTCTTCGCATCCTGGCGCTGGACGGTGGGCTTGGCGGGGAACTTCAGCGTCACGCGCGGCGTGATCACCTGATAGCCACCCTCCACCTCCTGCATCTCGAGATCGAGCACCCCGGTCTGGGTGACCGGCTTCGGCGGCTCCGGCGCCTTCACCGCTGGCTCGGCCGCCTTGGCGGCTGGGTCGGCTGCCTTCGCGACGGGCTCGGCGGCCTTGTCCTTGGTGACCGGATCCGCGGCGGGCTTGGCTCCCGGTGCTGCCGGCGCTTCGGGGCTGGGGCCGTTCTTGGACGTGGACTTGTCGCAAGCTGCGACGGACAGGGCGAGGACGAGGATAGGTACGAGGCGCATGGGTGGGTCCGGACGGATCATGCCGGCAAACCGTCGCACCGGGGGTGGTTCCCGTTTGTGAATCCGCCACGCTGGCAGTTAGGTATTGGCCGGACCACGCCCGCAGGCATACGTTCGGCCCATGGGTCGATTCGGGGTCCTCGCGGTCGTGATCACGTCGTTCGTCGGGTGCGGCGACAACATGGCGGGGGAGGAGCAGATCCTGAACCCCGCGCGCGATCAGTACGACACGTGGCTCAAGGTCGAGCCACCCGGCATCGTGTGTGGCGACGGCAGCCAGTACAAGATGTTCGTCAACTTCAGCGACAAGAGCGACAACCTCGTCGTCGTGTTCGAGCCCGGCGGTGCGTGCTGGGACTACGACTCCTGCGCCGGGCGCAACGGGATCCGCGGCGCGGCCAACCCACATGGGCTGCCCGATGATCACTGGGAGCTCGCACCGTTCATCTCGCCGTTCCTCTCGCGGTTCGATGACACCAACCCGTCGCGCGACTGGAACATGGTCTACGTGCCGTACTGCACCGGCGACGTGCACACCGGCGCGAAGACGGTGACGTACCCGGGCGGTGGCACGGATCCCGATCTCGAGTTCCACCACGACGGGCACGCGGCGGTGCTCAAGGTGGTGAGCTGGCTCGACGAGAACTTCACGCACGTGCCGAAGCTGCTGTCGACGGGCTGCTCCGCGGGTGGTGTGGGCTCGCTCGTCAACTACCGGTTCCTTCGCAACGGCATCCACGCCGTCGAGAAGGGCTACATGCTGGATGACTCGGGGCCGATCTTCCCGTCCTCCGGGTACTCGCGCCCGATGCACTCGATGATCCGCGCGGCATGGAACCTCGATGCGCTCACGGCCGATCTGCCGTCGAGCTTCACGCTGGACGACATGGGCTCGATCAACACCGCGCTCGCGGACGAGTTCCCGAACGATCGGCTCGCGACCACGTTCTTCCGCCGCGACATGGACTTCTCGCTGTACTCGTACGAGCGGTTCTACAACTTCCCGCCGAAGGAGGAGATCCTCCGGATGTGGAACGCGGATGCGCAGCTGCTCGTCGACCAGTACGCCACGCGCGACAACCTGCGCTACTTCATCCCGTACTACCGCAACATCAACGACAGCCACTGCACGACCGTCCTCAACTTCGCCGGGTCCGACATCGAGGAGCGGAACATGACCCTCGCGCAGTGGGTCAATGACTTCGTCGGCGACAAGCCCGTGGAGAGCATGATCGAGGCGCCGGTCCCGGGCGAAGACCCCTAGTCGAGTTGCGTTGCGTTGGCTGGGCTGCGACTCCTCGCCGGCCCGCGCGTCCGGACCGGGGTCATGATCCGATTCGCCGTCCTCGCCTTCGTCGTCTCCTCCGCTGCGGCATGCATCCCGATGCAGCCCGCGACCTATCCAGGAGCAGCGGCGCCCGATCCCGCGGCGCAGCGCGCGGCGTTCGCACAGAGCATGGGCTATCCGACGAAGAAGTCGCCCGAGGAGCTCGAGCGCACGATCGCCACGCAGACCGAGAAGTTCAAGCCGACCGGCCGCAAGGGCGAGATCCGGCTCGAGGCTCCCGAGCCGTTCGTGTTCGATGGCGTCAACGGCACCTGCTACACGGTGGTGATGCGGCTCGGCGAGGGCGCGGCCTGGGGCCTGGGCGCCGAGGCCGGCCTGAAGTTCGACTTCCGCCGCCCGGAGATCGCCGGCTCGGGAGGGCCCGGCGTCGTCGGCCCGGGCGCCGTCGCCTCGGTCGGCTGCGCCGAGGCCACCGGCCCGATCACGCTGACCATGGCGCCGATGATCGGCCAGGACCCGATCGGCTCCGGGCCGATCGCGATGCAGCTCTACAGCCACGTGCTGTCGCGCGCCGAGAAGCAGAAGCTGGAGGCCGACAAGCAGCGGCAGATCGCAGAGCAGCGTGAGTTCGCGGCCCGCGAGGCCGAGCGCCAGGAGGCCGCTCGCCGCCAGCGCGACGCCGAGTTCGCCGCGCGCAGCCGGTCCAACAGCAACAGCAGCAGCTCCAGCTCGAGCGGCGGCTCGTCAGGGTCTTCGGGCTCGTCGTCGGGTCCCGTCAGCGTGACCATCCGCGGCACCTGCCCCAGGACCGTCCCCGTGTTCTACGGCGACAAGCCCAAGTACGGCAGCGGCACCAGCTCGTCGGTCAGCTCGAACAGCGTGTCGAGCCACAGCTTCCGCGTGGGCGACATGATGTGGGTCACCGACGACTCGGGCAACGGCCTCGCCTCGGTCACGATCTCGCAGAGCACGCGGACGCTCGAGGTCGGCTGTACGTCGATCAGGTAGGGCGGCAGGGGACGGTTTCAACTTGAGCAACTTGCGGTCGGCAAGTGTGCGAGATCCCAGGCACGCGCCGCGCTCCGGGAGTGCGACTGTCCGGTGTCCGGCTCCGTCCGGACCTGCATGCTCGCGCTCCCTGTCCTCGCCGTCGTCGGCGTCGTGCTCGTCTGGGCCCTGACGCGGACCGGCGAGCTGTTCTACGTCTCGGTCCGCGACGGCAAGGTCCTGGTGGTCCGCGGTCGCGTGCCGGTGTCGATGCTCCAGGAGTTCCGCGAGGCCGTGTCGCGTCCGACCGTCCGGCGGGGCTGGATCCGCGGCACCAAGACCGAGCATGGCGGACGGCTGCACTGCGGCGGCGACATCGACGAGGGCCGCGAGCAGCGGATGCGCAACACGTTCATGCTGTATCCCGCGTCGCAGCTGCGGCACGCGCCGCTGATCAAGCAGCCAACGCTCGGCCAGCTGTCCGGCGTGGCGTGGATCGCGTGGATGTTCGACCGCTCGAGCCGCGGCTAGCGTGGGCGCTCGCGCACCACGGTTCGCGCACTTGCGGATCGCAAGTTGCTCAAGTTGAAACCGTCCCCTGATCCGCTGTCGGGCATGGCTCCAGCCGCGGCTCAGTCAGTTGAGCCCGTGCCTGTGGCAAGTGAGGCAGCGGCTCGGGACTTCGTCGGTCCAGCGGTAGCTGGTGAGGTCGGCGTGTAGGGCTTGGGTCTGCGCCTGCTGGTGGCAGGCGCTCGTGGTGCAGCTGATATCGGCCGCCGTGTTCGTGCCGAGCACGTGACACGCACTGCACTCGAGCACGTGTGGGCGTGTGATCACGAACCCGAAGTGGACCTCGGCGGCGTCCGGCGAAGCTCGGTGGGGAACGTCACAAGCTCCCATCAATGACGCGATCGCGGCCACCCGCATCGCGGTCCTCATGTGCTCCAGCCACCCCACCTTGGCCTCAGCGTAGTCGTGCGGCCGTGAGGAATGTCCGGAATTCGAGCGGAGCTCCGCGGGTGACGATCGCGATCTCGCGCACTTGCCGACCGCAAGTTGCTCTACGTCGCAACGCATTCGCGTTGCTGCGTGCCCCACGTGCGTGGGGCCTTGCGTTGAAACCGTCCCCTCCCTATAGCTGGTGCATCTCCGAGCACAGGCCGGCGGGGCCGCTCTGCGCATCGTAGTCGACCGGCGCGACCCAGCCGTGGCCGTCGCACTGGTACCAGGTGTTGTCCGAGGAGGCCTCGACGCAGGAGCGCGGCGCGACCTTGCGGCCGAGGGTCGCCGAGTCGCACCAGCCGAAGGCGGCGGCGCAGCCGGACGAGGAGGAGCGGCCGACCCAGGCGCCCGCGGAGCACGAGTACCACTTCTGATCGCTCGCGGACTGCACGCAGGTGCCTTCGGTGACCTCGCGGTTGAGGGTCTGCGAGACGCAGCCGTTGACCGGCGGGGGCGGCGGCGGGTTGGAGACCACGGCGGCGCCGGCGAAGGCGACGAGGGCGTTGAGGTCGCCGTTGAACTTGTTCATGTCGACGTTACCGGTGATGCCGTTCACGTGGCCCGAGTCGGTGTGCTGCCAGAACGTCCAGCGCATCCACGGTGCGGGGAGGTTCGGGCACTGCGAGGAGTACGCGGCGATCCACAGCGGGTTGCCGGCGAACGAGGTCGGGCCTCCCACCTCGTCGCGCCAGAAGTACATGCCGGTGTAGACGATCGGCTCGACCCCGAGCGCGGTCTTCACGCGGTCCACCCACTGCCGCACGCGCGAGGCCACGGTCGCCGGGGCGAGCCCGCCATCGGCCTCGACATCGATCACCGGCGGAAGGTCTCCGGGCTGATACGTCCCGAGCGCGGCGATCATCAGATCGGCCTGCGCGTTCACGTTCTGGCTCGGGCGGAAGAACTGATACGCACCGCGGATGACGCCCGCGGTCTTGGTGTTCGCCCAGTTCTGCACGAACTTGGGATCGCGGAACGTCGTGCCATCGGAGACGCGCAGGAACGCGAACTTCACGCCCGCGGCCTTGGCCTTCGCCCAGTCGACGGTGCCCTGGTAGTACGAGACGTCGACGCCCATCGTCGTGGTGCCCTGCGCACACACGCGCGCCTCGATGACGGTGGTATCCGCGCTCGGATCATCGACGAGGGCGACGCCCCCAGCACCTGCCTTGGAGTCCGGATCTGGATCCGTCCCGACGGTGCAGCCAGTGAACAGCGAGAGAACGATGAGCGCGCGGAACGTCATGAGGCACCCCCGAGGTGGCGGTGCTGGCTTCAGCAAGTGACGTGCCCTCGTGGCCACTCGAGTTGCCGGCGCACGCTGAGGCAGCGTCGGCGATCTAGCTCACAAGTCTCGTGCGCAGCTCGCGCATCAAACGATCCGGGTTGTGCATCGACATCAGCCGAGATGTGCGCCGGTCACGCACGGTATCGGTGGGTGTCGATACCGCAACCGAGCGTGTGCATTGCGACCGAGTGAGGGCAGCTTCGATCCCGCGCGGTCCTCGGCGCCGAGCTCAGAGGCGATGGAACGCGGTCACGATCGTGAACGCACCCGGCGTCACGTGCGCCACCCCGACGTCGCCAGCCTTGAGCACCGCGTGTACCGCTTCGAGCGCCTGGCTCTCGATCTTCGATCCATCGGTGCGCAGGAGCTCGAGGTAGAGCAGCGGCGGGGTCGGCCTGGAATCTGCGCGCTTGCCGAGCACGATCACGGGCATCGCCTCCGGCGCGGGCCCGGGTGAGAAGCCGATCCCCGCGAACATCGAGAACAGGGCGATCCCTGCGAACAGCAGCATCAGCAGCCACGCCAGCCACGTCGCGTCGACATGCCGAAACGAGACGACCGCGAGCGTGACAAAGCCGATCGCGAGGCCGAACGAGATCGCGCGTGCGAGCTTCGAGCCCGACGGCTCGGTGCGCATCGCCTCCTCGTAGCCAGGCCGCGTCGTCAGGTTGGCGAGCCGCTCCTTGGCCGCCTCGATCGCGAGGTCATCATCGGAGCGGACCGCGTCCCGCACGAGCTATTGCGCCTGCGCGCCGGCGGAGGCGCTGACCGAGGCCGACATCTCGATCGAGACCGAGAACCGAGCCTGGATGTTCGCGCTCGCGGCGATCACCGCGGCGAGCTGCGCGCCCACGCAGATGCCCTTCTCGCCGATCTGGCCGACGAGCTCACCCGACGCGCGGATCAGCGACGCGCCGGTGGACACCCACTGCACCAGCGCCTTGCCCGCGAGCTCGAGCTTCTTGCCGGCGCGGATGATCTGCGGCAGCCCCGCGTCGATCGCGGCGAGCGCCTTCTGGAACTTGGTGTCATCGACCACCGTCACGCTCTGCCGCACGACCTCGACCTTGGGCTCGGTGCAGGTGGTGCGCATCGACGCGCGGATCTCCGCGCTCGCCTTGCACTCCACCGACGCATCGACGTCGGCATAGCCATCGCAGCCGCCGCTGCACTTGCCGTTGCACGTGCCCTGGCACTGGCCATTGCACGCGCCGCCGCTGTTCCCACCGGCGCACGTGCCGTTGCAGGCACCGTTACAGGTGCCGCTGCAGCTGCCCTCGCACTTGATGTTGACGTCCGCGGTCGCGCGCGCCTCGCACGAGGCGACGACGCCGGCCGTGAAGTCGACGTCGGTGTGGCAGACCGATGGCGTGTACTTGGTCACCAGGCGGGACTCGGTCTTGACGCTGACCTGGAGGTTCGCCTGCAGCTCCTGCGAGGCCCGCGTGCAGACCTCCTTGGTGTTCCCCTGGTCCGAGACGCCGAGGATGCGCGCCATCTTGCGGCACGCGTCCGCGACGGAGTTCTCGAGCTCGAGGCTCGCGCGATCGAGCTCCGCCGAGGCGATCAGGAAGTTGTACATCTTGCGACCGACCGGATTGACGTCGATCTTGCCGCACGCATCGGGGCTGATGCCGCCGCCGCCACGTCCGCCCGCGCCTCCGCCGCCGGTCCCGGTCGCCGGGGGAGGGCAGCCCGTGAGAGCCAGCATGGCAAACATCAGAGACAACGCGACGAGCACCACCCGCTGGTTCGACATCCGGGCATCCTCGCGCGGAACGGGGGAGCGTGTCTCGGGGTCAGCGTGCGAACCGCGCCTCGAACCAGAACGCGGTGACACCCTCGGCGCAGTCGACGCCGACGCTGCCGCCGTGGGCGAGCGCGACGGAGCGCACGATCGCGAGGCCGAGGCCGCTGCCACCGTCGGCGTGTCGGGTCGAATAGAACCGATCCCAGACCCGGGCGCGCGCGGCGGGTGACAGCGCAGCGCCATGGTTCGCGACGATCACGCGCACGCCGTCCTCGCGCCCTTCCACGACGAGGTGCACCCGGGTGTCGGGCTCGGCGTGCTGCATGGCGTTCGCGACGAGGTTCTCGATCGCGGAGGCGAGCGCTGGCGCACGCCCCGGCACCACGGTGGCGCCGGTGACCGCGACCTCGATCTCCATGGGCCAGCGGTGGCCCGCACACGCGCGCGCGAGCTCGGCGAGGTCCACCGGCAGGGCCGCACCGCGATCGTCCTCCACGCGCGCGAGCTCGAGCAGGCGGGACACCAGGCGATCGAGACGTGCGGTGTCCTCCACGATCATCCCGAGGAACTGCTCGCGCGCCACCGGATCGTCGGCGGCTCCATCGCGCAGCAGCTCCGCCGCGCCTCGGATCCCGGTGAGCGGCGTCTTGAACTCGTGGCTGATGTCGGCGGCGAGCGTACGGGCGTCGCGAGCGCGGCGCTCGAGCTCGTCCGTCATCGCCTCCACCGCGCGAGCGAGCTGTCCGATCTCGTCGGCGCGGCGCGTGAGGCGATCGGAGCTCTCCACGGGCTGACGCGCGGCGATCCGCTGGGCGCGCCGCGTCAGCTTGCCGAGCGGCCGCGCGATCGTGGTCGCGAGCAGCAGCGTGATCAGCGACGTCAGCACGAGCGTCAGGATCAACACGCGGACGAGCCACGTGCGGAGGCGGAACAGCTGGAGCTTCACGTCGTGCGTCGAGCGGGTGACGTAGACCACGCCGGTGACGGCTCCGGTGCGATCGATGATCGGCAGCGCCGCGAACAGATAGACGCGCCCCTGGTGGTCCCACAGCCGGGTCGCCGAGCCGTACCGCCCCGCGAGTGCGGCCTGGATCTCCTCGCGGCCGGCGAGGTCGACGGGGCGGGGGATCTCCGGCGCATGCGCGGGCGAGTCGTCGCCGAGGAGCCGCGGCACCGGTCGCTCGGCACCTTCGGGCGGGCCTCCCCGGTGCGAGTCCGCACGCACGGCGCCCGTGGCGTCGAGGAGCCGGATCCGCGTGCGCGTGTCGCGGGCGGCGGCGGCGAGCATCGGCTCGCGCTGCGCGAGGGTCACGCCGGCACCGTCGGCGAGCACGGTGGCGCGGACGAGCTTGGCCTGATGGATCATGTCGGTCTCGAGCGCCGCGAGCAGCTGGGACTCGTGGAGGTTCGCGAACGAGATCCCGATCAGCGGGACGGCCGCGACGATCACGTTGATCAGCAGCAGCCGGTAGCGGATCCGCGCGAGCGCACGGAAGCCGCGCTTAGCCGCAGCGATAACCGACGCCATGGACCGTCTCGATCACCGGCGCGCCGGCGGCCGCGAGCTTCGCGCGCAGGTTGCGGACGTGCGTGTCGATCGTGCGCTCGCTGATGTGGTGATCGTCGCCGTAGACCGTGGCGATCAGCTGGCCGCGCGACAGCACGCGCCCGCGGTGGGTGGCGAGGGTGGCGAGCAGCTTGAGCTCCGTCGCGGTCACGGTCAGCGGGGTCCCCGCCACACAGACCTCGTGGCGATCGCGATCGATCGAGACCTCGCCGATCGCGAGCCTCGGCCGTGCCACCGGCACCTCGTCACTCGAGGTCCGGCGCAGCACCGCCGCCACGCGTGCGACCAGCTCGCGCGGTGAGAACGGCTTGGTCAGGTAGTCATCCGCGCCGAGCTCGAGGCCGAGCACGCGGTCCGCCTCCTCGCCGCGCGAGGACAGGAACACGATCGGCAAGCGATGATGTGCGCGCAGGCGGCGGCACAGCGCGAGCCCGTCGAGCTCCGGCATCAGGATGTCGAGCACGAGCAGATCGATGCCGCCGCGCTCGATCCGATCGTAGGCGAGCACGCCATCGGTGGCGAGCTCGACGGCATACCCGGCGCGCGCGAGGGCGAACCGCGCGACCTCGCGGATGTGGGCATCGTCATCACAGATCAGGACGGACGCCATGCGGATCAAGAACGGGCGGGGCGGGGCTGATATTTCCGGTCCGCGTCGCCATCGTGGCAATCGTCCGCCTCGAGAGACGCCTGGTAGGCGAACAGATCACCCAGGCCCTCGACCCGGTTGACCAGCTCGCGCACCAGCTCACCCGAGGACTGCGCGATCGAAGGCTGGAGGCGCACCAGCTCGGCCTGCGCCACGAGCTGCGCGATCAGCTCGCGGACCTCGTCGAGCTCGCCGCGGTACCTCTCGCGGAGGGCGCGAAGCTGCGCCAGCGTGCGGACCCGAAGCTGGGCGGTCGCGGCCGCGCTCGTGGCCCCGCGTGCGGCGAGCTCGTGCGCGCGGCGCTCGGCCTCGCCCACATCGAAGTCCGGGCGGGCGAGCACCTGATCGAGATCGGCGAGGCGTCCACCGGCCTCGCGCAGCCGGCTGGCCAGCACCCGCGCGGTCTCCGCATCCGGCAGCACGGAGGCCAGCGGCGAGGCCTGCGCGCGCGCGAGCGCCGAGATCAGCTGTGCGGCGCCGGGATCTTGCTCGTCGCGATGGCCGCTGAACATGAGCGGTGCGGCGAGTGGCCACAGCACCGTCAGGAACACCACGTCACCTGCAGAGATCCGGCGGCGAAGCACCAGCGCACCGATCGCGATCACCACGCCGATTCCGACGTAGCCGAGGCCGAGGAGGCCGAGCGACACGACTAGTCCTCCCCCGGCAACGGCGCGCGATCCCGGACATAGATGCCGCGCGCGGAGCGGACCGCGCCCGTGATCGCATCGAACAAGCTGCCCTCGACCTCACGGACGAACGGCACATCGGGCGTGCGCGGCCGCACGAGGTACGGTCGCAGCGCCCACGACAGCTGCCCACCGACGAGGGCGAACACCACGCACAGGCCGACGATCGCACTGCCGCGACCGGGGCCGTTCTCGAGCCCGAGTGCGTGGACGATCATGCGGAGGCTCGCGCACCCCGCGAGCGCGAACACGACCACGGTCCCGAGCACCATGTCGTGATACGAGAGCTCCATCGCGCGCCCGAGGAGGATCAGCGGCGTGCAGGCGGCGAGCAGCAGGGCTCCGAACGCGAGCGCGGTGATCACGAGCGTGAGATCTGCGGTCAGGCGCGCGCGCCGGCCGAGGGCCGCGCCGATCGCGGTGAGTGCCGGGGCGGACAGCGCGGCGGTCCCGAGGAGCACGAGCGGGAGCTTGATCGCGGCGAAGCCGATCTGCACGCCGCCGCGATAGCTGCCGAGCGCGGCGCCGACGATCGCCATCGCGATCGCGATCGTCGCGACCATGGTGCGCGTGATCGCGGCGAGGTCCTGCCCCGCCGAGATCCGCGCGAGCATCGCGTCGCGATCGCGCAGCAGCTGATCGATCAGGCCGAAGCTCGCGGCCGGGCTGCCGGACGCAACCGGGCCCACGGGCGCCACGCCACCACCGGATCCGAGGGACGCGACGGGTGCGGCGATCACGACATCACCTCCGTCGCGAGGTCCCACCACAACCGGCCGGCGATCCCGACCGTCGCCGCCGACCACACCAGGAACACGACGCCCGAGGTCAGCGACGGCCGCATCGCCTTGGGATCGAGCTCGCGGGCGAGCCGCCGCAATGCGAGCAGCCCGGCGCCACCGAGCGCGCACGTCGCCACCACGAACGTCGTGCTCGGGGAGACCGACGAGAGCGAGAGGAACGCCGCGGGGAGCAGGAGGCCGGCGAGCGCCACACCGAACGCCCCGAGCGCGATCCCGAACGCGCGGACCACCGCGCCGAGAGAGGGTGCGGTCCCGGCGGTCGCCGTCGCGATGTACAGCGCCGGTGCGGTGGCGGCCACCACGCCGAACACGACGGCGGGCACGGCCACGAGGGGCGTGGGACTCGATCCGTGGACGGCGAGGATCGCGCCGATCGCGACGGGACCGATGGCAGCGAGGGCGAGCGCCGAGGCGCGAGCGGCGAGCTCGGGCCCGGCGAGGGCAGGGGGATGCGGGGAGACAGGGACCAGGGACATGACGACCTCCTGCTCCGTTGAACCATGTGGGCGAGGAGGCACCGCGCACCCACCGTGGAGGGGCCGACCAGCTTCCGTGGAGATCCTGCGCAGACGGCGGTGGGGGACGTCCGGGCGCGATCGACGGCGGGCCAGGCCCCAGGTTATCTCCGACCTCCGCAGATGGATTTGGGTATGCTCCGCCCGTGAGGGCCTTCGCCGCGATCCTGCTCGTCGCCGGGTGCGACTTCAGCACGCCCGCGAGCACCGGCGTTCCCGGCGACGGCAAGATCGCGGATGCGTCGATGGGCGGCGAGCCGGGTGCCCCGCCATCCGGCGACGCCATGCCCGACGCCGCGGCATGCCCAGGCAACTTCGTCCCGGTCGCCAGCGCGGGGAGCTCGCGGTACGCCGTGTTCCCCAAGGACACGCAGCCGGGGGCCATGCTCACGTGCAGCAACCTCGGCACGCACCTGCTTCGCCTCGACGATCAGGCCGAGGCCACCGCGCTCGAGGCGTACATCGATCAGCAGACCGGCGGCGGCGATACGCGGCTGTACCGCGTGGTCGGCGCGCGCGACCTGGTGCTCCGCAATCAGTTCCACGACCTCGACTTCAGCTTCCTCACCTACCTCCCGTTCGGGACCGGCGAACCCACCAACAACGCCGGTGAGGAGTGCCTCGTCCTCAAGAAGGAGGGCGCCATCGGCGTGATCGGCGCCGACCAGTGCCTCACCCAACACGAGTTCGCATGCGAATGTGACTGAGCCGCCGGGAGAATTTTCGCGCGACGAAGTAAGCGCGAAAATAACCTTACGGCGAAGAAACCCGGTTCCGGGTGACTGAGCGTATCCTCACGATCGTGACGATCGGGCGCACCGCCGCGGCAGTCCTCCTCGCGTTGACGACCGCGACGGCGGCGCAGCCGGCCTCCGACCTGACCCGCGAGTTCCAGGCCGGCGTCGATGCGTTCCGGCTCGGCAAGTTCGACGAGGCGAAGGCGCACCTCGAGAAGGCAAAGGCGCTCGATCCGAAGCTCCCGGGGCCGAACCGGTTTCTCGCCGCGGTCGCCCAGGCGCAGGGCCGGTGGCTGGACTGCATCGCCGCCGCCCGCACCGCGATCGAGCTCAACCCGCGGTCGGCGGAGATCGCCGACACCCGGAAGGTCCACGACGAGTGCCGGCTGTCCGCAGGCCGCGCCCCCTATCGTGACGAGCTCGGGGACAGCGCGGCGATCGCGGTGGTCAGCAGCGTTCCCGGCGCCACCGTCAAGGTCGGGGGATTGACCTACGGCGGGACGCCACTCGCACCACGCCCGATCACCGCGGGCACGCTCGAGATCGACATCGAGAAGGCCGGCTGGAAGCCGGTCCACGTCTCGATCAACGCGCTTGGCGGCATCGTCACCGATGTGACGGTCGAGCTCGAGCCCGATCCGTCCGCCGCAAACCCCGAGGTCGCGGTCAAGCGCCCGGTCTCCGCGACGAGCGGCTACCTGATCGCGAAGGGCGAGAGCTCGCTCCTCATCGATGGCCAGACCGCCAAGCTCGTCGACGGCAAGGTCGAGCTCTCGCCGGGCACGCACGTGATCGAGATCGAGCGAGCCGCGCACGATCCGTGGCGGCGCCGCGTGCGGATCACCGCCGGCCAGAGCACGCCGATCGCACCAGTGTTCGTCGAGACCGCCACGCGTGAGCGCAAGGAGAAGCTCGGCATCGCCCTGGTCAGCGGTGGCGCTGCGATCGCCGTGTTCGGGTTCCTCGCGACCTTGAGGTCCGGTGACGCCGCTGCCGAGGCGCGCGAGATCAACCGCCTCGAGACCGCCCGGCCTCCCAAGGGCGAGTTCACGCGCGCGGACTTCGACGCCGCCCGCGATCGCTCGAAGAAGTGGTCCGCGATCTCGACGGTGACCTACGGCGCGGCCCTCGCCGCCGTCGGCACCGGCGCGATCTTCCTGTATCTCGGCGGGCGCGAGCGCGCCGACGTCCCGCCGCCGTTCGCCGTGATCCCGGTGTCCGGTGGTGCGGTGGTCTCGCGAGGTGCCGCGTGGTGAGGATCGCCGTCGTCACGATCGCGCTCGTCGTCGCCTCCACGTTCGCAGCGTGCACGCTGCTCGGCGACGATCCGCCGGCGAACACCTGCAAGTCCGATCTCGAGTGCTTCACCAACGTCGAGCAGTGCAACCTCGACGCGGGAGTCTGCGAGCCGAAGCCGGACGCGGGTGTGCCGTGAAGCGCACGGTGCTCGCGCTGATCCTGCTCGAAGCCGCTGCGCACGCCGGCGGGTTGGGCCGCCCGAACGGGATCTCCGCGCGGGGCGTGGGCATGGGCGGCGCGTGGACGGCCTGGGTCGATGACGCGACCGCGGTGTGGTTCAACCCCGCGGCGCTGTCCGAGGTCGATCCGCAGGTGGATGTCGGCGCCGAGCTGGTCGTCGGTCCGCGCACGTTCACGCCGGTCGCCGACGACGGCACGCGCGGCCCGGCGCAGAACGCCACCGTGGTGGCGCCGGTACCGAGCCTCGGGGTCGTGGGCCGGTTCTGGTACGACGGCCAGCCCTCGCGGTTCACGCTGGGCGGCGGTGTGTGGAACACGTTCGGTGGCAAGGTCGCGTTCCCGAAGACCGGGATGCCGGCGCTCGATGCCGTGCAGGACGCCGTGGTCGAGGCGTCCGCGGGCACCGCCGTGCGGGTCAGTGATCGCCTGAGCATCGGCGCCGCGTTCCGGATCGGCATCGGTCTGTTCTCCGTCGAGGGCACCCAGATGCCGTACGACGCCTCGCTGTCCGCGAAGGGGCTCGGGGTCGCGATGGCGTGGGGCTTCCTGTTTCGCCCCGTCGAGACCGTGCGGATCGGCGCTGCCTGGCGTGCTCCGCTCCGGATCACCACCACCGGCAACGGCACCATCGAGGGTGCGAGCGGCACGGAGCAGGTGTCCGTCGAGCATCAGCAGAACTGGCCGCAGTCCGCCTCGCTCGGCGTCGGGATCGCGGCGAGCCCGGCCCTGAAGCTCGCGGTGCAGCTCGACTGGACCCAGTGGTCCACGGTCAAGGACCTGATCGTGCAGCTCCCCGGATCCGGCAACCCGGACCAGGTCTATCGCGAGGACTGGGAGGACAGCTGGACCGCGCGCGTGGGGGCCGACCTCGCGGTCACCCGGGCGATCGCGGTGCGTGGCGGCCTGTACTACGACACCACCGCAGTCCCCGATCGGACGATCGAGCGCCAGTACCTCGATTCGAACAAGGTCGGACTCGCGGCGGGTGGCAGCTACCGGTTCGGCGCGTGGCGGGTCGATGCCGCGCTCGACGCGGTGCTCCCGAGCACGCGGACCGTGCCGCAGAACACCGCCACGACCCCGGACTACGACCGCGCGAAGGCTCCAGGGGACTACCGGGGAACGTTGATCACGTTCGAGGCTTCGGTGGCGCGCAGCTTCTAGACTTCTGGAGCGCGCGCTGGCTATCATGACCACCGGGGGGGTCGCACCACGTGCGTCGTCGGGTCACCACATCACTCATCGGGGTTTGCGTCAGCATCGCGTCAGCGGGCTGCGTCGACGGCTTCCGTGGTTCGAACCTTCAGGTCGATCTCGCCACCGCGATGCCGGCCCAGGCCTCGCCCGGCGTGCCACCGAGCGCGACCCAGCTCCCATCGAACGTGCACTTCACGATCTACGGGATCCAGACCACGTCCGATCGCGATCGGATGTTCGAGCTCGACAAGTTCGAGGTCCATCCGATCGTCGACGTCGCCTCGCCGTGCTTCATCGACGTGGGTGAGCACGTTCCGCATCCCGGCCTGCACGTCAGCCAGTACGCGGCGATGATCGCCGCTGACACCGGGATCCCGGACTACCGGAACCCTCCTGCCGGTGCGAGCGAGGCGCAGAAGACCGACGCCGCGACCGCCGCGCAGCGCATGCTGAACATCGCGGCGCTCGGCGGAGACAACGGCATCCGCGCCGTGACCTCCGCCTCGACGACGATCTATCCCGCGGTCGCCACCGATTGTAGCGGGCCCGGGATCCCGCCCGCGATGTGCACCGATGACGCCTCGAACAAGCGCCGCCTCGAGCTGTGCCAGAAGGCGTGGGCAGACGATCCGAACCTGTGGGAAGGCACCGATCGCGTGCTCGTGGCCCCGCTCGCCGGCACCACCTACGGGCTGGTCGATGGGCTGAACCCGATCAACCTCGCTCCGGTCGGGGGCGCGCAGTTCTTCATCGACGAGGCCGTGGGCTCGATGGACGCGTACGCGATCTACTACCAGACCGATGACAAGGAGGACCCGGGGAACCTCCTCCTGTACGGCACGCCGACCAAGCCGACGCGTGGCGTCAGCCACGTCCACCTGACGAGCACCGTCAACCCACTCCTCACCGCCGACATGGCGATCTTCGTCGATCTCGGCGAAGACGACGTCCACTTCTAGGAGGGCACATGCACACCCGAGCGATCCTGATCAGTGCTGTCCTCGCCGCCGCGCACGGCGGTTGCAAGCAGATCGATTGCGGCGACGGCACCGTCGAGCGCGACGGTCAGTGCCAGCCGGCCAACGAGACCGTGGGCAATGCGATGTGCGGTCCGTTCACCATGCTGCAGGGCGACAAGTGCGTCCCGATGTTCCCGCCGACCGAGTGCGATCCGGGCACCACCAGCCCCGACGTCGATCCGGCCACGGGCGTCACCACCTGCGTCGGCACCGGTGGTGGTGGCTGCAGCGCTGCGTTCGCCTGCACGGCCCCCGCGGCCGGCAAGCAGACGATCTGCGGTCAGCTCTACGACTTCGAGAATGACCAGAAGTTCGCGGCGGCCGGCGCCACCGGCGCGAAGTGCGCGGCGGTGACCACCGACGGTCCGTGCTCGCTCAACATCAAGGCGTACGACGCGATCGCGTTCGGCACCAACCCCGCGACCGCGGTGCCGCTCGCCACCGGCGAGGTCTACATCGACGATTGCGGCCGCTACCGCGTGCCCGAGATCACCGTGCCGTCTGGCCCGTTCATCGGCCTCGGCATCGACGACGCGATGATGGGCCCGAACGGGACCACCAACACCGTCGGCGTCGCGATCCCGAAGCAGGCCTCGATGGCGACCAAGGACTTCGACGCCTGGATCGTCAAGAAGACCACGACCGACCAGTGGGTCGCCTCCGGCGCGCCGCCGCTGTCGGGCGGGTACTACGTCAACGTGTTCCGCGCGCACCGCGTGGGTCCTGATCTCCAGGCGGGCGTGCAGTCGAGCCGCGGCGGCAACCCGAACCTCTCGAACGACTACTACTTCACCGCCGGCCAGACGATGCGGCAGACGATCGCGCCCACGGCGACCACGACCGGCGCCAACGGCACGGTGCTGATCAGCAATGCCGCGGTCTCCGAGGGCCCGACCTATGCGGGCACCGGCGCGATCCCCGCGGAGTGCGTGTGGGAATCCCACGCCGGCGCGTCGCTGCCGAACATCGTGTTCATCCAGTTGTTCCGCCCCCAGAACGCCGTCGCCCAAACGTGCACGCTCTGAAGCCAAGCCTCACCCTGGCGATCGCCCTCCTGGGCGCCGCCACCGCCTCCGCCGAGCCCACCAGCGGCGTCGACGGCGTGCTGTTCCGCAGCTCGTACGATACGGGTGGCGTGTTCGCCGTCGAGGGCGCGCGGCTGATGCCGAAGCGCGATCTCTCGTTCAAGGTCCTCCTCGGCTACGCACAGTCTCCGCTCGACCTCGCGGTCCCCGGGATCGGGAATGCGATGGGCGACACGTCGAAGGACCGGATCCTCGACTACGTGGTCACGCTCGACATCGCGTTCGGCATGTCGCTGACCGACAAGCTCGCCGTCGGCTTCGACGTCGGTGGCTACCGCACGTCGACGGGCGTTGGCTACGGCGCTCGTGGTCGCTATGCGAACGGCGCGATCTCCACGAAGTCCACCGGCCTCGTCGCGCTGCGTCCGCTGTCGAACATCGATCCCTCGGCGAATCCCAACGACAGCACCGCGTATCTCGGCGACGGGCTCGCCGGCCCGCTCGATGCGCGCGTCGGCGCGAAGTACGCCTTGTTCGCGAATCAGAACCTCGCGCTGACCGCGGTGGGCTCGGTGTTCTTGCCGTTCGGCGAGGACGAGATGCTGCTCGGTGATCGCGGCCTGGTGTTCGAGCCCAAGCTCGCGCTCGATTGGCGCAAGGATCGGATCCACGCCACGCGCGTGGTCGGCAACATCGCGGCGCGGCTCCGCCAGCGCAGCGTGCTCGAGGGCTACGACACGATGGATCCGGACGCGACCGATGCGGACGCGAAGGTCTATCTCGATGTCGGCTCCGAGGTGGTCCTCGGTGGAGGCGCGGTCTACGAGCTGACGCCACGGACCGTGGCCGCGCTCGAGGCACAGGTGTTCATTCCGCTGCCCACCAGCGCGTCGTGGGGCTCGTGCCACCGGTACAGCGGTGCGCGCTGCAGCACGCTCACCGATGCGGATTACTTCGGCAGCGCCAAGGCGGGTGATCTCACCGCGCTCGTGACGCTCGGGATGATGCTGAGGGTGTCCGCCGATGTGACCGCGAACATCATGATCGGCACGGGGCAGATCGGCGCCCGTGGCGATGACTTCCGGCTGACCACGGGCCTCGTGTGGGCGCCGCAGCCGGCGGGCGCCGCGGCCCCCGGGCGCAATGACAAGGATGGCGATGGCATCCCGGACTCCGTCGACGCGTGCGCCGACGAGCCCGAGGACAAGGACGGGTTCCAGGACGAGGACGGCTGTCCGGATCTCGACAACGACGGCGACGGCATCCCCGACGCCGACGATCAGTGTGCCAACGAGCCCGAGGACAAGGACGGGTTCAAGGACACGGACGGTTGCCGTGAGGAGGACAACGACGGCGACGGGATCCTCGACACCGCCGACAAGTGCCCCGATCAGGCCGAGGACAAGGACGGCTTCGAGGACGAAGATGGCTGCCTCGATCAGGACAACGACGGCGATGGCTTCGCGGACGCCGTCGACAAGTGCCCGAACGATGCCGAGACCGTCAACGGCGTGGACGATGACGATGGCTGCCCCGATGTCCGCGGGACCTCGGGCCCCGAGGAGCGCGCGGATCGGATCGACCTCAAGGGCGGTCAGGTCACGTTCACGAAGAACACCAGCACGCTGACGACCACCACCAAGCAGCTGCTCGGCCAGGTGGCGTCGATCATCAAGACGCGCAAGCTCAGCATCCGTATCGAGGTCCACGTTCCGCTGGGCACCAAGGCCACCGGCGCGGCCGCGATCGCCGCTCAGAAGAAGAAGGACAAGACCACGGCCCAGGTCCGTGCGAAGGCGATCCTCGACTACCTGGTCACGCAGGGCGTCACCCCGCAGCAGCTCCAGGCAGTGGGCATCGGCTCGGATCGTCCGCTCGGCTCGGCGAACGCGACCGACGCCGTCAACGAGCGTACCGACTTCATCAAGGCGCAGCAGGGAGGTACCCCGTGAAGAGGTTCGTCCTACCCGCGGTCCTGCTCGCCGCCGCGACCGCGCGGGCGCAGCAGCCGACCTCGATCACCGATGTCGAGGTGCCGACGGTGGTGATCGAGCAGGGCGACACCACCACGGGTGTCACCGACTCCGATCTCGACCTCGCCAACATCGTGCAGAGCGCCGCCAAGGGCGTGACCACCGTCCAGGAGGCGCCCGCGATCGTCACGGTCGTCACCGCCGACGAGATCCGCGATCGCCAGTTCCAGACGATCCAGGACGTCTACGCGACGGTCCCGGGGTGGACCAGCTCGAGCCTCGCGTTCAACGTGTTCCCCGAGCCGCTGGTCCGCGGGCAGGTCCAGGCCGTTCAGTTCCTCCACGATGGCGTGTCGCTGTTCGATCCGTACGCCAACATCGCCACGATCTCGCGCGTGCAGCCGATGGAGATGGTCAAGCGCGTCGAGCTGATCACCGGTCCCGGTGGCGTGCTCTGGGGATCGAACTCGCTGCTCGGCATCTTGAACGTCATCACCAAGGACGCCGAGGACATCGAGGGCGTCGAGGTCGGCGGCACCGCCGGCGACGGTCGCGGCGATCGGCTCATGGGACGCGCGTACGTCATGGCCGGCAAGAGCGGCATGATGGGCGGCAAGCTCAAGGCGTTCGTCCACGGCAGCTTCGAGACCTACGATGGTGCGGCGCAGAAGTTCCCGCTGCTGCTGTTCCACTCCGCGCTCCCGCAGCCGAACTCGCCGAACGTCTACGGCCCGCTGGTCGAGAGCGATCAGCCGCGCTCGCTGCTGGTCAGCCTCGACGGCAAGGTCAGCTACGGCGATCTCCAGCTGCGCGTCTCGTTCCCGTTCGGCAGCCGGTACAACCCGGCGGCGTTCTCGGGAAACCCGAACCGCGAGCACCTGCCCGAGGACAGCCGGTGCCCCGAGGGCGTGCTCGATGCCGCCTGTTCGGATCCGCTGCACACCAGCCGCAAGAACCGGCAGGACATGTTCGATCGCTACGCGGTCGTCGAGTACCGCCACCGGTTCGCGAAGGGCAAGGCCGGGATCACGGCGCGTGGCTATCTGATCGAGTTCGTCCGGACGCTGGCTCCGCTGCAGGTGCTCGCACCGTCGGCGCTGATCCAGGGTGGCCTCGCCTTCGAGACCGACCTGACCTCGTATCGCGCGGGCGCCGCGCTGGATGGTGATGTCGAGCTGTCTCGCAAGATCCGCTTGCTGTACGGCGCCGAGGCGTTCAACGAGTTCAAGATCGACAACGTGACCGACTCGCGCCAGGGCGACGGCACGCAGTCAAACATCGCCGCGCCGTACGACCTGACGCGGCTCCCCCTGCTGTGTCCGCGCACGTACGACACGGCGAAGATGATGCTGACGCCGATCCCCGGCTGCGCGCTGACGTTCGCGTTCCCCGCCGATCGCACGGTGCTCGGCGCGTACGTCAATCCTCAGTATCGCCCGAACAAGAAGCTGATCTTCGACGCCGGCGCTCGTCTCCAGGTCGCCCCCGAGGCGCTCGGCAAGATCTCGTATCCGCTCAAGACCACGGTCGCCGGCACCCTCGTGTGGAACTTCATCCCGAACTGGCACGCCAAGATCAACTACGCCCAGGGCTTCCGCCCACCCGTGTTCAACAACACCGCGACCAACGGTGAGGCGGTCAACATCTCCGGCGATCCGAACCTCAAGGTCGAGACCTCCGATTCGACGCAGGCCGAGGTCAACGCGCGAATCTACAAGGGTGAGCGCCGGATCCGCGAGCTCGCGTTCCGCGTCGACGGCAGCTACACGCGGCTGTTCGACCTCATCCAGATCACGTCCGGCAACTACCGCAACACCCCCGAGCGCAAGGTCGCGTCCGCCGAGTTCCTCGGCAAGCTCTACATCCAGGGCGGCCACCGGCTCGAGCTCGGGTACACCTACCTGAAGGTCGCCACCGACGATAAGGGCCTGTACCGCAACCTCCCGGAGCACTCGTTCACGCTCGCCAGCGTGTTCTCCCTGATCTCGAACAAGCTGACCGCGACCTCGACGCTCAAGGTCAGCGGCGCGGCGGAGGATCCCAACCGGCTCGTCGAGTATCGCGGCACCGGGTTCGATGCCAACGGCGACCCGATGACCCCGGTGAACGTCAACGCCACGGACCTCGTGATGGATCGCCTGCCGCCGATCGCGGAGCTCGCCCTCGGGGTGCTCTACACGCCCACGCCGAAGCTCAGCCTGCGTGCGAGCGTCTACAACGTGCTGGTCGGCCACTTCTACCAGCCCGACGTGAACTACGACTACGAGCCGCACCTCGAGTACCTCGCGAGCCCCTACGAAGGGTTCCGAGCGTATCTCTCGGCGATGTATCAGTACTAACGCCACACCTACATCGGCGCCCGGGGTCGATACGGTATGATGCGGGGCGCCTGCGGTTCACCCGCCGGGCGCACATCTCGGCCGGGGAACCTTTGTCCAAACGGCGCGTCCTCGCGATCTCCAACGACCTCGATCAGCTCCGTCGGATCGTCTCCACGCTCGAACGCGCGGGGGCCGAGGTCGACGCGGTGCGGAGCGTGGAGACCATCGCCGGCGAGGTGATCCCGCATCGGTACGTGTTCTATTCGGCGACCGATGGCGATGTGGCCGGCCTCAACGCGCTCGTGCCCAAGCTTCGCGAGCGCGCACACGTCACGATCGTGACCCCCAAGGCCTCGCTCTCGGACCTCACCGCGTACTTGCGGGATGACCGGGTCAACCACGTGATCGTCGGTGACGAGCTCGACCATGGCGTGTTCGTCACCGCCCAGAAGCTCCTGACCGGCGACATCTTCGGGATCGAGAAGTACCTCCCGGCGGGTACCCCGGTGCACTACGCGCGGATCCGGGACTTCGAGGGTCGCGGCCGGGCGATCGATACCGTGCTCGAGTTCGCCGAGGCTTCGAAGATGCGGCGGCAGGTCCGCAACGCGATCGGCGCGGTCTGCGAGGAGCTGCTGATGAACGCGCTCTACGACGCGCCCGTGGACGCGGCGGGCAAGCAGATCTTCGCGGAGGTCGATCCACACGATCGCAAGGAATCACTGTCTCCGCGGCCGGTCTCGATCCGATACGCGGCGACCGAGGACGGCTTCGCCGTGGCGGTGCGTGACCGGTTCGGGCGCCTCGCGAAGAACACGATCCTCTCGTACATCGAGAAGTGCATCACCTCGCCCAACCAGATCGATCGCAAGACGTATGGCGCGGGTCTCGGCCTCTACCTCGTGGCGAACGCCGCCGCGTCGTACGTGGTCAACGTCGCCTACGGGATCGCCACGGAGGTGGTGTGCTCGTTCGATCGCGGCGCGAAGAGCCCGCTGCGCCTGGTGGGGATGTTCGTCCATCCCGGCGGCGCCGAGATGTTGAAGCAAGGCCCGACGCCTCAGACCGCGGCGGGGATGGGAGAAGAGCGCGACACGTTCGACCGGCCGGTGACGGCGGAGGGCGATACGGGGGTGGAGCGCGATGGGTGAGCGGCAGTTCGGGCCGTATCGCTTAGTTCGTCAGATCGCCGTCGGCGGCATGGCAGAGATCCACCTCGCGAAGACCAAGGGGATCGCCGGCTTCGAGAAATACGTCGCGCTCAAGATGATCCATCCGAACTTCGCGGAGGACGAGCAGTTCATCCAGATGCTCGTCGACGAGGCGAAGATCGCGGTGCAGCTCACGCACGGCAACATCGCGCAGACGTTCGACCTCGGCCGCGTCGGCGAGACCTACTACATCACGATGGAGTACGTCGACGGCGCGGATCTCTACAAGATCCTGCGTCGCGGCTCCGAGATGGATCACGAGATGCCTCTCGATATCTGTGCCTTCATCGGCAAGGAGATCGCATCGGCGCTCGATCACGCGCACCGCAAGAAGGACCACACGGGCCGCCCACTGGGGATCGTGCATCGCGACGTGTCACCGCAGAACGTCCTCGTCTCGTACTCGGGCGAGGTCAAGCTCGTGGACTTCGGCATCGCGAAGGCGACGATGAAGGCGCGCCAGACCGCGGTCGGCGTGATCAAGGGCAAGTACTACTACATGAGCCCCGAGCAGGCCTGGGGCGATCAGATCGACTTCCGCTCGGACATCTTCTCGGCGGGCATCGTGCTCTACGAGATGATCTGCGGGCAGATGCTCTATCTCGAGGAGGATCTGCACAAGCTCCTCGATATGGCGCGCAAGGCCGACATCGCGCCGCCGAGCAAGCTGCGCAAGGGCATCCCGCCGCAGCTCGAGAAGATCGTGATGCATGCGCTGCAGAAGCAGCCCGGCGATCGCTATCAGAGCGCCGGCGACTTTGCCTCGGACCTCGAGCGGTTCCTGCACGCGTACTCGCCGGTGTTCACGGCCGCGAAGATCTCGGGGATGGTGAAGAAGATCGTGGGCGAGCCCGATGTGGTGCCGGCCCAGGCCGAGTTCCCGAGCATCGAGATCCACGAGGGCGCGAACGCGACGTTCACGCTCGACACCAATGATCTCGTGCACGACGGCAAGGAGCTGCACGACGAGAACAGCGTGATCTTCCGGCCCTCGGAGCTGAAGAAGCCGGAGCCCAAGCCGGAGCCCAAGGTCGCTCCCAAGCCGCAAGCGAAGCCAGTGGTTGGCGCGAAGCCACGGCCGGCGCCGAACGCGCCCGGAAACTCCACGCGCGCGCACGCGCCGACCGAGCCACCGCTCGTGACTCCCGGGCAACCGATGCGCCCGCCCGTCGGCAATCCAGGCGCCGGCAAGATCCCCTCGATCGCGAAGCCGGCGCCGAAGCAGCCCACGCCGGCCAAGCCGCTGCCGGTGCGCGCAGCCGCGCCACGCGACGCAAATGAAGAGACCCGCCAGCTCGAGTTCGCTGCGCCGTCGAACACCGAAGACGTCAGCGGCCTCCTGACGCCTCAGGGTCAGAAGCTCAGCCCCGCGATGTGGGACTCGACGGAGACCGATCCGGGCGACGACCTCGACAACATCGGTGAGCGCACGATGGTGACCGCACCGAGCGGCATGGGATCGCCGATGGGCGGCTTCATGATGGATGCGGGTGAGGAGGGCATCGACGCCACGCTCGTCACCGACATCCCGCGGCCGGGGAGCGATACCGACGTCAATCACCAGGCCGCGGAGGCCGGGGAGTCCGAGGACGATCCAGGTGATGGTGGTCCAGACGACGACGAGGGCCCCACGCTGGCGCGCGACTTCACGGCGCAGAAGCCGAAGGTCGCTGGTCGTCGCTCGGCGCCACCGGCAGCGTTCGCCGCGAAGATCCACGCGCCGGCGGTGAGCGAGCTCCGCAAGCCACGCGCGTCCAAGCGCACGCCGCAACAGGGCGTGCCGCAGACGCAGCAGCCCAACGTCCTCCAGCAGCTGGTGAACAAGCAGTCGAACGAGCCGATGCCAGTGCCGCGGGCGCAAGCGCAGCCTGCGCCGCCGATGCCGCCGCCGCCCGCGGCTTACGAGCCACCACCGCCTCAGCAGTTCCCGTACGCCACGCCAGGTCAGCAGGGTGCCTATGCGACCGACGCCTCGGGGATGCCGCTCGGTCTGCCGACGCCGCCAGGTCTGACCGTCGATCAGAGCGGCCAGCCCTATCCCAACCAGCAGCCGGGTGCTCCGCAGGGCTACCCGGCCTATCCGCCACAGGGCTATCCACCGCAGTATCCTCAGGGCCATCCCCCCGGAACCTATCCGCCGGGGTATCCGCAGCAGCCGGGGTATCCGCAGCAGCAACCGGGGTACCCGCCGCAGCAGCCGGGCTATCCGCCGCAGCAGCCGGGGTATCCGCAGCAACCGGGGTATCCGCAGCAACCGGGCTACCCGCAGCAGCAGGCTGGCTACCCGGGGTACCCACCCCAGGGCTATCCGCCTCAGCAAGGCTATCCCCAGGCGCAGCAGGCCCCCGTGGGCCCGGTCACCCCCGGCGCCCTCTACCAGTTCCAGCCGGGGCAGTCGAAGCCGATGACGTTGACCGGGCAGCTGCGGCTGTTCGAGGTCGACGAGATGCCGTCGCAGTACAAGCTGGGTGCGGGGCGGCGCCGGGTGTTCACGTACATCATCGCGGGAATCATCGCGATCTCGGTCGCGGCGGGGGTCACGTTCATGATCATCCGCATGAACCGAGAGAGCGCCCCGACGACCGGCCGGGTCCACATCGATTCCGTCCCGGCCGGCGCCGAGGTGACCTTCGATGGCACCCGGCTGACCGAGAAGACGCCGGTCACGGTGGACGGGGTGCCGGTGGGGTCGCGGCACGAGGTCAAGGTCGAGCTCAACCGCCACAAGGCATACACGGACACCGAGGTCGACGTGCCCAAGAAGGGCGGGGAGGTCCAGGTCATGGCCCTGCTCAAGCCCGTGACCGGCAAGCTGAAGATCAACAGTCAGCCGGGCGGCGCGGAGATCTGGATCAACGGGCAGCAGCGTGGTCGGACCCCGACGACGATCAACGACGTAGATATGGATTCCTCCAAGCGGATCGAGCTCCGGCTGAAGGACTACCAGCCGTACGTTCAGGACCTGGCGTGGCCCTCGAGCGGTGAGATCGACATCGATACCCGGTTCAAGCGCTGAGGTCGTGCAGCGTCGTGAGGCGGCTGTGATGTTCGTCGGGTAGGCCGACGACCACACAGCGCGGTTGCACAGACCTTGATACGATTCTTTTCATGGAGCACTGCCGGCAGTCGCGGCTCGTGGAAACCCTCGTCGCCCTCGCGCTCGCGTTGAGCGCGACCGGCTGCAAGCGCCACGTCAGCAACGGCGATGATACGCAGCTCGACGCCGCATACGATCCCGATGCGTGCGAGGGCAACCTCAGCTGCTTCCTCGTCGATTGCGCGGGGAAGGGACTGCCGCCGACCAGCATCTCGGGACGCGTGTTCGCACCCAACGGCACGCTGCCGCTGTACGGCGTCAACGTCTACGTACCGATCACCGATCCGGGGCCGCTCGCCGAAGGCGCGGTCTGTGATCGCTGCGCGAACGGGCTCCCAGGCGGCGCGTACACGCAGACGGTCACCGACGAGAACGGTGACTTCACGCTCCCCAACGTCCCGGCGACGACGGACGTGCCCGTGATCGTGCAGGTCGGGAAGTGGCGGCGGCGGTTCACGATCCCGAACGTCGCCGCGTGCCAGAACCTCCCGATCGACAACGCCGTGACCCGCCTGCCGAAGAACCAGGCCGAAGGTGACATCCCGAAGATCGCGATCACCACGGGCAGCGCCGATGCGCTCGAGTGCCTCCCGTTCAAGCTCGGCATCGATGCGGCCGAGTTCACCAACGACACCGGCACCGGCCGCGTCAACCTGTTCACCGGCAACGGCACGGATCGCTACAACCCGCCGCTCAACGCCGGCGCGGTGTTCCCGAACGCGACCGCCGCCTGGAGCACCACCGCGAAGCTCAAGACCTACGACATCACGATCATGTCGTGCGAGGGCAACCAGGGCGCAGGGACCAAGCCGCAGAGCTCGATGGACGCGATGAAGGAGTACGCCGACCTCGGCGGCCGCGTGTTCATGTCCCACTGGCACAACATCTGGATCGGTGGCGAGTCCGGCGTCCCGAGCCACGGCATCCCCGACTGGGAGGCGATCACCACGTTCAACTACGCCGCGGCCCAGGATCAAGAAAACACGATCGCGAGCATCGATCAGACCGTGAACAAGGGCATGTCGTTCGCGAAGTGGCTGTCCAACGTTGGCGCCTCGACGGTGTTCGGCCAGATCCCGATCAGCGGCGCGCGCTACACGCTCCCGATGGCGGATCCCACGAAGTCCGACCGCCGTGTCTATCTCGAGCCCGCGCTCTCGAACAACCACGTCAGCGTGCAGGACCTCGAGTTCACCACGCCGACCACGGTCGCGCCCGACCAGCGCTGCGGCAAGGTCGTGTTCTCGGACATGCACGTCGCCTCGGGGTCGAGCTCGGCGGCGGGTGCGGGCAAGGCGTTCCCCCTCGGCTGCTCGGCGACGCCGCTGTCTCCTCAGGAGAAGGCGCTGGCCTTCATCTTCTTCGACATCTCGTCCTGCGTCGGCTCGATCCAGTAGCGGCGCTTTGCTAGGGTGGCCGCCTCATGGTGGCAGTCAAGCAAGCAGCGATGGGTGAGATCACGACGCTCCTCGGCCGGGGTGCGAGCTTCGAGGGGAAGCTCACGTTCGACGGCACCGTCCGCATCGACGGCCGGTTCAAGGGCGAGGTGTTCTCCGACGACACGCTCGTGATCGGCGAGGGCGCGGTGGTCGAGGCCGAGATCGAGATCGGCGAGGTCATCATCCAGGGCACCGTCGTCGGCAACGTCAAGGCGAAGCGATCGATCGAGATCCACGCCCCGGGCCGCGTGAAGGGTGACCTCCACACGCCGACCCTGCAGATCGACAAGGGCGTGATCTTCGAGGGCCGCTCGTTCATGGAGGCCGCGAACGGTGGCCTCAAGCCGCCGACGCCCGCCGCCACGAAGCCTGCTGCGCCGACCCCCGTGAAGTAACCGCCAAGGTTCCGGCGGCGGACCGCCGTGTCGAATTGCCCGAACCGCCAAGGGTTCGCTGGTTGGCACTTCCGTGTCCCAGAGTTTTTGAACCGCCAAGGCCGCCAAGGGCGCCAAGGTCAGAGGGTCTTTCTTACCCGTCGCGAGCTCCCGCCCAAGGACACGAGCTCCCCTCGTTCGTTGGTTGCCGGATCAGTCCGATCAACATGAGCTCCTCGCCACGCCATCCGCGCCAGCGGCGGTGTGCAACCGGGAACATGGGTGACCCGGCTGAGGCGCACTTTGGCATCGTTGAAGTGACGAACCGAACCAACAAGTGGGAGCGCTCGCGTCCTGGGGCGGGCGCTCGCAACAGGTTGAAAAACCCTCTGACCTTGGCGCCCTTGGCGGCCTTGGCGGTTCGTAAACTCTGGGGCACGGAAGTGCCAACCAGCGAACCCTTGGCGGTTCGACACCAGCCTTGGCGGTTCGACACGGCGGTTCGCGCGCAGCCCTTGGCGGTTCGCTAGAAGATCGGCCCGGCCACGCACGACGCGATGTCGAAGAACATGAAGGCGAGGGCCTTCTCCTGCGGCGTCAGCGCCGAGGACGAGCACGAGTCCGGGAACGCGGTGCCAGGGCTCGACGACGAGTCGCCGGAGACGTGCATGTCGGAGAACACCACCTTGCCGCAGCGCTCGCCCGGGGGCTGCTCGTTCGGCGTGGTGAACTGGAACATCTGCGGGAACTGGTTCTGGTTGTTCTGCTGCCAGTAGACCCAGCGCTCCGCCTTGGTGTTATCGACGGAGGTCACGGTGTTCTTGCCGGTGTTCGCGCCGATCGGGATCACGCCGCGCATGCCCGCGGGGGAGCCCATCACGTTCAGCATCCAGGTCGCGAACGAGCCGCCCTTGGGGTTGTTCATCTCGTCGATGGTGTCGGGCGGATTGGAGAACGTGGTGCTGTTGTTGTTCCACACCGCCACGCTCGGCCACACCGCGGGGCGCTGACCCATGCCGCCTTGCTCGGTGGCGCCTTCGATCCAGATGTTGTGCCAGTGCGAGAGGAAGATGCGGCCGCCGAGGTCGGCGTAGTTCTTCAGCGCGTCCATCGCGGTCTGCGGCTTGGTCACGGGGAACTGACCGCCCTCGCAGGAGTTGATGACGATGTCGTACTCCTTGAGCTTGGTGGCGTCGTTCCACAGCGCGGCGGAGTCGGCGAAGTTGCCGGTGCCGCCGGCGAAGCCGTTCTTGAACTTGTTCGCGCCCTGACCACCCCCCGCGCCGGGATCCGCGTAGAGGTGCAGGCGCTGCGCGCTACCCGCGGTGCCCATCTCGGCGTCGTCGATGCCGAGCTTGCGGATCAGACACTCGAGCGCATCCGCGCTGCCCGTGGAGATCGCGATCTTGGGCATGTTGCCCTCGGTCTTGTTCTTGGGCAGACGAGTGTCGGTGGCGGGGAGCGCGGTGTCGGCGCACTGCGGGACGTTGGGCACCGTGATCGTGCGGCGCCACTTGCCGGTGGAGATGATGATCGGGATGTTCGCGCCGGCCGGGACATCGGTCATCACGAAGCGACCGTTCTCGTCGGTCTGGACCTTCGAGATCGGATAGCCGGGCAGGGTCTCGCCGCAGCGATCGCAGATCGAACCCTCCGGCGGCGGAGCGACCGGCGTGTTCGGGATGTAGACGTTGATGCCGTAGAGGGGCAGCGTGCCGTTCGGGGCGAACACGGTGCCGGAGATGCTGGTGGGCGGCTTGCCCATCGCATCGCACTTGACGATCTTGCACTCGAGCCCGATGCACTCGTCGTTGCCGGCGCAGCGCCCATCCGGCGTGCAGCGATACCCATCGCCACACTCGCCGCCGCCCTGGGTGCAGACGGCGTCGCACTTGCCATCCTCGGTGCAGTGATAGCCGCCGGGACACGTCGTCGGTGCGGTCGGCGACGGATCGCACTGCGTCATGCAGGCCACCGGAGGTGGAACCTGGTTCTCGCAGACACTCACGCCCGAAGGCCCATCACCACCGCATCCGGCGGCCGCGATCGTGACGACGACGATGGCAATCCGAATTCCCCGCATCCGTTGATAGTACCTGGGTCTCGAGCCGACCCGCGACTATCTGGAGGTGACCGATCCTTGCACGGTCGGGTGCCTGGCCAGATTTGCGTCAGGAGGCTCACCTCGCGCTGCGGGGTTGATCACGATCCCGGCCCGAGATCGCCGCGATCTGGCGGCGACCTGGCGGCGATCTGGCCGCGATCTCGGGCTATTCGACGGCCCGGAGCGTCCCGGACCCCGCACACGCGAGGGTGCCGGTGGCCGGGTCGAAGGCGTACGAGACAGCTCCGTGCGCCACGGTCACTGGGCCGCTGAGCTGGGCGACGACCTCGTCGAGGGCCTCGCCAGAGCCGAACCGCCCCCGCCGTGCACGGTCGAGGAGCTCGTCGATCGCCTCCGAGACCTCGGCGGCGAGGTCCGGCCCCGCAGTGAACCGGAGGCCGGGACCCGTGAGGGTGCACGCGCCCGCGCCGACCAGCGAGCCAAGGGCGGGTGCCTCGAACCGAGTCAGGGCGCGGACCAGCCGTGGCTTGCCGGCCGACCACCGCGCCAGCTCGCGATCGATCGTCTGGGCAGCAGCGCCCTCGGCGACGATCGGATAGCGGTTCTCGATCTCCTCTCGGCGTGCGGCACGCGTGTAGAGCGTGACTGCGACGGCGAGCGCGGCCGAGGTGGCGACGAGGGCGATCAGGAGCGTGCGCAGGCCGCGGCGGTGCGAGATCCGCGGCGCGGGTGCGGTGCCATCCGCGACTTCCAAGATCCGGACGATCGGGGTCGCGAGCGGCGTCCCCGCCGGAACGCGGCGCAGCTGCGGCGTGATCCCCGGAGTCGGGATCACGCTCGGGACAGCGCTGTCAGACGCACGCGGCTTCATCGGAAGCTCGCCTCATAGTGCGGTTCCGGGAGTGGTGCAATGGGGAACTCGTGGGATCGGGGTTAGCTGCCGGGTGTCTGCGCCGCCTGGGCCGCCGCGATGGTCAGCTCGATCGCGCCGAACAGCTCTTCGAGCCGGAACGGCTTGCTGAGGAACTGGTTCGGGGTCCTGGTCAGGAACTCGTCGAGCTCCTGGGTGAAGGCGCCGCCGCTGATGAACACCAGCCGGCGCTCGAGCCCCGGGTGCTCGGCGGAGATCCGGCGGAACACGTCGCGGCCGTTCAGGCCCGGCATCATCACATCGCAGATGATCACGTCGAAGCTGCCGGCGTCGATCGCCGCCAACCCGGCCTCGCCGGAGCTCGCGGACATCACGTCGTGGGCTGGGGTGAGCAGGCGGGTCAGGGCGTCGCGGACGAGGCGCTCGTCATCGATGATCAGGATCTTCCAGCGGCCTGCTCCCAGTCTCGGAGGCACGGGAGTGTCCACACGGGGGTCGGGGCCGTGGTGGGCGTTCAGCACGATCGTCATCGTGGTCCCGGCGCCAACGCTGGACTCGATCTCGATCGTCCCGCCGAACCCCTCGACGATCGTCTTGCACACCGCGAGGCCCAGGCCCATCCCCTCGCCGATCCGCCGCGTGGTGAAGAACGGATCGAAGATCTTGCCGCGAACCTCGTCGGGGATCCCCCGGCCGGTGTCGCGGATCGCGAGTGCGACGGACGCCGAGCCCCGCGGGGCGAGCGAGATCGTGATCGTGTGCGTGCCCTCGGCCGGCAGCGACTGGATCGCGTTGAGAAGGATGTTGATCACCACCTGCTCGAGCCGGGACGCATTGCCCAGCACGTGAGGGATCGGCTCGATTCGCCGCACGAGCTGCGCGCGATGGCGGAGATCGTTGTCCACCATCTTCAGCGCCAGCTCGACGGTGGCGACGAGATCCACCGGGCCGGGAGGCGCATCGTCGGGGCGGGCGAACGAGCGCAGCCCGGAAGTGATCGAGGCCACGCGGGTGATGCCGTGCTCGATCTCTCCCAGGCGCTCGCGGATCGTCGCGACGGTGGCCTCCGGGAGACCCACGAGCAGGGCATCGATCCGCTGCACGCCGAGCATGGCGTACGTCAGCGGATTGTTGATCTCGTGCGCCACACCGGCGGCGAGCGTGCCCATCGCGGCGAGCCGGTCGGCGTCCACCATCCGCTGCTGGATCGCCTTGCGCTCCGTGACATCTCGCGCGAACGCGAGCACGGCGGGCTGGCCGTCCCAGTCGCAGCGCACGGATTTGATCTCGATGATCCGGTCCGGGTTCCCGAGGGTCCGGTACTCGTGGGGACCGATCTCGGTCCCGGTGCGGAACATCTCGGCGACCCGGGCTGCGGTCAGCCGCGCATCCTCGGGCGGGAGGAACGCCGAGATCGGCTGGCCAAGGGCCTGCTGGGGGCTGCCAGCCCCGAGCAGGGTCGCTGCCCGGGGGTTCATGAACACGATCGTCCCGCGAACCAGGATCACCACCCCATCCGGCGCGGCTTCGACGAGGAACCGGAACCGGGCCTCCGAGGCCCGCAGCGCGGCCACCGCCTCGCGCTCGACGCTGACATCGCGGTAGTAGCCGAATACGAACGTACCGCCGGGAGTGATGATCCGGGTCGCGGCGAGCTCGATCGGGATCTCCCTGCCGGAGGGCTGCTGCACGGTGACGTCGAAGAACAACGGGGGTGCCTCGCCCAGGCGGGCGACCGCTCGCTGGACCACCGGCCAGTCGGCCTCGCGCAAGATCAACCACGGGACCTGACCGACCAGCTCCGCGGAGGTCCGCCCGGCGATCTGTTGAGCGCGCAGGCTGGCGTACACGATGGTGGGCGGGACCTGGTCTACCCGAACCACATAGATCGCGAGGTTGGCGAGCTCGGCGGCGGTCTCGATCGCCGTCCACAACGATGCGACATCAAGGCCCGCGACAGGCGACCCGGTACTCACCGGGCGACTCTACCTGACCTCCCAGGAGATCTTCTGGCAGGGCCACGGAGCGGCGCATTGTCGCAGCCACCGTCGAGAATCCGAAAGCATCCCACCGTTGACACCGGTTCTGGCCCCGACTATAAGCACGGCGCGCCAACCCCAGGATTCTCGCTAGGTTGCGCAGGTACCCATGGATCAGACGCCCCTTATTTCGATCGCGTCGGGACACCCACTGATCGACATCGATCTGACTGCGGTCGTCCAGTTCGTCCTGTTCCTGCTCGTCTACCTGATCGCCAACGCTCTCCTGTTCCAGCCGTACCTCGCGCTGCGCGAGCGCCGGAAGGCCGGGATCGAGGGTGCGCGCGCCGAGGCCGAGCGGATGACGGCAACGGCGGACGCCAAGCTGGCCGACTATCAGAAGCAGCTCGCGGTCGCGCGTGATCGCGCTGGCGAGGAGGGTCGCAAGATCCGCCTCGAGGGCGCGGCCCACGAGAAGGAGGCGACCGACAAGGCGCGTGCCTTCGCCCAGAAGTCGCTCGACGACGCGCAGACCAGGATGCGCACCGAGACCGAGGCCGCCCGCGCGCAGCTGATGCCGCAGGCCGATGCCCTGGCCAAGACGATCGCCTCGAAGCTGCTCGGTCGGGAGGTTGCCTAATGTCCCCGATGTCTGCAACGCGCAAGCTCGGCACCATCGCGCTCCTCGCAGCAGCGGTGTTCCTCGCCTCGTTCCTGGTCTCGTTCGCGCTGACCGGCGTGGCCAGCGCGTTCGCGCAGCCTTCCGGCGAGGGCAGCGATCACGGCTACGCCCCGCCCAGCGACGAGGGTCCGCCCCCGCCGCCCAGCGACGAAGGCACGGCGCCCGTTGCGCCCGGTGAGCATGGTGGCGAGGCTGCAGGCGCCGAGCACGCCGAGCATCACGACCCGACGCAGCACTTCAACTTCTTCGGCCTCAGCTACCGAGGCAAGGACGAGTTCGGCGGCAAGCTCGGCGACGGCCAGATGGTCGACGCCCAGACCGGCCAGGTCGTGAAGGAAGAGGAGCCAATGTCTCCTCCCTTCATGTTCATGGTCCTCAACTTCCTGCTGCTGATGGGCATCCTGGTCTGGAAGGGCAAGCCGGCCGTCCAGCAGATGGCGGCCGAGCGGCACGATCAGATCAAGACCGCGCTCGACGAGGCCGCGAAGCTGCGCCAGCAGGCCGCGGACAAGCTCGCCGAGTACGAGGCACGCCTCAAGGACGCGGACGCCGAGATCAAGACGATGGTCGAGGGCATGCGCAAGGACGCCGAGACCGACAAGGCCCGGATCCTCGCGAACGCCGAGAAGCAGGCCGCCCAGATGAAGAAGGATGCCGAAGCGCGGATCGCCGCGGAGATCGAGTACGCACGCGCGCTCCTGACCCGCGAGGTCACCGCCGCCGCGGCCGGTGCCACGGAGAAGCTGCTGCGCGAGAAGATGCTGCCGGCCGACCAGTCCAAGCTCGTGACCTCGTTCATCACCGACGTTCAGGAGCGTGCCTGATGGCGTCTGGAAGTCTCGCCCGCCGCTACGCCAAGGCCGTGATCGAGCTCGGCTCCACGGACAAGATCGGCCTCGATCTCCGCACGCTGTCGAAGGCGATGAAGGAATCCGCCGAGCTGCAGACCGTGCTCACGAACCCCGCGATTCGCCGCGCCGATCGCCGCAAGGTGCTCGATGCGCTGCTCCAGCGGATCGCCGCGAATCCCTTGACCAAGAACCTCGTCTATCTCCTGCTCGACGGCGAGCGGCTGAACGAGCTCCCTGCGATCTCCCGCGAGCTCGATGCGATGATCGAGGCGCGGGGCGGGCGGATCACCGCCGAGGTCACCTCGGCCAAGCCGCTCGATCCGGCCCAGCTGTCCCAGATCACGGCCGCGCTCGAGAAGCTCTCGGGCAAGAAGGTCACCATCTCGAAGAAAGAGGATCCGGACCTCCTTGGCGGCGTGGTCGCCAAGGTCGGGGATCGGGTCTACGACGGTTCGCTCCGCACCCAGCTTCGCAACCTCCGCGAAGAGTTGATCAAGTAAGCAAACGGCACCTGAGGAAACGACCATGGATATCCGCGCCGCAGAGATCAGCGACATCATTCGCAAGCAGATCGAGAACTACGACAAGAAGGTCTCGGTCACGGAGACGGGCAGCGTGCTCACGGCCGGCGACGGCATCGCGCGCGTCTACGGCCTCTCCGGCGCCATGGCCGGTGAGCTCCTCGAGTTCGAGGGCGCCGGCGGCGAGAAGGTCAACGGCATGGTGCTGAACCTCGAGGAGGACAACGTCGGCGTTGCGCTCCTCGGCAAGTTCGAGTCCGTCCGTGAAGGCGATGTCGTCAAGCGCACCGGCCGCATCGTGGAGGTCCCCGTCGGCGAGGAGCTCCTCGGCCGCGTGGTCAACGCGATCGGCATCCCGGTCGACGGTGGCAAGGCGATCACCGGCGCGAAGAAGCGCCAGGTCGAGCTCAAGGCCCCCGGCATCATCTCGCGCAAGAGCGTGCACGAGCCGATGCAGACCGGCATGAAGGCGATCGATTCGATGATCCCGATCGGCCGCGGTCAGCGCGAGCTGATCATCGGCGACCGCCAGACCGGCAAGACGGCGATCGCGATCGACACGATCATCAACCAGAAGGGGCAGAACATGTTCTGCTTCTACGTCGCCATCGGCCAGAAGCAGTCGACGGTCGCGACGGTCGTCGATCGGCTCACCAAGGCCGGCGCGATGGAGTACACGACGGTCGTCCTCGCGGGCGCCTCCGAGCCGGCCCCGCTGCAGTTCATCGCCCCGTACACCGGCGTCACGATGGCCGAGTACTTCCGCGACAGCGGCCGCCACGCCCTGATCGTGTACGACGATCTCTCCAAGCAGGCCGTCGCGTACCGCCAGCTCTCGCTGCTCCTCCGCCGCCCGCCGGGCCGCGAGGCGTACCCGGGCGACGTGTTCTACATCCACTCGCGCCTCCTCGAGCGCGCGGCGAAGATGTCGGACAAGGAAGGCGGCGGCTCGCTGACGGCGCTGCCGATCATCGAGACCCAGGCCGGCGACGTCTCGGCGTACATCCCGACCAACGTCATCTCGATCACCGACGGCCAGATCTTCCTCGAGGCCGACCTGTTCTACTCGGGCATCCGCCCGGCCGTGAACGTCGGCATCTCGGTGTCGCGCGTCGGTGGTTCGGCCCAGACCAAGGCGATGAAGAAGATCGCCGGCCGCCTCCGCCTCGAGCTCGCGAGCTATCGCGAGAAGGCAGCGTTCGCGCAGTTCGGCTCCGATCTCGACAAGGCGACGCTCCAGCAGCTCAACCGCGGCGAGCGCATGGTCGAGCTGCTCAAGCAGGGCCAGTTCGCCCCGATGTCGATGGACGAGCAGGTCGTCATCATCTACGCCGGCACCAACGGCTTCGTCGATGACTACCCGGTGGCCGTGCTCGGCCGCTACGAGACCGAGCTGCTCTCGTTCATGAAGTCCCGCAAGGCGGACCTGATCACCGAGCTCAAGACCAACGGGAAGCTCGAGGGCGATCTCGAGAAGAACCTGCGCGACGCGCTCACCGAGTTCGCGAAGCAGTTCTCCGTCGAGGACAAGGCGAAGAAGTAGAACGATGCCGAGCCTCAAGGCGATCCGCACCCGGATCACGTCGGTCAAGAACACGCGCAAGATCACGCGCGCGATGAAGCTCGTCTCCACGGCGAAGCTCCGGCGCGCGCAGGATGCGCTGACCCAGGCCCGGCCGTATACGCAGGCGATCACGCGCGTGGTCGGCGAGCTCGCAGCGGTGGCCGGTACGGACAGCCACAAGCTGTTCGAGGAGCGCCCGCTCCACAAGGCGCAGATCGTCGTGATGTGCAGCGATCGCGGTCAGGCCGGCGCGTTCAACGCGAACGTCACCAAGGCCGTCGAGCGGTACGCGGCGAACGAGCTGTCGGGGGCGCAGGAAGTGTCCCTGCGGATCATCGGCCGCAAGGGCAACCAGTACTTCTCGCGGCGTCGCGCCACGATCACGAGCTTCGATGCGGCCCCCACCGGGCTCACCGCGCTCGAGGTCGCCCGCGACATGGCGAATCGCGTGATCGATGACTTCCAGTCCGGGAAGGTCGATCGCGTGTTCGTGGTCTACAACGAGTTCAAGAACGCGGCCTCGCAGGCCACGCGGGTCAAGCAGATCCTGCCCGTGGTCACCGAGGTCAGCACCGCGCTGGTCAAGGGCGCGCAGGCCGCGGACCCGGGAGATGGGGGCGACTTCATCTACGAGCCGAGCAAGGACGTGCTGCTCGATCGGCTCGTTCCGCTGTACGTGCAGATCTTGCTGTACCGCGCAGCGCTCGAGTCGATCACCTCGTTCTTCGCATCGCAGATGACGGCGATGGAGAACGCGACCAAGAACGCCGGCGAGATGATCTCGGCGCTCACGCTTCAGTTCAACCGCGCCCGTCAGGCATCGATCACCAAGGAGCTCGCCGAGATCGTCGGCGGCGCCGAGGCACTCAAGGGTTAAAGGGAACTCATCATGGCTACCGACTTTTCTCCCAACAGCATGGGCCGCGTGGTCCAGGTCATCGGTCCCGTTGTCGACGTCGCCTTCGACTCGGCAGAGCTTCCCGAGATCAACACCGCCCTGCTCCTGTCGAACCCGTCGATCGACAAGCGCGAGGACAACCTGACCGTCGAGGTCGCTCAGCACCTCGGCGAGCACATGGTCCGCTGCGTCGCCATGGACAACACCGACGGCCTGATCCGCGGCCAGAGTGTGAAGAACACCGGCGCGCCGATCTCGGTGCCCGTCGGTCGCGAGGTCCTCGGCCGCATCATGAACGTCGTCGGTGAGCCCGTCGACGAGATGGGGCCGGTCAACGCCAAGCAGCGCTCGCCGATCCACCGCTCGGCCCCGAAGTTCACGGACCAGAGCGTGGCCGTCGAGATGTTCGAGACCGGCATCAAGGTCATCGACCTGCTCGCCCCCTACCGCCGCGGCGGCAAGATCGGCCTGTTCGGCGGCGCCGGCGTCGGCAAGACCGTGCTGATCCAGGAGCTGATCAACAACGTCGCCAAGAAGTCCGGCTCGTACTCGGTGTTCGCCGGCGTCGGCGAGCGCACTCGCGAGGGCAACGATCTGTTCCACGAGCTCAAGGAAGCGACCCTGTTCGACGGCAGCTCGGTGCTCTCGAAGACCGCGCTCGTGTTCGGCCAGATGAACGAGCCGCCGGGTGCCCGCCAGCGCGTCGCGCTCGCGGCGCTCACGGTCGCGGAGTACTTCCGCGATGTCGAGAAGCAGGATCTCCTCCTGTTCGTCGACAACATCTTCCGGTTCACGCAGGCCGGCTCCGAGGTGTCTGCACTCCTCGGCCGCATCCCGAGCGCCGTCGGTTACCAGCCCACGCTGGCCACCGAGATGGGTGGTCTCCAGGAGCGCATCACCTCGACCAAGGACGGCTCGATCACCTCGGTGCAGGCGATCTACGTGCCCGCCGACGACTTGACCGACCCGGCGCCCGCGACGGCGTTCGCCCACCTCGATGCCACCACGGTGCTGAACCGCGCGATCACCGAGAAGGGCATCTACCCGGCCGTCGATCCGCTCGATTCGACCTCGACCATTCTCTCGGCGGCGATCGTCGGCGAGAACCACTACAAGGTCGCCCGCGAGGTGCAGCGCATCCTGCAGCGCTACAAGGATCTGCAGGACATCATCGCGATTCTCGGCATGGACGAGCTGTCCGAGGACGACAAGCAGACGGTCTCGCGCGCTCGCAAGATCGAGAAGTTCATGGGCCAGCCGTTCCACGTCGCCGAGGGCTTCACCGGCACCAAGGGCATCTTCTGCTCGCGTGAGGACACGGTCCGCTCGTTCTCGGAGATCCTCTCCGGCAAGTGCGATGACCTGCCCGAGCAGGCGTTCGAGATGACCGGCACGATCGACGACGTCCGCACCAAGGCGGCCGAGCTGGCGAAGAGGACCTAGGCATGGCGTCCGGGCTCAATACGATCCTCGGGGTGAACCTGGTGACGCCGAGGGGCGTCGTCGCGCACACCGATGCCGATAGCGTGCAGGCGCCCGGCGAGCTCGGTGAGTTCGAGCTGCTGCCGGGACACATCCCGATGCTCACGGCGCTGCGCCCAGGTGTGCTCACGATCGGAACGAAGGCGCGCATGCGCTACGCGACCGGCCCGGGCTATCTCCGGGTCGATCCGTCGGGCGCGGTCGAGATCCTCGTCGAGCAGGCGCAGGCCGCGAAGGACATCGACGGCGACGCCGCGAAGAAGGACCTGGCGACCGCCGAGGCCGAGCTCGCGAAGTGGGGCGACAAGCCGATGGACGGCGACTACGTGACGCTGCAGGCGCGCCTCGGCTGGGCGCGCGCGCGTATCGAGACGCTCGCGCACTGACGTGCGCGTCGCGACCGAGCGCCTCGTCCTCCGCGAGTTCGTCGAAGACGATTGGCGTACCGTGTATGCGATCGAATCGCAGCCGGAGGTCGTGCGCTATCAGACCAACGATGTCTACGACGAGGCCGCTGCGCGCGAGTACGTGCAGGGCATCCTGGTCTCGGCCCGCGAGGTGCCGCGGCTGGTGTTCGACTTCGCGATCACGCTCGATGGCGTGATGATCGGCCGCACCGGCATGAAGCGCGGGGACGATCCGCGCATGGCCTCGCTGTGGTTCGAGGTGATGCCGGAGCTGCAGGGCAAGGGCTACGCGACCGAGGCTGCGCGCGCGCTCCTCGGCTATGCCTTCGAGGAGGTCAAGCTCCACCGTGTGTACGGCGATTGCGATCCGCGCAATCCGAGCTCGGCGCGGGTGATGGAGAAGGTCGGGATGCGCCGTGAGGCTCACCTCGTGCAGAACGTGTTCATCAAGGGCGAGTGGTGCGATAGCCTGATGTTCGCGATGCTCGCGAGCGAATGGAGGCGGTGATGGAGGACAGCGTGCGCGTGCGCTGCCCGTACTGCCACGAGTACGTCGAGCTCTACGTCGATCCGGATACGACGGGCGTGCTCGTCGAGGATTGCGCGGTGTGCTGCAAGCCGTGGGCGATCACGGTCGAGCGCTCCGGCGGCAAGCTCCGCGTTCAGGTCAACCGCGCGCAGTGATCGAGTATGTCCTCGGCGCGAGCAGGACTGCGAGCCTGATCAGAGATCAAAGCCAGGAAGCCAGGAAGCCAGGAAGCGGACTTTGAAAAGGTCCTCCGACCTTGGTTCCTGGCTTCCTTGGTTTGATCGCTGCTGACTGGCGGGCGGGCCGTGGTGCGCGGGACATCCACGCCGATCCGGCGCGCATGCCAGGCACCGTTCACGCGCGGCCGCGGAGCTTGGTCGCGAGATCCGCGCCGAGCACGAGCTGCATCGCGGTGCGGGTGTCCGGCGTGCCCTCGAGGTACGTGCGCAGCGCGGCGCTCGGCCAGCGGACCACGCGGAGTGCACCGGCGGCGATCACGTCCGCGGCAGGTGGCTTGCCGGTGAGGTAGCTGAGCTCGCCGATGAACGCACCATGCGAGAGCTCCACCGTCCGCGCATCGGCGAGCTGCACGCGCGCGGTGCCATCGAGGACGATGGCGAGGTGCGCGAGGGGCTCGCCTTGACGGATCACGTGGTGGCCGGGAGGGTGCTCGACGATCTCGGCCACGTCGAGGAGGCGTAGCAGCTCGCGCGGTCGCAGCGAGGGGAACACCTTGGACTTCAGGCGGCGCGCATCTGGAGGCAAGCGCACGGGGCGGCGCTCGTGGATCAGCTGGACCAGGCGAACGAGGTTGATCGCAAAGAACACGAGCTGCCACGCGATCAGCTCTGCGGGCGGATGATTGAAGCCCAGGCCGATCAGCGTGGCCACGCCGGCGACACAGGTCATGAGGCGCAGCCACAGGATCTCCTTGACCGCGTACGAGACCAGGTAGATCGCGTTCGCGAGGTGGAGGAGGGGTGTCATGGTGCAGCCGCCTGCGCGCGTTCGGCGAGCACGACGTCCACGACGTCGACCAGCGGTGCATGATCGCCAAGGCTGCGGGCGCGATGGTAGTAGGCGACGATCCCGTCCTGCCGCACGTAGAGCGTGCCGCCTTGCTGGTGAAGATCTCCCTGCGGACGGCCGTTGGAGAACCCGCGGGTGTAGCCGCGGACCGCCTGGCCGAGGGCGATCGGGCCGAACGTCCCCCACACCGAGCGGAGCAGCCCTGCGGCTCGATAGCTCGCGAGCGTGGGATCGGTGAAGCAGCTGACGTGATCGACCTCGAGCTCCTCGCGCTCGACGAACGCGGCGAGCTGATCGGCGGTGCCAGAGCCGATGATCGCGATGCCGACATCGAGCTGCGCGAGCTCTCCGAACCGAGGGCGCAGCAAGGAGAGGTGCTCGGCACAGCCTACGCAGGCGAAGTGCCGGATGAACACGATCAGTGCGTCGCAGGTGGCCCACCGCGAGCTCAGGCGGTGGAGCGCGCCTCGCGCATCCAGGACCTCGGCAAAGCCGAGCTCCGGCGGGATGGTCTGTCCAACCACGGGTGTCACCTCCCGACGATACGACGGAGCTGTGCAAGGGATTGCACAGCTGATTGCGGAAGTTGCCGGGCTGTTCTGCAGTAGAATGAGACGTGGCCAAGCGAACGCCGACCGACCCTTCGGCCGCGCCCGCCCCGGATGCCGTTCCGGCGCCGAGTGGCCGACGCGCACGCGCACGCCGAGAGACCGCGGAGCTGACCGTCGTCACCGAACGTACCCGCACCTCGGGGTTCTGGGGCAATCGCCCGCCGCGCGCGATGTCCGAAGCGGTGACGATGATCTCCGGGGATCCCGCACCCAAGCCCACGACCACCACCGCGCGCGCGCCCACCGCGAATGCGCGCCGGCCGAGCACCTCGGACGACTTTCTCGAAGAAGTGGCGACCGACGTGCTGACGAGCGAGTAGCACCTCGTGATCCGCGAGTTCGCGATGGCCGCGAAGGGTCTTGCCATGCGCCGGCTCCGCCGAGACAATGGGGTCGTGGTCCGTCCGCACCTGATCGAATGAGAGGACGCATGTCGAAGTCCAAGGCCGCGGTGTTGAGCACCGTGCTCGTGGGGATGCTCGCCGGTGGTGCACGAGCGCAGCCAGGGGCGGAGTCTGGATCGGTGACGATGCCGGTGCCCGAGCAGGCTCTCCTGACCGAGACACCGCCGGCCATCGCGCCGCCTGCTCCGGCGCAGCCTGCAGGACCGGCCCCGGGATCGACGCAGGCGACCTTCGTGTCGGGGAACGCACAGCCGTGGGAGGTGTTGCTCGATCGCCAACCCGCGTGTGAGACCCCGTGCTCGATCTACGTGCCGCCGATGCGGTTCGTGACGCTGCGCGCGCGAGATCGCGTGATGCTCGAGGTCGGCTACCTGCCGCAGGGCTCGGTGGTGGTGCGCGGCTGGCATTTCGCCGATGGCGCCTATGCCGGTGGGATCATCGGCACCACGTTCTCGGGGATGGGGCTCGCCACCGGCATCACGTTGACCGCGGTGGGCTGCGCCACCGATCGCCGCATCATGTGCACTGCGGGCCTGATCACGGGTGGCGTCTCGGCCGTCGGGCTCTATCTCTCGATCCGGCTGATGCAGAGCGCGGTTCCCAAGGCCGAGGTTCTCCCGGGCCGCCCCTACGTCTCCGGGAACACCGTCGGGCTCGCCGGCACGTTCTGAGCTGCGGCGCCGTGCCGCACACCCGGACCTCAGGTCACGGCATCCGACCTCCATGACCGTCGTGGTCCTCGGTGGCACGGGCGCCCTCGGCGCACTGGTCGTGGCCGAGCTGACCCGACGTGGCGAGACCGTCCGCGGCCTCGGGCGGCGCGACGGCGATGCGCGCGATCCGGAGACCGTGACGCGGCTTGCGGAGCATGCGAGCGCGATCGTGGACTGCGCGGGCGCGAGCGTGGCGCTGGCCCTGGGCCGTGGGTGGCGCGGGTACGGGGCAGTGGACACGCCGATCGGGCTCGCAGCGATCGCGGCGGCGAAGCGAACCGGCGCGCGGCTGGTCTACGTCGGCGTCGCTCACGCGCCGGCGCTCGCCTCGTGCGCGTACGTGGCAGCCCACGAGCGCGTGGCGGCGGCGATGGCCGAGCTCGATGGCGTGGTGATCCGACCGACGGGCCTGTTCAGCGCGTACGCCTCGATGCTGCCGCTCGCGCGGCGCGGCCTGCTCGTGGATCTCGGCTCCGGGCAGACGCGCACCAATCCGATCGACGAGGCCGACGTCGCGACGATCATCGCGGATGCCGTGCGGGGCGGTGGTCCGCGCGAGATCACGTGCGGTGGCCCCGAGGTGATGACGCGGCGCCAGATCTTCGAGGCGGTGGCTGCGGCGGCGGGGCAGCGCAAGGTCCGCGGCTTCCCGGTGTGGCTCGCGCGGATCAACGCCACGATGCTGCGCCTCGTGCATCCGCGGATCGGGCAGTTCATGCAGTTCGCGGTCGGCCTCGCGAAGCACGATGTGATCGCGCCCGCGCTCGGGACGCGCCGGTTCGCCGACTACGTCGCGTCCAGTCCCCGCGGGGACTGAGCATGGCTCAGGCGTTCGCGTCGAGGTCGCCTGGCTGCTGGTCACATCTCCGAGAGCGGAGGCACATCGATACCGTGCTTGCGCATGACCTCGAAGCTGTAGCCGCCGGTCCTCGTGTCGTCCGCGTGACGGTGAATGAAGTCCGCGACGTCGCTGAACTTGACCTTCAAGCGTGCTCCGAGCGCCAGTGCACTGACGTCATCCGGCGTGTTGGCCAGCGTACCCTCCAGGAACTCCCCCTTGAAGGAGAACACGTCGACCCACATCCACTCGTTGTTGCCATGGTCGGTCTTGAACGGCGCTTTGATGGAGAGGCGCTCGTTGAACGGGATCTCCTTCGCGAAGTGACCGCGGAGCTTGCCGAGCGCGGCGCGTGCCTCGACCGCCGCCGCATCGAGCTCCGGCTGGAAGTCGAGGTTGTGGACGCTGTCCTCCGACGCCCCAGCGAAGGCGGAGATGGCGGCGGTCAGCGCGACCGGGTTTCCTCGCTCCGAACTGGAGATCAACAGCTCGAGGAACGGCCCCGCATGTGCGTCCTCGTCTCCGCCTCGCGACCAGCGGACCTTCCACGCGAGCTTTCCACTGCCTCCCGACTTCTTCACATCATCGAGGCCCCAGTCGCCCGGCAGGCTGGCGAGATCGACATCGAGCTCGCCATCGCGGGTGAGGTCCCCGGAGTTGACGAGTGTCTGCGCGGTGGCATTGACGGCATCCGCGACGATGCTCTGCTTGCTCGCGGCGACATCTGCGACATAGAGCTCCGGCAAGCCGAGACGCATGAGACCCAACGTATCGATGAAGCCGAGGTCGTTCTGTCCCGCGACCATATGGATCGTGATCATCTTGGTCGCGCTGAAGGTCCCACCGGGTACGTGCTCGGCGAGCTGGTCGAGCGGAAGCAGGCGACCGGTGTCGAGATCGACGATCCAGCCCTGGCATGTCTCGGCGGCGATACGCGCGACGCTCGCGGTCTCGAGGGGGAGCTGAGGATCACGCTGCCCATTCTTGCCGGTGAAGCGCAGCCCCACCGTTGCTTTGTCGATCGCCGCGCGATCGATGGTCTTGAACAGCGTGTCCGCGATGCCCTTGCCCCAGCCGAGGTCGTCCGGCGTGGTGCGGTCGATTCCGAGGGTCCTTCCGTCGATCGGCTTGTCGCCGGCGATCAGCGTGAAGCCGTGCTTCTTGCTCGCCGACTTCGCGGCGGAC